>NZ_CP019450.1:2723534-4085301 GCF_001983995.1 Halioglobus japonicus | reverse complement strand
GCCGCCCCAAAGTCACTTATCGATCCCTCTCCACGATATATCGGGCCAGGTCACGGAGTTGGTCCGCTGAATCCCCAAACATTTCCAGTGCATCGATAGCTGCCTGTAGCAGGCGCTTCGCCTCGGCTTTGGCGCCGTCGAGACCCAGGAGTTTCACATAAGTCGGTTTATTGGCTTCAGCGTCTTTGCCCGCTGTTTTGCCGAGCGCTTCCGCGTCACCTTCCACATCCAGAATGTCGTCGACAACCTGAAAGGCCAGCCCGATGTGCTTGCCGTACTCGTCCAGCGCCGCCAACTGCTCGTCTGTGCCATTGGCAGCAATGCCACCCAGGGCGAGAGATGCGCGGACGAGGGCGCCGGTCTTCATCTCGTGCATGGCCTGGAGTTCTTCCAGGGTCATGTCGGAGTCGACGGCCTGAATGTCGATGTATTGGCCGCCGACCATGCCCTCAAAACCGGATGCTTGGGCGAGCACTTTAATCATGCGCACTTTTTGCTCTACTGATAGATCCGGGGCATCGGCGAGTAGTTCGAAAGCTCGGGCCTGGAGGCCATCGCCCACAAGAATGGCGGTGGCTTCGTCGAAAGCCTTGTGAAGAGAGGGCTTGCCACGACGCATATCGTCGTCGTCCATGGCGGGGAGGTCGTCGTGGATTAGGGAGTAGGTGTGGATTAGTTCCAGAGCGGAGACAGGGACCAAGTTGATCGAACCGGGTGTTATTGTCGAGAATGCAAGGTAGGCTAGGGCCGGCCGTACTTGCTTGCCACTTTCCTCCAATGCGTAGCTGCACACTGCTGCCAGATCGGGGATTAGAAGATCAAGAGGGAGTTGATCTTTCGGGTTTAGTCGACACTTTTGCATAAATGCGGTAAGCACAGTTATAGCAGCCACTATCAGCTTTCTTCTTCGCCAAAGGCGGTATTGCCGAGAATATGAACTTTTTGCTCTGCGTTGGAGATGTCAGCCTGAGCTTTACGGATAAGATTAATTCCCTCTTCGTACTCTGCCAGCGACTTTTCAATTGATTGGTCTTCGGACTCAAGATTTTTGACGACGGTTTCCAAACGTTGCAGCCGGTCCGCGAGGGTTTCAGGTAGATTTTGTTTTTCCATGGGAGTGAAATGATTCTTGTTTGTTGGGGGCAGTATAACACTATTGATTTCTACGATAATGGTGATCCTTTATATCTGTACATTCGGGCTGCTTGACCTAAGTGCCTGCGTGTTTGCAAAGGGTCAGTGCCTAAAGGAGATCAGCATGCAGTCAAATCGCAGGGTTTGGGTGATCATTTGTGCGTCGTTATAACTTTCCATTCAGGCTGCATCGTCATTTAATAGACGCTTCAGCTCATCTGGACCTGTAACTCTGCCTGATTGTTTAGAAAGCATCTTGGGACGCGTCGCCAAGGTGTTCAGTAATATCTCCTTTCATTGATCGAGAATCTGTTGTCTGCGCCTAGAATAAACACTAGCTGGCTTCAGGTTACCGAGCGATTCGTGGTAGCGTTCGCTTTTTTGCCCCCCCCAGATACGTTGTTCCAAGTTTCCCGGAAAAGGTTTATACCGCTCTTTCACGAACTCAATTGGTGTTATCATTTTTGCTTAGGCTTAGCGGCCATTTCGAGACAATTTACGACCAAGACGGTATATAGCGTTTTTATCTGGGACTCGGGGCGTGGAATTGATTTTCAATATCAGTATGTTACCGCGATTATGCGCTGGAGACCGGATTAGACTGGGGTGGGGATATTAGCTTCAGATGCTAGTGCATATACAAAAATAATTCTGGTGAGAGGCACATGGATCGGGATTACCAGTACAACTATTCGGCGTTGAAACCCTCCGTGTTCAATGCCGAGGGGCGCGAGCGCAAAGCGAGAACCGTACTCAAAGTGTGCCAGGATTACCTGGCACGTGAGGATCTCACGGATCTCACCCTCCTGGATGTCGGCAGTTCCAGCGGTATTATCGACAACCTTCTCGCTGACTACTTCGGCACTGTCTTCGGCGTCGATATTGATGAGCCCGCGATGGCTCACGCCAGGGAGACCTTCGCCAAACCCAACCTCCACTTTGCCGCCGGCGATGCCATGGCGCTCGAGCAGGACGATGCCAGCGTCGACGTGGTGGTGTGCTCGCATGTCTACGAACACGTACCGGACGCCAGCCAGATGTTTCGGGAAATCTACCGGGTCCTGAAGCCCGGTGGTTTCTGCTATTTCTCAGGCAACAATCGCCTGATGTATATGGAGCCCCACCACAAGCTACCGTTACTGTCGGTCATCCCAAGACCAATGGCACACTATTACCTGCGTGCCGCGGGCAAAGGCGACTTCTACCACGAGAAGCACGTCAGCTATTGGGCGCTGCGCAAACTGTGTGAAGCCTTCAATTTCAGCGACTACTCGGCACGGGTGATCGCAGAACCCACCCGATTCGGCGTTGACTATATGCTGCCTCCCGGCAGCCTGAAACACCGTCTCGCCCACTTCGTGGCCCGAGGCCTGCCCTGGCTGACACCACACATCTGGGTACTGGCAAAACATGGCCAGGACTGAGCCTCACAAACCCCGGGTTCTGCTGATTACGCGGAATCTACCGCCGCTTGTCGGCGGAATGGAACGGCTCATCCTGAATGCCGCCCTGGGCATGCGGCACTACCTCGACCTCACCGTCATCGGCCCGGCTGGCTGCGAGCAGCACCTGCCAGATGACACGACCGTTTTTACGGCGCCATCCTCCCTCGCCGGCTTCATGTCCAGTGGCCTTGCCCACGTCCTGCGCCATTGCCGCCGCGATCGTTTCGAGCTCATAGTGGGCGGCAGCGGCCTTGCAGCGCCCCTGGTTGCACTGGCCAGACGGCTGTGTGGCGCAAGATCGCTGATCTTCCTGCACGGCCTCGACCTGGTCGTTAACAGCAAACCCTACCAGTGGCTGTTTCTGCCCTCCATTCGCAACGCGGACCACCTCATCGCCAACAGTGAGAATACTCGCCAGCTGGCAACGGGTCGGGGAGTACAACCGGCGCGCATTACCGTGATCAATCCCGGTACCGATCTACCCTCCGGCCTCGACGAGGAGCAAATAGCAGCATTCAGGGAGCGTCACGCTATTCCCTTTGAACGCTACCTGCTGTTTGCCGGCAGGCTGACGAAGCGCAAGGGCCTGTCGCACTTCCTCAGGCACGGCCTTCCGCGTGTACTTGAGGCCACCAAGGGAGTGGGCATGCTCGTCGTGGGGAAAACCCCAGTGACGGCCTGACCCGCAATGGTGACCAAGGAGAAACCTTGAAGGCCGTCGAGGCGTTGCAGCTGGCGCCTCATATCCACTTCGTCGGCGCCGTCGATGACGATGATATGTGGCTGGCCTTCGCCAGCAGCGCTGCCCACGTGTTTCCACTGGTCGAGGTTCCCGGTGATGTAGAAGGTTTCGGCATGGTCGCTGTCGAAGCCGCAGCCAGCGGCACACCGACCTTCGCCTTCGATCTTGGCGGTGTGGCCGACGCGGTCAGCGCAGGCAGCGGACGCCTGCTACCGGCCGGCGATTACGAAGGACTTGCCGATGCAATTATCCAGGATCTGCAAGTACCCACCTTCACCGCAGATGCCTGCCGGGACCATGCGAGCCGCTATGCATGGCCGCACTACCAGTCGTCCCTTGAGCAAGCGATCAGCGCCCTGCTTGGCCAACCACAGGGTGCTCCGCGCGCATGAAAATCGACAAAACACGGCCCGATCACTGGCTGATGCTGGCCCTGCAGGGCGGTTTCTCGCTGCTGATCGTAGCGCTGCGATGGCTCACCCCACGGTCAAAACGGCCGGTGGTTGCGCTCTACGGCCACCAGTATGGCGGCAACCTGAAGGCAATCTACGAGTACCTGGCAAGCCACTGCAGCGACCAGGTTGATCCGCGTGTCCTCCTCCTCGACCGGCAGCAGGCTCACCGCTTAAGGGCGGATGGCATCCGCACGCTGTCCTGCACCAACCTGTTCGACATGCTGCAACTCGTGAGGTGTCGCGTGCTGGTGAGCGATCATGGCCTGCACGCGATGCTCCCCCTCGTCCACCTGACTGACATTCGATTTGTCGACGTCTGGCACGGGATTCCCTTCAAGGGGTTCGTACCGGATGACTTCAAGCTACAACACCACTATGACGAGAGCTGGGTGACTTCGCCCCTGCTCGAAGATCTGTACGTGCAACGCTTCGGTTTCAGGCAACAGCAAGTGCACAGTCTCGGTTATGCCCGCACGGATCAGCTATTCAGCGCCGAGGCCCGACCCGCCGACAAGCAGACGACCGTGCTCTATGCGCCCACCTGGCGCCAGGACGATGCCGGCCGTGAACTGTTTCCCTTCGGCCTCGAGGGTGCGGCTTTTATTAGAGCCATCGCCGCTACTTGTGACGCGTACGGGGCACGACTGATCATCCGCAGCCACCTGAATGCCGAGATCCAGGAGACGGGATTAAGCAACGTTGAGTTCCGCCCACAGAAAGCGTATCCGGACACCGAGGCGTTGCTGGCCGACACCGACATACTGCTTTGCGATTGGTCGTCTATCGCGTTCGACTTTCTTTGCCTGCAGCGACCCATGCTGTTTATCGACGTACCCCCACCCTTCAAAAACGGATTCTCACTGGGCCCCGAATACCGTGCGGGAGCTGTCGCATCGACAATGACCGAACTGGTAGCGACACTGGAAGAGTTTCTGGACAAGCCCCGCACGTTCACCGCTCGCTACGGCGCCATGCAACGCGAAATACTCGATGCTCTCTATGCAGAAGACACTCGCGGACGAGCGGCAGCGCTTCAATCTGCGCGCGTGCTAAGGCTGGCCGGGACCACTACACCCTGATTTTTTCTATCACTTCGGTGGTGGAAATCGCAGGCGTGCGAGGCAGGTAGGCAACCTCACAAAGATCACTGAACTGGTCAAACTTGCCTTTCCAGTCATCACCCATCACCAATATGTCGGCGCCATAGCGCTGGATGTAGTCCGCTTTCAATTCGAGCGACTCTTCCAGAAACACTTCATCCACACAGGACAACGCCCGAATGATTTCCGACCGCTCTCCTTCACTGTAGACGGGAGGCCGCCCCTTTTTAGCTTCGTTCAGGGCATCGGTAGACACACCGACGACCAGCCGATCTCCGAACGCGGCCGCTCGCTCCAGGATACGCAAATGACCAACGTGAAACACATCGAACGTACCGAATGTAAGAACTTTTTTTGCCACACTATCTCCCATCTGAACGTCGCGCCTCAAACCGCACGCCGCCCCGTCAATTAAACATCCTGTCCAGAAGTCGAACAACGATCCGATCGCGTAATCCACCGAACAACTTCATCGCCCTGACCTCATTCAGGCAGCAGGTCTGGTATTTACCTCTCCGTAATGGCGACAGGGGATGCACCAACAACAGGAACAGGGGATCGCCAATATCCACGTAACGACAGCGGATATCGCGCAACTCTGCCCGTCCTGTCGCATGGCAATAGTAAGCATGCATGCTGGTCGCCAGGGGAATATCCTCCCGATGGCGAAACTTGCGTGCCCGCGTGGCATTCACCAGATCGGGATATCTGTCTTCTATCTCCTGCAGGGTGCTCCGGCGCAATGCATAGGGCGCGTGATGCAGGCGTTTCTCTGGCCTGTAACCGAGGTCTCGCTCGATCAGGCGACAGGCGTTCAGCGCGCCATGTTCAAAATGGGACAGTGGTGGCTGCGTCTCGTAGGGCATGTCGTGCCTGGTAGGAAAGACACAGGGATGACGTTCCGGCGTAAAAAAATCCGTTACCGCCATATCGCTGCAGAGGAAAAAATCATCGTTCAGATAGAGAAAGTGCTCTGACAAATTCGGGATGCGGTGAAGATTGCTTTCGATCGCCCGGCTATTGAACACCGGCAGCACTGATGTGTCGGGGAAAATCGCCTCGTGGTGAACGAACTCGACATCGTCCGCATGCGCGATTTCAGCGGGCAATTCGCAATTGCTGACCACGTATACCCGTCGGATCCAGGGGGCATGCTTGCGCAGGGACTTAATGGAGTAGACCAGTTCGTTCCGGTTCTGGAATCGAGCGACACTGGCCGAGGATTCAATACCCGATTCTTCCTCCCCCATCTGGCGCCTGGCTTCGCTGACCATGCAGCGCCAGATGGGGTCCGAATCATTGACCCAGGTATAGACGGCGTCGATCGGTGCATTCATTCGCCGCCTACCCCAAACAATCCCGGACCATACTTTTCAGCCCATTATCTGTGCGATAACCACCGGCGATATAGTACGCCAGCACCTTGATCAGCCGCAGCGGAAACAGTGTCCCGCGCAAACGCTCGCGTCGGTCCAGATGATGCAGCCGCTGCGACAATGACTCACTAAACGCCTCTACGGACGTGTCGAAGCCAGGCGGTGAATCAGTCACCAGCCGGTCCATTACAGTACGCAGGGCCTGCACATGGGCCAACTCCCGATGCTGCAATGCCCTGCCCTCTGCACCGAAGGAACGGGACAACTGCATCCCCAGCCGATGCCTCCTGCCGACACCGGAGATCCTGTTAGACAACACTTGTGACTCATTACTGTCATGGCGACGGTAATACTGCAGGGTCTGTTCACAAAGGGTCAGCGCCTGTAGTCCACGGCCGATATCAACGACCCAGTTATCGTGCGCTTTAGCCTCGGCAGGCACTGGTAAAATCCGGTCGAGAAGGGTCTTTTTAACAGCGACGCAGCAACCTGTTACAAACGCCGAATCGTCGTAACCTGCCGATCGCAGCTGGCCCAACTTGGTGAGACCCTGACCCTGTAGGCCGGCATCTACCAGGGCAGCGTCATTCATCACGACGAGGGTCGATTCATCAACCATTGCAAGGCGCGTGAGCGTGGCAATCTTGTCCTCGAACCAGACATCGTCCTGATCCGCGAGGCAAATGAGATCGCCGCTTGCCATGGCCATGGCTCGGCTAAAATTGCCAACATACCCGGCGCGAGTATCAGCCACCGACACGAGCACCGGAAAAGGCGCGGAGGACTTGAACGCTTGTAGAATGTCGAGGGTGGCATCTTCTGATGCGTCGTCACTGACCACCAGTTCATCGGGCTGCCGGGTCTGCACCAGCAAACTGTCAAGTTGTGCCTGGAGATAGTCCGCACCGTTATAGGTGGCCATGGCAACGGACACCGTTGAAGTATTGGGCGCCCGGGTTCCGTTCACGATGCCACTCGCGGCAGCCGACGAGCAACCACGATGTACTGGAAGGCGAGAAAACCGCGCAATCCCGGCAAGGCCAGGAACCGCGCAAAACGGTTCAGTCGGGACGGTCGTTCCACCAACCGATAATTGGTTCGCACCGTCACTATTTCCAGTCCGTTCTGAGCCATCAATCCTGGCAAATTACCCCGCGCGAAGAAACGCAGGTGAGTGCGATCATGAATTCCTCGCTCCCGGTAGGGCCAACGCTGCCGAAACACCAGGTTAAACAGCGTGTCGATATGGCGCACATTCGGCACGCAAGCGATAACTGTCGCGCCATCAGCGGCAACCTCGGTAACATCCCTGACCACTTTCCATGGATCTCTGAGGTGCTCAAGCACGTCGGCCATCACAACACAGTCGAAACTGGCGTTTGGAAACCCTTCAGCCAGCGCAAAGCTATCCATATCCGCCACGGTGACTTCATCCAGATGCTCCGTGGCCACGGCGGCCATATCCGCATCGTAATCGATGCCATGAACATAAAGCCCGGGTACCGCTGTTTTCGCCGCACGACCTAGCGCGCCTACGCTGCAGCCAATGTCCAGCATGCGAGTGGTCGATACGGGGATGCAGCCAATAATATCCTGACGCTCACCCAGATAAGACTTATTGAAGCTCATAGATAGTTATCCGCCGACTGCACAGCTGCATCACCCCGCTTGCTCTGTCCCCAGTACCTGTCCCGCAGGTTGTTCATTCGGATTCGCGTATCGCGCATAAGATGACGCCGATGAGGGTACTTCTGCAAGTACCTGTTCTCCTGCCTGAAGCTCCATTGCCAGACCAAAGTAGGCAGCGCTGTCTTCCATACGACGTAGGGCAGACTGATCTGGTCGCGCTTGGTATAGGTCTGGAAGTGATCCCACCACAACGCCATAGCCGGGGCCAATGCCTCATGCCTGTGCCAGCGAAACAATACGGCATTATCCGTCAATGGACGGTCATCCGGCATTCCATCGATTGCGTAGTCTGCCGTCTGGCGCTCATGTGCGGTCTTGTCCCGGGCATCAAACTTGGCCATGGCCAGGCAGGCCTCGATCTCTTCAGCGACTGTCTGCCTGTCGCGATGGCGAAACAGGGCCAACGCCCTGCCACTGTCAACGAACGCCCGAAACAGTGGCGACAGATCGCCGATCACGCCGATATTGCCATCCACGTAGATAGAGTACTCCGCCCGCGGGAATACCTCATGCGGGAAGAACTTGTGGTAGCGATTGATCTCGATCGCGGAGGAGGCCTGATACACCGGCGCAGCGCCTCGCCATCCAGGCGGTGCAGCGGCCTCACTGACACAGACGAACTCTGCGTTCATCTGTTGTCGGGCGGGTGGCAGCACAAGGTCATAGTCGCCCACTACGTTCGTATAGACTGTCACGGCAGGCAATGGCGCCTTCAGGCTCATACGACGCCTCCGACCTGCACCTGCCAGCGATTATCGCGCCCCATGGTCACCACCGTCGAATATACGTTCCACCAGGGCGTCAAGCATTGGTCCCTCCAGCGCCTTCAGTTCCTGAAATCGCCGGCGACCGGCGGCCACGAGCTCGGCGCACAGCTCCTCGTCATGCTGCACTTGCAACACCCGGTTGCGCAGCTCTTCCATGGACCCCACATCGAAGTAAAGCGCCGCTGCAGCACACACCTCGGGGACACTGCTGGTCGCTGCCGCTATGACGGGCGTTTCCAGTTCCATGGCATGCAGGGGGGGATAACCGAAACCCTCATTCTGCGAGGGAAACAACAGGCAGCGCGCGCCGCGAATCAGCGCGGCCAGCTCGTCCCTTTCTACATAGTCGATAAACTCGAACCGACTGCCATTCTGCAGACTTGCGCTCACAGGATTGGGCGCCACCATACCTACGACCTTCGCCGTGGCGGTCCCTAACATTCCCTCCGCCATCAGCGTATCCAGTACCTTGCAGGCGGGCAGGACATTCTTCACCCAGCGATCCGCGCCGAGCAGGAGATAGTAATCGCCCTGCTCTGTATCCGCTGGTATCTGCTCCGCCAACTCGACGACGGGGCTATGGGCAACCGTTATCCGCGACAGGTCCAGCTGGGGAAAAAAAGACTTGAGGGAGTAGCGTGAATGACGCGACACCGTCACAATCTCTGCTTCATTGCGAAAAATCAGCTTCGCCAGTTGTTCCTGTGCTCTACGTACGCGGCGCTCAGACTTCCGAGTTGCCTGCAGGAAAGCCAGTGTCCTTCCAACCCAACTGTCGGCGACCCTGCTCTGGGTGAAATCGACCGGCAGTTCCAGGTTTCGAAGACCGTGAATCGTCATCACGAACCGCACGCCATGGGAATCGACATCGGCATACTCGTAGGGCAGACCGGAATAAAACGTACTATAGCCCCCGGCGCCCAACAGCCCCTCAATCTCGGCCCAGGAAGCGACCTCAATCATTTTAACGCCAGCCGCACGGCACTGAGCGGCGACCGATTGATCAAGCTCCAGGCGAGGGTTGTAAACCGCATGAAATCCGTCCCATCCCCTGCCGACAGCGCGCGCCAGGACCTGCTTGGTATAGTCCGCTCCGCCGTGGAACCGGTACCCGGCGACCGGCTGGGTCGCCAACAAGTCGAACAGTACGGTCATCCCTGTTTCGCCTCGGCGTCAGGTGCTGCAGCAGCACCTGGTACCCGGGCCAGGGCCAGCAAAGTCATCGGATACGATCTGGCCCAGGGGTTCATCTGACTCAGCCGCGAAAAGAGCCGCACCAGAACAGGCGGCAATCCCTGGCTCGCGAAAAACAGGTGCTCGGGCTTTGCCCTGTTTATCTTTCGCACATACACCGGTTCCAACCCGACAGACTCCAGCAGCGCATGCAGCGAGTCAGCGGTAAAAAAATTGACGTGGGTGGGATCCGTATAGTGGTTGAAGGACAGGCCTGACGCACGCAGCTCAGCCGGCGGTTCACAGTTGGGCACACTCAGCAGTACATACCGGGTAGCCACCCTGAGCATCTCGGTTAGCGCTTTCTCAGGTTGCCGCAAGTGCTCCAGCACTTCGAAACTGTATACGGTCGCAAAACTGTCATCCGCGAACGGGATGGCTTCGGCAGAGCCCTGGGAAAATAACCCGGGTGACTGTAGCCACTGATCGTTCTCTTCAACGTCAAAACCACGTACCCGCTCGCCTTGCGCATTGAGCGTCAGCACATAATCACCTGAGGCACAGCCGACATCGAGATACGGACCATCGAGCACCCGCAACGCATCATAGCGCTCGGCAACAATCTTGCCCCAACCCTTGCGATAAACCGCTGTACTGCTCATGAATCGTCACCTTCGGACGCACTACGTCCTTCTCCCAACTGCACCACGTGATCCGCGAACGCGAGTGTTTTTCGCCGATGGGTGATCATGATGGTGGTCAAGGGAGGGTCCAGGCGCTTGAGCTCAGAGAGGACTGCATCCTGGGTGCCTTCGTCGAGCGCGCTCGTGGCCTCATCCAGAAACAAAAGCGGCACCCCTTTATAGAGCGCCCTGGCGATACCGATGCGCTGACACTGCCCGCCACTCAAAAGGCTGCCTCGCTCACCGACCTTGGGCGCATCGTCGGCGGCACTGACAAGATCATCGACCCGCGCCAATCGTGCTGCCCACAGCACGCGCTCATGATCAATATCCTCAGGCGCATCGCCAAACGCAATATTCTCCAATACGGAGCTGTCCGTGAGGTACACATCCTGCGGCACATAGGCGATGGACGCCCGCCAACTCGGCATATCTGCTGCAACCAGCTCGCGCCCATCGACGGCAATACAGCCCGTATCAGGCTGCAGCAACCCCATCAGCATCTCCAGCATCGTGGTTTTACCGGCACCGGAAGAGCCTGTAATTGCAGACAGTTTGCCCGCCGGGAAGCGCACATCGAGGTCATTGAACACCGGGTTCGCCGCACCTTCATAGCGGTAAGACACCCCCTCCAGACGGATACTGTCAGTCGGCGTAATCAGGTCGGGGCTGTCCACCAGGAACGGGTTTTTTTCAGACGAATTGGCAAGATGCACGTAGAGCCGTTCGAACACAGCCTGCGCACCGCGAATCTTGGTTAGCGCCACGTAACACTGCTGCACTTTAGGCACAATCTTAAGTCCTGCCAGGCCATAAAGCGTCAGAACCGGCAAGGCGCCGGCCAGGCCATCATCGCTACCCAGCAGGTAGAGCGTGACCAATACCATACCCGCCAGCATGATCGCTTCTATGACGAAGTACGGTGTCTCACCCAGTATGCTGTTGTCCGCCATCGCGCGATCAGAGCGCTTGGTATCGCGCTGGTAACGGCGCAGATACCCCGCCTCATAGGAGTAGAGCTTTACGTCCCGGATTCCGCCAAGGCTCTCATTGAGCACCTGGTTACGCTTGCGCCCCAGCAGGGAAATCAGCAAGCCGTTGGCGTGAACCCGCCGGCGTACAAAATTAAAAATCACCAGGTAAGCCACCGCCAGGACCAATACCGTATTAATCGCGACAAATGGGTCGACGAAAACAACAAGCGCAGACAGCAACACGATGGAAAACACGCGCGCGTTGATCCGGAGTGCAGGTGTCAGCAATGCATTGCTCAGCAGCAGGGAATCGCGCATGACGCCCTGAATCATTTCAGCGCTGTTGGTTGCAGAGTGAAACGTCATGTCGCGAGAGAGGTAGTAACCGTACAGGCGCGTCGATATTTCCCCGCCAACCCGAAACGAGTAGCGACTCATCAGAAACTGGGAAAAAATCATGATGCTGTTGCCAGTAATAACAAGACCGACGAACAGGGCACCCACCAGCATCAAGAATTCATCGTGTGCTGGCTCGCCCAGGGCACGGTGCAGCATTTTCAGGTATTCGTTGGACTCGGTGACATCCGGTGAAGAGGCCAGCGCGATAAAGGGCATGATAAACGCGGTACCCACCAGCTCGGCAATAGAGGACAACAGCATGAAAAACTGCAAGATAAGCAGCTCTCGACGCTGCTTGCGGGTCAACAGCTGATAGAGTCTGACAAAGGTATTTATCATTCTATTGTGATGGCTGATTGTGTTGTGAGCTGCATGATCCAACCACAGTCTGTAGGGACCTCTCCAGGCTAGGGCAGCCTTGTCCGGGCCCTCAGCCGATCCGCCATTTGTGCTACCACCACTGTTGGTGTAATTCGTCAGAACCGCCCGGAAAGACTACTTCCTGATTTTATTGACGCTTCAGCTCATCAAGGCCTGTAATTCCATCTCATTATCGTAATGCATATTTCGACGCATGGCCAAGGTGTTCAATTCTATCGTCTTTCCTCGATCAAGAGTGTGCTGTCTTCCCACAAAATAAACATCAGCTGGCGTCAGCTTATTGAGCGATTCTTGATAGTATTCGTTTTCGTAATCCAAAAACTCGCCGATACGTTGCTCCAGGTTCCCCGACAGTAGTTATTCTCCTCAAATATCTGATTCTCAAGCGTCTGGTGCCGGTGTTCTATATGCCTTGGATCTTTGGGTGGTACGGTCGGTCTCGCTTGTGGTCCATTCCCCTGTCATCGAGGTAATTCGACAGGTCACTGGCAATGTTCAAGGGGCTGTATTGCGCTAGCAGACGCGGCTTGTTTATTACCTTTATCTGATCAAGGCCTGTGAAGCTCAGTGCGTCTCCAAGCGGATCTGAGACGTCGCAGGCCGCCATTGTTGTGCATAGGAGCCAAGCCAGGATAAATCGGGTGTGGTCGTCGAGAATTTTCTGTAGATAATGCTAGTCCCAACCGATGATCTCGCAGTACGTAAAATACGTCTGCTACATCTCTCTCACTCGCAGGGTGAGATGTTGGAACTTGTCGCTTGCTTCCAACAGGATAAAGGTTGGACTAGTGATCAAATCTTGCGCTTTTAGGGGCCTATAAGTGGTAGATTCAGAGACAAACCGTTCTCTCGTGCATGTTAGTCACTGCGATTTTCCGTAGTAACAGTATCTGCTTCTCCAGCGCAAGATCTACAATAGCAACCTGCTCACCCTCACGCAGTTTGTTTCAGCTAGAACGAATAACAGGTTTGCGGTTTTAAGGTACATCAATATCCCCCCTGCTTCATACCGTTTCAACCTGGCACATAATGGCGATCGCTGGATCTCTCGGCGGGCCAGCGTCTGTTTTCTGACAGGCTGGACTGTTCCACCAGGTGGATCATTTCATGCTTCTCTGAGGCCGAATATCTCATATTCTGTCAGCCCCATCCCCGGTTACCCTTTTATTTGCAGCCGGTTTTCCATGAGAAACTCAGTTACAGCCTCCTTGAGAGCGACAGCTTCATTGCGGAGATCTTTGACCTCCGCAGGTGTGGCTTCCCGCTGTGGAATACTGCCGCGGTGTAGTCCTTCTGATATTGGGTAAGTTTCGTCAGAGTTGGGTTTGTTGAGATTATGGTTCGTCATCGTCATCCCTCTCGATGTTAGCGATGAGCAGAATGTTTTTTTAAGTAATCAGGCCCATAAGTCTAGATGATGCTGATTGGGTGAGAATTACGCTAGAACTGGCCGCGTAGTTAAGCGTTAAGTTGCTCAGGTCTTCGGTTTGGTGGAAATCCTGACATAGCTTCACTATGGTCTTTGCTTTGGTTGAGAGGCCTTTAGGATAGAATACGAAAGGTTCTACTAGGGATTAGTTTGGTTGGTAGGAACTTCCCATATCGAGGAGGTTCTTGACGTTAGGGGCTTTGAATTCTGGCTTTTTTTCATATGACCGAAGATGAGGGAGGCGAGGGCGATGCCAAGTCTATCATCGCATCCGCGACTCGGTGGTTAATCCGTCCTAGGATACCTTCACCATCCAGGCCGATGGCGGCCAATTGCGCCTTATGGTCACCGTGCTCGATGTATTGATCGGGGATGCCACAGTGCAATACTGGCGTTTCAATGCCATGGGCGGCCAGCAGTTCACTCACGCCAGCACCTGCACCGCCTGCGACGGCGTTTTCTTCCACGGTCACCAGCAACTCGTGGTTCGCGGCCAGTTCAAGTACGCGCGTATCATCCATGGGCTTAACCCAGCGCATATCCACCAGGGTAGCGCCTATCTGCTCGGCTGCTTCACGGGCGGCAGGCAGTAGCGTGCCGAAATTGAGAATGGCAATGTGGCGGCCTTCCATCAGAGGTACTGATTTACCAATGGTCATGGGGGTCATGGCTTCCACGATGTTCACGCCCGGACCGGTGCCGCGGGGGTATCTCACCGCCGCAGGCCCAGGATGCTGGTAAGCCGTATACAACATCTGCCGACATTCATTCTCATCAGACGGCGCACCAATCACCATATTGGGGATGCAGCGCAGGTAGCTGAGATCAAACGTGCCGTGGTGCGTCGGTCCGTCCTGGCCCACGAGGCCAGCGCGGTCGATGCCGAAGGTTACGTCGAGGTTTTGCAGGGCCACGTCATGAATGAGCTGATCGTAGCCACGCTGCAGGAACGTCGAGTAGATAGCGACGACGGGTTTGACGCCATCGCAGGCCATGCCGGCTGCCAGGGTCACAGCGTGCTGCTCGGCGATAGCCACATCGTAGTAGCGGTCGGGGAAGCGCGCAGCGAAATCCACCATGCCGGAGCCTTCGCACATGGCCGGGGTAATGCCCACCAGTTTGTCGTCCTGCTCGGCCATGTCGCACAGCCACTGGCCGAATACGTCCTGATACTTGGGCCCCTTGGGTTTGGGTGGTTCGGTCGGTTGGGGGCCTTTGGGCTTGGCCTCGACCTTGTTCAGGGCGTGGTAGCCCACCGGATCTTCCTCGGCCGGTGTGAAGCCTTTGCCTTTTACGGTGCGGATGTGGAGGAACTGCGGGCCCTCCAGATCCTTCATGTTCTCAAGGGTTTTCACCAGCCCGGGAAGGTCGTGTCCGTCCAGTGGGCCAATATAGTGAAAGCCCAATTCCTCAAACAGGGTGCTCGGCGCCACCATGCCTTTCATGTGTTCTTCGGTGCGCTTGGCCCAGTCCCACAGAAAGCTGAAGCGCTCCAGGAAGCGCTTGGAGCGCTCGCGCATGCCGAGGTAGGTCTTGGTAGCCCAGATCTTGGCGAAGTAGTTCGCCAGGCCGCCGGTGTTGTGGCCGATGGACATCTGGTTGTCGTTCAGAATCACCAGCATGTTGGGGCGTTCGTGGCCGGCATGGGCCAGGGCCTCGAAGGCCATGCCGCCGGTAATGGCACCGTCGCCGATCACGGCGATCACCTTGCGGTCCAGGCCTTGCTGGCGCGCGGCCAGGGCCATGCCCATGGCGGCAGAGATGCTGGTGGAGGAGTGGCCCACACCAAAGGTGTCGTATGCGCTCTCGCTGCGCTTGGGGAAGCCGGAGAGGCCGCCGGCGTGGCGCATGCTGTCCATCTGCTGCATGCGGCCGGTGAGGATTTTGTGCGGGTACGTCTGGTGGCCCACGTCCCACACGATGCGGTCATCGGGGGTATTGAACACGTGGTGCAGGGCAATGGTGAGTTCCACTACACCCAGGCCGGCGCCGAAGTGCCCGCCGGACTGACCCACGCTGTACAACAGATAGGCGCGCAGTTCCTCGGCGAGCTGAGTCAGCTCTTCCGTGCTGAGCTCGCCGGTGGGGCGGCCCGCGTCAATGCCGCTTAACAGCGGTGTGGCAGGCGGAGTGAGGGGAATCTCGGAAAACATCCACCAATTCTACCCCAATTTGGGGGCGGCGGTCAGGGTTGTAGGGCAGTCTTGTCGAGCTGATTCTGCACTAATGTGGAGAGTCGCAGGTAGCCGTGCTCATTGAGGTTGGAGCCGTCAGAGCGGAAATAGGCGGCCTCGGGCAGGCCCTCGCGGTTCTGCAGCAGCCGATTGAGGTCCAGCAGGGCCACGTGGGGGCGCTCTTTCACCCATTCCCGGAGAATGACCATGGTCTCATCAATGGTTTCGTGGTCGCTGGGGTGGAGCAGGGTTTTGACCGGGCTGATAATGAAAAACTGCTGGGTGATGTGTGCCCGTTCGTCGGTGGTCACAAGTTCGGCAATACCCTCGGCGAGATCCTCTGCAGACTTGTTGTCGCGAATATGAAACTCGGTCACGCTGGGCAGGAAGATGACTGTTTCCGGCTGATAGTAGCCGATCAGGTCGTCGTAGTGATACACGATGTCGTCGACAATGGCGTCGCCAATGCCCCGCATTAACACGGGTTTGGGGGCGAGCAGCTCGGGCAGGCCGTCCCACATTCTGGCGCGCATGCCGCCCACAACCACGATGGGTTTTTCAGGTAATTCGCGGGACATGTCCTCCCTGCGGTAGTCTTCGATGTCATCGGTCCACACTTCCGGCTCGCTGTTGAGGGCGTCGGCGATATTGGATGACATGAGGAAAACCAGGTGCACGAGCGGTACCGCCAGAATGACGATGCAACTAATGCGTATGGCCTGCCACGAGAACATGGGCTATTTTATTACCAAATTCAGTCAGTTAGGCCGCAGTTTCGCGTAAAATGCCCAGTTGGGCAATAAACGACCTATTTGCTTGTGACCTGGTTCGCAGCTTTTCCCGGCCAGAGTATGATTAATCCCTGCAATGTGTAGGATTTGACCATGATCTACCAACGCCACATTCCCCGGGAGGAGTTGTTTTCCGCCCAGTTGGAGATGCTCATGCAAAATGGGCAGATGGCGACTGTGGTGGCGAATCTGGTCGGCCTGGTAGCCACCATGGGCATTTTCTGGCCGTTCGTGGAGTTCACCAGCATTATGCTGTGGGGCGCCGCGTTTCTGATTCTGTTGCTGGTGCGTTCGCTGTCCATGAGTAATGCACTGGTGAATCACAGCTATCGCACCAATCCCCGGGGCCTGTTCTGGCGCTTGATTCTCGGTTCTGCCGCCACCGGCCTGGTGTGGTCCTCCGCGTATATTTTTGCCGCCACCCGCGTGCCCATTACCATGCAGTACACCTTCCTGCTGCTTATCGTCATGATTACGGCGATCTCGGTGGGCTTCTCGGTGATTGTGCGCGAGTACTTTATTTCGTTCCTGCTCACCGCCCTGTGGCCTATCGCCTGGTGGAGCCTGGTGCATTACTGGCACGAGCCCTACAACCTGCTTATTGGCCTGGTGCTGCTTGCGTTTACCGCGGTGCTGATTGTGATCTGTGATCGGGTGCATCGCACGTTCCGCAATATGCTGGCGCTCAATTGGGAGCGGGAAACCATGGCCCGCGAGCTCGGCGATATGGCCGGTTCGCTGCGCGATCGTAACCGCCAGCTGCGCGATGCCCGGCGCCAGCTCACAGATCTGGCCAACATTGACGAGCTCACAGGCCTGGGTAACCGGCGCATGGTGAACACGGCGCTCAAGGCGGAAATCAACCGTGCCCGG
This sequence comes from Halioglobus japonicus, assembly GCF_001983995.1. Taxonomy (NCBI): domain Bacteria; kingdom Pseudomonadati; phylum Pseudomonadota; class Gammaproteobacteria; order Cellvibrionales; family Halieaceae; genus Halioglobus; species Halioglobus japonicus. The sequence goes on along the minus strand of NZ_CP019450.1, from coordinate 4,067,716 downwards.
CGCACGGCGATGCCACTTTCAGTCATTCTACTGGATGTGGATTACTTCAAGGCCTACAACGACACCTATGGTCACCCAGCGGGTGACGAGGTGTTGCAGCGCCTCGCAGATATCATGCAGAACGCCACCAGCCGTGCGGGTGAAGTGGTGGGGCGTTATGGGGGTGAGGAATTTATTCTTGTGCTGCCGGGCTCGTCGCCGTCATCGGCCATGCGCATTGCCGAGCGCCTCAAGGAATTTATTGCCGAGGCCGCCATCCCGCACGGTGAATCCCAGGTGGCTGGCCACATAACGGTAAGCCAGGGCGTGGCTACGGTGCAGGCGGATGCGGATGTCACCCCTGAAGACCTGATCAAACTTGCTGACACGGCCCTGTACAAGGCCAAGGCCTCTGGCCGCGATGCCATTGTGCTGGAAGACGCGCCGCGCCAGCCCCGGGTAGCCGAAGCCTAATTCGATTCCTTGAAACGATGGATCTGCCGGCGCTGCTTTTTGGTGGGGCGGCTGACGGGGCGGTCGATCATGCCGCCGGCGGCCTTGCGTGCTGCTGCGGCCTCTTCACGGCGTTGCACGCTGTTCGCGGTTTCGCGGTAGAGTTGCTGTGCTTCGGGGGCGCCCCGGCGCTTGTCTGACAGGGCCTCGACGACAACCACCTTCTCATCCCAGCCCTGGCGAATCTGTAGTTCATCCCCGATCTGAATCTCCCGGGACACTTTCACGCGCTGGCCGGCCAGGTGGACTTTGCCGCCTTCAATCGCGGCCTTGGCGAGGCTGCGGGTTTTGAAGAAGCGGGCGGCCCACAGCCATTTGTCGAGGCGCAGCTTTTCGGTATTGAAATCGTTCATGGGTCAGGGTGGGGGTTGGTCCGGCATGATTTCGTCGAAGTGGTGAATACCGGGGAAGCGGGTGTCGATGCGCTTCTGGCGCTGGCTGTCCGGTTGCAGCAGGGTCAGCAGGTGGGCAATGCCGTAATCGCGGGCGGATTCCAGCACACGCTCGGTGTCGTCAATAAACAGGGTGCGCGCCGGGTCGAAGGGGTGCAGCGCCTGTAGTCGGTGCCAGAAGGCCTGCTCTTCCTTGGGCGCGTCCAGATCATGAGACACCACAATGCGGTCGAACCAGCCGGTGATGTCGACGCGGTCCATCTTGATGTCCAGGGTTTTGCGGTGGGCATTGGTCACCATCACCACGTCCCGGTGGGAGGCATGCAGGCGGGTGAGGAATTCCTCCACGTGGGGCGCATGGCCACCATGTGTTGAACTTCGCGCTTGAGCGCGGGGATATCCAGCTGCAGCTGTTCCGACCAGTAGTCAACGCTGTACCAGTTGAGAGAGCTCTGATTCTGCTCGAACTTGCTGTGCAGGCGCTCGGTGGACTCGGCTTCGCTCAGCTGGTGTTCCCGGGCATAGGCCTGAGGCACGTACTGCATCCAGAAATAATTATCGAAGTGCAGGTCGAGCAGCGTGCCGTCCATGTCCAGCAGGACGGTATCGATGTGTTGCCAATCAATCATGGCTTGATTATCCGGCCCCGGACGGTCTGCGACAAGAGCGACCTGTCCTGCGGTGGTATAATGGGGCCATGATGAATCTTGCGGCCCTGGTGCCACCCCTGCTCGACCTCTGCCGCGAGGCGGGCGAGTTAATCTGTGAGCACTATCATGCGCCGAGCGCCGATCAGTACGAGGCCAAGGGTGACGATTCACCCCTGACCCTGGCGGATATTGCCTCGCATCACTGTCTGGAAGCGGGGCTGGCTGCGCTTGCGCCTGATATTCCCATTCTCTCTGAAGAATCGCCCCCTGAGGCGGTGGCCAGGCGCCGAGAATGGTCCAGCTTGTGGCTGGTGGACCCTCTCGATGGCACCAAGGAGTTTCTGGGCCGCACCGGGGAATTCACGATCAATATTGCCCTGGTGCACGATGGAGCGCCGTTGCTGGGTGTGATTTACATACCCCTGGAGGCTGTGGCATATGTCGGCGTCCCCGGTGAATTTGCCCGCCGGTATGGGCCGGAGGATGAAGTGAGCGATATCGCCACTCGGGCGCTGGTTGCCGGTGAGCCCATGCGAGTGCTGGCCAGCCGGCGCCATAAGGGTGAGCGGCTCGGGGCCTGCCTGGCGTGGCTGGAGCGTCACTGGGGTGAGCTGGCCCGGGATAACAGCGGCAGTGCGCTGAAGTTCTGCCACCTGGCGGAGGGGCGGGGCGATTTCTACCCGCGCTATGCGCCCTGTTGTGAGTGGGATACGGCGGCGGGCCAGGCATTGCTGGAAGCAGCCGGCGGTGCGTTGGTGGGGCTCGATGGCCTGCCATTGCGGTACAACGCCCGCGATACCCTGCTCAGCGAACCCTTTCTGGCGGTAGGTGACGCGGGCCATGCGCTGTGGCAGCAGCTACTGCAAGAAACCTGATTTGGGATTGAACACGATCAAAGCTTGTACAGCTATTCCCTGTGGGGTTAGTCTTGCACTTTGATCGAGGATAGCCGCGGTACTGTGCACTAATGAGTGACCCCACCCACATCGGCCCGAATGGCGATGAAAACCCGGAAGCAGCCAACGAGGTGATGACACCCGCCATGCGCCTGCTGGAGCTGCAGGCCAAACACCGGGCGCTGGACCACCGTATCCACGAAATGTATGCCTACCCCTACCAGAACCAGATTCTGTTACAGCGCCTGAAAAAAGAAAAACTGCGCCTGAAAGACCAGATATCACGCCTCAAGGACGAGATGATCCCTGATCTCAATGCCTGAGGCCTATCCACCCGGGAGAACACTATGAAGCCTTTGATGAGCACCCTGGCCGGCGCGTGCCTGGCCGCGCTGATACCCAATTTTGCCGTGGCTGAGGAAGCGCCGCCTGAAGTGACTGTGACACCCATCGCGGGCCGCTGTATTTTCTACAGGGGCGCGGCGGTAATGTAGTGGCTTCCGTCGGTGAAGACGGCGCGCTGATCATCGATTCTGACTACGAGGCCTACGCACCGGCCCACCAGGCCGCGGTGGCTGAACTGGCGGGCGGGGAAGGGGCGCCCAAGTTCCTGCTCAATACCCACTGGCACTTCGATCACACCGGCGGCAATGCGTTCTTCGGCGAGCGCGGCAGCGTGATTGTGGCCCACGAAAATATTTATCAGCGCATGAGCACCAAGCAGAACATCAAGGCGCTGGGCCGGGTTACCGAACCCAGCCCCAAGCCTGCGCTGCCGGTGGTTACCTACGGTGATGCGATTGCCATGCACTTTAACGGCGACACCATTGAGGTGCAGCACTATCCCACCAGTCATACCGACGGCGACAGCATCATGTTCTTCGCCGCCGAGAATGTGGTGCACATGGGCGATACCTTCTTTTACGACCGCTTCCCCTTTGTCGACATCAGCTCCGGGGGCAATGCGTTCGGCCTGATCAAGACCATTGAGACTGTGCTTGCGCGTATCGACGATAAAACCGTGGTCGTACCTGGCCACGGCCCCCTGACCGACAAGGCGGGGCTGGCGCGCTATCACAACATGCTGGTGACCACGACCGGCCAGATCACCGCCATGCTCGACGAGGGTATGTCGGTGACGGACATTGCGGCCAAGGGCCTCGGTGATGAGTGGGACAGCTGGGGTTCTGGATTTATCGATGAAGGCCGGTTTATCACGTTTGTTGCCAGCAGCCGCTAGGCGAGGGTGAAAGTGGGCGCTGGCTTAGTCCAGTGCCCCTTCGAGATTCAGCAGGGTCTTCTTGGCATCCAGCCCGCCTGCGAAGCCGGTGAGGGAACCGTCGCTGCCGATCACCCGGTGGCAGGGAACCACAATAGGAATCGGGTTGCGGCCGTTCGCAGCGCCCACGGCGCGCATCGCCTTGGGCTTACCCATCTCCCGGGCTATGTCACCGTAACTGCGCAATTCACCAAAGGGAATGCGCGCCAGCTGCGCCCATACCGCATTCTGGAATTCGGTGCCTCCGGGCGCCAGCGGCAGATCAAAGCTGCGCCGGGTGCCAGCAAAATACTCCTGTAGCTGTTCAACACACTGCGCCAGCGCAGCGTCGCTCTGTTCGATCTGGCCCGCGGTGTCGCTGTGCTGCTCCGGCCATTCAATGGCGGTGATGTGCTGGCCATCGGACAGCACCCGCAGGGTGCCGATCGGGCTGTTGAGATATTGGTAGTTCATTAGCTGAGGCTCCTCCACAGCAGGTTGGCGGCATAGGAGCGCCAGGGGCTCCAGGGCTCGCAGTCGTGTTTGAGAGTTTTGCCGTTGCCGCCCAGCGCTTCCCAGGCTTTGACCAACCCCAGGTCGCCCAAGGGGAATACATCGGGGTGGCCGGCACCGCGAATTGCGGCCATGGCCACCGTCCAGGGGCCGACGCCTTTGAACTCGGCCAGGGCTTCGAGTGTCAGGGTTTCTTCGCAGTCGCTGAAGGCCGTGCACAGCGCCTTGAGGGTGTCGCGGCGCCGGCCGGGCATGGGGAAGGCGCTGTCTTCCAGTGCTGCCAGCGCTGCAGCGCGGGGAAACACCAGATAGTTCTCGCTACAGGCAGCGGCAAACCGGCTGCAGATGCTGCGCGCGGCAACCGTGCTCACCTGTTGGCCGACAATCGCCCGCACGGCCGCTTCGTAAAGCGACCAGTGGCCAGGTGAGCGGCTGCCCGGGCTGCGCTTGAGTAGCGGGCATAGCTCCGGGCTGGCGGTCAGACTCTGGTGAATCACTTCCGGGTTGGCGTCGAGATCAAACATACGCCGCACTCTCTGTACTATTGTGCGCAGCTGGCGGTGGTCCGGCAGGCTGACCGTCAGGGCCAGCGCCGGGCGGCTCTTTACCGGCGTAACTTCGAGCCAGGCGGGCTGCCTGTCGCAGGTAAACTGGCGCCGATACGTCTGCCCGGTGACCTGTTCTACACCTGCGATCTCATGGTGGGCAAAAAAATCGATGACGCCAGCCCAGTCGTAAGGCGGGCGGTACTGCAACTGCAGCGTGATGGTACTGGCTGTATCAGGCCGCCGGCCGCGCCCCCGCAGTTGGGTCGGTGTGAGCCGGAAGTGTTCCTGCAGGGCGCTGTTGAAACGCCTCACGCTGCCAAAGCCGGCAGCGAAGCCAATGTCAGTAATCGGCATGTCGGTTTCCGCGAGCAGCTTCTTGGCGAACAACAGGCGTTGGTTCAGTGCGACGGCCTGGGGTGACACCCCGAGTTCCTGTTCAAACAACTTGCGCAGGTAGCGCTCGCCTATGCCCAGCCGCGCGGCAAGATCCGCCAGGCTGCCGCTGTCCAACGCGCCGGCGCGTATCAGGTTGAGGGCCCGATCGACAGTGGTCGCTGTGCCTTCCCAGGCCGGGCTGCCGGGGGCGGATTCCGGGCGGCAGCGCAGGCAGGGGCGATAGCCGGCGCCGGCGGCCTGGCTGGCGAGGCGGTAGTAACTGACGTTTTTTTCTGCGGGGGGCGCGCCGGGCAGATGGGGCGGCAGTAAATCCCCGTGGTGCGCACCGCTAGGAAGAACTCGCCGTCAAAGCGCGGGTCTCTGGCGAGGCGGGCGCGGCGGCAGGTTTCGTGGTCGAGTTCGGGGCGGTGTGCAGTGTCCATGGAGAGCAATATAGCGCCCGTCAGGCCTTGCGACTAGCCAGAATCGGCCCTGTATTGACTGCTGCAATCTGGCGCCCGCCGTATTAGACTCGGCGGTCTTGCTATACCTGTGAGGTGGTCTGTGGACCTGATTGAATTAGCTATTCCCTTTTTCGTGCTGGCCATGCTGGTGGAACTGGCCTGGGGCGTGAAGAAAGGGCGCAATACTTATCGCCTGAATGACAGCGTCAGTAGTTTGTCGCTGGGCGTGCTCAGCCAGGCGCGGGCCTTTGTCACGCTCGGTGTGGGGGCTATGTGTACCACCTTGTGACCGAGCACTTCTCCCTGCCGCTGATGGATGCCAACAGCGTTTGGACGTGGATGCTGGCCATTGTGCTGTACGACTTCTGCTACTACTGGCTGCACCGGCTGGGCCACGAGCGCACGATTCTGTGGGCAGCTCATGTGGCCCATCACCAGAGCGAGGAATACAACCTGACGACGGCATTGCGTCAGACCAGCACCGGCTTCTTGTTTGGCTGGCTGTTCTATATTCCCATGTTTGCGCTGGGTATTCCCGCTGAGGTGGTGGTCACCGCCGGCGCGATTAACCTGATCTACCAGTTCTGGGTGCACACCAAGCATGTGGGCAAACTGGGCTGGTACGAGGCCATTTTTGTCACGCCGTCCAACCACCGCGTGCATCACGCCCAGAACGATGTGTATCTCGATCGCAATTACGGTGGCATTTTCATTTTGTGGGACCGTCTGTTTGGCACCTTCCAGGAAGAACTGGATGAGGAACCGGTGGTATTTGGTATTCGCGGGCCGTTGCGCAGCTTTAACCCGATTCATGCACTCACCCATATCTATGTCGATATGGCTAAGGACAGCTGGCGCGCACAGCGCTGGTCCGACAAGCTGCGGGTGTGGGTGGCGCGCACGGGATGGCAGCCAGTGGAAGTTGCCGAGCGCTATCCACGTCACAAGAATGATCTGTCTACCTTTACCAAGTACGACCCAGAGGTGCCCGCCATTGTCTCCCGCTACGGCTTTTTCCAGCTGGTGGTGGTGATTGCGCTACTCGTGTACCTGCTGCTGTCTGAGCTGAGCTACTGGCAGGGCGTTGCTGGCTGGGCTATGTTACTGGCTACCACGATGACCACCGCCTACTGGCTTGAAGGGCGGGCGGTGCAGGCGGTGATGCGCTGGGAGTGGTTGCGCCTGGTCGCACTGGGGCTGGCCATGGTGTGGAGCGGGGCCGGGGCCGGCCTGATCACTGCGGTGGGCATTTATGGCCTCGTGAATGTCGTGTGGCTGTGGTGGATGGGGCGCGACACAGCGATAGCGGCGCAACCTGTCACCTGATCAATGCAGCCGTGTCGGTTCCACGCTGATCGACGCTGAGCCGTTGTCGATGTAGATCACGCCACCGGCCACGCTGATATTCAGCTGCATGGTGCGCGTGACCATCTCCGCCAGGGCCTGGGCATCGTCCCAGTCAATTTGCCAGACCTGTAGCCTTGGCAGTGCGGCGATGGCTTCGCCGTTCAGTTTCCACCAGGTAGCGGCACTCTTGCCAAAGGCATACACCATAACTTCGCGCGCGCGGCCTGTGGCCTTGCGCAGGCGCGGTTCTTCGGGCTGGCCTACCTCTATCCACTGCTCCAGTTCGCCGCCGTCGCTGTGGCGCCACAGGTCGGGCTCGTCGGTGGTCGACAGGCCCCGGGTAAACTGCAGGCCCCGGGCATTGTTGAGACAGAACGCCAGCAGGCGTACTCCCATGCGTTCCACCGTTTCTGAGGGGTGTTGGGCCAGGGTCATTGCCAGGCTTTCATAACAGTGGCGATCGCTGTCGGCGAGTTCGATCTGGGCTTTGTAAATTGTCGGTTTAAGGGCCATGGATAGTTAAGCGTTGTTGCTCAGTTGGGCGGCGGCGTGCTCGGCGAAGCCGGCACCGGCCTGAGCGTAAAGGTTAAAGACGGATATGCCGTGTGTCTCGAGCTCTTCGGCTTCCTCGCGGAATCGCACCACCGCAGCCACGCGACCCTGGTAGTCCAGCTCGCGCAGAAGATCTGCCACCAGCACATTCTCGGGATGATTGGTCAGTGCGAGCAGCACCAGGTCCACCTCGGTGAGGTCGACCTGCACCCAGAAGTCGGGGTCGGAAGCGTCGGCGGGCACGACACGCCGATGCCGGCGTGTATGCTCGGCAAGCTTTGCTTCGTTTAGATCAACCCCGAGTACTTCTGCGCCGTGGGTTTCTGCGAGCGTATCGTAGGCACCGGTACCAATGTTACCCATGCCGAGTACGATGATGCGTGCGCCGCTGGTGTCAGGGCGCTCCCGGCGTAATCGGTCTGACTCAAACTTTCGCCAGAAGCTGTGGTACTTCCAGTACAGCTCATGGGCGTAGCGGTTGAGCGGCGCGGAGATAACAAAGCTGATCGCAATGGCGAGTGAAATGGCACTGGCCCACTGGGCATCCAGCCAGCCGGCCTTGGCGGCCACGGCCACCACCACCAGGCCGAATTCACTGAAATTGCCCATGGCACAAGCAGCCAGTAGAGCGGTGCGCGGGCCGGTGTGCAGCTTCGTCATCAGCGGGAAGTACAACGGAATTTTGACGATGGCCAGTACCCCGAGCAGTACCGCGAGGATCAGCGCTTCCTGTTGCGGCCAGCCGCCCAGGCCAATGGATAGAAAGAAGCCCACCAGGAACAAGTCCTTGAGGTTCATCAGGTTGCGGCTCAGTTCCTTGCCTTTTTGCGAGCCGGACAGCAGTGCGCCGATGATCAGCGCGCCGAGGTCACCCTTAATGCCGACAAACTCAAACAGGGCGGCCCCGCCGAGGGCGAGGGCCATGCCGGCCAGGGTGAACAGTTCGCCGTGGCCGGCGTAGCTGAGCAGCCGCAGCACGGGCGCGCGCAGCAGCCAGAGCGCAGGTAGTAACAACGCAGTGGGCTCGGGCCACATGCCCTTGGTAGCTGACAGAAACAGTACCGCGGCCAGATCCTGGATGACCAGAATGCCAATGGCGAGATTGGCATGCCGCGAGGACATCTCGCCTTTCTCCTGCATGACCTGGATAACGAACACGGTGCTGGAGAAGGTGAGGCCAAAGGCAATCACCAGAATCTCGGTAAAACTCATGTTCATGCTGGGGACCAGCGAGTCGTAGAGCCACAGCACGCCCATGAAAAACAGCTGCATGAGCTGCATGTGTATCAGCGTGGTGCCCCAGACCTTGGCCTGTAACAGGTCGCGCGGTGACAGCTTCAAGCCAATGGTGAACAACAGTAATGTGACACCCAGGTCGGCCAGGTGATTCAGCAACGAGCCGGCTTCGATGTTGGTTTCGTGCAGAACAAACCCTGCGGCTAGATAACCTATCAGCGCAGGCAAGCCGGCAATGCGCGCCACCAGGCCACAGCCCAGGGCGATCAGAATAATGAGAGGGTCGAGAATCATCAGCCGGGCGTTTGTTTCCAACGCAGAATTAACACGGCGATGCAGCATAGCATTGCGGTGGTATCGGTCGCGATGGCCAGTTGGGTGGTAGGTGTCAGTGGCTCAGGCAAGGCTTGCAGAGACATGAGTATGTTGACCGCGCACAATGCGGTGGCCACAAATAGGGTGAAGCGCGATTGTCCGAACAGGCCGAGCCCGACGATGAGGTAAGTAGCGCCGAGCACAATCGCCATCACCGCGGCGGCGTCCAGCGGCCGGAACCAGGGGGAGGCGAGGTAGGCTACGCCGCTGGCACACACCAGCCAGGCGGCAAAGGTTCGAATCGTGGATGCGCGCGAGGACAACATGCGCGCAATGTACCACGGTTATATGACAAGTGCTCTCGCCGCGCGCGAGCCTGTCTCTCTGCCGAGGGCGGCGGAGATGCGATTGCCCGCCGCGATCAATTTTTCGAGATCGACGCCGGTTTCAATGCCGAGGCCATCGAGCATGTAGACCACGTCTTCCGTGGCGACATTGCCGGAAGCCCCTTTGGCGTAGGGACAACCACCGAGGCCCGCCACGGACGCGTCCACAGTGGCAATGCCGTACAACAGTGCAGCGAGAATATTCGCTAGTGCCTGGCCGTAGGTGTCGTGGCAGTGCACCGCAAGTTGGTCGGCCTGGAATTCGGCGAGCAATACATCCAGTAATCGGCTCATGCTGCCTGCGGTGCCGGTGCCGATGGTGTCGCCCAGCGACACTTCGTAGCAGCCCATGTCGAGCAGGGTGCCGGTAACACCCTCAACCGCCTCGGGGGCAATCTTCCCCTCGTAGGGGCAGCCCAGCACGCAGGAGACATAGCCGCGCACGGGAATCTTATGGGTCTGGGCAGCGGCCGTGACATCCTCGAAGCGCTGCAGGCTTTCGCTGATACTGCAGTTGATGTTCTTGCGTGAAAACGATTCAGAGGCGGCCGCAAACACGGCGACTTCATCTGCGCCGGCTGCCAGTGCCCGCTCAAAACCCTGTAGATTGGGGGTGAGTGCGGTGTAGCGCACGCCGCTGCGGCGCTGCAGCCCGGCGAAGACCTGCTCACTATCGGCCATTTGCGGTACCCACTTCGGGTTGACGAAACTGCCAGCTTCGAGCGCTTGCAGGCCGGCTTCGGCCAGGTCATCAAGTAGGGTCAGTTTGGTCTCGAGGGGAATAGTTCCCGCCTCGTTCTGCAGGCCGTCTCTGGGACCCACTTCAACGAGAGTGACGCGTTCTGGCATGCTCATGACTTAGTCTTCCGCTGCTGTGAAGGCGAGTAACTCGGCGCCGCCGTCGACGAGATCTCCTGGTTGGTAGTAAAAGCTGTCGACGGTGCCGTCGGCGGGCGCGCGAATCGTCTGCTCCATTTTCATGGCTTCCATCACAAGCAGAGCATCGCCTGTATTTACTTGCGCGTTTGGCTCAACCAGTAGTTCAACAATGGTGCCGTTCATGGGGGCATCGAGGCCGCCATCGGTGCCGCTGCCATCAGCCTCGCCGGTGTCGGGGGGAACCTCGTGGAAGTGGCAGGCACCGTCGCTCATGTACAGGGTGAAGCCATCGTGTGTTTGCGCCAGCGTAGCGCGCAGGCGATGGCCCTCGCGGTCGATGAGTAATTGCTCGCCCTGTAGTTCACCGCGCAAGGGGGTATCCTTGTCGGCTGCACGGACAAGGTAGAGATCGCCGCGTTGCTCAACTTCGACGCTGTGGTCGGCCTGATGGCAATGTACCGTCAGGCGATGCACGTGCGGCTCGTTCATGCGCCAGCCGCTGCTGTCATTCCAGGGCGATGAGGAATCGCTGTTTGCGGGTGCGGCGGCGTTCTGTTGCTTGTTCAGGAGCAGCGCCAGGGCGGCCAGGGGGAGTTCCTGGGCGAGATCCTGATGGCGGTCATGGAAGATCAGGTCGCTGTGCTTCTCGATAAACCCGGTGTCGAGCTCAGCCTCTACGAACGGGCGTGAAGTGCTCAGGTTGTAGAGGAACTCGAGGTTGGTGACGGTGCCGCCGATGCGGTATTCCGCCAGTGCCGAGGCGAGGCGCTGCAGCGCGCGCTCGCGGTTCTCGTCCCACACAATGAGTTTGGCAATCATTGGGTCGTAGTAAACGCTGATCTCATCGCCCTGGCGTACACCGGTGTCGACGCGCACATGGCGTGATTCGGCCGGTGGTTGCAGGTACCCGAGCGTGCCGGTGGCGGGCAGGAAATCATTGTCTGGGTCTTCGGCGTAAACGCGTGCCTCGAACGCGTGGCCGTTGATGCGTACCTGCTCTTGCGTCAGTGGCAGCGGCGCGCCGCTGGCTACCAGTAATTGCCAGCGCACTAGGTCCTGGCCAGTAATCATCTCAGTGACGGGGTGTTCCACCTGCAGGCGGGTGTTCATTTCCATGAAGTAGAAGCTGCCGTCTTCATCGAGCAGGAACTCCACAGTACCCGCGCCGCGATAGTCGATGGCGCGTGCGGCGGTGACGGCCGCGTCGCCCATGCGCTGGCGCAGTGCCTCGGTCATGCCAGGGGCGGGGGCCTCCTCGATCACCTTCTGGTGACGGCGCTGAACGGAGCAGTCCCGCTCGGCGAGGTACACGCCGTTGCCGTGGTTGTCGCAGAAGACCTGCAGCTCTACATGGCGTGGCTTGGTCAGGTATTTTTCAACCAGCATGTTGTCGTCGCCAAAGCCTGCCATGGCTTCGCGCATGGCGGCGGCCAGTGCTTCATCGAATTCGTCTGCTGACCAGACCTGGCGCATACCCTTGCCACCGCCACCGGCGGTGGCTTTGAGGAGCACGGGGTAGCCCATGTTGTCGGCGGATTGCTTGAGAATGGCGGGGTCCTGATCGTCGCCGTGATAGCCGGGCACGAGCGGCACGCCGGCCTGCTCCATGATGCGCTTGGCCGCAGATTTGGACCCCATGGCTTCAATCGCCGCCGTGGGGGGGCCGATAAAGACCACACCGGCTTCGGCGCAGGCCTGGGCGAAGCCGGCATTCTCAGAGAGGAATCCGTAACCGGGATGGATGGCGTCCGCATTGGTGGTGACCGCCGCATCCAGAATGCGCTCGGCGAGTAGATAGGAGTCACGGGCGGGCGAGGGGCCGATATGGATGGCTTCGTCGGCCATATGCACATGCAGCGCCTGGCTGTCGGCGTCGGAGTAGACGGCCACGGTCGCGATGCCCATTTCCCGGGCCGTTTTGATCACTCTGCAGGCGATTTCGCCGCGGTTGGCGATGAGGATTTTGTTAAACATACCTTACTCTCCGGCTATCCAGCGCGGTTGTCGTTTGTTCAGGAAGGCACCCAGACCTTCCTGGCCTTCCTCGGAAATGCGAATACGGGCAATGGCCTCGCAGGTGCCTTCAACGAAGGCAGGGGTGATGGGTTGGCCCGCCACATCGTGGACCAGCTTCTTGGCTTCACGCACGGCCAGCGGGCCATTTTGCAGCAGTGCTGATATCAGCGAATTCAGCACGTTATCCAATTCATTGTCACTCGCCAGTTCGCTGATCAAGCCTAGGTGCAGCGCCTGGGCTGCTTGAAATCGTTCGGCGGTGGTGAAGTAACGCCGGGCGGCGCGTTCGCCGATGGCCTTGATCACGTAGGGGCTGATGGTGGCGGGGATCAAACCGATCTTTGCCTCGGAAAGCGAAAAGCTCGCCCGTTCGCTGGCCACTGCCATATCGCAACAACTCACCAGCCCTACAGCGCCGCCAAAGGCCGCGCCCTGCACCCGGGCAATAGTGGGTTGAGGCATGTCGTAGAGTGCCTTGAGCATATCTGCGAGCAGGCGCGCATCCGCCAGGTTGTCGCTGTAGTCATACGCTGCCATGCGCTTCATCCAGCCCAGGTCTGCGCCGGCGCTGAAGCTCTTGCCCTCAGAGGCGAGCACGACCACGCGCACGGTGTCATTGGCTGCCAGTGCATCAAAGGCCGCCCGTAGTTCGGCAATCACCACATCGTCGAATGCATTGTGCTTGTCGGGCCGATTGAGCGTGACAGTAGCCACGCCTCGCTCGTCAATTGTTGTGCTTACTGTGTCCATCTTATCCATCACTGCATCGCGTTCTCTTCAGACAACCCTTGGGGTCAGGTCCTAAATGTCTCAGACATTCAAGACCTGACCCCAGGGTTGTCTGAGAAATTTGAGACCTGACCCCATGGTTTACATGCGGAAGACGCCAAACTGGGAGTCTTTTACCGGGGCGTTCAGGGCGGCGGAGAGGGACAGGCCGAGGACCATGCGGGTGTCCGCGGGGTCGATGACGCCGTCGTCCCAGAGGCGCGCTGAAGCGTAGTAGGGGTGCCCCTGTTTTTCGTAAAGCTCGAGGGTGGGCTGTTTGAAGGCCGCTTCCTCTGCTTCGGTCATGGCCTTGCCTTCGCGGGCCAGTTGTTCCTGTTTGACAGTGGCCAGTACGCCGGCGGCCTGCTCGCCGCCCATGACGGAGATGCGGGCATTGGGCCACATGAACATAAAGCGAGGCTCATAGGCGCGGCCGCACATGGCGTAGTTGCCGGCGCCGAAGGAGCCGCCGATGATTACGGTGAACTTGGGCACCTCGGCGCAGGCCACGGCATGGACCATTTTGGCGCCGTGGCGGGCGATACCACCGTGCTCATACTGTTTACCCACCATAAAGCCGGTGATGTTCTGCAGGAACACCAGCGGGATTTTGCGCTGGGCACACAGTTCCACGAAGTGGGCGCCTTTTACCGAAGACTCGGCGAACAGAATGCCGTTGTTGGCGATAATGCCCACCGGGTAGCCGTGAATGCGGGCAAAGCCACACACCAGAGTCTCGCCGTAGAGGGCTTTGAATTCGTCGAACTCGGAGCCGTCGACCACCCGCGCAATCACTTCGCGCACGTCGTAGGGCTGCTTGGCATCGGCGGGGATAACGCCGTAGATGTCTTCTACCGGGAAGGCGGGCTCAATACTGTCGCGCACATCAATGTCGATCTGCTTGACACGATTCAGGCGGCCAACGCTGCGGCGCACCAGCTCCAGGGCGTGGTGATCGTTGTTGGCGTAGTGGTCGGTCACACCGGAGGTGCGGCAGTGAACATCGGCACCGCCCAGTTCTTCCGCGGACACAATTTCACCGGTGGCAGCTTTAACCAGCGGCGGGCCACCCAGGAAAATCGTGCCCTGTTCCTTCACGATGATGGATTCATCCGCCATAGCCGGCAGGTAGGCGCCGCCAGCGGTACACGACCCCATGACCGCAGCGATCTGAGGGATGCCCTGGGCCGACATACGCGCCTGGTTGTAGAACGCATGGCCGAAGTGATCTTTGTCTGGGAATACTTCGTCCTGCAGGGGCAGGAACGCGCCGCCGGAATCCACCAGGTAAATGCAGGGCAGGTTGTTCTCCGCGGCAATGGTCTGGGCGCGGCCCTGCTTTTTGACGGTAAGCGGGTAGTAGGTGCCGCCTTTTACCGTGGCATCGTTAACGAAGATCATGCACTCCTGGCCTGCCACGCGGCCGATGCCGGTGATGATGCCCGCAGCGGGTACGTCGTGTTCGTACACGTCGTGGGCGGCCAGCTGTGACAGCTCCAGGAACGGTGAGCCGGGGTCGAGCAGCGCATTGAGGCGCTCGCGGGGCAGCAATTTGCCGCGGGAGACGTGGCGCTCCTGGGCCTTGGCGCCGCCGCCCTGGCGAACCTTGTCGACCAGCTGGCGCAGGTCGTCGACCTGGGCCTGCATGGCGTCGCGATTGGTGGCGAAGGCCGCGTCGCGGGTATTAATGCGTGATTGCAGCACGTTCATAAGAGTGCTCCGTGATTTATTTGGTGGCGTTAAACAGTTCGCGGCCGATCAGCATGCGGCGGATCTCCGAGGTGCCCGCGCCAATTTCATACAGCTTGGCATCGCGCAGCAGGCGCCCGGCGGGTGCGTCGTTGGTGTAGCCGATGCCACCCAGTGCCTGGATGGTCTGCAGCGCCATCTGGGTGGCTTTCTCGGCGGTGTACAGGATGACCGCTGCGCAGTCCTGGCGAGTCTCTTCACCGCGGTCACAGGCGGCGGCCACGGCGTACAGGTAGGCGCGACAGGCATTCATGTCGGCGTACATGTCAGCCAGCTTGCCCTGCATGAGCTGGAATTCGCCAATGCTCTGGCCGAACTGCTTGCGGTCGTGCAGGTAGGGCAGGGTGGCGTCGATACAGGCCTGCATAATGCCAACCGGCCCGCCGGAAAGAACGGTGCGCTCGTAGTCCAGGCCGGACATCAGAATCTTCACGCCGTCGCCCTCATTGCGCAGCACGTTTTCGGCCGGCACTTCGCAGTTCTCGAACACCAGTTCGCAGGTGTTGGAGCCGCGCATGCCGAGCTTGTCGAGCTTCGGCGAGCGGGAGAAACCGGGAAAATCGCGTTCCACGATGAAAGCAGTAATGCCTTTGGAGCCGGCTTCGGGGTCTGTCTTGGCATAAATAATGTAGGTGTGGGCGTCGGGACCGTTGGTAATCCACATCTTGGCGCCGTTTAGGATGTACTTGTCGCCCTCCTTGCGCGCATTCAGGCGCATGCTGACCACATCGGAGCCCGCATCCGGTTCTGACATGGCCAGCGCACCAATGTGCTCACCGCTGCACAGCTTGGGCAGGTATTTCTGCTTCTGGGCCTCGGTGCCGTGTTTGCTCAGCTGGTTGAGGCACAGGTTGGACATGGCGCCGTAGGACAGGCCGACCGAAGCGGAGGCGCGGCTGATCTCTTCCATGATGATGGAGTGCGCGAGGTAACCCATGTTGCTGCCACCGTACTCCTCTTCAACGGTCACACCTAGCAGGCCCATGTCGCCAAATTTGCGCCATAGATCCATGGGGAAGTCGTTGTCCTTGTCGATGGCCTCTGCCCGGGGGGCGATTTCCTTCTGGCTCATCTGGTAGACCGCATCGCGCAGCATGTCGATTTCTTCGCCAAGGCCGAAGTTGAGGGTGGGGTAGCTGGTATTCATGAAACTGTCCTGGGTTAGTTGTGTTTTGTGGGCGTGGCTGGGGTTTTCTTCAGGGCTTGTTCACACAGGCCCTGAACTTCGTCCAGGCTGGCCATGATGTCGTTGATGTCGCGGATTTGTTGTTCGAAGCGGGCGCGCTTTTCCTTCACCGTGGCGATAAGAGAGTGTAGCTGTTCGCTGTTGTTGTGCTCGGGGTCATACATGTCGATGACCTCGACGGATTCATCGAGGGTCATGCCAATGCGTTTGCCACGCAGAATGAGCTTGATACGCACCCGGTCAGCGGGGGTATAGAGGCGCTTCTGCCCCTGACGGGCAGGCGTCACCAGGCCTTTTTCTTCGTAGAAACGAATCGTCCTGGGGGTGACCCCGAACTCCTTGGCCAGCTCTGAAATGGTATAAGTTTTCCGTTCTGCCACGGTGGGATGCCCACGGTTGGGAAACAGGCCAGGAAATCTAGCACAGCTTTACGTTAACGTAAACGTTATATAGCGCGGTCTCGATCGCGTATGTGAGCCCTGTTGCCCTGCGGCGGGTCTGCTATTATCGCCGCTTTCCACAAGGACCCGGCTCATGCCTAACACTGATTTACTGCCCCTGCTGGCCAGTGGCGATTTTGTCTCTGGCCAGGAGATCGCCGATGTCCTGGGCGTGAGCCGCACTGCGGTCTGGAAACAGCTCAATAGGCTGTCTGAGCTCGGCCTGGAGGTGGAGTCCGTCAAGGGACGTGGCTATCGCATCGAAGGTGGCATCGACTTGCTGGATGGTGCCGCCGTTCAGGCATGTATGAGCGCCGCGGCGCAGGCACTGCTGACAGAACTCGATATTCATCAGGGTATTGGTTCCACGAATGCAGAAGCGATGTCCCGGGTCGCGGCTGGCGCGGGCTCCGGCTATGTCTGCACTGCAGAGCAGCAAACCGCTGGCCGCGGCCGGCGCGGGCGGGCCTGGGTCAGCCCTTATGCACGCAATCTCTATGTATCTGCCGTATGGGAGTATCAGGGCGGCGCCGCAGCGCTGGAAGGCATGAGCCTGGCGGTGGGTGTGGCAGTGGCCCGCGCCTTGGCGGCCTGCGGTGTGCCGCCGGTGCAGCTCAAGTGGCCGAATGACGTGCTACACGAGGGTGCCAAACTCGGTGGCATTCTGCTGGAGATGACTGGCGACGCCGCCGGTGTGTGTCAGGTGGTGGTTGGCATCGGTCTGAATGTTGATATGCCTGCCCAGCAGGGAGGGGACATTGACCAGGCCTGGACGGATGTCCGCCATGTGAATGGAGGTGACCCCGTATCCCGCAGCCAGCTACTGGGTGTACTGCTCAGTGAATTACTGCCCCTGCTGGCGGGCTTTGAAGCGACCGGCTTTGCGCCCTGGCGGGAAGCCTGGCAGGGCCTCGACGCCTACACAGATACCGAGGTGGTCTTAAGTAGCGGCGAGCAGCAAATGGCAGGCGTTGCCCGGGGTGTTGATGATCGTGGGGCCCTGCAGCTCGAAACGGCCACCGCCGGCATCAAGCCGGTGTTTGGCGGCGAAATTTCCCTGAGGCCGCAGGCATGATGCGTTGCCTCCAGTTTGATGTCGGTAATAGCAGTGCCAAGTGGCGGCTGGTGATTGATGGTCAGGTGACGGCGCGCGGCAGCTATCGGAAGGACGACGCCGGCGCCAAAAAGGCTCTGCTGGCGTGCGCCGCTGGGCTCGATGCAGTGTGGATCTCCAGTGTGGCCGGACCGACGGGTGAAGCGCATCTTGCGTCCCTGGTGCACGAGCAGTGGGGGATAACGCCCTGGTTTGCCCGCACCGAGGCGCGCAGCGCTGACCTGGTGAACAGTTACGCTGAGCCTACCCGAATGGGTGTGGATCGTTGGCTGGCCATGCTTGGCGCAAGGGCCCGCAATGGGGCGCGGATCTGTGTCGTCGATGCGGGCTCCGCGCTGACGATTGACCTGGTGAGCGCTGGCGGTGTGCACGAGGGCGGTTACATTATTCCCGGGCCCGCACTTATGGAGCGGGCCCTGCTGCTGGACACCGACCGGGTTCGTTTCGACGAGGATGTGGGTTACGACCTGGCCCCGGGGCGCTCCACCGCTGAAGCCGTGCGCCATGGCATTGCTCTGGCCCAGGTGGGGGCGGTCGCGGTGGCCCTGGACCAATGCAGCGAGGATCAGCCCGCGCTGTTCTTCACTGGCGGCGCCGGTGAAGCCCTTCAGGGGTTGCTGGGCCGCGGCGGCACCTACGCGCCGGATCTGGTGTTTGAAGGCCTGGAAGTCATGGCCGGTCTGGCCGGGCTTTAAACGCGGTGGCGGGTTCCAAAAGCAGGTGATCGCCGAGATAGTTGGAACCTTGCAGAGACAAATGTGAGCGGTCGCGGTACAGCACCTGGTCGCCTTGCATAACCCGGCACTGCCCCTTGGCGCAAAACGCGCTGGAGGTATCCCACACCTGAATGTCAGGGTGTGCGGCTGTAACCTCGGCAATCACTTCACGATAAACCCTGTTGCGCTGCTGGTGGCGGGCATTGCTAACCGTGCATTCGGCGCCTTGGAATGCAGTCAGGCGCAGTGGGCGGGTATCGACACAACGCTTCGGATCAAAGTGCAGCGAGGGCCAGTCTACGACCACCACCACCTGTTTGCCGGCGGCCTTCAGTTTCGCGACGGTGTCGCTGAGGCCGAGGGCAAACACATCGCGGTGCTCGGTGAGTTCAGGCCATTCCTTTATCTCCAGCGAGAAGCGTTGCTGCCCCGGATTCACGTACATGGGGCCAAGCGAAGACAGGTAGACGGTGTCGAGTTGATCATTGCCCGCTACCCAGTCGATATTGATGTTATTGGCGGCGCGGCAAGTGTCGGGATTGCCCCGGTCCCGAATTGCGGTGTTGTAGAGCGGCGGGCAGCCCCCTTTGCCCAGGCGAATCACGCCTTGCTCGCTATCGCGGTAGTGATTGGCCAGCGCGAAGAAGGTATTGGTGCTGTGGCTGTCGCCGAGCACTGCGATGGTGGAGGGTTTGCCGTCGCGCAGACAGCGCCCGGCAGTCCCGAATGTTGTGGAACAATCATCGCGTACTTGCAGGCCCAGTTCCTGCCAGTAGAACTGGGCGGCGATCTCATTCTGTGGCGCTGTGCGATCGGGCAGGCCGCCGTTTTTGAATATGACCAGGCCTACAGCGCCCGCTGCCAGCAGGCTTGCACTAATCGTCCAGGGCGTGAGCTTCCCGGGGCGATACCGCAGTGGCATTTCCACCCAGCGATAGCTGGCCCAGGCCAGCGCAACAGCGAGTAGCACCGCCGCGCTGCGCAGCATGGCTGAGGGTTCCCCGTCCTCCATAATTCTGGCAAAGCTGAGTAAAGGCCAATGCCAGAGGTAGAGCGGGAAGCTGATTTTACCGACGAATACCAGCGCCTTATGGCCGAGCCACCGGTTGCAGACGTTGTGGGCGCCTGCGGCAATCATCAAGGCGGCGCCTGCGGTGGGCAACCAGGCCCACCAGCCGGGAAAGGTGCGTTGTGCCGAAATCAGGCTCACCGCCGCAAGGAGTAGCAGCAGACCCGGCGCCGCTGCGGCGATCCCCAGTTCTCTGGCGTGACCGCGCATTTGCTGCCAGGCCAGCAGGGCCCCTACCAGTAATTCCCAGGCGCGGTAGTGTGGCAGGAAGAAGCTGGCGGCGCGGTCGCTGTCCCCGGTGATCCCCAAGGAAAAGGACGTTGCCAGCAAGATGGCGATTAGCAGGCCGGTATTCATCCCCAGACGAGCGCCGGCCAGCAGGATAAGAGGCCAGGCGAGGTAAAACTGCTCTTCGACACCTAGCGACCACAGATGCAGGAGCGGCTTGAGCTTGCTGTCGACGTCGAAATAGCCCGCCTCTGCCCAGAACACCAGATTGGGTACAAATGTTGAGGCAGCTGCGGTGTGCTTCCCCAGTTGCGCGTATTCTGCGGGCAGCAGTGCGAAGTATCCCAGTGCCAGGCAGAAGATCAGTACGGGAATCAGGGGTGGGAAGATGCGCTGCACGCGGCGGCGATAAAATCCGGCCAGGCTGAATCCTGAATCCGCGATTTCCCCGAGGATAATGCGGGTAATGAGATAACCCGAGATTACGAAGAACACGTCCACGCCGACGAAACCGCCCGGCAGCAAGGTGGGGAAGGCGTGGTAAATCAGCACGGCAATAATCGATAAGGCTCGCAGGCCGTCGATGTCCGGGCGGTAGTTGTCGATGCTTTGGTTCATCCAGTCTAACGGTAGCGTAAGTCGATGTTGAAGTGTTCTTCCATCCACTTTATGTCAGCGCTGGACAGTTCCGCTACCCGCTGTATGGCGTCTGGTGGCGCCCGGAATGGTTCGCCGGGCAGGGCGGCCAGTGCTCTCACCCGTTGTGCGGAGCGCTGGGGGTTGGCCACGCCCTCAATAAAGGCGGGGTTTTCCCGATTGTAGCTATCAAGCTGCTGCGCAGCCTGTGCGCTCATGCTGCTGTTGGCGTGTGTTGCCACATCGAACAGTAACCCGGAATCGATGCCCAGCTCCGCCAGTAGCGCGGTCGCCAGGCCGGCGGGGTGCTCCAGTGCACGATGAAAGCTGTAAGCGCGCACTGCGCCTGCTCCAAATATTGCTTTCAGGGCCGTAAACTTGTCACGCAACTGATGATGGGGCGGATTGCGATACAGGTTCTGAAGCTTGGCGCCAATGCGCAGCCGTTGCTGTATCTCACTGGACAAGGCATGTTCCGGGTGGCGTACGCAGGCGATGACGGTTACCTGTTCAGCCAGTTGTGTTGCCCATTGTGCCAGGCCGGTTAGGTCCTCCGGCTGGAAGTGGGTGATGACTTCCGCGGAAAACAAAACGCTGTCGGCATGGGTCGCCGCGAAGCCTTGCTGCAGGTCGGCGAGGGTGGCTCGATTATAGCGTTCGATATCGGCTTCAGTGTGCAGTCCCATGCCGGAAAGCCGCCGCCTTGCCCGGGGAAATTCGCAGAATAGTGGGCGCAGGTAGGGTGAATGGTTGCCGTTGAACTTCTTGCGGCCGGTGAATGTGCAGGGGAAGTGCAGATTGCGCTGTCGCTCCAGCGCATCCGCCTTGGCAGCGAAGGCCTCCTGGACGCTGGTGGTGCCTGTTTTATCCAGGCCAATATGCAGGTAACAGTGTTTAAAGCGAGGGGCAGCGGTCATTCAGGAGCGATGGGGCAGTCCAGTTCAGGCGAGTAATGATAGGCCTTCATCTCCTCGGCATAAATAGCGCTGAGCAAGCGCATGGATTCGTCGGTCATGAAATCTTCGTAACTGAACCGCTGGCCTTGTTCGATCAGGGCGTTGAGCTCGGCGAAATCGCAGCCTGCCAGTTTGGCCCCCTGGTACTGTGTCTGGTATTCGCCGCTGAAGCTGCGATTCAGCTTGTTGCTGGCGGTGTCGATGACGCGATCTTCCAGGTCCAGCGATTCGTAGGCGTCGCCAAAGCCCGCCCGAAAGATATCCAGGAGGCTGTCGACGGGGTCTTCGATGCGATAGTAGGTGTCGATCTTGGTTCTGCTGTTCCACTGGCGGTCAAAGTGAATGTCCAGGGGGCGACGCTGTTCGAACGCCTGTTCGAGGTAGTGGAGGAATTCCAGAAAACTGAAACCCTTCTCCCAGTCGGGGTCACGGCCCAGCGCGGCGAAGATCTGCCGGTACATCCACTGGACGTGATCCTGGACCTGAAACCGCTGCGCTTGGGGGGTGTTGATATCAACGCATTTATCCAGATAAGCGCTGACCAGTCTCGGGTAGGGATGGCGGACAATCGTGTAGCTGAAACGGTCGCAGCCGGTGCCGCGCAGCACGGGATTGAAGTGCTGGAAGGCATTATGAATATTGAGCGTCGCCCGCTGAGGTTCGGGCAGCTCCTGACGATGCAAATCCACGAACAAACTACGATAGCTACTGCTCGCGCTTTTGGCATTGAAGTAATAAGTGTAGCGGTATTCCGCGCTCGCTAGAGGAATCATCCCTGCCCCATGCGTATTCTTTTTTTGAAAAAATAATCAATTTGCAGTGGGAAGGCAATGCCTGCGATGGGTGTTAAGCCCTTTGGCTTGTGGAATGTTCTCGCGTCAACTCCTTGAGTATCCAAAATGCCCTCCCGCTGCCTGGCATGATTCATGATCTCACTATCGCTGTCGGAGTCAGTGCATTGCGGACCGCGGCTGTATGACGTTGAGGTCGTAGCATATCAACTTGTGCTATTAGCACGATATCGCAACGTTTTTAGGCGTTTCTCGGTAAATTGGGGAACATAGTCATCGGTATGATCGCCCAAGACTTGGTACCCCTTGGGGCATGCTTGTATGGACGTACGACAGGTGATCGCTATTTCTCTGCTGGTGTTACTATCGCCGCAGGCACTTGCTCAACTGGTGACCATTGAGCCAGGCAGTCCCGGAGGATGGTTTCCGGGCTCGGGTAATACGGGCACGGGCTCCCTGAGTACGAACAATCCCCACGGCACCGGGGTAATGGTTCGCTGGAATTGATACTCGATGGCAGTGACGGGCAAATCGTCAATGCCACGCGCATCCCAATTCTCACACTCCATGATATCACCAAGATCAACTGGGACGCGGCGACCAACAGCAGTAATGTGCCGGTGCCAAAGGTGGAATACTGGTCACCCACGGCCTTCGGGACATTGTTTCCCCAGCCTTTGCACCCGGGAGACGGCTCCTGGCAAACCTATGACGGCATGACGTTGCAGTGGTTCACCACCCAGGCCGGCTATCCAGCTTCTAGAACGTTTGCCGAATGGCAGGCGGAACTGGGTGATGTGCGCGTGAACTTCTTCTCGGTGGGCATAGGGTCCTCCAGCGGTGCTGTGGCGGCTACGACCGCTTATATTGATATGGTGAGCCTGAACGCGACGACCTGGGATTTCGAGGGCGATGCCCCTTTGCCACCAGTACCTGAGGCGGATGTTGCGGTGGTGAAAACGCTGGATAGCGCGGGCCCCTTTGTCGCGGGTGATGTCATCCAGTACACGGTCGCCGTTAGTAATGCGGGGCCTGATGCGTCAGTGGATGTGCTCGTAGATGATGTACCGACCAACCTGACGATTCTGACCGTTTCCAGCGCCAATTGCGCCGCACTGCCCTGCACACTGGCCTCATTGGCCGGTGGCGTGTCCGAAATTATCACGCTTAGCGCCAGAATTGACGCAGCGGGGGCCTTTGATAACGCCGCAGGTGCCGGCTCCTCCCTGACATTTGACCCCGATACCAGCAACAACATTGATAACACAGGTAATGGGGGTATTGCTCAGGCGCAAGAGATGGGACCCGGGCCTCCCGATACCTCTCCACCGGGTGAGGTGACTGAGGTTCCCTTATTTTCAGGCTGGGACTTAGTCATCCTTGCCTTATTGATGGTCTGGGTGGGTTTTATCCGTCTGGGCCTGTTTGGCTTGGCAAAGTGGCCATAGTCGTATCGTGTTCGGATTTCTGATGCGGCGGAGCGCAGTGATCTGCCCCAGCGGCTCATATTTACCTCGTTTGGGCTAAATCCGTGGCTTCTGTATCTCCGTAATAACCATAAAACGGAGGAATGGACATGACTGCTGCACAAGAACTGGAAAGACAAGATGCCCTGGCGCGCGAGCTGACCGAGCGTGTAGAGGCGCTGCTACCTAATATCCGCGCGCGTGCCGATCAGGCCAGGGCTCTGCGGCGGGTGCCGGATGAAACTATTGCCGAGCTCCAGCAGGCGGGTTTTTTCCTGGCACTGCAGCCCGAGGCTTACAGCGGGTATCAACTGGATCCCCAGCACTTTTTTAAGTTGCAGGCAGCGATTGCGTCCGCCTGTATGTCGACCGCCTGGGCCAGCGGCATTATTGCCGTGCATGCGTTCCAGCTGGCGTTAATGGACCCGCGGGCTCAGCAAGAGGTCTGGGGGGATGACATCAACACCCGGGTGTCTTCTTCCTACGCCCCCCTGGGCAAGGTGGAAGTGGTGGAAGGTGGGTTCCTATTGAGCGGGCGCTGGGGCTGGAGTTCCGGTTGCGATCACTGTACCTGGGTACTGTTGGGTGCCATTGTGCCCGGAGAGGGGTACCGGACGTTCTTGTTGCCCCGGTCGGACTACACCATCCACGATACGTGGAATTCCATGGGCCTGCAGGGCACCGGATCCAACGATATTGAAGTCGACAATGTTTTTGTGCCGGAGTACCGCACCCACAAGCAAATGGACGGTTTTACCGGTAACAACCCCGGTGTGGACGAGGGCAGCCCGAGCCTTTACCGCCTGCCCTGGGCGCAGACGTTTATCCGTGTGGTTTCGACACCGGCGATCGGGGCCGCCAGGGATGCCTTGCGACTCTATCGCGAACTCGTGCGCAGCAAAGCCAGTGGCGATGTCACCAAGCTGGCGGGCGATACTTCGGTGGCGGAGCGCATGGCCGCCGCCGAGAATTCGCTGGATGAAATGGAGTGCGTTCTGTATCGCAACTTCGATGCCATGATGGCCAGTCTCCGCGCGGGCGACCCCATCGCCATTGAGGATCGGGCTCGATATCGGTATCAGGCGTCGCTGGTGATCGAGAAGTCCATGGATGTAGTGGATAGCCTATTCTCGTCAGCCGGCGGCAGCTCGGTGTTCGCAGGCAGTGAGATCCAGCAGCGTTTCCTCGATATCCATACCGCCCGTGCCCATGTGGCTAATAACCCGACGGGATTTGCCCGGAATCTGGGGGGCGTGCTGCTGGGGGCCGACAACCAGGATCTGTTCATCTAAATGTCCACACGATCGCTGATGGCCTCGCTTGGTTATGCGGGGCTGACACCGTTCTATGGCAGCGCCGGATGGGCGTTGACAGGGCTGCCAGGCGCTGAGTGGGCAATCGAGCTATTCATTATCTATGCAGTGGCGATTTTGGCGTTTCTTGGCGGTACGCTTTGGGGGTATGCGGTTCAGGTTGGTCCGGATTCCAAGCGTCTCAGGCTTGTGCTGAGTAACGCCGCTGTTCTATTTGCCGTCGTTGCAGCCTTGGTGGGGTCGCCGTTGGTATCTATATCGATGCTCGCGTTAGGGCAAGTTCTAGTGCTCATGTATGAGCGCAGCGGGCGTGATTCGCGTGACTGGTATATACGCCTGCGGACCCGGTTAACACTGGGTGTTCTGCCTGCCCACGGTGTCGCTGCTCTGGCGGTGTCTTAACATCCTTTTTTGTGCCTGGAGAGCGTGGCCTGAGAGGGTGTCAGATCACCGTGCTTTCGATGGCGCGGACGTGAAACCAGCCACCAATATCTCCAGGCCACGGGCGTGATCCTTTTTTGTGCTCTGATGATGGCCAAACCTATTGCATCCCCCCAATGCTTCCCCTAGAATTGCCCGCCGTTGAGTCAGGTGCGTATCGCAAGTTTCCTCTTTCTATACAGTCCTACTCACCGGTCTGGATTTGGCTGGCGTAGCTCAGTAGGTAGAGCAGCTGATTTGTAACAAGTCGTAGTCGCAGACCTTCCTCAAGTATCTCCATGAAAAATATGTTGTTTTTGTTGCCCTGAGCTTACAGACGTTCCTTGCTGAAGCTATTCCGAGGCTTGAATAATTGTTTTCAATCCGAGTAGCTAGCAGGCAGATCGATGCACGAACTGCGCAGCCCGATCCTATACCGGCGTGTTACTCGGTCACCTGATGCGATGAGTGTCAGTAAGGAATACGGCCAGCGTTGATGCAGCTCCAACCGCTAGTTTGGCGTGTCGAGTCTGCAATCCCTTGTCCGTGTGCGCCTTGCCGTGGCCGGTACCGTAATAATTACGTAGTTCCGATAGACCTTGCGTGATGGAAACCATGTTGCTCAGCAAACGCTTGATAGTGTCAGCTGCTTTAGCCGCATCTGGAATTTCTGCAGGGGTAAGTTCCAAGGTCCTCACGGTCGTCTTTACAAGTTTGGGTAAGTCGTCGGTTCTAGCCCAGGATTGCCCTCTTTCGTGGAATAGCTCTTGCAGCAGGTTTCGACCAGTTCTTTGGCTGTTCCAATCGCTAGTTCTGGGTCTTGGTTAACGGCAGATTCCATTCGGGTGATTTGTTGAGTTATATAGCCGATATCTGCGCCTGAGAAAGTTTCCCTCACAGAATCGATGCCGGGTGTCGTATGGTTGCCAATAAACCTACCTGAGTATACGGGTTTGCCCGATATTCTTGTGCGCTCGGACAGTTGGTATCCGTCAGCTCTCAGGTATTGATTGTACAATTGGGATAGTGCCGCACACTCAGTTGTGTCGCTTCGAACCACAGGGTGAACGGTCTCGCAAAGGAATCGAAGAAACGTCTCGTCGTCTCCCGTCATTAATTCGAACCGTGGGTCATGGAACACCCAGTCCATATCCCAGTCGTTGTTGTTAACAGTGTGTTGCCAAATATCGCCAGTTGCATTCGGAAACCGATTATCCGTCGATGGAATAGAATCGAGTTCCCAAACGCGGGATAGGAATTCGGTCTCTTCGAGGCGGCCATAGTAGAGCGTTTCGGATTCGAAAATTGCGTCAATTATGTCCCGTCTCGTAATTACTGTGATGCGTTGACTCACTGATGGTTTGTCGGCTATTCCTGCGTGGGCGGTGTCCAGTCGATTGATTCGATAAATAGATAATCGGCGATCGTCTTGAAGTACTGTGAGTATGAGGCAGTATCAACCGATTGGATCATTGTAGGCGAGTGTCCCTTCATTTCCCAAAAATAGACTCGAAGCCGGACTGTTGTCGAGTCATTTTCAATGTCTGATGCTACGTAATCAATTTTTGCCAACTGCCCCTCGGGTATTTTGGCTTTGAAGAATCCAGGCTTAACTTCGGCAGTCCAGATGCACCTCGCCCGCACGCCATCGGCTGCGACTTTTGTTCCTAGTGCGCCAAGGTCTTCGCAAAGTGTACGGAGAGATTCGATTACTTCAGGATTCGCTTTTTCAAAAATTCTTGTCTGCATGACACGCATCTCTAGCGGTGTGAGCTCCGCGCTTGCCAGCGATGGTAGGAGAAGCAGCAAAATTACGATTATTTTGTTCATGTTCAAGCTCCGAAACTGAAAGGGGTCGGGTTAGTAGCGCATGTTGCGGTACTTTACATCAGTAACCTTGTTGGCATTGTCGAAGTAAACGGTAACGATCATCGCGTTGGAAGTACGGACGCTGGTCGACCCTCTACTGAAAACACCCGTCGCGCCACTTTCGGTCTCCTGTAGTACAGTAATTTTGTCGTAGACCCATGTTTCTCCTCCGTCTTCATTCGAAGTGATTATCTCTGGTGTTCCCAGTCGCTCAATCACGGACGTGTTGGTATCCCCTGGTTTGATCGATTGGACGCTAGCGATAGTGATTCGTTCGTGCTCGGTTGCAGTCGAGTCAATAACTCTTGTTTCCGCGCAACCTATGAGGCAACTGGTAATCAGTGCGACAGAGATAAGTGATGAGATGGTGGAAGTAGGCATGATTAAAATCCCTTTTTGCAGTTCCATGCTAATAACGTAGCATATTGGTTGAGGGGGGTTACTTCAAATACATTAAGTCGGTCCATCTTTCTGACGATCTCCGTTGTGCATTGCGTTCTCAAGGTAGTCAGCAATGTTGTCGGTGCCCTGTCGTAGAGACTGACCAGAAGCATGAAGGTACTTCTCTGTAGTGGAGATATCGGCATGGCCCAGTATGTCCCGCACAGTGGCCAGATCGGTTCCTGAGGCGATCATGGACGATGCAGCGTGGTGGCGCAGTGAATGGACGACTATGCCCGTCTGGTCGAGTCCAGCTGCCTTCCTCAAGCGTTGGAACACCTTGTCCACTGACTTTAGACGCTCCCCGTTCTTCGAGTTCAAGAACACCCATTCCGAGTCTTTGCCTTCTGACAGTTCGTCCAGTATTTCCAGTGCGCCAGAATTCAGGGGCACCATGCGCCGCTTCTTGCTCTTGGCATTGACAGCTTGAATCGTCCAGGTGTTGTTATCTCGGTTGATGTCAGGCCAGCGTAAGTGCAGAGCCTCGCCCTTGCGGCAGGCGGTCATGAGACACCACTTGATGACCAAGCATGGCGTACGGGCAGAGTCAGTATCCAGAACGTGCATGAGCCGTTGCAGTTCGCTATCCGTCATCAGGCGATCACGGCGGTTGTCCTCAGCGTACTTTTTCAGGCCCTGAGCAGGATTTTCCTGGATCAGCTTCCATTCGGTAGCCAGTTTCAGGCACCGGGACATCAAGCCTAGGTGGTGGTCGCAGCTACTGGCAGACAGCTCTGAGCGTAGGTCGCTGTGCATCTGCTGGAGTGAATGCCGGGTGATCATGTCCAAGCGGGTATCCCCGAATAAGGCTTTGAGCCGCCTGTTGTAGAGCTTCTCGTCGTCCCGCCATGATCGCTTGCGGGGCTTGGCGAAGGGCAGGTACTTGTCAACGAAGAACTCACGGAACAGCATGCTCGCGCCGGTTTGGACCTGCTTGCCTGGAAGATTGCCCTCCAGGATGGCACCCCGAAGTACAGCAGCTTTCTTCCTTGCTGATGCCAATGGCAGGTCGATGTGGATGCCGAGCTTCACATACTTGGCAGTGCCGCGTTCAGGGCAGGTGTAGCGCAGGTAGTAGGTCTTGCCACCAGTGTGGCGTACCTCCAGAAAGAGTCCTGGAACGGTGGTGTCGCAGTATTCGACCCGCTTCATGCCTGGAGGGCATTCCAGCTTCGCGATCTGGGGTTGGGATAGTGTAATTTTCGGCATGGGGCAGTCCTCCGTGGAGCCGGTGATGGTATTGAAGTGAATGGAATTCAGCGGGGTGGCCGCTTTAAGAGCCCCTGTGGAATTCGGAGCCAGATATGTATGGAAAGTGGCTGGCAATGGGGGGTGATACCCCATGATGGGGGGAGGTGGTACTGAAAATCTGGAAACCTGAGAAGCTGATTGATCGTGGCTACCGCGATGGCAACCACGACCATTTCAGTTCCTCAGTTCTGCAGATCCTCCAGGTCTGCGATATCGTCGTCCAGACTGAGCAACTCGTAGTTCATCATGCCGCGCTCTCCGATGGTGAAATTCCATTTGTGCGCGGTGGGGTTATCACCGGTTTCTGTTTCGAGAACGTTTTGTACTTGCCGCTTGCTCTCGCCAGTCGTCTTTGCTGCTTCCTCGATGAGCCTGGTCTTGGCGGTGGTGCCGGACTTGATAGCAGCTACGATAGCCTTGATCACAGGCTGTCGAGGGTCAGCAGCCGCAGAGAGGGCGGTCTTGAGGGCTGTTGCCTGTGTGTCGTCCACGCGTTGCACTGAGTCCAGCAAGTCCCGATAGCCAATTCCTGTAGCAGTGCTGTACTGGTACACGGCCCGCTTGGGGACCATGCCACGGCTCTTCCGGTTCTCGAACTCAACCGTGCGGACATCGTTCTCGTCACTCAGCGTGTCAATCACGTAGTAACAGTCGGCATCATCGGTGATGTCAGTAGTACCCGCGAACACCAGTTTCTCGTCAGCGCCCCGGTTCTTGTTGACATGCGCCAAGCAGATCATGGTGCCCCCTTGCTGGTGAACTCGCGCACTTCCCGGCCAAAGTCAGATGCCCGGCGCTTGTCCATGAGGTCGGTGAACTTCTTCAAAGTGTCCAGGAAAACTACGGTATTCTTGGCTTGGCCGTTGCGGTTTAGAGTCTGCAGGTAGTCGAGAAAGCTGTCTGCTCGGAAGTCCTGATAACCCGGCGCAAGCATGTGAAAGCCGTGCTCTTCTGCCAACTTGAGCTTGTACGTCAACCCGTGGTGATTGTCATCGGCGTTGATGTAGTACACCTGTTCCGGATCTATCTTCCCAGACTGGATGCCCTCGGTGACCAACTTCAAGGTGAGCAAGGTTTTACCTGCGTTGGGCGGTGCGTAGAGCACTGTCCACTGGCCTCTGATAGCGATGTCACCAAGAATCGGTACCTGATCCTGCATCTCGGCCTCGAACTGGCTGCTCATGCCACGAAGCGAAAACTTGGCCCAAGCATGTGCTTCGGATGACGGAGTGTTGTCCTCTTCTACGACCTCGAATTCCTCGGCGCAGATGTCAGCAGGGTTGGTCCCAGCATCTGAAACCAAGTGGCGGATCGAGCCGATGGTGACCGGGAATCCACCGAATTGATCGAATGATCGCCATTTCTTCTCGACCTTGGCAGTGCCGGGGTACTTGTTCCCCTTGCTGCTCCAGCTATCCACGAGAGCGAGCCCATCATCACTGCCGCCTGATTCGTGGTGAACTGCCATCAGAACAGTGCGCCAGTCGTCGTAGCTGCAATCTGGGTCGATGTGGTCCAGCAATGCATTGATCTCGCATAGACGAGAATGATGAAGCTCAAGGCTGGGGTTGTGTAGTCCCCGGTTTTCCGGCTCACGGGGAATGTTACGACCGTTGTGGTGGTATACCGCATCGACGAAAGCCTGGTCGATCTGATTCAGGTCCGTCACGCTCTCCGCCTCTTCCAAGGACATCACTTTTCCAGGGCTGGGCGGTAGCACCACGAGGGCGCGTCCAGTCTTAATGTCCAGCCTCTCTGGATGCTTCATGGTGCTGTGGGAGTCAGATTTTGCCACCGCACCAGGCGCAAGCCTGAAGTAGTAGTGCTCACCACGGCTTGTGCTGACTATGTGGTTACAGGAGACGTCCAAGGCCTTCATCAGTTGATTGAAAGCCACTTCCGCTTCAGGGGTGTCAGCGTCGAACACGATCAAGTCCGGGCCCGCGATGGCACCAACCTGGTGATCGGGATGCCGACTCCAGTGCAGGTTGATATTGGAGGGGGACAGGGCTGCCAGCCATGGGTCCCACTTACAGGCTGGCTGTTTGGTGTCTGGTACCACCGGGATGACCTGAAGACCGAATTGGTGCCACCGCAGCGCGGCATCGACCATGGTTTCTGGCTCGCCAGGCGGCGTGTTCACCGGCTTGGGGGGAGGGGAAAGAGTCTTGATCCACTTGAGCCAGGCCGGCTCATCTAGATCATGCTGCACGATGGCGGGGAGTAAGGTTGAGGCGGCAGGACTTGCACTGCCACCAGCTAAGCTGTTGTTATACATGGTATTTTCCTAATGCAATTTGTAAGATCGCATGCGGAAAACGCGGAACTACCCAGTTGTCAGTTTTGTTCGAGGATGTTGCCGAAGACGTTGTTCGAGATTTTTGCCCAGTATGTTAAGAGTGATGGCCTTGAAGACGTTGGGAGAGTATTTTGTTCAAGACTTTTGGCGGCGATTGCGATTAAGATCCAGCCATCTACTCCGGTGTTCGCAGCGCTTCAGGCGCATGCACAGCTCTTCATTGTGGGCTGCATTGGAATCGTCCCACAGCTTGCTGCCGTGAGCAAGCCCCCTTTTCGAGAAATTTCACAATATGTAGTGGTTGTGTTCGCGATGGTTTCGATATGTGCTATCTGGATATGAAGCTGCAAATCTGGAAAACTGAATTCCTGCACCATAATGGTGCAATGATCTTGTGGTGACCAGGCTGGTCAGGATTTCAGAATTCCAGATATTCAGTTTCTCGGTGCTATGGAAAGATGGGCAGCACACTCATCAGGTGCCGCCAGGTTTGGGGTCAGATCTCGTCAGGTGATGGACATTCCAGTAGTCCCAGCTCAATCTGCCGGATATAAAGGTATGACATGAGCAGCTCTTGAAGGTGGCCCGGCGGATACCAGTCATGTTCGCTGTCCAGCATTGCGGTGCTGACCATTTCATACCTGTTCAGCAGGTCAGTTGGTTCCGGGGCATCACCGGCAAGACCCGACACGGCTTTTTCGAGACGTGGTCGAACCTCCGCTATGTCGCGGATCGTCATGTTGTATTCCTCAATTTGTGATTGGAGTACTGCTAGAAGCGCAGCGCATGGTAGGGGGTGTCGTCGATCAGGTAGGTGAATGGCTCAACATCAGTCTCAACCAGCAGCATTGCCTGGCCATTTACTGCGTCAGCCCATGCCGAGTCTTCAAGTCCCCACGCATCCACCTGAGCGATGGCCTGTTCGATAGCATCTTCGATAGTCATGGTTGTTTACCTCTTCAAGTAGTTGATGCTCCACGCGATGACAGTGCCAATCAGCATCAGCATGTATCGCGGGAACGCTTTGATGGACATGAACAGCAGTCCGAGTGAGAAAAGCCGGATCGAGTCGATGAAGACCCCGATCGCGACGAGGGTGAACAGCAAAAGCCAGATCATGTTGGTCCTCTGTTAGTGGGTGAAAAATTCATGTGTAAACCGGTATAGCCCCAGTGGCGGGACGGGTGATTACCAGAAGCCTTGCGCTTCATGGGTTTCAGGGGTGACACCAGCTGATTGGGGATTCCTCGTAGTAGCAGGCAGTCGGGTGTGGATGGGGTGGTGGCACTGACCCCGAGGCGATGTTGGTGCGCTTTTAGGCGTGATTCCTCATGCCGGTCTTATATGCAGTGGCAACACTGTGTCGGCAGAAAGCCATGTACCGCATGGGATTGGCGGGGGGAATACCGGCAGGCGATTGAATTGAAAATTGATATTCGGTGGCGGTTCGGATGAATTCCTGGCTGCCGAGGAATGAATTTTGTTGATTATTTGCGGGTAACAGCGGCATACCGCCACTGCTTACGCCGCTTGATCGTCCTTCCCCTTGGGGGAGTCGCTATGCGCAGCCTTTAACTTCTCGATTTGCTGTCGGAACGGGGCTGGATCACAGAGCTGAAATCGCCGCTTGTTGTCCGACAGGGGTTCGATCAGACCTTCTGCCAGCAGTACGGCCATGAGAAATGACCAGCTGTTGATGCTGGTTCCAGGGTAGAGGGGCTGCAGCGCGAGACTGGTGAGCGGGTACTGGATGGCAAACTCTTCCAGGGTGTCCAGCGCGTGGTCCAGTTTGATCCAGGCCTTGCAGAAGAACCCTGTGCCCGAATTGCTGGCCAGGGCCATCAGGATGTTGTCACCGTCATCGAGCGCTATCTGGTATCCGATGGTGCCGGACTGAGAGAGGGTGGGGCAGGTGGCCTGCTTCAGGATGGTAAAGGTTGGGTTGGTTGTTGAAGTCATGACTGACTCCTTGGTTGTGGTTGATAGTGGTGAGTTTCCCCTGATAGATACGTCCTGTTGCTCGATTTTTCCGTGAGATTTCTTTGGTTTACTGAAAATATGCCTCGCTTTGCGCGGGGTTGCTATGTCATTTGTGAGTCTGAAAGGGGATATGCCCCGGGGGTGGTTTGGAGGCTATCTGGGAGCTGGGTAGGAGGGGTGTCCTGTTACAGGGGAGCAGAATTAGCGAGGTGGAAAATGGCGCAAAGCCATGCAGGGCATAGACTGAATGATAAAAATTGTGAACTGAGTTGGGTCCGGAGTTTTGATAACTGGAATAGTGAAGAGGTATAATTTAACAACGGTAGGGGCGATTGGCGCACACGGTCTCAGTTGTGGCGCGATTGGTCATTTCTACTCATGGATGAAATATTCACTCTACCTGTATTGATATGGAGCAATCAGGGTAAATCACAATACGGTTATTGTATTAGCTGGCGGGGTGCGGTTGGGCGCTCTGCCCGCTAACGTGATGGACGCACTCAAGCGGAGTTTGTAATGGAAACGAAAACTAGGCGCCTGCTAGGTATTGGCCTTCTCTCCTTACTTATGTCTATGCAAGGCGCATTGGCACAAAATGTTGTGGACGCCTCTTCTGGCCAGGTGGAGCTGGCTCAAGAGCAGAACATAGTCCAATTGAAGAGAAAGGTAGCGATCGCCCGATTCTCCAACGAAACGCAATCTAGAAATAGCTTCTTGGTTGATGACTCTGGCGACCGAATAGGCAAGCAGGCAGCGGACATTCTGAGCGCAAGATTGGCCGAGACAGGCCAGTTCTTGATGTTTGAGAGAATGGATGCTGACAAAACATCCGCAGAGCAAATGCTAGCTGGCCTGGATGAAGCTGGTGTTAGTGTTGATTACTTGATCGTCGGCTCTGTAAGTGAGTTTGGCCGTTCAACAGAGAGTGACACTGGCGTTTTTTCCCGAACTAAAATTCAGAAAGCCTACGCAAAGGTAAATGTCCGGCTTATTGACGTAGAGACTGGACGAATCATTTATGCCGCCGAAGGAGCGGGCGAGGCGTCATCTGAGGCAAAGCGTGTAGTCGGCGTGGGATCCAGTGCGGGCTTTGATCAAAGCCTAACGGACAAGTCTATCTCTGCTGCTATTTCACAGCTAACCAGCAACCTGACTGAAAATATGACTAAAAACCCGTGGCGTTCATATCTGCTGGCAGAGGATCAGGGTGTGTACATCATCGCTGGAGGTGCAAGTCAGGGGCTTGTTCCCGGAAAGGAGTTGTATGTGTACGAACACGGAAGAGAAATCAAGAATCCACAGACGGGCGCAATGATTTCTTTGCCTGGTCAAAAAATAGGGTCGGTGTCTGTTATCTCATCATCGGGTGAGGATGAGTTCAATGAAATATCCTTCGTAAACGTTACTAGCGGTCGTATCACCAAGCCGTTGGAAACTTACTATATATCGGAGAGGTAAGCTCAAATGAATAGGATGACGCTCGTAGTTCTCCTTGGCTTTTTTCTTGTTGCCTGTGGTGCGCCTGTACAGCGGAAATCTGTAGGGCTAGAAGAAAGCACCATGCTGGTTTTGAGGAGTGAGGTTCTCGTGGGGTCAACGATCACGATCGGCGAGTCGTTCAGGAAAGTCGTGAATGAAAGTGATCTCACGCCTTATGAAATAGGTGTGCTCGGGGCAAAGGATCGTGAAAACGAAAACTTGGAGACTATTACATTGAAGGTAGATGAGGGATCCCAGCGGATCACCGTTCAAAAGAATAGTCAGGTTGTCGTAGACAAGACTATGTATTTTTCAAAGGGACAAACCAGGGAGATAAGGGTTCCATGATGAGAATTGTTGTTGTACCACTACTAGTATCGCTACTGCTCGCTACAGGATGTGCGACCGTGACGGAGGCGGGGTACTACTGGGGAGATTACTCCACGACGCTATATAATTTCACGAAAAATCCATCAGAGGAAACGCTGGCAGCTCATGAGGAAGAGTTGCACGAGATTATTGAATATTCGGCTGACAACAGTTTGACGGTTCCTCCTGGAATATACGCTGAACTCGGTTACATCAATGCCAAACGAGGCGATGATGACAAGGCTTTGGCTTACTACGAAGCAGAAATGCAAAACTTTCCCTCATCTCGGCATTTTCTAGAGAGGTTGGTGGCTGTGAATAAGGAGGCATCATGATGAGTAAAGTCAGAACTCTTAGTGTTGTGCTTCTGGGATTCTTTCTAGCCAGTTGTGCTGAGATGCAAACCAAGCAACAGGCATTCCCGGCCATGTATACGGATCAAAAGCCCGTATCCATGGTGATCGTCCCTGCAATTAACGAAACTACAGCGGCAGACGCTGGAGATTTATTGAACGTCACGATTTCGCAGCCATTCGCAAATCATGGCTATTATGTGATGCCGATTCCGATCGTCGCCGATATTTGGAAGTCTGAGGGGGTCCTTGAGGGCGACCAGTTAAAAGGAATGCCCACTTCAGTGTTCCTGGAGACGTTTGGTGCCGATTCTGTTTTGTTTCTTACTATCAATACCTGGGACACAAACTATGCAGTGATCGCTGCAAATGTAACAGTGGGCCTTGAGTATGTTCTGCTGTCAACGCGCACCAACGACGTTCTCTGGTCTTATGAAGAGCAGGTCATAATAGATACTGGGTCATCTTCAGGAAACCTTTTGGTAGATGTCATTGCTACAGCCGTTAGTACGGCGGTGACTGACTATGTTCCAATCGCCCGTAGCGTTCATCAGGAGGCGGTGAAGGCGATGC
Source organism: Halioglobus japonicus (assembly GCF_001983995.1). NCBI lineage: Bacteria > Pseudomonadati > Pseudomonadota > Gammaproteobacteria > Cellvibrionales > Halieaceae > Halioglobus > Halioglobus japonicus. The sequence goes on along the minus strand of NZ_CP019450.1, from coordinate 4,031,931 downwards.
CTTATGGTGTCTACCACCCAAAAAGTGGTCAGGATGGGGCCGAGCAAACAGTTTTGACTAGTTCAAAAGAGGCCGCCCTGTTTGAGGACTAGGGTATAGGGGGGGAGGCAAAGAAAGTTAGGGTGTAAATCGCCCTTAAACCTATTGCATCCCCCCAATGCTTCCCCTAGAATTGCCCGCCGTTGAGTCAGGTGCGTATCGCAAGTTTCCTCTTTCTATACAGTCCTACTCACCGGTCTGGATTTGGCTGGCGTAGCTCAGTAGGTAGAGCAGCTGATTTGTAATCAGCCGGTCGGGGGTTCGATTCCTCTCGCCAGCTCCATTCCACCCTTGCTTCTCTTCTCGACTTCGCCCTCGATTGCGGCGCATTGACCGCAGCGGGAGAGCGCCTGAAAGCGGCGTTTCAGGCTGGCTCAGAAAGTGTGCGTAAGTCGATAATTTTATTGGGAGAAGCGGTTGACATAAGGGGTGGTCATCCGGACAATATGCCGCCTTCTGGAGGGGTTCCCGAGTGGCCAAAGGGATCAGACTGTAAATCTGACGCGAAAGCTTCGGTGGTTCGAATCCACCCCCCTCCACCATGTTTTGACTGAGTCAGTGGGCCTGGTTCAGGGGTAAAGCCCAGAAGGGCAAGACAATTAGGTTTAGCGGTACCGCGGGTATAGTTCAATGGTAGAACCTCAGCCTTCCAAGCTGATGATGCGGGTTCGATTCCCGCTACCCGCTCCAGAGTTGAAGGTTTTGAGGCTCATATAGCTCAGTCGGTAGAGCACTTCCTTGGTAAGGAAGAGGTCACCGGTTCAAATCCGGTTATGAGCTCCACTTTCGCTCTTAAGTAATTGAAGTTGTTAGGTTTTTAACTAAGCGGTTGATACGGCCCAGGGCCGGCGTAGACAGGAGATTGTCGTAATGGCAAAAGAAACGTTTGAACGTACTAAGCCCCACGTAAACGTGGGCACCATCGGTCACGTTGACCACGGTAAAACTACCCTGACAGCGGCCCTGACCCGCGTATGCTCCGAAGTATGGGGCGGCGACGCGGTAGCCTTCGACGGTATCGACAACGCACCTGAAGAGAAAGAGCGTGGCATCACCATCGCGACTTCTCACGTTGAGTACGACTCTCCGATTCGTCACTACGCGCACGTTGACTGCCCCGGACACGCTGACTACGTGAAGAACATGATTACCGGTGCTGCGCAGATGGACGGCGCGATCCTGGTTTGTGGTGCTACTGATGGCCCCATGCCCCAGACTCGTGAGCACATCCTGCTGTCTCGTCAGGTAGGCGTACCTTACATCGTTGTATTCCTGAACAAGGCTGACCTGCTCGCAGAAGACTGTGGCGGCGCCGACACCGAAGAATACGAAGAGATGAAAGAGCTGGTTGAAATGGAGCTGCGTGAGCTGCTGGACCAGTACGAATTCCCCGGTGACGACACTCCGATCATCTGTGGTTCCGCGCTGATGGCGCTGAACGGCGAAGACGAGAACGAGCTGGGCACCACTGCCGTTAAGACCCTGGTAGAGACTCTGGATTCTTACATCCCTGAGCCCGAGCGTGCCGTTGACGGTGCCTTCCTGATGCCGGTTGAAGACGTATTCTCCATCTCCGGTCGCGGTACCGTAGTAACTGGCCGTGTTGAGCGTGGCATCATCAAGGTTGGTGAAGAGATCGAGATCGTTGGTATCAAGGACACTCAGACCACTACCTGTACTGGTGTTGAGATGTTCCGCAAGCTGCTGGACGAAGGTCGTGCGGGTGAGAACGTAGGTATTCTGCTGCGTGGCACCAAGCGTGACGAAGTTGAGCGTGGCCAGGTGCTGTCCAAGCCCGGTTCTGTAAACCCTCACACCAAGTTTGAAGCTGAGGTTTACATTCTGTCCAAGGAAGAAGGCGGTCGTCACACGCCTTTCTTTAAGGGCTACCGTCCGCAGTTCTACTTCCGTACTACTGACGTAACCGGTGCATGTGAACTGCCCGAAGGCGTTGAGATGGTAATGCCTGGTGACAACGTACAGATGGTTGCCACTCTGATCGCTCCGATTGCGATGGAAGATGGCCTGCGCTTCGCGATCCGCGAAGGTGGTCGTACTGTTGGCGCTGGTGTTGTAGCCAAGATCATCGAGTAATCGATGCTCGCTGGAGCGGAACTTAAGGTTTCGCTCCGGATCAGACCAAGCCGAACCGCTTGAGAGAGCAGTTCGGCTTCGTCGTCTAAATGAGAGATTTAGGCCAGTAGCTCAATTGGCAGAGCAGCGGTCTCCAAAACCGCAGGTTGGGGGTTCGATTCCCTCCTGGCCTGCCATTTTATGGCAGGGAGCAGCCACTGATGGGTTGCTCTGAATAAAGGATAGTTGAATGAGTGCTGAAACTAGCGCGAGCCGTTTCGATGGGTTGAAGTGGCTTGTTGTCTTCGCCCTGATCGGCGTAGCGGTTGTCGGCAACAGTATGTACGCAGACCAGTCACTGCTTTACCGCGTGCTGGGTATTGTTGCGCTCGGAATTGTTGCTGCTCTGGTTGCCCTGCAAACCGCCAAGGGGGCGGCGTTCTGGGCGCTGGTAAAAGGTTCGCGTACCGAAATTCGCAAGGTGGTCTGGCCGACGCGTCAGGAAACCGTGCAGACCACGATGATCGTGGTGGTATTTGTGTTGTTGGTGGCGCTGCTGCTCTGGGGCTTGGATAGCTTCCTGGGTTGGCTGGTGTCGCTGGCGATTGGTTAAGAACAGGTAAAAGGGTTAGCGATGGCAATGCGTTGGTATGTGGTTCACGCCTATTCCGGGTATGAGAAGAAAGTCGCCTCTGCCCTGAAAGAGCGCATCGAGCTGCACGGCATGCAGGACCGCTTTGGCGAAGTCCTGGTTCCCACCGAAGAGGTGGTTGAGATGCGCGGCGGCCAGAAGCGTCGCAGCGAGCGCAAGTTCTTCCCCGGCTACGTGCTGGTGCAGATGGAGCTGGCGGACGAAACCTGGCACCTGGTCAAGGAAACCCCCGCGTGATGGGTTTCATCGGCGGCAAGGCGGATGCGCCGGCGCCGATTACCGAAGCGGAGGCTGCGGCCATTCTGCAGCGCGTGGAAGATGGTGTGGAAGCACCTCGTCCCAAGACATTGTTCGAGCCCGGCGAAATGGTGCGGGTTATCGATGGCCCCTTCAACGACTTCAATGGTGTTGTTGAAGAGGTTAACTACGAAAAGAACCGCCTCAACGTGGCGGTGCTCATTTTCGGTCGTTCCACCCCGGTGGAACTGGAATTTGGTCAGGTCGAAAAGGCCTGATGATGGTGTCGCCCCCGCGAAGGCGGGGGCCCAGCTTTTTGTCTGGATCCCCGCCTCCACGGGGGTGACGAACTAAATGGCGGTTATCCGCCTTGATGGGGAGTCTTAGTAGGCCCAGCCGAACAGACGTTTGAACCCGGGAGTAAAATCATGGCTAAGAAAGTCGAAGCTTATATCAAGCTGCAAGTGCCTGCTGGTCAGGCCAACCCGAGCCCCCGGTAGGTCCGGCTCTGGGTCAGCACGGTGTGAACATCATGGAATTCTGTAAGGCGTTCAACGCCGAGACTCAGGGCACTGAGCCCGGTCTGCCGATTCCCGTTATTATCACTGTGTATAACGATCGTTCCTTTACCTTCATCAAGAAGACGCCTCCGGCTTCCGTTCTGCTGCGCAAAGTCGCCAAGATCAAGAAGGGCTCCGGTACCCCTAACACCAACAAGGTGGGCAAGGTAACCCGTGCGCAACTGGAAGAAGTGGCTACCCAGAAGTGGCCTGACCTGACCGCTGCCGACATGGATGCAGCCGTGCGCACTATCGCCGGTTCCGCCCGCAGCGCCGGTATCGAAACTGAGGGGGTGAATTAAGATGGCCAAGCTGACCAAGCGCCAGAAGGCATTTAAAGAGAAGGTGAACCCTGAGAAGGCCTACCCGCTGGAAGAAGCGGTAAGCCTGCTGAAGGAGCTCGCCACTGCCAAGTTCAACGAGACCGTTGAAGTGGCCGTAAACCTGGGCATCGATGCCCGTAAATCTGACCAGGCTGTTCGCGGCGCAACCACTCTGCCTAACGGCACTGGTTCCGACGTACGCGTTGCGGTTTTCACCCAGGGTGAAGCTGCTGAGAAAGCCAAGGCCGCCGGCGCTGACCTGGTAGGCATGGAAGACCTGGCGGAACAGATCAAGGGCGGCATGATGGACTTCGACGTTGTCATCGCCTCTCCCGACGCGATGCGCGTTGTTGGTCAGCTGGGCCAGGTACTGGGTCCTCGCGGCCTGATGCCCAACCCCAAGACTGGCACCGTAACTCCCGATGTGGAAACTGCGGTTAACAACGCCAAGGCTGGTCAGGTGCGCTACCGCACCGACAAGAACGGCATTGTTCACGGCGGTATCGGCAAGATCGATTTCGACCTGGATGCCATTCGCGGCAACCTCGAAGCTGTACTGGCTGACCTGAAGAAGGCCAAGCCTGCCGCTGCCAAGGGCGTCTACATGAAGAAAATCAGCCTGAGCACCACTATGGGCCCGGGCATCACCATCGACCAGGGGTCGTTGGAGTCGTAATTGTTGAGCTGCCCCCACAAGGGGCGGCTCCTCAAAGCTTTCCCAGGGAAGGGAAAGCGGTAGGTCGGTGAAAACCCACAGGTTGGATCCGATCCACTTTGAGGTCTTTGGACAAGGCGGGGCGCAAGCCCACTAGCTGAGAACTAAAGGCCATCAAAGACCGTAGGTGCCAATGCTGATGCGGTTTATCAGTGGCGGTTTAATTGAGGCGAGTTGTATCAACGCCAAAGCCTACGCAGATGGTGAAAGTGTTCACCACGCGAGCAGTACTCACATAGGTTTGTGAGTACCAATGTAAAGCAACCCAGGAGTATATCCAGTGGCAATTGGACTCGAAGACAAGAAAGCGATCGTAGCTGAAGTTAACGAGACAGCCACCAGTGCACTGTCCCTCGTTATCGCGGATGCCCGCGGTGTACAGGTAGACAGCATGACTGCTCTGCGCAAAGAAGCGCGCGAAAACCAGGTGACCCTGCGTGTAGTACGCAACACCCTGGCCAAGCGGGCTCTGGAAGGTACCGAATACGAGTGCGTTAACGACACTCTCGCCGGTCCCTCCCTGTTTGGTTTTTCTATGGAAGACCCGGGCGCAGCGGCACGACTCTTCAAGGACTTCGCGAAAGACAACGAAGAATTTGAAGTAAAGGCATTGGCGGTAAGTGGCCAGATGCTGGGTGCTGAGCAATTGGATGTTCTGGCTAAGCTGCCGACCCGCGACCAGGCACTCTCAATGCTGATGAGTGTTATGCAAGCGCCGGCAACCAAGCTGGTACAGACCATGAACGAAGTACCTGGAAAACTGGTTCGCACACTCGCTGCAGTACGCGATCAGAAGGAAGCGGCGGCGTAAGCCCCATTTCCCGAAATTTTTATCAGCTAGATAGGAGACGAAAGTCATGTCTAAAGAAGACATTTTGAATGCAATTGCAGAAATGAGCGTAATGGAAGTCGTTGAGCTCATCGAAGCAATGGAAGAGAAGTTTGGTGTAACCGCTGCTGCAGCTGTTGCTGCTGCACCGGCTGCTGCTGGCGGCGACGCTGGCGCGGCTGCAGAAGAGAAGACTGAGTTCGATGTAGTTCTGACTTCTGCTGGTGACAAGAAAGTTAACGTCATCAAGGTAGTACGTGCAGTAACTGGTCTTGGCCTGAAAGAAGCCAAAGGCCTGGTTGACGGCGCTCCTTCCCCCATCAAGGAAGGTGCTTCCAAGGAAGAAGCCGAAGACATCAAGAAGCAGCTGGAAGAAGCCGGCGGCGCTGCAGAACTCAAGTAAGTTCTGCAATCGTCCGCACCGCCCTCGGGCGGCCGGACAAGGACAAGGCTGGTGGAGCGAAAGCCCACCGGCCTTTTCCCGCTTAATGCGGGCAGATTTTTGAAGTCAGAAAATGGGGGCAGGCCTCAATTCCAGGCTCAAAAATGGACCGCAAAAGCTTGAATGAAGAAAAAGGGGTCTGTCCCCTTTACATCAACATGCTGGGGAGTACTGATGGCATACTCGTACACTGAGAAAAAGCGTATTCGCAAAGATTTCGGCATGCTGCCGAAGGTAATGGATGTACCTTACCTGCTTGCGATTCAACTCGATTCATACCGTAAATTTACCCAGCAGGGTGTTCCACTGGATAAGCGCGGCGCCTATGGCTTGCACGCGGCTTTTAAATCCGTATTCCCCATTGTCAGCTACTCCGGTAACGCTGCCCTGGAATACGTCGATTACGCATTGGGCACGCCTGTCTTTGACGTCAACGAATGTCAGCTGCGCGGTGTGACCTACTCCTGCTCCCTGCGGGTGAAAGTGCGCCTGATCATCTACGATAAGGATTCGTCCAACAAGACCATCAAGGACATCAAGGAACAGGAAGTCTACATGGGGGAGATCCCCCTGATGACCGACAACGGTACCTTCGTCATCAACGGTACCGAGCGTGTAATCGTGTCCCAGCTGCACCGTTCCCCGGGTGTATTCTTCGACCATGACAAGGGCAAGACCCACTCCTCCGGCAAGCTGCTGTACAGCGCCCGGGTGATTCCCTACCGTGGCTCATGGCTGGACTTCGAGTTTGACCCCAAGGATCTGGTATACGTACGTATCGACCGTCGCCGTAAGCTGCCTGCCACCGTGCTGCTGCGCGCGCTGGGTTACCAGTCAGAGGAAATCCTCGACATGTTCTACGATGTAAATACCTTCCACTCCGACGGCGAAGGTAATTACACAATCACCCTGATTCCCGAGCGTCTGCGCGGCGACGTTGCTGCGTTCGACATCAAGGCTGGCAAAAAGGTTGTGGTTGAACAGGGCCGTCGTATTACCGCCCGCCACATTCGCGAGCTGGAAAAAGCCAACGTTACAGAACTGGAAGTCCCCGGCGATTATCTCAATGGCCGCGCCCTGGCCAAGAACATCGTTGACGAGAAGTCCGGTGAAATTCTGGTTGAATGTAACACCGAGCTGACTGAAGAGATTCTGGCCCAGCTGGACGAAGCCGGCGTTAAGGAAATCGAGACTCTGTACACCAATGAGCTGGACTGCGGTCCGTTCATCTCCGACACGCTGCGTCTGGACACCACGCGCAACGAACTGGAAGCGCTGGTAGAAATTTACCGGATGATGCGCCCTGGTGAGCCGCCCACCAAGGAGTCCGCCGAGAACCTGTTCCAGAACCTGTTCTTCTCTTCCGACCGCTACGATCTGTCAGCCGTTGGTCGCATGAAGTTCAACCGTCGCCTGGGTCGTGAAGAAGTCACCGGCGAAGGCATTCTGGACAAAGAAGATATTGTTGCAGTGCTGTCTACCCTGGTCGACATCCGCAACGGTAAAGGCATTGTCGATGACATCGACCACCTGGGTAACCGCCGTGTTCGCTCCGTGGGCGAAATGGCAGAAAACCAGTTCCGCGTCGGTCTGGTACGTGTAGAGCGCGCTGTAAAAGAGCGTCTTTCCATGGCCGAGAGCGAAGGCCTCATGCCCCAGGACCTGATCAACGCCAAGCCGGTATCCGCTGCTGTGAAGGAATTCTTCGGTTCCAGCCAGCTGTCCCAGTTTATGGATCAGAACAACCCGCTGTCTGAGGTGACCCACAAGCGCCGCGTCTCTGCACTCGGCCCCGGTGGTCTGACCCGCGAACGCGCCGGATTCGAAGTGCGCGACGTACACCCGACCCACTACGGTCGTGTATGTCCGATTGAAACGCCTGAGGGTCCGAACATTGGTTTGATCAACTCGCTGGCAACCTATGCCCGCACCAACGAGTACGGCTTCCTGGAAAGCCCGTACCGTAAGGTGAAAAACGGCAAGGTCACCGACGATATCGAATTCCTGTCCGCGATTAACGAAGCCGAGCACGTCATTGCCCAAGCGTCTGCACCGCTGGACAAGAACAACAACTTCGTTGAAGAGCTGATTAACGTTCGCCACCTCAATGAGAACACCCTCAAGGGCGCTGATGACATCGATTACATGGATGTCTCGCCCAAGCAGGTAGTTTCCGTTGCGGCAGCATTGATTCCGTTCCTCGAGCACGATGACGCGAACCGCGCCCTGATGGGCTCGAACATGCAGCGTCAGGCTGTACCGACCCTGGTGAGCGACAAGCCGCTGGTAGGTACCGGTATGGAGCGCCACGTTGCCGCCGACTCCGGCGTGTGTGTGGTTGCCAAGCGTGGCGGTGTCATCGACTCCGTCGACGCCAGCCGCATCGTGGTACGCGTGAACGACAAGGACGTAGGTGTCGATGAGGCGCCGGTTGATATTTACAACCTGACCAAGTACACCCGTTCCAACCAGAACACCTGCATTAACCAGCGCCCGATCGTTAAGACCGGCGACGCGGTTGCCCGCGGCGATATCCTCGCCGACGGTCCGTCGATTGACATGGGTGAGCTGGCCCTGGGTCAGAACATGCGTATCGCGTTCATGCCCTGGAATGGTTACAACTTTGAGGATTCCATCCTCGTGTCTGAGCGTGTTGTGAAGGAAGACCGCTTCACCACCATCCACATTCAGGAACTGACCTGTATCGCCCGTGACACCAAGCTGGGGCCCGAGGAAATCTCCTCTGATATCCCCAACGTTGGCGAGAGCGCCCTGGCCAAGCTGGATGAGTCCGGCATTGTCTACATCGGTGCTGAAGTTGACGCCGGCGATATCCTGGTAGGTAAGGTCACGCCGAAAGGTGAGACCCAGCTGACCCCGGAAGAGAAACTGCTGCGTGCGATTTTCGGTGAGAAGGCCTCCGACGTAAAAGACACTTCCTTGCGCGTGCCTTCCAGCACCAAGGGTACTGTCATCGACGTGCAGGTATTCACCCGCGACGGTCTGGAAAAGGACGCTCGCGCCCTGCAGATCGAAAAGCACCAGCTGGACGAGTACCGCAAGGACCTGAAAGAAGAGTTCCGTATCTTCGAAGAAGCGACCTTTGCGCGTCTGGGTAACCTGATCAAGAACAAGACTACCGTCTCCGGCGGTGGCCTGACCAAGGGCACCAAGCTCACCGAGAAGGTACTCAACGAACTGGATCGCGAACAGTGGTTCAAGCTGAAGCTGTCTGACAGCGAGCTGAACGAATCCCTGGCTTCTGCCCAGCGTCAGCTGCAGGAGCAGGAAAAACTGCTCGAAGAGCGTTTCGAAGACAAGAAAGGGAAGCTGCAGTCTGGCGACGACCTGGCGCCTGGCGTACTCAAGATCGTCAAGGTTTACCTGGCGATCAAGCGTCGCATCCAGCCCGGTGACAAGATGGCTGGACGTCACGGTAACAAGGGTGTGATCTCGGTGATCATGCCGGTAGAAGACATGCCCTATGACGAGAACGGTGAGCCGGTCGATATCGTGCTCAACCCGCTGGGTGTACCGTCGCGTATGAACGTGGGCCAGATTCTCGAAACTCACCTTGGCATGGCGGCGAAAGGTCTTGGCGACAAGATTAACGTCATGATCGAAGAGCAGAAGAAGGTTGCCGAGGTGCGCAAGTTCCTCGAGGCGATCTACAACAACGGTGCCGGCCGCACAGAGGACATCAAGTCCCTGAGCGACGAAGAAGTGATGGAACTCGCCAAGAACCTGTCTGGCGGTGTACCCATGGCGACGCCGGTATTCGATGGTGCTGCTGAATCTTCTATCAAGGACCTGCTGACCCTGGCCGACCTGCCAGACAGCGGCCAGTTCACCCTGTACGACGGCCGTACCGGCGATTCATTCGATCGCCCCGTAACGGTTGGCTACATGTACATGCTGAAGCTGAACCACCTGGTAGACGACAAGATGCACGCTCGTTCCACAGGCTCTTACAGCCTCGTTACCCAGCAGCCGCTGGGTGGTAAGGCCCAGTTCGGTGGCCAGCGCTTCGGTGAGATGGAAGTGTGGGCACTGGAAGCCTACGGTGCGGCGTACACCCTGCAGGAGATGTTGACCGTGAAATCGGACGACGTCACCGGTCGTACCAAGATGTACAAGAATATTGTTGATGGTGACCATCGTATGGAGCCGGGCATGCCCGAGTCCTTCAATGTGTTGGTTAAGGAAATCCGTTCGCTCGGTATCGATATCGAGCTTGAGAACGAGTAACTGGCCAACAACGAATACGTGGAGGAATAGCCTTGAAAGACTTACTTAATCTGCTGAAAGCCCAGGGCCAGACAGAAGAGTTCGATGCGATTCGCATCGGCCTCGCTTCGCCGGAAATGATCCGTTCGTGGTCATTTGGCGAGGTGAAAAAGCCCGAAACTATCAACTACCGTACCTTCAAGCCGGAGCGTGACGGCCTGTTCTGTGCCAAGATCTTTGGCCCGGTAAAGGACTACGAGTGTCTCTGTGGCAAGTACAAGCGCCTCAAGCACCGCGGTGTTATCTGTGAGAAGTGTGGCGTTGAAGTTGCACTGGCGAAAGTACGCCGCGAGCGTATGGGCCACATCGAGCTGGCGAGCCCTGTGGCTCACATCTGGTTCCTGAAGTCCCTGCCGTCTCGTATCGGCCTTCTGCTGGACATGACCCTGCGCGATATCGAGCGGGTGTTGTACTTTGAAAGCTACGTGGTCACCGACCCGGGCATGACGACCCTCGAGCAGGGCCAGTTGCTGTCCGACGAGCAGTACTACGAAGCTATGGAAGAATTCGGTGACGAGTTCTCCGCCAAGATGGGCGCGGAAGCGGTCCAGGACCTGATGATGCAGTTGGATCTCGACCACGAGATTGCCACGCTGCGCGAAGAGATCCCGGCAACCAACTCCGAGACCAAGATCAAGAAGCTGTCCAAGCGCCTGAAGCTGATGGAAGCTTTTGCCAACTCCGGCAACAAGCCTGAGTGGATGGTACTGAACGCGCTGCCCGTGCTGCCGCCGGATCTGCGTCCGCTGGTACCGCTGGACGGCGGTCGCTTCGCGACTTCCGACCTGAACGATCTATACCGTCGTGTTATCAACCGTAACAACCGCCTGAAGCGTCTGCTGGACCTCAACGCGCCGGACATCATCGTGCGCAACGAGAAGCGTATGCTGCAGGAATCTGTGGACGCACTGTTGGACAACGGCCGTCGTGGCCGCGCCATTACCGGCTCCAACAAGCGTCCGCTGAAGTCTCTGGCTGACATGATTAAAGGTAAGCAGGGTCGCTTCCGTCAGAACCTGCTCGGTAAGCGCGTAGACTACTCTGGTCGTTCTGTGATCGTGGTGGGTCCCACCCTGCGTCTGCACCAGTGTGGCCTGCCCAAGAAGATGGCCCTGGAACTGTTCAAGCCATTTATCTTCGGCAAGCTGGAAGCCCGTGGCCTGGCCACGACGATTAAAGCTGCCAAGAAGATGGTGGAGCGCGAGCCGCCGGAAGTATGGGATATCCTCGCCGAAGTCATTCGCGAGCACCCCGTACTGCTGAACCGTGCACCGACCCTGCACCGTCTCGGCATTCAGGCATTTGAGCCTGTGCTGATTGAAGGTAAGGCAATCCAGCTGCACCCGCTGGTTTGTGCGGCCTACAACGCTGACTTCGACGGTGACCAGATGGCGGTACACGTACCGCTGACTCTGGAAGCCCAGTTGGAAGCGCGCGCACTGATGATGTCTACCAACAACATCCTGTCGCCCGCCAACGGTGAGCCCATTATCGTACCTTCCCAGGACGTGGTTCTGGGCCTGTACTACATGACCCGTGAGCGCATTAACGCCAAGGGTGAGGGCACGCTGTTTGCCAACGTTTCCGAAGTGCACCGTGCTTACGTTGCCGGTCACGTACACCTGCAGGCCCGCGTCAAGGTTCGTGTCACCGAGACTGTGGTTCAGGACGAGGGCGACCCAATCACTCGTACCTTTGTTGCTGAAACCACCGTCGGCCGTGCGCTGCTGTGGGAAATTGTCCCCGCCGGTATCGCCTTCGATATGGTGAACCAGGACATGGCCAAGAAGGCTATCTCCCGCATCATCAACCAGTGTTACCGAGTGGTTGGCCTGAAAGCGACTGTGATCTTTGCTGACCGCCTGATGTACACCGGTTACGAGTACTCCACTCGCTCCGGCTCCTCCATCGGTGTGAACGACTTCGAGATCCCCGAAGAGAAGGCTACCCTGATCGAACACGCGGAAGCCGAGGTTATGGAGATCGAAGAGCAGTACGCTGCCGGTCTGGTAACCCAGGGTGAGAAGTACAACAAGGTGATCGATATCTGGTCACGTGCCAACGACCTGATCTCCAAGTCGATGATGGAAGGCCTCTCTAAAGAGACTGTGGTCAACCGCGACGGCGAGGAAGAGCAGCAGGCATCCTTTAACTCCGTATACATCTACGCTGACTCCGGCGCGCGTGGTTCGCCCGCCCAGATCCGTCAGCTGGCGGGTATGCGTGGTCTGATGGCCAAGCCGGATGGCTCTATTATTGAGACACCCATTATTGCGAACTTCCGCGAAGGCCTGAACGTATCGCAGTACTTTATCTCTACTCACGGTGCTCGTAAGGGTCTGGCGGATACCGCTCTGAAGACTGCGAACTCCGGTTACCTGACCCGTCGTCTGGTTGACGTGGCGCAGGACTTGGTAGTGACCGAGGACGACTGTGGCACCGATGCCGGTCTGCTGATGACTCCGGTTATCGACGGCGGCGACATCATCGAATCCCTGGGTGACCGGGTGCTGGGCCGTATCGTGGCCCGCGATGTAATGAAGCCCGGTTCTGAAGACGAGATCGCGATTACCGCCGGCACTATGCTGGACGAACTGTGGATCAAGCGTCTGGAAGAGATGAGCATCGATGAGATCGAGGTTCGCTCGCCCATTACCTGTGAGACTCGTCACGGTATCTGTAGCGCTTGTTACGGTCGCGACCTGGCACGCGGTCACCGCGTGAACATGGGTGAAGCGATCGGTGTTGTGGCAGCCCAGTCGATCGGTGAACCCGGTACCCAGCTGACCATGCGTACCTTCCACATTGGTGGTGCGGCATCCCGGGCGACTGCCCAGGACAACATCCAGGTGATGAACGACGGTACCGTCCGTATTCACAACCTGAAGACCGTAGAGAACACTGACGGCAACCTGGTCGCGGTAAGCCGCTCCGGTGAACTTTCTGTTCTCGATGTACGCGGCCGCGAGCGTGAGCGCTACAAGCTGCCCTACGGTGCTGTGCTGAAAGTGAAGGACAACGAAGAGGTTGCCGCTGGCGCCATCGTTGCCAACTGGGATCCCCACACTCACCCGATCATCACCGAGGTGGCCGGTACCGTGAAGTTCAGCGGTATGGAAGAGGGTATTACCATTAAGCGCCAGACCGACGAGCTGACTGGTCTGTCCAGCATCTCGGTGATGGAAGCCTCCGAGCGTCCGGCTGCAGGTAAGGACATCCGTCCTGCCGTGACCCTGGTCGACGACAAGGGTGAGGAACTGTGCCTGGCAGGTACCAACGTACCGGCCCACTACTTCCTGCCTGCGCTGGCACTGGTGAGCATGGAAGACGGTGCCAAGATCGGCGCGGGTGATGTTATCGCCCGTATCCCGCAGGAAGGCTCCAAGACCCGTGACATCACCGGTGGTCTGCCCCGCGTTGCCGACCTGTTCGAAGCGCGTAAGCCGAAAGAGCCTGCCATTCTGGCGGAGATCTCCGGTACCGTGTCTTTCGGTAAAGAAACCAAAGGCAAGCGTCGTCTGGTGATTACCCCGACTGACGGCAAGCCGCTGGCGGATGGTTCCGATCACTACGAAGTACTGATTCCCAAGTGGCGCAACATGAGCGTGTTCGAGGGTGAATTCGTAGAGAAGGGTGAAGTGGTTTCTGAAGGACCGCCCAGCCCCCACGATATCCTGCGTCTCAAGGGCATCGAGGAACTGGCCAAGTACATCGTCAATGAGATCCAGGAGGTTTACCGCCTGCAGGGCGTGAAGATCAACGATAAGCACATTGAGGTGATTGTTCGCCAGATGCTGCGCAAGGTGATCATTACTACCAGCGGCGATTCCAGCCTGATCAAGGGCGAGCAGGTCGAGTACACCACGCTGCTGGAAGAGAACGAGCGTCTGCAGGCCGAAGGCCTGGTGGCTGCTACCGGCGAGCGCGAGCTGCTCGGCATCACCAAGGCGTCGCTGGCCACCGAAAGCTTCATCTCTGCGGCCTCCTTCCAGGAGACTACCCGCGTACTGACCGAAGCTGCGGTAACCGGCAAGCGCGACTACCTGCGTGGCCTGAAGGAGAACGTGGTTGTGGGTCGTCTGATCCCCGCCGGTACTGGCCTGGCCTATCACGAAGAGCGCAAACGCAACCGCGATTCCGACTCTGACATGATGGTTTCTGCTCAGGAAATCGAAGCGGCGCTGACCGAAGCACTGCAAGCTGATAGCTGATTTTTCAGTAGATCCGCACTTAAAGAAGTTCGCCCAACCGGGCGAACTTTTTTTTTTGGCCGTAATTATGTTCTTGTAGTCATTTGGGCGGCGTGAAGATTGGGGAGCGGCCGTCCTGTGACTCTGGGAATATAAGAAAAATACATGGTTTTCTCTGAACCCTTCTTTCTGTTCGTTTTTCTGCCATTGGCTCTGGTGGTCATCAACCTGAGCGCAGGGCGTGGGCACAACGTGTTCATTCTGGCGTTCAGCTTGATCTTTTACTATTGGTCGTCGGGGCTGGCCACGCTGGTGCTGGTGGCGTCTATCGTTGTGAACTGGCTGCTGGGGTTGTGGCTGGGGCGCAGTTCCTCGAAAGCTGTGCTGAGCATCGGGGTGGCTTTTAACCTGCTGGTGCTGGGCTTCTTCAAGTACGCCTTCTTCTTCAGTGACAATATTCTCAGAGTGGTCGACAGCGTGCAGGACAATCCGTTTCTGGGCATCGTGCTTCCCATAGGCATCTCGTTCTATACATTCCAGGGCGTGGCTTATCTCGTCGACATCTGGCGCAAGGAGATTCCCGCTGAGAAAAACCTGCTGACTTTTGCTGCCTATCTCATGTGGGACACGCACTGGACCGAAGCTGCAGGCTTTGATGCGATGAATCAGCTGTTCGAAGCTAGGCCTGGCGAAATCGGCATTCCACAGCGTGCAGTAGCGACGGAACGCATACCCCAGCAAGCTGACCTTGCCGCAATGCTGGCACTCGATGCCTCACATTTGCCCGCCATCGAAGCTCCCCAGCCGGAGCCTATTAAAGAGGCTCAACAGATGCCTGTAGCGCCCTTATTCCTGCATGATTCCTTCTATGAGCGAATAATGCCCTACCTAGTGTCCAGAGCACCGTCCGCCAGCTTCGAGCGGATGCAGCAGTATCGGCTGCAGACCGCACGCGAAACACTGGATGCGGCCAGTCTCGTGGTGTTTTCTGCGGTGCAGCGCAATTATCCGCGTTATGTCTGGAGCCGGGAGGTATTGGGGTGGGGGGAGCGATCGGCGACTGGATACTGGCTGGGATGAACCGTGCTTCGCAGAGTTGCCAATGGGGCGATACGGTCAAAGTGGTTGCTCGCCGAGACCCACGTAGTCCCGGTGGTCTGCTCTTCTCCATTCCCCGAGTATTTCAGAGTGGCGCATTCTGCCTTCGGGTTCGGACGTCTTTGCCCCGCCCGGTCAGGGCGATGCTACAGGTCTCCAGTAGCGAATGGGGGATGCCGGAATTTAGTACCGGAAGAATGATTGAAACGCATTTCGCACAGGGCAATGATGTTCTTGGCCTGATCGTTCCCGCCGGCTACGGTGCAGAGCAGTACCGCCTGTCCCTGACCGGCAGGCTTTCAGCGAGCAGTCGTATCGATATCGAAGTGGCTCACCTTCCTTGAGCCACTCTCAGGACATATCTTTCGTTCTGTACGAAGCTTGAACAATCCTTAAGTTGATCTACTTTTAGACTCGGATCGGGGCAGGGACGTCCACCCGGGGATAGCAACCTGGATGAAGACCTGCGCCAGGGATACGTGCCTGCCCGATGTTTGTTCCTCTCTGTCCTCTAATCTGCATTCGTGATCATGCGAAGAGGAATAAATCTATGAAAATCAGAACAATAGCGATGGCTGCTACGCTGCTCGCAGGAATGTCTCCGCTCGGAATCGCGGCCCAGCAGGAGGTGCCGACGGTGGTGCCGGTGGAGTTATTCACCTGCAGCTTCAAGGAGGATAAGGCCTGGGATGACCTGGATGTCCTGAACAAGAAGTTCGCTAAATGGTCTAAGAAGAACGATGGCAGCTACAGTTCCTGGACTATCTCGCCGCAGTTCAGAACCAACGATGGCGAGTTTGACGTGGGCTGGATTGGCTCCGGGGTGACGGGCCAGTAAATGGGGCAGGGCATGGACAACTGGATGGCGGGTAACGACGGCCTTGGTGAGTCCTATGCAGAGGTCATTGGTTGCAGCCACTCACTGGTGTCGTCAATCCCCGTGCATGCGCCGAATGGGCCTCCCCAGGGCAATGGCATCGTGTGGTTCTCTAGTTGCATCATCGATGACGATAGCGACTCAATGAAGGCCTACCAGGCCCATAAGAAGTTCTCCGAGGTCATGTCGAAGATGGGTGGTAAGGGACAGTCATGGCTGATGTAGCCACAGCTAGGGTTTAGCGGTATTGAGTTTGACCACTACTCGGTGGTGAGCTTTGAAAACTATGAGCAGCTGGGCGAGGCCTGGCATAACTACGCCAATGGCGGTGGTTGGGCCAAGCACCAGGAGATCATGGACGACGTGGCGGAATGCGATAGCCCGCGGGTGTACGACGCCAGAATGGTCGTTCTGGGAGGAAATAACCGCTAAAAAAAAGGCCGGCATAAGCCGGCCTTTTTTCCTGAAGGTAGCGCTTAGCCGTTGGCTTTACGCTCCTTAACTTCGGCAACCACCTCGTCTGCCACGTTCTGCGGGCAGGGCATGTAGTGGCTGAACTCCATGGAGAACTGGCCACGGCCGGAAGTGATGGTGCGCAGGTGGCCGATGTAGCCGAACATCTCTGACAGAGGTACGTCTGCCTTGATGCGTACGCCAGTGGCGCCTGCGTCCTGGTCTTTGATCATGCCGCGACGACGGTTCAGGTCACCGATAACGTCACCTACGTGATCGTCTGGAGTGAACACGTCAACCTTCATGATGGGCTCGATCAGCTGAGCGCCGGCCTTGGGCATGGACTGGCGGAATGCGCCCTTCGCTGCCAGTTCAAAGGCAATGGCCGAGGAGTCAACTGCGTGGAAGCCACCGTCGTACAGCTCGATTTCAACGTCAAGAACGGGGAAGCCGGCAATCGGGCCTTCGTCCATCATGACCTTGAAGCCCTTCTCAATGGCAGGGAAGAATTCCTTCGGTACGTTACCGCCCACAACAGTGGAGGTGAAGGAGAAGCCGTCGCCAGGCGCAGCGGGCTTGATGCGGTAGTCGATCTTACCGAACTGACCGGAACCACCAGACTGCTTCTTGTGCGTGTAGGAATCTTCGATTTCCTGGGTGATGGTTTCGCGGTAGGCCACCTGAGGCTTACCAACTTCCAACTCAACGCCGTAGGTACGCTTGAGGATGTCGACTTTAACGTCCAGGTGCAGCTCGCCCATGCCCCTGAGGATGGTTTCACCGGAGTCTTCGTCGGTTTCAACGCGGAAGGAGGGGTCTTCTGCAACCATTTTACCGATCGCAATACCCATTTTCTCGGCACCGCCCTTGTCTTTCGGAGCAACC
Source organism: Halioglobus japonicus (assembly GCF_001983995.1). Taxonomy (NCBI): domain Bacteria; kingdom Pseudomonadati; phylum Pseudomonadota; class Gammaproteobacteria; order Cellvibrionales; family Halieaceae; genus Halioglobus; species Halioglobus japonicus. The sequence continues at coordinate 4,014,271 of NZ_CP019450.1, read as the reverse complement.
GCGATGGAGATAACGGGCTCGGGGAAGACCATGGCTTCCAGGGTGCAGGGGTTCTTCTGGTCACACAGGGTGTGGCCGGTCTGAACGTTCTTCATACCGACAATCGCCAGAATGTCGCCTGCCTGGGCAGAGTCGAGTTCGTTGCGGTCGTTGGCGTGCATTTCCACCATACGGCCAATACGCTCGGTCTTACCGGTAGCGGAGTTGAGGATGGTGTCACCCTTGTTCAGTACGCCGGAGTAGATACGCACGAAGGTCAGGGCGCCGAAACGGTCGTCCATGATCTTGAACGCCAGGGCGCGCAGGGGCTCTTCCGGATCAACGGTCGCGAATTCACCAGTGGGCTCACCTTCTTCGTCGGTCAGCGGCTGGGGGTCTACCTCGGTGGGGCTGGGCAGGTAGTCAACAACGGCGTCCAGTACCAGCTGTACACCTTTGTTCTTGAACGCGGAGCCACAGTAAGTGGGGAAGAAGTCCAGCTTGCGAGTACCTTCTCGGATGCAGCGCTTGATGTCTTCCATGGAGGGCTCGTTGCCTTCCAGGTATTGTTCCATCAGCTCGTCGTCCTGCTCAACGGCAGTTTCAATCAGCTTCTCGCGCCACTCTTCAACGTCGTCGGCCATGTCGGCGGGAACGTCGGTGATTTCGAAGTTCTCGGGGTTGTCGTTATCGGCCCAGACGTGCGCCTTGCGGGTCAGCAGATCGACAACGCCGATGAAGCCGTCTTCGCGGCCGATGGGCAGAACCATGACCAGCGGGTTGGCACCCAGTACGTCTTCTACCTGCTTAACAACGCGGTAGAAGTCTGCACCGATACGGTCCAGCTTGTTCACAAAGATCAGGCGGGATACTTCAGATTCGTTCGCGTAGCGCCAGTTGGTCTCGGACTGGGGCTCAACACCACCGGAGCCACAGAATACGCCAACACCACCGTCGAGTACTTTCAGGGAGCGGTAAACTTCTACGGTGAAGTCAACGTGTCCTGGGGTGTCAATGATGTTTAGGCGGTGATCTTTCCAGAAACAGGTGGTTGCTGCAGACTGAATGGTAATACCACGCTCCTGCTCCTGTTCCATGAAGTCAGTGGTCGCAGCACCGTCGTGTACTTCACCGGTCTTGTGAATCTTACCGGTGAGCTTCAGGATGCGCTCGGTAGTGGTGGTTTTACCCGCGTCAACGTGGGCGAAAATACCAATATTTCTGTAAAGGGATAAGTCAGACATTGGGTCTCTCAATCGTTCAAAGTTTGGCCAGAAAAAATTGTGGCGGATAGTACATGAAAAAGGCCTGTTTGGGGAGCAAAAAACACCCAAATTTCTCCCGCCGGGGCCAGGTATATGGGGACGATTTGTTGTTGACTCAAGGTGGGGCCATCTATAGAATGCCGCCTCCTCATTTTTGGGGTGGTTTCCTGTGGCCTTTTATTAAGGTTTTGCAGGTTATCCGGTCCAGAGCTGGGGAAATGGCCATAAGGCCATGAAATACAACATTTTTTGGAGTTCTATCTGAATGGCAACGATCAACCAATTGGTTCGTAAGCCCAGGAAGCGCAAAGTAGAAAAGAGCGACGTACCTGCCCTGCAAAGCTGCCCGCAGCGCCGCGGTGTTTGTACTCGTGTTTACACTACCACGCCGAAGAAGCCGAACTCTGCACTGCGTAAAGTATGTCGTGTACGCCTGACCAACGGTTACGAGGTTTCCTCTTACATCGGTGGTGAGGGTCACAACCTGCAGGAGCACAGTGTAGTTCTGATTCGCGGTGGTCGTGTAAAGGACCTTCCCGGTGTGCGTTATCACACCGTGCGTGGCAGCCTGGACACCTCCGGCGTAGCCGACCGTCGTAACGGTCGCTCGAAGTACGGTGCCAAGCGTCCCAAGTAAGTCCTGAAGCGTAAGCTGGCTTATATATAGATGTAAGTAAGGCCGAACCCCTGCCTCCCCCGCATTTGTGGCAGGTCGGTGTTCGGGTAACCCTGAAGAGAGAGAGGCTAATATGCCCAGAAGAAGAGTAGTCGCCAAGCGCGAAGTACTGCCCGATCCTAAGTTCGGGAACGTGACTTTGGCGAAATTCATGAACCACGTAATGATCAGTGGTAAGAAATCCGTCGCAGAGACCATCGTTTACGGTGCTCTGGACATTGTTCAGGAAAAACTGAACAAGGATCCCCTCGAAGCATTCGACGAAGCGCTGGAAAACATCGCGCCCATGGTAGAGGTTAAGTCTCGCCGTGTGGGTGGTGCTACCTACCAGGTGCCCGTGGAAGTACGTCCCGCCCGTCGTGTGGCTCTGTCCATGCGCTGGTTGGTTGAGTACGCTCGCGGCCGCGGTGAGAAGTCCATGCGCCAGCGTCTTGCCGGCGAGATCATCGACGCATCCCAGGGCAAAGGTAATGCCGTGAAGAAGCGTGAAGATGTTCACCGCATGGCTGAAGCGAACAAGGCATTCTCGCACTACCGCTTCTAATCACCACCTTTTTCCGAGGAAAGCAGCGTGGCACGTCAAACGCCTATTAACAGATACCGAAATATCGGTATCTGTGCACACGTGGACGCGGGTAAAACCACGACCACCGAACGTGTTCTTTTCTATACAGGCCTGTCCCACAAGATTGGTGAGGTGCACGATGGTGCAGCCACCATGGACTGGATGGAGCAGGAGCAGGAGCGGGGTATTACCATTACCTCCGCGGCTACCACCTGTTTCTGGAAAGGCATGGACGCGCAGTTCGACCAGCACCGCATTAACATCATCGACACCCCCGGACACGTGGACTTCACCATTGAGGTGGAGCGTTCCCTGCGTGTTCTGGACGGTGCCGTGGTAGTGCTGTGTGGGTCATCCGGTGTGCAGCCCCAGACCGAAACCGTCTGGCGCCAGGCGAACAAGTACGAAGTGCCGCGCATGGTGTTCGTCAATAAGATGGACCGTGCCGGCGCCGATTTCATGAGCGTGGTAGATCAGCTGAAGGAGCGCCTTGGCGCCAACGCTGTGCCGCTGCAAATGACCATCGGCGCCGAGGACGAATTCAAGGGCGTGGTAGACCTGATCGAGAACAAGGCCATTCTTTGGAGTGAAGCCGATCAGGGCATGTCCTTTGAATACGCCGATGTGCCCGAAGACCTGGTTGACCAGGTAGAGGAAATGCGTGAGTTCATGGTGGAGGCAGCTGCCGAGGCCAGCGACGAGCTCACCGAGAAGTACCTCGAAGAGGGCGAGCTTTCCAAGGAAGAAATCAAGCAGGGCATTCGCGCCCGCACCCTGGCCAATGAGATCGTGCCCGTACTGGGCGGCTCGGCCTTCAAGAACAAGGGTGTGCAGGCGGTACTGGATGCCGTGATCGAATTTATGCCTTCTCCCACCGAGGTGAAGGCGATCGAAGGGCACTTGCTGGACAAGGACGAAACCCCTGCGACGCGCGAAGCGGACGACAACGCTCCCTTTGCCTCGCTGGCGTTCAAAATTGCCACCGACCCCTTCGTGGGCACCCTGACATTCTTTCGCGTTTACTCCGGCAAGTTGGAATCCGGCACTGCCGTGTACAACTCTGTCAAAGAGAAGAAAGAACGCGTTGGCCGGATGGTGCAGATGCACTCCAACAGCCGTGAAGAGATCAAGGAAGTGCTGGCGGGCGATATCGCCGCCGCAGTGGGCCTCAAGGATGTCACCACCGGTGACACCCTTTGTGATCCCGACAGCCCCATTGTGCTGGAGCGCATGGAATTCCCCGAGCCGGTAATTTCGGTGGCGGTGGAGCCCCGTTCCAAGCCCGATCAGGAAAAGATGGGCGTTGCCCTGGGCAAGCTGGCCCAGGAAGATCCGTCCTTCCGGGTCAAGACAGATGAAGAAACCGGCCAGACAATTATTTCTGGTATGGGTGAACTGCACCTGGACATTATTGTCGACCGTATGCGTCGCGAGTTCAGTGTAGAGGCCAATATCGGTAAGCCCCAGGTGGCCTACCGCGAGGCGATCCGCAACACTGCGGAAATCGAAGGCAAGTTTGTACGCCAGTCCGGCGGCCGCGGCCAGTACGGCCATGTATGGGTCAAGTTTGAGCCCGCAGAGGACGAGACCGCAGAAGGCCTGGAATTCGTCAACGAGATTGTTGGCGGCATCGTGCCCCGGGAGTACATTCCCGCGGTACAGAAGGGTATCGAAGAGCAGATGCAGAACGGTGTTCTGGCTGGCTACCCCCTGCTGGGCCTGAAGGCCACCCTGTACGACGGTTCCTTCCACGATGTGGACTCTAACGAAATGGCGTTCAAGATTGCCGCAAGCATGGCGACCAAGAAGCTCGCTAGCGAGGGCGGCGCAGTACTGCTCGAACCCGTTATGGCCGTAGAAGTGGTGACGCCTGAAGAGAACATGGGTGATGTGGTTGGCGATCTTAATCGTCGCCGCGGCCTGATTGGTGGCATGGACGAAAATCCCTCAGGTAAGGTGATTAACGCCGAGGTACCGCTGGCAGAGATGTTCGGTTACGCGACCGACCTGCGCAGCGCAACCCAGGGTCGTGCGACCTACACCATGGAATTTTCGAAATACGCAGAGGCCCCCGCGAGTGTGGCAGATGCGATTGTTTCAAAGTACGCGTAATCGGGGACAGACCCCAATTTCGCTGTTTTAAATTGGGGTCTGACTCCGATTGAGTAGGATTTTTTGACTGGGTGGAGTGATCCTCTGCCCACATTTTAAAGAGGAGCCTGGTAATGGCAAAAGAAACGTTTGAACGTACTAAGCCCCACGTAAACGTGGGCACCATCGGTCACGTTGACCACGGTAAAACTACCCTGACAGCGGCCCTGACCCGCGTATGCTCCGAAGTATGGGGCGGCGACGCGGTAGCCTTCGACGGTATCGACAACGCACCTGAAGAGAAAGAGCGTGGCATCACCATCGCGACTTCTCACGTTGAGTACGACTCTCCGATTCGTCACTACGCGCACGTTGACTGTCCCGGACACGCTGACTACGTGAAGAACATGATTACCGGTGCTGCGCAGATGGACGGCGCGATCCTGGTTTGTGGTGCTACTGATGGCCCCATGCCCCAGACTCGTGAGCACATCCTGCTGTCTCGTCAGGTAGGCGTACCTTACATCGTTGTATTCCTGAACAAGGCTGACCTGCTCGCAGAAGACTGTGGCGGCGCCGACACCGAAGAATACGAAGAGATGAAAGAGCTGGTTGAAATGGAGCTGCGTGAGCTGCTGGACCAGTACGAATTCCCCGGTGACGACACTCCGATCATCTGTGGTTCCGCGCTGATGGCGCTGAACGGCGAAGACGAGAACGAGCTGGGCACCACTGCCGTTAAGACCCTGGTAGAGACTCTGGATTCTTACATCCCTGAGCCCGAGCGTGCCGTTGACGGTGCCTTCCTGATGCCGGTTGAAGACGTATTCTCCATCTCCGGTCGCGGTACCGTAGTAACTGGCCGTGTTGAGCGTGGCATCATCAAGGTTGGTGAAGAGATCGAGATCGTTGGTATCAAGGACACTCAGACCACTACCTGTACTGGTGTTGAGATGTTCCGCAAGCTGCTGGACGAAGGTCGTGCGGGTGAGAACGTAGGTATTCTGCTGCGTGGCACCAAGCGTGACGAAGTTGAGCGTGGCCAGGTGCTGTCCAAGCCCGGTTCTGTAAACCCTCACACCAAGTTTGAAGCTGAGGTTTACATTCTGTCCAAGGAAGAAGGCGGTCGTCACACGCCTTTCTTTAAGGGCTACCGTCCGCAGTTCTACTTCCGTACTACTGACGTAACCGGTGCATGTGAACTGCCCGAAGGCGTTGAGATGGTAATGCCTGGTGACAACGTACAGATGGTTGCCACTCTGATCGCTCCGATTGCGATGGAAGATGGCCTGCGCTTCGCGATCCGCGAAGGTGGTCGTACTGTTGGCGCTGGTGTTGTAGCCAAGATCATCGAGTAATCGATATCGCGTCTGCCCTTGCCTTACGGTGAGGGCCTTAAAGAGCCCGGCCTTTGTGTCGGGCTTTATTGTTTTGGTTTTGGCTAATCTATCCGCCACGGAACTGGCGAGGAGATTGCGTCACGACCACAAGCTCAGCTCCGATGGCTGCGGCCGGGGCGCAACTCAGAGTGGGATTGCTGCGCAATCCTCAAGCACTCAGCCCGGAAAGCCCTCCGCCCTCTCCGCTGAGCTTATGCATGGCCTGATGGTGACATAATTTTCTCGCCAGCGCCGTGGCTCGATTCCGGTTTTAACTTCATGATCAAAGATGTCGAATTGAGATGGGGTATTTGCGATTAAGCCCAACTTGGGAAATGCGCTTGCTGCAAATCGGGATTTGAGTGGTATAGCTGTGAAGAGTGGGCTTGGCAAAGCGGTTTATCGGAGCGGCCGAAAAGAGGGCCGGGAGTGGCGTAAGCTCTTCCGAAATCGTCGGGAGGCATGGATGCCGGACGCCGAAGCGTCCCATGGATGGGCTTGCAGCGGTTTCGGAAGAGCTTACGCCGCTCCCGAACCGCATAGTCAGAACTAACCCGATAAAACTCAGGCCAACAGCGAGTCGATATCTTTCTCAATATCAGCAGGCTTGGTCGTCGGCGCATAACGCTTAACAACGTTGCCTTCGGCGTCTACAAGGAACTTGGTGAAGTTCCATTTGATATTCTTGGTCAGCAACCCCGGGGCTTCATCCTTGAGGTGCTTGAACAACGGGTCAGCCCCGGAGCCATTCACTTCAATCTTGCCCATCATGGGAAACGAAACGCCATAGTTGAGCTGGCAGAATTCCTGAATCTCATCGTTGCTGCCAGGGTCCTGCTTGCCGAACTGGTTACAGGGGAAGCCGATAACGGATACGCCTTTGTCTTTGTACTTTTCATAGAGCTCTTCAAGCCCCGCGAACTGAGGCGTGAAGCCGCACTTGGAAGCCGTGTTCACAATCAGCAGAACCTGGCCCTTGAATTCATCGAGTGGACGGTCGGTGCCGGCGGCGTTCTGCACGGTGAAGTCGAATACGGTGGTCATGGGAGGCATCCTCGCGGTTATCAGTGGTTGGGTGTCTAAAGTATCACAGAGCTATCGATACGCGAGGTAAAGCAGGACAGATCATGGACGCAGACACAAAAAAGGGGCCTTAAGGCCCCTCGATGCATTTATGCGAGGTTTACGCGGGCTGCATCTGCGCCTGTAGCTGAATTTCCTTCATGAGGAGCTCCATGCGCTTGCGCTGCATCTTCAGCGAGTATTCCAGCTCCTTGAACTTGGTGCGCAAGGTGGCTGTTTCCCATTTCTGCTGCAGGCGGGCGCGCTTCTCGCCCAGGGCGCCACCCAGTTCGGCTTTCTTGGCTTCGTAGCGCTGCGCTTGCAGGGTTGTCCACTCGTTCACTGATTCAGTGAATTGCTGGTACTCGCGCTCAAGTTTGTCTCGCAGCGTGTCAGAGCTCTCGGTCTCGTCCAACTGGGCGCGGGCGCGCTTGAACTGAGTGTCGAGCATGGCGCGCTGAATTTTAATCTCGGGTACGCGCACCAGCTTGCTGGCCAGGCCCACGCGTGAGCAGCCGTTAATCAGCCACTTGGTGGGATCCCACTGCCACCAGCGAATGCCATTGCGGTAGTCCGTTTGGAAGATGTGGTGGTAGTTGTGGTAGCCCTCGCCGTAGGTGAGGAACGCCAGGAAACCATTGTCGCGGGCGCTGTTGGTCTCGGTATATGGGCGCGTGCCCCAGAAGTGCGCGAGCGAATTGATGAAGAAGGTAACGTGGTGGTTGACGATCAATCGGAACAGGCCGACCAGCAACAGCGTGCCGATGACGTCGCCCAGGTATAGGCCCAGCAGCAGCGGCAAGCCCACGTTCATAAAGGTAGTGAGCGCCACGTAGTGGTTGTGCTGGAACATGACCACGGAATCGCGCTGCAGGTCCTTGGCGTTGCTGAAGTCCTGCTCGTTGGTGCGGTACTCGCGCAGCATCCAGCCCATGTGGCTGAACCACAAGCCGCGGCCCGCGGAGTAGGGGTCTTGTTCATTGTCATCCACGTGACGGTGGTGACGGCGGTGATCGGAAGCCCAGATCAGAATGCTGTTTTGCAGTGCGCCAGCGCCCCACAGTGCGTAGAACCACTTGAGAGCCGGGTGTGCTTCGTAGGCCTTGTGGGACCACAGGCGGTGATAGCCACCGGTGATGGACATGCCGTTCAGGTAGAGGAACGCCAGTGCCCACAGCCACTGCGCCAGGCTGTAGCCGTGATAAATACCCCATGCAGGAACTGCTAACAGTGCGATCAGAGGGAGCCCGACAAACACTGCAACATTGATCTTGTCCAGCGGGGGCTTGTTGTTGGGGTTGCTCATGGCGTTGGCCTTGGCCTCAATCGAAAAAGGTCGTCTATAGTAACTTCTTTGCCGCGCAAAGTCCTAGCGGGGTCAGTATTATGCCCAACCCTTAAATCAGCCTGAATCCGGGAGTCCATGAGCAACAAGCAGGCCGTCTTTACCAGTGGATCCACCATGCGTCATGTGCTGGTGATGACCGCTGCCAGTGCGACTGGTCTGCTGACCATGTTCGGGGTGGACATGGTCGATATGTACTTTCTGACCTTGCTGGGCGAGACCGAGCTTGCGGCGGCCGTCGGCTATGCAGGGACACTGATATTCTTCCTGGTGGCGGTAAGTATCGGCTTACAGATCGCCCTCGGTGCGCTGGTGGCGCGGTCCGAGGGTGCGATGCGCCGCGATCTCGCCAGTCGCTACTGCAGCAGTGGCTTATTGTTCAGTTTCCTGGCGTCGGTGGTGATCAGCCTGCTGGGCTGGATCTGGCTGCGAGAACTGTTGCAACTTCTGGGCGCCGGGGGATCCACACTCGATTACGCGGTGAGCTACGCCAATATTCTGCTGCCGAATATGCCGGTGCTGGTACTGGGCATGAGTGCCGCAGCGGGTGTGAGAGCCGTGGGCGATGCGCGCCGTTCCATGTGGGCAACGGTGGCGGGGTCATTGGTGAATGCGGTGTTGGACCCCCTGTTTATCTTTACCTTTGGCTGGGGTCTGGAGGGCGCCGCCTGGGCGTCGGTGGTTGCGCGGTTAGTGGTATTCCTGGTGGCCTGGCACGCGATTTACCACGTGCACCGACTGCCGGTAAAAATCAGTTGGCAGGAGTTTGTTGAGGACCTCGGGCCGCTCATGAAGATCGCCACGCCGGCCATTCTGACCAACCTCGCGACGCCGATAGGCGGTAGCTTCGTGTTGCGCACCATGTCCCAGTTTGGTGACAGTGCGGTCGCGGGCGCGGCGATTATGGGGCGCATCACCCCGGTGGCGTTCTGCGCCATTTTTGCGCTGTCCAGCGCGGTAGGGCCTATCATTGGCCAGAACGCCGGCGCTGGCCTATACGACAGAGTGCGTTCCACCCTGCGCGATGCCATGACTTTCAACGCCGTGTATGTGCTGTTGGTGTGGTGGTTGATGTGGCTGCTGGGTGATCTGATTGTGACGGCATTCTCCGCTTCCGACGAGGCGGCTGACCTGATTCTGTTCTACTGCAATTTCCTGACAGGTGCGTTTATTTTCAATGGCGCGCTGTTTGTGGCCAATGCCAGCTTCAACAACTTGCGCCATCCCCACTGGGCGACAGGATTTAACTTTGGTCGCGTATTGCTGGGAACCATTCCGGCGGCTTACCTGGGGGGCAGTGGTACGGCGCGCGCGGCGTACTGGCGGGCGAGGCGTTTGGCGCGCTGGCCTTTGGATTACTGGCTATGGTCGCGGCGTTTCGCCTCACTCATCGGCTGGAGCGTGAGCACACCCCGCTCCCGGACACGAATCAGGTGGAAGGCCTGGATACCGAGCGGCGCCCGCCGCTCTAGGTTGGGATCAGGGCTGGGCGCGATGCTCGTCGAGGGCGCGGTGCAGCCATTCACCAGAGGGTTCGGTAACGCCATCGCAAGTCACCGTATATTTCTTGCCTGTCCAGGAGCTCTCTGAGGCCAGCCGGTCGATAAACTGGTCGGCGTTGTTCACATACTTACCGCCGCGTCGATACTTGAGACGCAGATGGTCGGCGGCATCTGCCGAATTGTGTACCGTACCATTGCGCTCAAAGTCGCAGCCGCTTTGCTCCACAAATCCCAGCAGATACTGGACTTCGGGATCCGGTGTGTCCGCCTGCACCAGTGTTGCGGTAAGAGCCACTAGCAGGGCGGCGGTAGTAGTCAGGGTTTTCATTCAATCACCAGTCGTGCGCGCAGCGCGTTGTGGTCGGAGCTTTCGACCGGAATGACTTCGGTGTGTTCGACACTGAGGCCGCGCACATAGATGTGGTCCAGCGGGCGACCAAAGAAGGTGGTGCGCTGGTCGTCCTGGAACTCGACAGCCGCGAGGCCATGGCGCGCCAGCACGCGATCTACCAGCGCCTGGCGGTCTTCGCTCCAGGTGTTAAAGTCGCCGGCCAGAATCGCAGGGCCATTGTGCCTGGCCAGCAGGCCGGCCAGGGGACGCAGCTGCTTCTCCAGGTCTTCAATGCCGAAGGTAAAATTCACCGCGTGCAGGTTAATGGCCAGCAGCCGCTCGTCACTGTCCAGCAGCGGGTGCTCGGTGACGGTGGCGGTTTTCGGGGTGCCCAGCCAGGGTTCCATGCTGCTGAAATTACACGACAGGCTCGGTGAATGTGAGCTCAGGGTCATGACGCCAGTATGCAGGCTCTCGGTGCTGTAGCCCTGGGTAAAGGCCTGGTAAATATCCCGTTCGTCGAGTTTGCCGGGAATGTCCGCCTGGACGGAGGCTTCCTGTAGGAAGGCCAGGTGAACATCGGACGCCATACTGGCCAAATCTTCCGCCCAGCCTGCGTTGCTGGCCTTCTGCATGTTCCAGCTGAGAATATCCAGGTGACCGGACAGGGCCTGGCCCACCTGTGCCTCTTCCTGGCCAAGGCGCAGGCCACAGGAGTTGACCTCACGTGCCAGTGTGCGCGTATGGGTGATGCCGGCAGTGACCGCTATCGCGACGAGCAGTAGCGATAAGCGCGGCAGCCAAGCAAACCGTTTTTTGAGTAGGGCGGAACTGTTCATGACGACGAGTATTGCAGGCCGCGGCCACGGCGTACATGACCAGGGGCGCCAGAGTTGCAGTTATCTGGCGCCCACGGCCGTGTCACAGGCGTTCAAGGTAGGTGAGGTATTCTAGGTCGGTGATTCTGCGGCGAAATTCAGCGATTTCCTGGGATTTAGTGAGGGTGTAAATGCGTTGCAGCTCTTCTCCCAGTGAGTTGCGAATAAAATCGGATTCACTGAACAACTGCACCGCGTCCGGCATGTAAACCGGCAGTGCGGCTTCTTCCTGGGCATAGCCGTCGCCGCTGATGGGGTCGCCTGGCGAGAGATTTTCACGAATACCTTCAAGCATGCCCGACAGGATCACGGCAAATAACAGATACGGGTTGGTGTCGGCGCCGGCCACCCTGTGCTCGAGGCGCCGCGCGGTCGGGCTGCCCGCAGGTACACGCACAGCTACCGTCCGGTTTTCGTAGCCCCAGCTGGGGTAGGTGGGCGCATGACACCCTTTCTGGAAACGCCGGTAAGCATTGTAGGAGGGGGCAAATATCGCCACCGATTCGGCCATATAGGTCAGGCATCCCGCGATGGCGTTTTGCAGCAGAGGGGTGCCTTTGTCGCTGCCATCGTCAAAGATGTTAAGGCCCTGTTCGTCCAGCACACTGCAGTGGACGTGCATGCCGTTGCCGGCTTCCTCCTCGAAGGGCTTGGCCATAAAGCTGGCGATGAGTCTGTGTTTGGCGGCCACGCCCTTGATCAGGCGCTTCATCATGATGATCTGGCGTGCGGCGAGCACCGGATCGCTCACGTGCTGCATGTTGACTTCGTACTGGGAGGGGGCGGATTCCTTGACCACGCCGTCGAAGGGCAGGTCCTGGGCTTCGCACGCGGTGCGCAGGTCTTCCATCATTACCCTGTGCTCGTTCAGAACATCCAGGCCATAAGTGTTGCCGCCAATGGGGCTGCCACTCGCCGGCACAGGGCAGGTGTGGTCGGGCAGGGTCGCGCCGTTGCCGGTGGCGTTCAGGGTGACCAGGCTGAATTCCAGCTCCGCGGCAATGACCGGGCGCCAGCCAGAGGCGTGAAAGCGTTCCACCACGCGGGCCAGTACATGAGCGGGGTCGCCCATATAGGGTGAACCGTTCAGGTCGTACATGGCCAGCATGACCTGCCCGCGCTCGCCCCCTGGTGACCAGGGGGCCGGTAACAGCGTGCCTTCGATGGGGCGGCATAGTCCGTCGGCATCGCCCGTGCTGAACACCAGTTCTTCGACGTCTCGTCCCCAAATATCCAGGCTAAGGGCGGTTTTGGGCAGCTTGAGCTCACCTTCAAATACCTTGCCCAGTTTGGGCCTTGGGAGCCATTTGCCGCGCATCACACCGTTGCAGTCGGGCAGGAGTGCCTCGACGGTGGTGATTTCCGGGTGGGCGCGCAGGAACCAGTCTACTTCGACTGACATGGGTTGTGATCCGATTGAAGTTAGCGGTCACTATTGCTCTAGCGGGCGTGGAGCTCAATGCCCTGCTTGGGGCAGGGCAGGGTGTACAGAATGGTCTAGCGGGGCGCCATGTAAATGCTGAGCGGGTCGCGCGAGCCGGCCTCGCCTACGCAGGACATGGCGTTGAGGAACAGTGAGAACAGGTCGGTCTGCGAGCTGACATCCAGTTTGCGATAAATGCTTTTGCGGTGCCTGCGCACGGTTTCCACCGCAATGTCGAGACGGGCGGCAGAGGTGTCGGTGCCGTAGCCACGCAGCATGAGCTCCAGGACATCCTTCTCTCGCGGTGACAGGAGGGAGGAGCCAAAGGTTTTGAAGGCCTGGTTGATCTGATGATCGATGCCGGGCTGGATGAGGTGCTCTGCAGCGAATTTGCGGTGTTGGCTCTGGGTTTTTAGCAGCTCCGAGACAGGTTCCGCCAATAGGTACAGCGCCTCGTATTCATCGTCAGTGAAGGGGCCTTGGTGGGGCAGACGCATCACACACAGGTTGATGACAATACCTTCGCCCAGATTGGTCAGATACACCACTTCATCGACGGTGCCGGTGTGGGCGTAGTAGTCGGTGTAGTAGTTGGTCTCTTCCAGCTTGCCTAGAGCAACACGCGAAAGACGGTAAATCTTGGAGCGCGGTTGCTGCATGGACGTCTGGTAAAAGGGGTCTTCCTGGTAGGGGCCATCCAGGTATTCATCGACCTGGCTGGCCAGGGCCGACGGTGGAATCTCGTGGTACAGCAGCTGGGGTGGTACGTTGCGGCGGTAAAGCCATACCTGGGGGTAGTCGACCCTGACCTGGTGACTTATGGCTTCGATCAGGCAGGGGAAAAACTGCGGGGTGCCAAGGGCCGCGATGGCTTTGGATAGATCCCGGTTCCAGCGGCTGATCTGTTCGAGATTGGTCATGTGTTGACGCTTTGGTGTCTATCACGCGAAAGTAACCCATATTGGTCAGGGGGCCGGCGGGCTGTCAATGTTGGAATGGACGAAAGTGGCAAAAGTCGCACTAGCGAATACCGGGGCGACAGAATTTGAACTGGACCAGAATTCTCGGCAGGGACCCTTTCGCTTGATACGCGGTCTCAGGATATACTTTTGTCACACATTTGCGGGAGGAGGCTTTGGTAAAGCAACTGGTCGATTCTGACTTTTACAATGAAGCGGTGCCTATTGAGTTCACCCGGGCCCTGCTTGCCCAGGCGAAAAACTACGGCGCGGATGTCACTGCACTGCTGGAAGCAGCCCGGTTCCCCTTTGATCCCCTCACTCAGCACGCCCAGACAGCATTTGTGTCCCGCGAGCAATACAGCCGCCTGTGTTTGCAGTTAATCCAGGTCTTGGGAGATGAATCTGGCGGTGTCATGCCTGACGTTCGCACGCCCGTTGGAACGACGCGGCTGATATTGTTGAGCATGTTGAACAGTTCGAACCTGTCTGCAGCACTGCGCCGGGGTATCGAATTTAATGCCACTTGCCGTATTCGTCAGGGCGCGAAAGTGGTCAATGGCCTGGTGGTGGATGCTGAAGGCCGTGACGCTACGCTGACCTACCTGTGTGAAGACGACCCCCTGGAGCATCAACACAGTGTGCTCTGCAATCTGGCAATGTGGTTGCGCTTCAGTGGCTGGTTGATCGGCCAGCATATCGACATTGTCAGCGCGACCTGTGCCGGCCCCGAACCGGAGTTAAATGCGGGCCTGAGACACTTTTTCCCCTGCCCGGTGGAATTCAACGGCACCGCGAACGCGGTGAGTTTCAGCGCTCGTCATCTTGAAGCAGAGCTAATCCGCAATGAGGCGGATTTGCGCCACTTCCTGAAATTGGCGCCGTACCACATTGTCATCGAGCCGGAGCCAAGTGAGGTCAGCGTGACCCAGCGCATTCGCGGAATTCTCGGTGATGATTTTCGCGAGGAAATGCCCAGCTTCGAAGATCTCACAGGGCTGCTGAACATGTCGGCGCGTACCCTACGTCGACGCCTGGAAAAAGAGGGCACCTCCTACCAGCGCATCAAGGACAACGCCCGCCGAGATGCAGCGATTTCGCTGTTGAGTCGCGATGGATTAACGGTTTCTGAAGTGGCTGAGCGGGTGGGCTTCTCGGATCCTTCCGCCTTTCATCGCTCGTTCAAGAAGTGGACCGGGCAGTCGCCGGGGTCCTACCGCTAGCGATCGCTAGTCGGCCCAGTTGAGCGGATCCGTGCGCCAGTGCGATTGCCATGCGCGATATACCTTGTTGGAATAAGTGCGCCGGCCAACGCTGCCGTTGTAGCGGGCTAGCGCCTTGTGCAGGTGGCCTTTTTCACGCTGCAGGTAAAATTGCAGAATGCGCGTTCCATACGAAAAGTTGGTGATATTGTCGGTAAGGTTGTCGTCGGGGCGGCCGATCTCGTCTTTCCAGAACGGCATGACCTGCATCATTCCCTGGGCGCCTACCCGTGACACGGCAAACCGGTCAAAGTGGGATTCCACTTCAATCACTGACAATACCAGCTCCGGTGGCAGGTTGGCCTGGACCGAGGCTGCGTGTATCTGCTGGAGAATCTCCAAACGGTATTCCGGGTCTTTGACGTATCTCGCCAGCCGCGCAGACATATCTACCAGCCACACCTCGGCATCGTATTTGTCGTCGAAGGACTGGGCCGAGTTGATCGTGGAATCCAGAAAATCGCGCAACTCAGCGCGCTCCTGATCGTCAGCGGGCTGGCTGAGGCCGGCTGAGGACCACAGTAAGGTCGCAACCAGCAGGAGATGGTGGAGCAAGGGATTAGCCTGTCAGCTGCGCAGTGATGAACTCGACAATCTGCTCACGCGGGATGAGTTGCGAGTCGTCATCACGGCGGCCTTTGTACTCGATGTTGCCCTCTTTGAGTGCGCGATCACCAATGACAATGCGATGGGGAATGCCGATCAGTTCCATGTCGGCAAATTTCACCCCTGGGCGCTCGTTGCGATCGTCCATTAGGACATCGACGCCCTGGGCCTTCAGCGTTGCGTAGAGTTCCTCTGCGCAGGCGGCGACCTCTTCCGACTTCTGCATATTCAGGGGCACAATGGCGAGCTGGAAGGGGGCCATGGCCGCCGGCCAGATAATGCCCTTGTCGTCGTGATTCTGTTCGATCGCCGAGGCCACAACCCGGCTCACGCCGATGCCGTAACAGCCCATGGTCATAGTGACATTGCGGCCGGTATCGTCGAGTACCTGGGCCTTCATGGCATCGCTGTACTTCGTGCCCAGTTGGAAGATGTGGCCAACCTCGATGCCGCGTTTGATTTGCAACGTGCCCTGGCCGTCCGGGCTGGGGTCGCCCTCTACGACTTCGCGGAGGTCTTCCACTCGGCCTAGGGGGCAATCGCGCTCCCAGTTGGCACCGGTAAAGTGGAAGCCGTCTTTGTTGGCACCACAGCTGAAGTCCGCCAGTGCGGCGGCGCTGCGGTCGACGATGACATCGATATTCATGCCTACCGGGCCCAGGGAGCCAAAGCCGGCGCCACAGGCTGCGCGCACGGCTTCTTCATCGGCCATGCACAGCGGCGAGGCAATGCCACTTAGCTTTTCTACCTTGATGCCATTGAGTTGGTGATCGCCGCGCAACACCAGGGCGACCAGCTGGCCCTCCTCCTCGCCGTGAACAACCAGGGTTTTCACCGACGTGTTGGCTTCGATCTCGAGGAAGGTGCAGAGGTCCTCAATAGTTTTGACACCAGGGGTAGCTACTTCTGTGAGCTCCGCGGCAGGGGCAGGGCGGTCGCCGGCAGGGGCCACTGCCTCGGCCATTTCTACGTTGGCGGCGTAGTCACTGCTGTCGGAGAATGCAATGTCGTCTTCGCCGGAGTTGGCCAGCACGTGGAATTCATGGGAGGCGCTGCCGCCAATGGAACCCGTGTCGGCGATGACGGGGCGAAAATCCAGGCCCAGGCGCGTAAATATCGCGCTGTAGGCCTGGTGCATAACCTGGTAGGTGTCTTCCAGTGAGGGCTGGTCCACGTGGAAAGAGTAGGCGTCTTTCATCAGGAACTCGCGCGAGCGCATGATGCCGAAACGGGGCCGGATCTCGTCGCGCACCTTGGTCTGGATCTGGTACATGTTGATCGGCAGCTGTTTGTAGCTCTTGATTTCATTGCGGATCAGGTCGGTGATGACTTCCTCGTGCGTGGGGCCAAGGCAGAAATCGCGCTCGTGCCGGTCGTGGATGCGCAATAGTTCAGGGCCGTACTGTTCCCAGCGACCCGATTCTTCCCACAGTTCTGCCGGTTGCACGACCGGCATACTGACTTCCTGGGCGCCCGCGCCGTCCATTTCTTCGCGCACAATGTTCTCTACCTTACGCAGCACACGCAGGCCGAGGGGGAGCCAGGTGTAGAGGCCGGATGCGAGCTTACGAATCAGTCCGGCGCGGAGCATGAGCTGGTGGCTGATGACCTCGGCGTCGGCGGGTGTTTCTTTCTGGGTGGCGATCAGGAAGTTGCTGGTGCGCATTGTGGTTCCAAATTGGGGAAAACGATAAGGGCGCCTATTTTAATGGGCATATGAGTATCGGTAAACGGTGGTTGTTGTGCACTCTTTTCGGGCATTTGTCAGGTGAAGTTGCGTCCGGGACTGCAATATAAGGGTTTTTTTGCCCTCGATGTGCGAAAACACTTGTATTGCAGTATTTTCTGCATTATACATTTGTACGTGGCTTGTTGTTGCCGCCCAGCTGTAAGGGAAGCGGAATGGCTCGGCACAAACCTGAAACAACTCACTATTAGGGAAGGTCGAAAATAACATGGCGACTAAGAAAGCAGCAGCGAAGAAAAAGGCTCCGGCCAAGAAAAAGGTAGCGGCTAAGAAAGCTCCAGCTAAGAAAAAAGCAGCAGCGAAGAAAGCCCCTGCCAAAAAGGCAGCAGCTCCCGCGCGTAAGGCAACTGCGCTGAAGGAGAAAATGACCAAGAGCCAGATCGTTGCGAGCCTCGCGGAAAGCACTGATCTGAGCAAGAAGCAGGTTAATGCCGTTCTGGATGAACTGAATGTGCTGATCGAGCGCTCTATTAAGAAGCGTTCCGTTGGTGAATTCACTATTCCTGGTGTGATGAAGATCACCACTGTGAAGAAGCCCGCCCGCAAAGCGCGCAAGGGTATCAACCCCTTCACTGGTGAAGAGACGACCTTCAAGGCGAAGCCTGCCAGCATTGCTGTCAAGATCCGCCCGCTGAAGAAATTGAAGGAATACGCCGCTTCCTAAGCAGCTTTTCCTGAGTCGACCGGCCCGCTGCGCTATCGGGCCGGTTGATTTGCCCCAACCCATCGCCGCGCTCTGACGAGTGAAGGGCTTTTTTGCCCCGGCGAACCTCCCTCCCCAAGCTTGGCCTTCCAAGTTGCTTGGGTTAAAATCCGCGCCTCAAAATTTCTCTCCAAGTGATTGATAGTTGGTGGATTGAGCCCCATGCCGATTTACGAGTACCAATGCCAGAAATGTGGCAACGAACTTGAGGCGCTGCAGAAGATCAGCGATGCGCCCCTGGTTGATTGCCCCGAATGCCATGCGCCCGAGCTCAAAAAGAAGGTGAGCGCGGCCGCTTTTCGGCTGAAAGGTGGTGGTTGGTATGAGACCGATTTCAAAACCGGCAGCAAAAAGAACCTCCATGGGGGTTCGGAAAGCTCATCTTCCAGCGATTCTTCGAGCTCCGCGAGCGAAAGCAAGAAGTCAGCCTGATCGCCCGGCAATAAGCCGGAGCGAATAGCCAAAATACGGAATTTTATTATGCGCAGTCATTATTGTGGCGTTCTGTCCACTGCCAACATCGACGAGACCGTCACTATTTGTGGATGGGTTGATCGCCGCCGCGACCATGGCGGGGTGATTTTTCTCGATATGCGCGACCGCGATGGCATTGTTCAGGTGGTATTTGACCCGGACACCGAAGAGCACTTTGAGCGCGCGGACCGGGTTCGCAGTGAATATGTGTTGAAAATTACCGGCCGGGTACGCGCCCGCGGTGAAGGTACCGTTAATCCTGCAATGGCCACCGGTGAGATCGAAATCCTGGGTAAGGAGCTCGAGATTCTCAATACCGCGGCTACGCCCCCCTTCCAGCTGGATGAGCACACCGCGGTGGGCGAGGAAGTCCGTCTGCGATATCGCTATATGGACCTGCGCCGCCAGGAAATGCAGGACAAGCTGATCAAGCGCTCGAAAATCACCTCGGCGATCCGTAACTTCCTCGACAGCGAGGGCTTCCTGGATATCGAAACCCCGATTCTGACTCGGGCGACCCCGGAAGGTGCCCGCGACTACCTGGTGCCGAGCCGCACTCATCCGGGGCAGTTTTTCGCTCTGCCCCAGTCACCTCAGCTGTTCAAGCAGCTGCTGATGGTGTCTGGATTCGACCGTTACTACCAGGTGGCCAAGTGCTTCCGCGACGAAGATCTGCGCGCCGACCGTCAGCCTGAGTTCACTCAGATTGATATCGAGACATCCTTCCTCGGCGAGGAAGAGATTATGGCGATCACCGAGCGCATGGTGCGCGAACTGTTCAAGTCGACCCTGGATGTCGATCTGCCCGAGTTCCCCCACATGCCTTACTCCGAGGCTATAGAGCGCTATGGCTCGGACAAGCCGGACCTGCGTATCGACATGGAACTCGTGTCCGTTGATGACCTCATGCAGCAGGTCGACTTCAAGGTCTTCCGCGGTCCCGCGGACGATGAAGCCGGCCGTGTTGCCGCTTTGAAAGTGCCCGGCGGTGCCAAGATCAGCCGCAAGGAAATCGACGACTACACCAAGTATGTTTCCATCTTCGGTGCCAAGGGCCTTGCCTGGATCAAGGTAAATGACCTGGCGGCCGGGGTTGAGGGCCTGCAGGCGCCCATTCTCAAGTTCATGCCCGATGAAGTGGTTATGGAGATGATGGAGCGTCTCGGCGCTGCAGACGGCGATATCATCTTCTTCGGTGCAGACAAGGCCAATGTCGTCAACGAGGCAATCGGTGCGCTGCGCATCAAGGTGGCCGAGGATCTCGGTCTGGTGCGTGAAGGCTGGGCACCTCTCTGGGTGGTTGACTTCCCGATGTTCGAAGACGATGGCAATGGTGGTCTGACTCCGCTGCACCACCCCTTCACTGCGCCTTCCTGCAGTGTCGAGGAGCTGGAAGCCAACCCCGCCGGCGCGCTGTCGCGTGCCTATGACATGGTGCTGAATGGCTGTGAACTCGGCGGCGGCAGTGTCCGTATCCACGAGCGCGAGATGCAGGAAGCGGTTTTCCGCATTCTGGAGATAAGTGACGAGGAGGCCAACGAGAAATTTGGCTTCCTGCTTCAGGCCCTGCAATACGGTGCACCGCCCCACGGTGGCCTCGCCTTTGGCCTGGACCGCATGGTGATGTTGATGACCGATTCGGCATCCATTCGCGATGTAATCGCCTTCCCCAAAACCCAGACAGCGGCCTGTGTGATGACCGACGCGCCTGGCGAGGTGAATGCCCAGCAGCTGCGTGAACTGAATATTCGTCTGCGCCAGAAGGCCGAAGGCGAAGGCGCCTGAGCCTTCTCTAGGCGCCAGCGCGGAGTTCAGCCATGGCAGGCCACAGTAAATGGGCCAATATCAAGCATCGCAAGGCGGCTCAGGACGCCAAGCGCGGCAAGGTATTCACCAAGCTGATCCGTGAGCTCGTCGTGGCCGCCAAGCAGGGCGGCCCCCATCCCGAAGATAACCCCCGCCTGCGCGCGGCGGTCGACAAAGCCCTGGGTGCCAATATGACCCGGGACACCATCGACCGCGCTATCGCCCGTGGCGCCGGTACCAACGAAGCCGACAATATGGAGGAGCTGACCTACGAAGGTTACGCTCCCGGCGGTGTCGCGGTACTGGTTGAGGTGATGACAGACAACCGCAACCGTACCGTGGCCGAAGTGCGCCATGCGTTTACCAAACGTGGCGGTAATCTGGGCACAGATGGCTCGGTTGCCTATCTCTTTTCCCGGGTCGGTCAGATCGGGTTTGCCCCTGGGGCTGACGAAGAACAGGTCATGGAAGTGGCTCTGGAAGCCGGTGCGGAAGATATCACTGCTCACGAGGATGGGTCTCTGGATGTGACTACTCCCTGGGAGGAATTCGGCACCGTCAAAATGGCGCTGGAAGCGGCCGGCCTCGAGCCCGCCGGCGGCGAAGTGACCATGATCGCCTCCACCACCGTGCCCATGGCAGACGCCGGCAGCGCCGAATCCATCCTCGCCCTCATCGACGCCCTCGAAGACCTCGACGACGTCCAGAACGTCTACACCAACGCCGACATCTACTAATACCCCAGGGTGCCTGAGAAATTTGGGGTCTGACCCCGGGTGACGGGGTGGGGAGATGCCTGTATATTTGTACAGAATAATGACATTGGTGGGGTGGCGCGGGGCGAAGCGATGGCGCTGATCATGGGAATCGATCCGGGGTCGCGGAAAACGGGCTTCGGAATCATCAATTATGTGACCGGGAAGGCTGAATACGTGACGTCGGGTGTGATTAAGCTGCCCGAGGGCGATATCGCGCCTCGGCTCAAGATCATCTACGACAGTGTGACTGAGTTGGTTGAGCTTTACGGGCCGGCAACGCTGGCGATTGAGCAGGTTTTCATGGGGAAGAGCGCCGGCTCTGCCCTCAAACTGGGGCAGGCCAGGGGCGCGGCGATTGTTGCCTGCGCGGCCCAGGATATGGATGTGTTTGAGTACTCGGCCCGGCAAATCAAACAGTCTGTGGTCGGTACTGGTGCGGCAGATAAGGGGCAG
Organism: Halioglobus japonicus; assembly: GCF_001983995.1. Classification (NCBI taxonomy): domain Bacteria; kingdom Pseudomonadati; phylum Pseudomonadota; class Gammaproteobacteria; order Cellvibrionales; family Halieaceae; genus Halioglobus; species Halioglobus japonicus. The sequence continues at coordinate 3,993,007 of NZ_CP019450.1, read as the reverse complement.
GTGCAGCACATGGTGAAAGTGCTGCTAAAACTGCCTTCTGAGCCCGCCGAGGATGCCGCGGACGCGTTGGCCGCTGCCCTGTGTCACGCGCACACACAACAGAGTATGATCAACATGGCTGGCGCCACTTCTGTGCGCCGGCGCCGGATACGTTAAGGGGATCGGCCCTCCATGATAGGTAGAATTCGGGGTACGCTGGCTGCCAAACAGCCACCGGATATTCTGGTGGATGTCGGTGGTGTCGGCTACGAGCTGCAGGTGCCCATGACCACCTTGTTCCAGCTGCCCGAGCTGGGGGCGCAGGTGACACTGCTCACGCATTTTGTGGTGCGCGAGGACGCCCAGCTGCTGTATGGCTTCATCGATGAGCGCGATCGTGAACTGTTCCGCCAATTAATCAAAGTGAACCGGGTCGGCCCAAGCTGGCCCTGACCATTCTCTCGGGTATGGATGCCAAAAGCTTTATTGGCTGCGTGCAGCGCGACGATATTTCCGGCCTGTCGGCCCTGCCCGGGGTGGGCAAAAAAACCGCCGAGCGCCTGTTGATTGAGATGCGCGACAAGCTCAAGGACTGGCTCGGCGAGATGGAAGCCGGCGGGTCCGCTGGTGGCGCTGTGATCGAACCGGTGGCCGATATGGTCGCCGACGCCGAGGGCGCGCTAATTGCCCTCGGGTATAAGCCGGCCGAAGCGGCCAAGGTGGTTGCCGCAGTGAACGATGACTCCATTGCGGATTCGGAAGAGCTGATCCGCCGGGCCCTGAAATCGATGGTGAGCGGATGATAGAAACCGACCGCCTGATCGCCCCGGAGCCTGAAGGCCCCCGGGAGGATGCCCTCGATCGCGCTATTCGCCCGAAATCGCTGGATGAATACGTCGGCCAGAAGGCTGTTCGCGAGCAGATGAGTATATTTCTGCAGGCGGCCAAAGGCCGCGGTGAGCCGCTCGACCACACCCTGATTTTTGGCCCGCCCGGGCTGGGCAAAACCACGCTGGCGAGCATTATTGCCAACGAGATGGGCGTGTCCCTTAAAACGACTTCAGGACCGGTGCTGGAGAAGGCCGGTGATATCGCTGCGCTGATGACCAACCTCGAGCCCGGCGACGTCTTGTTTATCGATGAGATACATCGCCTCAGCCCCTTCGTAGAGGAAGTGCTGTATCCGGCCATGGAGGACTACCAGCTCGACATTATGATCGGGGAAGGTCCCGCGGCCCGCTCGATCAAGCTCGACCTGCCTCCCTTCACCCTGATCGGTGCCACCACGCGCGCGGGATTGCTTACCTCACCGTTGCGCGATCGTTTCGGTATCGTGCAGCGCCTTGAGTTCTATGAGGTCGCCGACCTTGCACATATTGTGGAGCGCTCGGCGCGCATTCTCGGTATGGGCATCGACAAGCAGGGCGCCACCGAAATTGCGCGCCGCTCCCGGGCACGCCCCGAATTGCCAATCGCCTGTTGCGCCGGGTCCGCGATTACGCGGAAGTGAAGGCTGATGGCCATATTGGCGCTGAAGTCGCTGACCGCGCGCTGGATATGCTCAGCGTTGACCAGCAGGGCTTTGATCACCAGGATCGCCGCCTGCTCCTCGCCATGATTGAGAAGTTCGATGGCGGTCCGGTGGGGGTCGATAGCCTAGCTGCGGCCATTTCCGAGGAGCGCGGGACGATTGAAGATGTGCTCGAACCCTACCTGATCCAGCAGGGATATGTGGTGCGCACACCCCGCGGCCGAGTGGTGACGCGCAACGCCTACCTGCATTTCGGGCTGCCTCAGCCCAGGCCAGGTGAGGCGGGCAATTTGTCGCTGGATCTAGATGGCGGGCAGGAAGAGTGACGTCTGGCCAGGAATTTTCTCTGCCGCTACGTGTCTACATTGAAGATACGGATGCCGGTGGTATTGTCTATTACGTCAATTATCTCAAATTTATGGAGCGCGCTCGCACGGAGTTCATGCGGGCGATGGGCTACGGCAAAGATTACATATTCAATAACGATCTGATGTTCGTGGTGCGCAATGTGGCGGTAGAATACCGGGCACCTGCCAAGTTGGACGATGAATTGATCGCCACGGCAGAGATCACTGAGTTGGGCGGGGCCTCGATGACCTTTGCCCAGCGAGTATTGCGCGGCGACGAAGTGCTTGCCGGTGGCGACATTCGCATCGCATGCGTAGACAGCACTTCGGTCAAACCGCGCCGTATACCCCGGGATATGGTGGCACGCCTGTCCGGGGCAGAATGACATAACGCAAAAGGGGATCCCTCTTGGAAGAGCAACTTAGCCTGATAGACCTCATTCTTCACGCCAGTTTCACCGTGCAGGTGGTCATGGCAATGCTGGTCATGGCCTCAATTCTGTCCTGGTACATGATCGTCCAGCGCTATATTTACTTCCGTAATGCGCGCGAGGAAATGTACAGCTTCGAGGAGCGTTTCTGGTCGGGTATCGATCTCTCCCAGCTCTATCGCGAAGGGAACGAAAAGGCCTCCGACGGGCATGCCATTCTGGGTATGGAGAGTATTTTCAGGGCGGGCTTCAAGGAGTTTTCGCGCCTGGCCCAGCAAAAGGAAATGGACTCCGAGGCCATTCTGGAGGGTTCACGGCGCGCCATGCGTGTGGCGGTATTGCGTGAGGAAGAACGTCTCGAGCGTCACCTGGCGTTTCTGGCTTCTGTGGGTTCCACCAGCCCATATATCGGTCTGTTTGGCACCGTTTGGGGCATTATGCATTCCTTCCGCGGCTTGGCCAATGCTACCCAGGCAACGCTTGCCACAGTGGCGCCGGGTATCTCCGAGGCGCTGGTTGCAACCGCCATGGGCCTGTTTGCTGCGATCCCTGCGGTACTCGCCTACAACCGTTTTGCCGCCAAGGTAGAGGTGTTCAGTAACCGCTATGACACTTTTGTAGATGAGTTCTCCAGTATTCTCTACCGCCAGGCGTACGCACTGCGCGCCCGTCAGGGAGGCTGAGCTACCGTGAGCAGAGCCCGCGGCAAGCGCAAACCCATGGCAGAGATCAACGTCGTGCCGTATATCGATGTGATGCTGGTCTTGCTGATTATCTTCATGGTCACGGCGCCCATGCTGATGCAGGGGGTGAAAGTTGATCTGCCCGAGGCCGCCGCGGACCCTGTCGAAAATCAGGACAGCGAGCCGTTAATCGTATCCGTGGATGCCAGTGGCCAGCTGTTTCTGAACCTGGGGCAGGAGAAGCAGGTGCTTGCGCTGGCCACCATCAAGGACCGGGTGTCTAAAGTGATTAAGCGCAACCCGGATAAGCCGGTGCTTATCTGGGGTGACGAGGCTGTCCCCTACGGCGAGGTTGTGACGGTGATGGTCGCCCTGCAACAGGCCGGTGCGCCCAGTGTCGGCCTGGTAACCGAGAACCCTCAGTGAGCACTGACTCCGTCTATGCCAAGCCCGTGGCGCCGCGCATTGTGGTGCGCCCGGCCATGGCAAGCATCGCCCTGCATGCGATGATCCTGGCATTTATGTTGTGGAACTGGTCGAGCCCGATGGAAACCAAAACCATCGAGGCCAAGGCACCGCCGAAAGTAATTAATGCCCGCCTAGTGGATGCCAGTGAGTTGATCGCCAAACCCAAGCCGAAACCGGTGGCCAAGCCGAAACCCAAACAACCCAAGCCGGTGGCCAAGCCCAAGCCAAAGCCCGCGCCACCCAAGCCCAAGCCACAGCCCAAGGTAGAGCCAAAGCCGGAACCCAAGCCCGAGCCCCGCATTACCGAAGAGGAACTCGCTGCCATCGCTCGCGCGGATCTGGCCCGTGCCATGGCCGAGGAAGAGGAAGTGCTCGCGGCAGAGGCGGCCGTGACGGCCGATGAAATGGCCGCCAGCTATGCCGCCCTGATTCAGCGCACAGTCATTAATTACTGGAGCCGCCCCCCGAGTGCTCGCAACGGTATGGAGGCGGTGTTGATTGTACAGTTGGTGCCCACCGGTGAAGTGGTCAGCGTGCGCCTTGAGCGCAGCAGTGGTAACAGCGCTTTTGATCGCTCCGCGATGAATGCAGTAGAAAAGGCCGGCAGCTTTCCCGAGCTCAAGAATCTGCCCGCCAATGAATTTGAGAAAAACTTTAGGCGCTTCCGCCTGTTATTCAGACCCGAGGACTTAAGATACTGATGAAACGGCTGGTATTGGCTCTGGCGCCCGTGCTTCTGGCACTGATGGCGTTGAATGCACGGGCTCAACTTACAATTGAAATAACCCAGGGTGTGGATGATCCCACCGCGATTGCAGTGGTGCCCTTTGCCTGGGCGGGCCCTGGCCCGGCGCCGGAAGATATTGCCTGGGTCGTGGACAGTGATCTCGCACGCAGCGGCCAGTTCGCACCGGTGGGCCGCGCCGAGATGCTGGGGCGCCCCAGCACCGAGCGCGACATCTTCTACCGTGACTGGCGAGCGCTGGATACGGAATACATTCTGATCGGTCGCTCCTCTGCCTCGGGCCAGGATTTGCGGGTGGAATACGAGCTGTATGACGTGACCCGCCAGGCGCGCGTTTACCAGGGTGTTGAGACCGGGCCGATTAACGAGGCGCGCATGATTGCTCACCGGGTGGCTGACGATGTTTATGAAAAGCTCACGGGGATTCGCGGCGCCTTTGCCACTCGCCTGTTATATGTGTCTGTGACCCGTGTGGAGGGCGGCAAGGACTACTATCGCCTCACCCTGGCGGATTCCGATGGTGCCCGCCCGATTGTGCTGCTGGAGTCTCGTGAGCCAATTATGGCCCCGGGCTGGTCGCCAGATGGCAGCGAGATTTCCTATGTGTCCTTTGAAACCGGGCGCCCGGCCATTTATCGCCAGAATCTGTCCAGTGGCGCACGCGAGCAATTGACCAACTTCAAGGGCCTCAATGGTGCTCCGGCCTGGTCGCCGGATGGCCGCAGCATGGCCATGGTGCTGTCCAAGGACGGCAGCCCGGATATATACCTGCTGGATCTCGCCACCAAGCAACTGACGCGGCTGACGCGCCACTACGCTATCGATACCGAACCTACCTGGACGCCGGACGGCAGGACACTATTGTTTACCTCGGATCGCGGTGGCCGTCCGCAGATCTACAAGTACGATATGCGTACCGGCAATACCGAGCGACTCACCTATGAAGGTGTTTATAACGCACGTGCCAGAGTCGCCCAGGACGGTCGCAATGTGGTCATGGTGCACCAGGTAAATGGCCGTTTCCACATTGCTATCCACGACCTTGTGACCAACCGTTTGCAGGTGCTGACTTCTACTGAATTGGATGAATCTCCCAGTATCGCACCCAATGGTTCCATGGTATTGTACGCAACGAAACATGCAGGTCGCGGGATACTCGCCGCGGTATCTGTCGATGGGGGAGTAAAGTTCCGCCTGCCTTCGAGAGAGGGCGACGTGCGGGAGCCAGCATGGTCACCTTATATGGAGCGCTGATAGCGCTCTTTAGAAGCTAAGATTATAGAAACCAAGTTCTTTTAAGGAAGAGTATTATGAAACAACTACCTGTTGCCGGTAAGGCTATTACACTGCTGTTTGCAGCAGCATTCCTGGCAGCTTGTTCCGGTAATTCCAAGGAGCAAGAAGAAGCAGCAGCCGCGGCAGCGGCAGCCGAGGCGGCACGCATTGCCGAGCAAGAGGCTCTCGCTGCACAGCAGGCAGAGCAGCAGCGCTTCCGTGACGCAGCAATTGCTGCCGGTAGTGTTTTCTTCTTCGACTACGACAGCTACACCCTGAAGCCCGAAGCGATCGCTGCTCTGGATGCCCACATCTCTTACCTGGCCGGCAACAACGAAACCGTTCGCCTGGAAGGTCATACTGACGAGCGTGGTACTCGCGAGTACAACATGGCTCTGGGTGAACGTCGTGCCAACGCGGTACGAGACTACATGGTAGTGAATGGTGTTGCTGGCTCACGTATTGAGACAGTCAGCTACGGTGAAGAGCGTCCCAACGCCTACGGTTCCGGTGAAGCCAACTGGTCACAGAACCGGCGCGTTGAACTGAAGTAATCGCGCTATGACAGGCATAAGCAAATGGCTTGTGGCGGGCGGGCTGGTCATTGTGACCAGCCCGTTCTGCTTTGTGGCCCATGCACAAGACTATGTGGATGTGGAAGCCGAGCGCAGTGGGCGCCAGTCCGCACCGCAATCGGCTCCGGTACAGCCCGCTGTGTCAGACCCTTACGCCACGCCGGCCAGCCGCGATCCCTACAGCGTCCAGCCTGCCCAGACTTACCCGGCCACCAGCTACGGCGTTACTAGTGCCCCGGCGGCGCCGACAACAGCGACACCGCCCCCGGCAAGCCAGATGACCTCCCAGGCCGTCGGTGGCCAGGGCAATGTTGGCAATCTGTTCCTGCAGGTCCAGCAGTTGCAGCAGGAGGTGATGCGGCTCAACGGCATGGTGGAAGAGCAAGCCAATGAACTGCGAATTCTCAAGGCCCAGAGCCTTGAGCGCTATGTCGACCTCGACAAGCGCCTGAGTGCGGGCGGCGGTAGTGCCCCGACGGCCAGCGGTGGGAGTACTCAGGTTGCTCCAGCTCCAGTAGGCGGTGGCGCTATAGGTGGCGGCGCTGCGGAAATCCCCGGCGAAGCCCAGGCCTACAAGGCGGCGTACTCGTTGGTGCGCAGCCAGCAGTTTGACGAGGCCGTGACGGCGTTTAATGATTTCCTGCGCGCTTATCCGGATGGCAAGTATGCACCCAATGCTCATTATTGGCTGGGTGAGCTTTATCTGGTGGTGCAGCCCCGTGATCTGGAAGGTTCACGGCAGGCCTTTACCTTGCTACTCGATCAGTACCCCACGAACGGTAAGGCACCGGATGCCATGTACAAGCTCGGCAAAGTCTACTTCGAGAAGGGCAATCGCGAGCGCGCCCGTGAGCACATGGAGCGCGTCATCAGCCAATACGGTAACACCAGCAGTTCCGCGGTCAAACTGGCCCGGGATTTCCTTGCTCAGAACTACTGATTCCGCGCGCCTCAGGGCGCGCTCCTCCTATGGCCGATCACGCTCCACAATCCACTGACTCCACCCTTGATACAACGCCGACACTGCGCCTCACCGAGATGTTCTACTCGCTGCAGGGCGAAACCCGTACGGTTGGTCTGCCCACGGTATTTGTGCGCCTGACCGGCTGTCCACTGCGCTGCGTTTACTGTGACACCGAGTACGCGTTTAGCGGCGGTGAGATATTTACGCTCGACCACATTGCTGCCAAGGTGGCCGAGTGGCAGCCGCGCTATGTCACTGTCACCGGAGGAGAACCGCTGGCGCAGCCCAATTGTCTGCCGCTGCTTATCCGGTTGTGTGATGCGGGCTACGAGGTGTCATTGGAAACCGGCGGGGCAATGCCGCTGGCCGGCGTCGATCCGCGGGTGGTGACGGTGCTTGATTTGAAAACGCCGGCCTCGGGAGAAATGTCGCGCAATGATTACGCTAATATCCCGTTGCTGAAACCCCATGATCAGGTGAAGTTCGTGATCTGTGATCGGGCAGATTACGAGTGGATGCGTTTTAAGCTGGAAGAGTATCAGCTGGCCACGCGCGTGGCTGAGGTACTGCTGTCGCCGAGTCACGGCCAGCTCAGCGGTCGCGAACTCGCCGAATGGATCCTCGAGGATAACCTGCCAGTGCGCATGCAGCTACAGCTGCACAAGATCCTCTGGAACGACGAACCAGGACACTGAAACCATGAATAGTGATAAGCGCGCCGTCATTCTTGTCAGTGGCGGCCTCGATTCCACCACCGTGTTGGCCATGGCTCGGGCCCAGGGCTACGCCTGTTATACCCTCAGTTTTGATTATGGCCAGCGCCACCGGGCGGAACTGTTGGCAGCCGATCGGGTCTCTACAGCCCTGGGTGATGTCGAGCACAAGGTGGTTAACCTGAACCTGGACGCCATTGGCGGCTCTGCCCTGACTGATACGGATATCGATGTCCCCGAAGAGGAAACCCAGGGTATTCCGGTGACTTATGTGCCGGCGCGAAACACGGTGTTCATGTCGATCGCGCTGGGCTGGGCTGAGGTGTTGGGCGCCCAGGACATTTTTATTGGCGTTAATGCGGTCGACTATTCCGGCTACCCCGACTGTCGTCCGGAGTATATTGCTGCCTTTGAAGCAATGGCTAACCTGGCGACACGGGCTGGCGTTGAGGGGCAGAAGCTGACCATTCATACACCCTTAATGGAATTGGGGAAGGGAGATATCATTGCGGCAGGCCTGGACCTTGGCGTGGATTATTCGCTGACAGTGTCTTGTTACCAGGCCGACGCAGACGGCCGCGCCTGTGGTAAGTGTGACAGTTGTCGACTGCGCCGGCAGGGTTTTGTCGACGCTGGGGTGGCAGATCCCACCCGGTATTATTGAGTTTGTTACGGCGAAAAATATTTTTGGCAAACGCTTGTTTTTTGCCGCTAAATCATTACTATACGCACCTCTCTGGGGGCGCCACCTATTTCGGTGTTCCAAGATTTAGGGCCGTTAGCTCAGTTGGTAGAGCAGTTGGCTTTTAACCAATTGGTCGCTGGTTCGAGCCCAGCACGGCCCACCAAACAAAAAAGCCCACCCCGTACGGGGTGGGCTTTTTTTTGCCCGTGATTTAGCACTGCGCTCAGTCGTCGTACTCCAGCGTGCGCTGTCCGGCCCGCGCGGAGTGCCGCGCTGTTCCAGGCCATCCTGGCCAGACTCAGGTGACTGGGTGTTCAGGGACTCCGGCAACGGTTTCAGGCCCAGCGCGCCCCAGCGATGGGTGGGCAGGGCGCCCGTGAGGTCACTGACATCGACCACCTCGACCAGTCCAAACGAGGGTTGCAGGGCCGCCCCCTGGCCGGCATTTTCATTCCAGGCGGAGAAACTCGCATCAGCCAATTGCCGATTGCGATCAAACTGCAGCACCAGAAACTCGCCGCTCACCCGGGCGGCGCCCAGGTCCAGGGACAGCAAATCGACCCCCAGGGGCCGAGGCTCAGGCCCAGCGAATCGTCGCCAATTACCCAGTGCTCCCACGCCATGACATAGCCCTGAGGTGTCGCTGACAATCGCAGCGGCGGGCCCAGTCTGGCAATAACCTCACTCAGGGGGGTGCCTTTCGCGGGAACGTCAGTCTGCGCCAGTGGCTCGCCCAGGTCATAGGTCCAGCGTGTGCAGCCGCCCAGCAGCACGACCAGCGCGAGGACAGTCAGGCGCGCTATCAACGCTCGTCCCCTGTGGCCAGTTGGGTGGCGTAGTCGGTCAGGCGATCGTCGCTATCAAAAAAGAACACCGCGCGATCGTATTGGGTGTCCAGCTTGAAACGGTTGTAGACCACCAGCACCAGTCCCTGCCCCTTGCTCTGTTCGTAGAGGTAGTACAGTGCCGTTTCGTCTCCCAGGGCGACAATTTGCGAGGGTGGGCCCAGGGCGCTCAATACCTGCTGGCGTGTGGTCTCCCCCCGGGTGAATGTCGCTGATTCGATGGCCTGCCAGTTGTCGAGCACGCCGCGCCGGTTGTCGTACTGGGCGCATCCGCTCAGTAGCGCAAGCATCAAGGCTGCGATAGCGATTTGGGTGGGTTTGTTCATTTCACGTCTCTCCTGATGGTGGTTGTGACCCCCCTCACAGCCTGGATATCACGCTGAGAGCGGTTGTAGTCACGCAAGTGCCTAATCTATATACTGTTTCAGTCGTTTTTCAATATTATAACCGCGCCCAAAACAGGCCCGGGATTATTCCGCGAGTACTATGAGTAGCACACAAGCCGCAGCGACCTGTAGCAATGCCCCGCAGAAAATTGTCTGCGTGCTGGGTATGCACCGCTCCGGCACCAGCTGCCTGACCGGCTCCATGCAGGAAGCAGGGCTGGAGTTGGGTGACCATTCCACGTGGAATCCGCACAATCTCAAGGGCAATCGCGAAAATCAGCACATCGTCGATATCAATGATGCGGTGCTCATGGCCAATGGGGGCGGCTGGGACCAGCCCGTGGACGTGATCCAGTGGCCGCAAGATCAGCTGAATGCCGCCAGGGGGCTGTTCCAGGAGTACGCACGGTTCAACTATTTTGGATTCAAGGATCCACGTACGCTGCTGACACTGGAGGGCTGGCAATCGCTGTTCCCTCACATGCAATATATCGGCATATTCCGTCATCCGATGGTAGTCGCCCAGTCACTCCATAACCGCAGTGAGTTGCCAATGGCGACGGGCCTGGAGTTATGGCTGCAGTATAATCGTCGACTGCTGCGAGCGTATCGCAAGCAGCCGTTTCCCATTCTGTGTTTCGATGAAGCGCAGGATATATTTCAAGAAAAGCTGCGCAATGTGCTATGCGATCTCGGGCTGGATGCCGGGGAAGGTGCCTTCTATGAACAGCAGCTAAAATCCGCGCAGGGTGGAGAAGGGACGCCGCTACCCTGGAATATACGCCGGCTGTATCGAAAGCTACAGCGGCTGGCTGAGTGAGGTCCTGATGCTTGGGCATCTTAAAAAAATAATTAATGGCGATATACCCGCCACTCCCCGCGACGAGAGTCGGCCGTTGGTCAGTTTTATCGTCATTGTTTACGACATGCCTGAGCAGGCAGAGCGCACACTGCAATCGCTCACGCCGCAGTATCAGGAAGGGGTTAGTGAACTCGACTACGAAGTTATCGTGGTTGAAAACAAATCTGAGCGTAATCTGAATCCCGACTTCCTGCGCACCCTACCTGATAATTTTACGTACCACCTGCGACACGAACGCGAGCCGACACCGGTGCATGCGATTAATCATGGGGCAGGCATCAGCCGAGGTCAGTATGTGTGTGTTATGATCGATGGCGCCCGCATGGTGACGCCCGGGGTAGTGCGCAATATTCTGCGCGGGCACCGACTGCATGACAAAGCGGTGGTTACCGTGCCTGGTTATCATATCGGCAGTGAGCTGCAACAGGACGCTGTTGAACAGGGCTATGGTGTCGAGCAGGACCGGAGCCTGATTCGCTCTATTGGCTGGCCTCTGGAAGGCTATCGTTTGTTCGATATTTCCTGTTTTAGCGGCTCCTGTGCGCCGGGCTTTTTCCGCCCGAATAGCGAGAGCAATTGTATTAGTATCCCCCGTGATATCTGGGCTGCCCTTGGCGGCATAGATATTCGCTTCAATATCCGCGGTGGCGGTCTGGTGAATCTCGATCTCTACAAACGCGCCTGTGAATTCCCCGGTGTGGAACACGTTGTGCTTCTCGGTGAGGGCACCTTTCACCAGTTCCATGGCGGCGTGACTACTGGCGGTGAGGCGCGCTCAAAGCGAGAAGCATTGATGAAAGAGATCAAGGACCAATACGAAGATATCCGTGGCGAGGCCTACGCAAGCCCGGTGTCCACGCCGGTATTTCTCGGTGAGCTGCCGGATCAGGTCCTGCGATTTGTGCAGGCCTCAACAGAGCCAGTACTGGCCCAGCGCGATGGACGGCAGGATTCCGACGCGTCCAATTTTTCCGTAGTAAAGTCAGGCTCAGGAAGAGTCTGAAAACGAAAGCGATTTAACTTATGTCCTCGAGTATTTATTTCCCACCCTCACTTCAGCGTTTTGAACCCAAACGTATGGTTTTCAGTACCTGGGTGGATCACCTGCCGTTCGCCTACGACCTGGTGGAGGCTATCCGCCCCAAAATGACGGTGGAACTGGGGGTTTATAACGGTCTCTCGTTCTTCACCTTCTGTCAGTCGCTGATCGAGAACGACATTGAAGGTGTGTGCTATGGCGTGGATTGCTGGGAAGGCGATGTACATACAGACGCCTATGACGATTCGATATATCAGGATGTGGCCACACACGCTCGCGACCATTATCGCGGCATTACCTATTTGCTGAAGATGTACTTCAACGAGGCGCTCAATCATTTCGATGCCGAGACGGTTGATCTGCTGCACATCGATGGTCTGCACACCTATGAGGCTGTACAGGAGGATTTCACCAACTGGTATCCGAAAGTACGCCCGGGTGGCATTGTGCTGTTTCACGATGTGATGGCGCGCATCAAGGATTTCGGTGCCTGGAAGTACTTTGACGAATTGCAGGCGACTCACCCTGAAACCTTCCGCTTCGACCACGGCTTTGGCCTCGGTGTGCTGCGCAAGCCTGGTGGCGATCGCACTGCACCAGAGCACCCTTTGCTGCAGCTGCTGTTTTCTGAGAACGAAGAAGAGCGCCGCAAGCTCAAGCAGCTGTATGTCCATGCCTCGCACTTCCTGGAGGCGCGACGCCAGGCCAATCGCTTTAAGGCGATGGCCGGTGGCAACAAAAAAGGCGGGCAAGGCAAGGCCGGTAACGAAGACCGCGTCCAGGCCTGATTCGCCAGGGAGTGCTGAATTGGCAGCCTTAAGTCGCTTATTTCTGCTCCTGTTGGTGTTGCTATTCATAGCCGGTTGTGACCGGCAGGAGCCCGCATCGCCAGCCGCCCCCGACAAACCCAATATTCTCTTCATTCTTGTCGATGATATGGGCTATGCCGATCTGGGGGCGAATCGCCCCGACGCTGGAGTTAGCCTGACACCGGCATTGGATCAGCTCGCCAACGAGGGTATTCGCTATACCCGCAATTATGTCGACAGTACCTGCGCCGCCAGTCGTGCCGGTATTCTGACGGGGACCTCACCGCTGCGACGGGGCTTTCGCCCTCAGGGAACAGGTATTGCTCCCGAGGTGGACACGCTGCCCGAGTTGCTCCGCGAGGCAGGGTACAGTACCCACCACGTTGGCAAGTGGCATTTGGGGTATGTCTCCCAGGCCGCCTGGCCACTGGCCCAGGGTTTCGATACCTTCTATGGGTTCCTCACTCAGTTCTTTTTGCGAGGCCCACATGAGCCGCCTGAACTCAAGGTTGCCCGGCCGGTGTATAGCAATCCCTGGCTGCAGCGGGACAACAAATTTCCACGCGCTCACCAGGGCCACTTGTCTCAACTCTTGCTGGACGAAGTGCTGACATTTGTCGCATCAGCGCCCCAGCGCGACGAGCCCTGGTTTCTCAATTATTGGCTCTACCTGCCTCACGGTCCGTTGCAGCCAGCCGCTGATTTTGCGGACCAGTTTGCAGACACCCCAGGGGGGCGCTACCAAGCGATGCTAGCCCAGTTGGACCATAACATTGGTCGCGTATTAGAGAAGTTGGACGATGTCGGGCTTGCTGAAAGCACTTTGGTTATCGTCACGAGCGATAACGGCGGCACAGCTAAGCAAATCGATAGTAATGCGCCCTTTTCGGGCACGAAGATGAGCTTCGAGGAGGGCGGTGTCCGCACCCCTCTTATTGTGCGCTGGCCGGATGGATTGGGAGGCGGCACAACTGACGATACGGTGGTGTCTTATCTCGATTATCTGCCTACGATGGCTATAGCTGCGGGCAGCGGTCTGCCCGCTGGCCTTCCGGGGCGTGATTTGCGGGCCCTGGCCCAGGGCGAGGCATTGTCCGCCCGGTCACTGTTCTGGGACAGCGGCACATCCAGCCAACCTGCCTGGTCGATGTTGTCTGCGGACGGTCGGTGGCGTGTGCATCGCAATTTTCTCGGCGACCCTGTCCTAAATGATTTACAAACGGATAGTGCGGGCAGTGAAAACTTTGCCGCTGAGCGGCCGGACATCCTCGCCAGGAATATAGACAGCTTCCAGCAGTGGCGTATGGCGGCGAGAACTTTGGATCTGCTATTTGAAAGCCACGGCGCAGCAGGCAGAGGGGTGTTGCGGGGTGAAGACTTCCAGCGCACACCGGGCGTGGGGGGTTCAGTTTTGCCGTCGCTGTTACCCCGACCGACACCAACTCGAGCGATGTACAGATCATTGCTGAGCAGCCCCGTCACTGGCGGTTCTGGCAGCAGGGCGAAAAGCTCTATCTTGACGTGGTGGGCCTCACGCTGGAGAGTGCTGCTCCGCCCAGTGGTCGTTGTACGCCGCTGGTGGTGACCGCAGCCTTTAACTTCAGCCATATTGCACCTAGTAAAGCCTATGCCGTGCTGGAGTTGTTCATTGGCGATGAGCGAGTGGCCAGCACCCGTATATCGCGACCATCACCGCCGGTAGATTCCTATTCTGCGCCAACCTACCTGGGCGCCAACGCACAGGGCAAGGCGTCATTTGGGGGTATACTGGGCCAACCTGTTATCGTGAATGAAATGGTTGTGCCCGACGACGTGGCCGATCCCTGGACGCGCAATGGTGTGTCAGACCTGACGCGCGGTCTGTGCGATGAGGTAAACCAGGTTTTGCTTGAGCCAGGTCAATAACAACTTAGCGACAATGGCGCTAGCATGGCGCGTTGACAATGAACAATGAGGCCGCTTATGGCCCGCAGAGAAAAGTATGAACGGTACCGATAGTCGAATTGAGCATGTACTCCAGACGGCAGCGCAGTTGGCAGCGGAGCATGAGTTCCGCGCCGCGATTGAGTATCTCGCCCGAGAGAATCGCCAGGCGGGGCAGGCAGTCTTCGAGCGCCAGATGTTGAATTACGCCATTGAAGGTTTCGCGGCCGCCAGTCACGGAGAAATTTCCTGGGGTCTTGAGCACGATAACCGTTTTGCCGATACCCAGGGCTTGCCTGAGATTGAAGCTGCAGATCTGGATGCGCAGGCCTTGCGCTCGGGTATTCTGGGCAAGGGTGGGCTGATAGTACGTGGGCTAATGGATGCGGAGCGCGTTGTAGCAACCCGGACCCTTATCGATCAGGCCCTGAAGGCGCGTAAGGCCATTTCCGAGGGTGGCGACCCTGATCACTACCAACGCCAGTTTGCGCGGCCTGAAATGGTTTCTGGCGGCCCTGTGCAGTTCGGTACGCTGGGTGGCAATCAGTACACTAATTCGGGATCCGTTTGGGCGGTGGACTCACCGCAGGCGGCGTTTGCCATGCAGGAGTTTTATCGCAGCGTGGGATTGCCCGAGCTGTTGCAGGCGTATTTTGGTGAGCCGGCCTCGCTGTCGGTGCGCAAATGGGTACTGCGTTGTGTACCTCCGAATAACGGCGCGGAGTCTGGATGGCATCAGGACGGGCAGTTTATGGGTGAGGATATTCGCACTGTGAATCTGTGGGTGTCGCTAACGGATTGTGGTGAAGGTGCAGAGGCTCCGGGTATCGATATCCTCGCTGATAGTAACCGGGAAATTTACCCCACCGGGACACATGGAGCACCTTTTGACTGGACGGTCGGGCAGGGTGTTGTCGACGAGTTGGCTGAGCGCTGTGCGGTTGAGCGTCCGCACTTCCGGCCAGGCGATGCGGTTTTTTTTGATCACTACAACCTGCACCGTACCGGCTTCGGGACAGCGGACGTCAACCATCGCTATGCGGTGGAGTCCTGGTTCTTTGCCAATTCACTGGCCCCGGCCAAGCAGCAGCCCCTGCTTTTCTAGCTGTAGTTATGATCGATTGGGATTTGTCGGACCTGGACAGCGCAGCGCCCTTCTTTGAGGCTAATGCGTTGCTTGGCGACCCTGAGCGGCTGCGCCAGCGTATGGAGCGCGATGGTTACCTGTTTTTCCGCTCTCTGCTGCCGGTCGAGCCGCTGCAGGCATTGCGTGAACAGTTGACCGCTATTCTGGCAAGGCGCGGTTGGATTCAGGGCGGTGAGCAGCGGCTGAATGCGCGCGTGGCATCACTTCCTCATCGCGAGGGAGATGAGGAATATATTGCGACGCTGCGGGAGACGGTGCGGCTGGAGTCGCTGCACAGTTTGCCTCATCGATCTGAGCTCATGCAGTTGATGCAGGATTTGTTGGGGCCGGGGGCCTTTCCCCATCCTCTGAGCATTACCCGGCTTGTTTATCCTCGCGCACCGGAGTTGTCGACGCCGCCGCATCAGGACTATCCGAATAACCAGGGTACAGAGCAATTGACGGCTGCCTGGATACCACTGGCAGACTGCTATCGGGAGCAGGGTTCACTAGCGATCCTGGAAGGGTCACACCGTTATGGTCTGTTACCACTGCAGTTCCACCTCGGGCCCGGCAATCGCAAGGCCGTCACAGATGAGCGCCTGGCGGAATGTCGCTGGGTTGCATCAGATTTTAAACTGGGAGATGTGCTTCTATTCCCGTCACTCACGCTGCACAGAGCGCTGGATAATAGCAGCGAAGAGAATCTGCGCCTTTCGGTAGATTATCGCTATCAGCCTGCGGGTGCTGAGCTGACCCCTTCGTGCCTAAAGCCGCATTTTGATTGCTTGCCCTGGAGCGAGATATATCGCGGTTGGCACAGCGATGAGTTGCAGTATTACTGGCGTAGCTGTGACTATCAGGAAGTGCCCTGGCGAGAAGCGTTGCATGCGCTTCCAGAGGGGCACCTCGACGAGGCTTTGCGTGACGAGATTCTTTATGAAAAAGCGATTCTTGAGCGCTACGGTAAGTCGCCGGAACAGCCGCGCTAGCTTCCAATGCGGCTGGCTTAGGGGCGGTACCCCAATGCTTCAAGCCGTTGCAACTGCACCTGGGTGAAATCGTCCCGCCACTGATGATGGCGGAATCGATTCAGCGTAGCGGGTGGACGGATGCGGTCTGCCAGTGCTGCGCGCTCCGCAACATCAATATCCAGCTCCAGAAAGGAAAATATACGTTCCAGTTCTGAATCGGGCGCTTGGCAGAGCGCTTCATAGCGCACAAGCAGAAACTGGCCTTCCAGTGTTGCGCCGACCTCTATCGCCTTTTCGTTAGCGATTAGCCAGTACTCCATGGCGTCTCTGGGTGCTGCCCTGCCTGTATCATCAAACTGTGTATGCAGGCCAACATATTCACCCCACATACTGAGTTGGCGCTGGTTGCCTGAATACGCCATATCCAGGCCATTGCGAATAATGTGAATGTATTGAATCGCCGGGAAATAATCAGCAAGCTCGCGCAGCCACAGGTGTGTGGCGGGGACCTTCCAGCCCGTGCGACCGGAAAGTCCCAACTGTTCGCGTCGCTTCAGTAGCAGAAACTCAAGCCCCCAGAAAGCAGCTCGCAGCCGGGTTTTCAGCGGCATGCTCTGCAGCTTGTCAGTGTGAATGATCGGATGCATGGGTGGCCACTCCAGTGCATCGTGCGCGTCGTTTGAGGGAGTCGCCATGGCCACCCCGGCTTCGGCCAGAATTTGGGCGAGAATTCGTGTGCCACTACCGCCCACGGCTCCCACCGCGATGGGGTTTTCGAGGAGGACGGCCTGCGGGGCTTCATATTCAATTTTGCCTTCCAGCAGCGAAGCATAGGGCTTAAACATCAGGGGCTAGTTCTTCAGATGGATTTTTGACGCCTCGGTCGGAAGATGTCCCATGTAGTGAACATTTTTTTCAGTCATCACCGAATCCGTGCCGCGTATGTTTCGATATTGCTCACGATAGCTTTCGGTGCGCGTTTTGCGCTCTTCCATGGATACGTTGGTCGTGGTTCCTCCATGCAGTTGATGGAAGCTGCCTTCGCCGACCAGTTGCACGGGAGTGGTGCCCGCTGCGTCTGCTGCGCGCTTGTAGAGGTCGAGATTGAGGAAACCACCACCTGGAAGATCGAACTGCTCATCACAGCCGTCCAACCGGTCGAACAGGGTTCGACTCAGGGAGATACAGTTCGATTCAAACATCTTGTTGAACCAGGTGATATTGCGCGCGCCAGCTCTGAAGGGTGTGCCAATTTCAAACAGGCGATAACCGTCTTCAGGCCAGTTTATCGACGCCAGTAACTTGTCCTCTGCGGGCTTATCATAACCTTCGATTATCGATTTGTTCTGCTCGTCGGGCCCGGTGAAAAAGTAGCGGGTGGCGACCAGAGGTTCGTCAAATGCTCTGAATGTACTGAGCGTCATTTCAAATACGCCCGGCGTCAGCAGGTGTGCACCGTCAATCATCAGGCAGAGAATCTCGCCGCGGGCCTGTTCGGCCGCCAGGTTGATTGCCTTTGCTGGAGAGGGGTGGGCGTCGTCAATGCGAATCAGCTCCACAGGAACATCCACATGGGAATATGATTGCGGGTCGATTGCCTGCGGAGAGCCGTTGTCCACCAACAGCACTTCGTACTCAAGATCAGCGGCGCCTAACTGGTAGTTGCGCGCCAGGCCCTGCAGCGTGCGCGGGATCTCCCTGGCCATGTCGTAGGCGATAAGAATGACGGACAGCTTCATGCGGAAGTCTCTGGGATGTAATCGAACGCCCTGAGCCGTTCGAGTTGAGTTTGGCTGAAATCGTTGCGCCAGTCGTGTTGCGTGTGGCGGTTCCAGGTCGTGGGTGTTTTGATCAATGCGGCCAGTTGATGGAGACGCTCAAGCGGCAGGTCCAGCTGAAGGAACGAAAATATCCGACTCACTTGTTCAAATGGGGCACTGCAAAGCTCTTCAAAGCGAACCAGTAGAAACTGACCTGGCATAGCGGCGGATTGCCTCATAGCATTCTCATTGGCTAGCAGCCAGTATTCCAGGGCGTCCCGGGGGGGCCATTCCATCGTCGTCAAAGTGGGTGTGAATGCCCAGTGATTTTCCCCACATGCGCAACTGGCGTTGGTTGCGTGAATAGGCCATGGCCAGGCCATTTCGCAGAATGTGTATGTACTGGGACCCGGGAAAGTAGTCCCCCAGCTCCCGCAGCCACAAATGAGTAACCGGGACCTTCCATCCGACACGGCTGCTTAGCCCCTGTTCTTGCCGACGGGCATCGAGCAACTGCTCGAGCCCCCAAAAGGCCGCATGCATGCGTTGATCAACCGGAATTTTTTGCAGGCGTGGGCGGTTGATGATCATTTTCATGGGCGGCCATTCCAATGCATCGTGCGCCTCGTTAGACGGCGTTGCCATGGCCACGCCTGCCTCTGTGAGGACTTGGGCCAGGACGCGCGTGCCGCTGCCCCCGACTGCGCCGATGGCGATAGGGTCTGGAGTATACGCTGCCTGGTTACCGTGGTATTCGATCGTGCCGTCGACGAGGGCGGCATAAGGTCTAAACATACTATGTGACTGAAGCTGGTTCTGGATCCAGTCTACCCCAGTCACTGCATTTTCTGTAGAGTTAGCGTCCAGTAAGAGAGGGGGTAAATCAAGGTGTCAGGAACTGATCATGGTGGGCTAGAGCTCAGCGCGGGCATGCGCGGTAAGGGAACGTATCTCCTTGAGCTCGAGTGCATTCGCGGGCTGGCCATTTTACTGGTCTACCTGTTCCATGTTTGGGGTATCACCTTCGGTCGACATCAGGGAGGTGTGTCGTTCGGTCTGGGCTATGTCCTGGGTGGCAATACCGGGGTAACTCTATTTTTTGTCCTGAGCGGTTTTCTGTTAAGCCTTCCCTGGTGGCGAGCTGCCGCCGAGGGCGCTGCGGCTCCCAGTGTGCGCAACTATGCATTGGCGCGCGTTTTGCGCATAGTGCCCCTTTATCTGGTTGCGGTACTGATTGCTGCGATTGTCACCGGTAAGTGGGAGGTTGCGCTGCAAGCGGCCCTGTTCCAGTTCGTCGGCTTCGACATGTTTCCGTTTAGTGTGGTCTGGTGGACGCTGGCTACGGAATTTCAGTTTTACGTTCTGCTACCGCTGTGTGCGTTGGCACTGTGGCGCGGCGGCTTGGCTAGAGTGCTTTGCTTTGGGGCCCTGGTCGTTTGGCTGGGCTGGTATCTGTCTACGTTCGTGCTTCCTGGGCCGGATGGTCCAATCCGCTCGTACTGGGTGACAAAGTCTGTGTTCGGGCGATTGCCCGCTTTCCTGATGGGCGTTATTGCCGCCGGCGTCTACCTGCGGTTGTGCGACAGGCCGCAACGTATTACCGGAATATTGGTCACGGCTGGGATAGTTATCGCCTGGCTAGGGCTTGGCGGAGTACTTGGCGAAGCGGCACGGATTGGCGAATCGAAAGCTGAATGGGCCTGGCATCTGCATCACAGCTATGAAGCGCTGTTGTGGACGGCGATTATTCTGTTGCTGCTGCTAGGCAGACCGCGGTTCGCTGCGGTGCTGGTAAATCGCCCGATGGCCCTGTTGGGAAAGCTGTCCTACTCGTTGTATCTGATTCACGTGCCGGTACTGTTTTATCTGATTTACTCGATTAAGACGCCGATGGAGGAGGCATACATTGGATCCTGGTATGCCTACGTATTACCTGTGGCTGCGCTGTTGCTGAGCGTGGGGCTCTCTTATGTGACCTATCGCTTGATCGAATTACCTTTTTTGAATCTGAAACATCGCATTCCGTTCTAACCGGAGTTGATTATGAAGAACTTTTTTTGTGCACTGGCTGCCCTGCTGTTGTTGCCTGTCCTGGCACTCGCTGAACTTGGCCCGGGTGACATGGCACCGGATTTCAGCCTGCAAGGGTCGGATGGCAAGACTTACACGCTTGCCGATTTCCGGGGCAAGCAGGCGGCAGTGATTGCCTGGTTTCCCAAGGCGTACACCAGTGGTTGCACGATTGAGTGCAAGTCATTGGCGGAAAATGGTCACCTGATTCGCGAATATGACGTGAGTTACTTTATGGCCAGCGTCGACCCCTTGGAAGACAATGTGGGCTTTGCTGAGGAAACGGGGGCAGATTTCCCGCTGCTCAGTGACCCCGAGAAGCAGGCAGCCGAGGCCTATGGCGTGTTGCACACGCTCGGTTATGCCAAGCGTCACACGTTTTACATCGACGCAGACGGCAAGGTGCTGAAAATCGATCGGAATGTGAAGCCGGCAACATCAGCGGAAGATATGGCCCGCACCCTGGGTGAACTCGGCGTGGCCCGGCGCTAAACGCCTAACTGACATGCACTGTGTACAGCCCCGCCTGGCCTGTTAATTTGGACTGGCGGGGTGAAATCTAGCGGCCAGGCTTGCTACGTGGCCGGGGCTGGGCCAACCTGAAGGCCATTTGGCAGTCGAGGCAGGGATATGCCCTTATCCGAAAACGAACATCCCCGTGACGAAACCCTGGTGGAGGCGGTAAACCGCGAGGCCGGTGAATTGATTCACCTGTTGCGATGCTCAGAGGCCCCCGATGAGGTGTTGGCTGAGGCCACCGAGCATATGCAGGCAGCGATGAGTGCATTGGCACCGTATCTGCAGCAGGGTGAGGGCTGGTCTACCGTCACTATCGCCAGCGACACTCCGGGATTGGGCTGGCGCGAGGATGACCTTACCGCCTGTATGCCGTACAGCCCTATTACCGGCAAACGCAATCCTATATCTCCGCCGATTCGCATGTGGCGTGATGGCGATGAGGTGCGCGGGGAAGCCCTGTTCTCACCCACCTATGCCGGCCCTCCGAACAGTGTGCATGGCGGTATTATCGCGGCGGTATTCGATGAGTTGTTGTCGATGGCCAATGTGATTACCGGTGCCGCTGGCTTTACTGGCACGCTCAGCATTCGTTACCACAAGCATACGCCCCTCAATCGGCCTATCGAGTTGTGGGCGGTGTGTGACAATAACACTGGTCGCAAGCAGTTTACGCGTGGCGAAATGCGCGTTGACGGTGAAGTCACCGCCAGCGCAGAGGGGCTGTTTATCCGCCCCGTGAAGCCGCTCGGTGAAGTGCCTAAGCGGCAGCAGGACTAGGCGATAGCTTAGAAGCTGTAGCTGACCCGGGCGAAGACGTTGGTCCCATAACCTGGGATGCGTTCACGCATGCCGATGTCGGGATTGCGCGCCCGGTTGTAGCCGCCCAGATGGTCGCGATATTCCTTATCGAAGACGTTGTCGACGCCCGCAGCGAGCTCCACTGCCGAGGTCATTTGCCAGCTCGCGCTGAGGTTGAGCAGACCATAGCCAGCGGTTTCCTGTTCGCGATTGGTTTCGCTGACCTGATTCTGGGCACTGTAGAACACACCCTCCGCTCCGAAAGCCCAGCTTCCGTTGACATAGTTCAGACGGATGCTGGTGTTGGCCGGGGCGATTCTGTAGAGCTCGTCCTCAATGTCGTCACGTTTACCGCGAACATAGTTCACGATCCCTGACATCGACCATTGATCTGAGAGCTGCCACGCCCAATCCATGTCAAAACCATAGATGACCGCATCGACGTTGTTGAATTGCAGCGGTGCCGGGTTGGTCGTGCCGTTCATCATATTCATCATCTGCACAAACATGGTCGCCGGGGCGATCTCGCTGGTAGTGCCCTGAATGTAGTCGTCGACCTGGCTGTAGAAGATGCGTGGGGCCAATGTGAAGCGGGTGTTGCTGAAATCCATGCCGAACTCGATCTGGCGAGAGACTTCCGGATCGAGTTCGATATTGCCTGTATAAGTGTTGCCATCGGCAAGGCCGGCGGTGGCTTCCAGTGGCAGCCACAAATAGCGCTCCTGATAGCTGGGGGATCGGGTTTTCTGGGCCAGGCCCGCGTACCAGCTCGTGGTGTTCGAAGCCTCATACCAGGCCTTGGCAACGAGGTCGACATTGTGGTCCGTCTGATCGCGGTCGGCGTTGTTGAAGGCGTCGCGCAAAGCCGCTGCAGGGGGCATCATTTGCGCTGGGGTGCCGTCGACAGTGTCTGCATCCATGCTGACCGCGTTGTAGCGCAGGCCCAGCTCGGTGCGCCAGGTATCGCTGAGCTCCAGCTGGCGTTCCAGGAATGCACCGAGTACGTCACGCTCGGCATCGTTGAAGTTGACCACGAAGAACATGGCCGCATTTGGGTTGTCGATATTGGAATTGTGGTTGGCACTGAATCCATCCAGGCCAAAGCTCCAGTGCCCCTGATCATCGTACATCGTGGAGTGCAGCTTGAAGCCGCGGTTTTCGCTGTCGGCAATATTGCGACGCCACAGCATGCCACTGGCCGGGGCCTGGCGCAGGTGATAGTTGGTCATGCCGTGTTCGAGGTCGCTGCCAAATACCGCAGCAGATACTTCCAGCTCGCCGGGCAGCTCAAAGCGATAGGTCAGGTCAGCAAGGTCGCCTTCAATGTACTCAATATCCATTGGCAGGGCAGGGGTGCCGGCATCGCCTGTGTCGTTGTAGCCATAGTTGACCTGGACACTGTGATTACCGGATTTGAAGCCATAACCGATATCGTAGCGCTCTCGCTCGTATTCGGTGGGGGTGATGTCGCCGCCGCTGAACTCGGCGTCATCGCCCGATTCCACCATCGCGGCGGCATTGAATTTGTGGTCGCGGTTAGCCGCGAACAGCGCGCCTGTGAGGTGCTGGCCGCCATTGACGGACTGTGCACTGGCGATAATTTTGCCGTCAACACTGAATTCGCCGCTAGCGGTGAAATCGCCGCGCTCGGTGCGGGCGTCAATCGCCCCTCCAATAGACTCCTGGGCAACGCTTACCGGGGCAATGCCGCGGTATACCTCAAGGGACTGGAGCAAGCCGTTACGGGCATAAGACAGTGGCGGATCCATCCAGTTGGGGCCGGAGGGTGCCAGCTGGGTGCCATCAAGGGAGGTGGCTATGCGTCCGCCATACATGCCGCGGTACTGGGGAATGCCGGTGAGGGGGCCGTTGCTGTTGACGTTGGCGCCAGGGGCTTTTTTCAGCAGTTGCGCTACATCGGCAGAAATCACCAGCTCATCACTGATATCGATGGTGCGAGTGTCATGGTTGGCAGTAACGACCAGTTCTTCGATGTGGTCTGCGAGTGAGTGGGCGCTAAGTGCGCTCAGTGCTAGAGCGAGGACAGTGCGTTGCAAGGGAATAATCCATGGTAATTACAGCAGGGCGGGCAGTATATCCAGCACTGTGATGGCTCGCCTGTGGCATGTTGTCGCACCCGTGTCGCAGCAAGGTACAACTATGTTTACCTGCGCTGAGTGTGGCGCCGAATGTAGTTTATTTATACCCGAACAGGCGTTGTATCTCGTATATTTGATCGTGGTAGAGATGCCCAGGAAGGGCGCAATTTATAACGATAGAAAATACTTGGAGAGAATCATGCTCACCCATCGCAAGACCCTTGCCACCGCCGTATTACTGGCCAGCAGCGTGGCCGCCAGCACCGCTTATGCGCAACAACTGGAAGAGGTGATTGTTACCGCCCAGAAGCGCACCGAGTCGCTGCAGGACATTCCTATCTCCATCTCTGCATACGATGCAGACAATATTGAGTCCATGGGCCTGTTTACCGCCCAGGATCTCGGGGCGGCGTCTCCCAGCCTGTAAATGCCGATTTATCCTACCTCGGCTAACAACCTGGCGTTGTTTATCCGCGGTATTGGTAATGCCGACTCAGTGGTGATTACCAAGGATCCCACAGTAGGAATTTACTATGACGGTGTATACGCAGCCCGCTCTACCGGTCTGCTTGCTGACCTGGCTGATCTTGAGCGCATTGAAATTCTGCGCGGCCCGCAGGGCACCCTCTATGGCCGTAATACGACCGCGGGCGCAGTTAACTTCATCAATGCCAAGCCCACTGGAGAATTTGCCTTCAAGCAGGTTCTCGGTGCAGGCAATTACGGTAGCTGGCGCTCTATCAGTCACCTGAATCTGGATGACATGGGCGGTTTCAAAGCAAAGTTTACCGCTGCGTTTTCAGAACGTGATGGCTGGGTCGACAATGAGGGTGCCAATGCCATCCCCGGGCTGGATTACACCGATTTCTATCTGCGCGAAAACCAGGGCTATCGTATCGCGCTGCGCTACGATGGTATTGAAAGCCTGGTCGTGGATTACAGCTACGATTACTCCGACATGAATACCGCGCCCGGCTATCACCAGTATGGTGGCCCGACTGGAGGGCTCGATCCCGCCTTTAACCCCATTACTGACACTTTCCGCAGCCGGCTGGAGGAAACGCGCAGTCCTACCGGCGGCGAGCCAACGGCCTACTACCTGCCGGAAACCGAAACCGAGGTACAGGGGCACAACCTGACGATAGAGTGGGCCCTCAGCGACGCTATGACCCTGAAGTCGATTACCGGTTATCGTGAGTTCGATGACGATGCGTCACAGAACTTTACCCAGTCCTTCGGCGGAGCAGGCTCGCTTGAAGTGTGGGCGGTGACTGAGCACGAGCAGTTCTCGCAGGAGCTGCAGCTGCTGGGTAGCTATGACAACTTCCAGTATGTTGCCGGCGTCTACTACTTTGATGAAGAGGGCGCCCAGACAGAGCAGCAGTACCTTGATCGTGCTGTGGTCGACCAGACAGGTATCATCGCTCTGGATCTGACCAACTTCCCACCCACGCCCTGTAGCGATCCGTTCGGGAGTGGCGTTGGGCCGGATGTACCGCCTTGTACCGATCTGGGCGCGTTCTTCCCGCTATACCTTGGCGAGTATGCCGTGGATATTGATAACGAGTCCTGGGCGGTCTTCGGTCAGGCGACCTGGAACGCCACCGAGCGTCTCGACCTGACGCTGGGCCTGCGTTACACCGATGACCAGCGAGATGCAGTGCGTACCAACGATGGCCTGACCTGGAATTCCTTCGGTCCTGGTCAGTCTGCATCCGATCTGGATGAGACTGACTACACGGTGATCGCCGATTATCGCTGGACTGACGATGTGTCCACCTACGCCAAGGTCTCCACGGGTTTCCGCTCCGGCGGATCCAGCCGCAATGGCCTGAATTTCAATCAGGCGTTCGATAAAGAAACCGTGACTTCTTACGAGCTGGGCTGGAAGAGCGAGCTGTTCGACCAGGGCCTGCGCCTCAATGGTGCGATCTTCTACATGGAAATCGAGGATATTATTCTCGACTACCTGCCTGACCCGGTGAATAACCCGCAGTTTGTCGAAGTGTTCAACTCAGGCGAGGCGGAAATTACCGGCCTTGAACTCGATATCACCTGGGCACTGGGCGAGAACTTCCTGGTCGGTGCGAGCTATGCGTACCTGGATTCCGATATCAAAAACGCAATCTTCCCGGATGGTTCTGATCGCTCCGATACCACCGAGCTGGTATGGGCGCCCGAGCATGCCTATACCATCATGGCCGACTGGGATATCCCGGTGAGCTATGGCAATTATCGCCTGCACGCGGACTACGCCTGGCAGGACGACCAGCTTGCCCTGGCGAACACCAACTTCGGTGAGGTGCTGGTAGAGGACTACGGTATGTTCAATGTGCGCTTGAGCTTGTCCCAGGTGGAAATGCTCGGCGGCGACTTCCAGTTCGCGCTGTGGGCCAAGAATGCCACGGACACTGACGACGAGAGCTACGCCATTGGCGCCACCTCGTTCACTTACCTGGCACCGCGTATGTACGGTGCAGAAGTGATCTTCGAGTATTGAGGTAGGAGAGATGCCAAAGCCCCGCCCTGCGGGGCTTTTTTTTGATCAGATTTCGCGGGCGATAATGCCCGAGGGCAGGCTGGCTTCCCAATTGAGCGGATCCAGATCCGTGGGCAGCCGTGGTTGGTAGAACATGCGCTGCTGTTTGATAAACAGATCCAGCTCGGCCTGCTCGGCCTCGCCCTGTTCCATTTCAAACATCTTTTCGCGGACGCCGTTGACCGGGTCAATATTGCATTGAGCGCAGGCCTGAGGCCGGCGAGCTAATGTCTCCAGTTTGACCTGTTCCATGGCGTCGATACTGTACTCGAACACCGAGCCCAATGGGTCGGTCTTGTGATAGTCGCCGCAGCAGATGTAGTACTGGCCGCTCCAGCCAATAAACACGAAATAAAAGGGCGCGGAGCAGAGCGTGGTGACTTTGCGCTTGGCCAGCAGTTCTCGTGCTTCATCCTGAAAACGGTCACTTTCGATAAAGTAGTGGCTGTTGTCACAGTCGCCTCCGCGATTGTTCTGCTCGAACTTGAACGTTTCACCAACGCCGGCGGCGTGCCAATAGGCGCTGTACTCGTCTACCTTGTCTTGATTGAGGTCGTGAATAACGATGCTGACCGCCGATTCCACGTTTCTCTCAGCGTATTCCTCCCGAGCGATCTCCAGAAACGCCAATGCATTGTTGCGCGTGGTCTCGAAGTCGAGGTTGTAGACCAGTTCATAGTCTTCCTCGGTGTCGGAAATACTGAAGCAGATGCCCTTGAGGCCAGCATCGAGCAGTGAGCGGGATCTCTGGGGTGTCAGCAGGTTGGCGTTGGTCGTCATCATGACTTCCACACCCTCTGCAGTGGCGTAGCGGATAAATTCTTCGACCTGGGGGTGCAGGAGTGACTCGCCTTGTCCTGTAAAGGAGATACGTGGGAAAATCTCCAGCTCTTTCACTCTCGCCACGACCTGTTTAAAGGTGTCGAACGGCATGAAGCCCTGATCCGGGCTTTCATCTGCAACGACCAGAAGCGCCTATCTGGAAGGTTTACTGGGTGATGCCAGAATTTGTGAGATTGCTTCTGAGTTGCTCGGCGAGGGTTATGCGTTTCGCGTTAGTGACTGCAGTATCTATGACTGCGGCACCCAGTTTCATCGGGATTCCTATGGCGCAGACCTGTCCTTTACGAATATCAAGATGGCGCTCTATCTCGATCCACTGGATGCGCAATCCGGGGCAATTCGGGTGATTCCCGGCAGCCATCATCCGGGCAGTGCGTTCACCCGGTTACTCAATCAGCATGTTGATTCCGGGTTTGGCGATCTGAACCTGGATACCGATGAAGTGCCCGCCACGGTATTGGCGAGCCAGCCGGGTGATCTATTGTTATGGAACTATCGCCTGATGCACGCAACCAGTTACGGAGGCAATCAGCGCCGCATGCTGGCGCTGGAGTTTTCCGAACCTTATGTCAAGGATGCTCCCGCCGCTCTGGAGACTTAGCTGTCGCTCAGCTGTTCCTCGATTAAGCGGTGAAAGCGAGCGGCGGCCTTTTCCAGTCCACCAAACAGCAGGCTGTCGTTGGCGGCGCTGTGCAGGCCGCGCTGTGCCCCTTCGGCCACGAAGATATCCTCGGCTGCAAAAACACCCTCATCGATGAGGCGGAACGAACGGCCAAAGTGATCGCGGCGTTCCTCCGTTTCCGGTAACTCCGGTACCAGCATGTAGTGGACAAAGATCGTGCGGTCGACGCTTTTTGGAAACAGGCAGATCACGCTGATGTAGTCCGGTTGGAAGACCAGCACTGCATTGGGGAACGTGGTGTATGAGAAGGTGACATTGTGCCGCAGGTCCGGTAGCGATTCGGCGGCAGTGCCGACCGCATCTGCAATCTCATTGCGCGCCACCGCGCTGCGCGTGTGCATGCCGAGCATGCCGGTTTCTGCCAGTGAGTCAGGGAAGAACGGACCCACGGTGTTCTTGTGCAGGCGAGTCACATGATACCCGTCGAGAAAGGCGTCCTGAACGAGTTTCCAGTTGGCGGATACCTCACGCACACTTTGCTGGCAGTAGTGAAAGTCCCCGAGGCGGAAGAAATCGAACTCGGGGCCAAGGCCGGCTAGGTGACTATCGATGTCCATATTACCTTCGATCTGAGCCCAGATCAGGCCATTGCGCACCTCTGTCGCAACCGGCACGAGGCCATTGTCGGCCTTGTCGATGCCCACGAAACTCTCGCAGCGGGGAATGTTGCGCAACCCACCATCGAGCCCGTAGGTCCACTGGTGATAGGGGCAGACCAGAGACCGAAGCTGTGCCGGGCCCTCCGCTTGTACCAGGCGCATACCGCGGTGGCGGCAGACATTGTAAAAGGTGGCAATGTGGCCCTGTTGGTCGCGGATGGTGATCAGTGGTACGCCCAGCCAGTCCTGAACAATGGCGTCGCCGGGCTCGGGAATCTGGCTCTCATGCCCCAGCACAAGGGGCAACTGCATAAACAGCTCGCGCCGCTCCTGCTCAAAGCGCTTCGGGTCGCTGTAGTGATGCACTGGAATGCGAATGCTGCAGGCCTCGGGGCCATCGGCCTCACCGTCAAACCTTGCGGCGAGAGTATCTACTGCAGAATATAGGTCGGAAACGCTCATCACTTGTTCTTATCAAGCGTGGCCTTCGATCATAACACTTGCGTCTATTCGGGGCATGATTTAGCGTGCAGGCCAGAACTAGACAGGTGGCTACATGCAGGAATTTGAATTCAATACGGTAGGTCGCATTGTCAGTGGTGGTGGCAGCGCCCTGAAACTGGCACAGGAATGTGAGCGCCTGGGTGTGAGTCGCGTATTACTGATCACCGACCCGGGCTTATCGCCCTTGGTCTTCCCCAGGCCCCGCTCGACGCGCTGCAGGGGGCGGGAATCGACGTGCAGGTGTTTGACCAGGTGCGTGAAGACCCCCCTGAGGAAACCGTGCTGGCGGCCGTCGACCAGGCGAAAAACATGGGCGCCGAAGGCGTCATTGGTTTTGGTGGTGGTAGTTCACTTGATGTCGCCAAGGTAGTTGCGGTGCTTGTAGGTGGCAGTCAGGCACTGTCCGAGATCTATGGCGTGGGCATGGTCACCGGCAAGCGCCTGCCGCTGATATTATTGCCGACGACCGCGGGTACCGGATCAGAAGCCACCCCGGTGGCGGTCATTACCACCGGCGAAACGACCAAGGCCGGTGTGTCATCGCCTGTGCTCCTGCCCGACGTCGCGGTACTGGATGCCGATCTCACCTTCGGCTTGCCTCCAGCTGTCACTGCAATGACCGGGGTCGACGCTATGGTGCATGCCATTGAGGCCTATACCTCGAAACGCTTGAAAAACCCGATATCAGACAATCTTGCACGCCAGGCGCTGCATTTGTTGGCGCGTAATATTCGCACCGCGGTGACAGATGGCGGGAACCGCAAAGCGCGCGAGGCAATGTTGCTGGGGGCCTGCCTGGCTGGCCAGGCCTTTGCCAACGCTCCGGTGGCCGCAGTACATGCCTTGGCCTATCCCCTGGGCGGGCATTTTCACATTCCCCACGGTTTGAGTAATTCGCTGGTGCTTCCGACAGTGCTGGAATTCAACGCGCCGGCGGCCAGTCACCTGTATGCAGAACTGGCCGACATTGTTGTTGGCGAGCCGGTGCCGGGCGATGACATGGCGCGTACGCAAGCACTGATCGCCTACCTGCGTGAACTCATCGACGCAGTCGCGTTGCCCGCCACATTGGCAGAAGCAGGCGTAAGCGAGAGCTCGCTTGAACAGTTGGCTGAGGATGCGATGGCGCAGCAACGGCTGTTGGTCAACAACCCCCGCGAGGTCAGCCTGGACGATGCGCTGGCGATTTACCGCGCCGCCTATGGAGAGCAAGCATGAGTCGAGCGCCCATTCCCCAGCGTAGTGACTACAAGGTGTTCTACCCGATTGGTACCCGGTGGGCTGACAATGACATCTACGGACACGTGAATAACGTCACCTACTACGCTTACTTTGATACCGCGGCAAACCGCTTTCTGATTGAAGAGGGTGGTTTGGATATTACCGCAGGAGACATCGTTGGATATGTGGTGAACTCTGGCTGCCAATACCACGCGCCGGTCGCCTACCCTGATGAGCTGGAGGCGGGCTTGCGAGTGGATAAACTTGGCAATAGCTCCGTGCAATACGGCTTGGCGATTTTCAAGAGGGGTGAGCAGAGCGCTGTGGCCCATGGCCACTTTGTGCATGTCTTTGTTGATCGCGCGGCCGACAAGTCTGTGCCCATTCCCGCCCGGTTGCGGGAGGCGCTGGCTGGTATTTTGGTCGCAGCCAGCGAATAGCAAAGCCCTACATACCGTCCAGTAACTTATTCAGTTTCAACATTTCCGGGTAGCGCACCGGGAAGAGCCGCGTGATCAGGGAGACGATTTTGGCATCGTTGCCGATGAGGAGTCGTTTTTTGCGCCTTTCAATCGCATTGATGATTTGTGCTGCGGCCCCTTCGGCGGTGGTCCGGGTATGCTGTTTGAACTTGGCATCTCGCTCCTGGGCGGTTGCATTGCCGCCGCGGGAATCACGGGCGATATTGGTAGCAATGCCGCCCGGGTGGACACAGCACACATGGACATTACTGTCCTGCAGCTCCTGTCGCAGTGCCTCGGTAAAACCGCGCACCGCAAATTTGGCTGCGTTATAAGCTGACTGACTGGGCACCGCAATGACACCAAAGATGGAAGAGATATTGACCAGATGCCCCTGGTCAGATTGGCGGAGCAAGGGCAGGAAGGCTTTGGTGCCATGGACCACGCCCCAGAAGTTGATACCCATCATCCAGTCAAAGTTTTCATAACTCATCTCTTCAACTGTCTCTGCCAGCCCAACTCCCGCATTGTTGATGACAATGTCAACGCTGTCGCGTTCGGAGGCGATTCGCTCCGCCCAG
Organism: Halioglobus japonicus; assembly: GCF_001983995.1. Lineage (NCBI taxonomy): Bacteria > Pseudomonadati > Pseudomonadota > Gammaproteobacteria > Cellvibrionales > Halieaceae > Halioglobus > Halioglobus japonicus. The sequence continues at coordinate 3,961,971 of NZ_CP019450.1, read as the reverse complement.
CCGTGTACAGCCTCGCGGTCGGCGACATCGAGTCGCTGCGTGTCGCATTGGAGGCCTGGATTGCTCAGCAGAGATACGGTCTCGGCGAGGGTCTCCTCGTTGATATCGCTGAGGTAGAGAGCGCAGCCTTCGCTGTTAAGTTGCAGGGCCAGGGCCCGGCCAATGCCCGAACCGGCGCCGGTCACGACAGCGCACTTACCGTTTGAATATGCCATGTTATTTCCTTTTGTTGGCGTAGACGGGCACACTAGGGCGCCTTAGTCACAGTGTTTCCACCACGGGTCCAGCGATGATGCTACTGCGAACATGGCTTGTTTTCATCTTCTTTGTTATCGCACTGCCAGTTCGTGCCGGTACCGGTGCGGTGGCAATGCCCGACGCGTTCTCGGCGACCGCGGCAGAGCAAGTGCTGCGCGACGGCGGTAATGCCGTGGATGCAGCCATCGCTGCGACCTTTGTCCTGGCAGTGACCTATCCCGAGGCGGGAAATATCGGTGGCGGCGGTTTCATGACCAGTTTTGTTGATGGTGAGCCCGCTTTCCTGGATTTCCGCGAACGCGCGCCCCTGCGTGCGCGGCGTGATATGTACCTGGATGAAGGCGGTAATTTCCAGCAGCGCCTGGCACTGGTGGGTGGCAAGGCCGTGGGCGTGCCCGGCACGGTCAAGGGTATGCAACTGGCCCACGAACGCTATGGGACGCTTGCATGGGCGCGATTGCTGGCACCTGCCATCGAGTTGGCGGAGGCTGGATTTGTGGTGCCTGAGGCACTGGCGCAAATGGCGGCCGACAAAGTGATAGGTGATGCCGGTGAAACCAATTTCGCCGACTACTTCGGCAGCATGGCCGCAGGCAAGTTATTCAAGCAGCCGGAGCTTGCTGCGACCCTGAAGTTAATTGCCGCTGATCCCGACGCCTTCTACAGCGGCCTGCCGGCCCGCCAGTTGGTCGCGCAAATGGGGGTGAGCGGGGGGCTGATTTCGCTCCAGGACATGGCCGAGTACCGGGCGCTCTGGCGTGAGCCTATCCGCGCTCGCTGGCGTGAGTTCGAGGTGCTGTCTGCGCCGCCTCCCAGTTCCGGCGGCTTCGCACTGGTGCAGCTGTTGAAGATGCGCGACTTCGCCGCAGAGCATTTTCGTGATCGCTGGCACAACGATGCGGGCTACGTGCACCTGCTGGCCGAAATTGAAAAACGGGTGTTTGCCGATCGCGCTGAGTATCTGGGTGATCCCGACTTTGTGCAGGTGCCGCTGGCGCGCTTGCTCGACGACGATTACCTGAAGGCGCGCGCCGCGCAAGTGAACGCCACGGCGATTTCGCCGGCCGAGGTGGTGCCTCCTGGCCTTGAGTCATCGGATACCACCCATTTTTCCATCCTGGACGGCGCGGGCAATGCGGTGTCGCTGACCTATACGCTCAACTGGGAATTCGGCTCGGGCGTGGTCGTTGCGGGCGCTGGTTATCTGCTCAACAACCAGATGGATGACTTCAGTGCCAAGGTGGGGGTGAAGAACAAGTTTGGTGTCGTGGGCAATAGCAACAACGCCATCGCGCCGGGTAAGCGCATGCTGTCCTCTATGACACCGACTCTGTTGCTGCGCGACAGCCAGCCGGCATTGGTGATTGGTACACCGGGCGGCAGTACGATATTTACTTCCGTGTATCAGGTGATTCTCAATCTGGTCGATTTCGACATGCCCCTGCAGCAGGCCGTGGACAGCCTGCGCTTCCATCACCAGCTCCCGGATGCAACCCTGATTCGCCACGATCAATGGGACATTCCGGCCAGCACCCTCACTGGGCTAAAAGCGCTGGGCTACGAAGTCCAGCCCAACAGTTGGGGGAATCTGGGCGATATTCAGGCTATTGCGGTACAGGCAGGGACGGTGAGCGCCGCCGCGGACGCGCGCGGGCGCGGAGTCGCCAGATTGGTCAAAATGCCACAATCCGCAGTGAATTGACGGGCATACCCCACTGGACAGCGCTGGCCACTTCACCTAGAATCACCGGCCAGATTTTACACGCCCGCAATGCGCTGCGGGCAACGTGTACCCGGTGAAAATCAGAGCTGACTGACTATGAAAAGGCGAGATGTGGTTACCCATCTCGCTTTTTTGCGAGCGCGCAACTTAAGCATGATCAGCCCGCTCTAACTGTTGATTGACGGAGGTTTGCTTGACCAGTCCCGCCATTTTGGTCCTTGAAGATGGTAGTGTTTTCAAAGGCTTAGCAATAGGTGCCGATGGCACTTCGGTCGGTGAGGTGGTGTTCAACACCGCGATGACCGGATATCAGGAAATTCTCACCGATCCTTCATACGCCCGCCAGATAGTCACCCTGACATACCCCCATATCGGCAACACCGGCACCAACGCTGAAGACGAGGAATCCAACGCGATCTGGGCAGCAGGCCTGGTCATTCGCGACCTACCTCTGCTGGCGAGCAACTACCGCAATGAGCAGGGCCTCTCGGAATACCTCCAGGAGCGCAATATCGTCGGTATCGCCGATATCGACACCCGACGCCTGACCCGAATTCTGCGGGAAAAAGGTGCCCAGAATGGCTGCCTGATGGCCGGCGACGGCATCGATGAGGCTAAGGCGCTGGAACTGGCCAAAGGCTTTGCGGGCCTCAAGGGCATGGATCTGGCGAAAGAAGTCACCACGGCCGAGACACACAACTGGACCGAAGGATCCTGGCAGTGGGACAGCGGCCACGCCACGCCCGAAGCTGCCGACTTGCCCTGGCATGTGGTCGCCTACGACTACGGGGTTAAGCGCAATATTCTGCGGATGCTGGTGGATCGCGGCTGCCGCCTGACGGTGGTGCCCGCCCAGACGCCGGCGTCGGAAGTACTGGCTATGAACCCGGACGGAATTTTCCTCTCTAACGGTCCCGGTGATCCGGAGCCCTGCACCTACGCGATTGAAGCGATCCAGGAAATACTCGGCACTGACATTCCGGTGTTTGGTATCTGCCTGGGGCACCAACTGCTGGCGCTGGCGTCAGGAGCGAAGACGGTCAAAATGAAGTTTGGCCATCACGGTGCCAACCATCCCGTGCAGAACCTCGACGACGGCACGGTGTTAATCACCAGTCAGAATCACGGCTTTGCTGCCGACGAAAACAGTCTGCCCGATAATTTGCGGGTGACGCACAAGTCACTGTTTGATGGCAGCCTGCAGGGCATCCATCGCACTGACAAGCCGGCCTTTAGTTTCCAGGGACACCCGGAAGCCAGCCCTGGCCCCCACGATGCAGCGCCGCTGTTTGACCACTTCATCGAGCTCATTGAAGCCAAGGCAGGGAAGTAACCAGTATGCCAAAGAGAACTGACATCCAGAGTATCCTGATCCTCGGTGCGGGCCCGATTGTCATCGGCCAGGCCTGCGAATTCGACTACTCCGGCGCACAGGCCTGTAAGGCGCTGCGCGAAGAGGGTTACCGGGTCATCCTGGTGAACTCCAACCCGGCAACTATCATGACCGACCCGTCAATGGCCGATGTCACCTACATCGAACCCATCGAGTGGCAGACGGTGGCGCGCATTATTGCCGACGAAAAGCCGGACGCACTGCTGCCGACCATGGGTGGCCAGACTGCCTTGAACTGTGCCCTGGACCTGGACAAGCACGGCGTGCTCGCCGAGCACGGTGTCGAAATGATCGGCGCGACCAAAGATGCGATCGACAAGGCGGAGGATCGCCAGCTGTTTGACGAGGCCATGAAGCGCATTGGCCTGGAAACACCGCGTGCGTCGACTGCGCACAGTATGGAAGAAGCGCTGCAGGTACTTGATAGCATTGGCTTCCCCTGCATTATTCGGCCCTCGTTTACCATGGGCGGCTCGGGCGGTGGTATCGCCTACAACCGGGATGAATTTGAAGAAATCTGCATGCGCGGTCTCGATCTGTCGCCGACCAACGAGCTGTTGATCGACGAATCCCTGATCGGCTGGAAAGAGTACGAGATGGAGGTTGTGCGTGACAAAAACGACAACTGCATCATCGTGTGTGCGATTGAGAACTTTGACGCCATGGGCGTGCACACCGGTGACTCGATTACCGTCGCGCCTGCCCAGACGCTGACCGACAAGGAATACCAGATCATGCGCGACGCCTCGCTGGCGGTACTGCGCGAGATCGGTGTAGAAACCGGCGGCTCTAACGTGCAGTTTGGGCAGTGCCCCAATACCGGTCGCCTGGTGGTGATTGAGATGAACCCGCGGGTATCGCGTTCCTCGGCCCTGGCATCCAAGGCAACTGGATTCCCAATTGCCAAGGTGGCCGCCAAACTGGCGATCGGTTATACCCTGGACGAGCTCCAGAACGACATTACTGGTGGTGCGACCCCGGCGTCCTTTGAGCCGGCCATCGACTATGTCGTGACCAAGATCCCCCGGTTCGCCTTTGAGAAGTTCAACGGTGCCGACGCCCGACTGACCACCCAGATGAAATCAGTGGGTGAGGTCATGGCCATTGGCCGGACCTTCCAGGAGTCCCTGCAGAAAGCGCTGCGCGGCCTCGAAGTGGGTTCAGCTGGATTTGAACACAAGATCGATGTGGACAATCCAGACAATCGCGATGAGCTGGTTTCTGAGCTGATCAACCCGGGTGCTGAGCGTATCTGGTACCTCGGTGATGCCTTTCGAGCGGGTATGAGTGTCGACGAAGTCTACAAACTGTCCGGCGTCGATCCCTGGTTCCTGATCCAGATTGAAGACATTATCAAGACCGAAGACAGCCTCAAGAGCGTCGACCTGGCCGATATTGATGCCGAGCAGATGTTCCGCCTTAAGCGCAAGGGTTTCTCGGATGAGCGTCTGGGCGTGCTGCTGAATTCATCGCAGCGCAAGGTTCGTCACCACCGTCAGGGGCTGGGTATTCGCCCGGTGTACAAGCGTGTCGACACCTGTGCCGCAGAATTTGCCTCGGCGACCGCCTATATGTATTCCACCTATGAGGAGGAGTGCGAAGCGGCACCCTCCGAACGCGACAAGATTCTGGTGCTTGGCGGTGGCCCCAACCGTATTGGCCAGGGTATTGAGTTCGACTACTGCTGCGTGCACGCCGTACTGGCGGCCCGGGAGGATGGTTACGAGACCATTATGGTCAACTGTAACCCGGAGACGGTATCCACCGATTACGACACCTCAGACCGACTCTACTTCGAGCCGGTAACCCTTGAGGATGTGCTGGAAATTGTCGCCCTGGAAAAACCCAAGGGTGTGATCGTGCAATTTGGCGGACAGACCCCGCTGAAACTGGCCAAGCGACTCGAGGAAGAGGGCGTGCCGATTATCGGTACTACCCCGGATGCGATCGACCGCGCCGAAGACCGCGAGCGTTTCCAGCGGATGATTAACAAGCTGGGACTCAAGCAGCCTGCCAACACAACTGTACGCAGTACGGAAGAGGCCGTAGAGGCCGCCGCTGAAATTGGCTACCCTCTGGTGGTACGTCCTTCCTACGTGCTCGGCGGTCGGGCCATGGAAATTGTCTATCGTGAAGAAGATCTGCTGCGCTATATGACTCAGGCAGTACAGGCCTCTGAAGATAGCCCTGTGCTTCTCGACAGCTTCCTGTCATCGGCGATCGAAATTGACATCGATGCGGTGTCTGACGGCGAAGAAGTCGTGATTGGCGCCATTATGCAGCACATCGAAATGGCCGGTGTTCACTCCGGTGACTCTGCCTGTTCACTGCCGCCATATAGTCTTGACCCGAAAGTGCAGGACGAAATGCGCGAGCAGGTTAAGCAGATGGCGCTGGAGCTGGGCGTACGTGGCCTGATGAATGTTCAGTTAGCCTGGCAGGATGGCGAAATCTACGTGATTGAAGTCAACCCGCGCGCTTCGCGTACCGTGCCGTTTGTCTCCAAGTGTATTGGCCGTTCGCTGGCCCAGGTGGCTGCGCGCTGCATGGCTGGCCAGAGCCTTGAATCCCAGGGCTTTACCAAGGAGATTGTGCCGCCTTATTACAGCGTGAAAGAGGCTGTACTGCCCTTTAACAAGTTCCCCGGTGTTGATCCGATCCTCGGCCCGGAAATGCGCTCTACCGGTGAGGTGATGGGCGTGGGTGAAAACTTTGCCACCGCGTTTGCCAAAGCTCAGCTGGGTGGCGGTGATGCGCCCCCTACCTCCGGTACCGTGTTGATTTCAGTGCGCGATGTCGACAAGCCCGGGGCGGTGAAAGTGGCCCGCGATCTGGTCGGCATGGGCTTTAACCTGGCCGCGACCGGCGGCACCGCTGACGCACTGGAAGGTGCAGGTCTGGACGTGCGCCGGGTGAACAAGGTGCTTGAAGGTCGCCCGCACATCGTTGACATGATCAAGAACGACGAAGCGGACTTTATTATCAATACCACCGAGGGCCGTCGGGCGATTGAAGACTCCGCCCCGATCCGCGCCAGCGCTGAGCAGCACCGGGTGTTTTACACCACTACGCTTGCCGCAGCCGAGGCGATTACCCTGTCTTTGCAGGAGGAAGGTGATAAGAAAGTTCGCAGGCTGCAGGACCTGCACGGGAGAATCAACCCATGAACAACGTACCGATGACGGTGGCCGGAGAAGCCGCGTTACGCGAAGAGCTTGAGCACCTCAAGAAGGTGGAGCGTCCGCGGATTTCCGATGCCATTGCCGAGGCGCGTGAGCACGGTGATCTCAAGGAGAACGCTGAGTATCATGCGGCTCGGGAGCAACAGAGCTTCACCGAAGGTCGTATCATGGAGATCGAGGGCAAACTGGCCGGCGCACAAGTTATTGATGTGACCCAGATTGCCAAGACCGGCAAGGTGATTTTCGGCACTACCGTGAGCCTGATCAACATCGAAACCGACGAGGAACTGAGCTACAAAATCGTTGGTGAGGATGAGGCTGATGTTAAAAACAACCTGATCTCCATCGGTTCACCCATTGCCAGGGCCCTTATTGGCAAGGAAGAGGGTGACGTGGTGGTTGTGCGCGCTCCGGGTGGTGAGGTCGAATACGAAATCGACGAGGTTCAACACATCTAACGCTCCGTGGGCGCTTTCATGCGCCAGAGCACTCCCAAAAAAAGGCCCCGGTATCAGCGATACCGGGGCCTTTTTGTTGTGCCGTTGTGACTATTTGGGGGTGTAGCTGTACTTCTGACCGGCAATCGCGGCCTCATACATCAGACCACCTTTGGCCACCGTGAATACCGCCATGCCCTTGCGATAGCCCAGTGAGGCAGTGGACGCGTCATCCTTGCCGCCGGCAATGCTGGTCTGGGTGCCGCCCCGGTACTGGCCTGGGCGCCCGCCGATGCCGTAATGGCCACGGCGGTGGCCTGCGCACCGAATTCGAAGTTGCCCGAGGTGAAATCATCGAAGGCGCGCTTGTCCTCAAAGAAGATGACCTGGCTGTAGGCCTGACCGCCCAACTGCCAGCCGATCGACAGTTGGCTCATTTTCGTATCTCCCACGTGGGCGCCACCAGCGTACACCCGGCCTTTGCCGTGTGCGCCACCGATGCCCATGCCGCCTTTGCCGATGGTGGGAAACAGCGCATAGCCGTAACTGTTGCTGAAATAAGTGGCACTTTCACCGGCGTTGATGAAGGTTTTCTTCGCGTCGTTGTATTCGTCAGCCTGGGCCGTCTGCAGTGACAGCATTAAGAGGATTGCGGCTGCAATAAGTGTCTTAAAGTTCTGGGTCATTGGGCGTGTTCCTCACGGTTCCGGAGTGGTGTTGTTATTAACATCGTACACCCAGCGCGATTTGTCCAATGCGCTCCCCTGGCCAGGGGAGAGAAATTTTTTTACGCATGTAACTTTTCGGGTGTCCGGCGCGAATTCGGTGTTGAACCCACTAACAGTAGGAAGCAGCACCATGACAAAAATGAAAATGGCAGCAATGTCCCTGGCTCTGGCCGCCACTCAGGCGCAGGCGCAGGAGCTGGACGCGATATTTGCCGGATTTACCGGATTTGCCGGTACACTCTATGAGGTGACCATTACCAACCTGACCCAGGCACAGAGCTTTACGCCGCAATTGGTGGCTACTCACCGCGGCTCCGCCATGATGTTCTCGATCGGCGAGCCCGCCAGCCCTGGCTTTGAGAGCCTGGCCGAAGGTGGTGATACCTCAGGCGTAGTCGCTGAGCTGGGCAATCGGGTGGCCCATTCCACCACGATTGATGGACTGCTTGGCCCCGGTCAATCTGTGACTACCACGGTAATGGCAACAGGCCAGGAGAAGTTCTTCTCTGTCGTGGCCATGCTGCTGCCGACCAACGATACCTATATGGCCGTCAATGGTGCGCGACTGCCCACCGCTGGCAAACTGACCTACATGGTGCCGGCGTATAATGCGGGTACCGAAGCGAACGATCAGGATTGCGCCAACATTCCTGGCCCTACCTGTAGCGGTGAGCCGGGCAGCGACCCCGCCCCGGATGATTAGGGTTTCGTACACGTCAGCAATGGCTTCCACGATCTGGGTGAGGGCACGTTGAGCCCGGTAACCTACGATTGGCGCAACCCGGTCGCACGAGTCGTCATAAAGCGGCTAGACCGGGCCTCGAGATGTTGTCCGTCATTCACTCGGACCGTCAGCGGGGGCCAATGGCAGAGTCAGGGGGCGGCAACCTAAACTTCTGATGTTTCACGTCGGGCCTGGCATTGGCTGCCTTCGCACCGTTCATCCTGATGCTATGGGAGCGCTGGGGCCCTAGCGACGGCTGAGTTCGAACAGTTGCACCTTGGTGAGCACTAACTGAGCCACCAGTTCTACCATTAAGCCGTGATTTTCGCCGCGGATTGTTTCCAGGCCCGCATTGATCTCGACCTGGAGGGCATTGCGGTCGTGTTCGTCCAGTCCCGGGGGCAGTTGAATCCCGATGCTGTACTGCTCACTTTCGCTGATGCGACTGTAAATGCGGGTAAGTTCTGTGGCGGCGAATTCGACGAGATCATCGTCGGCGCCCTTGGCGAGTAGAAGTTGGCGAATCTGCCGGTCGAGAAAAGCGAGGCCCTGAGCCTGCTGAGAAGGAAACTCGAGTAGTGTCCCCATGTCGTGGCGCCCCTCCGCGATGGGTTTACTCCATCTTAGCGAAATCAGCGCCGCTGGCAATACCTATGAATCTGGCCGAAGTGGGATTAAAGTGGACGTAACAGGTTGGACAAGCGCGGGTCGGGCTCTGCGCTGCGACGCAATACCAGAATGATGTTGCCGATGCGCTGCACAACTTCCGCACCGGTGCGATCGCAAAGTTCTTCACCGACCGCCGTTTTGGCGTCTTTGCCACCGACGGCCAGTTTGATCTTGATCAGCTCGTGTTGGTCCAGGGCCCGCTCAACTTCCATCACCACGCCATCAGACAGGCCATTGCCGGCGACAGTCACCACGGGCTTGAGTTTGTGCCCGATGGCGCGCAGTTGCCTGATGTCCTGATTGCTTTTCTTGCTCATGGTGATTCCGCTGTACAATAGTCGCTGATTAAAGGGACGCGCATTGTACACAAGGGCCCCTTGACCCGAAACACCCACTATAGACCTTATTTATGGCCAAGAAAAAATCCTCCAGTAAGGCGTGGCTCAAGGAGCACCGCGACGATCCCTACGTGCAGCAGGCGCAGCGCGAGGGCTATCGCAGCCGGGCCTGCTACAAATTACTGGAATTACAGGAAAAAGACCGCCTGATCCGCCCCGGTATGACCGTGGTGGATCTGGGTAGCGCCCCCGGTGGCTGGTCGCAGGTGGCGGCTGACCTGGTAGGCCACAACGGTCGCGTTGTGGCATCGGATATCTTGCACATGGATAACCTGGCCGGGGTGGAATTCATCCAGGGCGATTTCACCGAGGAAGCCGTTTTTGAGGAGATCCTCGCCGCCATTGGCGATGCGCCGGTCGATCTGGTGGTTTCTGATATGGCACCTAATATGAGCGGTGTGACAGCCGTAGATCAGCCCAGGTCCATGTATCTGGTCGAGTTGGCACTGGATATGGCGCGCAATGTGCTCGCCCCAGGCGGGTCATTTGTGGCCAAGGTCTTCCAGGGCGAAGGTTTTGACGAGCTTTTCCGTGACACGCGGGAGAGCTTTGACAAGGTTCTGACCCGCAAACCCAAGGCCTCCAGGCCCCGCTCGCGCGAGGTCTATCTGGTGGCCAGGGGGTTCAGGGGGCGGTAAAACGAGTGAATCCCAAGATAACCGGGGGTTGAAACATGGGCAGGCGACCCCAACTGTAGTAAATTGGCAGTGATATAGTTCCCGCCCCTGTGCGTACCTACACCAGGAAACATCGTTGAGCGATATGGTTAAAAATCTACTTTTGTGGCTCGTTATAGCCGCAGTGTTGTTGTCAGTATTCAACAACTTCAATCCCCAGGCCACATCTGAGGAGGTCGGGTACTCGGACTTCATTACCGAGATCCAGCGCGACCAGGTGCAGAAGGTGACCATTGACGGCCTGACCATTTCTGGTGAGCGTCGCGATGGCAGCCGCTTCGAGACAATCCGCCCCATGGTGGAAGACCCCAAGCTGATTGACGATCTGTTGGAGCACGATGTGATCGTCGAGGGCAAAAAGCCTGAGCAGCAAAGCGTCTGGACTCAGCTGCTGGTGGCGTCATTCCCGATTCTAATCATCATCGCGGTATTCATGTTCTTCATGCGCCAGATGCAGGGCGGCGGCGGTGGCCGTGGCGGCCCGATGAGTTTTGGCAAGAGCAAGGCCAGGCTGCTGGGAGAGGACCAGATTTCCACGACCTTTGCCGATGTCGCTGGCGTGGATGAGGCCAAGGAAGATGTCCAGGAACTGGTAGAGTTCCTCCGCGACCCCAGCCGCTTCCAGAAACTGGGCGGCCGCATCCCCCGCGGCGTGCTTATGGTAGGGCAACCCGGTACCGGTAAAACCCTGCTGGCCAAGGCCATCGCGGGCGAGGCCAAAGTGCCGTTTTTCTCGATTTCCGGTTCGGACTTTGTGGAAATGTTCGTCGGTGTCGGTGCATCCCGGGTGCGTGACATGTTCGACCAGGCCAAAAAGCAATCGCCCTGTATTATTTTCATCGACGAAATCGATGCGGTCGGTCGTCATCGCGGCGCGGGTCTCGGTGGTGGACACGATGAGCGCGAGCAGACCCTAAACCAGCTGCTCGTTGAAATGGACGGGTTTGAGATGAATGACGGCGTGATCGTCATCGCCGCAACCAACCGACCTGATGTGCTTGACCCTGCGTTACTGCGCCCGGGGCGTTTCGACCGCCAGGTGGTTGTGGGCCTGCCGGATATCCGCGGTCGCGAGCAGATCCTCAAAGTGCACATGCGCAAAGTACCCCTGGCTGAAGATGTAGAACCCGCCAAAATTGCCCGCGGCACGCCCGGTTTTTCAGGTGCTGACCTGGCCAACTTGGTAAACGAGGCTGCCCTGTTTGCGGCGCGCGGCAACGTGCGCACCGTGGGTATGCAGCAGTTTGAGCTCGCCAAAGACAAAATCATGATGGGCGCCGAGCGCAAATCCATGGTTATGTCCGAGGACGAAAAGCGCAATACGGCCTACCACGAGGCTGGCCACGCTATTGTTGGCCGCCTGGTGCCGGAGCACGACCCGGTCTACAAGGTGAGCATTATTCCCCGGGGTCGCGCCCTCGGTGTGACCATGTTCCTGCCGGAGGAGGATCGCTACAGCCACAGTCGCAGGCATATCATCAGCCAGATCTGCAGTCTGTTCGGCGGACGAATCGCTGAAGAGATGACCCTGGGTAAAGACGGTGTGACCACCGGTGCCTCCAATGACATTGAGCGGGCTACCCAGATCGCCCGGCAGATGGTCACCAAGTGGGGTCTGTCCGAAAAAATGGGGCCGCTGATGTATGACGAGGGCGGTGAAGAGGTTTTCCTGGGTCGCAGCGCGGGCCAGCAGCACCAGGCCTTGTCCGACGAAACTGCCAAGCAGATCGACGAGGAAGTGCGCTCTATCATCGATGAGTGCTACGGCATCTCTGAGCGTATCCTCGAAGAGAACGTCGACAAGCTGCATATGATGGCCGACGCTTTGATGACCTACGAAACCATTGATTCAGAGCAGATCGACGATATTATGGCGGGGCGCACTCCCCGTGAGCCCGCAGGTTGGGACGGTACTTCGGGTGGTAACACGCCGCCGCCGTCCGCCGAAGCCTCTGAGAGCGATGAAGGCGACTCCCGAGACACAGGCCCGACCATTGGTGGCCCCGCCGGCGAACACTGAGCCGGCACTCTCTTGAACCCATCTACCCCCTCCCGTCCGGTGCTTGATTGCGCCGGGCGCATGCTCGATTTGTCTCGCCCCTTAGTAATGGGAGTGATCAACACCACGCCAGATTCGTTTTCCGACGGCGGTACCTTGTTTCGCGGTGATCATCTGGACCCTGAGCTGGCCATAGAGCGGGCCCGGGACATGGTTGATGCTGGCGCTGCGATACTGGATATCGGCGGTGAATCAACGCGCCCGGGTGCAGCGCCGGTGAGTGCGCAACAAGAAATGGATCGGGTGTTACCACTGGTTGAGCGTATTACCGCTGAACTTGACGTAGTGATATCCATCGACACCAGTAGTCCGCAACTCATGACCGAGGCCGCTGCCCGGGGTGCCGGTTTGATTAACGACGTGCGGGCGCTACAGCGCGAGGGTGCACTGGAGGCGGCGCGCGACACGGGGTTGCCAGTCTGCCTGATGCATATGCAGGGCGAGCCGGATACGATGCAGGCGGCGCCGACATACGCCAACGTGGTGGATGAAGTCGGCGCTTTTTTGGAAGCGCGGGTAGCCGCCTGTGAGGCGATAGGCATCCCCCGCGAACGCTTACTGCTTGATCCGGGATTTGGTTTTGGCAAGACCGTGGCGCACAATCTCTCGCTATTGGAAGGCCTGCCACGCCTAGCGGCGGCAGGTTTACCATTGCTGGTAGGCCTGTCGCGCAAGTCACTCATCGGCAAGTTGATTAACCGGGAGGTGGACGAGCGGGTGCCTGCAAGCCTGGCGCTGGCGGTGCTTGCCGTTGAGCGCGGGGCGGCAATAGTTCGCACCCACGATGTCGCACCGACCTGGGATGCGCTGGCCATGTGTGCCGCACTGAGGAGTTTGCAAGGGAATGACTAGAAAATATTTTGGCACGGACGGCATCCGCGGCGCTGTCGGTAGTGGTGCAATTACCCCCGACTTTATGCTCAAGCTGGGCTGGGCCAGCGGGCGGGTATTTGCGCGTCAATCCAGTGGCGGTCGCTGTACGGTAATTATTGGCAAGGACACCCGGGTGTCTGGCTACATGTTCGAGTCAGCTCTCGAGGCAGGCCTGGTAGCGGCGGGGGTGGATGTCAAACTGCTCGGACCGATGCCGACCCCTGCGGTGGCACTGATGACACAGACCCAGGCGGCGGATGCCGGCATTGTGATCAGCGCCTCACACAATCCGTTTTACGATAACGGGATCAAGTTTTTCTCGGCGGGAGGCTCCAAGCTGCCCGACGAAACAGAATTGGCGATTGAGGCGGAGTTGGATAAGGCGCTGGAGACCGTCGACTCCAAGGCGATCGGCAAGGTGGTTCGCCTGGACGATGCCGCCGGCCGCTACATTGAATTCTGCAAGTCGACCGTGCCAGAGGGCTTTAACCTTCGGGGCATGAAAATTGCCGTGGATTGCGCCCATGGGGCGACCTACCACATTGCTCCCAGCGTCTTCAGCGAACTGGGTGCAGAGGTGCTCACCCTGGGCGCCGAACCGGACGGTTTTAATATCAATGAAGGGGTGGGTTCCACCGATATGGCTGCCCTCGCTGAGCGCGTGGTGGCGGACCAGGCCGACCTGGGTATCGCCTTTGATGGCGATGGTGACCGGGTCTTGTTCGTCGATGCCAATGGCGATTTTGTCGATGGTGATGAGCTCATCTATGTGATCGCCTGCCATCGTCTCGCCACCGGGACCTCGGACGCGGGCGTCGTCGGAACGCTGATGTCCAATCTCGGTATGGAGGTGGCGCTGCGCGACCAGGGGCTGCAGTTCGCCCGGGCCCAGGTGGGTGATCGGTATGTTAAAGCGCTGATGGAGCAGGAAGGCTGGCACCTGGGTGGTGAATCATCGGGGCACATTATCTGTAGCGACATCACGACTACCGGCGACGGCGTGGTCGCTGCACTGCAGGTGCTCTATGCCATCAAGACTTCCGGACAGCCGCTGGCGGTGTTGCGTGCAGGCATGACGAAATACCCCCAGACCATGATTAACGTACGTATTGCCCAGAAGGTCGATCTCTCTGAGCACGAGGCGATTGGTGTCGCTGTAGCCGAAGTTGAGGAAACGCTGGGCTCGCGGGGCCGGGTGTTATTGCGCCCCTCCGGAACCGAGCCTGTCATACGGGTCATGGTTGAGGGCGAGGATGTCGCTGAGGTTGAGCAGCTGTGCTCTCAGCTTGCTGCAAAAGTAGAGGCAGTATTGGGATGAAGCGCCTTGCCACGACGCGGCAACTTGGTTAAGATTGCCGCCGCTTTTTTGACCCGGGGGTGAGCATGCGCAGGCCGCTAGTAGCAGGAAACTGGAAAATGCATGGCTCTCGGGACAGTGTCGGCACGTTGCTGAACGGCTTGATGGCCCAGAGCGTCCCTGAGACTGTAGATGTCGCGGTATGCCCTACTTACGTGCACCTGGACCAGGCTGTCGCAGCCTGTGCCAACAGCGTTATTGCTGTTGGCGCCCAGGATTGCTGGCATGCTGAACCGGGTGCCTATACCGGAGATGTGGCGGCAGTGATGCTGGAGGAGCTGGGCTGTGAATGGGTGATTCTCGGACACTCCGAGCGCCGCAGCTACCACGCCGAGGCAGATGCGTTGATAGCGGCCAAATTGCAGGCGGCAGCGGCGGCAGGTTTAAAGCCGATTGTCTGTGTCGGTGAGACACTCGACCAGCGTGAATCGGGCGAGGCTGAGGCAGTGGTTGCAAGACAGTTGCGGGGCAGCCTTGAAGGTGCCGTTGGCACCGCAGGACTGGTCATCGCCTACGAGCCGGTCTGGGCGATTGGTACAGGCCTGACGGCCTCGCCAGAGCAGGCTCAGCAAATGCATGCGTTTATTCGCAAGCAACTGCAGGATCTGGGAGTGGATGCGCAGCAGACGCGTATTCTGTACGGTGGCAGCGTGAAGCCCGGTAATGCCGGCGAGCTGTTTGCCCAGGATGACATTGATGGCGCCCTTGTGGGCGGCGCGGCCCTGAAGGCCGAAGATTTTAACGCGATTATCGCGGCCGCAGGCTGAAGGCCTGACGGAACGATTGGAGCAGCCCGCTGGGGCTGAGAGGAAATGGAACAGATTATTTTGGTAGTACACCTGCTGGTAGCGCTGGCCATTATTGGCCTGATCATGCTGCAGCAGGGCAAGGGTGCGGATATGGGAGCCTCTTTTGGCGCCGGCGCTTCGCAGACCCTGTTCGGTAGCGACGGCAGCGGTAATGTACTGACTCGCGCTACCGCCTGGCTGACGGCCCTGTTTTTCGCCACCAGCTTTGGTCTGGCCCTGATCGCCACCAATGCGGTAGCGCCCAGCAACGATTTGGGTATTGAAATTCCCGCGGCAAGCATGCAGGCTGAGCAGCCCGCCGCAGTCGAGGAACTGCCGGTGGTTGATGAAGACCTTCCCGCTGCAGTGGGAACTGCACAGGAAGCAGGCGAAGAGGATCTTCCCGACCTGAACTAAACAGACACGCCGAAGTGGTGGAATTGGTAGACACGCTATCTTGAGGGGGTAGTGAGCTATGCTCGTGCGGGTTCAAGTCCCGCCTTCGGCACCAACATTCCTGAAAAGCCCGTCATACGGGCTCTCAGAGGCTCTCAGAGCCATTCTTGCCCCAGGTGATACGGTGGGTGGTACGGTGAAGCTGAATGATTGATCTCAAGAAGGGGTCAATCCATGAACAATCAACGCTTCCTAGTTCGCAATCGCCACGGGTCCACGTGGCACACACGTATACATATCCCCAGGCACCTTCAGCTCATGTTCAGTGGGCGCAAAGAAGTCAGAAAATCAACGAAATGCGAAGACAAACGCCAGGCGGGCCGGGTGGCTGGTTTGTGGTGGGCGCAATACCAGGTTCTATTCCAAGAGATTGAAAAGCAAATGAGTAAGAAGGACGTCATTCGCCAGTAGATTTCATTGCACGATTGGCGGCACTAGTGCCTAAACCAAGAATCAACCTCACCCGCTACCACGGCGTCCTGGTCCTGCGCGGCCCGACCGAACCACCGATGGCGCGGGGAGGTCACTCCGGCCAGACATGGCAAGGCACTTAAGGCGGGCGCAAATGCGGTAGTAAGGACACCGGCCGACCGCCATGCGGCCAGCGCCTGTCCGGCCACTCCTGATGCCCCCAACCAGGGCGCCACCTCCCACGCAGTCTCTTTTCGCAGGAAGCGAACTCCCAAACCCCTATCAGTAAAGACGCCACTGAAAAACCCACGGCACAGCCTACTGCGGGCTCTCGTTCAGGGATAGACGAATATGAATTGCGAGAGCACCTTAGCCAACAACGTCTCGGGCCCATAGGCGGATATTTCGAGAATTTCTACATCTCAGTTAGCATGATCAGTGAGGAAACCTACTCCCAGCAGGCCGTTTATTTGTCCTATACTTCAATTTTCGTCGCAAGCCCCTCATTGTTCCTCCGGCTCCTGCCGGATCGCCAGCTTTACAATGGGGCGGATGATGCGAGGTGAGTTAGAAATATTAGCCACCCTGTTATCAAAACAACAACGGCTGCTGGGCTTCTGGCGCCAATGAGGCGGCAAAAAACCAAGATTCCACCGCATAACGATGATGTTTATCGACGGTACCAAACCCGGTTCGATGTAGATTGAAGTGATCGAAAAATACCGCATCGCCTGGTGCAAAGCGGGGTCTTTGTACTGGATAATGCCCTGCAATCTCATCGACCAGACCCTGCCCGACTGTCCAGTCAAACGGCGCATTATGAGTACCGGTTGGATATATTTTGCGACTGTTATCCGCAACAATATCAATACCTGGTGCCTCGGCGCCCTCGCCGCAGTCGGTGAGCGACAGCCACAGGTTAACTGTACGGATATTTTGGCCCATAAAGCGGCCATCTTGGTGCCATCCTGATTCGCCGCCGTTATTGGGAGGCACGCAACGCATCACCCATTTTCTCACTGACAGCATTGCTGGCTCACCAAAGTACTCCTGCAGAATCTCCCGCAGCCCGAGATCGCGATATATTGTTGCCAGCCCGAAAGCGGCAGGCGGCGAATCAACGGCCCATACAGACCGATCGTATTTAACAAGGCTGCCCTCAACTTCCGGCGATCGCTTATACCAGGCGGCATCCTCCGCTGGGATCGTTGTATGTTCGTCGGCCTGACTATCATGTGCGTAAACAGCTTTGCTAATCCACTCTCTCACTTCATCAGCGCGGTCGTTGTTCAGTAGACCGCGAACAATCAGACCGCCTTTTCCCAGTATGCCGGAGCGCAGGGCGTCAGCGCTCAGTTCCGACGCTGAAATTTCAGGCAGGCCTGGGGCATTGTCGAATCGATTATCGGCTTCTGCACTCCAGGACACCGGGGGTCTCTCAAGTTGCCTGAATCCTGCGACCCTCATGCTCACTAATTCTCTTTCGAGCCTGCGGCTTGAATAAGCGCGGTTTGCCTGCATAAGATAGTCGATCGCTGCCAGCGGCCCATTGGCCGCAATCAGCGTTTGCGCCTGTTCGAGTACGGCGTCTATATCCCGTTCATTCTTAGTGATGTCTGTAGACATTTTTTGTACACCCGGAAACCTCAGCATTACATAGCTGAGTATGAACAATACCACACCTAATCGGCTTATTACTCTATAGGATTGAGTGGTATGCCAGTTTGAAAACCATGGTCTCATAGGGCGGCAGTAGAAGAATAAAAACATGAAGCTAGACTATCGACCAGAAATCGGCAGGTCGAAGGCGGTCGGCCGCTGCCGTTCAAGTCCTTCTGGTCCCACCATCTTTCTATAGATTTTATAGACTAACTGCTTAGAGCGTCCGACTATGGGTACTGACTCAGAGACTGTAGTGGTGGGTGTGACCAGATCTGCTCGAATATAACCGGGTGGTTGGATACCTCGGATGTTCCCCGCCAAAGCTCACGGGCCGGTTCTGACAAGTTAACTCTTCCAGGACGCCGAAGAACTAGCTTTCAATATGAGGCAACCGCCCTGCTCCATTCACTGAACGCACTTATCCTCAAATCCCGGTAATGCTGGGCGCGTACAAGGTGTCTTCCCAAATTGAACAGATTACTGAGGGCAGCATGAGCAGTCACGCCCCTCTGGGCTTGGCTCATCGACTTAAATCGCCGCATAAGTATAGGAAAAATAAACGGCCTAATGGGAGTAGATCTTCTCGCCTATTCTGTTGACTTAGCTGGATAAGTTCGCGAATTAACTGTTTATTGTCCTGAGAATATGTTCGCGGCTTTGAGCTTGCCATTCCTATCCGTTAATTCTTGAAGGAAGGCGCGCAACAGCCCATGCCGCGCGTTATTTGGTGGCTTCCTTGCTAAATGGCTGCGGTTGAGCTGGAATCCTTACCAGCGAAAAGAGGCAATGCCTCAGGTGGTGCCCTGGGAGGAGGTGTGAGCAATGGGAGCGGTGCAATGTCCTGTTCCTTCTCTCGAAGGTGAGCCAGAATTCTATCGATAACGTCCTGGTCCTCTATGCAGGCGATCACTTTGGGGGATCCGCCGCAGCGACTGCAAACTTCAATATCGATATTGGATACTCGTTTGAGTCGCTGGACCCAGGTCATCGCAGCGTGATGCTCGACAGTTGAGCGTACTTCATCATTGGGTATGCGCTTCACATCTTTGCCACGTTTGGCCGGGGTGACCTCCCCACGCCACCGGTGGTTGGGGGCCAGCACGCCGTGATAGCGGGTAAGATTAACGCGGGGCTTAGGCGCCAGGGCAGCCAAACGTGCGATGAAATCCACCGGCTCGAATGCCAATTGCGTGGTGCCATCCCGGTAGGGCGTCTTCAGGGTGTAGACCACCTTGCCGGTGGAGCTGAGTGATAGACGCGGTGTGGCGACAGCAGGGCGGGAAATGTACCGACACAGCCGCTCACGCTTGTCCTTTTGATGTCCTTCACAGCTCACCCCGGCGTGTAGCGAGAATCCATTGGCCTTGGCCACCCGCTCCAGTCCGGGATCAGGTCTGTCAAGGGGACGTATGGTGCGAATCATGAACGCTTTACGTCCCTGCTGTGGCCCGACGGCTATGCGGTAGGAGACGGAACTACCCAGAATTTGGGGCATGGCGTCGGTGTCCTCGGCGGGGTCGAGGTCCAGCCAGGCGCTCTCGGTATCCTGTTCCAGCAAGCCCTGGCGTTCCAGGCAGCGACCTACACGCTGGCTGATCAACTGAACCAGATCCTCCAACTCGCTCTTGTCCGGTGCTTTGACGCGGCGAAATCGGGGTGGTCGATTGTTGCGATACACATAGACACCATCCAGAAACAGGATGTGGAAATGTATGTTGAGGTTCAGGGCGGATCCGAAGCGCTGGATCAGTGTTACTGCACCGGTCGCCACGTCCTTGAGCCGGTATCCAGCTTTGTGGATCAGATGTGTAGAAATTGCGCGGTAAATGATGCCCAGTACCTTGCCCATTGCCTGGGGATTAGCAGCGAACAGGTATCGTAGGGGGAAGGGGAAGCTGATGACCCACTGGCGAGGCGGTACATCGGGAAGCACTTCATCCGGCAGAAGGGCCGCTGTCTCGGCCATCCGGCGGGCGCCACAGCTCGGGCAGAATCCTCGCTTCTTGCAGGAGAACGCCACGAGCCGCTCGAAGTGACACTTATCGCAACGTACCCGCAGGAACCCGTGTTTGAGGCGACCGCATTTGAGATACGCTTCAAACTCTCGATGGACATGAGCCGGCAGACTTTTGCCCTGAAATTCCAATTGCTCAACCAGGATGGGGTAGTGTTTCTCTACAAGTTGGTAGAGCAGAGTTTGCTCTGGGCGATGGCGTTCATAGGTGGCGTGACCAAGGGCGTGCCCATAAACAGGGGCAGACCCTCCTTTGCCTGGTGAAAGCATGCTGCGTCGACTCCAACAGAGTTGAAGTCAAACACAGTGGGGCCGTGAGCTTTGGCTGGGAACATCTGAAGTATCCAACCGCTTGGCTATGTTCAAGCAGTTCTGGTCACACCCACCGACTCCTGTCTATGAGTCAGTACCCATCGTCGCATGGTGTATTTTATAGAAAACCTATAAAAATCAATAAAATGGTGAACCCAAAAGGACTTGACCGGGCTGGCGCCCCAGCGGCAGCGGCCGCCGAGTCGTTGGACCGCTGTCATTCTCTAATCTATTGAGTTAAAGGAAGATAAATGATTTCCTCCCAGTGCCCAGCGTCGTCCCATTCGGCGCACCATCTAAAAGAAAGGGCTCCTATTCAGGGGCCCTTTTTTATTACTACCGCAGCTACGCCGATGCGTAGTACTCGTGCGGCCCGGGTCGGGCGCGTTAAGTCCCGCCTTCGGCACCATCTAAAAGAAAGGGCTCCTGATTCAGGGACCCTTTTCTATTGCTACCGCAGCTGCGCTGGCGGCATCAGTTGTATGTCTGGGTATTCCGACGATGGTCGTATTCGCACCGCAGGGCGCTATGGCCTATGCTTGCCCGCAACTTTACTCAGGAGTAGCTCATGACAGACGTATTTAATGCCATTGTCGCCGAAGACGTCGACGGCAAAACCGTTGCTTCCCTGAAGCAGATTACTGACGCGCAGTTACCGGATCTTCCCGTATTGGTTGAAGTCGCCTATTCCACTATCAATTACAAGGACGGCCTGGCGCTGGCAGGCGCAGCACCGATTTGCCGTAAGCTGCCGCTGATTTGCGGCATTGATCTTGCCGGTACCGTGCTCGAATCTGCCGATCCTGCGTTCTCTGCCGGTGACAAGATATTGGTGAACGGGTATGGCCTGTCTGAGGTGCACAATGGCGGCTATAGCCAGCGGCAGCGGTTGAATCCCGATTGGATTGTGCGGGTGCCTGAGAGTATGAGCCTCAGTGACACCATGGCACTGGGGACCGCCGGATACACCTCCATGCTTTGCGTGCAGGGCTTGCAGGATCAGGGGGTGACCCCCGAAGACGGCCCGATCCTCGTGACGGGCGCAGCCGGCGGCGTTGGCTCGGTAGCGGTATCGCTGCTGGCGGGGCTGGGTTACGAGGTGCATGCCAGCACCGGCCGGGTGGAGGCCCAGGGCCATTTCCTGCGCGGTCTCGGCGCGAGTGCCCTGGTGCCACGGCAGGATCTTGCTCGCGACAGCAAGCCTCTCGAAAAGGAGCTCTGGGCCGGTGTGGTCGACACTGTGGGTGATAAGGTGTTGGCCACAGCAATTGCCCAGACCTGCTACGAGGGTGTGGTCACAGCCTGCGGGTTAGCTGGCGGGGCGGGACTGTCCAGTTCAGTGATGCCCTTTATCCTCCGCGGGGTCACATTGCGGGGCATAGATTCGGTCATGGCCTCACAGGCGCGCAGGCAGCGGGCATGGGATGCATTGGCTGAAACCATGAACCGTGAGCACCTGGCATCGCTGTCGGCGACAGTGCCAATGAGCGGCCTTTTGGAGCTCGCGCCCAGCATCCTGGCGGGCGAGGTGGCGGGGCGTCTGATCGTGGACGTAAATGCCTGATTTTTGGCCAATTGCCGCCGGCAAAAATACCCTGAAAAAGAGTCCGAAATCCGGTTGACCCGGGTAGGGTCGATACCTATAATGCACAGCCTCGAATTTGGGGCGGGATGACGAGCCCGCCCTGATTGTGATTGCCGAGGGGCTTTCACAGCGAGACAGTTTTGATGCGGGGTGGAGCAGCCTGGTAGCTCGTCGGGCTCATAACCCGAAGGTCGTCGGTTCAAATCCGGCCCCCGCTACCAATACATGGTGCCAGCTCCAATTATTTTGGCACCGTGACGAAAAAGCCCCTTTTTAGGGGCTTTTTCGTTTGTGGAAAAAAGCTCCTGCCTGGGGCTTTTTCTGAATTTGAGAGAGGCCCGATGGCGAGCAAAGCGCAACAGGTTGAGGAGTTACTGGCACCGACAGTGGAAGCGATGGGCTTCGAGCTGTGGGGGCTGGAGTATCTGTCTCAGGGCAGGCATACCCTGCTGCGCGTATACATCGAGCACGAAGACGGTATCTCTGTTGATCACTGTGCCGCTGTGAGTGAGCAGGTCAGCAGCGTACTGGATGTTGAGGACCCAATTACGGGGGAGTACACCCTGGAAGTGTCCTCACCCGGCATGGATCGGTTGCTGTTCAAGCTCGAGCAGTACTCGGCGTATGTCGGCGAGACGATAGAAATTCGCTTGCGCACGGCCTATGAAGGACGGCGCAAGTTTACAGGCATTCTAAAAGGGACCGAGGGCGAGGATGTGGTTGTCCATGTAGACGATCACGAATACCTGCTGCCCCACAGCGCGATCGAAAAAGCGCGTGTACAACCCCGCGTATAACGCGGCATTGAACTGGCGAGGCTAGAGATGACAAAGGAAATTCTGCTGGTAGCGGAGGCTGTCTCCAACGAGAAGGGCGTGTCCGAGGACATTATCTTCGAGGCGATTGAGCTGGCGTTGGCAACGGCTACCAAGAAGCGCTACGACGAAGATTCCGATATCGAGGTCGCTATCGACCGCGCTACCGGCGACTACGTCACCAAGCGTCGCTGGCTGGTGGTTCCCGACGAGGAACTGGCGCTGCTGGGTACCCAGTTCACCACTGAAGAAGCCGCGGAGAAAGATACCTCCCTGGTTCCCGGTGACATTTACGAAGAAGTGGTCGAGAACGTCGGTTTTGGCCGCATTGCCGCACAGACTGCCAAACAGGTGATCGTGCAGCGTGTCCGCGATGCCGAGCGCGCCCAGGTGGTTGAGCAATACATGGATCGGGTCGGCGAATTGGTTGCCGGCAGCGTGAAGAAAGTGACCCGCGATAACGTCATCGTGGACCTGGGCAACAACGCAGAGGGCCTGTTGCCCCGCGATCAGCTCGTGGGCCGTGAGACGTTTCGCGTTAATGATCGTGTCCGCGCCATTCTCAAAGAAATCAGCACAGAATCGCGTGGCCCGCAGCTGATCCTGAGCCGCGCCTGCCCTGAGATGCTGATCGAGCTGTTCAAGATCGAAGTGCCGGAAATTTCCGAAGAAGTGATTCAGATTCGCGCAGCGGCCCGTGATCCGGGTTCACGTGCCAAGATCGCGGTTAAAACCAACGACCAGCGCATCGATCCTGTCGGCGCCTGTGTCGGTATGCGCGGCTCGCGTGTTCAGGCGGTATCCAACGAACTGGACAACGAGCGCGTCGATATCGTGCTGTGGGACGACAACCCCGCGCAACTGGTGATTAATGCTATGGCACCCGCCGAGGTGGAATCCATTGTTGTCGATGAAGACTCCGGCACCATGGACGTCGCCGTATCGGAAGACAACCTGGCCCAGGCGATAGGTCGCTCAGGGCAGAACGTTCGCCTCGCGAGCGAGCTGACACAGTGGACCATTAACGTTATGAGCCTGGAAGAGGCCGCTGAGAAGCACGAGGCGGAAGCAGGCCAGGTGATTGGTGTGTTCTGCCAGCAGCTGGACGTTGACGAGGAAGTCGCCGAAATCCTGGTGGAAGAAGGCTTTACCACGCTCGAGGAAGTGGCTTACGTGCCGCTTGAAGAAATGACCGCTATTGAGGGCTTCGACGAAGACATCGCCGAAGAGCTTCGCGCGCGTGCCAAGGACGCACTGCTGACTCAGGCGATTGCTTCTGAAGAGCAGCTGGGCGCAGTTGAGCCCGCGGAAGATCTGCTGACCATGGACGGCATGGACCGTCATCTGGCCTTTATCCTGGCCAGCCGTGGCATCGTGACCATGGAAGACCTCGCCGAGCAGGGCGTGGAAGACATTGCAGACATTGAAGATATGACAGAGGAGCGTGCAGGTGAGTTGATCATGACTGCACGCGCACCCTGGTTTGCCGAGGCCGGTGAGTAATCCGGTAGACACAAGCAAACATATACAGGGTATCGAGGAGAAGATTGCATGGCGCAAGTGACAGTACAGCAACTCGCAGAAGTCGTGGGAGCATCCACCGATCGTCTGCTTACGCAGATGAAGGAAGCCGGCCTGCCCCATACTGACGCCGCGGAGGCTGTCTCAGATGAAGACAAGCAGACGCTGCTTGCCTTTTTAAAGCGCAGCCACGGTGAGTCCACCGATGCGCCCAAGCGCATTACGCTGAAGCGTAAAACGCTGAGCACGCTGAAGACATCCGGCTCACAAGGCAAAAAGACCGTGGCCGTTGAGGTGCGCAAGAAGCGTACTTATGTGAAGCGTGACCCGGCAGAGATTGAAGCCGAAGCGGCTGCCGCAGCAGAGGCAGCGGCCGAAGAAGCAGCAGCGGTCGAGAAGGCTGCAGAGGAAGCTGCTGCGGCTGAAGCCGCCGCGACCGAAGCCGCTGAGGCTGCTGAGAAAGCTGCCGCAGAGGCAGAGGCAGCGGCTGCAGAAGCCGAAGCCGCCGAAGCAGAAGCCGAAGCAGCTGCAGCAGAGGCGGCAGCCCCGGCTGAAGACGCCGAGGTTGAGGAAGACCCCGCCAATATTGATCCTGAAGTTTTGCGTCAGCGCGCTGCCGCGCGCCGCAAGAAGCAGGAAGCTGAACAAGCTGCCGCCCGCAAGGCTGCACTGGAAGCAAAGAAAGCAGAAGAAGAGCGCAAGAAAGCCGAAGCTGCTGCCAAGGCCAAGGAAGCGGCCTCAAAAGACGCTACCAAGCGTCCCAAGCGTCTGCACGATGCACCCACCACAACGACCGTGGATCGCAAGAAGAAGCCGCATGCACGCCCTGATCGGAATGCGCCCCAGGGTCGCGGTAAGCAGCGCGGACACAATCTCTCGCTGTCAGATCTGGACCGGGCTGAGTCCGGCATGGGTCGCCGTCGCGGCCGCAAGAAGCTGAAAGCTGCCCACGAGGAGCATTCCAAGCACGGCTTTGAGCTCCCCACCGCGAAGAAAGCCGTAGAAGTAGAAGTGGGCGAAATGATCTCTGTGGGCGATCTCGCCGCGCAGATGTCGATCAAGGCCGGTGAAGTCATCAAGCAGCTTATGGGGCTGGGTGTGATGGCGACCATCAACCAGATGATTGACCAGGATACTGCCACGCTGGTCGTCGAGGAATTGGGCCACAGCGTTAAAGCTGTTAGTTCTGAAGCTCTGGAAGAGAGCCTGGAAGAATCCCTGGCTCAGCACGAAGGTACCGAGGAGTCTCGCGCGCCTGTGGTTACTGTTATGGGTCACGTCGACCACGGTAAGACTTCGCTGCTCGACTATATCCGCAAGAGCCATGTTGCCTCTGGCGAGGCCGGTGGTATTACTCAGCATATCGGTGCATACCACGTAGAAACCGATCACGGCATGATCTCGTTCCTCGACACGCCAGGCCACGCCGCGTTTACCGCGATGCGTGCCCGCGGTGCCAAGAGTACTGACATCGTGATTCTGGTCGTGGCGGCAGACGACGGCGTTATGCCCCAGACTGAAGAAGCGGTGAACCATGCTCGCGCAGCTGAAGTGCCTCTCATTGTTGCCGTGAACAAGATGGACAAAGAGGGCGCCGACCCCGATCGCGTTAAGAATGAGCTGGCAGCGAAAGATGTTATCCCTGAAGACTGGGGTGGCGATGTCCAGTTTATCCCCGTATCTGCGCTGACCGGTGAAGGTATTAGCGAACTTCTCGACGCGGTATTGCTGCAGTCTGAGATGCTCGAATTGACCGCTGCGCGCGACGTGCCTGCCCAGGGTATTGTGATCGAGTCACGCCTTGATAAGGGCCGTGGTTCGGTGGCGTCACTGCTGGTGCAGAGCGGCACCCTGCGTCAGGGCGACATCGTCCTGGCTGGCCTGCAATATGGCCGCGTGCGCGCCATGCTCGACGAAAACGGGCAGCCCATTAAAGAGGCCGGCCCGAGTATTCCGGTCGAGATTCTCGGCCTCGATGGCACACCGGACGCCGGTGATCAGTTCGCCGCGGTAGAGAACGAGCGCCAGGCGCGTGAGCTGGCCGACTTCCGTCAGGAGAAAAGCCGCGATACCAAGTTGGCCCGTCAGCAGGCGGCCAAGCTGGATAATATGTTTGAAGCTATGGGTGCCGGCGATCGCAAGACCCTCAACGTGGTGGTCAAGGCCGATGTGCGCGGATCCCTGGAAGCGATCCAGGCTTCACTGCTCGACCTTGGCAACGACGAGGTACAGGTAAACATTGTATCGGGCGGTGTCGGTGGTATTACCGAAACTGACGTTACTCTGGCGATTACCTCCAATGCAGTCATGTTTGGCTTCAACGTCCGTGCCGATGCCTCGGCCCGTAAAGTGGTTGAGAACGAAGGCGTCGACCTGCGTTACTACAATGTCATCTACGACCTGCTGGACGATGTGAAGTCGGCCCTGTCAGGCATGCTGGCACCGGAATTGCGCGAAGAAATCGTGGGTATTGCCGAAGTGCGCGATGTGTTCCGTTCGCCGAAGTTTGGCCAGATCGCTGGCTGCATGGTCACCGAAGGTACCGTTTACCGTTCCAAGCCCATCCGCGTACTGCGCGACAGCGTGGTGATTTATGAAGGTGAGCTGGAATCCCTGCGCCGCTTCAAGGATGACGCTAATGAAGTCCGTAATGGCATGGAATGTGGTATCGGCGTGAAGAACTACACAGATGTGAAGGTCGGCGACCAGATCGAAGTGTACGAAGTGAAGGAGATTGCGCGCTCGCTGTAAGCGAGTGCCGCAGCTGTCATGGCCAAGGAATACGCCAGAACCCAGCGCGTTGCAGATTATCTGCAGCGGGAACTGGCGGCGCTGATCCAGCACGAAGTGCGCGACCCCAGGGTGGGTATGGTCAGCATCACGGGCGTCGATGTCAGCAAGGACCTCGGTCACGCCCGGGTCTACTATACTTCGATGGATTCCAATTCCTCGACAGAGGCAGAGGAGACTACCGAGGCACTGAACCGCGCTGCAGGCTTTTTGCGCAGTCAGCTGTCCCGCGATAGCAGCATGCGCCGCCTGCCTTCACTGCGATTTTATTTCGATTCCAGTGTGGGCCGTGGCCGACATCTGGAAGACCTGATCCAGCGCGCTGCCAAAGCTGACGAAGAGCTCGGCTTGCGCGATGGCGAAGGGGAGCAGTAAACGGTGGCAAGGCGCCGCCGTGGCAGACCGATTGATGGCATTCTGGTTTTGGATAAGCCCCTGGGGCTGAGTTCCAACCGAGCGCTGCAAACGGCCAAACATTTATATTTCGCCGCCAAGGCCGGGCACACAGGTAGCCTAGATCCGCTGGCGACAGGGGTATTACCCCTGTGCTTTGGTGAGGCCACCAAGTTTTCCCAGTATTTGCTGGATGCAGACAAGGCCTATACCAGTACGTTTACGCTGGGCACCGCAACCGCCAGTGGCGATGCCGATGGCGAAATATTGGAGCAAATGGATGCCAGCCACATTAGTGAGTGCGATGTGGCGACAGCATTGGAACAGTTTCGAGGTGAGATCGAACAGGTCCCCTCGATGTACTCGGCCCTGAAGAAGGACGGGCAGCCGCTTTACAAGCTGGCGCGTCAGGGGATCGAGGTGGAGCGTAAGTCGCGTCGGGTGGTAATCAAACAGCTGGAGCTCCGTGAATTCAGAACCGGTGCAGCGCCTGAAGTGGATGTTTATATCGAGTGTACCAAGGGTACCTATGTACGCTCGATCGCCGAAGACCTGGGTAAGGCTCTTGAGTGTGGTGCGTTTGTCAGCGCACTGCGTCGCACCAAGGCAGGACCGTTCACACTGGATGACAGTGTGACGTTGCAGACGCTGGAAGCCCTCAAGGAGAATGAGGAGCTGCGGCAAATGGACGAGCTGCTGATGCCGGCCGATGCCGCATTGGAGGCCATGCCGCTGGTGCGGCTGAGTGAGTCCAGTGGATATTACATGCGCCAGGGCCAACCGGTCATGGTGCCAAACGCGCCCTGTGATGGTATGGTGCGCGTCGCTCTGGAAACCGGTGAGTTTTTGGGCATTGGAGAGATATTGGACGATGGGCGCGTGGCGCCGCGTCGTCTAGTGGTGGCCGCACAATAATATTGTCGGCTCACCACCCGGGGCAAGGATGCGCCGGCATTGGCCTTAGGCCAATGAAAGCCCTGAAGTTGCAAGAAAGCCCACGCGGTTTCGCCAGCATCTTCAGGGCGTGCAGCGCATGAGGCAGGACGCCGATTGCGGTGCTTGGTAGATAGTTGCCCACTGAGGGCAACGCGAACCTGTCTGTTAATCTGCACGGACAGGCTCTTTTTATAGGAAGGGTGGTTCGCCACCTGAGGCAGATTATTCAAGAGGAATAGAAAATGGCTTTGAACGCTGAACAGAAAGCAGCAATCGTAAATGAGTACCAGGTAGGCGAGGGCGACACTGGTTCCCCGGAAGTACAGGTAGCTCTGCTCACTGCAAACATCGAGCAGCTCCAGGGGCACTTCAAGTCGCACAAGCACGACCACCACTCCCGCCGCGGCCTGATCCGCATGGTAAACCAGCGTCGTAAATTGCTGGATTACCTCAAGCGCAAAGATGCAGCGCGCTACACTGACCTGATCAAACGACTCGGTCTGCGTCGCTAAGCATTACACACTTCCGGGGCCAAGGGGCCCCGGTTGTCATATTTGGAATTGGAGAAAAAAGTGAATCCTGTAACTAAGACTTTCCAGTACGGTGGACAGACCGTCACTCTGGAAACCGGCCGCATCGCCCGTCAGGCGACTGGTTCGGTTCTGGTGACCGTCGAGAATACCTCAGTACTGTGTACCGTTGTCGCGGAGAAGACCCAGCGCGAAGGTCGCGACTTCTTCCCCCTGGCTGTCCACTACGTTGAGAAAACCTACTCTGTAGGTAAAATCCCCGGCGGCTTCTTCAAGCGTGAAGCACGTCCCAGCGAGAAAGAGACTCTGACGTCCCGCTTGATCGACCGCCCGATTCGTCCGCTGTTCCCCGACGGCTTTATGAACGAAGTACAGGTTGTCTGTACTGTTATGTCCGCAGACAGCAGCATCGACCCTGACATCCCCGCGATGATCGGTACCTCGGCTGCGCTGGCGATCTCCGGTGCGCCGTTCAACGGCCCTATCGGCGGTGCGCGTGTTGGCTTTAGCGAAGACACGGGCTACATGCTCAACCCCACTTACGAACAGCTGGCTGAAAGCAAGCTGGACATGGTGGTTGCCGGTACTACAGACGCGGTACTCATGGTTGAATCGGAAGCCAAAGAGCTGACCGAAGACCAGATGTTGGGTGCGGTACTTTACGCCCACCAGGAAATGCAGACCGTGATCCAGGCGATCAACGAACTGGCCGCTGAAGCTGGCAAGCCCAAGTGGGAGTGGCAGGCGCCTGCAGTGAACGAAGAGTTGCTGACTGCCGTTGAAAACCAGGTGAAAGCAGATCTGGGCGATGCCTACCGCATTACCGAGAAGTCTGAGCGCTACGCTCGCGTCGGCGAGATTCGCGACGCGGCGGTAGAAGCACTGGTCACTGAAGAAGGCCCCTCCGCTGACGAAGTGAAGGAGCTGTTCAAGAAGATCGAAAAGAACCTGGTGCGCAAGCGCATCCTGGCGGGCGAGCCCCGCATCGATGGTCGCGACACCCGTACTGTTCGCGCGATTGCCTGTGAAGTTGACGTACTGTCCAAGGTTCACGGTTCTGCGCTGTTTACCCGTGGTGAAACCCAGGCCATCGGCGCCGTTACCCTGGGTTCCACTCGCGATGCACAGATCATCGACGCGTTGGAAGGCGAGCGTCGCGATCCGTTCATGCTGCACTACAACTTCCCTCCCTACTCCGTGGGTGAAGCGGGTCGTGTAGGCTTTACCAGCCGTCGTGAGATTGGTCACGGCCGTCTGGCGCGTCGCGGTCTGGCTGCAGTACTGCCCGGTGAAGAAGAATTCCCCTACACTGTCCGTGTTGTATCCGAGATCACTGAATCCAACGGTTCCAGCTCTATGGCTTCCGTCTGTGTCGGTTCTATGTCGCTGATGGCGGCAGGCGTACCTCTGAAGGCGCCGGTAGCAGGTATTGCGATGGGCCTGGTGAAAGACGGCAACCAGTTTGCCGTGCTGACCGATATCCTGGGTGACGAAGATCACCTGGGCGACATGGACTTCAAAGTAGCCGGTACCTCTGAAGGTGTTACAGCGCTGCAGATGGACATCAAGATCGAAGGTATCACTGCCCAGATCATGGAAACCGCTCTGGAACAGGCACAGCAGGCACGTCTGCACATCCTGGGCCAGATGAACGAAGTGATCTCTGAAGGTCGCCAGGTGACTTCACCTAACGCGCCTTCTATGGTGACCCTGAAGATCGACTCCGACAAGATCCGCGACGTAATCGGTAAAGGTGGCGCGACTATCCGCTCCATTACCGAAGAATCCGGCGCTACTGTCGACATCGACGACGACGGCACTGTGAAGATCTTCGGCCAGAATCAGGAAGCTCGCGACAAGGCGGTAGCCATGGTCGAAGAGATTACTGCTGAAGCAGAAGTCGGTGCGGTTTACACCGGTACTGTTGCCCGCATCGTTGATTTCGGTGCGTTCGTTACTATCCTGCCCGGCAAAGATGGCCTGGTACACATCTCCCAAATCGCCAATGAGCGTGTGGAGAATGTATCTGACCACCTGAGCGAAGGTCAGGAAGTACAGGTGAAAGTACTGGACGTAGACCAGCGCGGCCGCATCAAGCTCTCCATCAAGGAATTGCTGGAAGATGAGGCTGTCGAAGATTCTGCTGAAGACGCTGCCGAAGACTAAGCGCAGTCAGTAAGTTTACGAAAGGGCGTGCATAGCACGCCCTTTTTTTATGTCTTACGGTGCCTGCTTGCCCAGCTTTTGCTCGCAATCACGCGTGAAATGAATTACAAAATAGACCTGTTCCAGGGATATATCAGGTTGCGGGATGCCGCCTTCTAGAAACGCTCCGTGTCCGTGCGGAAGTGGGAAAAAATACAAGCGTTGCTGCCTCGCCGGCGGAGAATTTGAAAACGCAGGTCAGGAGACAATCTCCAATAATGACGTCATTAAGATCGCCAAGACAGCGCTGGATCTGGGCGACACTGCGCGCGCGTCCAGGGTGCTTCAGCCCCTGCTGGAAAAGACCAAGGCGTCTCCAGAGGTGCTTGCCCTGGCCGCGTCAGTGGCCATGCGGGCGAACGACTATGACAATGCCTGCGGGCTCATGGCGCGCGCGATCAAGGCTCGCCCCAATGACCCCAAGTACTTTTACAACTACGGTACGGCGCTGAGCATTGCCGGGCGTAACACTGAAGCACTGGAGGCCTTTAATCGGTCCCTGAAAATCAATCCTGATCTGTTGATTGTGTATCCGAACCGCGGCCATACGCTGCGTGACCTGGGTCGTTCTGCGGAAGCTGTTGAAAGCTACCTGAAGGTGTTTGGCGCAGCCAATGTCGACCTGGCGACCATGAGCCAGATACTGCTCAGCATGCACATGTTCTCGCAGTCCGATCACCAGCGGCTGTTCAATATGCACCGGCAACTCGCAGTAGCGATAAGCAAAGCCAATCCTCGGCTGGAGCAGAATCGCACCATTGATTCGGGTAAGAAAATTCGCATTGGTTATCTCTCGCCGCGCTTCTCCCGGGAGATTGTCGGGTACTTTTTTAAACCTTTGTTTGATCATCATGACCGCGAGCGTTTCGAAGTGTACCTCTACAATGCCACTCCCCGCACAGATGAACTGACAGAGTACTTCAGGGAGCGCGCTGATGCCTGGATAGACGTGGGTAAACTGTCTGATCAGGCCGCTGCCCAGCGGATTGTCGACGATGGTATCGATGTGCTGGTTGATCTTGCCGGCCACTCTCCGGAGAACCGCATTGGCATTATGGCCCGGAAGCCAGCGCCCGTGCAGGTGTCAATGCTCGACTACTTCGACACCACTGGTCTGGATACGATGGACTATTACGTCAGTGATGCGTTTTCCTCGCCACCCGATAGCGCTCAGCAATTCACCGAGGAATTGCTGTTATTGGATCAGCCGCGACTGGTCTATGAGGCGCCTGACTATGCGCCTGAGCCGGTATTCAATACGGCACTGGATGCGCCTCTCGTTTTCGGCTCCTTTAACCGACACCACAAGATGGTGCCCCACGTGATCGCCACCTGGTGCGCGCTGCTGAATGGCGTACCGGGATCGAGGTTGGTTCTAAAGGGCTCAGCATTTGGTGAGGCGGATTCCCAGACGGTGTTCCTGGAGCGCTTTGCAGAGCACGGTATCGGGGTTGAACGCATCGAGTTTCGTGGAATCTCACCCCACGCCGAGATGTTTGCCGAATATGGCGACATCGATATTGCTCTGGATACCTTTCCCTATAACGGCGGATTGACCACCTGTGAATCCCTGTGGATGGGCACGCCCGTGCTCACCTTGCTCGGCGAGCGCATCATCAGTCGCCAGACCGCCGGCATGTTGGCGAGCCTGGAAATAGAAGGCTTTACTGCCAGTGATGAGGAAGAGTTCGTCCGCCTGGGACAATATTGGTCAGAGCATCGCGAAGAACTTCTGGCCCTGCGCCAGGGGCTGCGGCCGAAAATGGTCGGGAGCCCGCTCACGAGTGCGGCGAGCTACACGGCAGATTTCGAACAGAAACTTTTATCGCGGGTGTCAGGATAGGGGGCTAACGCCCCCAAGAGATTCAACCAGGCCGATTAGCCACCAGGTTATCGACAACGGAGGGGTCCGCCAGCGTGCTGGTGTCGCCCAGGCTGTCCAGTTCATTCTCGGCGATCTTGCGCAGAATACGGCGCATGATTTTGCCCGAGCGGGTTTTGGGTAAACCCGGTGCCCACTGAATGATGTCCGGCTTGGCAATAGGGCCGATTTCCTTCACGCACAGCGCAATGAGTTCCTGGCGAAGTTCTTCGTTGGGCTCTACGCCCTGCATTGGTGTGACGTAGGCATAAATGCCCTGACCCTTGATATCGTGGGGGAAGCCCACTACGGCCGCTTCTGCAATCTCCTCGTGTAACACCAGTGCGCTTTCGACCTCCGCGGTACCCATACGGTGGCCGGACACATTGAGTACATCGTCGACCCGACCGGTAATCCAGTAGTAGCCGTCTTCATCACGCGTGGCGCCGTCGCCCGTGAAGTAGTAGCCCGGGTAGTTCCTGAAGTAGGTATCAATCAGTCGCTTGTGGTCACCGAATACGGTGCGTATCTGGCTCGGCCAGGAGCGCTTGACCACCAGGTAGCCCGCGCCGGGTCCCTCGATTTCGGAGCCGTCTTCGTTGAGCAGTGCCAACTCTACGCCGAAAAACGGGAAGGTGGCGGAGCCCGGCTTCAACGGCACAGCGCCAGGCAGTGGTGTAATCATGTGGGCGCCTGTTTCGGTCTGCCACCAGGTATCGATGATCGGACAGCGGCCGTCACCGACGACGCGGTGGTACCACTCCCAGGCTTCTGGGTTGATTGGCTCACCCACAGTGCCCAGCAGCCGCAGGCTAACGCGTGATGCGCGCGTTACCGGCTCATCGCCGACGGCCTGCAGGGCGCGAATGGCGGTAGGCGCCGTGTAGAACGTATTCACCTGGTGCTTGTCGACGACTTCCCAGCAGCGGCCTGCGTCGGGGTAGGTGGGTACGCCCTCGAACATCAGTGAGATGGCACCATTAGCCAGAGGGCCGTACACAATATAGGTATGCCCGGTTACCCAGCCCACATCGGCGGTACACCAGTAGATCTCGCCATCGCGATAGTCGAAGACGTATTTGAAGGTCATGGCGGCCTGCAGCAGGTAGCCGCCCGTGGTGTGCAGAACCCCTTTGGGTTTGCCGGTTGATCCAGAGGTGTAAAGAATAAACAGCGGGTCCTCGGCATCCATGGACTCCGGCTCGCAGTCGGTGCTCTGACCGTCCACCAGCTCGTGATACCAGACGTCGCGGTCTGCGTTCCAAGCGACATCGCCACTGGTACGCTCCACCACCAGACAGGTGTGCACGTTGGGACAGGCTTCGAGAGCCTTGTCGGCGTTAACCTTAAGTGGCACCTTGCGGCCACCGCGCACACCTTCATCGGCGGTGATGACGGTCTGACAGTCGGAGTCGAGGATGCGATCCTTGAGGGCTTCCGGGGAAAATCCGCCGAAGACAATGGAGTGCACGGCCCCGATGCGTGTACAGGCCAGCATGGCGTAAGCGGCCTCGGGAATCATCGGCATGTAAATGCACACGCGATCGCCCTTTTTGACGCCGCGCGCTTTGAGCGCGTTGGCGAGTTTGCAGACGTGGTCTTTCAGTTCAGCGTACGTGATGTGTTTGCTGTCAGCGGGGTCGTCACCTTCCCAGATCAGGGCGGTCTGGTCGGCGCGCTCGGGCAGGTGGCGATCGACACAGTTGTAGCTGACGTTCAGCTTGCCGCCGGCAAACCAGGCGGCTTCGCCTTTGATGAAGTCGTACTCCATGACCTTGTCCCAGGGCTGGTCCCAGGACAGGAAGTCATTGGCCATCTGGGAAAAGAAGCCATCGGGGTCATCGATGGAGCGCTGGTACATGGCCTTGTAGGTGTCGGCATCGATGTGCGCATCCTTGAAGTTGGCGGGTACCGGGTGGGTCGGAAACTCGGACATGGTTGTCCTCCGTGATTATTCTTTCAGTGGACTCTGGATTCTACTGTTACGCCAGTGCATGGCAAGCCGACTAAGGTCTAAGGTCTGCCAGATGGCTTCTTTCAGGCTAACCGTGAATGAGCTGTGGCATAGCACTTCTACGCGGCCACGCGCTCCACTCCGGCGGCTGCGGCCGCGGGGCAACTCGGGGTGGGATTGCTGCGCAATTCTCAAGCATCCCTCAAACACTTCTCGGAGAAAGTTCTAAGCTGTCTTTGTTGCGCACAAGCGTGGACTGACAGGAGGATGGGTTTAGGCTAGTCGTGAATGAGCTGTGGCTTAGCCCTTCTACGCGGCCACGTGCTCCACTCCAGCGGCTGCGGCCGCGGGGCAACTCGGGGTGGGATTGCTGCGCAATCCTAAAACACCCCTCAAACACTCCCCACGGAAAGCCCTCCGCCGCCTCCGCTGCGCACAAGCGTGACCTGAAGGCTTCGAAGCGCTAAACCACAGCTCATTCACTCATCCTGGATATAAGATAGAGCCCATGACTGGCGCACTACTTGTCAGTAGCCGGGGCAGGAGCGGGAGCGCAGTAAGTCTTCCCGGGATCGTCGGGAGCCATGGATGGTGCGGCCGGCGCTCCGGGACGCCGAAGCGTGCCATGGAGGGCCTTGAAGCGGTCCCGGGGAGGCTTACTGCGTTCCCGATCCGTGTCGTCTAAAAGAGACCACGATGATCACCGAGATTTTGCCTTACGTTGAGCGTGTGCGCCGTTTTGGGGACGGTCACTTAAGACCATTCGATTAGTAAAAAAACGTTGGGGAGAGTTTTGGTCCGGGAAGGTCTGAACCCTCCCGGGACCGAAGAGTAATAAGCCGATTAGACGTTAAAGCGGAAGTGGATGACGTCGCCATCCTGAACGATGTAGTCCTTGCCTTCCAGGCGCCAGCGACCGGCATCCTTGGCGCCTTGTTCGCCGCCGTGCTCGATAAAGTCGGCGTAGGAGATGACCTCAGCGCGAATAAAGCCCTTCTGGAAGTCGGTGTGGATGACACCGGCGGCTTCCGGGGCAGAGGCGCCCACCGGTACCGTCCAGGCGCGCACCTCCTTAACACCTGCAGTGAAATACGTGTGCAGGTTGAGCAGGTCGTAGCCTGCGCGAATCACGCGGTTCAGGCCCGGCTCTTCCATACCCAGGTCGGCCAAGAATTCGGTGCGCTCTTCGTCGTCCAGCTCAATGATTTCCGATTCGAGCTTGTTGCAGATCACCACGACGACCGCGTTCTCTTCAGCGGCGATGCCGCGCACCACATCCAGGTGTGGGTTGTTTTCGAAGCCGTCTTCGTCGACGTTAGCGATGTACATGGTGGGCTTAACAGTGAGCAGGAACAGCTGTTTTACCAGCGCCTCTTCGTTTTCGTCGAGGGACAGGGCGCGTACCGGTTTGGCTTCGTTCAGCTGGGGCAGGAGTTTGTCTTCCAGCAGCGCCTTCATGGCGATGGATTCCTTGTCGCCGCCTTTGGCCGTGCGGGTGACTTTCTGCAGTTGCTTCTCGCAGCTCTCCAGGTCGGCCAGCGCCAGCTCGGTATTGATGATTTCGATGTCGGCGGCGGGATCGATTTGGTTGGCCACGTGAATGACGTTCTCATCCTCGAAGCAGCGCACGACGTGGGCGATGGCGTCTGTCTCGCGGATATTGGCCAGGAACTGGTTGCCCAGGCCTTCGCCTTTGGATGCGCCGGCCACCAGGCCCGCGATGTCCACGAACTCCATGGTAGTGGCGATTTCTTTTTCCGGCGTCACGATCGCGGAGATCTTGTCCTGGCGCGGATCGGGGATCGGTACCACACCGGCGTTGGGCTCAATGGTGCAGAACGGGAAGTTCTCCGCGTCGATACCCGCGCGGGTGAGTGCGTTGAACAGGGTGGACTTGCCCACGTTGGGGAGGCCGACAATACCGCATTTGAAACCCATGGAAGTGTCCTTTGGTGCTGGGCAGCTAGGCTGCGCTAAAACTGTGTAATCGGGTCATCGCCTTGGTGGCGTCGCCGTCCAGTAGCAGAGGCAAGGCGCTGATGGCCTCGTCGATACTGGCATCGATACGATCGCGGTCTACCTGTGAGGGGCGGCTTAAGACGTAGCCCGAGACCTTGGAGGCGTGGCCGGGGTGATCAATGCCGATTCGCAGGCGATGAAACTTCTTGTTGTTGCCCAGTGCGGGCACAATGTCACGCAGGCCGTTGTGGCCGCCGTGGCCCCCACCTTGCTTGAACCTGGCCGTACCTGCGGGAATATCCAGTTCATCGTGGGCGACGAGGATCTCTTCCGGGGCAATTTTGAAAAATTGGGCCATCGCTGCAACGGCCTTGCCGGAGCGATTCATGAAGGTTGTGGGGATGAGTAATCTGAGGTCGTGACCGGCGTAGGTGATACGGCCAGCGAGACCGGAAAATTTGGATTCCGCCGAGAGAGTAGCACCGCATTGGCGCGCCAGCTCCTCAACGAAATCGGCGCCCGCGTTGTGGCGGGTGCCCCGGTATTCACTACCGGGGTTACCCAGGCCGGCGATCAGCTTGATGGCTGTCAACGCGGGAGCCAGGAGGCGAGGAATTACTCCTCGCCTTCGCCTTCTTCAGCGGCGTCGTCAGCAGCAGCTTCGACTTCATCGTCGTCTTTGCCGCCCTTCGGCGCAACGACAGAGGCGATCGCCAGGTCGTGGTCTTCACCCAGAGCCAGGGCAACGGAAGTTACGCCTGCGGGCAGAGTGACGTCAGACAGGTGAACGATCTCGCCAGTTTTGATCTCGAGCATATCCACTTCGATGAACTCGGGGATGTCGCCGGGCAGACAGCTAACTTCGATGTCAGTCGCCTGGTGCTGGATCATGCCGCCTTCCATCTTCACGCCGTGACAGTTCTCTTCGTTCAGGAAGTGAATGGGCACGTGTACTTTAATGGCAACCTTGTCGTCGACACGCAGGAAGTCAGCGTGCATTACGAGGTCTTTGGCGGGGTGACGCTGCAGATCCTTGAGGATTGCTTTCTGTACATCACCACCTACGTTCACTTCCAGTACGTGGGAGTAGAACGCTTCGTTTTCCAGAGACTTTTCCAGGTCCTTGCGGATGATGGTCAGAGACTGGGGTTCCTTGTCACCACCGTAGATGATGGCAGGGATTTTGTCGGCGAGACGACGCAGGCGGCGGCTCGCACCTTTCCCCATGTCCTCACGCAGTTCGGCTTGTACTTCAAATTGGTCAGACATTGTCAGACTCCTTTGATATTCACTGCAACACCTGCGACCGGTGCGGCAGTGGGTTCATAAAAGCTGTTCTTAACTGAACAGCGCGCTGATAGATTCCCCGTTGGCCACCCGACGCATGGACTCAGCCAGCAGGTCAGAGGTGGTTAGCACGCGGATCTTTTCGATGCCGCGAGCCTCCTCAGAGAGGGGAATCGTATCGGTGATTACCAGCTGGTCGAGCTGGGAATTCCGAATATTTTCCAGGGCTTTGCCGGACAGTACTCCGTGAGTACAGTAGGCATATACACCCAGTGCACCGCGCTCTTTCAGCGCGTTGGCCGCCTGGCAAAGTGTGCCGGCAGTGTCGACCATGTCGTCGACCAGCAGGCAGGTGCGGCCCTCCACGTCGCCGATCAGGTTCATGACCTGGGCTTCGTTAGCCTTGGGGCGGCGCTTGTCGATAATGGCCAGGTCAGCTTCGTCCAGCTGCTTGGCGACGGCGCGGGCCCTGACTACACCGCCGATGTCCGGCGATACCACGATCTGGTTTTCGTACTGCTGTGCCACGATGTCGTCGATCAGAATCGGCGAGCCGTATACGTTGTCCACCGGGCATTCGAAGAAGCCCTGAATCTGCTCTGCGTGCAGGTCCATGGTCAGCACCCGGTCTACACCGACGCCTACCATCATGTCCGCCACCACTTTAGCAGTAATGGGTACGCGGGCAGAGCGTACTCGGCGATCCTGGCGGGCGTAGCCAAAGTAGGGCACTACCGCGGTAATGCTGTCTGCCGAGGCACGACGCAGGGCGTCGATCATCACCAGCAACTCCATCAGGTTGTCGTTGGTGGGGTTGCAGGTTGACTGGACCACGAAGACGTCCTTGCCGCGGACGTTTTCATTCAGTTCAACTGCGATCTCGCCGTCGGAGAATTTGCCGACATCCGCATGTCCCAGGTTGAGATACAGGCGGCTGGCAATTTTCTGAGCGAGTTCAGGGTTGGCGTTACCCGTGAAAACCATCATCTTCGAGGACACTGGACGTTACCTTTTAAAGCGAATCGACGAATGCTGCACATAAAAATAATGCCACACACCACCCGATGTATGGCATTTCTGAATATGGCTGGGGTGGCAGGATTCGAACCTGCGAATGCCGGGATCAAAACCCGGTGCCTTGCCGCTTGGCGACACCCCAGTAAACTCTAGCTGTTGACCAGTCCCTCCAGCACGGGTGACTTATTCACCCCCGCTGCCGCGAAGGCATTCAGTTCCGCGGGCAGTTGGCTCAGGACCGCTTGGGCCTGGGCCTTTTCAGGGAAGCTTGCGAACACGCATGCTCCGGTTCCGGTCAACCTGGCACTTCCAAATTTTCCCAGGATATTCAACGCGTTATCAACTTCCGGATGGAAGTTTCTAACGAGATCCTGGCAGTCGTTGCGGGAGTGCCCCTCGAAAAAGGCGGCTATTGTGATGGGAGAGGTGTCCCGTGTCAATTGCTCGTGTGAAAAAATTTCTGCCGTCGAAACATGGCAGTTGGGAGCGGCGATCACATACCACTCCTCGGGCATTTCCACTGGCTCCAGAATTTCCCCGACACCCGCCGCCCAGGCGGTGTGGCCGGCCACGAAAACCGGGACGTCAGCGCCGAGGCTGGCCCCGATTTGCTGCAGTTTTTCACTGCTGAAAGCGCGTGCCCAGAGGTGGTTCAGTGCCAGCAATGTGGTGGCCGCGTTTGAGCTGCCGCCACCGAGGCCGCCGCCCTCCGGAATGCGCTTGGTCACTTCAATGTGCACGCCGCGATGTCCTGTCCGCAACTGCGCTGCGGCACGGTAGATGAGATTGTCCTGCAGTTCGATATCAAACGGCGACCCAGACAGGGTGATGGCGCCGCTATCGTCAGGGGTGAACGTGAGGGTGTCGCCCCAGTCCAGCAACTGGAACAGGGTTTGCAGTTCGTGGTAGCCGTCACTGCGTCGCCCGGTAATGTGCAGGAACAGGTTGAGCTTGGCCGGCGACAAGAGCGTGATCGAGTCAGTCACGGGTAGCGGTCTCTTCCCAGCGGCGCACAATAATCCTGGCCCAGGTATCGTCGCGCGACACTTCCATACGGGTGGGCAGCGTGAGCTCGGCGAAGGTGCCGAAGCCGCTGTAGGTGACCTCCCAGCCCTGTTGCGACAGCCGGGCAGGCCGGCCGGTGTCCGGGTCAAACTCCAGTGCGTCGCTGGTGGTGTTGGGGTCTGGTATGCCGCGCAGCCAGTATGGCATTGATTGCAGGGGCAGGTCCCACTCCGACCCGGGCGGGACCTTGTCGGTTGTCCAATACTGGATGTCGTCGCCCTGGCGGATCTCGACATGGAACCCATCGCTCTCCACGGTGGTGGCAGCGATTCCGAGCGGACCCTGTAGATGCAGCTGGGTGTTTTGTCCGGCTTGCTGCCAGGTGAGGCTGGCGGATTCCGCCTGGGTGGGGGTGCGCAACGCAATCTTGCCGCGGGCGGTGAATTGGTCGAAGGCCTCCAGACGCGCCTGCTGCTCGCTCCAGTGGGGAGGTGGCGGCGCTATTCCTGCGCAGGCTGTCAGCACCAGGAATGACCCCGGCAGAAGAGTCCGTGTCAGGGTGTTCACTGTTCTGCAGCGGCCTCAGTGCCGGGCAGCGTTTGCAGGTGGGTTTCAACGCCCAGGCGCTCCAGGGTGCTCAGCAGTACCGGGTGATTGGGGTCGCGCAGTAGCGCGCCCTGCCAGACACGGGTGGCGGATTCGTGATCGCCACTGACCCATAGCACTTCGCCCAGGTGGGCAGCCACTTCCGGGTCAGGAAATGCGGCATAGGCGCGCATCAGGTACTCCAGTGATTCTTCAACACGCCCCTGGCGGAAAAGCACCCAGCCCATGCTGTCGAGGATAGCCGGCTCTTCCGGGTCCAGTTCCAGGGCCCGACTGATCAACTCAAGGGCCTCGTCGTGGCGGTCGGTGCGATTGGTGAGGGTGTAGCCCAGTGCGTTCAGTGCGGTGGCGTTATCTGGGTCATTGGCGAGTATGGTGCGCAGGTCGCGCTCCATGAGGTCCAGGTCATTCTGTTGTTCGCTGACCATGGATCGCGCGTACAGTAGTGCCTCCGACTCGGGGAAATCACTAATGCCCTGGTTCAGCACCTCGCGGCTGGCCCCCAGATAGCCACCGCTGCTAAGCAGGTCCGCTTCAATATTGTAGAGCTGTTCGCTGCGTGCAGGGAGCCGCAAGCGCTGGCTGGCAAACCAGTCGCGGCACTCTTCGAACTGGCCGCTGTCGATCAGAATCTGGCCTAGGCGCTGATTGGCAGCCAGATACTGCCGGCCGTCGCCGATTTGCTGGTAGTGGCGCACGGCCTCGCCCTGTTCGCTGCGATCCTCGGCAATTCGCCCCAGGTAGTAGTGGGCTTCGTCGTTGCGCGCGTTGAGGGCCAACATCTGCTGCAGGTAGGCCCGTGCCACTAAGTCATCGCCGTTCTCACGATTGATGAGGGCCAGTGACAGTAGCAGGTCGGCGTCCTGTGGTGACTGGGCCGACAATATTTCGAATTGTTCGCGGGCTGCGACGATATCGGTGCTGGTGAGTAGCTTGGCGTATTCCAGGCGCAGGCGAGAATCTTCCGGATGCGCTTCCAGGACAGTTCTGATGTGGCGGAATGGGTCCTGCTCCTGCTGTTTGAGGCGCACCCGGGCCTCCAGCAGGAGCGCCTGGTGCTGCAGTGGGTCAACCGTGAATAATTTGTCCAGCTTAGCCTGGGCCTGGGGGTACTGCTGGAATTCCGCGTGAATCAGCGCCTGGGTCATTAGCAGGGCGGGGTCGTCGGGAAACTCTTCACCGAGCGTATTCAGGCCTGCCACCAGTTCGGCCTGCTGCGCCGGAGGTAGCTGATTGAACCCCTGCAGCAGTAGCGGAAAGTTGGCCTGGACATCGGATCGCGCTACCACCGCCATGTGCGGCAATGCCTGCAGCGGCTGCTGTTGTGCGGCCAGCAGGCTGGCAGCAGTATTGTTTGCCTCGACGCTGTCTGGCTCCAGCGCCAGCCACAGCTGCACGGCCTCAAGGGATTCTTCCGGCCGGCGCATATACTGAGCCAGGTGGGTTGTATGTCGCGCCACGCCTACGTCGCCCAAGGTAGGCGCCTCCTCGAGATAGGCGTCCAGCGCTGTGTTGTAATCGCCGCGGCGCATGGCGAATTCCGCCAGTATCAGCGAGTAGACGCTGTCTGCGGGAATGGGGCGTTCCGGGATGGGCGGAGCAGGCTTGGGCGCCTGTTCCGGCGTGCTGGCGGCGACCGCAGGCACTGCAATTTCCTCGTGCGTGTCGGTGCTGGCGCAGGCGGTGAGCAGCGCAAAGCAGCAGGCGGTGGCGAGGAAGCGGTACATCGAGTCAGGTCCGAATGGCGTCAGGCAAGCTATGATGACATAGACGGGCCCTGAAACCCACAGCCCGGGTGGATCGTTGGAAGCCTGTTATGAGCTGGCTAACTTGTTAAAATCACAGAAATTTTTGATCGGATGTGCTAAGGTGCGTCGGTTTTTGAACAGCCCTTTTGCAGGAGCCAGAACGACCAGCCATGAACTTGATTGCCCTCGGAATCAATCACAACTCCGCCGCCGTTGAAGTGCGCGAGCGGGTTGCGTTTGCCCCTGAGCAAGTGGCTGAGGCGTTGGCGGACGCCTGTGCGACCGGCGAGGTAGATGAGGTGGTGATTCTCTCTACCTGCAACCGCACCGAACTGTACGGCATTGTCCCTGTGGGCAAGCCGCTGGCAGAGCGGGCCGCCAATCTCATTGACTGGATCGCCAATTATCATCATTTACCCGCTGAGGAACTGCGCAGCGCTGCCTACCACTACGAGGCGGAAGCGGCACTGTCGCATATCATCCAAGTGGCCAGCGGTCTGGATTCCATGGTGTTGGGTGAACCTCAGATATTCGGCCAATTGAAGTCGGCATTTGCGGTAGCTTCTGAAGCAGGCACTGTGGCCAGTGAACTGGGGCGTTTGTTCCCGCGGGTATTCACCATCGCCAAGAAGGTTCGCACGGATACGGCCATTGGCGAGAACCCGGTGTCGGTGGCCTATGCCGCGGTCGATCTGGCGGGGCATATTTTTTCGGATCTCGCGAACTGTCAGGCGTTGCTGGTGGGTGCCGGTGAGACGATTGAGCTGGTGACGCGCCACTTGATTGATGCCGGAGTAAAACAAATTGTCATCGCCAACCGAACTCTCGGCAGGGCCCGAGAGCTTGCCCAGCAGTTTGGCGCTGAAGCGGTGCTGCTGGCGGATATTCCGACTCAGCTCCCGGCGGCAGATATTGTCATCACATCTACAGCGAGCCAGTTGCCTATTCTCGGCAAGGGAGCAGTTGAGCAGGCGATCAAAGTTCGCAAACACCGGCCCATGTTAATGGTCGATATTGCCGTGCCACGGGATATCGAGCCGCAAGTGGGCGATTTGCGTGATATCTATCTCTACAGCGTCGATGACCTGCGCGAGATTGTCGACGAGAATCTGCGCAGCCGCCAGAGTGAGGCGCGCAAGGCTGACGTCATTATCGCAGAGGGTGTCCAGGCTTATGTCACGGAGACCCGTCGACTCGGTGCAGTCGATGTCATCAAGGAATATCGTAGCGCCGCCGACCAGACCCGTGAGCAGGAATTACAGCGGGCCTTGCGCTCCCTGGCCCGGGGCGAGGATCCTGCCAAACTGCTCACGCAATTGTCGCGCTCGCTGATGAACAAACTCATTCATGCGCCGACCGCCGGCTTGAAGGAAATTTCCGCCAGCGGTCGTGAGCAGGCGTTGGAAGATGCCAGCCGGCTGCTCGGCGTACAGGCACCGAGCGACCCTGAGACCAGTACCGAATCCACCCAGGGTGTGGATATCAGCGCTGAAGATACCGATCATTCGAGACACACATTGCAATGAAAGCATCCCTCCTGAGTAAACTGGAGACCCTCACAGACCGCCACGAAGAGGTTGCGGCCCTGTTGGGCGACAGCGAGACCATCGCTGATCAGAACCGCTTCCGAGACCTGTCCCGTGAATATGCGGAATTGGAAGAGGTGGTGCGATGCTACGCCGATTTCAGTCAGGTCAATAGTGACCTGGAAGAGGCGCGGTTGATGCTGGAGGACGATGATCCTGATCTGCGCGATATGGCCCGCGAGGAAATCGATTCAGGCAGCGCGCAACTCGAGGTCCTCGAATCGCAGCTGCAAACGCTGTTACTCCCGCGCGACCCCAACGATTCTCACAACGTTTTTCTCGAGATTCGCGCCGGTACCGGTGGCGACGAGGCGGCGATTTTCTCCGGGGACTTGTTCCGTATGTATTCGCGCTACGCCGAGGGCATGGGTTGGAAAGTAGAAGTGCTGTCCGAGCGCCCTGGCGAACACGGCGGGTATAAGGAAATTATCACCAGGGTCGAGGGTCGCGACGTATATGCGCACCTCAAATTTGAGTCTGGCGCGCACCGCGTACAGCGGGTTCCAGAGACTGAGTCCCAGGGTAGAATCCACACCTCCGCCTGCACCGTGGCCGTAATGCCTGAGGCTGAAGAGGTCGACGCGGTGGAAATTAACAAGGCCGACCTGCGGGTTGATACCTACCGTGCCTCCGGTGCCGGGGGCCAGCACGTGAACAAGACCGACTCCGCGGTGCGCATCACCCACTTGCCCTCAGGTATTGTGGTGGAGTGCCAGGACGAGCGTTCCCAGCATAAGAACCGGGCTCGGGCTATGTCGCTGCTGCAGGCAAAGCTGTTGACCAGTGCCCAGGACAAAGCCGCTGAAGAGCAGGCCTCCATGCGTCGCGACCTGGTGGGTACGGGTGATCGCAGTGACCGCATTCGCACCTACAATTTCCCCCAGGGACGCCTGACCGACCACCGCATCAACCTGACTCTTTACAAGCTGGCAGAGGTAATGGAAGGTGAGCTGGACGCCGTGGTTGGCCCACTGCGGCAGGAGTATCAGGCGGATCAGCTGGCAGCACTGGCGGGCTGATGGCCACCGTGGCCGAGTTGCTGCAGGGCGTAGACGATCTCC
The DNA here is from genome assembly GCF_001983995.1 of Halioglobus japonicus. NCBI lineage: Bacteria > Pseudomonadati > Pseudomonadota > Gammaproteobacteria > Cellvibrionales > Halieaceae > Halioglobus > Halioglobus japonicus. The sequence continues at coordinate 3,916,991 of NZ_CP019450.1, read as the reverse complement.
CCGGTGACAGCCCGCGCCGCGACCTCGAAGTGTTGCTCGGACACTGTCTGGCAAAATCCCGTACCTGGTTGTATACCTGGCCGGAGGCCGCCGTTGAAGGCGAGACGCTGGCGCAGTTTCAGGCACTGCTGGCGCGTCGCAAGCGCGGCGAACCGGTGGCGCACCTGACAGGTCAGCGTGAATTCTGGTCGCTCGACCTGGAGGTAAATCCCTCTACACTGATTCCCCGTCCCGATACAGAAACGCTCGTAGAGTGGGCCCTGGAGCTGCCACTGGACGAGCCGGTGAGGGCGCTCGACCTCGGCACGGGTACCGGCGCCATTGCACTGGCCCTGGCGCATTCGAAGCCCGGCTGGCAGATTACCGCCACCGATGCCAGTACCGAGGCCGTGGCGCTTGCTCTGCGCAATGCCCGTCGCTGTCAGCTCGAGCAGGTGGTTGTGTTGGAATCTGACTGGTTTTCAGCACTGTCCGGAGAGCACTTTGACCTGATCGTCAGTAACCCACCCTATATTGCCCCGGCGATCCCCATCTAAGCCAGGGTGACGTGCGGTTTGAGCCCGATAGTGCGCTGGTGGCGGCGGCTCAGGGGTTGGCCGATCTCGCGCATTTGTGTGCCAACGCGGGCGATTACCTCACCCCGGGTGGCTGGCTGCTGCTGGAGCACGGCTATGACCAGGCGCCGGCCGTACGCCAATTGCTGACCGATAATGGTTTTTCTGCGGTGATGTCACGGCGCGATCTGGGTGGCCACGAGCGTATTAGTGGAGGGCAGCTGAGTGTTGAGTGACGAGCAGTTATTACGCTACAACCGCCAGATTCTGCTCCACGATTTCGATGTGGCTGGTCAGGAGCGATTGCTGGAATCCCGGGTTTTGATTGTAGGATTGGGTGGCCTCGGTTGTCCGGCGGCCCTGTACCTGGCGGCGGCCGGAGTTGGCACGCTGGTGCTGGCGGATGGCGATGCCGTGGAGTTGAGTAACCTGCAGCGCCAGCTTGCCCATGGCGAGGCCGATATTGGCCGCAACAAAGCGGTGTCTGCCGCGGCGAGCATTGCTGATATTAATCCCGGTGTGACGGTAACTACGCTCACAGAGCACCTAGCTGGCGACGCGCTTGCCGCTGCGGTGCAAGCTGTCGACCTCGTTGTGGATTGCAGTGATAACTTTCCCACCCGCTTCGCCCTGAATCGGGCCTGCATTGCCGCAGGTATCCCAATGGTGTCGGCCGCGGCCGTGCGCAGTGAAGGGCAGCTCTCGGTGTTTGATGTTGCCGGCGGCGGCCCCTGTTACCGCTGCCTGTATCCCAGTGAAGGCGCTGAAACGGCCCTGAGCTGCAGTGACAGCGGCGTTTTGGCGCCGGTGGTGGGCATCTTCGGCGCGCTGCAGGCTATGGAGGCGTTGAAGTTGCTCACAGGGTTCGGTGAACCCCTGCGGGGCCGGCTGCTTATGATGGACCTGCGTACCGCCGAGCAGCAGCAGCTCAGGCTTGCGGCCCGTCCTGAATGCCCTGATTGTGCGCAGCAGCGCTGACGGGCAGTTTTTGTAGCTTGCCGTATAGGCGCCAGCCCACCAGCACGGTCGAAAAGCAAATTCCCGCGATTAACGCGACCCAGATGCCGGCGGTGCCATCTGAGGGGTTTTCTGCCACTTTCAGACCCAGCCACCAGGACAGCGGCAGCGATAAGCCCCAATAAGCGAAGCACATGACCAGGAACGGGAAGCGAGTGTCTTTAAACGCGCGTAGCACATAAGAGGCCGCCACCTGGGTCGAATCGATGACGATAAAAATGGCCACCAGTTGCACCAGGCGCAGCGCAATTACATGGATACCCGACTCGGCGGTGTAAGCGCTGATGATGAGCGACGGAATAGAGAGCAACACTACGGTTGAGACAACGCCCACGAGCAACGTCATGCCTGTGCCTGTTGCCACTGCGAGCTTGATCTGCTCGTGTCGGCCGCTGCCGATAGCGTGACCCACCCGCGTGGCCATGGCTGAGCCCACGCTGATCAGCGGCATGTAAACCACATCCCATACGTTGTAGGCGATCTGGTGTGCCGCCATGGCATTGTTCCCCAATGTGGCAATCATCAAGCTGACCACGGTAAAGACGCCAATTTCCAGGAAGAAGGTCAGTCCGATCGGTAAGCCCAGACGCAGAATTTGTCCTATGGCTGTCCAGTCGGGCGCCACCATGATCCGCTCCGGGAGGTAGGGCTTGATGGTTTTGCTGAACAGGATATAGCCACCGATGAGCAGTGGGCTAAGCCACATGGAGATGGCGGTGGCCCAGCCGCAGCCCGCTGCGCCCAGTTCGGGTGCCCCCCACTTGCCATAGATCAGCATATAGTTAAGGGGGATGTTGGCGATAAAACCGAGCACGCTGGCAACGGCAAAGGGACGCATTATGCCAAGTCCCTGGGTGTGGCAGCGCAGGGCCTGGAAAATCACCACTGCGGGCAGGCCGAATGCCACCGCCTGCATATAGGCCAGGCTTTTGTCCGATGTGATGGGATCGAGCTCGAGCATATCCAACAAGGGTCCCATCTGATAGCAAATTGGCCCCACAATGGCGCCCAGAATGATGGCCAGCCACAGCGACTGCGGCAGAATGTCGCGGATCGCCTGGATTTTGCGCGCGCCAAAATCCTGGGCGACGATGACCGAGACAGCCAGCATGATGCCTAGAGTCAGCAGGAACAGTGGCAGCCAGATGTTGTAACCGATCGCAATCGCCGCCAGATCGACCGAGCTGTAGCGCCCGGCCATCACGGTGTCGACGACACCCGTGCCCATTTGCGCCAGCTGGGCAATCACAGTGGGCCAGGCAATAGCGCCGACGGCGGCGGCTTCCTTGCGATAGTCTTTAAATGTTGTGGTCATCCCAGGGTGGAGCCTTGGCGCAAAATTCGGAATTGATGAAACCTTTTGGCGGTATTTGCTGTCACAGAGTGAATAATTCGGTAGGGAATGCTCAATGAACGCAATTGCACAGTGGTATTACACCATACACAGCGCTATTTTTCCGCGCCTGCAACACCTCGATGGCCTGGCGCCATTGGCGTTGCGACTTTATCTGGTGCCGGTGTTCTGGATGGCGGGCACCCAGAAAATCAAGGGTATCGACAGCACCATTGAATGGTTTGGCAACCCCGACTGGGGGCTGGGCCTGCCGGCGCCTGAGTTGCTGGCGTATCTGGCGGCTTACACCGAGGCTATTGGTGCGCTGTTGCTGCTGCTGGGCCTGGCAACCCGCTGGATTTCCATCCCCCTCATGATCACCATGGTAGTGGCGATTTTTGCTGTCCACTGGCCCCACGGTTGGGCCGCGATTGCCGACTCCAGCTCCCAGGAAGTGGCGGTGCGCCTGGGTGCCGCCAAAGACATTCTGCGTGAACATGGCAACTACTCCTGGCTGACCGAGAAAGGCAGCTTTGTAGTGCTCAACAACGGTATTGAGTTCGCGGTGACCTATCTGGTGATGCTGTTCTCGCTGTTATTCACTGGCGGCGGGCGCTATACCAGCGTGGATTACTACCTCTCGAGGCTGTTCCCAGCCCGTTAATCCTGCTCTTTTTTGTAGGCGCGGCGCCGGCCGCGCTATGGTAGACTAGCGCGTTTTTTGAGCAGTCACAGGATTACAGTCAATTGATCAAGAGTTTTGTAGGGCGTATTACCGGCAAGAACAACAGTGCTGGTGAAGCTGTCCAGGCCCCTGCAGGTCAGAACAAGTCGCCGCGCAAAGAGCAGGCGCAGCAGGCCAGCGGCAACAAGAAACGCCGCCGTTCTCGCAAGCCCAAAGCTGCTCCCCAGCCCTGGAGCATCGACGAGTTTGTCGTTGAGCCAGAAGAGGGCAAGGTACGCTTCCACGACCTCGGCCTGCGCGACGAACTGATGCGCGGTATTGCCGAGCTCGGCTTTCAATATTGCTCGCCTATTCAGGGCCAGGTGTTGCCGCATACACTCAAAGGCAATGACGCGATTGGCAAGGCGCAGACAGGCACCGGTAAAACGGCCGCATTCCTCATTACCATCTTCAATGATTTGCTGAGCAACCATGTTGAGGGTGAGCGCTTTATTGGCGAGCCGCGCGCGCTGGTGATTGCGCCCACCCGTGAGCTGGTCATGCAGATCGCTGCGGATGCCGCCGACCTCGGCAAGCACACCGGGCTGGAAGTGGTCACCCTGATTGGCGGTATGGATTACCAGAAGCAGCTCAACCGCTTGCAGAACAACGTGGTTGATCTGGTTGTGGCTACGCCGGGCCGCCTGATCGATTTCATGACTCGCCGCGATCTCTATCTCGATCACATCGAGGTACTGGTGCTCGACGAGGCGGACCGGATGCTCGACATGGGCTTTATCCCGCAGGTGAAGCGTATTGTCCGTGCCACGCCTCGCAAGGAAAACCGTCAAACGCTGTTGTTCTCGGCGACATTTACCCAGGACATTATCAATCTTTCCCAGCAGTGGACCTTTGAACCGGTGACGGTTGAGATTGAGCCTGAATCTGTTGCCACCGATACGGTGGACCAGAAAATTTATCTGGTCAGCAGCGAAGAGCGCTACCGGGTGCTTAATAACGTCATTAAAAGTGAAGACTGCAACAGCCTGATTGTGTTCGCCAATCGCCGCGACCAGGTGCGGAGGCTGCACGAGCGGCTGCGTAAGTCAGGTGTGAAGGCGGGTATTCTGTCGGGTGAAATTCCCCAGGGTAAGCGCACCCGCACACTGGAACAGTTCAAAACCGGTGAGATCAAGGTGCTGGTGGCCACCGACGTGGCGGGGCGCGGTATTCACGTCGATGGCATCAGCCATGTGGTGAACTACAACCTGCCTGAGGATCCGGAAGACTACGTGCACCGCATCGGTCGTACTGGTCGTGCCGGCGCCACTGGCACCTCTATCAGTTTTGCTAGTGAAGACGACGCATTCTTGCTGCCTGACCTCGAGGCCTTGCTCGGCGCGAAGCTGGAGTGCACCTACCCCCCTGCGGAGCTGCTCGTTTAGCGATTCAGCTCTCGGCACCACAGCAATGTGGCGCCCACGACGGCTGCCGGTACCACAAAGAAGTTCACAATGGGGATGCCGGTGCACAGCGCCACGGCGCCGCCAAATCCCATGCTGCTAAGGCGGCGGCTGCGCACCGCCTCTTTGACGTCGCCAAAGCTGAGCTGGTGATTGTCCATGGGGTAGTCGACGAACTGGATAGACATCATCCACGCTCCCAGCAGGAACCAAAGCAGCGGGGCCACGGTGTTCAACACGGGAATAAAGGTTATTAGCAGGACGAACGCTGCCATGGGTAGGTAGTACATGAGTTTGGCCAGTTCCCGCACAATGCCCAGCGGCACCATCATCAGTGCCGCGCCCAGCCCCTCCAGGGCCGGTACTTCCTTTCCAGTTACGAGTTCTTCCGCTTTTTCGGCTAACAGGCCGTTGAACGGCGAGGCGATGATCAGGGCCACAGCCGTAAACATATAGCCTGTCATCAGGCTCAGGGTCAGGCCGACCAGTGGCCAGAGTATCCATTCGATAAAGCTGAGCCAGTCCGGCACCCAGGCCAGGGCCTGGTCCATCCAGTCGATGAGATAGCTCATGCCGATGCTGATCAAGGTGCCAAAAATCACGATATTGATGGCCAGAGGCACCAGCACAAAGAGGCGCAGTGAGGGGTGGGTGAGCAGCTTGGCACCTTCAAACAGGTACCCTACGCCGTTGACGACATTGCCTTTCAAATTGAACTCCTGGTGGGGGTGGAACCGCAGCCTGGGCAGATACAGCGGGTGCCTTTGTCTTCGGGCGCCAGTCGCTCGATGGCCTCCGGTGCGATCTGGGCGGTCATGCACCAGCAACTCTCGGCAGGCTGGCCAGCGGCCATGGCACACTGGTTGGGCTCGCCGCAGAGAGGGCATTGATCTGCACTGCTGTTGTCCATATTCGGGTATTTGCCTGCTGCAACAGAGCGATATAATAGCCCAGCAAGGAGTCAGAAACCCTATGTCCAGCGACGAAGAGAGCCTGTTTTTCGACGAAATGTCCGACGTGGTCCCGCTTAAGCGTGAGGGGAGGGTGCGCCTGGATAAAAAGCGCCATCGGGATTCCTCGCTGGATCAGCGGCGTGAGGCGGCTACTCTCGATAAGCGCGATGACGGCAATATCCTGACTGAGGACGGTCTGGCCATTGCACCCCTGGATCCATGGTATGTCCTCGATTACAAGCGCCCCGGCGTTCAGAACGGGGTGTTTCGCCGGCTCAAACAGGGCCGCTATGAGGCGGAAGCCCGCCTCGATCTGCACCGCATGACAACCCGGATCGCCCGCAAGGAATTGTTTGAGTTTATCCAGGAGTCGGTGCGCCTGGGGATCCGCAGTGTCATCATTATTCACGGCAAGGGTGAGAGCAAAGCTGAGCGCGAGCGCTCATCTATTCTCAAGGGCTGTACCGATCACTGGTTGCGCGAGCTCGACCAGGTGCAGGCCTTTCACTCGGCCCAGCCCCGCCATGGCGGTACCGGGGCGGTTTATGTCCTGCTGCGCAAGTCCGAGGGAAAGAAGCGCGAGAATCGCGAGATGTTTATGAAGGGTCGGGTACCCTACGACGGCTAGGCGCTGCCGGGGCGTCAGGGTCGTTTGGCGCACCTGGCGATCCCCAAGTCAACACCCATCCATCCAGCCCTCTGGTGGCAATAACCGGGAAAATGGACGTTTCAGGGGGAGGGTGGTTTCGCTATAATTCGGCGTTGGATTTCACCGGGCAAACCAGATTCCCATGGAGTTGATACGCGGCCTGCACAATTTGCGGCCCAGACACCGCGATTGTGTGGCTACGATTGGCGCCTTTGACGGGGTGCATCTGGGCCATCAGGCTGTGCTCAGCCATCTGCAGAGCAAAGCCGCTGAGTTGGGCCTGCCATCAACTGTCATCGTCTTCGAGCCACTGCCGCGCGAGTATTTTTCGCCGCTACAGGCGCCGGCCCGAATTATGAGCTTCCGGGAGAAATTTCGGGCCATGGAAGCACTCGGGATAGATCGTCTGCTGCGCATCCGCTTTAACGAGCGACTTCGCGCCATGACGGCCCAGCAGTTTGTCGAGCAGGTGTTTGTCGAAGGGCTGGGCGTGAAGTACGTCGTACTCGGAGATGACTTTCGCTTTGGCAACGATCGCCAGGGCGATGTCCAGTACATCCAGCAGCAGGGTGAAATCCACGGCTACGATGCGGGGCCGACCCCGACCCGCGAGTGGGATGGTAGCCGGGTGAGCAGTACACGTATCCGCGAAGCATTGGAAAACGCCTATTTTGACCGTGCCGAGGAGATGCTGGGCCGGCCATATTCCATTGCAGGCAAAGTGATTTACGGCCGCCAGTTGGGAGCGACCATCGGTACGCCCACGGCGAACCTGGAATTGCGCCGGTTGCGGGCGCCACTGGCTGGCGTGTATGCCGTGGAAGTGAATGGGGCTGGACTGGAGGCGGCCCGGGGCGTTGCCAATGTCGGTGTGCGTCCGACGGTGGAGGATAGTATCAAGGCCAACCTTGAAGTTCACCTGCTGGACCGCCAGATACAGCTGTACGGCCAGCACATTGAAGTAACGTTCCGCCATCGATTGCGGGACGAAAAGAAGTTTGGCTCTCTGGAGGAGCTCAAAGAGAACATCGCCAGAGATATAGCGAGTACCAGGGCCTGGTTCGAACAACGGCCGGCCTGAGAAAGAAGATATGAGTGATTACAAAGCGACCCTGAACCTGCCCAAGACGGCATTCCCCATGAAGGCCAGCCTGGCCCAGCGCGAGCCTGCACGGCTGAAGCAGTGGGCGGATATGGACCTCTACGGCAAGATTCGCCAGGCCTCTGAAGGCCGTCCCAAGTTTATCCTGCACGATGGCCCTCCCTACGCCAACGGCGATCTGCACCTGGGCCACGCGGTTAACAAGATTCTCAAAGACATTATCGTAAAGTCCCGGGGCCTGGACGGCTTCGACGCCCCCTATGTACCCGGCTGGGATTGTCATGGCCTGCCGATTGAGCTGAACGTTGAAAAGAAAGTGGGCAAGCCTGGCGTGAAAGTCACGCCCGCTGAATTCCGCCAGAAGTGCCGTGAGTATGCAGCGCGCCAGGTGGATGGGCAGCGCGAGACGTTTATTCGTATGGGTGTGTTCGGTGATTGGGCCGACCCGTATCTGACCATGAACTACCAGACCGAGGCCGACATTGTGCGTGCCCTCGGACGCATAGTGGGTAACGGCCACCTGAACAAAGGCTTTAAGCCCGTCCACTGGTGCACGGATTGTGGGTCCGCCCTGGCTGAAGCTGAAGTGGAATATGCCGACAAGCATTCACCGGCTGTCGATGTGGCTTATGCCGCTGTCGATCCCGGCGCCTTCAATGCGGCGATGGGCAGTGACTACAGCGGTGAAATCGCTGTGGTGATCTGGACCACCACCCCCTGGACGCTGCCTGCCAGTATGGCCGTGAGCCTGCACCCGGAGCTGGAGTATGTGCTGGTGGCCGCCGAGGGCCGGGCGCTGGTTGTCGCCGCGGAGCTGTTGGAGAGCTGTGCTGCACGCTATGGGCTGGAGAGCGTCGAAATTCTCGGTCGCTGTAAGGGCGCCGATCTGGAGCGCCAGCTGCTGCAGCATCCCTTCCTGGATCGCCAGTTGCCAGTGATTCTCGGTGATCACGTGACCACCGAGGCCGGCACAGGGGCCGTGCACACGGCACCGGCGCACGGCGCCGATGACTTTGTGGTCGGCAAGCGCTACGACATCGAAGTGTATAACCCGGTGGGCGGCAACGGTGTTTACCTCGAGGGAACTGAATACTTTGCCGGCCAGCATGTGATGAAGGCCAACCCGGCGATTGTCGAGCTGCTGCAAGAGCGCGGTGTGCTCATGCACTACGAGCAGTACGAACACTCCTATCCGCACTGCTGGCGTCATAAGACCCCGATCATCTTCCGTGCCACACCGCAGTGGTTTGTGAGCATGAGCAAGGAGGGGCTGCGCGATAGGGCCCTGGCGGAGATCGAGAAAGTCACCTGGCACCCCGAATGGGGTGAAGCGCGCATCAGCGGCATGGTAGCCGGCGCCCCCGACTGGTGTATCTCTCGCCAGCGGACCTGGGGCGTTCCTATTGCCCTGTTTATCCATAAACAGACCGGCGAGTTGCATCCGCGCACCGATGAACTGATCGAGCAGGTTGCACTGCAAATGGAGTCCCGTGGTATCGATGCCTGGTTCGAGCTGGAACCTGCTGAGCTGCTTGGCGATGAGGCCGACGATTACGAGAAAGTGACCGATACCCTGGATGTGTGGTTCGACTCTGGTGTCACCCACGTCAGTGTGCTCGAGCGCCGGTCGGAATTGCACAAACCTGCCGACCTCTACCTGGAGGGCTCGGACCAGCACCGCGGCTGGTTCCAGTCATCGCTGGTGACCGGCACTGCCATCGACGGCGCTGCGCCCTATAAGAGTGTGCTCACGCACGGTTTCACGGTGGACTCCGAAGGCCGCAAGATGTCCAAGTCGCTGGGCAACATCATTGCACCCAAGACGGTCATGAACGATCTCGGCGCCGACATCATGCGCCTGTGGGTGGCTGCCACGGACTATCGCGGCGAATTGAGTGTCAGTGATGAGATCCTCAAGCGGACAGCGGACTCCTATCGCCGGATCCGCAATACTGCGCGCTTCCTGCTTTCAAACCTGAACGGCTTTGAGCCCGCGACCGACGCGTTGCCATTTGACGACATGTTGTCGCTGGATCGCTGGGCAATCGATCGCACCGCTGCCCTGCAGGCAGAGCTTGCCGAGGATTACGCGTCCTATAATTTCCACCAGATTTACCAGAAACTGCACAACTTCTGTGCCGGTGATCTGGGTGGTTTCTATCTGGATGTGATCAAAGACCGTCAGTACACCACGCGCACTGATAGTATCGCGCGTCGCTCGGCGCAAACTGCGATGTACCATATCGGCGAGGCGCTGGTGCGCTGGATTGCGCCTATCCTCAGTTTTACCGCCGAGGAAATCTGGGAAAATCTGCCGGGTGAGCGCAGCGAGTCGGTGTTCCTGGAAACCTGGTACGAGGGCCTTTCCATCCTGGCGGACGATCAATCCATGGGCCGCGAGTACTGGCGCCAGATGGTAGCCGTGCGCGCCGCTGTGAACAAGGAAATGGAAGCGCGTCGCGCGGCCGGAGAACTGCGCGGATCGCTGGACGCGAATGTAACCCTCTATGCCGACACCGAGCTGGCCGAGCAACTCGCTGCGCTGGGTGATGAGTTGCGCTTCGTGCTGATCACGTCTGGCGCCAGCATCGCTGCGCTGGCTGAAGCCCCGGAAGGGGCCGCCTTTAGTGACGTTGAGGGGCTGCGTATCCTGGTTGATGTTTCCACTGCCGAGAAGTGCGAGCGTTGCTGGCATCGCCGTGAAGATGTTGGTCAGCACGCGGCACACCCGACCCTGTGTGGTCGCTGTGTTGAGAACGTGGACGGCGATGGCGAGCAGCGTAGCTTTGCGTAGCGGGGTAGGGGCGTGGCCCTGGTACGTGCTGGCCGCAGTAATTGTGATGCTGGATCAGTACACCAAGGGGCTGGCCAGCAATCAGCTCCACTACGGCGTTCCGGTCGAGGTGTTCTCCTGGTTTAACCTGACGCTGCAGCACAATACCGGCGCGGCGTTCAGTTTTCTCAGCGAAGCCGGTGGTTGGCAGCGCTGGTTTTTCACGGTGCTGGCATTGGTTATCAGTGTCGGGCTGGTGATCTGGTTGTTTGTCGCCGAGCGTAGTCAATGGCTATTGTCACTCAGTCTGGCATTAATCCTGGGCGGCGCGATTGGCAATGTCTGGGACCGGATGGTCCTCGGTTACGTTGTCGATTTTATCTCGGTCCATTACGGCGGCTGGTACTTCCCCGCCTTCAATATTGCGGACTCGGCCATCACCGTAGGTGCAGGCTGTATGCTGCTGGAGAGCTTTATGGTAGGTAGAACCAAAGAATGAGTACTGTAAACGTCCCCGTCAGTGAAGGCACCCGGGTGTATCTGAACTTTTCCGTGAGCCTGGAAGATGGATCCGAGGTAGACTCCAACTTCGGGGGTGACCCGGTAGACTTTGCCGTGGGTGATGGCAGTTTGCTGGCCGGTTTCGAGCACCGTCTTTTTGGCATGGTGGCGGGCGAGCGCAAGATGTTTGAAGTCCCCCCGAAGACGCATTTGGTCAGCCCAATGAAAACAACGTCCAGCGCATGAACGCGTCCCAGTTCGACGACGACGTCAACCTGGAGGTTGGTCTTGTGTTTTCATTTGCCGATGCCGGTGGTGGTGAGCTCCCCGGCATGGTGATCGCCATTGACGGCGACGAGGTAACCGTGGATTTCAACCATCCCCTGGCTGGCCGTACTATACTTTTCGATGTCCATATTCATCGGGTAGAACCGGCGGAGCTGCACTAATGGAAATTCAACTGGCCAACCCGCGCGGCTTTTGTGCCGGCGTAGATCGGGCCATTGATATTGTTAACCGGGCGCTGGAAGTGTTTGGCGCACCGATCTACGTGCGCCACGAGGTGGTGCACAATAAATTTGTGGTGGGTGATCTGCGTGAGCGGGGCGCCGTGTTTGTCGATGAGCTCGATGAAGTGCCCGACGACTGCATTGTGATTTTCAGCGCACACGGTGTATCCCAGGCGGTGCGCAATGAAGCCCAGCGTCGCCAGCTAAAGGTGTTCGACGCGACCTGCCCGCTGGTAACCAAGGTACACATGGAAGTCGCTCGCTACAGTCGCGAAGGTCGTGAGTGCATTCTTATCGGCCACGAGGGACACCCCGAAGTTGTAGGTACGATGGGGCAGTACGACCACACTGCGGGCGGCGAGATTTATCTTGTCGAGGACGAAGCGCAGGCTGCGACGTTGCAGGTAAGGGAGCCCGACAGTCTGTCTTATGTGACCCAGACCACCCTGTCGATGGACGATACGGCGCGAGTCATCGATGCACTGCGTGAGCGCTTTCCCCGGATTGAAGGGCCGCGCAAGAACGACATTTGCTATGCCACCCAGAATCGCCAGGACGCGGTCAAGGACCTCGGTGCCGGCTGTGACCTTATGCTGGTCGTGGGCTCACCCAATTCCTCTAACTCCAATCGCCTGCGCGAACTGGCCGAGCGTATGGGCGCTGAGGCCTATCTTCTCGACCGGGCAGCGGATATCGATCCCACCTGGCTGCAGGGCAAGCAGCGCATCGGTGTGACCGCCGGGGCCTCCGCACCGGAAATTCTGGTCCAGGAAGTGATCGATCGTCTTCAGGCCCTGGGTGCCGAGGCGCCTGTTGAAGTGCAGGGTATCCCTGAAAAAGTCACCTTCTCGCTGCCCAAAGAGCTGCGCATCGACGCCGTAAACCTGTAATACAGGAAATCGCGGCAGCAATAACGACCATCGTCGGTCGTATTCAGCCAATCACTCGAATCTGCACCTCCACTGAGCCATGCTTGGCTCAGCGGGAGGTGTATTGTGAAACGGAAATCGCGACCACTGGCTCAGGCCGGATTTACTCTGATCGAGTTGCTCGTCAGCCTCATTATCGTGGCGGTGCTGTTGGCAATATCACTCCCCGGGTTTGAGCGCCTGTCCACGCGCTATCAGATGCGCACCATTGCACTACAGCTTCACAGTGCTATGGAATATGCGAGGGTGGAGTCGATCATTCGCGGAGCGCCGGTTGAACTTTGCCCGCGCGCACCGGAGCCGGGTGTGTGCGGAGAGGACTACCGCCAGGGGTGGGTAGTGCGGGTCGCCTCACCTGGTGCGTCAGAGCTGCTGCGCATTTCGGATTCTCTTGCCTCAGGTATTTCAGTCAGCAATCGACAGGCCAGCCGCCCACTGCATGACGCTGTCCGGTGGCGGCCAGATGGCAGCGCCAATCGGAATGTCAGTTTTCAGCTGTGTGCCAAAGGTGTGAGCGGCAGTGATGCATTCGCCGTCGTACTCTCCCGGGCAGGGCGCAGTCGGGTTGCTCGCGGTGAGGGCCTTTGCCCCGGGGGAGCAGCGTGAACAGGCAGCGCGGGGCCGGACTTTTTGAAGTGAGTATTGCACTCTTGTTGGTGGCGCTTGCGACACTGGGATTGGCCCGAGCTCTGACTACCTCGCGTGAGTTGGGCGCGCTGGCGCAACATCAGATCGACGCTATAAGGGGGCTGCGGACGCTGTTCGAACTCGAGCGTGGTGGGAGCGAGTATGCCGATCTCCAGGGTCTGGTTGTAGTGCCCGGCGCTAAGCGTTGTATTTGGCGTGATTCGGGCACTCTGGAAATTAGCATCGCCTGGCCAGAGACGCCGCAGGCGGCGCAGTCCACATACAGTTGTGCGATACCGACACCGCCAGGTTGGCATCAACTCGCTGTGCAAACGACGCCAGGCACCGGTTGGTAATGCACATGCGTCGCGCCCAGAGTGCGGGCCTGGGCCTGATCGAGTTAATGGTGGCAGTGGCTCTGGGCGCGTTACTTTGCCTGGGCGTTGCCAGCTTGCTGCTGGCCGTGATGCGGCAGTACTGGCATGACGAGCAGCTTGCCATGATGCGTGACAATGGTCGTTACGCTATTCAGCTACTGGAGCGTGAGTTCAGTATGGCGGGCTTTTATGGACATGTCTGGCCCGCGGACGTGAAGCGGGTAATCGACAGTGATGATGGCTGTTACTCCTATCTGCTCGGACCAATGTCCATGTTGGAGCACTTTGATGACCTGGATAGTCACGGTGTAAGCCCTGGGGGTGAGAGTATTCCCGAGGTTTGTCGGCGCGAGAATTATTACCAGCCAGGGAGCGATGCTGTGCTACTGCGCCGGGTACTGGACCATCCGCTGCGCCTGCGCGGAGAGAGCCTCGGCACAGTGACAGACGGAGAAACCTACCTGCAGTCAGGCAATCATGAGCCTCGCCTGTCGCGAGGGGGTGGTGTGTCCCGGGACCTATGGCGTTTTGTGCCATCACTTTGGTTTGTTCGAAATTATTCTGTCAGGCCCGGTGATGATTTGCCAGGGCTGTGTCGCCTGCGATTGTCGCGGACCGCAGCACTCACCGCGCCTATCGAGTGTCTCGTAGAGGGCGTAGAGCAGCTGCAGATTGCGTATGCACTGGATGCGAATGGCGATCGGCGCGCCGACATGTGGAAGAGCACCCCTGATGTGGATCAGTTTCAGCAAACACTGCTTGTGAGCATTCGTCTTGGTATGCGTAGCCCCTTACCGCTATCACTTTCGGGAGATTTTCTCCGCACTGAGATGACGTCTGTTGTGTTGTTGAGAAACAGCGATGCGTGGCGTGGTTAACCCCCTGACTTTGAGGCAGCGCGGTACCGTTCTGATGTTTGCGCTCGTCTATCTTGGTCTATTGGCCATGGCCGTGGCCGCCGTTAGTGAGACCCATCTATTCCAGGTCCGGATTACACCGGCTCTGGAAGCTCGCTTACAGACGCGGCAGAAAGCACTGGGGCTTATCGAACAGTGGCTTACCTGTCTGGGATTGGAAGTGCCCCGCGGTAACCCCGGAACACGCTTCTTAACCATGCCCGGTTGTAGTCACCTTGAGGGGACAGCGAATGAACATGCACAGGCATACCTGAAGATCCTTAGCGATGATGGTGGTATCCCACCTCGACTCGGTGAAGCTAAGGCAAGCAGTGCCATTCATTACGAGGCTGTGCGCTATGAAGTTGTTGTGCGTGCGAGTGTCCCTCCTGCGATCTCCACATTGCACCAGGGGATAGTGGTGTTAGCACCGAGGTCGGATCAATGAGACCACTCTGGGTCTGCCTGGCCATTGTTGTTCTCGTGCAGTCGGCAAGTGCCGATGATGTCGATATTTATCTGCGTGAAATGAAGCGTGATACCGGTGCGCAGGTCGTTGTTGCAGTTGACTGGGCTGGTCTTGAGCAGGCCGGCCTGCTGGGCAAGTTACCCGTTGTACTCACTGATGCCCTGCGCCAGATAGGTCTCTCTGAAGAATGGCCGTGGGGGCCGCCGGCAATTGCTGTGAGTTTGCTGGCGCCCCGCGTTAGCGACTGCGATGGCCAAGTCTGTGACGGTTCGCAGTGGTTGCTGCGCAGTGTCTCTAATTTGCGCGATGAATCTTCACTGCAGGAGCTTGAGACATTCTTGGGGCGTGTCATTGCGACAGGCGTTGCAGCCCAGTTGCCCCGCGAACTGCCGACGGTTTTCGAACGAAGAATCAGCAGCATGTTAGCGAATGAGGCGATCGGTACGCGCTGTGCACCGCCGGTTGTCGTACACATCGGGAGTGAGGATCTGGTCCCGGGTGATGCAGAGATGAGCATTGCAGCCAAACTCTCAACTGGGTGGGTGACTGCGGTGACGAGAGGGGGTGGGCTCAATGCTGTGAGCTTTGCCGGTGTTGGCCTAAGTCCGGGGACGGTGCGCTTTCAACCGTTTTTTCGGCCGTCGCCGTCCAAGTTGTGGATGGGTGGCTTGCGGGTTACTTCAAGCGCTGGCGAGCAATTGATTGATACGGTGCAGGATCAGGCTCTGGGGGCGATAATGCACTCTCAGCCTATTCTTATTGATTACGGGGTGCCAGAGGACGCCCCCGCTCCGTCTGATATGCGCCTCGTTGTCGGCAGTAATACCGGTGCACTATTCATGCTGAAAGTATCTGAAACTGGCCTGCGGACGGATGCGTTGGCGTGGGCTTATGTGCCGCAGGCCTTACACCAACGCACTGACGACAGTGGTCCTGGCCAGTCTGACAAGGCGCGGCTGTACGGGATCGATGGATCACCGACGGTGTATCGTCAAGATCGGAACCGCGATGGCTTCATTGATCCCGAAGCGGGTGACAGGGTCTGGGTGTTTTTTGGTTTGCGACGCGGTGGCGCGGGGGTGTTTGGCATCGACGTCAGCCGCCCGGATTTACCTACGCCACTGTGGGAAATTACGGCAGATACGCCTGAGTTTGAAAATCTGGGGCTGACCTTTTCTGTGCCACAGCTGGTGCACCTGGATTTGGGTGAATCAAGCTTGCGGCCGGCCCTGCTGTTGGGCGGTGGCTACAACTTTGCGCGCGAGAGTGAGGTGACGTCTGCCGTCAAGGGCAATGCTGTCTACCTGATAGATGCCGAATCTGGTGCATTGCTTTGGCGTGCAAGTGGCGCTAGTGAGATAGACGCTGACTTAGCTCCGCCGGGGATGGATAGCGGTTTCGCCGCGCCAGCGGCGGTGCTGGACAGCGACGATAGCGGGGCGACAGATCGCGCCTACATCGCTGATCTGGGAGGGCAGTTATGGCGAATTGATTTTCCCGAGGCCGGCGCAGCATGGACTGGAGAAATCGCTGAACTATTGGCGGAGACGAGCATTCGACGCATCGCACGTCTGGGTTCTGACAGACCTGTTTTTCACCGGGCTGATATTGTCCGCGCCCGCGATGGTCACGGCGACTACGACGGCGTGCTACTGGTATCCGGAGATCGTGCCAGGCCGCTGGATACCGTCAGGGAGAACTTTGCCTATCTGATCAAGGACCGCGGTCAGTCCGGGACGGTCAGCCACACGGAGCTAGTAGACGTGTCAGACATTTGCCGCCAGCCAGCGAGTGAAGAATGTACCGGGGCCGATCTGGAAGCGGGTTGGTCTCTGTCTTTGATGCATGAGGGGGAGAAGGGGTTCTCGGAGGTGCTGACCAGGAGTGGGAAGGTTTTTTTCAGTACCTATACGCCAGCATCGCTACCCCTCGAGCGCTGCGAAAGCGGCCTTGGCCAGGGCCGTTGGTACGCGATCGACTTACACAACGGCGCGCCAGCGCTGCGTGAAGTACTGCGAGCTCGGTCCTGGGATGAGGATGCCACCCTCCCAATGGAGCTTGATCGTAGCTATGTGCTTGGCCATGGAATACCGGGGCGTGTCCTGCCCTACCGTGATGGATTGTTGCTGCCGCAGGCAGGGGAGAACGGTGGCGTGGTTATCGAGCCTGCCGGTGCGCTGCGATGGCGTGCGCACTGGCGTGAGAGCGGATTGGACAGCCGGTGAGACTGCAGCTCGGTTTCTCGCTACTTGAACTGCTCATTGCGCTTGTTATCACGGCCATATTGATGACGATAGCACTACCGGCTTATCGCCACATCCAGATCAGGTCTCATCGCGTGATCGGCATTGCGGTACTGCAGGACTTGGCAGCGCGACAGGAGCGTTTCTGGCTGGAGCACCGTCGCTATGCTCTTTCCCTGGTTGAGTTGGGGTTGGTGGAAGACTATTTCATTGACGGTGGTGCGAATCTCGTCCGCCCCTCACAAGCCGTATACCGAGTCGAATTGAAAATATCGGAGGGAGATTTTCTGGCAGTGGCTGCATGGCCACAAAATGACCAGCGCCTTGACCGCCAGTGCGGTATTCTCACGCTGGGTCGAGACGGCCAGCGCTCAGTGAGTGGTGAGCTGGCAGCGCATCCTCAGCAATGCTGGTAATCCGTGACGGGGCTAATCGTCGAGGCCCAGCTTCTTCAGTCGGTAACGCAGTGAGCGGAAGCTGATTCCCAGCTGTTTTGCAGCAGCTGTCCTATTCCAACGATTCTCTTCCAGCGCGGATGACAATACCTTGCGCTCGATGTCTTCGAGAAAACCTTCAAGGTCGCCGTCTGCGTCGCTGATGTTCCATATTTCGCTCCCGGGCCGATCGGTTTTGCGGGTGCGGGTGCCCGGGCTGCGCATGACCGGCGCGTTACTCGGGAATTGTAAATCATCGCCGGTAATGGTACCGCTGTCCGAGAGGGCGAAAGCGCGTTCCAGCACGTTCTCGAGTTCGCGAACATTGCCGGGGAAATCGTACGATGCCAGAGCGTCCAGAGCGCTGGCATCCAGAGTCGCCTTTGCCGTGCCTTCTTCGCTGGATATCCGTCCGAGTATGGTCTTGGCCAGTGCGGGCAGATCTTCGCGTCGCTCGCGCAGACTGGGCACCTGTACATCAATGACGTTAATTCGATAGTACAGGTCGTTGCGGAAACGCCCGACCTCAACCTCGGCAGCGAGATTCTTGTGAGTGGCGCTCAGCAGGCGAACATCCGTGGGCTGCTCTTCGCTGGCGCCCACCGGGCGCACCGATTTTTCCTGAATGGCGCGCAGCAGTTTGACCTGCATGCCCAGGGGTAGATCGGCCACTTCATCGAGAAACAGCGTGCCGCCCGCTGCCGCCTGGAACAGCCCCGGTTTGTCGCTGGTTGCGCCGGTGAAGCTGCCTTTGACGTGACCAAACAGTTCGCTTTCCATGAGGTCAGGGGGAATAGCGCCGCAGTTAACGGCGACGAAGCTGCCCGCTGCCCGCGGACCGTTATTGTGGATGAGTCGCGCGACAACTTCTTTACCACTACCGGATTCACCGCGGATATGAACCGGGGCCTGGCTGCGGGCAAGCTTGATGATTTGTTTGCGCAGCCTTTCCACTGACGGTGCAGAGCCAATCAGGTCGTGATCGACGGCGCTGTCAGCGCGACTGGTGTCGCCTTCCAGTTGCAGGGCACTGTTGACCAGGTTGCGCAGGGTCTCCAGTTCAATCGGCTTGGAAATAAAATCGAAGGCGCCTGCCTTGAGGGCGGAAATTGCCGTTTCCACGCTGCCATGGGCGGTAATCATCGCCACGGGCATCTGGGGAAAGTCGCGCTGAATATACTCAACCAGGCTGATTCCATTGCCGTCGGGTAGCTTCATGTCAGTCAGGCACAGGTCGGGAACAACCTCGCTGATCCGCGCCTGGGCTTCGCCCAGGCTCGCAGCGCTGTGGGTTTCGAGACCCATGCGGCTCAGGGTGATGTCCAGTAGTTCGCGAATATCAGGTTCGTCGTCAACGATGAGAACGCTTTGCGCTGCCATTTATCGTGCTCGCTGGCTAAGGGAAATGCGAAAACAGCTCGCGCCACTGTCGGTGGGGCGGTAGCTGAGGTTCGCATTGTTGATTTCACACAATTCTTTGCACAGGTACAAGCCCATCCCGCTCCCTTCTGCCACAGTCGTAAAGAAGGGTTCAAAAAGCTTAGCCTGATCAGCCGCCGGCACGCCGGCGCCGTTATCGACAATATCGATAATGCACAGGTGGTTAATGAAGTCGACTTCCACGCTGAGCTGCGCCGTTTCATGGCCGGTAGCCAGCTTGCTGTGGCGCAGCGCGTTGTCCAACAGATTGCTCATGACGCGGCGCAGGTTCTCCGGATCGAATTCGATCAACATGTCTTTAAACTGGCAATCGATAGTAATATCGGCAGGCCGGTTGAGGCTCTTCAGGTAGTCCTTAACATACTCCGTTATCCAGCTGTCCAGCTCAAGATACTCGGGTTTTGGCGGCGCCCTGCGGGAAATCTGCATGACACTCTCGACAATTTCGTTCACCCGCCCACAGTGGTGCTGGACGATGTCTGCCAGACGTTTGTCTGCCGTCGACAAATCATCGGATTCCTGCATGAGCTGTGCTGCATGGCTGATCGCGCCCAGAGGGTTGCGGATCTCATGAGCAATACTGGCAGTCAGGCGGCCCAGCGACGTGAGCTTGAGTGATTGGGCGTACTGGGTGACGGGAGAGTAGTCCTCGACGAAAATCAGCGCCTCACCGTGGGGGCTGGACTGTAGGTCGCGGAAGTTGGCGATCACGGGGGCTGAATCTTCTGCCGGTGAAAACGGCTGTGCGCGGTGCAGGCCCGTCTTGCGCCAGTTCTCGAACTGAAACGCCAGTTCCGGACAGTAGTCGGCGAGGGCGCGCCCCTGTTCCAGCAGCACCGGGCGGTCCGGCACCAGCAGGCTGGAGGCGGCCTTGTTCATCACCCGTACCACACTCTTGTCATCCACCAGCAGAATGCCGGTTTCCATGTGCTGGACAATTTGCTCGTTCAGCCGCTGCAGTTCATACAGGTCACTGGCCCGGTTGCGGGCGAGCTCCTCGGCTCTGCCCAGGCGTTGGGCCACAGCCTGCACCAGCAGGGACACAATAAAAATGAGCGCCCCGATAATGCCCGCCGGGAACAGGGCGTTCATATTGAGCTCGCCGCTATAGGCCAGCCATATCGTATCCAGCAGCAGCGCCATGGCACTGAGTGCGGCAATCAGTGTGGCTATGGTGCGATTGCTGATCAGTACTGCGCTGGCGGCCACCGTGATGACCAGCAAGACCGGCAGGCCGCTGGCGATACCGCCGGAAAAGTCCGACAGCAGGGTGATGGCAATAATATCCAGCACGAACACAGCGAGCATGACCCGCTGGTTCAGGTGACGGGAGAAAAAGCCTGCCAGGGGCACATTGGTCGCTAGATGTGCCAATGCCACCAGGGCATAGAGGGCCGGGTTAAGCGAGCCTACAAGCTGGCGGGTATTGGGGCTGACCAGCATGATGAGCAGCACCACCGACAGCAGCGAACGATAGGCAATATAAATCCTGAACAGGGTCAGGTTCTGTTGCGAGGTCGCTCCCGTGACGGGCTTGGTCAGGATAGCGGGCGGGTTCACGCGATGGCCTGGGCTCAGTAGCTGTTATTAAACTTAGTGTAACAGGCATTGTTGGCCGGGGGGCTGGCTTAAAGGGCTGGTTTTTCGGAAAATAGCGCCCCGTTTGTAGAGACAATGCAGTGAGATGGTAGCCCCATGACAACCCTGAATATCCTGATGGCCCAGATGAATACGCTGGTCGGTGATTTCGATGGCAACACCGAGCGTGTTATCGAGACCGTCCAGCGCGCCGAGCAGGAACACGCTGCGCCTGTGGTGGTTTTTCCTGAGCTGACGCTGAGCGGGTATCCCCCTGAAGACTTGCTGCTGCGGCCCAGTATCGAACTGCGGGTCAATCAGTCACTGGAAAAAATCTGTGCGGCGCTCAGCGGAGATGCCTATGCCGTTATCGGCTACCCCAGAAAAGACGGCGACGCTCTGTACAACGTGGCGGGTGTTGTGCACCGCGGTGAAATCATCGCCGAGTATCGCAAGCAATGTCTGCCCAATTACCAGGTATTTGATGAGAAGCGCTATTTTGAAGCCGGGCATGAGCCCTGCGTTGTTGATATCCATGGCATTCCGGTAGGTCTGTCCATTTGCGAGGATATCTGGGAAGAAGCCCCAACCCTCGATGTCGCCGAGGCCGGCGCCGCCCTGCTGCTCAACCTGAACTCCTCGCCCTACCACCGGGGCAAGCGCTCTGAGCGCTGGGAGCTTATCGCGGCGCGGGCCAAAGCCGCTGGATTCCCGATTGTCTACGTCAATCAGGTCGGCGGCCAGGATGAACTGGTCTTCGACGGTGGTTCATTTGCGGTGAGTGCGGAAGGCGAAGTGGTGGCCGCGGCCCCCAGCTTCGAAGAGGGCGAATACTGGCTGCACTACGATGCAGAACAGGCCGAGGCGCCCTTTAGTGGGGTGTCGGTGGTTGAGCCCCTCGAAGAGATGGAAGCAACCTGGCGCGCGCTGGTACTGGGCGTGCGGGATTACGTTAACAAAAACCGCTTCAAGGGCGTGGTACTGGGCCTGTCCGGCGGTATTGATTCGGCCCTGACACTGGCGGTGGCCGTTGAGGCCCTGGGGCCGGAGCGTGTTGAGGCGGTGATGATGCCCTTCCGTTACACCTCCCAGATGAGTGTTGAGGATGCGGCGGAGCAGTCGCGTACGCTGGGTGTGAGCCACAAGGTGATATCCATCGAACCGATTTACGAGTCGTTCATGGCGGCACTGGCGGATGAATTCGCAGGCGCCGCTGCCGATACCACCGAAGAGAACCTGCAGGCCCGCTGCCGCGGTGTGCTGCTTATGTCGATCTCCAACAAGAAGGGCTACCTGGTGCTCACCACCGGGAACAAGAGCGAAATGGCGGTGGGTTACTCCACCCTCTACGGCGATATGGCCGGTGGCTTCGATGCTCTAAAGGATGTTCCTAAAACGCTCGTGTTTGATTTGTGCCGCTACCGCAATACCCTCGGGCCCTGCATTCCCCAGCGTGTTATCGACCGGCCGCCCTCGGCTGAGCTGGCACCAGACCAGAAAGACGAAGATTCACTGCCGCCCTACGACGTGCTCGACCAGATTCTGGAGATGTACGTTGAGCAGGACATGTCAGCCGAGGCGATCATCGCCAGCGGCATGGACAGGGAACAGGTGCAGCGCGTGTTGCGCATGGTCGACATCAACGAGTACAAGCGCCGTCAGGCCCCGATCGGAGTGCGCATCACCCGGCGTGGGTTTGGTCGAGACCGCCGTTACCCGATTACGTCAGGCTGGCGGATTGGCGAATAATCGCGGGCGCATCTGCCGATGCGCCCCAAGGTAGGGTATTAGCTGTCGCGGGAGTCGAACTGCGGCGGGGTCGGCGGGAAGAACAGGCCGAAGGTGGCTTTGTTAATCCAGTTGCGCTGTAAGCCATCGAGCGTATACACGCTCTTGAACTCACCGTTTTCGTCGATGTTCGGGTGCTCCGGGTAATTCATGGCGAGCACTTCAATCGTGTCTCGTGCCAGGTCGTCCATACCCATCAGGATATAGCCCTGTGCCATCACCGCCAGGCCGTCGGCAACGGCCGGCGTGCGCTGGAAGTTTTCAACCACGTAGCGCCCGCGGTTGGTCGCTGCCAGCCACGCGCCGCGACGGAAGTAGTAGTTGGCCACGAGAATCTCGTGCCGAGCCAGCAGATTGCGCAGGTGTACCATGCGCGCCTTGGCATCGGCGGCGTAGGGGCTGTCCGGGAAGCGCGAGACCAATTGCGCGAACTCGGCAAAGGACTCTTTGGCAGAGGACACATCGCGCTCGGCCGCGTCGGTGGGCAGGAAGCGCGATAGCAGGTCTTCATTGGCAGAGTAAGCCGCCAGCCCCTTCATATAATAGGCGTAATCCACGTTGGGGTGCTGTGGGTGCAGGCGGATAAAGCGATCCGCGGCCTCAACGGCGGCCTCCTGCTCGTAGCCCTGGTAGTGGGCATAGATGATTTCCAGCTGGGCCTGCTCCGCGTAGCGGCCGAACGGGTAGCGCGATTCCAGCGTCTGCAGGCTGCGTACCGCCAGATCCCAGTTGCTGGCCCTCAGGTAGCGTTGAGCCTGCTCGTAGATTTGTTGCTCGCCTGTATCGGCAGCAATTTCAGGGGTTTCGTCGTTGCCCGCGCAGCCAACAATAGCCAGGCTGAGCAGCAGGACCAGGGCGTATTTCAAAGATCTCACCGGTGTTATTTCCTTCGGCGTGCTACCATGCACGCCTTAATCAAGGCGGCTATTTAACCACAGCCCGAAAGCGGCATAAACAGGAAAAGTCATGGGCGAAAGAATCCAGATATCGGCATCGGTGCCGGCTGAGATGGACGGCGACAGGCTGGACCAGGTGGCCGCGCGTCTCTTTCCAGACTATTCCCGCTCGCGCCTGCAGGCGTGGATCAAAAAAGGCGAACTGCTCGCCGATGGCAAGCAGCTGCGAACCCGTGAAAAGGTAGTCGAGGGCATGGAGCTGTCTATCGATACCGAGCCTGAGGAAGTCGTAGGCTGGCAGGCGCAGGATATCGCCCTGGATGTCATCTACGAAGACGAGCACATCATCGTTATCAACAAGCCCGCGGGTCTGGTGGTCCACCCGGCCGCCGGGCATGCCGACGGTACCCTGGTCAATGCCCTGTTGGCCCATGCGCCGCAGATGGCGCAGCTGCCCCGGGGCGGTATTGTCCACCGCCTCGACATGGAGACCTCGGGCATTATGGTGGCCGCCAAAAGCCTGCTCGCCCACGGCGACCTGGTTGCTCAGCTACAGGAGCGCACCGTCAGGCGCGAGTACTGTGCGGTGTGCATTGGCGTGATGACCGGCGGTGGGACCGTCAACGAGCCGATGGGTCGTCACCCCAAACAGCGCAAGAAAATGGCAGTGCTGGCGGTTGGCGGTAAACCCGCCATTACCCACTACCGTGTGGAGAAGCGCTTCGGCCATCACACCAGCATCGCGGTCAATCTGGAAACCGGGCGCACTCACCAGATCCGCGTGCACATGGCGCATCGTCACTACCCGCTGGTGGGCGACCCTACCTACGGTGGCCGCCCGCGTATTCCCAAAGGGGCATCGACCGAACTGGTTGAAGTATTGCGCGGCTTTCCTCGCCAGGCGTTACACGCCCGGGCGCTGGGCCTGTTTCATCCCGAAACCGGTGAAGAGGTGCATTTTGAGTGCCCGCTGCCTGAAGACATGGAGCAGCTGCTGGCAGTGCTCGAACGCGAAGACCCGGTTATCGCCAGTGACGATCCCCTGTATTGAGCCCGACTGGCCGGCGCCGCCCCGGGTAAGGGCGCTATCCACAACCCGGGCCGGAGGCGTCAGCATCGGCCCTTATCAGGGATTGAACCTGGGACAGCATGTGGGAGATGACCCCGCCGCTGTCGACGCCAATCGCGCCCTGGTTCGGGCGCATCTCGGTGGCGCGCAGCTACAGTGGCTGCAACAGGTTCATGGCACCGCTGTGGTGTTGGCCGGAAACCAATTTCTCCCTGAAGCGGATGCCAGCTGGGCAGCGACACCTGATTACGCCTGCGCCGTCATGACAGCCGATTGCCTCCCGGTATTGTTCTGCGACGAGGCCGGTACGCGGGTGGCTGCTGCGCATGCCGGCTGGCGCGGGCTGTGTGCGGGCGTTCTCGAGGCAACGGTGGCATCCATGGACTGCGCGCCCGAACGGACTCTGGCCTGGCTGGGGCCCGCCATCGGCCCGCGGGCATTTGAGGTTGGCCCGGAGGTCAAGGCGGCCTTTGTGGCGGCCGATAATAAACTGCCCCTTCGCGTCGCCGGTGAGGCTGGCAGCGCTGCGTGTTTCGTACCCAGTGAGGGGCGCCAGGGCGCGTTCATGGCCGATTTGTACGCGCTGGCGCGTCATCGCTTGCGTGTGGCGGGTGTGCAGCAGCTCTTTGGCGGGGATTTCTGCACCTTCAGCGACGGCGCGCGCTTTTTCTCCTATCGGCGCGACGGCCAAACCGGCCGGATGGCCAGCTTAATCTGGTTGTCGGATTGAATCTCCCCCCTTGAAGTCGGGTTATTTGGCCCAATATAACCCCCCCCAAGAGACAAATTTTGCCGGGGAGAATGCCCCGGGAAGGAGACTTCACACAATGCGTATGGACAAACTGACCAACCAGCTGCAGTCCGCGCTGGCGGACGCTCAGTCACTGGCACTGGGTAAGGATCATAACTTTATTGAACCCGTACACCTGCTCAGCGCGCTGCTGGAGCAGAGCGGTGGTTCCGCGCGCCCGTTGCTGCATAAGGCGGGTGCAGAGCTCACCGCTTTGCGAGCCGAGGTACACGCAGCGGTCGACGCGCTGCCCACGGTAAGCGGCGCCGCCGGTGAGGTGCACGTTTCCCAGGATCTGGGTCGCATACTGAACGTCACGGATAAGCTCGCACAGCAGGGCGGGGATGCCTATATCTCCAGTGAGCTGGTGCTGCTGGCTATGCTTGAGAGCAAGAACCGCGCCGGTGAATTGCTCAAACAAAGCGGTGTGACCGCAGCAGCACTGAAAACAGCGATTGAGGACGTGCGCGGCGGCGAGGCCGTGAGCAACCCTGAGGCCGAAGAGGCCCGTCAGGCCCTCGACAAGTTCACCATCGATCTCACCGAGCGTGCCGAATTGGGCAAACTCGATCCGGTGATTGGCCGCGACGATGAAATTCGCCGCACCATTCAGGTGCTGCAGCGTCGCACCAAGAACAACCCTGTGCTTATCGGCGAACCGGGGGTGGGTAAAACCGCCATCATCGAAGGCCTGGCGCAGCGTGTCATTAACGGTGAGGTGCCGGAGGGTCTCAAGGACAAGCGTATTTTGTCATTGGATCTCGGGGCGCTTCTGGCTGGCGCTAAATTCCGCGGTGAATTTGAGGAGCGCCTCAAGGCAGTACTCAATGAGCTCTCCAAGCAGGAAGGGCGCATCATTCTGTTTATCGATGAGCTGCACACCATGGTAGGTGCCGGTAAGGCCGAGGGCTCCATGGATGCGGGCAATATGCTTAAGCCTGCGCTGGCTCGCGGTGAATTGCACTGCGTGGGTGCGACGACGCTGGATGAATACCGGCATTACGTGGAGAAGGATGCGGCCCTTGAGCGGCGTTTCCAGAAGGTGTTGGTCGATGAGCCCAACGAGGAAGACACCATTGCCATTCTGCGTGGCCTGAAAGAGCGTTATGAGGTGCACCATGGTGTTGATATTACCGACAGTGCAATCATCGCCGCAGCCAAGTTGTCGCAGCGTTACATCACCGATCGACAATTGCCGGACAAGGCAATTGATCTTGTAGACGAGGCGGCCAGCCGCATCCGAATGGAGATTGATTCCAAGCCCGAATCCATGGACCGCCTCGAGCGGCGCCTGATTCAGCTGAAGATCGAGCGTGAGGCTGTGGCCAAGGACGAGTCTGCCAAGGAGCAGGTCAAGCATCTGGATGAGCAAATCGAGCTGGTTGAGCGAGAGTTCTCTGATCTCGAGGAAATCTGGAAGGCCGAGAAAGCGTCCTTGCAGGGCAGTGCCCAGATCAAGTCGGACCTGGAGCAGGTCAAGCTGGAGCTTGAAGCGGCGCGTCGCGCCGGAGACCTGACGCGCATGTCCGAGTTGCAGTACGGCAAGTTGCCTGAACTGGAAAAGCGACTCGAGCAGGCCGATGAGGCGGAGACCGTGGAGCGCACGTTGCTGCGCAACAAGGTGACTGAGGAAGAAGTCGCGGAAGTGGTGTCGCGCTGGACGGGTATTCCCATCTCCAAGATGCTCGAGGGCGACCGTGAGAAGTTATTGCGCATGGAAGAGGCGCTGCACAATCGCGTCGTCGGTCAGGATGAGGCTGTGGTGGCAGTGTCTAACGCTGTGCGTCGCTCTAGGGCGGGGCTCTCGGACCCGAATCGTCCTAATGGCTCGTTTCTGTTCCTCGGCCCCACCGGCGTGGGTAAAACCGAGTTGTGTAAGGCGTTGGCAGAGTTTCTGTTTGATTCTGAGCAGGCCATGGTGCGGATCGATATGTCCGAATTCATGGAAAAGCACTCTGTTGCTCGTCTGATCGGCGCGCCTCCCGGGTATGTGGGTTATGAGGAAGGCGGCTATCTGACCGAGGCTGTGCGCCGCCGTCCATACTCGCTGTTGCTGTTGGACGAGGTGGAGAAGGCGCATCCGGATGTGTTCAATATTCTCCTGCAGGTGTTGGAGGACGGTCGCCTGACTGATGGCCAGGGTCGTACGGTCGATTTTCGTAATACCGTAGTAGTGATGACCTCCAACCTGGGCTCGGAGTTTATCCAGGAGATGGCCGGCGACGAGAACTACGACGCCATCAAGGCGGCCGTCATGGGCGCGGTGGGCAACCACTTCCGTCCGGAGTTCATCAATCGTGTGGATGAGTCGGTGGTATTCCACCCACTGCAGCAAAGCCAGATCCGCGGTATTGCTGATATTCAGCTGCGCGGCCTTGAGGCGCGTCTGGCCGAGCGGGAACTCTCGCTGGATATTTCAGAGGCGTTCATGGAGTACCTCGTAGCTGCGGGCTTCGATCCTGTGTACGGCGCGCGCCCGCTGAAGCGAGCCATTCAGCAGGAGCTGGAGAATCCGCTTGCACAGCGAATTCTGGCCGGAGAGTATGCCCCTGGGCAGACGATTGCGGTGGATTACGACGGCGAGCAGGCGAGCTTCGACGCTCGCTAGTCGGTTCCCGAAAATGAAAAAGGCCCCGCTAGGGGCCTTTTTTTTGCCGGTGCTTTGGCGCTAGCAGTTCTGGTCGATTACCGCCTGGGCGCGGGTCATCTGGTCGGCTTTTTCTTCTTCGCTCAGGAAACGGAACTCGCCGTTCTCATCGCGCAGTCGAATGCGACCGCCGTTCTGCAGTGTCGCCAGGTTCTCCTGGGCGCGAGCGCACACCTCGGCGCTCTTCTTGGGTGCAGTTTCTTCCTTGGGGAAGGTTTCAAATTCGTTGCCAGGCTCGGGGGTCGTATCCAGTGGTACGGCGCCTTCATCGCCCTCGACGCGTCGGATATCGTACGATTTAGTGGACACAACTTCGTACTCCGTGCCCTTCGGCGGTGGCCGGTCGCTGTGGTAAACATTGCCGCGGTCGTCCTTCCAGCGGTAGTAGGTCTGGCCGGCGGCCATGCTGAGACTACTGGCGAGCATGCCTGCAGCGGTGGCAAGCACAATGGCTTTGGGAATAAACGAGGTCACGGTGCCCCCTTGGCTCCTGTGGGTCGATTCCTGAAACATATCCAAATTCCCGCGGGGGAGCAATCCCGCATTATTCACAGAACAAATACCATCCATCGCCGCCTGCGGTTGACTTTGCAGCCGGTTCTGCCAAGATTCCCCCGTCTTACAGATGGCAACGGCTAACGGCGAGTACCCTCGTCCCCTGGCCTACTGGCGTGATCCGATTATTTATGTCAGCTGTTTGTGAGTCCCGTATTCAGTCGCACAGTACCTGTGCGATTGAGGGCCAGACACTGCGCTACCCCGCAGGGCGACCGATACACGGGCTTCGTGGTCGATTTTTCCCTGGAGGAGCGTCTCCTCAGGGGGCGTTTGCGAAGTGTATCGAGCTGATAAAGGGGGTGGCGTGGAAAGTCGAATACCGGTTCCTGGTATTCGTTCTCGACATGTCCACACAAACTGAAGCAATGCACCGGCGAGGGTTACGCGTCGGGCAGCGTTTATTTTTGGAGATTTGCTGTGGAACTCTTATCCGGCGGTGAAATGATTGTCCGCGCCCTGGAAGACGAGGGCGTTGAGTACGTGTTCGGTTATCCGGGCGGTGCTGTACTGCACATTTACGATGCCATGTTCAAGGAGAACAAGGTCCCTCATGTCCTGGTGCGCCACGAACAGGCGGCTACCCATGCGGCTGACGCCTACGCCCGAGCCACCGGTAAGCCAGGCGTGGTGCTGGTGACCTCAGGTCCCGGCGCTACCAATGCGATTACCGGTATCGCGACTGCGTACATGGATTCCATTCCCATGGTGGTACTGTCCGGCCAGGTACAGAGCCACTTGATTGGCGAAGATGCGTTCCAGGAAACCGACATGGTCGGTATTTCCCGCCCAATCGTGAAGCACAGCTTTATGGTGCGCAAAGCCGAAGACATTCCCGGCATGATTAAAAAGGCCTTCCATATCGCCTCTACCGGCCGCCCCGGCCCAGTTGTGATCGATATCCCCAAGGATGTCACCCGGCCTGATGAAAAATTCGAGTACCAGTACCCCGAAGCGGTGAAGATGCGCTCCTATGCGCCCGCACAGCGCGGTCACACTGGCCAGATCAAAAAAGCGGTACGTATGCTCTTGGGCGCCAAGCGTCCCATGATTTACGCCGGCGGCGGTGTGGTGCAGGGCGAGGGTAGCGAATTGCTTACACGCCTGGCGAAAATGCTCAATTACCCAGTGACCAATACCCTAATGGGGCTCGGTGCTTATCCGGGAACGGATCGCCAGTTCCTGGGCATGCTGGGCATGCACGGCTTCTATGAGGCCAACATGGCAATGCATTACTCCGATGTGATCCTCGCCGTAGGCGCGCGGTTTGATGATCGGGTGACCAATACTGTGGCAAAGTTTTGCCCGGGCGCGAAAATCATTCATATCGATGTCGACCCGGCGTCGATTTCCAAGACTGTACAGGCAGATATTCCGATCGTGGGGCCGGTGCAATCGGTGCTCACCGAAATGATCGCCCAGATCGAGCAAGTTCAGGAGAAAGATGCGGACCTTCCCGATGCAGGTGCGCTGGCGAGCTGGTGGGAGCAGATCGATGATTGGCGCGCCAATCACGGCCTAATGACCGGCCGTCGCTATCGCGAGAGCGATATGATCATGCCTCAGCAGGTGATTGAGAGCCTGTTCCGGGCCACGAACGGCGATGCCTATGTCACGTCAGACGTGGGGCAGCACCAGATGTTCGCAGCGCAGTACTATCCGTTCGACAAGCCGCGTCGCTGGATTAACTCCGGTGGCCTGGGAACGATGGGTTTTGGTCTGCCTGCCGCTATCGGTGTAAAGCTCGCGTTTCCCGATGCTGACGTGGCCTGTGTCACAGGTGAGGGCAGTATCCAGATGAACATCCAGGAGTTGTCTACAGCGACCCACTACAACGCGCCAGTGAAGGTCATCAACCTGCGTAACAACTACCTCGGTATGGTGAAGCAGTGGCAGGACATGCAGTACGAAAGCCGTTACTCGCAGGTGACCTATGCAGATTCGCTGCCCGACTTCGTCAAGTTGATGGAGGCCTATGGCCACGTGGGTATTCAGGTCACTCGCCTGGAGGATCTGGACGACGCGATGAAAGAGGCCTTTGCCCTCAAAGATCGCACCGTATTCCTCGACGTGCTCATCGACCGGATGGAACACGTGTACCCGATGCACATTGCCCCGGAAGGCTCCATGAAAGATATGTGGCTTTCCAAGAACGAGAGGACCTGATCATGCGACGCATCTTATCAATGCTCATGGAAAACGAGCCTGGTGCGCTGTCTCGCGTGGTGGGTCTGTTTTCGCAACGTGGTTACAACATCGAGACCCTGAACGTGGCGCCGACGGATGACTCGACCTTGTCCCGTCTGACGCTCACCACCGTGGGTGACGATCTGCACATCGAGCAGGTCACCAAGCAGCTCAACAAGCTGGTAGACGTGGTCAAGGTGGTTGACCTCACCGAGGGTGCTCACGTGGAACGTGACCTGATGCTGATCAAGGTTCGCGCGACCGGTGCAGCCCGTGATGAGGTTAAGCGCACCACAGATATCTTCCGTGGCCAGATCGTGGACGTAGGCCCAAACGTTTACACCATTCAATTGGTGGGTACGTCAGACAAGCTGGATTCCTTTGTCGCCGCCATGGTCGACGTGGATATTCTCGAGGTCGTTCGTTCCGGTGTGGCAGGCATTGCCCGCGGCGAAAAAGTACTCTCTCTGTAAACTGCGCGCGGCGGGTAGCCGCGCTCAGACTTCCGGCGTCCGCAAGGGCGCCACAATCATCTGATCGAGCCGGCTGTCCCTGGTCTGGCGCATATACTCCAGTACCAACTCCATGTCCTGCTGCTCGTTCACCGGCCGCGTTCTGGCGGTGCCGAACAGGTAGTCGAACCAGGGCACCACACTGCCGTAGTTGCTGTTGGTGAACGATTGTTCTGAACAGTGGTGCACACGGTGAAAATCTGGCGTGAGAATAATACGGCGCAATATCTTCTGCGCAGTGGCCGGTATTTCCACGTTGCTGTGGCTGAAGACGGTTGCAGATATGCTGAACAGGTGCACAGCCATGGCGACCTCCATGGGTGCCCCCATGAACAGCGCTACGGGGCGAAGATGGGTAATGTGGCCAGTGCTTCGACCGGATGGTGACGGAAACTGGTGGTGACATCGATATCGGTATCAGTGTGATGCACCGCATGCAGACGCCACAGCAGGGGGAAGCGATGAAAGGTGTAATGCACCCAGTAGTTGATGAACTCAATCACCAGCAGCAAGAGTAGGCCGCTCAACGCCGGACCAGAGCCCAGCCGTGCCAGCAGCCCGAATTCATTGAGATGACTCCAGCCCGCCAGCCAGGTGATGAACAACGTGCCCAGCAAGAGATTGAGAT
Organism: Halioglobus japonicus; assembly: GCF_001983995.1. Taxonomy (NCBI): domain Bacteria; kingdom Pseudomonadati; phylum Pseudomonadota; class Gammaproteobacteria; order Cellvibrionales; family Halieaceae; genus Halioglobus; species Halioglobus japonicus. The sequence goes on along the minus strand of NZ_CP019450.1, from coordinate 3,885,408 downwards.
ACCAGGTCAGGCCGCTGAGACCGAGGTTGTTCAGCCAGCGCCAGGCGGTGTGTGGGCCAGGTTCGCGTCGCGGCGCGAACGTCTCGGCGGCAATACACAGGGCGAAGATCAAGGCGGTGGCAATGTAAGCCAGTTGGCTGTAGCTGTCTGTGGGTATCATGCATTGATGGTACACAAAAAAAAGGGCCCGAAGGCCCCTTTGAACGCATCTTGTAGTGTTACACGATTCGTTTCATGGCGGTCATGTAGCCACGCAGTTCTTCGCCGATGACTTCAACCGGGTGGGTGCGGATGGCTTTGTTGACGGCGATCAACTCCTGGTTGTCGACGCCGGTTTCACCGGCAATGCCCTTGCCGATAACATCGGTATCGATCTTGGTCATAAAGTCTGCCAGCAGCGGACGACAGGCGTGGTCGAAGAGGTAGCAACCGTATTCGGCGGTGTCGGAGATCACCACGTTCATCTCATAGAGCTTCTTGCGGGCAATGGTGTTGGCGATCAGCGGCGTTTCATGCAGTGACTCATAGTATGCAGATTCTTCCTTAATGCCTGCCTGAACCATGACTTCAAAGGCCAGCTCTACCCCGGCTTTGCACATGGCGACCAGCAGAATGCCGTGGTCGTAGTACTCCTGCTCGGGAATGTCCTGGTCCGTGTTCTCCTGCTTCTCGAACGCGGTGTCCTGGGTGGCGGCGCGCCAGCCCAGCAGGTTGGCGTCGTCGTTGGCCCAGTCGGCCATCATGGTGCTGGAGAATTCACCGGACATAATGTCATCCTGATGCTTCTCGTACAGCGGACGCATGATGTCCTTGAGTTCTTCCGCCAGGTGGAAACAGCGAATCTTGGCGGGGTTGCTCAGGCGATCCATCATGTTGGTAATGCCGCCGTGCTTGAGGCCTTCGGTGACAGTTTCCCAGCCATACTGGATCAGTTTGGAGGCGTAGCCGGGGTCGATACCTTTTTCTACCATCTTGTCGAAAGACAGAATGGCGCCTGTCTGCAGCATGCCGCAAAGAATGGTCTGCTCGCCCATCAGGTCGGACTTCACTTCCGCAATCGGTGAAGATTCGAGAACACCTGCGCGGTCGCCGCCGGTGCCTGAGGCCAGTGCCTTGGCGATGTCCATGCCTTCGCCCTTGGGGTCGTTCTCGCGGTGAACCGCAATCAGGGTGGGAACGCCAAAGCCGCGCTTGTATTCTTCGCGGACCTCAGTGCCGGGGCATTTGGGGCACATCATGACAACGGTCAGGTCCTTGCGGATCTGCATGCCTTCTTCAACCAGATTAAAGCCGTGGGCGTAGTCCAGGCACGCGCCTTCTTTCATCAGCGGCATGACGGCGGTGACAACGGCGGTGTGTTGCTTGTCCGGGGTGAGGTTCATCACCACGTCTGCCGTGGGAATGAGTTCTTCGTAGGTGCCCACGGTAAAGCCATTCTCGGAGGCATTTTTCCAGGACTGGCGCTGCTCGCTGATGGCGCTTTCACGCAGGGCATAGGAGACATCCAGGCCGGAGTCGCGCAGGTTCAGGCCCTGGTTGAGGCCCTGTGCACCACAGCCGACGATGACGATTTTCTTGCCCTTGAGATAGTCGCAGCCGTTGGCGAATTCGCTGCGGTCCATAAAGCGGCACTTGCCCAGTTCTTCCAGCTGCAGGCGCAGTGGAAGGGTGTTGAAGTAGTTCTGTCCCATGGGAATCTCCTGTAGGGGTGTTCAAAGCCTGCGCAGAATACGCATTTCTAATACTTGCGTAAAACGCTGAATAGGTAATACTGTGTTGCAATAAACGCAAAAGGTGGTGTGTGGATACGAGAGCCCTGACGGTCTTTCTCTCAGTAGCGGAGACCCTCAATTTTAGTCGCAGTGCAGAAAAGCTCCACATGAGCGTATCGGCCGTGAGCCGCGCGATTGCCCGCCTCGAAGAAGAGGTGGGCCAGCCGCTGTTGGAGCGCGATCGGCGCAGCGTGCGGTTGTCTCCTGCGGGCCGCGAGTTTCACGATTTTGCCCGCCGTTCGTTGGCGCAGTGGCAGGCGCTGCAGCGCAAGCTGGGGAGTGAGGGCGAACTCGCCGGTGAGGTGAGCTTGTACTGTTCGGTCACTGCCTCACACACCTTGCTGGCGCCCATTCTTGCAGCGTTTCGTCACGAGTATGCAGCGGTTGATATTATGATGCATACCGGTGACCAGGCCGATGGTGTTAACCGGGTTCTGTCCGGGCAGGACGATGTGGCGGTAACCATCAAGCCGTTACACTCGCCATCTCGATTGGAATTCCTGCCGTTGGTGGAGTCGCCGCTGCAATTCTTTATGCCGGCGGCCAATTGCCAGGTGCGTGACCGCGTGCTGGAAGCCCGCGACGGTCCCCTGGATTGGGGGGTGCTACCTCTTATTGTCCCCGAACGTGGAACCACCAAGGAATTGTTTGACGACTGGATTCGCGACCAGCGCATCAGGCCTCGAATTTACGCCCAGGTCGCGGGGCACGAGGCGATTGTAGCCATGGTGAGCCTGGGTCTGGGGGTGGGCATCGCCCCGCAGCTGGTGATCGAATCCAGTGGATTGCGTGACCAGGTGGAGGTTTTCGAGGTGGACGCTGCCTTGCCATCGCTGTCGATTGGTCTGGCGAGCCTGCGCCAGCGGCTGGCCAGCCCATTGCTGGGAGCCCTGTGGCGAGTGGCCGGGCAGACCTATCCGGGTTCGAATGATACAATCGCCGCGCTTACGCAGGGATATGACCAATGAGCGATAATCCAGATCAGCCAGAAGTTCCTCAGGCGCAGGACAGCCCCTCATCTGTGAGCGCGGCCCTCGACATTCTGATCGATGAACACGAAGAAGAAGTGTCAGAAAACGGTCAGGCCGTGCGTCGCCAGGGGATCTACCTGCTGCCCAACCTGTTTACCACCGGGGCTCTCTTTGCGGGTTTCTATGCCGTGATCGCCGCTATGCGCGGCGATTTCGAGAGTGCGCCCATTGCCATCCTCGCGGCACTGGTACTCGATGGCCTGGACGGCCGGATTGCGCGTTTGACCAATACCCAGAGCAAGTTTGGTGCCGAGTATGACAGCCTCGCGGACATGGTGTCCTTTGGTGTGGCGCCGGCACTGGTGATGTTCAGTTTTGCGCTTGGTGACTTGGGCAAATTTGGCTGGAGTGCCGCGTTTATATACGTTGCCTGCGCGGCATTGCGCCTCGCGCGGTTCAATACCCAGGTAGACACTGCAGACAAGAATTTCTTCACTGGCCTGGCCAGTCCCTCCGCGGCGTGCATCGTTGTCAGTGCCGTCTGGGTGTGCAATGACCTGGGGCTGACCGGAATGGCGCTCTCGCTGGAACTCAAAGTCGTACTGGCGGTACTCACCGCCGTCATCGGGTTACTGATGATGGCCAACTTCCCTTACTACAGCTTCAAAGACATTGATCTGCACGGTCGGGTGCCCTTTGTAGTGATGATCGCTGTGGTGTTGGTGTTCGGTCTGGTCACGCTGGACCCGCCGCTGATTTTGCTGCTGGGCTTCCTGGGTTATGCCCTGTCAGGTCCGGTCATGTTGTTGCTCAAGAAAAAATGAATCGCCGGGGGTGCCCGGCGATGTGCTACACAGATAGGTCGTTACACCTCACAGACGTCTTCCTCGATATAGTCTGGAATACAGGTCTGAGCCGTCTATAGAGCGGTGCCGGCGGGACAGGTGCCCTCTACGATCGAATCGCAGAACCTTGGGACCACCTCGTCCTTCTCTGTCACCTCATAAGTCTCGTCACAGGTGTTCTTGATCGGCGGCATGGTCGGATCGTAGGGGTTGTATTGAATTTATGTGACCGAACCACAATTTGGGTCCTCCGTCAGATACTTTTCAATTAACGCCTCTGCGTGACGGGCGCCAAATCCACCGATTGCAACCCCAGTGCACAGTACTGCTACCCCAAGCAGCTTGTCGGCGATGTTGGACTTGCGTAGCACCCGCACGGCAATCGTGACGAGGGTGATACCCAGCACTACCATTAACAGATCTGACATTACCGGTACGGGGGCGGCGGGGCGACAGCATCGGCGACGGGCGCTGCAGCTTCGGGCGGTGGAGCCGGTGGGTCTGCCTGTGGCGTCAGAGTGATCACAGGATTGGACACGCCCGCGAAGGAGCTGCTGGACGCTAGTAAGAGCAGGCCTGTTGTCACCGATTGGAGATGTAGGCAGGTGAGTTTCATGAGTGATTCCTTTCGCATTATTAGTTATATATTGATCAGGCCAGCGCTGAGCGGTCAGTCTTGCAATATCTGGCTGGTCAAAATGTAGGCAATATTGCCGCTCGCTGGTAGGCGCTTCTCGCCATCCAACGAGGTTGTGGAACCTTTAATGTTGGGCGGGTTCATAGTTTTATCGATAGTAGGGAGCAATGCTTGTGAGAGAGCGATTCAAGGTGCCGCACATTCCGTCTTCGGAAATTACTCCGGAGTCCATTTACATGCGCCGTCGGCAGCTGATGAAGGCTGCCGGTTTGCTCGGGGGTGTGGCAGCGGGTGTCGCTTTTGACGCCGGAGCTGCTGTAGCAACCGGTGGCAAACCGCTGCAGTTTGCCCCCGCAACAGCGGGCTCCGACGGCTTTCACACAGGCGAAGATCAGACTCCCTTCACTGATGCCAGCCAGTACTGCAACTTCTATGAGTTCGGTACCGGCAAGAGCGATCCGGCGGACTATGCCCATGAGATGAGCACGGACCCCTGGTCATTGGAGGTGACAGGTGAAGTAGCAAAACCTGGCAAGTTGAGCCTGGAGGATATTCTGGGGCGTTACCCTCTGGAGGAGCGGATTTATCGGCTCCGTTGTGTCGAGGCCTGGTCCATGGTGATTCCCTGGGTAGGTTTCCCCCTGGCTTCACTGCTCAGAGAATTTGAGCCCACCAGCAAGGCCAAGTACGTGGCCTTTGAAACCCTGTATCGCCCCAAGGAAATGCGTGGCACCCGTTCTTTCGGCAGTACCATTGACTGGCCGTATCGTGAGGGGTTGCGCCTGGACGAGGCAATGAACCCGCTGACCCTCATGGCGGTTGGCATGTATGGCAAGACCTTACCCAACCAGAACGGCGCCCCATTCGCCTGGTGGTGCCCTGGAAGTACGGTTTTAAGAGTATCAAGTCGGTGGTGCGGATTCATCTGACAGACAAGCAGCCCGCGACGTCCTGGCAGGACCAGAATGCGCGTGAGTACGGTTTCTATTCGAACGTAAACCCGGAAGTAGATCACCCCAGGTGGAGTCAGAAGTACGAGCGGAGGCTGCCCTCGAGCTTATTTAGCCCCAACCGCATCCCCACAACCATGTTTAACGGTTATGGGGAGCAGGTGGCCCATCTCTATACAGGGATGGATCTCAAGAAATACTACTAAATACAGACACCTGAGTCCTCTGGGGTGAAGATATCGGTCTCACAAATCTCGCCCGGGGCGAGTGTGAGGCCTGCTTCACATGTCCCCTCATTCTCCGGCCGGACCTGCAGCTCTGTGCACTCCTCGAAGTTCACGGTTTCGCTTTCTATGTTCAGGACCTCCTGATCGCTTTCGCAATTGTTGGTAACTGAATTGGCAGTCGTCGCATCGGAGACAGTGATATCAACGCCTTCACAAGTCGGTGCGATCGGGTTGTCCATGATCCCGTTAGCTATGGAGCGATCGGCGCCCACGCCGACCAGGGTCAGGCTGCCACCGAGGGCAGCGATGCTCAGTAACTTCTGAGCGTCTTTGCTGTAGCGCAGAGAACGGAAGGCGACGGCCATGAGCATCAACCCCACTACGATCAATAGCAGGTCGTCCATCACCGGAACAGGCAGTGCTGGTTCTATGGCACCTGCATTTGGTGCAGCTACCGGCGGCGCCGTGGGTGGTGGTTCCGGGGTTGGCGCCGGGGCAACGGTGACGGTGCTAACCGCGGTGCCCACAGGAGCGCTCGCGTGAGCGAGTGTACTGACTAGTCGCGTGGCCAGGGCCGGGATCGCCGTCAGAAGAACGCGTTTCATGATTATTCTCCTTTACTGAGGGCAGCTATTGTTGTCGGAATAACTGTAGGCGTCGTGCGTACACATTTCGTCAGGCGCCCGTTGGGTGCCTACCATACATGTGCCCTCGTCAGTGACTTCGAGATCGACGCAGGGACTGGTGAAATCCTCAATCTCGATGGCAGTAATTTCCTGGGGGTGCTGCAATCGTTTGTGATCTGGTAGAAATTGCTGATCAGATCGGGGGCGTTGATGTCTGTGCCATCACAGTCGGGCGCGATAAAGACGTCTTCATAGTCGATGAGCGCAATCGTTCGCTCAGCCCCAAGGCCGCCGACCAGCAGGCCGGTGCCGAGCACGGCAATACTCAGCAGCTTTTGTGCACCCTTGCTCTTTTGCACGAACCGCATTGCGATAACGACCAGTACGAGCCCGAGGACTATGAACAACACGCTGTCCATGACGGGAATGGGGGCTGCTGGCTCCATAGCGCCTGCGACGGGTGCGGCCGCTTCGGGTGGGGTTCCGCGGGCGGCGGTGGTGGGGGTGCCGGCGCCATCGTAATGATAGCGTTGGCGGAATTTCCTGCGTGGCTGAGCATGGCGGTGCATTGCAGAGCGATAGCGTTGCTCAACGCTAAGATGTGCTTGACACTCATGGTGGACTTCGTTGTTTATTGGTTATTTCTTACGCGCCATAGCGCACCAAACGGCGTGGATTGGCCAGTGGGGGAACCTATAGCGGGGCCCGTGTTCTTACAGTTATGGCAACTTTATTTGATGGAGCTGGCGGTGGGCGCTAATAGACTGCCCTTGTGGGTCAAACCAATGGTGTTTGTTGTGTGTTTGGCGCCCTTCGCATGGCTGGCATATCAAGCCTTCGCCGGCGGGTTGGGGCCTGACCCTGCTGAGGCCATTCTTGCCTCCACGGGCGTGTGGGCTTTGCGCCTATTGGCACTGACGCTATTCGTGACGGTGCTGCGGCAATGGTTGGGTAAACCCTGGCCGATCCGGTTGCGCAGGATGTTGGGGTTGTACACATTTTTTTATGCCTCTCTCCACTTCCTGACCTTCGCCAACTTTTACCTGGGGTGGACGCCAGCCATTCTTGCAGAGGAGCTGCTGGAGCGACCGTATATTACGGTTGGGTTTCTTGCCTGGCTGTTGATGCTGCCGCTTGCGGTGACGTCTACCCAGGGGTGGCAGCGGCGTCTGGGGCGCTCCTGGCGCAAGTTGCATAAGTTGGTATACCCGGCGGCGGTGCTCGGATGTATTCATCTGTTCTGGCAGGTCCGTTCTGATGTCACCGAGGCATTGGTTTACTGCCTGGTTTTTGCCCTGTTATTGGGTTGGCGGGCGCGAGTTTGGCTGCCTGCTAAAAAAGTTTGAAAAAGCGCTTGCCCCGGCAAAGTGCCTCTGTATAATGCGCCGCTCTCGAGGGATGACGCCCGGCGAATCAGCCCCTCCTGAAGGCCAAATTTCAGCCAATTTTTGAAGCCTCGAAAATTTGCAGAAATTAATTTGAAAAAGGCCTTGCAGGGGGCAAAACGATCCGTATAATGCGCACTCCTCGGTTGGGGGTGACCCCTCGACGAGATCTCAAATCCTGGCGATTTGAGAGTTGCTTAACAAGAAGACGAAGACAGATGTGTGGGCACTTGTTGGGATAGTTGTACACGACTATTCAGACACAACAAGTGACCATTGATTCATAAGTTTTATGGAACATTGATTTCGAATTGTGTCTGAGCCGAGATTTGATTGTTATCGCGAGGTAATCGCGCAAACAATCCCTCTTACAGCCGGTAAGGTGTAGAGGTAAAAGATTTAAACTGAAGAGTTTGATCATGGCTCAGATTGAACGCTGGCGGCAGGCCTAACACATGCAAGTCGAGCGAGAAAGCACTTCGGTGTGAGTACAGCGGCGGACGGGTGAGTAACGCGTAGGAATCTACCCAGTAGTGGGGGACAACAGTCGGAAACGGCTGCTAATACCGCATACGCCCTACGGGGGAAAGCGGGGGACCTTCGGGCCTCGTGCTATTGGATGAGCCTGCGTAAGATTAGCTAGTTGGTGAGGTAAAGGCTCACCAAGGCGACGATCTTTAGCTGGTCTGAGAGGATGATCAGCCACACTGGAACTGAGACACGGTCCAGACTCCTACGGGAGGCAGCAGTGGGGAATATTGCACAATGGGGGAAACCCTGATGCAGCCATGCCGCGTGTGTGAAGAAGGCCTTAGGGTTGTAAAGCACTTTCAATTGGGAGGAAAAGCTTGTCGTTAATAGCGGCAAGCCCTGACGTTACCTTTAGAAGAAGCACCGGCTAACTCCGTGCCAGCAGCCGCGGTAATACGGAGGGTGCGAGCGTTAATCGGAATTACTGGGCGTAAAGCGCGCGTAGGCGGTTGCCTCAGTCGGATGTGAAAGCCCCGGGCTTAACCTGGGAACTGCATCCGATACTGGGCGACTAGAGTACGAGAGAGGGGGGTAGAATTCCACGTGTAGCGGTGAAATGCGTAGATATGTGGAGGAATACCAGTGGCGAAGGCGGCCCCCTGGCTTGATACTGACGCTGAGGTGCGAAAGCGTGGGGAGCAAACAGGATTAGATACCCTGGTAGTCCACGCCGTAAACGATGTCTACTAGCCGTTGGGAAACTTGATTTCTTAGTGGCGCAGCTAACGCACTAAGTAGACCGCCTGGCGAGTACGGCCGCAAGGTTAAAACTCAAATGAATTGACGGGGGCCCGCACAAGCGGTGGAGCATGTGGTTTAATTCGATGCAACGCGAAGAACCTTACCAGGACTTGACATCCAGAGAACTTTCTAGAGATAGATTGGTGCCTTCGGGAACTCTGAGACAGGTGCTGCATGGCTGTCGTCAGCTCGTGTCGTGAGATGTTGGGTTAAGTCCCGTAACGAGCGCAACCCTTGTCCTTAGTTGCCAGCACATAATGGTGGGAACTCTAGGGAGACTGCCGGTGACAAACCGGAGGAAGGTGGGGACGACGTCAAGTCATCATGGCCCTTACGTCCTGGGCTACACACGTGCTACAATGGAACGCACAGAGGGCTGCAACCTCGCGAGAGTGAGCGAATCCCACAAAACGTTTCGTAGTCCGGATTGGAGTCTGCAACTCGACTCCATGAAGTCGGAATCGCTAGTAATCGTGAATCAGAATGTCACGGTGAATACGTTCCCGGGCCTTGTACACACCGCCCGTCACACCATGGGAGTGGGTTGCTCCAGAAGTGGTTAGCCTAACCTTCGGGAGGGCGATCACCACGGAGTGATTCATGACTGGGGTGAAGTCGTAACAAGGTAGCCCTAGGGGAACCTGGGGCTGGATCACCTCCTTAAACGATAGTGGCACTATTTCTTCAAGTGCTCACACATTTGTCTTTGTCTTATTCGGTTGATGCGTAGTTATGGGGCTATAGCTCAGCTGGGAGAGCGCTTGATTTGCATTCAAGAGGTCTGCGGTTCGATCCCGCATAGCTCCACCAGTATTGGGAAACCATAGGCCTGTAGCTCAGTTGGTTAGAGCGCACCCCTGATAAGGGTGAGGTCGGCAGTTCAAATCTGCCCAGGCCTACCAATTCTGTCTTTCGCATCAATTGAAGTTAGAACAGAGCGCATGGTTGTGCGCTGTGTTCTGGTTTCAACAACCGGAAAGTTCTTTAACAAGGTAAATCAAGCTGAGTCTTTGGACTGACATATAGCACCAGATTGTATCGGTGGGATATGCGGTTCATAGATAAAATTGTTCTGATGGCGGGTTTCAATTCCCCGCCATCAACGAGTTGTAATACAACACTGTGACTTAAGCGTCACAACATCCGGCGGACATACATTTTGATCGATGTATGTCTACTAAGTATCCAACCTATGCTTAAGGGGGTTGGGTACAGTCTTCTTGATAAGGCCTTCGGGTCTAAACAGATAACTTCGGTTATATGGTCAAGTGACTAAGCGTATACGGTGGATGCCTTGGCAGTTGGAGGCGATGAAGGACGTAGGAGCCTGCGAAAAGCATCGGGGAGGTGGCAACCAACCTTTGATCCGGTGATGTCCGAATGGGGAAACCCACCTGGTATAAGCCAGGTATCTTGCACTGAATACATAGGTGTAAGAGGCGAACGAGGGGAACTGAAACATCTAAGTACCCTTAGGAACAGAAATCAATTGAGATTCCCCCAGTAGCGGCGAGCGACCGGGGATCAGCCTGCAAGTGATAGCTTGAATGTTAGTGGAACGCTCTGGAAAGTGCGGCGATAGAGGGTGATAGCCCCGTACACGAAAACATTCTTGTGGTACTAAGCTTGCGATAAGTAGGTCGGGACACGTGATATCTTGACTGAAGATGGGGGGACCATCCTCCAAGGCTAAATACTACCAACTGACCGATAGTGAACCAGTACCGTGAGGGAAAGGCGAAAAGAACCCCGGAGAGGGGAGTGAAATAGAACCTGAAACCGTGTACGTACAAGCAGTGGGAGCCCTTCGGGGTGACTGCGTACCTTTTGTATAATGGGTCAGCGACTTATTGTCTGTAGCAAGCTTAACCGTTTAGGGGAGGCGTAGGGAAACCGAGTCTTAATAGGGCGTTTAGTTGCAGGCAATAGACCCGAAACCGGGCGATCTATCCATGGGCAGGTTGAAGGTTAGGTAACACTGACTGGAGGACCGAACCCACTAACGTTGAAAAGTTAGGGGATGACTTGTGGATCGGAGTGAAAGGCTAATCAAGCCCGGAGATAGCTGGTTCTCCTCGAAATCTATTTAGGTAGAGCGTCGTGTCTTACCCTGGGGGGTAGAGCACTGTTTGGGCTAGGGGGTCATCCCGACTTACCAACCCCATGCAAACTCCGAATACCCAGGAGTACAATCACGGCAGACAGACGGCGGGTGCTAACGTCCGTCGTCGAGAGGGCAACAACCCAGACCGCCAGCTAAGGTCCCAAATACCAATTAAGTGGGAAACGATGTGGGAAGGCTTAGACAGCTAGGAGGTTGGCTTAGAAGCAGCCATCCTTTAAAGAAAGCGTAATAGCTCACTAGTCGAGTCGGCCTGCGCGGAAGATGTAACGGGGCTAAATTGGTAACCGAAGCTGCGGATGCATGCTTGCATGCATGGTAGAGGAGCGTTCTGTAAGCCGTTGAAGGTGAACCGGGAGGTTTGCTGGAGGTATCAGAAGTGCGAATGCTGACATGAGTAACGATAAGGGGGGTGAAAAACCTCCCCGCCGGAAGATCAAGGTTTCCTGCGCAACGCTAATCGGCGCAGGGTGAGTCGGCCCCTAAGGCGAGGCAGAAATGCGTAGTCGATGGGAAGCAGGTTAATATTCCTGCACTTCTTATTATTGCGATGGAGGGACGGAGAAGGCTAGGCCATCAGGGCGTTGGTTGTCCCTGTTTAAGGTTGTAGGCTGGTGACTTAGGTAAATCCGGGTTGCTAAGGCCGAGAGCTGATGACGAGCTCAAGGAGAAATCCGCGAGTGAAGTGGTTGATGCCATGCTTCCAAGAAAAGCTTCTAAGCTTCAGATAATGAGGAACCGTACTGTAAACCGACACAGGTGATCAGGTAGAGAATACCAAGGCGCTTGAGAGAACTCGGGTGAAGGAACTAGGCAAAATGGTACCGTAACTTCGGGAGAAGGTACGCCGGCTTTGGTGATGGGACTTGCTCCCTAAGCTGAGGCTGGTCGAAGTGACCAGGTGGCTGCGACTGTTTATTAAAAACATAGCACTCTGCAAACACGTAAGTGGACGTATAGGGTGTGACGCCTGCCCGGTGCCGGAAGGTTAATTGATGGGGTTATCTTCGGAGAAGCTCTTGATCGAAGCCCCGGTAAACGGCGGCCGTAACTATAACGGTCCTAAGGTAGCGAAATTCCTTGTCGGGTAAGTTCCGACCTGCACGAATGGCGTAACGATGGCCACACTGTCTCCACCCGAGACTCAGTGAAATTGAAATCGCTGTTAAGATGCAGTGTACCCGCGGCTAGACGGAAAGACCCCGTGAACCTTTACTACAGCTTCACACTGGACTTTGACCTTACTTGTGTAGGATAGCTGGGAGGCTTTGAAGCGGTGGCGCCAGCCATCGTGGAGCCAACCTTGAAATACCAGCCTGGTAATGTTGAGGTTCTAACTTAGGTCCGTAATCCGGATCGAGGACAGTGTGTGGTGGGTAGTTTGACTGGGGCGGTCTCCTCCCAAAGTGTAACGGAGGAGCACGAAGGTGCGCTAATCATGGTCGGAAATCATGAGGTTAGTGTAAAGGCACAAGCGCGCTTGACTGTGAGTCTGACAAGACGAACAGGTACGAAAGTAGGTCTTAGTGATCCGGCGGTTCTGTATGGAAGGGCCGTCGCTCAACGGATAAAAGGTACTCCGGGGATAACAGGCTGATACCGCCCAAGAGTTCACATCGACGGCGGTGTTTGGCACCTCGATGTCGGCTCATCACATCCTGGGGCTGAAGCCGGTCCCAAGGGTATGGCTGTTCGCCATTTAAAGTGGTACGCGAGCTGGGTTTAGAACGTCGTGAGACAGTTCGGTCCCTATCTGCCGTGGGCGTTGGAGAATTGAGGGAAGCTGCTCCTAGTACGAGAGGACCGGAGTGGACGAACCTCTGGTGTTCGGGTTGTGTCGCCAGACGCATTGCCCGGTAGCTATGTTCGGACAGGATAACCGCTGAAAGCATCTAAGCGGGAAGCCCCTCCCAAGATAAGTTCTCCCTGGGAATTTAATTCCCCTGAAGGGCCCTTGAAGACTACAAGGTTGATAGGCTGGGTGTGGAAGCGTTGTGAGGCGTTGAGCTAACCAGTACTAATTGCCCGTGAGGCTTGACCATATAATCCAAGTTATTTGCTCACCACCAGGTGAGACAAAAGAAGACAGTTGGATGTTGTGACAAGTCCAGTGTTGAGAAACACGAAGAACAGACAGTTTGATTTACCACCCTATTTGTTGAGACGAGGCAGCGCAAAGTGCGCGTGAGACCAACGACAGCAAGCCAGTTTGCCTGGCGACAATAGAGCAATGGAACCACCTGACCCCATCCCGAACTCAGAAGTGAAACGTTGCATCGCCGATGGTAGTGTGGGGCTTCCCCATGTGAGAGTAGGTCATCGCCAGGCTTCTAACTCAAAATCCCGTTACTCGACTGAGTAGCGGGATTTTTTTATGCGAGCAGATAATAGAAGAATAGATTGCCCAGGCGATAACCTGTTCTCACGGGTGAGGTTAGGGATGAGTTAGCCCGGGAAAGGGGACAGACTACGGTTAATCTCTGGGCCACTAGTCGAAACAGCCCCCGATCGTGTACTGTTTGTTCATCTCGTATGAATGTTGCTGAAGAGGGGGAAAAGCTTTAGCAAGTGATGGCGAAATCTGGGGCAGGCCCGATTAGGCGTAGCCCAAAATAATAAGAGTAATCTAGGAATACACATGGACTTTGATACAAATAAAATTATCGATCTGACAAGACATGGTCTAGCCAATCCGATTGTCGGTTGGCACAAATATTTTAAGGGAGGCTCTAGCTGGCTTGTCACTGCCCAGGAATTCACTGCCCCTGTAATCATCGTTTACGCATTGTTGTCGACGGTATTTGGCAGCCTGTCCGGCGCCTATTCGGGTTTTTTCAGCACGCTGATGATGTCCCTGTGTGGCACTGCCATCAGTTTGGTGGTGGCCGCTTTCCTGTTCTCTGCCATCGGTGGTGTAATGGGTGGCAACTCCAACTTCAGCAATAGCTTCGCCGCTTTCTCCCTTGCCATGATACCGGCTTACTTGGGAAGTCTGCTCAGCCTTATTGTGCCTTTAATCGGCCTCCTGATCGCGCTAGCCGCTGCCTTAGTCACGTTGGTCTATCTCTACCGGCTTATGCCCTTGGCGCTCGGGGTACCCGACCGCAAACGCGCTGCACACTTTGCTGTTTCACTGGTCACGGTAGTGGTGTTACACGCCTTAGTTGGCGGCATTTTGGGTACATCTGCTCACGATACACATCTCGCTGGCGGGGCCGAGGTCAGAGGCACAGGCGGTAATGGTGGCTATCACGGTGGTGCCATGGGACAAATACAGCACCAGGCGACAATTATAGAAAAGGCAGAACAGTCCACTTTCGATCCGCCTGCCAATGGCAGGGTCACTAGGGAGCAGCTTGAATACCAGTTGGAGGTTCAGCGAAAGGCTGAGAAAGTTCGCAAACGCCTTGAAGAATCTGTGGTGCAGGCGGAAGAAAAGCTAGGGGCAGAACCGCAATCGACTTCCTCGGCTTTTTCCGCCATAAGCTCCGGTTTTTCCAGTGTTTTGGAAGCCGCTAATGCTGAGATGAACATCGTCGTTACCGGGGAGGTAACTGGGCTGAATACAGTTGGGTGAAGAACCAGCTATTTACCGCATCTATTCATGGCGGGGATGGTAGCCCTGCCAACGCGCACAATTTTAAACTGCTTGAGCCTTATCGAAGCGAACTGGGTCTTTGAGTTTGTCTGTCAGTAGAACTATATCGCTACTATTCACTAAAAATCCGGTTTGCTTGTAAACCCCACTGTCATCGAATGCTTGCATGTGCCAAGCTATAGGCTAGCTTGCAGTCGCAAATCTGACCTGCAAGAAACTGATGTTTTAGAGTCGCGCGTGGCTTCAAGCTCATACGTTTCAGTCCGTGCGAAAGAGTAATAATAACTACAGTGGATTAACGATGATCATTGAAATAGCCGCCCGCCGGGCTCGTTCCGTATTGAAGTTGATGAGCCTTCTATGTTTTGTGTCTCTGTTCGTGTCACCTCAGGTGTCCGCCAGCAACAACCAGCCACCGAACGTACAGTTCAAAGAGTTCTTGGCTGAAGTTCCTTTTTCGGCCACGCGCACCCAAACCGTCACTATGGAGGGCCAAGCACCCTTAGAAATGGTTTTTGCGCTGTCCTATGAGCCCCGTAAGGAGTACAGCGAAGCCATTATTTCCATGGATGGTGCTGGCGACATGAAGATGCGCATGTTGATACTGCACGATGAAGGAGTGGTGTACTCGGATGTAGCCGGTTTTGTCAGCAAGGTAGATACCGTAGTGCCTGGCTCCCTTGACGAAACGGATGGCGGTTTAAAGAGCAGTTCGCTGAAAAAAATGGGAAGCAAAACCATCGCAGGAGTTAAGACTACTCATTATGCGTTCAGCTTCGAGGCCGATATGGAGGGCAAACCTCTCATCGGCAGAGGGAACCTCTATTCTGACAAGAACAAGATCCCCTACCGGGTGGACATGGTTATGGAGCCGGCCGATGGTGCCTCTGGTGATAGGATCGAGATGGTCCAGACTTTAGATAACGTGCAGCCGGGTCCGCAGGATCTCACAAAATTTGAACCTTTCCAAGCTACGTCAATGGGTGGCTTGAAAGGTTTGATGGGCGGGTTGATGGGAGATAATGCTCCGGGCACCGCTCCTGCCAGCGGTGACATTAGTGACAATGAGGATGAACAGGGAGAAGCCGTTTCCGATGTCCTCGGGCGCATGGGTCAATCTGCCGGTGACGCCGCGGAACAAGCCGCCTCCGACGAATTAAAGGAGAAGGTGTATCAAGGTTTGCGTGGTTTGTTTGACTGACGCAGAGCAGTCTCAACAGGGTTTAAACAATAGGCATACATAGTGTCTTGGAAATTCTGTCCCCGGCAACTATCCATAAAAAACGCCGCGACTTGAGATCGCGGCGTTTCTAGTAGAGCGTTCTAGATCTAACGACGAGTAGCGCGTCCACCCAGTAGCAGTATCAGGCCCGCTATGATGGCCAGACCAAAGCCAGGCAGGGCGGGGATGGGCTTCGCGGGCTCTGCACTGGCTGCATCATCGCGAGCACCGCCTTCACCGGCAACAGCTTCTCCGCGTATTCCTTCGGTATCCACCGGGGCTCTGGCTCCGCCTCAACGTAGGTGCAGATATAGGCGTCAGCTACCGAATACTTGAAACCATTGCCGACACTCTCATCGGATCTGCCACTCTCCCAGTTCAGCGTCGCATTGGCGCTGAGATCGGTAATCGGATCGGCCTCGCTGTTGCCAAAGATCACGTAATTCATTTGATCGCTGCGGTCGGGAGCGTCACTCAAAATGTATGCCCGAGTTTTTATAAACTTTTCGTGGGGTAGCAGTGACAAATCGCAATTAAGCTATTGAAAAGCATTGGAATACCGAAACTGTTACCTTGTTCACACAAGACCTGGGGCTCAGCATAGCCAGGTAGGTGACTTGGCCTTGGCGGGAAGTTGGCCCAAATGACTTCTTTGGACTAGTCTGTGAGCAGGAAGAATAAAGGAGAAAAATGGATGCGCTCTTTAGTATTTATCGTAGTTGCGGCCGCCTTGGCCGGCTGTTCCACCCACGGTGTGGTTCACTACTCGCCATATGATCTGGATCGCGACGGCGTTATGGATGCCCGTTGTCCCGGAATGACCTATGACACGTCGGATAATACGCTGTATGGCTGGCGGTCACGGGGTTCCAAGGAATGTGAGCAGCAGAGCAGCTAGCTCAGGTATTTCGCAACATCCACCTCATCGATCTGTTCCGGGGCCAGATAGGTCTCGGCATATTCCATGTGCACGCCTTCACGGATGAATAGCTCGAAACAGTCACGATCAATGTGCTGATCTTCCACCATCTTGTGCAGAATATCGATAGCCACGGAAACAGGCTTGGCTTTCTTATAAGGTCGATCTGCAGCCGTCAGTGCCTCGAAGACATCGGCTACCGCGAGGATACGCTCGGGGATGGAAAGTTCTTCTCCAGGCAGCTTGCGCGGATAGCCAGAGCCGCGCATGGTCTCGTGGTGCGTCGATGCATAGCGGGGCACTTTGCTGAGCTCTGGCGGGAACGGCAGGCTCTCCAGCATTTTAATCGTGCTGATCATGTGTTCATTGATCTTGAACCTGTCTTCAGCCGTCAGCGTCCCCCTTGATATCGAGAGATTGTAGATTTCGCCCTGGTTGTACAGGTGCACCGGGATATCCATGTTGATGCCAAGGCTGTGGTCATAGTCGGTGGAGCGGGTGCGTTCGATAATATGCTCAGGCTTGTCACTTAACAGCGGCTCCTCAGCCGGAGTGGGTACTCCTTCACCCTGCAGTCTCAGCTCTTCCACAGGTGACAGTCCTATCCGATCATCAAAATAGCGGGTCCAATTGCGGCCGGCAATGGTCCGTAATCGCTCCTGGGACTCTTCATCGAGGAATTCACCCCCCACGTTGCATTGCGCGACAAAGGTATAGTCTTCCTGCAGCTGCCGCTGCATTGCCTGGAGCTCGGCCGCGTACGCGCTCTCCTGTTCCGGGTTGGCTGTACGCTGTTCCCAGTAGTGTATTTCAGCGTCGCGCCACAATACCTCGAACCGCATTCTCACTTCGTGAATCCGGTTATAAATGGTTTCGAGTTTGCTGCCCTTGTCCACGATATGCTCGGGTGTGGTGATCTTGCCGCAGTCGTGCAGCCAGGCGGCGATACGATACTCACGCCACTCGTCGTCCGTAGTCAGGCTGAAATGTTGGAATGGACCCGAATCGCTGTCGGAGGCATGCCTGGCGAGCATGAGTGCCAGTTCAGGGACGCGCTCGCAATGGCTGGCGGTGTAGGGCGACTTCTGGTCAATGGCTTCGGCGATCAGGCGGATAAAGGCATCCATGAGCTCGCGCTGGGCCTCTTCGTGGGCGCGGATGGAGGTCACCATGCTGACCATGGATTCACTCAGCTCATCGAGCTCCTTCACCCGCGAGGTCACGGGGGCCACGCTGTCATACTCCCGGCGGCGCACCTTGTCGTTCTCTCGAGCCAGTTGGCGAACGGGGTTGACGATAGGGTTGGCAAATAACCAGGAAAGCGGCAGGATTAGCAACAGCAACCCGCAAGTGACGAGAATCGATAGCCGGACTTTTTCCAGGTACGGTGCCATGACCGTATCCAGCGGCGTGACAATCCCCAGCATCATGCTGCTGTTGGCCGAGGATATCGGCATGCCGAACACAATATGATCCCGCTCTGACAGGGTTGTCTCATGCAATTGATCCTGCATCGCTGGCGTATTGGCTATATCAACCATCAACTGGCCCGGGAGCGTCTCTGAGGTCGTCTCATCGAGTTGGGAATCGAAGTTCAGCCAGCTGGCAGCGAGCCGCGCCTGGTGTTGTTCGTCGATAGCAAGAATGGCCCGGTCCAGAAGTTCGCGTAATCTGGGTTCGTCCGCGCTCGTCAGTATGTGGAGCTTATCCGGGATTTGACCTGCGCCCAGGTCGATATCTTTATGGTATTGCAGGCCGGGGATGAAATAGTGGCGCGTGATGTAGCGGAGAATGACCTCGCTGTCCAAGGCCGCGTACACCTCGCCGCTAGCCACCTTGTGCACGGCGTCCAGCGTACTGCCGACCTCGACAATGCTAATTTCGGGGAAGTTTTTGCGCACCACATCGATAACGGACCAGCCCTCTGGTATCGCCAGTTTTCGCTCGCCCACAAACGCCAGACGGCTCAGGTTGGGCTCACCCTCCCTGGTCAGCAAGGCGTAGGGAATTTGCACGTAAGGTTCACCGGGCAAGCCCCAGTTACTGTTGCTGTCAGTGAGAATGACGGATTGGAGCAAATCGATATCGCCGGCCTGGAAGGCTGCCACCAATTCGTTCCAGGTCATGCCGTCCACGTACTCGATGTTCAGGTTGAGCATTTCCGCCAGGAGGTTGATCGTGTCTACGGAGTAGCCCCTTGGCTCGCCTTCCTGGCTGTAGTCAAACGGTGGCCAGTTGGTTTCGTTAGAGACTTTCAGCGTGGGTAGGCGGGTGAGGAAGGAGCGATCACTCGGGGTTAGCTGCACCTCCGGTAGCGGCAGCTGGGCAGCGTCATCGGCGTGAGTAACGCTGGAGGCGATAATCGTCCCGTCTGCTTTATAGAGGTAGATTGAACTGTCGCCCGCGACATTGCGCGTGGCCAGAAACTCCGATGTGGTGGCCATGGTCATATCCATGCCCACAACCGCATCCGAGCCGACAATGCGGCGGGAGATGCTGCGCCCGGGCGCACCAAGATGCGCGAACAGATAGGGAGCAGAGGTCTCTACTTCGCCACTAGCGAAAGCCGCCTGATACCAGGGGCGCGACACAACATTGTAGTCGCTAGGTTCACTGCGGCTGGTTCGGATCTGGTGATTGGCATCGAGATAATCGTAGGTGCGCACGGCGCCTGTCGGGGTTTTGTCGACCCGTATCACCACCCAGCGGTCGGACGGCACTGCGAGTAGTTTGGCGCGCGCGGTTTCACTGACCTGCAGGTTCACCACCTGGAAGAAGTGCCCATCCCGGTGGCCCACGTAGGCACCGTAAATCATGGGATTGAGTTCCAGCACCTGGGCGAAAATCTTGAGTGTGGCTGCTTCTCGGTCGCGCTCGGCCAGGTCCTGATTTTCTGCCAGCAGGTCGATGACATTGGTATTTACCATGCCGATTCCCTGCAGTTCTGCGGCCACACTCTCGGCGGTACTTTTATAGAGGTCAGCGGCCGCATTGCGGGCCATCGCGTGGCTGAAATAATACTGCAGGCCGATAGCCAAGGCAGCTGTGAACACGGTGGCTAATACGAAAACGGTGACCACCGTCATCCGGATGGTGGTATGTACCCTTCTTATGCTCAAGTCGCGCAATCCTTTATGTTGGGGCGACTATAAATAAAGCACATATTCGCCATTTCTACAGGCAAAAAAAAGCCGCGGCTGGTGCCGCGGCTTTTATTGAGTGCTGTTAATTAGCCGCCGTTGGAGAGGCCGTCATCGCCACCGCCGTCACCGCCGTCACCGCCACCTTCATCGGGGCATGGTGTAGGGCCAACATTGACGGGGGTTGCGCTGCATGCCCAAGTCTGGGTATATGGACCTCCCTCGCTTTCGAAGGGGTCGAGTGTAATTTTGATTTCTCCCTCAAGTTCAGATCCCGAGGGCGCAGACTCGGTACACCCATCGTATTCTACTTCACCTCCTTGACTGAATCGTATCGGGAAGGCGCCATATGATGTGGTATTAGGCACGCTCTCATTTCCTAACAATGTTGCAGTACAGGGGCCGGTACCTTCCACGGTCACAGTGGAGCCGCCGGTTGGTTTGTTGTTAAACAAATCAGATACGTACGCAACATATTGGTTCCCCTCGGTTGTCATCGAAGCAAGATTTCCGTCTTGGTCATACAAGGCCATAGTCCAGTTGGGGTCTGTAGATAAAACAAGGACCAAGCTTGCACGAACATTAAGAAGTTCCCGACTGCACCAGACTCCATCCCCTTCTTGTGGGCATAGCAATCCGTTGTAAACGGCTGTTAAGCCCTCATCAGGGTAGCCATTGGCTGGGTCATCGCCGTTCGCATCGAAGCGGCCATTCGAATTGAAATCCACGAAGATTTCTTCAGAACCCGCCTTGCATGTCAGGGAGTTTGGACTATCGAGGCAGTCAATCGTCGCTGGGTCATAGCGATTTCTACCCAATTTCCCGTTTCCATCTTCATTGTGGTCCAGAAAAGCTTCGGTTAGGTTTGCCCAGAGTCCGTCATCTGCCTCTTCTTGATCAAATACGCCATTGCCATTTCTATCGATGAAAGACTCTTCACCAATGGCTGTAACTAAGATAGTTGAACGACCTCCGCGAATCATTCCTAAATCATCGGGGCATGGCCCTGAGGTTCCGTTGTGACTAGGGCAATTGTAACCTGATGGATATGGTTGATCGTGTCTCACTACAAGTGCCTGGTTTTCCTCCAAGGTAGGTTGGCGAGGTGCTTGCGATATCCAGCCAACGCTGCACCTGCCTGGTACTGGCGCTTCACATCCAGCCAGACCGGCTCGGTCACCATTTGATCTGCCAGTTTCACAGGATGGGTCAATAGAACCGTATTCAGTGGTAAAGACAGCAGCAGTGCCGTTTGGCACTGGGTTGTTAAATTTGTCGGCCATCCTCACAGTTAGGCACCTCGGAACTCCGTCTTTGGTCATGCCTTCTTCTACGACAAACGTCTCGCTTACCGATAGCGAGATGGAGTTTTGGTCTGGTAGGCCTGTGCTGATAGTAAGCACATCTGAAATGGCCGAGATTTCGCCTGATCCATCTCCAGTGTCCATAGTTGCAATGACCCGCACTACAGTAGCAACATCACCAGAGTTTACATTTGTAGACACTAGTCCAGCTTCGTCAGTGAAGGCTGAAGAAGGGGCGATTGTGACCCCACCTACATCAGTGCTTAGAGAGAAGGTTACTTCTACCCCTGCCTGTGGGTTACCTAGTGAGTCCAAGGCTTCAAAAGTAACTTTAGACTGTTCTTTTCTATCCGGGCCGCCACCGGTGCCCTTCAAAACTATGAGAGTGGGGTCCGCGCTGATGAATGTAAGGGCGTCAGCGGATGGGGCGGCAATCTCGACGATGCCAAACGCTTGGAGACCATCACCGACAAGCTCTGCTGTCAATTGATCGACACCAGCGCAACTGACCACGGTGTAATCGACTTGTACGATTCCATCCACGACGGGCACAGGGTTCTCAGCTGAGAGCACCGACGCTCCGGTGGCAATGCATGAGCTAGTAATGCTTACGCTTTCGGCACCACCCACAGGTTGATCATTTTCATCAACGATCGCCAACGAAAGAATGGCCGTGCCTTGAGCCGGAATTGCGCCGCCCGGTTCAATTCCAATTTCACTCTCAAAGAAGACACCATCTATCAGATGGCCAAGACGGAGACCGTCGATGCCCAATTGGAAGTTGACGCTAGCCGTAACTGTAGTTCCGCTTGGGTCATCAACAGAAATATCGATCGTACCTGCCCCGCGATCTGTCGGGCCGGACTCGATTCGAAAGGTAACCACGCCATCCGCGTTGGTCAATTTAGATCCACTAGACGGAAATAGGAGACCGCTGCTGGTTGATGCTGTAACGATCACATCAGCGATTGGATTTCCATTGGGGCCATTTTGCGTAACAAGAACTTGAAGAGTCCCTGGAGAGTTGGTGCTTACCGTGCTGGTCTCGTTGCCGTCTGAATCCTTCAGTACGACCTGAATAAAGTAGGTATCGCTGCTGCCCCCGGAGTCACCGAGGAAGCCGCCGCCTCCACCGCCGCCGCCACCGCCACAGGCGGTAATGGCAAATAGCGCGATTAAAGTAGCAGCCAGTCGGCTGCTGAGAGAGGCGAATCGAGTAATCATCTTGTTCCCCTGTAGCTCACATCCTGCGAGTCTTAATATTGTGATCCGGCATCTACTGATTCTGGTGATATGCACCAGTGTGTCAACGTTCCGCTAACACTTTTCACAGCTTAACATGGGGTTTTGTAAAAACCCCATAAAAACATGGTGATAGCCGTGTTTTGTGATTTTTAACACAAAGTCTTAGCCACCCCCAATTAGCACGATAATAGCCCTGTGGAATGGGAAGAAAAGAAAAATAGTGTAAAAAGTTATGAAACGCTGTTTTTGGCACTAAATAGCCCACAAATCTGTCCTGATCGGCAGTAACTGCTACCATGCGCCGATGAATTTGACCGTGTCGATTGTCACTTACCACAGTTCTCTGGACTATTTGCGCAAAACGCTCGCCAGCCTGGCCCAGGCAGCGGAGAACGCCCGTGCCGCGGAGCTGGTCTCGACAGTGGCGGTGACTGTAGTGGACAACGCCTCAAGCAGTGTGTACCGGGCCCAACTGAGCGCCCTTTTGGCTGAATTCGAAACGGCCTGCGCCGATGGCCCCTGTCAGCTTCACTACCTCCCCCTGGCAGCTAACTGCGGCTTCAGTGCCGGGCATAACGCTGCCCTGGGCCGTGTCCGGGGTGACTATCACCTGATCCTCAACCCCGACGTGGAAATTGGCCCGGCGGCGTTGCGAGTTGGCCTCGCCCGGTTGCGCGACGAGCCCGAGGTGGTGCTGCTCAGCCCAGACGCCACGGGAAGCAATGGCGAGCGCGAGTATCTGTGCAAGCGATATCCGTCGGTACTGGTGCTGGCGCTCCGGGCTTTTACGCCCGGGCTGGGAAGGCGTTGGTGCCCCGAGCGGATGGCTGATTACGAAATGTCGGATGTGTGCCGGGGCGACCGCGAGGTTGAGGTACCCCTTGCCAGTGGCTGCTTTATGCTCGCGCGCGGCGAGCAGTTAGCGGCTGCGGGTGATTTCGACGAGCGTTACTTCCTCTATTTCGAGGATTTTGACCTGTCGTTGCGCATGGCCACGCTGGGTCGTGTGTTGTACCTGCCTGCCATGCGGATTGTTCACCACGGCGGATATGCGGGCAGCAAGGGCTTCGCCCACGTGAAAATGTTTGCCAGTGCCGGGATTCGCTTTTTCCGCCAGCACGGCTGGCGTTGGGCGTGATAGGATAACGCCGTGAACTCCCCGCTATCCACCGCCGCTGACACCATTCGCCGCTCGCACTATCTGCAGGCCATGGGCATTGATGCCTATGTGTCCCGCAGGCAGCTGCCCGGGGCGGCGCCGACGCAGCGCCTGGCGGTGATAGCAACTATGGCACCTGCGCCGCAGTCCGCACCGGCACATGGGCGGCCAGACATGCGTGCGGAAGTGCCGCCAATGCCCACTCTCGAGGTGGATGTCGGCTCCCGCGGCAGTGCCGTAGCAACTGAACAGGCCGCCGCGCCGGCGGCGCCTGCCAGGCACGCTTCACCCGGTGTGAAATTCAGTCTGGGTGTCATCATTTGTGGCGATGTTGCCTGGCTGGAAGTGCTTCAGGGGATGCCCCTGGCCAGAGAGCAGGTGCAGTTGGTGCACGCCATGGCTCGCGCGGTAGGGGCTCAGCAGGCCAAGCCCCGGGTGGCGCAGTTCGATTGGCCAATGCACAGTAACCCCCAGCTGGACCAGGGGGAGGATGCGGCTCGCGCCAGCCTGACGGCATACCTGCAGCGTCACCTGGGTGAGGCCAGGTGCCGCGCCCTGGTCTCTCTCGGTGCGCCGGCGGCGCACTGGGTCAGCGCCGATATGCTTCAGGGCGTTGCGAGTGTCGCTACCCTCAGTACCCGGGAGATGCTGGATACACCCGCCTGCAAACGCCAGGTCTGGGCTGACTTACAGCCGATAGTCACTGCCTGACATGGTGCGGCCTGGCGCTGACGCCGATGTTGCGGTAGCGGCTGGCATCGATGCCCTGGTGTCTGATCAGCCCTGGCAACCCGACTCTCTGTCGCGCTACTTTAATCACGAATCGCATTGTCATGCCCTGGTGCTTGAGCAGTCAGGCGATGTCTGGGGGTTCCTGATTTACGTGCTGGTACTCGACGAGGCAAGCGTGGACAATGTGGCCGTGCTTCCCGAGGCTCAGGGAATGGGATACGGGCGGTTGCTGCTCGATACGGCACTCCAGCAAATGCAGGCATTGGGCGCCGTGCGATGCATGTTGGAAGTGCGTGAGAGCAATGTGGCGGCCAGAGGCCTTTACGAGAAACGCGGCTTCCAGTTGGACGGCCGGCGCCGTGATTATTACAAGACAGCCGAAGGGCGCGAGGACGCCCTGTTAATGTCCAGGAGATGGTGAATTGTCGATAAACATACTCGAGACAGAGTGGTGGAGCCTAGCGCTGCCGCCGGAGTGGTGGGCTGAAGCCCAGGAAGAGAGCATTCTGGTGGGCGACCACGACGGTGTTGGATGTATTGAAATATCTACCCTGCACAAGGAAACCGGGGCATTTGACCCCGCTACCGTAGAGCAGATCGTGCGCGAGGAATCAGACCCTCAGCAGGTGTGGAAATCTGCCAGTCTGGGGCCGTTCAAGGGATTGACGAGCAGCTATGTGGAAGAAGAGGCCGCCATTCGCGAGTGGTATGTGGCGCTCGGCGGGATGCTGCTATTTGTGACCTACAGCTGCGAAGAAGAAAACCGCGGCATGGACGACGCCGCTGTCGATGAAATTCTGGATACGCTGGAGGCTCTGTAGCACAGAGCCCCGACTCAGCTGATGGTGCCGGTGACCCGCACTCGACGCGAACCGCTTTCAGGCTTCTCCCGGGCCGCGTCGATACGGGCCTGAATGCGACCGTCGATGATGTTCTTCATGGCGATAATGAGCCCCGTGAAGATGAATGCCCCGGGCGGCAGTATCGCCAGCAGAAACGACTCGTAGTCCTCAAATACCACGATTTTCCAGTCCACGGCGGCGGGGCCCAGCAGCAAATCCATATCTGCAAACAGTGCTCCGGTGCCTGCCAGCTCGCGCATCGCTCCCAGTAATACCAACACCACGCCAAAGCCGACACCCATGATCAGGCCGTCATAAATAGAGGGCAGCAGGCTGTTCTTACAGGCAAAGCCGTCAGCGCGTCCGAGAATGACACAGTTGGTGGTGATCAGAGGCAGGAAAATCCCCAGTATCTGATACAGCTCATAAGCGAAGGCTTGCATGAGGAGCTCGGTGCAAGTCACCGCTGCGGCAATAATCATGACAAAGACGGGCAGGCGAATCGCATCAGAGACAATGTTGCGGATCAGTGATACGCAGGTATTGGAGGTCACCAGTACCAGAGTGGTTGCCAGTGCCAGGCCGATGGCGTTTACCACGCTGCCTGTCACGGCCAGCAACGGGCACAGGCCAAGCAGCTGCACAATGGCAGGGTTGTTTTTCCACAGCCCGTTTAGCGACAGGTCTTTATAACTTACATCTGCAGCCATCAGCTTTCCTCCGCAAAAAGACGCGCGTGATTGGCTTGGGCGTACTCTAGCACCTGACGTGTGGCATTAACGACCGCGCGAGGTGTAATGGTCGCTCCGGTGAAGGCATCGAATTCGCCCCCATCTTTTTTAACTGCCCAGGTATTCGCCAGGGTCTTGTTCTCGAAGTCCAGCACCCAATCCGACTTGTTCAGGTCGACCTTGTCGCCAAGTCCGGGTGTTTCCTTGTGTGCCAGCACCCTCAGGCCGGCAATGCTGCCATCGGCATTGACGCCGACAATCAGGTCGATATCACCGCTATAGCCGTCGCGTGCGGTGGCCGGAATAATGGCCGCTACAGTGCGACCCTGCTGGCGGGCCAGGTAGATCTGTTTATCGCTGCGCAACCCCAGTTCGCTGACCTCCGGGCCGACAGCCAGGGTGTCGTCAAGCATGGAATTGTCATGCCGATCTCGCGGCACAATTTGCAGCAGGGCTTTCTCCTCGGCCTTGCGGATTTCCGCGGCAATACGATCTTTAGTGCCCAGGTAGCTGCCCGCCAGGGTGAGTGCGGCCGCGATGCCGAATGCCGCCAGTAGCAAGGAGTTGCGAGTGATGGACTGCCCCAGCATTACTTGGTGCCTCGTGCGTTGTGTCCATAGGTGCGCGGCTGCGTGTACTGATCAATAAAGGGTGCTGCCAGATTCATGATCAGCACGGCAAAGGCCACGGCATCGGGGTAGTTGCCCCAGACGCGAATCAGATACACCAGCAGGCCGATCATACCGCCGTAGATCAGGCGGCCACGGTTGGAGACCGCCGATGAGACGGGATCGGTGACGATGAAAAACGCGCCGAACATCGTCGCACCAGAGAGCAGGTGGAATAGCGGTGAACCGCCGCTGGCACTGGAACCGCCGTCGTAGAACAGCGCGCTCATCAAGGCCAGAACCACCAACATGGCCACCGGGGCGTGCCAGGTGAATACGCGCTGATAAATCAGCCACAGGCCGCCGGCGAGAAACGCAATGTTCACCCACTCCCAACCCAGACCACCCCAGCGGCCGAACTGCGGGTTGGCCTGCCAGAGGTCTTCCATGAGCAGGCTGTTGTTCTGTTTCAATACATCCAGCGGTGTCGCCATGGTGACGGCGTCAAATGCGGCCGGGGTAAACAAGGCCTGAAACGAGGCCATGAGATCGGGGAGTTCGCCTGCACCCCGCGGCGCTGCCCAGGACGTCATCTGTACCGGGAAAGAGATGAGCAATACCACGTAGCCGACCATGGCAGGGTTGAAGGGGTTGTAGCCCATGCCGCCGTAGAGGTGCTTGGCCAGCAGAATAGCCGAGCCCATGCCGACGGCAATCAGCCACCAGGGCGAGTAGGGCGGCAGGGCAATGCCCAGCAGCACTGCCGTCACCAGCGCACTGCAGTCCTTGAGATAAAACGCCAGGGGGCGGCCGCGCAGCTTTAGCGCCAGGCTTTCGAATGCGATTGCCAGCACGCAGGCCCAGGCAATATTGAGCAGGGTGCCGAAACCGAAAAAGTACGTGAGCACGAGCACGCCGGGCACGGTAGCCAGCAGCACGTTTTGCATCAGGTCGGATGTGGAGCGCGCGGTATGCGCGTGGGGAGAAGTGATACGCATCAGTGCCATGTTATGCGTCTCCCATCTCGGCAACTTTCGCGCGGGCGTCGTCAATTTTGGCGTTCATTTTTTCCAAGGATGCTTCCAGTGCCTCGACCACGGTATCGTCGCCTGCCTCGCGTGCGGCGGCGAGCTTCTCTGTCGATTTCTGCAGCCGGGCCTCGAGCTTTTGCAGGTTGTCGCGAGCCTTTTCTGCCGGCGACATGGCGGCAGTAGCCTCCCGGGCTGCCTTGGCGCGGGCAATTGCTGCATCGGCCGCACTCGGCGGTTCAGCTGCCGCTGCTGCGGGTTCAGCTGCAGGTGCGAGTTTGGCAAGTTCCGCGCGGGCTTCTTCGACCTTGCCGGTGAGGCGTTCAACCGTCGACACCAGCGCATCAATGATTTTTTCCTCGTTGCCTGCGTCGCGGCTCTGGGCTAGTTTGGCCTGCGACTTCGCCAGTCGGGATTCCAGTTTGGTCAGGTTGTCCCTGGCTTTTTCCTCGGGGCTCTTACTGGCGTCTGCCTCGCGCGCCGCCATCGCTTTCTGGATGGCGAGTTGCGCGGCATCGGCTGGCTCTGCCGCGGCTGATGCTGACTCCAGCGCATTGGCCTGCTGGTAATCTTGCAGTGCCTTTTCGGCTGCTGCGAGCTTGGCCCTGGTTTTGTCCACGCCGGTTTGCAGTGCGTCGACCAGATCCGGGTTTTCCGATTTGGCGGTCTCCAGCTTGGCGGTGGCTGTGTCGAGCCGCTTGCGCGTGTTGACTACCGCCTTTTCCAGTTTTTCCAGCTCATTCTCGCCGCTAGCCCCTTTGGCCTGTGCGGCTTTCTTGGCCTTGGCGCGCTCGATCGCTGCCTGGATAGGATCTTCTTCAGTAGCACCCTGTTCTGCGGCTTGTTTGGCTTTCGCTTCAGCGGCCTTCTTGCGAGCGGCACGCTTGGCTTCTTTCTCGGCTTCTTCCCTGGCCAGGCGCTCCTGCCGTGCTTCGAACCGCTTGAGCGAGTACTCGGATTTCTCCGCGTCCTTGCGCTGCTGCAGTATCTCTGCTTTGGAGGCGCGATAGTACTGCACCAGGGGGATGTGGCTTGGGCACACGTAGGAACAGGCGCCGCACTCGATGCAGTCAAACAGATTGTGCTGCTCGAGCTTCTCGTATTCCTGGCCCTGGGCGAACCAGAACATTTGCTGTGGCAGCAGGCTCGCCGGGCATGCTTCGGAACAGGTACCGCAGCGAATGCAGGCCTGGGCGGGCGGCGGGGTGGGTAGCTCGGCTTCCGTGGGCGCCAGTACACAGTTGGTGGTTTTGACGATGGGTACGTCTGCCCGGGGCACGGTAAAGCCCATCATCGGGCCGCCCATGATCAATCGGTTGTTCTTTTCCGGCGCATAGCCTGCCTGTTCCAGCAGGTAGCCCATGGGGGTGCCCAGCAGGGTTTCAAAATTCTGCGGTTCGGCCACGCTGTCGCCGGTGACCGTGGTAACCCTTGATACCAGTGGTCTGCCATCGATGACAGCGTCGCGAATCGCCACCGTGGTGCCAATGTTTTGACAGACAATGCCCACATCAGACGGCAGGCCACCGGAGGGAACCTGCTTGCCGGTGAGAATCTCGATAAGCTGCTTCTCACCGCCGGAGGGGTACTTGGTTGGGAAGATGACGATTTGAATGTCGGTGTCTGCTGCGGCTTCCGTGAGTGCAGCAATACCTTCCGGCTTGTTGTCTTCCACACCAATCAGGGTTTCACCGGGGCTGATCAGATGGCTGAGAATCTGCGCACCGGCAATAATCTTGTCCGCCCGTTCGCGCATCAGAATATCGTCAGCGGTGATGTAGGGCTCACACTCTGTGCCATTGATAATCAGCGTATCAATGCGGGTATCCGGGCGTACGGAGAGTTTTACGGCAGATGGAAAACCCGCGCCGCCCATGCCGGCGATGCCTGCATTGCGAATGCGATTGATCAATTCGCTCTTGTCTAATTCCCGGTAGTTGTCCGTACCGCTGTGAGCTATCCACTCGTCCTGACCGTCGGTATCAATCACGATACAGCGCGCTGTGCGGCCAGAGGGGTGTGCTATTTGCCGATCCTCAATGGCGGTGATCAGGCCGGAGCTGGGTGCGTGCAGAGGAACACTGACAAAACCCACTGGCTCGGCGATGACCTGCCCTTTGAGGACTTTTTCACCGACCTCAACAACAGGCATTGCCGGTGCACCAATGTGTTGCGCCAGCGGCAGAATCAACTGCGCGGGGATGCCGGCCTGGGCAATAGGTGTGCGCACCGACTGATACTTGTTCTCGGCCGGATGGATGCCGCCGTGAAAATCAAAAATCTTTCTCACGCGGCTCTCTCGCTCTCAGGCTTGGCATCGGTGGCAATAATGTCCACCTCGCGGCTCACTGGGTCGGGCAGGTCCCATACCCAGTTCTGCAGGCTGGCGGCCTCTGCCGGACGCATTTCAATGCAATCTACAGGGCAGGGTTCAACACACAGATCACAGCCCGTGCACTCGCTGGCGATGACCGTGTGCATCTGTTTTGCTGCGCCGAGGATGGCGTCCACCGGACACGCCTGAATGCACTTGGTGCAGCCAATACATTCGGGCTCGCGAATGTAGGCCACCATGGTTTCAGTTTCTTCGCCGTGTTCTGCATCCAGCTCCGGTGCTTCCATATCGAGCAGGTCGGCAAGTGCCTGCACACCTGCCTGGCCGCCAGGGGGGCACTTGTTGATTGCTTCGCCTTCGTTGGCGATCGCTTCGGCGTAGGGCCGACACCCAGGGTGACCACATTGACCACATTGGGTTTGGGGCAGAATGGCGTTGATCTCGTCGACGATAGGGTTGCCTTCAGCCTTGAAGCGCACCGCGGCGAACCCCAGCAGCGCGCCGAATACCACACCCAGCGCTACCAGGGCGAACAGCGCGGCGAACAGCGGGTATTGTGCAATCAGTTCATACATGTAGAGTTACACCAGACCCGCGAAGCCCATGAATGCCAGAGACATCAGTCCAGCCGTAATCATGCCGATTGCCGCCCCTTTAAACGGTGTGGGCACATCCGCTACGGCAAGGCGCTCGCGCATGGCGGCGAACAATACGAGCACCAGCGAAAACCCGACCGCGGCGCCGAAACCGTAAAACAGCGCCTGGGTAAACGTATGTTCCTGGTTAATGTTAAGCAGGGCGACGCCGAGTACGGCGCAGTTGGTGGTGATCAGCGGCAGATAAACGCCGAGCACCCGGTGCAGCAATGGGCTGGATTTGCGCACCACCATTTCAGTGAACTGCACGACCACGGCGATGACCAGGATGAAGGAGATCGTCTTCAGGTAGGCGAGCCCCAGCGGCTCCAAAAGAAAATGGTAGGTGATATTGGACAGGGCTGAGGCCAGCGTCAGCACGAAGGTGGTGGCCATAGACATGCCCATGGCGGTTTCCAGTTTGTTGGACACACCCATGAACGGACACAGTCCGAGGAACTGCACCAGCACAAAGTTGTTCACCAGGATCGCCCCGACCAACAGAATGGAATAATCAGCCAACATGAGGTTATCTTACCGCAAGATTGCAAAACAGTCAGTACTGACTTTTTTGCTGCATTGTCCAATCACTCATTCTAACCCGTCACCGGTGCAATGGCAGTATGTAAACCCAAACTAACGATCATTAGTCCAGTATTTTTTCGCAACGGCGGCGAGCATGACGGGGAACCGCAAAACCGCTATAGTAGCGCCCCATTTTTTCGAGCATACGGACACCCAACCCCATGGCTGCTGACGCCCCGCGCAAAATTCTCGTGACCAGTGCACTGCCCTACGCTAACGGCCCCTTGCACCTGGGGCATATGTTGGAGCAGGTGCAGACCGATATCTGGGTGCGGTTCCAGAAATCGCGTGGCCACAACTGCCTCTATGTGTGTGCTGATGACGCCCACGGCACGGCGATTATGCTGGCAGCTGAAAAACTGGGCATTACCCCTGAGCAGCACATCGATAATATGCGTCAGCTGCACATGGCAGACAGCGAAGGCTTCCTAATCGACTTTGCGAATTTTCACTCCACCCATTCCGAGGAAAATCGCAAGTGGAGCGAGGAAATCTACAAGCGCCTGAAAGCTAACAACCACATTGCCAGCCGTGAGATCACGCAGGCCTTTGACCCTGAAAAGGAACTGTTTCTGGCGGACCGTTTCATTAAAGGCACCTGTCCGCGCTGCAAAACGCCGGATCAGTACGGCGACAACTGCGAGAACTGTGGCGCTACTTACAGCCCGTCTGACCTGATCGACCCCGTATCGGCGATTTCCGGTGCGACCCCGGTCGATCGTGAGTCCACGCACTTTTTCTTCCGCTTGCCAGAATTTGAAGACATGCTCAAGGCGTGGTTGGACTCCGATACCCTGCAGCCACAGGTCGCGAACAAATTACGTGAGTGGACGGACGCGGGCCTGCAGGAATGGGATATCAGTCGCGATGCGCCTTATTTCGGCTTCGAGATCCCGGGTGAACCCGGCAAGTATTTTTATGTCTGGCTGGATGCCCCGATCGGCTACATAGCCAGCTTTGAGAACTACTGTGAGCGCACCGGGCACGCGTTTGACGAGTACTGGCAACCCGGTGGTGATACGGAGCTGTATCACTTTATCGGTAAGGACATTATCAATTTTCACGGCTTGTTCTGGCCGGCCATGCTCGACTCTGCGGGCCTGCGCACGCCAACCGCGATCTTCGCTCATGGCTTCCTGACCGTAAATGGCACCAAGATGTCCAAGAGTCGCGGCACCTTTGTGAATGCCAGTACCTACCTTGAACACCTGCAGCCAGAGTACCTTCGCTATTACTTCGCCGCGAAACTGGGTGATTCGGTCGACGATATCGACCTGAATCTGGAGGACTTTGTGCAGCGCGTCAATTCTGACGTGGTGGGTAAGGTGGTTAACATCGCCAGTCGTTGCGCCGGGTTCCTCAAGAAGGGTTTTGCCAATCGCCTGGCGCCCGAGTGCGCTGAACCGGAGCTGGTAGGTGAAGCTATTGCAGCGGGCGAGCAGATTGCCCAATTGTATGAGAGCCGCGAATTTAACAAAGCCATTCGTGAAATTGTGGCTCTGGCCGACAAGGCCAACCAGTACATCGATGAGAAGAAGCCCTGGGTACTGGCGAAAGAGGAGGGTCGCGAAGCCGAAGTGCACGCGGCCTGTTCCGTGGGCATTAATCTGTTCCGGGTGTTGATGACGTACCTGAAACCCGTGCTGCCCGTGATGGCGGAGAAGTCAGAAGCCTTCCTTAATGTGTCGCTGGACTGGACTGAACTGAAGGCGCCGCTGGTTGACCACGAGTTGACGAAGTTCAAACCCCTGATACAGCGCGTCGATCCCAAGGACGTGGAAGCGATGGTAGAGGCCAGCAAGCCTGCGGAGGCTCCGGTGGAGAAAGCGCCGGCCAAAGCTGCCAAGGCCAAGCCCGCTGAACAGGCCCCAGGCATCATAGAGTTTGATGATTTCGCCAAGGTGGATTTACGGGTGGCAAAAATTGTCGCCGCCGATCATGTGGAAGGGGCAGACAAGTTGTTGCAGCTGACCCTGGATGTGGGTGAGTTGGGTACCAAGCAGGTATTTTCCGGCATCAAGGCGGCGTATCAGCCCGAGGATCTGGAAGGCAAGCTGACGATTCTGGTGGCCAATCTCGCGCCGCGCAAAATGCGCTTCGGTGTTTCTGAAGGTATGGTGCTGGCGGCAGGGCCGGGCGGTGAAGATATCTACCTGTTGGAGCCCCACGCTGGCGCCCAGCCGGGTATGCAGGTTAAATAAGGGCACTCATGAACGAAGTTAAACATATTATTGCTGTCGCCTCCGGCAAGGGTGGTGTTGGCAAATCGACTACTGCCGTCAATCTGGCATTGGCCCTGAAGGCGCGCGGTGCCGAGGTCGGCCTGTTGGATGCCGATATCTACGGCCCCAGTCAGCAGTTGATGTTGGGGGTGGCAGACGATGTGCGCCCCGAACAGCAGGGGGGGCAGTTCCTGCTGCCGGTGAAAGCCCAGGGGCTGAAAACCATGTCCATGGGATACCTGGTGACGGACAAAACGCCCATGGTGTGGCGCGGTCCTATGGCCGGTGGCGCCCTGGCGCAAATGCTCGAGCAGACATTGTGGGGGCCGCTGGACTACCTGATTATTGATATGCCTCCCGGCACCGGTGATGTGCAGTTAACGCTGTCGCAGAAGGCCCGGGTTGCCGGAGCGGTGATCGTGACCACGCCCCAGGACATTGCCCTGCTAGACGCCCAGAAAGGTGTGGAAATGTTCCGCAAGGTGGATATCCCGATCCTGGGTATCGTGGAGAATATGGCGATGCATGTGTGCAGTAACTGTGGCCATGCTGAGCATATTTTTGGCGAAGAGGGTGGCCAGAGAATGGCGGCCGAGTACGGCGTACCCTTGCTGGGAAGCCTGCCACTACAGCGCAGTATTCGTGAACAGACTGACGCAGGTAACCCCACCGTTGTCGCCGAGCCAGACTCAGCGGTCGCTGGGCTATACCTGGCGATGGCGGACAAGATTGCCGCCAGCCTGGCAAACCGTTACGACAGCGCGGTGAAACAGTTCCCCGAGATCAAGATTTCAGACGACTAATTAACAAGAGCGATCAGGATGAGCATCAAAGCAGATAAATGGATTCGCCGGATGGCGCAAGAACAGGGCATGATTGAGCCGTTTGAGTCCGGCCAGGTTCGCGCCGGTGAGGACGGCAGTCGCCTGATCTCCTACGGGACGTCCAGCTACGGCTATGACGTTCGTTGTTCTAACGAGTTCAAGGTGTTCACCAATATCAATTCTGCAACGGTTGATCCGAAGGGGTTTGACGAGGGCAGCTTTGTTGATGTCACCAGCGATGTCTGCGTGATTCCGCCAAACTCCTTTGCCCTGGCCCGCACCGTCGAGTACTTCCGTATTCCGCGGAACGTACTGACGATTTGCCTGGGTAAATCCACCTATGCGCGCTGCGGCATTATCGTGAATGTGACGCCACTGGAGCCCGAGTGGGAAGGGCATGTCACCCTGGAATTTTCCAATACCACCACCCTGCCGGCGAAAATCTACGCCAATGAAGGCGTCGCACAAATGCTGTTCTTCGAGTCAGATGAAGTGTGTGATGTGAGCTACAAGGACCGTGGTGGCAAGTATCAGGGACAGACGGGTGTGACGCTGCCCAAAGCCTGATAGCGAGTCTTTGATCAAAAACGGGGCCAATGGCCCCGTTTTTGATTGCGCTTCATTTACTTACCGATGTCAGCGTTGAGCAGGACCATCTCTACCGGCTTGCCGTCTTCAATATGGACGGTTTTTACCATAAGGTAATCCAGCTCGGGGGCAATCCAGGTGTTCGATGAGCGGTCCGGTTCGTCGTGAATACGCTCGAAGTGCAGGGTATTGAACTTGCCCATGGGGGTTTCGATCTCTTCCTCGCCGCGGAAGGTCAGCGTGTAGTCCTTAACCCGTTTACCGTCGGCCACGCGGATGGTGATGTCTTCCTTGGGGGTGGGATCATTGAGCAGAAACAGCCGCAGTTGTTCCTGTTGGCTCATGCGGTCCAGCGTGCCCTCGGTATAGGGCAGGTCGTACCATTGGTCCTTGTACAGGCTGCGGATAACGTCGGAGCCTGGCGTAAAGTGCACTTCGCGACGCCGATTGATCAACCCCGACCCCTGATAGACATAGGATTTAGGCAGGACTTTTTCTTCGTCGGTATTGAAGACACTGATCTCCTGGAAGCCGACCACCATGATCTTGCCACCATTGGTCAGAGTGTAGCTGCCATCCTTGTTCGCCTGCAGTTTGCGGGTGAGGTTCAGGCCAATGCCGCGAGCGGTGGTTCGATATTGGGCAGTGTAGGGTTGCAGGGTGGTTTCAGCGGCATAGGCCACTGGAGAGCCCGTAGCAAGCGCGACGCCCAGCGTGAAGGCCGGGAGAGAGAAAAACGTTTTAGCGAGTACCTTCAGCATAATCGATACCTGTTGCGGGAACGGTCTCGCCATCAAGGCGGGCGCCGGTCGCCGTCAGTTGCAGTCGCCCCTCAAGCTGCCAGCGGGCGGCGATGGGGTATATCATGTGTTCCTGCACAATCACCCGTTGTGCCAGTGTCTCGGCGGTATCTCCCGCTTCTACCGGAACCCGGGCCTGGATAATGGGCGGGCCGCCATCCAGTTCCGGCGTCACGTAGTGTACCGTGACGCCCGCTTCGGTGTCGCCGGCATCCAGGGCACGCTGGTGGGTGTGCAGACCCGGATACTTGGGCAGCAGTGATGGATGAATGTTCAATAATTTTCCGGCAAAAGGTTCGATAAATACCGGCGTAAGAATACGCATAAACCCGGCCAGAATGACCAGATCGGGCTCATAAGGTGCCAGTGCATGGACGAGGGCCGCGTCGAAGGTTTCGCGGGAATCATAATCCCGATGATTGACGCATACCGTGGTGATGCCGGCCTCGGCCGCCCGCCCGAGACCGGCCGCATCAGGGTT
This sequence comes from Halioglobus japonicus, assembly GCF_001983995.1. Classification (NCBI taxonomy): domain Bacteria; kingdom Pseudomonadati; phylum Pseudomonadota; class Gammaproteobacteria; order Cellvibrionales; family Halieaceae; genus Halioglobus; species Halioglobus japonicus. Next base: position 3,849,603 of record NZ_CP019450.1, on the reverse strand, counting down.
ATTGCTCAAGACCAGGCAGATATCGGCCTGGAGGTCGCCCTTGGCACAGGCGTCGATGAAGGCTTGCATATTGGAGCCGCGACCCGAAATCAGGATCGCAATGCGGGCTTTTTCGCTCACGATGACAGCACAACCTCGTGGTTTCCTGCGGCGATGCTGCCGATACGCCATGCGGTGTGCCCTGAGGCCTCGAGAGAGGCCAGGGTGGCGGCCTCATCGGCAGCGCTGACGCAAACGACCATGCCCACGCCACAGTTGAATGTGCGGTACATTTCGCGGGTTTCCACATTGCCCTGGGCCTGCAGCCACTGGAACACTTCGGGCCACTCCCAGCTCTCAGTGTCTATCTCGGCGTTGGTGTTGTCGGGCAGCACCCGGGGCAGGTTTTCCAGCAGCCCGCCACCGGTAATGTGAGACAGGGCCTTGACCTCCACCTGCTTGAACAGCGCAAGCAGGGCTTTCACATAAATGGTGGTAGGGGCGAGCAATGCCTCGCCCAGGGTGGTGTCGCCCATGGATTGGCTGAGATCGGCACCGCTGACTTCAATGATCTTGCGGATGAGTGAGTAACCGTTGGAGTGCGCGCCGCTGGAGCCAATGCCGATCAGCACATCGCCCTCGGCCACCTTGCTGCCGTCGATAATCTCGGATTTCTCGACCACGCCGACGCAAAAACCGGCGAGGTCATAGTCTTCACCCTCGTACATGCCGGGCATTTCGGCGGTTTCGCCACCGACCAGCGCTGCGCCAGACAACTCACAGCCCTTGCCAATGCCTTCAACCACGGCCGCGGCGGTATCCACATTGAGTGCGCCAGTGGCGTAATAGTCGAGGAAAAACAGGGGTTCGGCACCGGCGACCACGAGGTCGTTGACGCACATCGCCACCAGATCAATGCCGATCGTATTATGGATGCCGAGATCCATTGCCAGGCGCAGTTTGGTGCCTACACCGTCGGTACCGGAGACCAGTACAGGCTGCTTGTAACCCTCGGGGATTTCGCAGAGCGCGCCAAAGCCGCCCAGACCTCCCATGACCTCGGGGCGTGCAGTGCGCTTGGAGACACCTTTGATGCGTTCCACCAGGGCATTACCGGCATCGATGTTGACCCCTGCGTCCTTGTAGCTGAGTGAAGAAGGGCTGCTGCTGTCAGTCATGGGCTGTTGCGTCCAGAATGGTTGCGAAATGGGCGGCTATTTTAGCTCGCCAGCTCCCGCGGCGCACCTGCAAATTGTAAGCGTGGCGGGGGCTGCTACAATGACGGCCTGATCCATCACGGGAGCATGCCAGTGCTCGGAATAATCGCCCGTCTGTTAGGGGCCAGCCTGATGTTGCTGGCCGTAGCCGCATCTGCCGATGTGGTTCGCAATCTATACTCCGCCTCCGTGCCGGTGACCGACCAGAGCTCCCAGGCGCTGGCAGCGGCCTCGCGCGATGCCCTTGGCCAGGTGGTTATCAAGGTCTCAGGCAGTGAAGGCGCACTCAATGATCCTTCGGTTCAGAAGGCGATGGCCGGCGCGCGAGACCATGTTCAGCAATATGCCTTTGCCGAAGGTGAGGGCGGGCTGGTGGCGCGTTTTCAGTTTGAGTCCGGATATGTGCAGCGCTTGGTCAAGCAGGCCGGGCTACCCCTGTGGACGGCCAATCGGCCGCGGGTAATCGCATGGCTGGTGGCTGAGCAGAATGGCGACCGGCAGTTTGTGAGCATGGATACCACGCCGGATCTGGCCCGCCAATTAATGGCGGAGTTTGATCAGCGCGGTATTCCCGCACAATTGCCACTGTACGACCTTACCGATGCGACAGCTGTTAGCGTGGATGATGTGTGGAACCTCGACGGTGGAGCACTGCAGGCGGCGTCCCAGCGCTATGGCGCGGAAGACGTGCTGTTTGGGCGTGTGGTGGCCATGTCGACAGGCGAATGGCTGGGAGACTGGAGTTATCTCGATGGTCGCAATCGCCTCGATCGCCACGCATCTGCCCCGGAATCTGCCAGTTTCTCCCGCCAGGGGGTGGGGCTGGCCGCAGAGAGCATGGCCAGGCGATACGCGGTTGTGACCAGTGCCGGCGATGATGCGCTGGTGATGCTGAACGTGTCTGGCATCAATGAGTTTTCTGCTTACGCGGAACTGGTGGCCTGGTTGGAAAATCTGGAGCTCGTTGATCATGCCAATGTGCGCCGAATCGCCGGCGATCGAGTGGAACTAGCGCTGGTGTCGCTGGCGGAGGCCGACGACCTTGCCAAGCTGATTGAATTGAATGAACACCTGGTGGCCCAGGGTGGTAGCGTCGGCGCACTGGAGTACCTATGGCAGAACTAACGCCCCCAGAGCAAGCGGTTGTGAAACGCTGGCCGTTGCTGCTGGCTACTTTCGTAGTCGCCGCCGTATTGCTCTATCTGTTGGAGCCTATTCTCAGCCCGTTTGTACTGGGAGCGTTGATCGCCTACCTCGGTGATCCACTGGTGGATGCCTGGGAGCGTCGTGGTCTCAGCCGCACCGGCGGTGTACTGGTGGTATTCCTACTCTTCACCTTGCTGTTTCTTGCCGCTGTGCTGTTCGCCGTGCCGAGGTTGCTGCATCAGTTGGATGCGTTGGTGTCACGGGTGCCGGATATCTACTATTGGGTGACCCAGGTGGCCATTCCGTGGCTGCAGGACCGTCTTGATCTACCCGGCTCCAGCTTGCCGCAAATGGATTGGTCGGAGCAGGTGGCCAACAACTGGCAGTCGGTGGGTAAATTCACTGCCAGTATGCTCAGACAGATCACCGGCTCGGGTGCCAACCTGTTATTGGGGCTCGCCAATCTTGCCCTGGTCCCTGTGGTTGCCTTCTACCTGATGCGTGACTGGGATCTGTTAGTGGCCAAGGCCTTAAATCTGCTGCCGGTGGCCTGGCAGGACCGGGTTGGATACATGGTCGGAGAGGCAGATGAAGTGGTTGGCGCTTTTCTCCGCGGACAGTTCCTGGTGATGTGTGCACTGGGTGTTATCTACAGTATCGGGCTGTGGCTGGTTGGTGTGGAGCTGGCGCTGTTGCTCGGGTTGATTGCTGGCCTCGCCAGTATCGTGCCTTATCTGGGCTTCCTGGTGGGCATTCTGGCTTCCTTTATCGCAGCTTATGCGCAGTTTGGTGAGTGGACAGCCCTGATCTGGGTGGCCATTGTGTTCGGCATTGGCCAGGCCCTGGAGTCGATGATTCTTACGCCCGTGCTGGTCGGTGACCGCATAGGCCTGCATCCCGTGGCAGTGATTTTCGCGCTGATGGCGGGCGGCCAATTGGCCGGCTTTGTCGGCGTTGTACTGGCGCTACCGGTAGCCGCTGTCATTATGGTTTTTGTGCGCCATGCGGTGGCGCATTATCGAGCAAGTGAGTTGTACCATGGCGAGTGAAGCTCAGCTGGCGCTGCCAGTCTTCCTGCGAGACGACGCCACATTTGAAAACTATCTGGCGGGGGACGGGGGCGCTGTATTGCTCGGTAGCCTGCGTCAGCAGGTTGCCGCCGAGGGCGAGCCGGTCATTTATCTTCACGGCGGCTCGGGCAGCGGCAAGTCACATCTGCTGCAGGCGGCCTGTCACCTGGCCGGCGGTGGAGCGCTGTATTTGCCCCTGGCCGAACTGGCTGGCTACGCCCCGCAGGATGTGTTGGCGGGCGCAGAGCATATGGCGTTGCTGTGCCTGGATGATCTGGATGCTGTGGTCGGCAACGACGCCTGGGAAATGGCGTTGTTCAATTTGTACAACACTGCCCGCGAAACAGGCTGCCGTCTGTTGCTCGCCGCGGCTGCTTCACCGCGAGCACTTGAAGTTGATCTGGCAGATCTTCGCTCCCGCCTTGCATGGGGAGTGGTGCATCACCTGCCCGCCAGCGACGACGAACGCAAGTGCCTGATACTCGAATTCCGCGCGGCGCTTCGCGGCCTGCAACTGCCCCCGGAGGTTGCCGCCTACCTTGTAAAGCGTGCTCCACGCAGCCTGGATGGGTTGCTCGATTGTCTGGATAAACTCGATCGAGCGTCGCTGGCCTATCAACGGGCGTTGTCCATACCGTTTGTGAAACAGACGCTGGGGTTTTAGCGAACGAATACCCGTGTCTTTGGCTGGCGCTGTCACAATCGAGTGCTACTCTTTGGAGTCATGTAACCAAACCTTAGAGAGCGGTATACCCATGAAAAAAACTTTTCTCCGTTCGGCCGTACTGGCGGCCACAAGCCTGGCTGTCGTTACGCCCGCCGCCCATGCCGAGATTCCCCTGACCCTTAATTTAGGTATGGGCCTGTGGAAAAACGATGGCTCGCGTGAACTGAATGACACCGAGACGCCCTGGGCGGGGCTGGAGTGGGCATTTAATGACAAGTGGGCGGCTGAGGTGTTGTATGCCGATGACGATACCCGCACCGAAGATGGCATGGGCCGCGCCGATATTGTCACCTGGCAGCTCGGAATGAAGTATTACGGTGGCAGCTATATCGGTGATGCGGGACGCATTCGCCCCTATCTGGCGTTTGGTGCTGGCGAGATCGACATTGATTATGGCGATGCCGATACGGTGGAGACCACCTTGAATGGTGGTCTTGGTGCTCGCTGGATGATTACTCAGCGTCTGGGTCTGTCTGGAGAGGCGCGGATGCTCTACAGCCTGGACGAACATTACAAGGACACGCTGCTAAGCGTTGGTCTCAACTACTATCTCGGTGATGTAGACGGCACTTCGGGCGCAGGTGCCAGCGACGCCGACGCATACACGTTCAGTGATGAAGACGGTGACGGCGTGGCCGATGATATGGACCAGTGCCCGGGTACACCTGCCGGCACACGGGTCGATTCCGTAGGCTGTCCGCTGCCGGTCACCCAGGTCGCTTCGATCAAGATGATGGTCAACTTTGGCTTCGATTCGTCCACGGTAGAGGAAAAGTACTTCAATGATGTGAGCGAACTCGCCGACTTCCTCAAGCGTTTTGAGGACGTCCATGTGGACATTGAAGGGCACACCGACAGCAGTGGCCCCGAGAGCTATAACCAGAGCCTGTCACAACGCCGCGCCCAGGCTGTGGCTGACCTGCTGGTTAATGAGCACGGCATAGCACCACGGCGTGTGGAAGCGAAGGGTTATGGCGAGAGTCAGCCTGTGGCGGACAACGCCACCCGTGAGGGTCGCGCTGAAAACCGACGTGTCATGGCGACGCTGGAAGTGGAGTACGCAGAGTAAGCTTGCCAGCACAGTACCCGCGCAAGCAGCCTGCTTGCGTGGGTATCTCGGCTGGCCCACCTACTGCGCAGGCGCCTTTAAGAGCGCAGCCCGAATGGCAGTGGCGTGGGCCTGTAGCTTGCGCTGATTGTCAGGCCCCATGCGAATGAGCTGTTTGGCCAGCGGGCTCAGATTTTCCAGCTCCGGGTCGACGTAGTGCCAGGTAGTTATATCTTTCTCCAATGCGGCCGGCTCGGAAGGCACAGGGGCTGCAATGACAGTGTCCAGTGCTCTGATCAGCGAATTATCCAGTTGTTCTTCCTTGTAACCCAGTGACGCATAGGCCTCCTCCAGCAGCGGTCTGAAGGTGTGGAAGGTTGCCGCCAGCATGTCTGCGTCCAGGCCTGTAATCGCCTGGGTGTAGGCATCGTAGCGATCGTAACTGGCGGGATCGATATAGGCGATATCGCCCTTCTCAATGACGGCAAATTGTGTCGCTGGTGGCGCCAGTTTAAAGACCTCATAGAAGACGCGGCCCTGGCTGGTGGCATCGATAAGCCCTGCCATGCGATTCAGTAGCTGGTCGTTCTCCAGGCCCGCCTCGAGCACACTGCCGGCGACCATCGGGGCGCTGGTGTCGCGCACGACAGGATCGCTGTCTTCCAGCGCAAGCGGGGTGGTGGGGGCGGTGTGTTCGGCTCAGGTAAAGCCTCAACCGGATCTGGCTCGGGGATATCCGGTGCGGGTGTGACAACCGGTTCCGGTTCGGGCAGCGGTTCCGGGGGAGCTGCCGGCGTAATCTCTGTGACTGTCGGCTCGGGCGCGGGGGGCTCTTCCGAACCCAGCATAAACCAGGCGCCAATCAGCGCTATCAGGATAATGCCGATAACAATGGAGAGTAGGGGTGGTCCACTGCTGGATGATTCGAATTCGTCGTAGGGACGATCCTCCTGGTCCGCTTGCATGGGTTGCTCCGTGCCTTCGTTGTCGATATTCATTCGACTCCCCCGGTTGAATTCCGTTCACTTACATCAGCTTAAACTCATCTGCATCCGCGGCAAAGGGAAAACGCTTGCGGTACTCAGCCAGTTCCTCGCCTGAGAATGTGGCGGTGCGAACGTCTTCGGCACCCGCCATATCGATAGCGAGTGTGCCGTCTGCTTTCACGGCGAGACTGTCTCCACTGTAGCTCAGATTATTGGCGTCGTTGCCAATACGATTGACCCCGACCACACAGGCCTGGTTTTCAATGGCGCGGCCAACCAGCAGTGATCGCCAGTGCAGGGCGCGAGTGTCCGGCCAATTGGCGACAAACAGTGCCATGTCGTAGTCCCCCTGATTGCGGGCGAACACCGGGAAGCGCAGGTCGTAACACACCTGGAGGAGAATGCGCCATCCGCGCCAGGCGACCACAACGCGTTCCTTGCCCTCGCCATAGCGTTTGTGCTCTCCCGCCATGCGGAATAGGTGGCGCTTGTCGTAGTGATGGCAGTTATCTGGTGTGACGAACAGCATGCGGTTGTAGACCGTTGTCTGTTCCGCCTCGGTAACCGGCGCAATCGCGACGCTGCCGGTAATGGCGCAATCGTATTGTTGGGCCAGCGCCTGCATCCATTGTTCGGTGGCGCCGCCGGGTGCCTCGGCATTGGCCAGGGCATTCATTGAAAAACCGGTGGTGAACATTTCTGGCAGTACGATCAGGTCTGACTGGGCGGCATGTTCGGCGATCGACTTGGCGATTTGCCGGCGATTGTCTTCGGGTGACTCCCAGGCCAGTGGCCGCTGAACCAGAGTGACGTTTAAATCTTGCATAGAATCTCCGCTGCCTGCAGCAGTACCTCGTCGGACTTGGCAAAGCAGAATCGCAGATAGTGTTGCGCCTGCGGCTGCTCGGAAAAAATGGATATGGGGATGGAGGCGACACCTACGTCGCGCGTCCACTGTTCGCACAACTCATAATCCGGCGTATCAGTAATGGCGCTGTAGTCCAGCAGCTGGAAATAGGTGCCTCCGCTGGGGGTGATCTTGAAGCGCGAATCTGCCAGGGCATTGTAGAACAGATCGCGTTTCGCCTGGTAGAAGCTGGCGAGGGTCTGCGGGTAGCCTGGTTCCGCCGCGAGGAAGTCTGCGATGGCCTGTTGGACGGGGGTTACCGCCACGAACGCCACGAATTGATGCACTTTGCGCATCTCTGCGGTGAGTGCAGGCGGCGCCACGCAATAGCCGGTCTTCCAGCCCGTGACGCTGAATGTCTTGCCAAAGGAATAGTGGGCGAAGCTGCGTTGGCGCAGGCCTTCCCATTGCAAAACGGAGCAGTGCTGCCTGCCATCGTAAATCAGGTGCTCGTAGACTTCGTCGCTACTGACCAGCAGGTCATGCTCCTCCGCCAGCGCCTGCAACTCGTCCATGTCTGCAGGGGTAAATGTGCTGCCCGTTGGATTGTGCGGTGTGTTGACCATGATCATGCGGGTGCGCGGGGTAACGGCGTCGCGAATTTTCTGCCAGTCTGGCGAGAAACCATCGTTGCCCAGCGGCACGTGGATAGCCACGCCTCCGGCCAGTTCGATAGAAGGTTCGTAGCTGTCGTAGCAGGGGTCGAGCACAATTACTTCATCGCCGGGTTTCACGCAGGCCATCACGGCGCAGTAAATGCCCTCGGTGGCTCCTGGTACCACGGTAATTTCAGTGTCGGGGTTTACGGAAACGCCCCGGGTAAGTTGCAACTGATGTGCCAGTTGTTCGCGCAGCGCGGGCAGGCCGGCCATGGGTGCGTACTGGTTGTGGCCCTCCATGGTGGCCCTGGCGAGCGCCTCGCGCAGCCCCAGCGGAGCCTCGAAGTCCGGGAAGCCCTGGGAGAGATTGATGGCATTGTGCTCTGCGGCCATGGCCGACATGCGGGTAAAAATGGTGGTGCCGACCTTGGGCAGCTTCGTTTGCAGGGTGACCATTTACAGTTGGGTATCCAGTGGTAGTTCGGTGGTGTTCTTGATTTCGGTAACCGCCATATGCGAGTGCAGCTCGCGTATGGAGGGGCTGGCGGTGAGTGTGTTACGCACGAATTCCTCGTAATGGCGAATGTCGCGAGTGACGATCTTCAGCATATAGTCCCATATCCCGGTCATGGTGTAACACTCGGTGACTTCCGGGTGGCCCACAATGGCCTGTTCGAACTCGATCAGGTTCTGGCGCCCGGTAGAGGTGAGGTTAATGGTGGCGAATACTACCACGTCCATTCCCAGGGCGGCCCGGTCGAGCAGGGCCACGCGTCGCTTGATCAGGCCGTCTTCCTCAAGGCGATTGATGCGGCGCCAGCAGGGTGATTGAGACAGGTTGATGCGCTCGGCGATGGCGGCGGTGCTTGTCGTGGCGTCCCGCTGGAGTATTTTCAGGATTTCTACGTCCTGTTTGGCCAGTGATTCGGTCATATTATTCTCTTATGTATTTTCAAATAGATAATTTATGCATATTTTGTCTTAAAACGTGCGTAAATCAAATAATAATTCCCGCTGGAATCGCTCAGAATATCGGCACTAATAAGCATGGCCGGCATGGTGATAGCAATGGGATCCGCTCAGTTCCGTAAAGTCTCTCTGGACGACAAATATGCACTGGATGCAACGCGTGCTTATATGACAGGCATTGAGGCGTTAGTGCGCCTGCCGATGCTGCAGCACCAGCGGGATGTGGCGCGCGGGTTGAACACAGCGGCATTCATCTCGGGCTACCGGGGTTCCCCGCTGGGTAACGTCGACCAGGCGATGTGGAAGGCACGGCCGTTCCTTGCCGAGCACAATATTCACTTCCAGGCAGGTATTAACGAAGACCTCGCCGCTACCGCCGTGTGGGGTAGCCAGCAGACCAACCTTTTTCAGGGCGCCAAGTACGATGGCGTGTTTGGCATGTGGTATGGCAAAGGCCCTGGCGTCGACCGGTCCATGGACGTGATCAAGCACGCCAATGCCTTTGGCACCTCGCGCTATGGCGGTGTACTGGCCGTTGCCGGTGATGACCACGCCTGTAAGTCCTCAACCTTGCCTCACCAGTCTGAGCACATGTTTATGGGCGCTTCTGTGCCTGTACTGGCACCTGCCAATGTGCAGGAAGTGCTCGATCTTGGCGTTATGGGTTGGGAACTGTCGCGCTACTCGGGTTGCTGGGTGGCACTCAAGGCCATTACCGAAAACATGGATTCGGCGATTTCCGCCGATGTCGATCCCGGGCGTATTCAGATTGTCGTGCCGGAGGACTTTGACCTGCCGGAAGACGGTGTCCACGGCCGCTGGCCGGACAAGCCCCTCGACCAGGAACTGCGGCTCAACAAATACAAGATTTACGCGGCGCGCGCGTTTGCCCGTGCCAACAGTATCGACCGGATTGTGGTCGATAGCCCCAACGCCAGGTTGGGCATTATCACCAGCGGTAAGGCCTACCTGGATGTTATGCAGGCGCTTGAGGATATGGGCATTACCGAGGCCGTGGCTGCGGAAATCGGCCTGCGTGTTTACAAAGTGGGCATGCCCTGGCCGCTCGAGCCGCAGGGTACCCATGAGTTCGCCGAAGGCCTTGAAGAAATACTTGTGGTCGAGGAAAAGCGCTCGATCATCGAAGACCAGTTAACGGGCCAACTCTACAATTACCCTGTGGGCTCCCGCCCCCGCGTGATTGGCGAATTCGACGAAGACGGCCGCGATCTGCTGCCAAACCTGGGTGAGCTTACCCCGGCGACAGTAGCCCTGGCGATTGCCGGCCGTGTGCGCAAATTCTACAACTCCGAGAGCATGGAACAGCGCATCCGCTGGATCGAGGAAAAAGAAGCCTCGCTGGCCACACCGCGCGACACCATTGAGCGCGTACCGCACTTCTGTAGCGGCTGTCCGCACAACACCTCAACCAAAGTGCCTGAAGGCAGCCACGCTCTGGGTGGCATTGGTTGTCACTATATGGCCACCTGGATGCCTGACCGCGAAACGCACACGTTCACGCAAATGGGCGGCGAGGGTGCGACATGGATTGGCCAGGCGCCGTTTACCGATACTGAACACGTGTTCCAGAACCTCGGCGACGGCACTTACTTCCATTCGGGCATTCTCGCTATTCGCGCTGCGGTATCCGCCGGTGTGAACATTACCTACAAAATTCTGTACAACGATGCAGTGGCTATGACCGGTGGGCAGCCCATTGATGGCCCCCTGAGTGTGGGTGACCTGATACTGCAATTGCGCGGCGAAGGCGTGCGCCGCATTACGCTGGTGAGCGACGCACCAGAACAGTGGCGCGGCCAGTTCCGCGATGTGCCGGGCTTCAGTCTGCATCACCGCGATGAAATGGACGCGCTGCAGAAAGAGCTGCGCGAATTCAAAGGCACCTCGGTGATTGTCTACCAGCAGACCTGCGCGGCGGAGAAGCGCCGCCGTCGCAAGAAGGGCATCATGGATGACCCCAACGTGCGGCTCTTTATCAATGACGAGGTGTGCGAGGGCTGCGGTGACTGCAGCATTAAATCCAACTGTCTGTCTGTTATGCCCAAGGAAACAGCACTGGGCCGCAAACGAGAGATTGACCAGAGCGCCTGTAATAAAGACTACAGCTGTGCCAACGGTTTCTGCCCGAGTTTTGTTACCGTGGTGGGCGGCAAGCTGAAGAAGTCGGCGGGTGACCTGAGCGGCACTGACGTTCTCTTTGATCCCCTGCCCGAGCCCCAGCTGCCTGCACTGGAGCGCCCCTGGAATACGGTCGTGACAGGTGTGGGCGGCACTGGTGTGCTGACAATTACCGCGCTGATGGCCATGGCCGCACACATCGAGGGCAAGGGTTGTGCCACCATGAACCAGACTGGTCTCGCCCAGAAATTTGGCGCCGTCGTCAGCCATGTGCGGGTGAGCAACCACCAGGATGAGATCAAGGCGGTGCGCATTCCCGCGGGTGAGGCCGACCTGCTGGTAGGCTGCGATATGGTCGTGACCTCTACTTACGAGGCCATGGGCAAGGTTGCTCATGGGCGTACACGAGCTGTGGTCAACGACAAGGAAGTGGCCACTTCTGCCTTTGTGTTAAACCCGGATGCGCCGTTCCCGACCGCCTCGATGAAGGACAAGATCGAAACGGAAGTCGGCGACAACGCCTGCCACTTCATCAACGCGACCGAAATTGCGACTCAGCTACTGGGCGATTCCATTGCCAGCAATCTGTTCCTGTTGGGCTTTGCCTGGCAACAGGGCCTGGTGCCCGTGTCCGCCGCTGCCCTGGAGCAGGCCATTGAACTCAATGGCGTGGCTGTTGAATTTAATAAACAGGCGTTCCTGTGGGGCGCCGCTGTGCCCATCAGCCCCAGAAAGTACTGCAGCTGGTGCGTAGCGAGGCGCCTGAGAAGTTTCCCGAAACACTCGATGAAGTACTCGAGGATCGCGCCGCTCGACTGGTCAGCTACCAGGGACAGGCACTGGCCGACGAGTATCGCGCTGAAATACAGGCACTGCGTAAGCGTGACCCCCACTCCGAGAATAGCCATTCACTGACACTGGCGGCAGCCAGGCAGTTGTTCCGGATGATGGCGATTAAAGATGAGTATGAAGTGGCTCGCCTGTATTCCGACGGTGAATTCCAGCGCAAGATTGAAGCGCAGTTTGAAGGTGATTTTGAGTTGCGCTTCAACATGGCTCCGCCGCTGCTGGCCAAGCGTGATCCCGATACGGGTGATCTGCAGAAACAGGCCTACGGCCCCTGGATGATGAAAGCCTTCGGTCTGCTCGCGAAGCTGCGCGGCTTGCGCGGTTCTGCGTTAGATGTGTTTGGCTATACCGCAGAACGCAAACGTGAGCGTCAGGATCTGGCGGAGTTTCGCGCCATGCTGGCGGAGTTTGCGGGTGGTCTGGACGATGGCAACTACGCGGCTGCGGTAGAAGCGGTGGATGATACGCGCCGTCTGCGCGGCTATGGCCACGTCAAGGACCGCAATCGCGAGCGGGTGTTGGCCCAGCGGGATGTATTCATGAAACGTTTCCAAGGGGATGTTTCCGAAGAGACTGTGCAGTTCGTTAACGCTGCCTGATATCGATATAACAACACAATAGAGGATAAGTGGATGTCCATCTTCTCAGCACCGGCTTTCGATAGCCATGAACTGGTTACCTTTGGTAGAGACGAGGCCACCGGCCTGCGTGCGATTATTGCCGTTCACAGTACGACACTTGGTCCCGCCGTGGGGGGGTGCCGAATGTTCCCCTATGTCAGTGAAGACGACGCCCTGCATGATGTGCTGCGTCTGTCGCGTGGCATGACTTATAAATCAGCTCTGGCGGGCCTGCCTTTTGGGGGCGGTAAATCGGTGATCATTGGCGATTCTCGCAAAGACAAAACCCCTGAACTCATCCGTGCGATGGGTGACTTTGTCCACTCCCAAGGTGGCCGCTATGTGGCTGCGGAAGATTCCGGAACAGGCGTTGCAGACATCCGCCTGATGGCCGAACGCACGCCCCATGTCAGTGGTATGGACGACAATGAATTTGGCGGTGATCCCTCGCCCAGCACGGCCTGGGGTGTATTTATCAGTATCCGCGCAGCGGTAAGACACCGTTTGGGGCAGAGCGATACCCGGGGTGTACGCGTGGCGCTGCAGGGGCTTGGGCATGTGGGCTATTACCTCGCCAAATTCCTGGTCGCCGACGGTGCAGAAGTTGTTGCTGCCGATGTGAATCAGGCCAACATCGACCGCGCAGTGGCAGATCACGGCATCCACGTGGTTGACCCCGGCAGTATTCTCTCAGAGGAGGCGGATGTATTTGCGCCTTGCGCCATGGGCGCGGTACTGAATGTGCAGTCGATCGAGCAACTGCGCGCGGGAATTGTGGCCGGTGCGGCCAACAACCAGCTGGCGACTGAGCAGGACGGTGCTCGCCTGATGGATCGCGGCATACTTTACTGCCCGGATTTTCTGATCAACGCCGGCGGTATTATCGATGTGCATCATCAGCGTGTGGGCTCCACTGAAGCGAAAAAGCGTGAACACGTTAATCACATCGAACATACGCTTTCCCAGGTACTGACGCGTGCGGACGAAAGTCATCGCGAAACCAACCTTATTGCCGAGACATTGGCAGAAGATATTCTGCACTCTGCGCGCAGCAAGCCGCTGGCGGCCTGATCGGCCTCGAGGCTGTTACAAACCCCCTTTGGGATGGCATTATTGCCATCCCTTTTTTTTATCTGTCACTCAAAGGAAATCACCATGCGTGCATTGATTGCCGCCGTCGCAGTATCGCTGGTTGGCCAAACCGCCGTGCTGGCAGCCAGCCCGAAGCCGCCGCCCCTGAATAACTGGCTGGACCAGGCTTACGAGCAGGAGCTGCAGGCCAGCCCCATGACCCTGACCGCCTACGGGAGCAAGGAAAAATACGACCAGGTAGACGACTGGAGCGTAGCCGCGCAGGAGCAGGAGACAGCGACGTTGGTGGATAGTGCTGCGCGGATGGCACAACTCTATGATTACGATGCACTTACGCCCCAGGAACAGGTGTCGTTCGACTTCTGGACGTTCCGCGCTGACAGCGATGCCGCCCAGCTGCCTTTTCTGTATCACGGATATGTCTTTGACCAGTTTCGGGCACTGCACACCTATCCGGTGCGTTTTCTGCTGAATTATCACCGCGTAGATTCCGACGCTGACATGGTGGCCTATATAGAGCGTGTCAAAGGCCTTGCTGGTGCTCTGGGTCAGGGACTGGTGAGGGCACAGAAGGCCGCATCCATGGGTATTCGTCCACCGCGTTTCGCGTATGAAACGGTTATTACCGAGTCTCGAGGCGTTATTTCAGGGAAGCCTTTCGCCGCTGAGGGTGAAGAGTCTGTCGTCTGGGCAGATGGTGTTGCCAAGATTGCGGCCCTGCACGATGCCGGCACTATCGACGCCAGGCGTAAGGACGCGCTGACAGAAGCACTCGCGCAGGCCCTGCGCGAAGATTTTCAGCCTGCCTATGAGGCACTCATCGCCTGGCATGAAGGTGATATCGAAAATACCTCTGCGAGCCCGAAAGGTGTGCACAGCCTGCCTGATGGTGACGCCTACTACGCAGAGCGCCTGGCCTTCTATACGCATTCCGATATGTCGGCGGAAGAAGTCCATCAACTGGGTCTCACTGAAGTGGCGCGCATTCAGGCAGAGATGGCGACAATTATGCGTGAGGTGGGGTTCAAGGGCAGTCTGCAGGATTTCTTTGCCTACGTCCGTGACGATGAGCGCTTCTATTACCCCGATACCGATGCGGGGCGTGCAGCCTATATTGTCGATGTGAAACGCCTGCTCCTGGAACTGGAGCCTAAGCTTCCCGAGTACTTTGGGATTCTGCCCACATCACCCTTGGAAGTGAAACGGGTAGAGCCCTATCGTGAGCAGGATGGTGCGGCCCAGTTTTACCAGGTGGGTACCGCCGATGGATCGCGGCCGGGTATTTACTATATCCATTTATCTGACATGACGGCCTACAACAAGACCGATCTGGAGACCACTGCATACCACGAGGGTAGCCCGGGGCACCACATGCAGTTGTCGATCGCCAAAGAGCTGACGGGCATTCCCCAGTTCCGCAACAATGTGGGTTACTCAGCCTATTGGGAAGGCTGGGCACTTTACTCGGAATACCTGGCGCTGGAAATGGGCGCGTTCCAGGACCCGTACAATAACTTCGGGCGGCTGGTAGCAGAGATCTGGCGCGCGATTCGGCTGGTGGTTGATACAGGCCTGCACGCGAAAGCGTGGAGTGAGGAGCAGGCTGTGGACTACATGCTGAATAATTCGGCTATTCCTGAGAGCGCTGTTCGCTCCGAGATCCAGCGCTACCTGGTGGCGCCTGGGCAGGCGACCTCATACAAAGCCGGCATGTTGAAAATTCAGGCGTTGAGAGCGGATGCCGAATGCCGCCTGGGTGAGCAGTTCGATATTCGCGAGTTTCACGACACGGTGCTTGGCGGCGGTGCAGTCCCGTTGCCCGTGCTGGAGCAAATGGTGTCGAATTGGGTAGAGGGTAAGCGCGAAGAGCAGTAGCTACTCTTCGCGTTCCTTCATGCGGCTTGCGCCCGGCTTCCACCGGGCGAAAGCGCTGGCGATCAGCCATACCGCCAATGGCAGTGTGTACTTTATGGGTATGAGGGCCAGCAGGAACTCTTTTCTCTCTGGTGTGGCTGATGCATAGACTTGTAGGTCGGTCGCGATGACTACCACGATGAAGCATGTCAGGGCGAATAGAAATGCGTTTGAGAGACGGGTCATTAGATAGCCCTCTTGTCTGTCTGGTTTCAGATTCTGCTAGGGTTCGAATGACGCCCGCGATGCGGTAGAGCGCGGCGAAGCACTGTGCGACGGGGGCGTTATTTGTCGTGAGAATAGATTGCTAGGTGAAGGTGGGGCAATGTGCGAGTAGGAGCTGGCATTGCCGCCGGCTACAAGCACCGCTTCATTTGTCGAGATCTCTCTTTTCTGTGTGCATTTAGCTTTCATGACGTTTCCTTGGAGCGCGTTGCGCTCGATGTTTTTGCCCTAAAGACTTCAGTGCGCTTTGGCTTGCTTGGTTTACCACGCATCCTCATAACACTTCAGTGGGAACCAGTGAGAAGTGATGAACTTGTGATAGATCGCGTAGACGAGTAGGAGGCCGAGCAGAAAGTGGCCCAGATAGTCCAACTCGAGTCGATAAGCCATCATCATCAGGCCTGCAAGCGCGAATGGCGCAACAATGGAACAGCCGAAGTTTGCCTCTATATTGGAATGGCAGTAGTCGCATCTCGCGCCATCTCTAATGGCTGCGATCTGAACCTTGCCAGATTCACATTCGGGGCACTGTCTTGTCGTTCTCACAGTCAACCTACCTGTTTGAGCTTCATTGATTCTAGTTCACAAAATTGAATGCCACGAACCCATTTAGGCTCGCGGCACAAAGCGGTTAGTTCGCTGTCGTTTCGTCTGCAGCTCTTTTGGTGCTCCCTCCTGAACCGCCGGCGAACTTCGCGGCATCGTAGATCGCATACACGGCGAGACCGCGGCTGACCAGAGCTGTTCCCAGTGAGCGTACGGCTGAGTTCATGGCCAGCGAAGCTCCGGCCACTACAATGGGGGCTATCCCGCCCGATACAGTCGAGATTTCCTCGTCGATTAATGGCCGGATGCTGTTCGTAAGATGAGTAGTCATTTTGTATTCCTTGATGAAATTGCCTTACGGTTATAGGTATAGGCGGGTTTGGTGCGAGTCCGTGGCCTCGCAGCCGACATTGAGTGAACAATCCACGGTTTGGTCCTCTTTTTGTGGCCTGTCTTTCGATTTTTTGCATGGCTGCCGAGGCTCTACAGTTTTATACGGCGGTCGACCGTTTCGATTGTTGATTCTCTGTGTGCCACGACGATTCGCGTCATTGGTAGTCGGGAAATGTTGTTCGATAATCTCTTTTCACAGCGCGCATCGAGATGGCTGGTTGCTTCATCCATGATGAGAATTTTCGGCAGTCGATAGAGTGCTCTGGCAATGCAGATGCGCTGTTTCTGACCGCCGCTAAGGCTGGTGCCCATGTCGCCGACCAGTGTGTTGTACTGCATGGGTAGCCTGGTAATGTCTTCGTGAACGCATGCGGATATTGCCGATTGAACGATGCGGTCCATGTCAGGCACATTGTCGAAGAAGCATATGTTGTCGGCGATGCTGCCGCTTAGCAATTGATCGTCCTGCATGACGCAGGCGATTTGCGCCCGGTAGTTATCGTGACTGAAGATATCCCGGTTGTTCCAAAGTACTCGCCCTGAAGTGGGGTGAATAAGGCCCGCAAGGCATTGCAGTAGTGTTGTTTTTCCGCATCCACTGGCCCCGGTAATCGCCACTGCCTCGCCGGGCTCGATAAGCAGATTTATGTCTTCGAACACCGGTTCTGAGGTGCCGTTGTAGGTGAAGGACAGCGATTCGATTTTGAGGCAATGGTCGAGGGCTTGTTGCTCAGCGGATGTGCTTATCAAGGGTGTCGGTCGCGGCTCTGCGGCGGTGAGTGCGATGTCGGCCAGACGATCCAGGTGGACATTGAGCATTCGCAGCGACATCCATTGCTCGATCAGGCTGCCTACGCCCTGCACGAAGCGTTGCGAATAAGCGATGAAGGCGTAGAGCATGCCTATCGTCATAAGATTCGCCATGACAAAACCGGCTGCGAGATAGACGAGTAGCAGCTGGCCCGCGCCGAAAAGTGCGGTATTGATTCCTGTGTGGAGAATACCCAGCTTCTGTGCGCCAATATCGGCGGCGATTGTTTTGGTCAGACGGTGCTGCCATTGCTGCACCCGTTCTGTTTCACATTGGTGCAGTTTCACAGGCGCTATTGCGCGCACCGACTCCATCAGAGAACTTTGCGCCACCGCGTCAGCCTGAATCGTCGCCTCGGTACGGCGGCGTATCGCCGGGAACAGTGCGATTCGGGTGCCCAGGTATAGCAGGGTGACCAAGAGTATCAGCAGCGTCAGCGGGGGCTGTAAATAAACATGGCTACCAGCGCAATTGTAGATAGCACGCCATCGACAACAATGGCGACCAAGCCCTCAGAGAGAAGTTGTCGTATTGCGCCCAATGAGCTGTATCGCGATACGATGTCCCCCAGGTGGCGCGAATGGAAGTAGTTAAGGGGCAGGCGCAGCAAGTGGTTGACCAGATTGGTAGCGAGCTGCAGGTTCAGTCTGCTGGATAGGTTCAGAACCAGCATGGCGCGTAGACTGCGGCTGATGACCTCGAACACGAGTAGAACTGCGAAGCCCAGAGCAAGTGCGCGCAGGAGGTCAATGTCCCGGCGTGGAATCGCTTCGTCGACTACAAACTGCAGATATAGCGGTGATGCCAGCAATACAATCTGCAGCATCAATGATAGCGTGATCACCGCGCCGAGGCTGCGTCCCAGGCCGTGAACACCTGTCCATAGGTCAGAGAGCCTGAGTTTGTGGCGATCCTGCAGGCGCTTGAAATCGATGGCAGGGGACAGTTCCATGGCGATGCCACTTACCGAAGTGAACAGTTCGTCATAAGAGCACAGCACCTTGCCCCGGGCAGGGTCGTGAATAACTGCTTGAGTTCCTTTCATGCCCCGGAGTACTACGAAGTGATTCATGTTCCAGTGCAACAGGCATGGCGTCTCCAGTTCCTTGATCACGTCCAACTCGAAGCGCAGCGCGCGTGGCATGAGATTTATCTGCCGGGCTATGTCCATCAATGTCTTCAGAGTGGTCCCCTGAAGCGATTGCGGAAAACGACAGCGCAGCGAGCGCAAATCGATATCATGGCCGAAATAGCGGCCCACCATGGCCAGGCAGGCGAGTCCGCATTCGGCTGCCTCAGCCTGATAAATCACCGGCAGCCCGCTCGAGAAGGCATTAGAGCCGCGGTCTGTGGCGAGTGCGGTCATGTTCACAGCAAACGCCCCTTGAGTGCATAGATCGGGGCAAGCAGCCACTCGAGCAAGGAACGCTCGCCAAGAATAATGATGGCATCCAGTGTCATGCCCGGAAGCAATGGAAGTCGATCCCCCTGGGCCTCCACTTCCTGATTGCGAAGGCTTACCGTTAACTGATACACCGGTTCAGCAAGGACTAGCGGATTGTTATCGATGTGGCTGGGAATCAGGGCCTGGCCAGAGAATTGCGTAATCTCGCCTTCGAATGAGCCAAATTTCTGGTGTGGAAACGCATGGTATTGCAGAGCAACGGACTGCCCTTTGCGTAGAAAGCCGGCGGCGCGAACCGGGACGAGTAACTTGGCTTCAAGGTGTTCGCTGGCGGTGATTCGCATCAGCGGGCCTGTTATCCCTGCGACCTGTGCGCCACGCCTTGCCTGGAGGTTGCTGACTGTGCCCTTCCGGGGCGCGGTAACGGTGAAGTGACCATCAGCTTCGAGTTGGGAGATCGATTGCAATACCTGGCTAATCTGAAAATCCAGCGCGGCGATGGATTCTTCGATGTCATTAGGCAGTAGTTCGAGTTCGCTTTGCTGTATCACTATGCGCGATGCCAGGGCCCGCTCACGCTGCCGAAGCGCGGCAAGTTCCCTGACGCCAGTCAGATGACGCAGGTCGGCATTGTCAGCGCTGTGCAGGGGTAGGTGCCCGGCTTGAGCAAGAGCGCGCGCATCTCGCCCTCTTGATTGCAGAATATCGACCTCTGCGCTCGCAGCGAGAATTTGTTCAGCGAGGTAATCAAGCTCCTGTTCGGACTGTGACAGGGAATTTCGAGCGCGCTGAGCCAAATGGGTGAATCGCGATTGCGTTAACTCACGACGATTGATTAGCGATGCATGCTGCTCCCAGAATTGGTCGAGAAGGCTCTCTTCCATCACTACGCCAGAAGTCATTGTGCGTGCGCGGCGCAGTGAGAGCAGAGGCTGTCCTGGGGCGACATGCTGCTCGTCGCGAACGTGAATCTCGGCAATAGTGGCGTCGGCGGGCGCGGTGATATCGATGGAACCCTGTACCGGCTGCAGCCATCCCTGCACGATCTCACGGCTGGCGTAGCGGCCATTCATCAGGAGTGTGATGGTCAGCAAAAACCAGCCGAGTAGAAGGGCTGTACACACCAAATGTGGTACTCGAGGCATGAGCAGAACCTCGCCGTAGAGCCGCTGGCGCTGGGCGTCCAGCGCTTGCTGTCGAAAAAGTTGCATCGCTCACACATCCTTGTGTTGCCTGCAGTCCGTGAGCATCAGGTTAGGCTCGCCGGGCCCGAATCGCAATTACGCTGAACTGCCAATTTCGGTCGATTCGGCTCTATCATCTATCTGAAGTGTTAAGTTCGAGCCACCGGGTCGACTTTCGGTTGTTACCGAAATTGTGGAGAGAACTGCGATCTGGTGCTACTCATAGACAACACCTATGGATGGGAGAGTGAGTCGAGCACCACGGCCTTTCCTTGGAGGTAGAGATACAAGAGCATGGAAGGAGTTTGCTATACGCGGCCTGTATCGGACTGGGACTGTTGTTTGCCTACCAAGATGGGTCTGATCTATATGGGCTTATAGTCGGCGCGATGGTTGGCGTTGGTCTGGTGGTCGCGCTCTTGTCAGTGCAGATATTGGTACAGCTGAATAAGAACAGCGAGACGGATGAATAGCAATGCCAAGAACCAAAGGCCAGAAACTCGCCATAGCCCTGCCGTTGATAGTGGTGCTGTGCTCAGCATGGATCGTCGCCGGAGACTGGCTCACCCGCGGCACCCTGAATACGTCTTATCTTATTATGGGGGCTATTGCCCTGGTCCTGCTCTGGATCAAGATCCGCGAAACCAGGGAATAGCGACTCAGACGTGGGTGGCTGTCTCACCCGGTTCCAGTACCAGATACCTGCGCAGATAGTGAACGCCCAGGTAGAACGGCCCAGTGTCGATCAAGGCGACGGTCGCTTTGAAGATGTAGTTGCTCGCCACCAGTACGATCATCATTTTGAAGGTGAGTTCGTCGCGCAGGAAGGCGGCGCCGAAGGTCACAGTAATCACCATAACCGAATCCACCATCTGGCTCATCAGTGTGGAGAAGTTGTTGCGAACCCACAGATATTTGCCCTTGGTGACGCGCTTCCAGAAGTGGAACAGCTGCACGTCGCAGTACTGCGCTGCGATATAGGCGAGCATGGATGCAAACACCGCGCCGGAGGTGGTGGCATAGATCAACTGATATAGCCCCACGGTTTGCTCCACCGTATCTCCGTTGGGCAGGTGTACGGGTGCAGCCAGTTGCAGGATCTGCCAGGGCGGCATCTGGTCGGCGGGTACTGAAGGCAGCGCGTTGCCCAGCAGCAATACACCCAGAATCATGAAGTTCAGTCCCAGCCCTACTGTGACCAGGAAGTTGGCGCGCTTGCGTCCATACAGCTCGCAGATCAGGTCTGTGCAGAGGAACGTCAGGGGGTAGGGCAGCACACCTACCGCGAGTGCCATCGGGCCCAATTGTACAAATCGGGTAATGCCGATGATATTCAGCAGCGTCATGGCGCATAGGAATGTTCCTGCCAGCACCAGGAAAACGCGTTCGCGGCGCTCGTTAAGTTGCCCGCTGGTCAATTCGCTCATCAGGATTCTTTCTGGCCGAGGTTAGCGTGGAGCACTGCACCGTTGATCACGGGGTTAGCGTGCGCCCAGTTAAGTAGCGCGGCGATCTCCGTGGGATCAATTAGCCTGCCAAAGCTGTTCATGCTGCCGATAGCCTGCTCTGTTTCGGGATCGGTGCCAATGTGGGTCCTAAGCATCTCGGTGTCAGTAAAGCCGGGGCAGACCAGCGCGGTGTGTATACCGCGACCCATGAGGTCCTGGCAGGTGGCGCGCATCATGCCCAATTGAGCGTGTTTACTGATGACGTAACTAAAGGAGCCTGATACGGCTTTCTCGGAGAGTGTCGAGCCAACATATAACAGGCTGGACCCTTCTGGCATGATCGGTAGCAGCGCCTGGTTGAGGCTGTTGATAGCCACCACATTGGTGTCCAGTACGGCGGCCAGGCTGTCACTGGCACAGTCGTCGGCGGCGTCTTTGCGCATCTGGCTGGCGTTGTGAATGAGGGTTATGCACTCGGCTCCCGCCAGGGCGGAGGTCAGCTCATTGCAGGCCGCTTCGATGGAGGCGATGTCAGCGAGGTCGCAACTGATATTGTTGACCCCGTCCAGCGGGCAGGCCCGGCGCGAGAGGTTGTATACCTGGTAGTCCTGTTCCAGAAACAGTCGCGCTGTTTCCCTGCCAATACCTACACTGGCACCAGTGATAATTGCTGCCTTCATAAATCCGCCGTTGTTTTGATTGCGTAAAAGAGTCGATGATTTTAACCGGAGCGTCAAGCGAGCCCGGTTGCGCTCTACATACGCACGCACCACAATGGACGGATGACCAGAACAACAACCCTGCATATCGACAAGGAGAGCCACAAGTTCTCTGCGGCCCATTACACGATCTTCTCCGCTACGGAGCGAGAGCGGCTGCACGGCCACAATTACTCCGTGTCGGCCCGAATTGTCGCCCCAATGGGCGACAATGGCTTTGCCGCTGACTACAACGTATACAAGCGCCGTATTGCCTCGCTCTGTGAAAAATTGGATGAGTACATGATTCTCGCCGCCGATTCGCCCTATCAGGAGATCGAGGAGCAGGGCGAAAACTATCGGGTCCGATTCAACGGCGAGGAAATGAGCTTTCTAAAGTGTGACAGCCTGCTGCTACCCCTGCGCAATGCCACCGTCGAGGAATTTTCCCACTACCTCTTGCAGCAGCTGCTCGCAGAGTGTGCAGACGATGGTCTGGTGGAACTCGAGGTGTGGGTGGCCTCCGGGCCGGGGCAGCGGGCCAGCGCCCTGTGGAGGCAATAGGCCGCGGATCTCCCTGTGCCGCACAGCTGTGCTAATCTGTTTGTGAACACCGAATACCTGTAACGCCCGCAAGGCGACAATAAGAAAGGAGTGGTGAAAATGAGCATGAGCAAGAAACTGGGCGCCGAGTTCATCGGTACCTTCTGGCTGGTTCTGGGGGGTGTGGCAGTGCGGTGCTGGCCGCCGGTGCCCCTGAAGTCGGTATTGGCTGGCTGGGTGTCTCCCTGGCCTTTGGTCTCACGGTATTGACGATGGCCTTTGCCATCGGCCACATATCCGGTTGTCACCTGAATCCCGCTGTGTCGGTCGGCCTGTTGGTCGGCGGGCGCTTCCCCGCGAATGAATTGGTGCCTTATATCATCGCCCAGGTCCTCGGCGGCCTTGTCGCCGGTGGCGTGCTATACGTCATCGCCAGCGGCGTGGCTGGCTTCGAGACAGCAGGATTTGCCTCCAATGGCTATGGTGAGCATTCACCGGGTGGCTACAGCCTGACCGCCGCGCTGGTCTGTGAGGTGGTGATGACCTTCATGTTCCTGATTATTATTCTGGGTGCCACGGATGAGCGCGCTCCGGCGGGCCTGGCCCCGATTGCGATTGGTCTGGGCCTGACGCTCATTCACCTGATCAGCATTCCGGTCACCAATACCTCGGTGAATCCTGCGCGCTCTACCGGCGTTGCCCTGTATGAAGGCGGCTGGGCGATCAGCCAGCTGTGGCTGTTCTGGATAGCGCCGATTGTCGGTGCTGCGCTGGCCGGTATTGTCTACAAGTGGCTGGGCAGCGAAGACTGAAGGAGCAGGCAGGTTGGCCAGCGCCACCGACGCGAGGCTGAAGGTTTACCAGGCGACAGCACTGTTCAGCGTGCTGTTTGCTCTGGTGGGTTTCTCCTACAACGTCTGGCGGCTGGAGGTTACCGAGCACAACAATAATGTGCGTGAGGCCTCCTTCGAGTTACTGCTGCAGCTGGCCGAACTGGAACAAGTGGTTTATGCCGCTCACTACGATCGTGATCTGGATCGGGGCAGCCCCCGGGACGGTTGGGTCAAGGTAGGGTTGATTAACGATCTGAGCGGCAGCTGCAGCGAGGCCGTGGTGGCCTCTGCCGCAGCGCTTAAATCGGTGTGGAGCGCGAACTGGGCTGAGGTGGCCGAGGAGCGCACCGCGGCCGATGCGGTTGTCGCCGCCATCGATGGGGTGCGAGCCGAGGTGAGGGCGGTGCTGGCGGATTTAAACTAAGCCAGCAGGCGCTTCCTCAGGCCGCAATGCCGCTGTGCCTCAGCAGTGGTTCAATGCTCGGTTCGCGGCCGCGGAAGGCAATAAACGCCGCCATGGGTTCCTTGGAACCGCCGACCTCCAGCACCTCTTGCAAAAAAGACAAGCCGGTGTCGGCATTGAAAATACCTTCTTCCTCAAACCGTGAGAACGCGTCTGCGGAGAGCACTTCGGCCCACTTGTAGCTGTAGTAGCCCGCGGCATAACCGCCGGCGAAAATGTGCGAGAAGCTGTTCTGAAAGCGATTGAACCCGGGGATCGGCATCACGGCGACTTCGCTGCGTACAGCGTCGAGTATCTTTTGTACGTCAGTGCTATCGCCGCCTTTCCAGGTCATGTGCAGCAGGAAATCAAACAGAGCAAACTCGAGCTGGCGAACCATCATCATGGCGCTTTGGAAGTTCTTTGCTGCCAGCATTTTGTCGAGCAAGGCCTGCGGTAGCGGCTCGCCGGTTTCATGGTGGCCGGAAATAAATGCCAGCGCCCCGGGCTCCCAGCACCAGTTCTCTAGAAATTGCGACGGTAGTTCCACCGCGTCCCAGGGCACGCCGTGAACGCCGCTGACGGCCGCCACAGTCTGCTGGGTCAGCATGTGGTGCACGCCGTGACCGAATTCGTGGAACAGGGTGGTCAGCTCATTGTGGGTAAGCAGCGCCGGCGCATCCCCCACCGGCGGCGTGAAGTTGCAAACCAGGAAGGCCACGGGAAGCTGGATGCTGTCGCCCGCCATTCGGCGGGGGCTGAAGCCGTCCATCCATGCGCCACCGCGCTTGTGGGCGCGGGCATACAAATCCAGATAGAAACGGGCGATCACCTCGTCGTCGCGCATTATTTCGTAGAGCTGTACGTCGGGGTGGTAGCTGTCGAAGTCGGCGACCTCGCGAATAGTGACGCCCCACAGACGCTTTGCCACTTCGAATAATCCGGGCAGTACTCGATTCACGGGTAGGTAGGGGCGAATGTCTTCCTGGGAGACTTCGTAGCGCGCCTGTTTGAGCTTCTCACTGTAGTAGCCCACGTCCCAGGCATTCAGGGTGGCCACGCCGTGCTCTTCACGGGCATAGGCCTCCAGCTCATTGAACTCAGCCTGTGCCTGGGGCCGAGATTTAGCCGCCAGCTCACGCAGGAAGGCCACGACCTGGTCGGGGTCATCAGCCATTTTGGTGGCCAGTGACAGCGCGGCGTAGCTATCGAAATCGAGGATCTCGGCAAGTTCCCGGCGCAGGTCGAGAATTTCCACGATGGTGGTGGCGTTGTCGAACTGGCCGGAGTGGGGGCCCAGTTCCGATGCACGTGTGGCGTTCGCCTCGTAAACTTCGCGGCGAAGCTCGGCATTGTCGCAGAACGTCAGTACCGGAAAGTATGAAGGGAACTCCAGGGTGATCAGATAGCCATCGAGGCCTTTTTGCTCGGCGGCCTGCCGAGCTACCGCCAGGGCGCTGTCGGGCAAACCTGCCAGCTCTTCCTCAGTGGCCTGGCGCGACCAGGCATTGGTCGCGTCGAGCACGTTCTCGCCAAACTTGGCCCCCAGCTCAGACAGTCGCGCCTTGAGCTCGCCGTAGCGCTGTTTCCGATCCTCTGGCAGCGCGACCCCTGCCAGTTTGAAGTCGCGCAGGGCGTGGTCCAGCGCTGTTCTTGCACCGGCATCCAGCGCGGCGTAGTCGTGGCTGTTGGCGATGCTCTGGTACGCCTGATAAAGGGATTGGTGTTGGCCGCTCCAGGTGCTGTAAGCGGAGAGTAGCGGCAGACAGGCGTTATAGGCATCGCGCAACTCGTCAGAGTTGCGCACGTGGTTCAGGTGCGACACGGGTGACCAGGCGCTGGCGAGCTCCTCATCCATGGCCTCGATAGCGCCCGGGAGATCGTCCCAGCTGAATGTGTCGCTGTTGGTGAGCAGGGTATCGATGTCGCGTTTGTTGCGCTCAATCAGGCCTTCAATCCTGGCCTTGATCTGGTCTACGTCAATCGTGGAGAAAGTGGGCAGCTTTTTGGCGGCCGTTGCTGGATACGTCATGGCGGGTTGTCCAATAGGCGGTGGTATCTGTTTACTGTGGGGGGTGTCCCGACCTTTTACAAGGGCAGCGCCCAGCTGGCCAGAGGGTGATAGCTGACGCCCTGACGTCCCTGGCGGGATTCGTAAAGGCTGAAGTGATCGCAGGTCATTGGCAGTGCTGGCGGCTGCGCCGGTGCGGAGGGTGGTGTATCGCAGCTGCGATAGAGGGTGACATGGGGCTGGTAGTTGTTCCGTTCGCGCCGGCCTCCCTCACTGACGCCAATGTGATTGAGTCGCTTGGCGAGGGCAGGGAGGTGGTCGGGCCAGCGGCTGGGCCCCAGCCAGCAGATGCGCGGCTTTGACCAGTAGCCGATGTTGTCCAGGGTGAGGGTGAGCCCTGCCGGATTCAACTGGTCAACACAGCTGTCAACCGCATCACACAGTCGCTCCAGGCGCCGCTGGTCCAGCTCACCCAGGAAAGCGAGGGTAATATGAAAATTCGCCGCCGGCACCGCGCGTCCATCCACGGGCAGGCTGCGGTCACGCCAATCGGCTATGGCCCGGGCTTCCCCGGGAAGCGGTTCCAGCCCGAAGAACAGCCGCATTAATCGTCGCTTTTCTTTTTCTTCATCAGGGGCGCAAAACCATCGTTGCTGAGCTGCTTGTTGCTGGGCTTGCCCTTGGCTTTCTGGTTGCGTGCGCGCGATTTCGCCTTGGCGGCCGGTTTCTTGGTTTTCTTTTTGCTACCGCTGGCCTTGCCGGACGACTTGGTCTTCTTGGGGCCCGAGTACTTGGCCTTCAGTCCAGGCAGGGCGCGTTTTTCGAATTCAGTCTTTAGGTAGCGCTGAATGCTGATCATCAGGTTCCATTCGTTGGCGGCCACCAGCGACACCGCGAGGCCATCGGCACCGGCGCGGCCGGTCCTGCCGGTGCGGTGCAGGTAGTCATCGCCGGACCGGGGCAGGTCGTAGTTCACCACCAGGTCGATGTCCTTTACGTCGAGACCGCGGGCGGCAACGTCCGAAGCGCTGATAATGTCAATTTTGCTGTCGCGATACTGCGTCAGAACATGCTTGCGCTCCTCGGTGCTGAGATCGCCGTGGAGCGAGCCACAGCGCAGGTCGTTGTGGCTCAGCAGGCCCGCGAGGCGCTCTGCTGTCACCCTCTTGTTGGCGAAGACCAGCGCGCGGGTAAAGCCACCTTTCTGCATCAAGGCCACCAGCAGTTTGTCCTTGTGCTCCTGGCTGTCTGCCAGAATGCGCTGGTGGTGAATACTGCTGTGGGGCGCCCGGATTTCGTTAATTGCGATGGTTTGCGGCTTGTTGAGCAGTTCGCGGGTGACTACCGCGAGGCCCTTGTGTTTGAGGGTGGCCGATAACAGGATGACTTGGCGCTTGTCGCCGCAGTACTTGGCGACATCCAGTACTTCCTCGCGAAAGCCCATGTCGAGCATGCGGTCGGCCTCATCCAGAATCAGGGTCTGCAGCGACGCGAGATCGGCACTGCCCTTTTCGCAGTGCTCCAGAAGCCGGCCCGGTGTCGCAATAATGACTTCCGGGTTTTTGCGCAGCAGGGCTTTCTGATACTTGAAATCGGCGCCGCCGGTAATCGCCTGTGCCGACAGTTGGGTCTTGGTCATCAGGTCGCGGCAATTTTTGAGCACCTGGCGCGCCAGTTCCCGGGTGGGTACCAGAATCACCGCCAGGGCGCCGGCATTGCGATCGGGCTTACTGGTGAGAATGCGCTGCAGTGCTGGCAGCAGGTAGGCGAGGGTTTTGCCGCTGCCTGTTTCCGCGGTCACCCGCAGATCGCCACCTTCCAGGGCAGCGGGCACCACGGCCTGTTGCACCTCGGTGGCCTCGTCGAATCCCAGTTCAGCCATGCTCAGGCGCAGGCCGCGATCCAGTTCTAGTTGTTCCAGCACGGGCGCTGTCTCCCACAAATCATCATCTGCTATTATCGGCGACTATCTAGGGGAATAACAGCACAGCTATGACACTGTCGGGAAGAATACTGGTTGGCCTGCTGGCAGGAGTTGCCACAGGCCTGTTCTTTGGAGAGATGGTGGCGTGGTTCAAGGTTGTTGGCGATGTATTTGTCCAGCTGCTGCAGATTACCGTTCTGCCCTATATCGTGGCTTCGCTGATCGCCGGTATTGGCCATATGAGTATGGCTCACGCGCGCAACCTGGCCTGGCGCGGTGCAGTGGTGCTGTTGTTTATCTGGGCAATGGCCCTGGCCCTCATTTTCTGTGCAGCGCTGGCCTTCCCAGATGTCGATACAGCCTCCTTCTTTGGCAGTTCCACGCCCATGGTGGTGGAGCAGGCCAATCTGTTGGAACTCTATCTGCCGGCCAATATTTTCTACTCCCTGTCGAACAATCTGGTCCCCGCGGTGGTGTTGTTCAGTATTCTGGTTGGGGTGGCGTTGATCACCATCGACGAGAAAGAAGGCATTCTCAAGGTATTCGATGCGGTCGCCGCTGCCATGGCCCGTATCAACCAGCTGATGGTGCAGCTTACGCCGCTGGGTATCTTTGCCATTGCCGCGGCTGCGGCCGGCACCATGACGATCGATGAAGTGGGGCGTGTACAGGTGTACCTGGTCACGTATATCGCCCTGGCATTGCTCATTACCTTCTGGATGTTCCCCGGTCTGATCGCCGCCATGAGTGGCATACCCTTCAAGGAAGTCTTCAATACCTTCCGCGACCCTCTGGTGACAGCATTTGCCACAGGCAATCAGTTTGTGGTGCTGCCACAGATCGCCGAGAACTGTAAAGAGTTGCTCAAGCGCCATGGCGAGGACAGTGAGGAGTCCCATTCCGCGGTGGATATTCTGGTGCCGGTGTCGTTCAACTTTCCGTCGCTGGGCAAGTTGCTGGTGTTGCTGTTTGTGTTGTTCTCAGCCTGGTTTACCGACACTGCTCTGGATATGGGCGACCGGGCTTCGCTGGCATTTGGCGGGTTGCTGAGCCTGTTCGGCAGTATTAACGTGGCTGTGCCCTACATGCTCAATTCACTGCAGATTCCGGCGGATATGTTCCAGTTGTTCCTGGTCACGGGCATTGTCGTGGGTAGGTTCGGAGCGATGCTGGCGGCGCTGCATATTATTGTCATCTCCGTCATCGGCAGCCTGGCCCTGGTTGGCAGGTTGCGGGTCTCGCTGCGCTCTATGGTGCGCTATCTGGGGCTCTCTGTTGCGGCTATGGTGCTGATGATTGGCGGCCTGCGCCTGTACTTTGACCATTTCGTGCCGCCGCCACCGCCGCGCGATGAGGTGCTGGCCAATGTTTCGCTGGCGAACGAGTGGCTGCCGTTCACCGTGCATACCGAGCTGCCCGAGCCTGACTTTACCCGCCTCGAGGGAACGCGCCTGGATCATATTTTTGACACGGGTGTGCTGCGGGTGGGCTATCGCCCGGAAAATCTGCCCTGTAGCTTTATCACCCCGGACGGTGAACTGGTGGGCTTTGATGTCGAGATGGCCCAGTACCTCGCCATCGACCTCGGGGTCGCCCTCGAGTTCGTGCCGTTCTCGTTTGAAGAGCTCAAGCCCATGCTCGATTCGGGCCAGATTGATGTGGCTATGTCATGCATCGCCAGTCTGCCGGACCGCTTTGCCATGGCCAGCTTTACCCGGGCCTACCTGGAGCTGCGGCTGGGTTTTGTCACCCTGGATCACCAGCGCCAGATGTTTGAAGATCTGTACACCCTGCGCGCTCAGGGGCCTCTGCGGGTGGCGTTGATTCAGACCCACTATCACGAAGAGCGGCTCAAGCACCTGATTCCGGAAGCCGATATTGTCAGTCTGGAATCGGCCGAGGAGTTTTTCATCGATACCAGTCATGGGGCGGATGCCCTGGTGCTCTCTGTGGAAGAGGGTTCTGCCTATGCTTACCGCTACCCCCAATACACGGTAATCGAGCCGCCCGTGCAAATTGGCTATCCCGCTGCCTATGCGGTACCCAAGGGCGATATCGAGACCATGGAGTTTCTCAATAACTGGATTGAGCTCAAGCGCATGGAAGGCACCATCGACGCCATGTACAACTACTGGATGCTGGGTGGCGCTGCTCAATCCCGTGAGCCGCGCTGGTCGATTATTCGCAACGTTCTGGGTTGGGTTGACTAAGCCTGCTGCCGGCGTGCCAATTCCTGGAATTGGCACTACACTTCTTCGAGCAATCTGACTTCAACTAGGGACGTTTTCATGCTTTCTCGTATTCTGTGTTTGTTGTTCGCTTTTGGATTGGCGCAGGCCGCGCATACTGCCGACTATGACATCAAGACAGATTCCCGTGTGGTGGCGTTTGGCGATGTCCATGGCGCCTACGACGACTGGATACAACTGCTACAGGAAGTAGGCGTCATCGACGCACAGCTGAACTGGACGGGCGGCAATACGCACCTGGTATCCGTGGGCGACCTGATTGATCGCGGCCCGGGTTCGCGTGAGGTCGTGGAACTGATGATCAAGCTGGAATCACAGGCCAGGCAGGCCGGTGGTGCTGTCCACATGGTACTCGGTAACCACGAAGTCATGGTGCTCACCGGCAAGCTCAACTACGTCTCGGCGGCGGAGTTTGCAGCCTTCGCCGAGGACGAGACAGCGGCAGAGCGCGACGCGCTCTTTGGCCAGTACCAGCAATTCAATCCCCAGGCCGATCGCGCCAGTTTCGACGAGGCGATGCCACCGGGGTACATCGGTCTGCGCAAAGCCTATGCCACAGATGGCAAGCTCGGGGCGTGGTTGTCTCGTCAGCCGTTTGCCGTGAAAGTGAATGACAAGCTGTATATGCATGGCGGTATTGCGTCAAATATCACCGACATGGACCTCAAGGAATTGAACTTCAAGTTACAGGGTGAACTGCAGGGCTATCTGGCG
This sequence comes from Halioglobus japonicus, assembly GCF_001983995.1. Classification (NCBI taxonomy): domain Bacteria; kingdom Pseudomonadati; phylum Pseudomonadota; class Gammaproteobacteria; order Cellvibrionales; family Halieaceae; genus Halioglobus; species Halioglobus japonicus. The sequence continues at coordinate 3,818,915 of NZ_CP019450.1, read as the reverse complement.
GCCATAGATGCGCTGCGCAAGGCCGGGCAATTGCCGCTGTTTGTCAGTCGCGACGACAGCCTGACGTTTATCAACACCCAGGTAGAGGCGTATTCCGCCGCCAACCCGCGCTCCCGGCCCAAATGGTTTGAAGATGTGCGAGTCGCATTCGCCGCCCAGGAGTACCTGGTGTTTGATCCCTTTAATGCGCCTACCTGGTATCGCGGCACCAGCCGTTGCCACCCTCTGTCGGAGTCGTACAACGTCGAGAAATTTCTCAAGAAAGTCGGGGCCCGGCAGGTGGTTGTCGGCCACGATCCCAATCCCGGTACGGCGATCTCGCGGATGGATGGCCTGGTGATCAGGCTCGATACGGGTATGTACCGGCCGGTTTACCGCGGGCTGGCATCTGCCTTCATTTCCAATGATGGCCCCGATTACGTGCATTACCTCGGGGCGTCGGAACGCGCCGAAGTCGCCGAGGAGAACACCAGCCTTTCGCAGCGCCTGTCGGCGATGAGTGATGCCCAGGTGGAGGATTTTATGCGCACCGCCCCGGTCACCAATGTTGAGGAGATTGGTACCGGCGTCACCAACCCCTGGCGTGTGACCCAGGTGCGCGATGGCGTTACCAACGATGCGGTGTTCAAGTACGAGGACACACACCCGGGCATGGAGAACGCGAAGAAATTTATCAGCCGGCGCTATAACGACAGCGATCGCTACCAGTACGATGTGGCTGCCTACAAGCTGGATCGGATGTTGGGCATGGAAATGGTGCCGGCGTCTGTGATCACCGAGGTAGAGGGCAAGGAGGGTGCTTCCTCTGATTGGGTAACAGGTTCAATCAACGAGCGGGACCGTCTCGAACTCGACATGCCTTTTGACAGCTTTTGTAAGCAGTGGGAACAGTACCGGATGCGGTTTGTGTTCGACATCCTTACCCATAATACCGATCGCAACCTCACCAATATTCTCTGGGACAAGCGGTCGTTCATGCTGCGATTCATCGATCATAGCCTGGCCTTCCGCACTTCCGATCGTCGCCCCAAGCAATACGCCAAAGTGGATCTGGAAGTCTCTGACCTGCTTGCCGGACGCCTGCAAAGCCTGAACATGGACAACCTGACCCAGGAGTTGCGTCCCTATCTGCACCCGCGTCAGATTGAAGCCATTCTCAAGCGGCGCGACCGCATCCTCAAGGAAGCTGAGCGCACCGGCGACTAAGGGCCCCTTGCTGTGACGACCTCGTCTCCCGCCGGCAGTGGCTGGCTGCGCCAGACGCTGCTGCTCGGTGTGGAACTGCGCCCGGGCGAACTGCGCGGTGTGCTGGCCATGTTTGCCACGCTGTTTCTCATTCTCTTCACCGCGTATCTCCTCAAGCCTGCGCGGGAGATGCTGATCCTCACCGAGGGCACGGCGGAGATTCGCAGCTATGCGGTGGCGCTACAGGCGCTATTGCTGCTGGTGTTTATTCCCATCTATGGCAAGTTTTCCCGCCAGTTCGACAGCTACCGCTATATGCGCATTGTCAGTGCCGTGTGCGTGGCTACCCTGCTTGCATTCGCCGCGGCGGGACAGGCCGGCATGGCGATATCGGTGCCTTACTTTGTGTGGCTGGGCGCCTATAGCGTGCTCATCATCGCCCAGTTCTGGGCATTTGCCTCCGAGCTCTACAGCCGCGAGGCCGGGGAGCGGCTGTTTGTTATTGTCGCACTGGGGGCTTCGCTGGGAGCCTGGGTGGGGTCGGCCTTGTCGCGCGAACTGGTTAACTACATGAGCGCCTATGGCCTGATGATTGCGGGCGCGGTCACCCTGGCCCTTGCCGCACTGCCAGCGCGGTGGGCGACGCTCTCGGTGCCCAGTGAATCGCGTGCCACTGAAGCTACTGAACAGACCAGCCATCCTTCCATCTTCGCCGGCTTCCAGTTGGTGTTGAGTCGCCGCTATCTGCTGTTAATGGCGGCGTTTGTCATCATGCTTAATCTGGTGAACACCACAGGCGAATATCTGCTGTCTGCCATTCTTGAGCAGATGTACGCCGAAGGCAGTGCCAATGGCAGCATTGCCGTCGACAAGGGGACGTACGTTGGTCGTTTCTACGGCGGGTTTTATTTCACGGTGAATTTGCTCGGCGTTCTCATCCAGTATTTTGCGGTGTCCCGGCTGATCAGAATGGGTGGCTTCGCTGTGGCCTTCCTGTTGACGCCCTGTATTGTTTTTCTCGGCTACGCCTCGTTGGCGTTGTTGCCGATACTGGGCTGGTTCCGCTATTTCAAGGTGGCCGAGAATAGCCTGGACTATTCCCTGCAGAATACCGCGAGACAAATGCTTTACCTGCCGCTGTCCCGTCAGGAAAAGTACGAGGCGCGCGCGGTAATCGACCCCTTCGGTCAGCGCCTCGGCGATATGCTGCAGGCTGGAATCATTTTTGCTGGGCTGCACTGGTTGGGCTGGCAGTCTACCGACTTTATCCCCGCTGCAGCGCTGATGGCGGCCACGGGATTGGTGCTGGCCTTATTGATTGTGCGCGAGCGCGCGCGGATACTGGCGGCCCAGAAAAACGAACAGCAGCAGGAATAAATTATGGTTAAGCGCGTCAGTATCTCCGAGAACGGTGGGCCGGGAGTCATGCAGTTGGTTGACGAGCCTCTGGAAGCCCCGGGTACTGGCATGGTTACGGTCCGCAATCACGCCATAGGCCTGAATTACATTGATACCTATCACCGCAGCGGTCTGTACCCGCTGCCGTTGCCGACTGGCCTGGGCGGTGAAGGAGCTGGGGTCGTTGAGGCGGTGGGTGAGGGTGTTGATCTGCCTGTGGCAACCAGGGTTGGCTACTGTTCAGCGGGCCTGGGCGCTTATGCAGAGGCAGTTAACCTGCCTGCGGCGCGCCTCGTGCCATTGCCCGATGGCATTGATTTCGACACTGCCGCTGCCTCCCTGCTCAAGGGACAGACCACCGAGTACCTGATTCAGCGTACCTACTCTCTCCAGGCCGATGAATACTGCCTGTTCCACGCTGCCGCCGGCGGGGTCGGACTGCTGTTTGGTCAGTGGGCCGCTGCCATCGGCGCCAAGGTCATCGGCACCGTGGGCTCTGATGAAAAGGCGGCGCTGGCACGCGCGCACGGCTATGCGCATGTGATCAACTATCGCACCGAGAACGTGGTTGAGCGGGTGATGGAGATCACCGGCGGCGCGATGTTGCCGGTGGTTTACGATGGGGTGGGGGCTGACACCTTCGATATGTCGCTGGACTGCCTGAGGCCCCGCGGGCTGATGGTGAGCTTTGGCAATGCCTCGGGTGCGCCTGCACCGCTGGAGCTGCAAACCCTTACCGCCAAGGGCTCTCTGTATATTACACGGCCCACCATGGTCACCTATACCGCCACAGCAGAAGAGCTGCAGCAGTCCAGCACAGACCTGTTTAATCGTATTGTGGCGGGTGATATTCGAGTGGAGATCAATCAGCGCTATGCGCTTGGTGACATACAGCAAGCGCATAGCGATCTGGAAGGACGTAAGACAACGGGTTCTACCGTCATCCTGCCTTGATCAGGTAATGGTCGCCTGCACGGTTTCGTTGTCGGAGAACTTGCCTTCGAACAGCGGTGATGTCAGGTAGCGCTCCCCCGAGTCCGGCAGAATCGCTACGATGGTTTTGTCGGCGTTTTCCGGACGCTGGGCCAGGCGGTCTGCCACTACCATGGCTGCCCCGGAGGAAATTCCCGCCAGAATGCCTTCTTCCTGCATGAGGCGATGTGCCATGGCCATGGCTTCATCGCTGGTCACCTGCTCAACGGCATCCACCATGTCCAGATCCAGATTGGCGGGGACGAAGCCCGCACCAATGCCCTGGATCTTGTGGGGGGCGTGAGTGGGCTCTTCGCCGGCCAGTGAGGCAGTAATCATGGTAGTGGTGTCAGGCTCAACCGCCACGGTGGTAATGGCCTTGCCACGCGTGTTCTTGATATAGCGGGAGGTGCCGGTCAATGTGCCGCCGGTACCCACGCCGGAGACCAGAATGTCAATGCCGCCTTCCGTGTCGCCCCAGATTTCCGGGCCCGTTGTCTGTTCGTGGATGGCCGGATTGGCCGGGTTCTCGAACTGGTGCGGGCCCCAGTATTTGTCCGGGTCGGAGGCAATGATCTCCTCCGCAGCGCCAATCGCGGCGGCAATGCCCTGGGTGGCGTCGGTGAGGCGAATCTCTGCGCCCAGGGCCTTCATCAACATGCGGCGCTCCAGGCTAAAGGAGTTGGGCATGGTCAGGATGCAGCTGTAGCCCTTGGCTGCGGCCACAAAAGCCAGGGCAATGCCGGTATTGCCGCTTGTGGGTTCGACAATGGTCATGCCTGGTTTGAGGCTTCCATCTTTCTCGGCCTGGTCCACCATGGCGGCGCCAATCCTGCATTTCACCGACATGGCGGGGTTGCGGTTCTCGAGCTTGGCGTAGATGGTGCTACCCTCGGGGCCCAGTCGGTTTATCTTCACCATGGGCGTGCCGCCGATAGTTTCGGCGTTGTCGTTGAATATTTTGCTCATTTTGATGTCCTTATTAAGCGAGAACCCGCGGGGCGGGCGAAACAGGAAAAGCCTAGTACTGGCGGGGGTTTCTGTCTATGTTTAGACGCGATTTCGCGCTCGCGAAATTTTCTCAGAAATATTTTGAACTAAGCCGAATGGGCCCGGTCTTAATTTATAGTTGCGGCGCTACATGAGACTCCAGTGCTGCTACTTACTGGATCCGTCCAGGTTTCATATCCTTTTGTTTTGAGATGAAGTGTGCATTCCGCTCCCCCGCAAGGGGGAGCGTTTTTTTTGTCTGGGAAATACGCCCTGACAGCGTTAGTTGCTCAATCAGGGCAGTTCGCTGGTCTCTGTTGAGGCAGGGTCTTCAACCGGCACCGCCACCTGGCCCGTGGCCATGGCCAGCGCTTCCAGCGTCTGCGGGCCTACTAGGCTGTGAACCAGTTGGCCATCGGGATTGAGAATGAATGTGGCGGGCAGAACCACGGGGCGCTCTACACCCAGCAGTGCGGCTGGGTCTTTGGCCACAATGGGAAATTCAATCCCCAACTCCTTGACCTGCTTGGCGAGGGGGACACCGGTTGCGCCGTCATAATTGACGCCCAGCACCGCTACCTGCGGGTACTTGGCATCGAGAGCGTTCAGCTCCGGAATCTCCTTGATACAGGGTTTGCACCACTCCGCCCAGTAATTGATAACGAGCCACTGGCCTTTGTAATTTTCCAGCTTTAGCGCCTGGGATTCGGCGGGAGGTTCTGCGCTACAGGCGGCGACCACGATGGCGAGGAATAGGGTGGCGAGGGTCTTCACTGTTGATATAACTCCACTAGGCTCATGTGCATCAGTTCCCGCTGCTGGTGACGCTGGCCGCGCAGCAGACGGTAGGCGTTTTCCTGCCAGTTCATGTCGGCAGTAATGTCTTCCCGCTCCAGGGGTTGTTCATCGTTAACCCAGGTTTTCAGTTGCCAGAAGGGCACCGAGTGCAGATCGCGTGCGAGCAGGTAGTGACCGCGATCGCTTTGGGTGATGACCTGTTGTTCGATCAGGATGTCGCGCAGTTCGCGCCAGGTGACGCTGTCCAGGCCGCGGGTGACGAGATGGCTGTTGTTGAGCAGCTCGGTTTCGCGCACGGTGTCGCCCGCCTGCTGCCTGGTCCAGAACAGGTACAGCACATCGAGGGCCTTTAACACATTCGGCCGGCAGGCCTGTTCTTCGTCCTGGTAGGCCGACAGGCTGTGTACCAGAATGCCGCCCATCAGCACGATGTTCCACGACAGGTATATCCACAACAGAAAAAGCGGCACTGCAGCGAAAGCGCCATAGATAAACGTATAGCTTGAGCCCACCACCAGGTCGGTGAATACGGCACGGGCAGCGTGGAAAGCCAGCGCTGTCGCGAGGCCGCCAACCAGCGTGTGCTTAAAGGGCACCCGGCAATTGGGTACGGCAATGTAAAGTAGCGTGAACGACAGTGTGCTGAGAACTAACGGCGAGACTTTCAGCAGGACCGCCTTGGCACCAAATATGTCGTACTCGTCGAGTACATGGGAAAACGACGCGAGATAAGTGCTTATGCCCAGTGCCAGGCCCAATGCCACCGGTGCCAGGCTGAGTACGGCCCAGTAGAGCAGGAAGCTGGAAACCGAACTGCGATTTTCGCGGGCCCGCCAGATCAGGTTGAAGGCCTTCTCGATGTTGCGCAGCATCAGCACGGCGGTAATGACCAGAAAGACAATACCCGGCCCAGTGAGATTCTTGGCCTGGCGGGAAAACTCGCTCAGATAGGTTTCCACCTCGGAGCTGGTGTCGGGCATAAGATGCTGGAACAAAAATTCCTGCATTTGCTCTTCCAGTCCCTGGAACGTGGGAATTGCGGAGGCCATGGTGTACAGCACGGTGAGCAGGGGCACCATGGCAAACAGGCTCATGTAGGTCAGTGCCGCAGCGTTCTCTGAACAGCGGTCTTCCTTGAAGCGCGAGAGCAGGTAGCGAGTTCTTCGCCAGGCCCCACGCAGAATGTCCTGATACGGTTGCATCGGGTTATTATGCATGAATGATGGCCCCCCGGGTAAACCCCTTTGATATACTTCGTGGCCTGATCAATACAGTCTTCGGAGCCTCCCATGAGCGAATTCACCATTTACCACAACCCGCGCTGTTCCAAGTCGCGTAACACCCTGGCGCTGTTGGAGGAAAATGGCATAGAGCCTGAAGTGTTGCTCTATTTGGAGACTCAGCCCGACGAGGCCGAAATCCGCGCTCTCCTGTCCAAGCTCGATCTCACGGCAGCGCAGCTGGTGCGCAAGGGCGAGGATGCCTACAAAGAGAACGGCTTGAGTAAAGATTCCAGTGACGCAGACATTGTTACGGCGATGGCGAGCCACCCCAAACTGATCGAGCGCCCGATTGTGGTTCGCGGCGATCAGGCTGTGTTGGGCCGCCCTCCTGAAAACGTTTTGGGCCTCATCAACTGATGGCGGACCCGTACGTACTGGTGCTCTACTACTCGCGTCACGGCGCCACCACCGAGATGGCGAAACAGGTGGCGCGGGGTGTCGAATCGGTGTCGGGCGTTAGCGCCCGGCTGCGCACAGTCCCGGCGATCTCCGCGACCACCGAACAGACCGAGGATGATATCCCCGAGTCGGGCCCGCTCTACTGCGACGCCGACGATCTGCGCGACTGCGCCGGCCTGGTGCTGGGAAGCCCCACGCGCTTCGGCAATATGGCCGCGCCCCTCAAGTACTTCATCGACCAGACCTCCAGCCTGTGGCTCTCCGGGGCGATGATCGATAAGCCGGCGGCTGTATTTACCTCGACTTCCAGTATGCATGGCGGTCAGGAATCCACCTTGTTGAGCATGATGTTGCCGTTGTTGCACCACGGCATGGTGCTGGCCGGGCTGCCGTACAGCGAGCGCGGCCTGATGAGCGCCACCTCGGGCGGCACACCCTACGGTGCATCCCATTGGGCGGGTCCCCAAAATGACCGCGCTCTGGACGACAATGAAGCTGCCCTGTGCCGTGCCCTGGGGGCACGCGTTGCGCGGCTGGCTGGAGGAGAAAGCCTATGAGTTCCGTTGCCGAGCGCACCCGGGTAATCGTCTGGCTCAGTTATTTCGTACTCATAACTGCACAGGTACTGGAACTGTGGATGGGTGCCGCACCCTGGATCGTCTGGGTGGCTTTCCTGGTGCCATTGGTGGTTTTTATTCCGGGCATGTGGCGGGACAACCTGCGCAGTTATATTTGGTTGTGTTTTGTGCTGCTGCTGTACTTTATGCGCCTGGTGGTCGCGCTGTTTGCCGACCCGAGCAGCCCGGTGGCGATTGCGGGTATGGTCGCTGTCGTCATTCTGTTTATCTCAGCGATGATGTATGTGCGCTGGCGCGCCCGGGAACTGAAAGAAGCTGCAGCCACAGCTGCAGGTCACGGGGAGTAAAGTATGAGTAAACCCTCGCTGATTCGGCGTTTCTTTGGCGGGATCTGGAAGGCCATTACCTGGGTACGTCTGGGGCTTGCCAATCTTTTGTTTCTGGCGATGTTGGCCATCATTTACTTTGTTTACTTTGGTGGCGGCCCCGAGCCTTTGCCGGAAAAGGCAGCGCTGTTGTTGAATCCTGTGGGCAGTATTGTCGATCAGAAGCGCCCCGTGGATCCCATGGTGGCTCTGGTCGGTGAACAGGGCCCGGCCGATCGCGAAGTACTGCTACAGGATGTGATTGACGCGATTGAGGCCGCTGCTGAGGACCCTGCGATCAACGCCATGGTGATGGAACTGGGCGGTCTTGCCGGTCTGGGTATCTCCCGTACGGGTGAAATCGGCAAAGCCCTGGAGGCTTTCAAGGCCACGGGCAAGCCGATTGCTGCACGAGCAGACTTCTATACCCAGAATCAGTATCTGCTGGCGAGTTATGCCGACGAGATCATCGCCCACCCGCTCGGCGGGGTCGCGATAGAAGGCTTCAGCAGTTACCACAATTACTATCTCGAAGCGCTGGAAAAACTGTCAGTCGATATGCACGTGTTCCGGCGCGGCAAGCACAAGTCTGCCGTAGAGCCGTTTATGCGCAACGATATGTCGCCCATTGAGAAAGAAGCTACGCAGGTCTGGTTGGATGACATCTGGGGCCATTACACCGCCCAGGTAGAGGCGCGACGTGAACTGGAACCGGGTGCCCTGAACGCCTACGTCAATGGCTTGCCGCAGCGCATGATTAACGGCTCAGGGGATACCGCGCAGGATGCGCTCGATGCGGGCCTGATCGATCAGTTACTGTCGCGTGGCCGGGCCAACGAATGGTTGGTTAAAATGGTTGGCGTGGCGGATGATGAGGGCCATTACGAGGCCGTTGAGTTCGAGTACTACCTCTCCCGCAAGGGACCGGTTAGTGATGCGGGCATCCCGGAAGGGCGGGTTGCGGTGCTAACCGCCCAGGGCAATATCATGCCGGGGGAGCAGCCGTCCGGCACCATCGGGGGTGATAGCCTCGCCTCGCTCATCAGTCATACTGTCGAGCAGGGCAATGTGGATGCGATTGTGCTGCGCGTCAATTCCGGCGGCGGAAGCATGTTTGCCTCTGAAATTATTCGGGAACGCGTTCTCGAAGCGCGGGCCAGTGGCATTCCAGTGGTAGTTTCGATGGGTGCAGTAGCAGCGTCCGGCGGCTACTACATTGCCGCAGATGCGGATGAAATATGGGCAACGCCCACAACCATCACCGGCAGCATTGGTGTTGTTGCCGCGTTCCCCACGCTGGAGGGATCCCTCAAGAAACTGGGCATTCACACCGATGGTGTTGCGACATCCGATATTGCAGGCTATTTGCGCCTTGACCGCACGCCCAGCGATGAGATCAAGGCAGCGGTGGATGCAGGCGTTGGCTACGCCTATGACAGCTTCCTGGCGGTCGTTGCTGAAGGGCGTGGCATGAGCCTTGACGAGGTCCAGGAGGTAGCCCAGGGGCGTGTGTGGAGCGCGGATGCGGCACTGGAGAACGGGCTGGTTGACCATCTCGGTGGCCTCCACGATGCCATTGCATCAGCGGCGGCGATGGCCGAGCTGGAGGCGTATGAACTTGAGTTTGTACAGCCACAGCTGTCACCCAAGGAGCTGTTCTGGCAGCAGTTGAGCGAGCGCGTGGCGCTGCCGGCAGTGTTGGGTGGTAGCGAGATCGTTTCGGTGTTGCGCAGTGTGTCCCAGCCAGTGGTTCAGGCCGTGACTGAAATCCAGTCACTGCAGGACCCGCGCAATATGTTTTATAAGTGCCTGGGCTGTTCAGTGGTGGAGTAAGCTTTGCGTTGGCTTTCGCAGCGGGTAATCAGCTTTGGCCACGCACTGCGTGGCGTCAAGACGCTGCTGGCTGAACCCCATGCCCAGATTCACCTGTCCGCTACCGTGGTAGTGGTGGCGCTGGGGTGGCTGGTGGAGCTGAGCCGCAGCGACTGGCAGGTCCTGGTATTGACGATCGCAATCGTGTGGTTGGCGGAGGGGCTTAACACTGCGCTGGAGCATCTATGCGATGCTGCCGTGCCTGACCACCACCCGTTGATCGGCAAGGCCAAGGACGTGGCTGCCGCCAGTGTTCTGGTCACGGCACTGGGTGCCGTGATCATTGGCGCGCTGCTTTTCCTTCCCTATCTGACCTAAGCAGTTTCAGCTGCTGCCGGCGACTCGTCGGCATCGCTGAACAGCCTGCCCAGGTCGTCAAGAATCATATACAGGCTCGGTACCAGCAGCAGCGTGATGACTGTTGCGAAGACAATACCTACGGCCAGTGAAATCGCCATTGGTACCATAAACTGCGCCTGGGCGCTGCGCTCCAGCAGCATCGGGAACAGACCCAGGAATGTGGTCATCGAGGTGAGCATGATCGCGCGGAACCGGCGGCAGCCGGCCTCGATGATTGCCTGGTATTTGTCGCGGCCCTGGGCGACGGCCTTGTTCACATAGTCGACCAGAATCAGGCTGTCATTCACCACCACGCCCGACAGCGCGATAATGCCCATTAGCGACATCATGCTGATGGCGTGGCCGAATATCCAGTGGCCGACCACGGCGCCAATCATGCCAAAGGGGATCACACCCATGATGATGAGCGGCTGTAGATAGGACTTGGTCGGGATAGCCAGTAGTGCGTATATGCCGAACATGGACAGCGCAAAGCCGATGAGCATGCTCGTTACCATCTTGGTCTCTTCGTCCGCAAGGCCTGATTTATCCCAGGTGAGGCCGGGATATTTCTGCGCTAACTCAGGCAGAACATCCGAGATCACCTCGCTCATGACCTTGGCGGGCTCAACAATCGTGGTGTCGGCCTCGGCGGTAACCTCGGCGGCGCGACGGAAGTTGATGCGAGTGATTTTCTGCAGACCTTCGCGGGTGTTGATCTGGGCTACTGTATCGAACGGCACCTCGTCACCCGAGGGCGTGCGGATATACATGTTGTCCAGGCTGGCGACGGTCTCACGGTCGGCGATCGGGTAGCGAACCATTACCTTGATTTCATCAATGCCCCGCTGGATGCGCTGTGCCTCGGCCCCGTAAAACGCATGTCGGACCTGGCTGCCGAGTTCGTAGCGGGTCAGGCCCAACGCTTCGCCCTCGGGTAGCAGATCGATATGGAACTCTTCACGTGTGTCGGCAGCGCCGTTGCGAATGTCACTGAGTCCATCGTACTTGCGCAGGTGTTCAACCAGTTCTTCGGATGCCTTGCGCAGCGCATTGAAGTCCGGGTGCATCAGGTCGAAGGAAACTTCGGGACCAAAGTTAGGGCCGTCAGATGACTGGAAGCCCAGTACGTCGGCGCCATGGATAATGCCCAACTTGTCACGAACCCTGCTGATCACTTCTTCGTTGGACAGCTTGCGCGTGTCCTGCTTGGTCAACTCGATGTCGATACGCCCTTCAGTGTCGTCATAGGCGAAGGCGCCCACATGCGCAACGAGGCCTGCATCGGTGTTGTTCTTGCGGCGGTATTCCCGGTCAACTTCGTGCAGCGTTGCCACAATGGTCTGTACCGCTTCGACGGTGCGCTCTTCCGGCGTGCCGTCGCGCATGCTTAGCTCGACCTGCACAAATTCACCCGGTGTGTGGGGCGATATCACGGTTCTGACGACCCCGCCTAGCACCAGGCCCGCGCACAGGATGAAGACGGCAAGGAAGCTCGCCAGGGTGACATAGCGATTGGCCACACACCGCTCTACCGTGGGGCGGTAGCGATTGTCGATAAAGTGGCGCAGCCGCGCGTTTACTTTTTCCTGGACGTTGTCGATAGAGAGCAGAATCGGGTTCTTCGTCGGTCGGCTGTGGGCCAGGTGGGCCGGAAGAATCCACTTGGATTCGATCAGCGAGAACACCAGGCAAAGAATCACTACCCAGCCCATCGCTGCGGGCATGGGTGCGAACACACCTTGTACGAACAACGTTGGTGTGAAGGCGACGATCGTCGTCAGTACCCCGAATGTAGCGGGAGTGGCTACACGGTAAACGCCATTAATCACATTATTGACGCTGTGCCCGTGGGCCTCGGTTTCCGAATAGGCACTTTCACCCATGATGATCGCATCGTCGACCACGATACCCAGCACCAGGATAAAGCCGAACAGGCTGATCATGTTTAGGCTGGAATCGATATAGGGCGTATTGATGATGGCCATGGCGCCCAGGAAGCAAACGGGAATACCTATCATGACCCAGAAGGCCAGTTTAATCTCCAGGAACAGGGCCAGGGTGATGAATACCAGTAGAGCGCCCACGGCGAGGTTTTTCACCATCATGCCCAGACGTTCTTCGAGGTAATAAGTCGTGTCGGCCCAGATATCGAGCTTTACGCCATCGGGCAGAGAAGCCTGTTTCTGGGCGACGTAATCCTTGGCGATTCTGGCGGTTTCGACGATGTCCTGCTTGCCCATGGAGAACACGTTGATGCCGAGCGAGTATTCCCCGTTGAAAGAGGCATAGCCGGAGCCGTCGACAAACCCGTCGCGCACCGTCGCTATATCCCCGAGCATAAGGCGTGTGCCGTCTGGCCAGGTTTTCAGGACGATGTTCTCAAAGTCCTGCTGTACGTAGGCCTGGCCCAGGGTGCGCAGCATGATATCGCCATTGCGGGTTTGTACCGAGCCTGAGGGCAGGTCGAGCGACGAGACCGAGATGGTGTTTGCCACTTCGGCCAGGGTGAGGTGGTACTCGCGTAGCAGCGGCTCGGAAATCTCCACGGAGATCTCGTAATCGCGGGCACCGACCACTGTTGCTGAAGAGACTTCTGGGAAGGTCAGCAGTTCGCGACGTACTTCATCCGCGAGGGCTTTCATGCTGCGCTCATCAAGAGCGCCTGAGATCTGGATGGTGACAGCGGCGAACAGCAGATCTGGCTGGATGAGAATCGGCTCTTCAGCATCGGCCGGGAAGGTACTGATACCGTCGATGCGATTCTGGACGTCGTTATAGAGTCGGGCTATGGGAACGCCGTCCTGGGGTTCAATAATCACCCGACCGAAGGATTCCAGGGAGTCGGATTCAATACGTTTAATGCCGTCGAGGTCGTTAATGGCTTCCTCGACCTTCATGATCAGGCCCTGTTCAACTTCCTCGGGCGCTGCCCCCGGATAGGGGATATTGATGAATATCACCTGGAAGTCGAAGGCTGGGAAAATGGCGCGCTGGATACTGAACGCGCTGCCGAGGCCGACGGTGATGATGATGAGCATTAACAGGTTGGCGGCAACCGGGTTGCGCGCGAACCAGGCGATAATGCCTGAGCGTGACTGATCCTGTGTGCTCATTCAGCGACCGCCGCTGCAATAGGCTCGAGCGTGTCTTCGAGTGTACTTTCCAGGGGGGCCTCAAAAACGTCCTCCGGCGTTTCTTCCGGAATGACAGGTTCACCGCCGCCATTGAGTACATCGCTATCGGTGCTGGAGTTGATCTCTACCTTGGTGCCAATGAGTGACGCGTCAAGCGACGTCAGCGAGACACGATCGCCGTCATCCAGACCGGCGCCAACGTAAATGGTGTCGCCGCCGGTACGCAGAACTTCGACTCTGCGGTTGCGCAGCAGATTGTCTTCGTCGATGACCCAGACCAGATTACCGGCGCGCAGAATATAACGGGGCAGGGCGACGATGTCGTCGAAGTTACGACCTGAAATATCGGCGTTCACGAACGTGCCCAGTCGCAGAGGCTCACGATCGGGGGTGTTGAGGGCGTAGGGATCATCGACGCGGGCCACGGTGTAAAGCACTCGGGAGCGTTCATCAAACACACCTTCGGTGCGATGCAGGCGCGCAGGCCAATGCTTTACCTCACCGGCTACGTCGGTGTAGAGATCGATGCTGGCGCCATCGTCGTAGCCAGACACACCCGGCAGGGCCAGATAATCGAGCTTGCTCTGGGGAATGGGCAGTCGCACCTCGGCCTGGTCGACAGAGAATACGGCGGCGAGACGGGTGCCGGCGCCGACAAATTGTCCCAGTTCGCTGTCCTTGCTGCGAATGATCGCGTTGTAGGGCGCTTTGATCACGGTGCGTTCGAGGCGATCGCGCGCCGTGTTCAGGTCAGCCATGGCTGCCAGCAACTGAGCCTCGGCTTGTTCCAACTGGGGTTTGCGGAGGTACAGGTCCTTGGCTTCCTGACTGCGCTGGGCATTGGCGGGCAGTTTCTGCCACTCGCGCAGGGCGACTTCAGCACGGCCCTTTTCCTGGGCCAGGTTGCTCTCGGCAGACTCTACAGAGGCCTGGGCGCGGAGCAGGTCGGTCTGGTAATCGCGGGGGTCGATACGCATGAGCACATCGCCCTTGGAGACGAATCCACCCACGAGGAAGTTTTCGGCCGTTTCGATAATGCGTCCGGAGACTTCCGACAGCAACGCCGTTTCACGCAGCGGGGTCACCGTTCCCTGCGCCTGAACGTGAACATTAATGGTTTCCTTGACGGCCACGGCGACATCAATGGTTACCGGCCGATACTCGGGCTCGGCCATTTGCGCCGGGGGGCGGTTCAGGAAAAGTATGGCCGCGATGGTAGCGGCACCGCCAAGCAGCAAGGCAGAAACTAGCGTTTGTTTTTTGATGGAAGCCACGGATCCGTCCGTCAGTGAAAGGCCTGTTTATACCACAGCGCGCCTTTTCGCTCTGTGAAAAACTTGTAATATCCGGTAGTTACGCGTGATTTGGCCGTTCTGGATTAGCGCTTTGGGGCGCCTGCTGGACCCCGGGGGGAGTGGCGGGCGCAGCTCGCTGCGCCCGCGTCAGTGTCAGTCGGCGCTGTTGGCCTGATCCATGTGAATGTCCATCTGCGGGTAGGGAATGCTGATACCGGATTCGTCGAACTTCAGCTTCACCGCCTCGGTGGTGTCCCACAGTACCCCCCAGTAGTCCTCAGCGTTCACCCAGGGCCGTACCAGGAAATTAACACTGGAATCTGCGAGCTCGCCCAGGGCAACCACCGGTGCGGGTTCGGCCAGCACACGTTCGTCGGCGGCGACGATGGCTTCGAGGATTTCCTTGGCCTTTTTCAGGTCATCGTCATAGCCGATACCAAAGACCATATCGACCCGACGTGTGGGCCGGGCAGAGTAGTTGACGATATTGTTACCCAGCACAGCGCCATTGGGAACAATCACTTCCTTGTTATCCGGCGTTGTCAGCGTGGTTGTGAAAATGCTGATCGCATCCACCGAACCTGAAGTACCGGCGACTTCCACAAAGTGCCCCTTGGTAAACGGACGGAAAATAATCAGCATTACGCCGGAGGCGAAGTTCGACAGCGAGGATTGCAGCGACAGGCCAATGGCGAGACCGGCTGCACCGAGCAGGGCCACCAGTGAGGTGGTGTCGATGCCCAACTGGCTGAGCGCGGCAATAACAACGAACAGAAGAAGAACCCAGCGCAGAATAGAGCACAGGAACTTCACCAGAATGTCGTCCATGCCGCGGCCACGCATAAACTTGTCGGCAACGCCGACAACGCTGGATACCAGCGCGCGACCGACGATGAAAATGGCCAGCGCTAGCGCAATTTTGATTCCCCAGGGGAGAATGTAAACGTCCAAGACAGAATTCATATCCATAAAACGGATTCCTTTGGTTTTTATTGGAAAAGACTTCTTAAACTATAGACGAGGTCCTATTCTTTGCAATGTGCAGCTGGTGGTGAATCTGCTTAAACCGGCTGAGCTGAGATCAGCTGACAGCCGGTGCTATAGTCCTGCTGATTCACATGTCAGGGAGAGAGCGTTTAATGCCTACCATTTTTGAACAACCCGCCGATTTGCTGGGGGCCGTTGGCCGGCAGCTGGGTCACAGCGACTGGCTGGAAATTGACCAGCAGCGTATCAATCTGTTCGCCGACGCAACCGGCGATCACCAGTGGATTCACGTCGACCCTGAAAAAGCGGCCGAAGGCCCGTTTGGTGCAACCATTGCCCACGGCTACCTGACCCTGTCACTGGCCAATCTGTTTCTGCCGCAGATCATGGAGGTGCGAAATACTTCCATGGGTGTGAACTATGGCTGTGAGAAAGTGCGTTTCCCGGCCGCCGTACCCGTCGGCAGTCGAGTTCGCGGCGTGGGCGAAGTCATTAGCGCCGAAGAGCTCAAGGGCGGTGTACAGGTGGTGGTACGCATGACCATCGAGATCGAGGGCGGCGAGCGCCCGGCCTGTGTCATAGATACTATTAGCCGATTTTTTCCGTGAGAGACTGATTTGTCAGATTCCCCCGAGCACTCAAAAGGCCTGAGCCGCCGCGCCCTACTCGGGGCCGGCGCAGCCGCGGTCACCTCCGCCGCGGCGGGTGCTGCCGCGCTGCCTGCGGCCTCGATTGGTGGCTGGGATCTGACGACAGACGTACTCGTGGCGGGCTCCGGTGCAGCAGGCATTTGTGCTGCACTGGAAGCGTCCGCTGCCGGGGCCCGGGTGCTGCTGATCGAGTCACTGGGGCAGCCGGGCGGCAGTTCAGCGATGTCAGGCGGCGTTATCTACGCAGGTGGCGGCACTGCACTGCAAAAGTCCAACAAGATCGACGATTCTATTGTGGAAATGTACCGGTTTCTTAAAGATGTCAGTGGCCCGGGCGTCTCGCTCCCCAAGGTACAGCTGTACTGCGAGGAATCAGTGGCGCACTTTGACTGGCTGCTGCAACAGGGCGTGCCGTTCGGCGGGGGTTCACTGCCGCCAAAGGTCTGCCGATGGGCGACGAGTCCCTGTACTTTTCCGGCACCGAGCAGGCCTGGCCTGCCCGCGACCTTGCCAGGCCCGCTCCCCGCGGGCATGTACCCGGTGTGCGGGGCATGAATGGCGGTCGCAAATTAATGGAAGTGCTACTCGCCAAGGCCGCCGCGGCGGGCGTGAGAATACGCACCAAAACCTCCGCGAAACACCTGGTGACCGAGAGTGATGGTCGCGTGGTCGGCATGCTGGTAGAGGATGGCGCTGGCAGGCGCCAGCGAATCAAGGCCTTACGCGGCGTGGTATTGGCCTGTGGCGGCTTTATTCACAACCGGGAGATGCTCGAGTTGTATGCGCCGCAGCTGGCGGATTGCTCAGTGCCCTGGGGCAATGCCGGCGATCAGGGGCAGGGCATTAAGATGGGAATTTCCGCAGGCGCTGCGGCATTGCGGATGCACGAGGGGTTTGCCATCGCGCCGATTTATCCGCCTGAACACACGCTGGCGGGGCTGTTAATCAATAACGTGGGTCAGCGCTTTGTGGCTGAGGATGCTTACCATGGCGTGCTCGGTCACCATATCGCCTTTCATCAGGGCGGTCAGGCATGGCTGATTACCGACCAGTTCAGCACCTTTGGCTACGATCAGGATAACTTCCCGATGGTGGCCCAGAGCAACTCTGTGGGTGGCCTGGCAGATCAGCTGCGACTGCCGCGCGGCAGCCTGCAAAACACGGTCGCCTACTTTAATCGGTTCGCCGCCCGGGGAGAGGATCCGATGTTTCGCAAAGCCTCGGCGTTTTTGCGACCGCTGCAGGCGCCACCCTTCCAGGCCTGGGACTTGTCCGTCGACAAGGCGTTCTTCCCGGTACATACCTTTGGCGGCCTGCACACCAGCCTCGACGGCGAAGTCATCAGCAGCTTCGGTGAGCCGATTCCCGGCTTGTATGCCGCGGGACGCAATACCGCGGGGCTGCCTACCGCGCCCTACATTGCCAGTGGTCTTTCGCTGGGCGACGCAACTTTTTTCGGCCGCCGGGCAGGGCGCGCCGCAGCAGGAGCGGCTTGATGTTAAGAGTGGTCTTGCTGATATCGCTGGCACTGTTCGCAGGTGTGGCACAAGCGCAGTTGCCCGAGGTCTCGAGCACGCTGCCCCAGGGAAGTGCCGAGCGTGGGCGATTGGTGTTTGCCCCCTGCCGGACCTGTCACTATCCAGAGGCCTATGTGGGTCACAATAACGGTCCCAACCTGAGCGGTATATTCGGAATGGTGGCGGGTAAGCAGAAAGGGTTTCGCTACTACTCCGAGACGTTTGCCCAGGCCGAATTTGTGTGGACACCGCAGCTGATGTACGCCTGGCTGGAGTCACCGATGGAGATGTTTCCGGATACCACCATGATGAGCCTGGGCGTGCCGGATCCGCAGGATCGGGCTGACCTGATCGCCTATTTGCTGCAGGCGACGGCGGTGCAGGTCGAGCAGTGAAGGCCGGGGCGACGCACCGTTGCCCCAGTGTGGATTAACGTTTTACGATGACAGACGAGCCGTGGCCAAAGAGACCCTGGTTGGCGGTAATTCCTACCTTGGCGCCCTGTACCTGACGATCACCGGCTTCACCGCGCAGCTGCCAGGTTAATTCACATACCTGGGCCAGTGCCTGGGCGGGTACCGCCTCGCCAAAACAGGCCAGACCGCCGGACACGTTCACTGGAATCTTGCCGCCAATCGCTGTGTCGCCGGCGCGCAGTAACGCCGCCGCTTCGCCGCGAGGTGCCAGTTGCAAATCCTCAATCCAGTCCAGCTCCAGTGCGGTAGAGAGGTCGTAGACTTCAGCCAGATCGACGTCTTCAGGGCCAATGCCTGCTTCCTCGTAGGCCTTCAGCGGCAGCGTGGAACGGAAAGAGTGGGCTTCAATGCCCGCTGCTGCCGCAGAGTCGGTGGCGATATCCGGCATCTCAACCACGCCGCTGGCAAACGTTGGCGTGGTGGTAGAGATGGCGGCGACGCGGGGGGCGTCGCCTTTGCCGATTTTTTCAGCGTACTCAATGCTGGAAACAATCAGCGCCGCGCCGCCATCGGAGGTGGCGCAGATATCCATTAGGCGCAGCGGGTCGGCCACCATGGCAGAGGCGGCCACGTCTTCAGCGGTGAATTGTTTCTTGTACCGGGCGCGAGGGTTATGCGCGCCGATGCGCGAGTTCTTGACTTTAACCGCCGCGAAATCCTCCAGGGTGTCGCCATACACATCCATGCGTCGACGCGCGTACAGGGCGAAGTACGTGGGGTTGGTAATGCCGAGGTAAAAGCGGACCCAGTCTGGATCTTCCGGGCGATAGCCTTTGGCGGGTGCCAGGAAACCCTTGGGGGTGGTGTCTGCGCCAACCACCAGGGCAACGTCGCACTCACCGGCGAGGATTTTGTTACGGGCAGCCGCCAGGGCCTGGGACCCGGATGCGCAGGCCGCATAGGAGGTGTTGACCTCGGCGCCCTGCCAACCCAGTGCCTGGGCAAAGGTGGCACCGGCGACATAACCCGGATAGCCGCAGCGCACAGTGGCACCGCCGGACACAAACTTTACGTCCTGCCAGGGTACACCGGCGTCCGCCAGGGCTTCGCGGGCCGCAGCCACACCATACTGTACGAAGTTGTGGCCCCATTTACCCCAGGGGTGCATGCCGGCGCCGAGAATTGCTACTTCATTAGACATTGTCGTTCACTCCAGCTCAGGCCTCTACGGGCTTCCACTTCCAGGTCATCTTGATATCGTCATCGGTCTCGTGCAGCTGTTCCAGTACCAGTTCGACCGGCATGCCGACCTTGAGGTCTTCACAGCTGACGCCTTCGATGACCTGGCCGAGGACGACCATTTGTTCTTTTTCCAGCTGTACCGCTGCGATGGAGTAGGGCTCGAAGGGCTCGGCGGCCACGAAAGGTTCGGGCGGCTTGTAGCAGGCGTTGGTATAGCTCCAGATATGCCCCGTGCGGCTCAGTTCCACTTCGTCAAAGTCGGTGGAGTCACACGCCGGATTGCGGCAGTAGTCGTGGTTCTTGGGGAAGAAGTAAGTGCCACAGTGTTTGCACTGGGTGCCGATCAGGTGGGGCTTAACTTCCATGGTGTGCCAGCCGTCAATGGCCGGCGCAAGCGGTTTGTCGCTCATGAGAACCTCCAGAAAAAACGCCGGTCAGGGTAAACCGCCCGCTGCAGGCAGGCAAGGCAGCGCCGGATTGACCTAAAGGGGGTTTACCTAAACAGACCTGTATTGAGCCCGGCGGCGGATTTAGGCAAAGTGAGCCCCATGTGTGGAAGATTTAATGTCATTGATAGCCCGGGGTTGCAGTCGTTACTGCGCGACCTCGGAATTGATCTCAAGCTGCCCACTGCCACTAACATTGCGCCGACAGAAGGTGTGGGGTTGGTTCTCGACACGGGGGCGGGCAGACAGATGGATGCCGCGCGCTGGTGGCTGACGCCTTCCTGGGCGCCGGCGGTTGATCAGAAATACAGTATGTTCAACGCCCGCTCCGAAAGTCTCTCGACCAGCCGCGCATTTCGCACGCCCTTCAAGCGTCAGCGCGGTATTGTGCCGATGAGTAGCTTTGTTGAGTGGCGCACAGTGGCGGGGCGCAAGAGCCCCTGGTTGATTTCCAATGCCCAGCATGCGCTCGCGGTTGCGGCGTTGTGGGATGTTTGGGATGGCGATGGTTCGCAGATGCTCAGCTGCACGCTGGTGACCACCGCTGCCGCAGAACCTTTTGCACCCTGGCATAAGCGCATGCCAGTGGTATTGGCGGAAGATGAATGGAGCCGGTGGTTGGACAATAGTCGGCCGATTGCTGCCAATGATCCGGTGTTCCGCGGCGAATTGAAATCGGAATGGTACCTGCAGGAACTGCCCGCAAGCATTGGTAATAGCAGAAACAAAAACCCCTCCGAGATGGAGGGGTTTGGAGAGCTGATCGAGCTCCGCCCCTGAGGGCGGAGTTCAATTAGAAAGAGTAGCGCAGATCCAGGCCGTAGGTCAGCTGGTCGTCGATGCGGGTGTGGTAGGCACCCAGTACATCAGCAGCCAGGCCGCCGGGGTTCACTGCGTACTCTTCGTCCAGCAGGTTGTTACCCCACAGCGCAATTTCGATGTTCTCATCGTCATTGGTCCAGGAGATACGTGCGTTCAGCAGCTTCTGGTCCTGGAAGTACCAGGGGCCAGTGGTGTAGATCGCAGTGTCTTCGTTGGGGCCGGTGTCCTCGTTATACACGTAGTGCGCGTGTACCAGCAGGAAGCCGGTGGGGATCTCAGGGGTCCAGTCGAACTTCAGCGTGTACTCTGTGCCGGAGTCGTCTTCGATGGTCTCGCCACCGGCGAGTTCACCTGCCGAGTTGAAGTAGGTGTCAGAGGTTTCTTCGGTTTCACGATAGGTGGTGAGTGCACCCAGGCGCAGGCTGTCGGTGACTGTCCAGGTCAGCAGCAGCTCGATACCGTCTACTTCCAGGTCTTCGCTGACGATACCGGGGGCCGCGGTGGGATCATCCGGGCCTTCCTTAATGTCGCGCTGAACCTGACGATCGTCCAGTTCGTGGCGGAACACAGACAGCTCGGTACGCAGTGTCTCGTTAAAGAAATCACCCTTCAGGCCGACTTCGAAAGACTGAATCTCTTCAGGTGCGAAGGAACCGGTCTGTACGGACTTGAAGCTCTGGCCGTCAAAACCGCCGGACTTGTAGCCGGTGGAGTAAGAGGCGTAGGCCATGGCGATATCACTAAATTCCCAGTCGGCAACGAGGCGGCCGGTGGTCTTGTTCCAGTCGTCGCTGGACTCAAACTTGCCAAACCACTGATCTTCCGGTGCGCCGGTCTCGGCGGGGTTGTAGTTCACGCGGGCAGGAGCGATCGGCCAGTCGATGGTCGAGGGATAGGTCTGCCAGGAGTAGTCCTTCTCATCGTAGCTGTAACGCAGGCCGGCGGCGATGCGAATGGTGTCGGTGAGCTGGTAAGTGCCGTCAATGAATACGCCCCAGTTGACGAAGTCACCGGTGTTATCCATGGTCTCAGTGAAGTATTCACCGCTGAATTCGGGCGGCAGTACGGCTACGCCGGCAAAGTTGGATACGTCCAGCCACCACTGGTCGGGCTGGTCGCCGAAGATATCCCAGGCATGGGTATCCTGATCGGGTTCAATACCGACTTCTGGAAGAAGATCGATGCTGACGAACTGCATGTAGGAGTCAGCCAGCAGGCCGATGTCGGTGCGCTGGAATACGTCTTCCTGGCTGTAGTTCGCGCCGAGGATCAGGTCGAGGTTGTCCTGTACAAAGTTGAAACGGATTTCACTGTACAGAATGTCGGAATCTTCGATGTTGTTGGTGTCGAGGTAGCGGCGCATTTGGGCAGTGCCGTCCTCTTCCTGCAGGTTGGTGGTTTCCCACTCGCGGTAGCTGACGATACCGAACATGGACCATGCATCGTTGATGACGTGGTCGATCTGTAACGATACACCGTACATTTTACGAGTTTCTTCCTCGTTGTTGCGGTTGCTGTCGTATGCATTGCCTGCACCGGCTACATCGTGTTGGTCCTTGCTGCGGAAGGGATCTTCGCTGCCCTGGTAAGAGTACTTGGGGTTCACACCGATAGCGGCGCGGGGCATTTCATCACGGTCTTCAAAGTCTGCCGCCAACTGGACGGAGGTGTCTTCGGACACGTCCCACAGCAGTACGCCGCGGCCGGCAATAAAGCCTTCATTGCGGAAGTCGTCACCGTTCGTGGCGGTTTCAGTAAAGCCGTTGCGCTGGTGAGAGAACAGGTTGCCGCGGAAGAATACATTGTCTGTAACTGGAGCATTCACCATTCCTTCCATGCGCAGCATGTTCTGGTTGCCGACGCGCGCTTTTACAAAACCCTCAAATTCTTCGTGGGGCTTGTTGGGTACGATGTTGATTACACCGGCGGTGGCGTTGCGGCCGAACAGCGTGCCCTGGGGGCCTTTCAGGACTTCAGTGCGCGAGATGTCGGTGAACGGGATAGAGGTTACAGCGCGGGGCATGTATGAACCGTCGTAGAACACGGCCACAGAGGCGTCCTGACCCGAGCTGATATTCGGGCTGGAGATGCCGCGAATCGAAATGCCGAACTGGGTGGTACCGCCGACGGTGTCCGCAATATCCACACCGGGCATGAAGGTGTCGATGTCCTGAATGGTGGCGGCGCCAGTGTTAATCATGTCCTGGGTGGTGAACGCGTTCACCGAGCCAGGTACAGACATGAAATCCTCTTCACGCTTCTGGGCGGTGACCACAATTTCTTCCAGGGCCAGGCTGTAGCCGCCGGCGCTGGTCTGGGCGAAGGCCGGAATGGCCAGCGTGCTTGCGCCCAGTGCAAACAGGGCAGTCTTTACGGCCTTGTGCAGGGGCTTTTTCGTCGCAGCTTGCAGGCCGCGATCGGTGCTTGGGTTACTCATCGGTTATGTCCCGTAGTTCAATGTATTTGTATCGTTAATGCTGTCCGGCGCCCTGCGACTCTAAGCGGTGCAGTGACCTTCCGGCTTTCACGTATAAGTTGTTGTTATAAGGCCGGTTTCCCTACCAATTCTGGGGCTGATTCTACCTTCACAGGCGACCTCAAAGCCTGCGGAAAATCGACATCTAAGAAGTTTTTCCACGAAGGCGCGAATTGTTCGCACAAAACCTTAAACCAGGCTGAAAAAGAATGCCTGAGATGCCTTTATTGTACGATGGTACAGGATAAACCCCGGGTAGAATGTGAACCCTTTCACAATGTGGAGCAATCAAAATGGGTCTGTATGCAATGACCGGCGGCGCCACCGGTATAGGTGGTGAACTGAGAAAACAGCTGCTGGAACGTGGCCATGAAGTTATCTCTGTGGACATCAAAGAGGGCGATATTATTGCTGACCTCTCAAACCGCGAGGGGCGCGAGGCAGCCATTGCCGGCATCAGGGAGCGGGCGCCTGAGGGACTCGACGGATTCATTCCCTGCGCAGGCCTGCCGCCAGTGGCGCGCCCACTGGGATTGATTCCTGCCGTGAACTACTTCGCTGTCGTAGAAATGGCAGAAGGTTTGCGCGATCTGGTGGGGCAGCGCCGGGGCAGTATGCTGCTGGTGGCGTCGAATTCAGCGCCTATGGTTCCTAAGGACGACCCCTACGTCGAGCTCTGTTTGGCGGGTGACGAAGCCGCCACAATCGAAGATATCTCCGGCAAAGATGGCCACACCGCTTATGCGGGTTCCAAGCGCGCGGTAACCGCCTGGATGCGTCGCAATGTGGTGGACTATGCCAAGGCCGGTGTGCGGCTGAATGCGGTGGCTCCCGGGATTACCATGACCCCGCTGACCGAGCAGGTGTATGCCGATGAGGAATTGGGGCAGGCGATGCGCGACTTTGGTGACATGGTGCCCTGGGGCGGCACTGCCCAGCCGGACCAGATCGCCAACGTGATGCGGTTCCTGCTGTCTGAAGAGGCGGACTTTGTCTGTGGGTCGGTTTATTTTATCGATGGCGGCTCAGATGCCATGCTGCGCCCCGACGATTTCTAGTCGAGCTGGCTGCGCACTGCGCCGGCAATCTCTTCGCTGAGTTGCCACAGCAATTCGCTGTACGCCCCGGGAAGTTGCGGGGCCAGGTCAGCCTGTCCATCCAGACCCGTGGTCAGTTGGGTCAGTCTCCGTTCCATTGATTCGCCGCTGGCGGGTCGATAAACCAGCCACTCTGCCACCAGGCTCGCTGTTCCGGGGCGTGCGTCGAGGCTGTGGATATGCAGCTTGATGCCAAATTCCGGCAAGCGCTTGGAGTGATAGGGGAAGGTCTGGACACTGTTGGTCTCGAGCAGGCCGGCCAGATTCAGGCTAACCACTCTGCCAATGCCGCCCTCCAGTGGCTCCGCCCAGCGCTGCACGCTATCGATCTCAATCTGGTTTCCCCCGGTGCTGTAGACCAGTTGTTCCCTGCGCAGATAGGCCGGGACTTCGACGGGCCCCACGCCGATTGACGGAGAGCTGTTGGCGGGGATACTGTTCACCTTGGTCTGCAGCAGGTAGTGATTGCTGGGTGTGCTGCTACAGGCAGCCAGTAACAGTATGCCGCAGGCCAGTGCAAATACTCTCATGATTAGTCTCCTTGCCTGCCGCGGAGCAGGGCCTCGGGTTGTTCCTCCAACGTGCGGCCCAGCTGTTGCAGCGCGCGCCCGGCCTGTGAGAGATCACGCAGAGCCCGGTTGAGTTCGTAAACAGTAGCGGAATCCTGGTCCAGCAGTGATTCCAGTTCTGAGACGCCGCTCTCGAATGTGCCTATGGCCTTCTCGAGTTGAGCGAGATTCCCTTTTACCAGCGCCGCTAGCTCAGGTAGCTCCTGGTTGGCGGTGTTGACCGTAGTGTTGGCGCCGTCCAATAGTTGATCCAGGCGCGGACCGCTGCTGTCTATCTGTGCCGACAAGCGTTCGCTGAGATCGGTGAGTGATGCCAGCGTGCTCTGGGCTTGGGCTGGGAGCCCCTGAAAGCCCTCGCTGGTAACGAAGTGGTTGAGGCCTGAAGCCACAGCTTCCAGATCGCCGGCGACGCGCGCAAAATCAATGGTTTCGAGCTTGCGTTGCAGCCGCTCCAGTTCGGTGGGAATCGTCGGTATCTGCAGGTAGGGCGAATCCACATCGGCGAGCTTGATCTCGCTGTTGGGGTGGAAATCCAGCTGAACATAGAGAAGCCCGGTCAGCAGGCTCTGGGTGTTGAGCTGGGCGCGCAGCCCGCGAGAAATCAGTTCCTCGGTGAGGGATTCGGTGCTGGTGCCACTGCGGCGCACGTTCTCGCCGCGAATCTCGGCTTCAACGAGCATGATCAGGTCGACGGTTTCCGTGTCCAGGATGAGTTCGATATCGGTGACCTGGCCCACCTGAACGCCGCGCAGGGCGATGGGGGCGCCGAGTGTCAGTCCTTTCACGGAGCCTTCAAATACCATGACGACCTTGCTGCGTTCGCTGCCGAAACCGGTTCCGAGGACGAAAATAATCATCGTCACCGCGATCAGCAGGGCGCCGGTTACAAACGCCCCGATGGCTACCGTGTGGGGTTTTTCACTCATGGCTTACTCGCTTCTGGCTTTTCATGCTCAGTGCTCATCTTTTTCTGCTCAACTCACCGCGGCCTGCTCTGAATCACTCGCGCTTTCCCGGGCCAGGAATTGTCGCACGACCGGCTGGTCGCTGTGATCACGCAATTCACGGGGATCGCCGTAGGCAATCATGGTTTTGCTTTGTGCATCCAGGTACACCGAGTTTGTGGCAATGCCAAAAATACTCGGCAATTCATGTGTCACCATGACCACTGTTGCGCCGATGGATTCCTGCAATTGTACGATCAGCTCGTCCAATAGCCGGGAGCTGATTGGGTCCAGTCCTGCGGAGGGTTCGTCAAAAAACAATATCTCGGGGTCCAGGGCTATGGCGCGGGCCAGGGCAGCGCGTTTACGCATGCCACCACTGATCTCCGAGGGATAGTACTCCTGATAACCCGCGAGCCCGACGAGGGCGAGCTTATAGGCCACAATGTCGGCGATATCGTCCGCGGCAAAGTCTGTGTAGAGCTGCAGCGGCAGCGCGACGTTGCCACCCACGGTCATAGCACTGAACAAGCCTCCGGACTGGTAGGTAATGCCCCAGCGGCGGCGCATGGCCTCGCGGTGGTCAGCGGTGGCGTTCACGAAGCTGTCACCGGAATAAAGTATGTCCCCGGAGGCGGGAGGCAGCAGCCCCAACATGTGTTTTAGCAGGGTGCTTTTACCGCAACCACTGCCGCCCATGATGACGAAAATGTCGCCGCGGTGAATGTCGAAGTTCAAGTCGCGCTGAATCAGCAATGATCCGTAGGCCATGGTCAGGCCGCGAACGGCGATATGGGTATCCATCAGATACCCACCTGCTGGCAAATGATATTAATCGCCGCATCAGCCACGATCAGATAAACGATAGACGTGACGACGGCCTCGGTGGCGGCCTGGCCGACTGCGGCAGAGCTGCGGCCGCTGTTAATGCCAGCGCGACAGCCAGCGGCCGCGATCAGAATGGCGAACACCACGCTTTTGCACATGCCAACCAGGATATGGTTCATGTGCAGAGCGGTCTGGCCTTCAGCGATA
Source organism: Halioglobus japonicus (assembly GCF_001983995.1). Taxonomy (NCBI): domain Bacteria; kingdom Pseudomonadati; phylum Pseudomonadota; class Gammaproteobacteria; order Cellvibrionales; family Halieaceae; genus Halioglobus; species Halioglobus japonicus. Next base: position 3,792,103 of record NZ_CP019450.1, on the reverse strand, counting down.
TACATCAGTGGTGTGATTCCCATGCCGCCGGCGACGATACCGCCGCCAATAATGCCGAGCAGATTGGCGTACACGGTCAGCAGCGGCATGATGACCACCAGAGCCAGCATGCGTGGCACAACGAGAAATTCCATGGGCGAAATTCCCATGGTGGTGATTGCGTCAATCTCTTCGTTGGTCTGCATGGTGCCCAGTTGCGCGGCATAGGCGGCGCCGGTGCGTCCCGCCATCACAATTGCCGTCATCAATACGCCCATTTCGCGGAGCATGCCGATAACCACCAGGTCGGCCACATAGATTTCCGCGCCGAACTGCTGCAGCTGCACCGCACCCAGATAGGCCAGAATCATACCGACCAGCAGGCTGGTCAGGCTGATAATGGCAAAGGCATTGGGCCCGGCCTGATAGCAAAACTGCCGGAAATCGGTGTAGCGGGTGTTGGCCCGGCCGCGGACGAGGTTGACCAGCGCGACGCTGAGTTCGCCGATAAAGGCCAGCGTTTCCCGTGTTCGCTTCCAGAATGTCCTCAGCAGCCCCGCTGGGTTCAATTGCTTCCATACGGATGTGGGGGGAGGGTCCGGGGGCGTGTGCTCGGGAACGGCAGTCGCCACGCTCAGCAGGCGCTCGACGCCCTCGGGCATGTCCCGGGTGCTGAACGCCAGTTCGGCATCGCGACATTGATTGAAACATTGCAGGAGAAACGCCATCAGGACTGAGTCCCACTGGCAAATGGCAGAGCCGTCGACGATCAGGCTCTTGCTCTGCACGAAGGGTAACTCGTCCCGGAGAATATAAAAGTCGCGGTGTGCGTTTCCCTGGGCCCAGTCGCCCGAGAGCTCCAGGATCGCCTGGTCGGGATCCTCAGTGAGAAGTTGGAAGCCAGCCGGGTTGGAGTCCATGCGGTTCGTGATCAGCCCTTTGCCATCAGTCTACTGCCAAGCTCAGCGAATACCAATGATTTACTGCTGGTAGGGCAGGGGTGGTTTGCCTGCCTGGATGGCGGCCTCGGCGCGGGCGTAGATATCAGCCACCGATTCGGTATTCCCTACTTCGTAGCGCCTTGCAATCATGGTCATTGGGAACACAAAGGTATCGGTGTTGCGATAGCGCAATGCGCGGCTGCGCCCGATCTTATCCTCGTAAATGACCCAGTGCAGATCGTGCTCTTTTGCCAACAGGTCGCCCATTACTACACCCATTGCCTGCAGTTCGCGGGTTTGTCCCGGAGCAATGAGGCGGTCGTCGATAACCCGTTGTAGTAGCTCGAGATCATTGCGTTTCACCATCTGGAAACGGCGGCCATACTCGCTTGCCACGAGATTGCCCATGAGGTCACGCTGCTGCTGGAGATACCCCAGGTCCAGTTTGGAGGGTTCGCTGATGTGCAGTTCATCCTCGTCGGCCGCCGCGATCGGTGCAGCTGTGATTAGCGCGGCCATGAACAGTGAGGCAAGGAATTTATACATAGGGACGATTCCATGGGGTTTGAGTAGCCATTCTAGGTCCCCCGCCGGCTTAGCGAAAGGGCGCTGCCGGGGCGTTGACGCGGTTGTTATTCCGCCCCCTACATGGATAATGGCCCTCTTCCCTCGGGCGAGCAGTTTCGGACGGCCCTGGATCAGTATCGGAGACAGTAAATGATTAGCGGTAGCATAGTTGCCCTGGTAACGCCCATGAATGCAGATGGTGGCGTGGACTGGGCGGCCCTGGAGCGGCTCCTGGAACTGCACATCGAGGCGGGTACAGGTGCTATTGGTGCGGTGGGAACCACCGGCGAAAGCGCTACATTGAGTGTGCCCGAACACTGTGAAGTGATTAAATTCTGTGTTGACTCTGTGGCTGGCCGCATTCCGATCATGGCTGGCACCGGTGCCAATGCCACTCGCGAGGCGATTGAACTGACACGCGCCGCTGCCGATGCCGGCGCCGATTGCTGCCTGTTGGTCACTCCTTACTACAATCGCCCCACTCAGCGAGGCCTCTATGCACACTTCAAGGCGGTAGCTGACGCTGTTGATGTGCCTCAGATTCTGTATAACGTGCCCGGTCGCACTGCTGTCGATATGGACAACGAGGTCGTTGCCGAGTTGGCGACACACCGGAATATTGTAGGCATCAAGGATGCCACGGGCGATCGGGAGCGCGGTCGTGACTTAATCGCCCGATGCGGCGATGAGATTGCCGTTTACTCTGGTGATGATCCCACTGCAATGGACCTGATGTTGGCCGGTGGTAAGGGCAACATCTCGGTTACCGCGAATGTTGCCCCCGGCAAATGGCACAGCTGTGTGCGCTGGCCATGGCGGGTGATCGCGAGGGCGCCAGTGCCATCAACGAATTGCTGACACCACTCAACAGCGCGCTGTTCCTGGAAGCCAACCCAATCCCCGTGAAATGGGCCATGGCGCAACAGGGGTTGATTGGCGAGGGCATTCGCCTGCCACTGACCGTGTTGGACGAGCAATACCACGCCGACGTTCGAGCCGCGCTGGAGGCTGCAGGAGTATAATGATTTCACTAAGCACAGCGATGCGCATTCCAGCGTCTATTGCCCTGGCGGCAGCACTGAGCGGCTGCGGCTATCTGTTTGGCGACGGGGGCATGTTCCCCGATCGTTCTCAAGACTATAAAAAAGCCGAAGAAGTCCCCGTGATCGCAGTTCCGGATGGCAAGGACTCGCGGTCGCTGCAGGAAATTTATCCAATCCCTGAAGTGGAACAGGATGTGGTACTGGCGGGCGACTTCGAGGTGCCACGCCCTACGCCACTGGTCGCGGGTAACTCCGATCAGCTGGTGCGTATTCAGCGGCTCGGTGCCGAGCAGTGGGCACTGGTCGCAGAAGCTCCTGGAGAAGTCTGGCCACAGGTGCGCAGTTTTCTGACGGGCGCGGGTATTTCGGTGGCCCGGGTGGACGCGCGTGCGGGTCTTATGGAGACCGGTTGGTTGGAGCTGGAGTCACAGCCTATTGCCAGCCGCTTCAGAATTCGCATCGACCAGGGGGTTCAGCGCGGTACCAGTGAGCTGCATGTGCTGCAGATGATCCAGGCGGGCGATGTCGATAACTGGCCCTCTACGTCGGATAACCCCGATCAGGAAACCGAAATGTTGCGCGCCCTGGCACAGTACATTGCCAACGCCGCAGGCAGCGCCCAGGTATCCATGGTGGCCAACCAGACCATTAATGCCACAGGTAAGATCGCCCTGCAGGAGACTGCAGCCGGTGAACCTTATATAGCGCTGGAACTGCCCTACGATCGTGCCTGGGCATCACTGGGCCGGGCGATTGAGAAATCGACCTTCGAGATTTCGGATCGGGATCGCAGCACCGGCGACTACTTTGCGGTATTCCTGGGTCAGGCTGCGCTTGAGGAAAGCAGCTGGTTCGATTGGCTGTGGGACTCTGACGATGATCAGCCTCACGTGGGCGAGACGTTTGTGATCAGCCTCAAGCGTGAAGACGACAACAACATGGCGATCTTCCTGCGGCCGCAAGATTCAGAGATCGCGTTCACCAAGCGTGAGCAACAGGCCATGCTCAGTTTGATCAAGGGTAATATCAACTAGGGCCTGTAGTGCGTTTTGCATCTCTCGGGTCTGGCAGCAAGGGTAATGCGACCCTGGTCCAGGCCGGTGACACACTATTGATGGTGGACTGTGGTTTCTCCGTGCGGGAAACCACTCGCCGCCTGGCCCGACTGGGCCTTGTCCCTGACGACCTCTCCGCGATTCTGGTGACTCACGAGCACAGCGATCACTGTGCGGGCGTTGCCAAGTTGTCACGCAAGTTCGACATCCCTGTATACCTTTCCCACGGCACTGCCGGCAGCGGGCGCTGTGACGGTGCCTATGAGTTGCGCTGCTTTAACAGCGAGGACTGTTTCGCCCTCGGTGACATTTCCGTGCAGACGGTGAGAGTGCCCCACGACGCAGCCGAACCCTGCCAGTACCGGTTTGATGCAGCTGGCCTCAGCCTGGGGATTCTGACCGATCTTGGCTGTATTACGCCGCATGTCGTCGAGGCTTATCGCCACTGTGGCGCGCTCGTGCTCGAGTTCAACCACGATCAAGACATGCTTCAGGCGGGCCAATATCCGCCCCAGTTGAAACGCCGGGTCGGCGGTGACTGGGGGCACTTGAACAACATGCAGGCCGCGGATTTACTCGGGCACCTGGCGCCAGCGTCCCTCAGCCACCTGGTGATTGCCCACATCAGCGAACAAAATAATGCGCGGCCGCTGGCGGAAGCCGCTCTGCAGCCGGTGGGTGAGTGTGCCCGCAATATAATCTGGGCCTGTCAGGCCGACGGCTTTGGCTGGCTGGAGGTTTAGGAGGACGGTTCCTGAGCCTGCTCGGCGGCCTCTTCGGCGGCGCGATCGCGCTTCCAGCGACGATTGCTCCACAGCCAGCTTTCGGGATCTTCGCGAATGGCTTTTTCAGCGAGCGCCACGTAGCGGTCGGTGATGACGTGGGATTCCTTGTCGTAGGGCCGCTCGGCGAGTTCATGGAACTCGATTTCATAGCGTCCCTTGCTGCGTCTATGGCACTGGGCAAAAACCACGGGAAAGCCTGTCATTTTAGCGATGGTCTCCGTACCCAGGTAAAAATTGGCTTCCTGATTCATAAAGGTCGTCCAGTACCCGCGTTCGCTGCGAATGGGCGACTGGTCGGCCACCATGACAAAGATTCTGAATTCTCTGCGGCGTCCGAGAATGTCCCGGGTGGCCTTGTCCATGGCCAGTGGGCGTGAGCCGAACTGGCTGCGAATGTCATAGATCAGCTGATCAACCTGAGCGTTGTGCAGCGGCTTGTACACGGGGTCAATGGGAATGCCCAGCTCGGCTACCGCGCCATGCAGCATCCACTCCCAGTTACCCTGGTGGATGGTGACAACAATCACGGAGCGGGTGTGGTCCTCGCTGGCCTTGCGCAAAACCTCAGGGTTGAGCACCTTCATACGATCGAGAAATTCATCCCGCTGCATCCGGCGGGCTTTGAGGATCTCCAGCGCTACCTGGGCGAGGCGGCGATAGAAACGCCTGCCGATATCCGCCCGCTCGGCTTCTGACAGCTCCGGAAATGCCCCCGCAAGATTTTCGCTGACGACTTTGCGCCGATATCTGGCCACGTGGTACAGCAGTACATAGACCAACCACGCCGTGACATACAGCAGCGGGAATGGCAGAAAGGCGATGAGGCGATAAATCATCGTTGCGGGCAGTGGCCGGGCAGTGTCAGTGTATTCAGTTGCAGCAGGGCGCCACCGCCGGGGCAGGTAAGGGAGCCGTTGCCGCGCAAGTCCAGGCTCTGCAGCGCTGGCAGGTCGTAAAGCGGGCGGGGGTCAACAATTTGATTGCTGCGTAAGTCCAGTTCAATCACCAGACTGAGTTTGTCCAGCGGTGCGACGCTGGTAATGCTGTTGTCCCGCAGGATGAGCCTGCTGAGCCCAGTGAATACTTCGATCCCGGAGAGGTCTGCAACGTCCGAATCCGAACAGTTCAGGTCGCGTAGTTGGCTGGCATGGGTGATGTTCAGGCGTTCAATCTCGTTTTGTACGCAGCTGGCCAGTGCCGGGTCCGCTATCGTGTATTCACTGAATAGCGGGCGGGGCGTGTACACCACGCGATCGTTTACCGAAAGATCGTAGCTGCCGCAGCCTGCCAGGAGCAGCAGCGCAGTCACCGTCAGAATTCTCTGGATCACTGCAGAGTTCTCCTTACAATGGGTGAGGGCCTTGGCCCGGTCACATCAGGGTTTCTATAATAACACCTGAGCACGGAGGAAAAGAGAATAGAAATGGACGAGAAAGGCAGTAATACCCATACCGATGCCGCCGCGATGTCCATCGTGCAGCGGGGTAATCTCAAAACTCTCGAGCAAACCCTGCGTAAGCAGTGGCGTCTTGGCCAGAATATTGTGTTGTGCTGGAGCGCTGACGAACGCGGTCTGCTGGTGGTCATGGTGCCCCACTACTTTCTCGGCAACTATTGTGCTGGCGATAACCATGACAACGAGGAATTTGTTCGCGAATTGATTTCCGGCAGTCGGCGGCGCAGTCGCGACGATATGTTTGCTATCTCGAAGCGTCTGGAGGTGGCGCCCATCTTTATTAAACTGAGCTCACCACTGAGTGATGGGGCCGCTGTGCTCAACGCAGTTGAACAAATGATTTGCCGCTATGGCGTCAGTTATGTTGATAGCCGTGCGGTGCTGCTGTTCGATATTGTTGAGTTTTCGCTGTTCACGCCGTTTGAACAGGCGAGCCAGCTCAACAGTCTGTCCTACTCCTTTAACTCCGCCTATAACAAGCTGGCGTCGATTGGCATTGATATTGATTTTGCCCGCACCACCACCGGTGATGGCTACTACGTCTGGAACAAAAGTCTCGGGCCGGAGGCAAATCGCGATTTGTTCTACTTCATGTTACTGGTCGTTGCCGATAACGCGGTTGCTCGCGCCGCGTCCAAAGGCAACACCGTCCCGAGAATACGCACGGCCTATCATGTGGGTGGGCACTATGAGCTCTATCAGGCTGCGGGCGTTAACCCGTCCGTATTCAGCTATATCGTCGGTGATGTCACGATTGAGCTGGCGCGTATGGTCGACACCGCAGTGGCCGAGCAGATCTTGGTCGGAGAATTTGATACGTCGATTGTCGACAGCAATCTGGGTTCCCAGAAAGTGCCGGCGCCGGCATTTGTCAGCGCTTGTAACAGAGGGCTGGCAGCACTGGCAGGCGTGCAACTTTCCGGTAAGCGCCTCAATGCCATGCGGTGCCAGCTCACTGAATATCTCGATTGCGATGCAACGCGCCAGATATTCCGCCTGCTGATTACCGATAAACACGGTCTGTCGCGGTACGCGCACAATCTTCAGGTGAGTCTCGACCTCGAGGGCAGTAGGCTTGAACTGGGTCTGGAACAAGCGCGCCTGAACAGCGCAATGACGGATACGGCGGCTCCCGAGCCGCGCCAGGAGGCTGTCGTGCCTGATTCAGCGCTGGAGCCCGCCGCGTCAGCTGAGGAATTGTTTGATGACCTGGCACAACTGCTCGCCAGGCGCAGGCAGGGTGGCGTTGGCGAGGAGTAATACGGCTGGCATTGTACCGGCGGATCCTGTCTATCTGGCCACAGCGGAAACGCTGGGAGAGCAACTGAATCTGCCAGTTCTGCCGGTGGGTACCGTGGCCCGGGATTGCATTGAGTTTGATCTGCTCCTGCATTGCGGTGACGGATTGTCCCTGCAATTGACCGGGCGGAGAGCTCCGGGGCCAGTGACAGTGGATTTTGGCGCCGCAGATATGCGTCACAGGCGCCAGTCAGGTCACAATGAGTTACTGGGGCGTGCTGTCGGGGTGGGGAAAAAATCCAGCTTGCATGTGGTCGATGCCACTGCCGGGCTGGGACGGGACAGCTTCGTGCTGGCAGACCTTGGCTGCCATGTGTTGATGTGTGAGCGCAACCCATTGATTCAGAGCCTGTTAAGTGACGGCCTGGCGCGGGCCGTTCGCGGTGACTCGTGGTTGCAGGAGGTCGCCGGACGGATGGTGCTCTGGCAGGGTGACAGTACTCTGGCGCCGCAGCGGGTAGATGATCCTCGGGATGTGATTTATCTCGATCCTATGTTTCCCGCCCGAGACAAGAGCGCAGCGGTCAAGAAAGAGATGGCGCTGTTCCAGTTTCTGCTGCAGGACGACAACCAGGATCAGGCTGGATTGCTGCACTGGGCCCTCGCCCAGGATGTGGCCAGAGTCGTCGTTAAGCGGCCGCCCAAGGCGGGCTTTCTCGATGAGCTGAAGCCCTCGCACAGTATAAAGGGCAAGGCTGTGCGCTATGATGTTCATGTGTTGCGCGCTCTGGCCTGACACCCACCCTGATCACGGGGTATGATCCTCGGCTCTTAAATAACACCTGATGGATATCGCATGCCTGATTCGAAAACTATCGCGCTGGTCACAGGCGCTTCGTCTGGCCTCGGCATAGAGTTTTGTCGCCAGTTGGCATCCCGTTGTGATGTGATTATCGCGGTAGCGCGTCGCCTGGATCGATTGGAGGCGCTGGCGGAGGAGTTGGCGGCAGAGTGCGAGGTTCACGCTGTGGCGGCGGACCTGGCGACTGTCGAGGGGGTTGCCCACACCATGGAGATGTTACGCCAGAAGGGGCCGGTCGATATTTTGGTGAACAATGCAGGTTACAGCCCCTACGGGCACTTCGCTGATTCTGCTATTGAAGAGCAGCGAGGTATGCTGGCCCTGCATTGCGATGCGACCATCACCCTGTGTCGTGCAGCGATTGGTTTTATGGCTGAGGCCGGTGGTGGCGCGATTATCAATGTGTCGTCGCTGGGCTCATTTGTGCCCGGACCGGGCCTGACCGTGTATGGGGCGACCAAAGCGTTCCTGAACTATTTCTCGCAATCGCTGGCGGCAGAGGTTGCCGATCAGGGTATCGAAGTGCAGGCGCTGTGCCCCGGGCTGGTGCGCACCGAGATCCACGACTCAATGACCGAGCAGGGCTTTGACGGTTCCCGGTTCCCCGATGAGATGTGGGCGGAGAGCGGGGAAGTCGTCGCCGCCAGTCTGGCCGCATTGGGTAGCGGCCAGTTGTTTGTGATTCCCGGTACAGGCAATGGCGATATTGCCCGTATGGGTGCTCAGGCCATGCTGACGTCAGTTGGCGGTTAACAGCCGCTCCATAATGCCTTTGTAGATGGCGGTGAGACGCGGCAGGTCCGGCGCGTTAACCTCCTCGTTGAGCTTGTGAATAGTGGCGTTAATCGGGCCCAGCTCTACCACCTGAGCTCCGGTGGGCGCGATAAACCGTCCATCGGACGTGCCGCCTGATGTCGACAACTCGGTCTCTGTACCGGTGACATCTCGAATGCTCGCCACCGCCGCCTCTACCAGGGCGCCGCTGGAGGTGAGGAAAGGCTGGCCGCTGAGATTCCAGTCAATGCTGTAGTCCAGCGCATGCGCATTCAGAATGTCTTCGGTGCGGCGACGCAATTCAGCGTCGGTCACTTCGGTTGAGAAGCGGAAGTTGAACACCACCTCTACCTCGCCGGGAATAATATTGGTGGCACCGGTGCCGCCATTGATATTGGATACCTGCATAGAGGTCGGGGGGAAGAAGTCGTTACCCTCGTCCCAGATTTCCCCGGTCAGTGCCTGTAGCGCCGGTGCCATGGAGTGAATGGGGTTGGATGCCAGGTGTGGGTAGGCGATATGCCCCTGAACGCCGTGCACCGTGAGTCGCGCATTGAGTGACCCGCGGCGGCCGTTTTTGATCACGTCGCCGAGGGAGGCCGTGCTGGAAGGTTCACCCACCAGGCACCAGTCAATCTGCTCGCCGGCATTGGTGAGATGTTCGACAACGCGCACCGTACCGTTTACGGCCGGCCCCTCTTCATCAGAGGTAATCAAGAAACCAATACGTCCGTGATGGTCGGGGTGTTCAGCGACAAATTCCTCACAGGCGACGACCATTGCCGCGAGACTGGCCTTCATATCGGCAGTGCCGCGGCCGAACAGGGTATCGCCGATCAGGGTGGGTTCGAAGGGCGGGGTATTCCACTGCTCCAGTGGACCCGTGGGGACGACGTCGGTGTGGCCGGCGAAGACCAGGATGGGGCCTGCATCGCCGCGTGTGGCCCAGAAATTTTCGACTTCGCCGAAAGGCAGTGGGGTGCAGTCGAAGCCGATGGCCGTCAATCGCTCCATCATCATCGCCTGGCAGCCGGCGTCCTCCGGGGTGACCGAAGGGCGTCGAATCAGGTCGCAACATAATTCCAGGGTCTTATCCACGTTGGTCACTCAATCAGTTGTGAGCGTGCAGCTCTTCGTTCAATTCAATGGCGGAGCGGTTGGTCAGGCATTCCACCGCGCCATTGGCGGAGTTGCGGCGGAACAGCAGATCGTTTTTACCGGCCAGGTCGCGGGCCTTAATCGTCTCAACGGTGTTGCCCTCACTGTCGAGCATAGCAACCTTGGTACCCGCGGTGACAAACAGTCCTGCCTCCACGGTGCAGCGATCGCCGAGGGGAATCCCAATGCCGGCATTGGCGCCGATCAGGCACTCCTGGCCAACGGAAAGCACAATGTTGCCACCGCCAGAGAGTGTGCCCATGGTGGAGCAGCCACCGCCAAGGTCTGAGCCTGCACCGACCTTCACGCCTGCGGAGATCCGCCCTTCGATCATGCCGGGGCCGTCGGTGCCCGCGTTAAAGTTAACAAAGCCCTCGTGCATGATCGTGGTGCCTTCGCCCAGGTGTGCACCCAGGCGCACGCGCGCGGTGTGGGCAATGCGCACGCCGCCGGGGACCACGTAATTGGTCATTTTCGGGAACTTGTCGACGCAGCTCACTTCCAGTACTTCATCGCGCAGACGCGCGGCCATCTGACGCTCGGGCAATTCCTCGAGATCGATAGCGCCCTCGCTGGTCCACGCCACATTGGGCAACACGCCAAACAGACCGGTCAGGTCGGTACCGTGGGGCTTCACCAGACGGTGAGACAGCAGGTGCAGTTTGAGATATCCCTCAGGTACGTTACCGGGGCCGTATCTTCCTTGAGCAACACTGCGGCGGCGGGGCGGCCGCTGTTGCGCATGCGATTCGCGAATGCTGCCAGCTCTGTCTCGCCGGCAGAAGTAAGCTTGTCTTCGATCTCGCGCAGTTGTTCTGGTGTCAATACAGCGCCGCTGTCACAGTGATCTGCCGCAGCCGCCAGTTCTGCCGATGGATTGAGAACCGGCTGCGGATAAAAAATTTCTAGCCACTCGCCCTTGGCGTTGAGTGTGCCGACGCCGAGGCCGAAGGCAAAGGCTGCATCTGTCATGTTGTTGTCCTGTTCTTGCCCTGTCAGAGGGTGTGGTGATTGAATATCTGGGCGTACTGATCCGCCTTGAAACCGCAGTGGTATTCGCCGCCGGTGTCCAGCAGGGGGCGTTTAACCAGTGTGGGTTCCTCGACAATCGCGCTCAGTGCGCTGTCTCGATCCATTCCCTCGCGCTGCTCGGAGCTGAGGCCCTTCCAGGTCGTGCTGCGACGATTGACCACCGTCTCCCAGCCCAGGCTGTCCAGCCAGTTGGCTACCTGATCGGCGTCAACGCCGTCGGCGCGGAAGTCGTGAAAGCGGTAATCCATGCCTTTTTCGTCGAGCCACTTGCGGGCTTTTTTTACCGTGTCGCAATTTTTGATACCGTAGAGCGTAATCACTGGCGTTCCTGTGGCTGAGTATGAAAATCAAGGGGGCGCTAGCATAGCAAAAAATCACAATAACCGAGGTGAAAAAATGGAATCGATCGACCACTCCCTGGCGCTGCCTATGCTGGGTATGCTGAGCCTGACACTGCTGGTCTGGATCTACATGTTTGTCCAGCGTGGGGGGTACATGACAGCCAACGCCATTGATATCGAAGATGTGCGCTCGCCAGACCAGGTCGCAGCGCAGATTCCGCCGGAATCCTCCTCAGCCAGCCACAACTTCAAGAACATGTTCGAGCTGCCGGTGCTGTTCTATGTGGTCTGCCTGTACCTGATGGTCCTGGGGCAGGTGGACAATATTCACGTGACCTGCGCCTGGGTATTCGTCGCGCTGCGAGCTCTGCACTCACTGATTCACTGCAGTTACAACCGGGTATTACACCGATTTTTGGCTTACTTGATCGCCAGCCTGGCCCTGTGGGCAATGGTGATGAGGGCGGTGCTCGCCGCGATGTAGCGGCCTTATGCTGCGCCGGCGCTCTTCAGTATGTCGGCGTAGGCGCTGCCATTGCGGTGCTCGCTGACAATGGCGAGTACCGTGCGGCCATCGCGGCCTGCAGCATTCACATCGCGCTGTTGCTCGGTAAACATGCCAAGAAATAGCGCAAAGTCGTCGGCGCGCATGCTCTGGTATGCCTTCAAAAGGATGTGGAAATCCTCATTGCTGCCGTCGTGAGGGCGGAAATTCAGGAAGCTGCGAACGTGGTCTTCGGTCCAGACTTCGTCGATAATTTTTTGTTTGTCTTTCTTCATTTCAGTTTCTGCGCAAGTAGTTTGTTAACCATGCCAGGGTTGGCCTGGCCCTTAGAGGCTTTCATAACCTGGCCGACAAAATAGCCGACCAGTTTTTTTCGTTTGGCGTCGTCAGCCGCCAGGTACTGCTCGACCTGTGCGGCGCTGTTGGCGATGACTTCATCGACCATGGCTTCAATGGCGCCTGTGTCGGACACCTGCTTCAGCCCTTTGGCGTCGATAATTTCATCCGCCGTGCCTTCACCCTGCCACATGGCTTCGAACACCTGCTTGGCAATTTTGCCCGAGATGGTGTTATCGAGAATGCGGGCGATCAGATTGCCCAGTGCATCCGCGCTGACGGGCGAGGCAGTAATCTCCTGTTCGACCTTGTTCAGCTGGCCGAGCAGCTCAACCTGCACCCAGTTGGCGGCAATCTTGGCATCGCCACAGGCCGCGACAACCGACTCATAGTAGTCGGCCAGCGCAATGCTGCCTGCGAGCACATTCGCATCATAGGCAGACAGATTGTACTGCGCCATGAAGCGGTCGCGCTTGGCGGTGGGCAGCTCTGGCAAACTCTCGCGGACGGCCTGGACATAGGCTTCGTCAATGACGACAGGCAGCAGATCTGGCTCAGGGAAGTAGCGATAATCGTTGGCCACTTCCTTGCTGCGCATAGAGCGTGTTTCGTCGCGGTCGGGGTCGTACAGGCGGGTCTCCTGGACCACCTTGCCGCCGTCTTCCAGTATGTCGGATTGACGTTCGATCTCGTGGCGAATCGCGCGCTCTACAAAGCGGAACGAGTTGACGTTCTTGATTTCAGCCCGAGTGCCGAATTCTTCCTGACCGTGCGGGCGCAGGGAAATGTTGATGTCGCAGCGCATCGAGCCCTCGGCCATATTGCCGTCGGAGATGCCCAGATACGTGACCAGGCTGTGCAGGGCCTTGAGGTAGGCCACCGCCTCCACCGCCGAGCGGATGTCTGGTTCGGAGACAATTTCCAGCAATGGTGTGCCGGCCCGGTTGAGGTCGATGCCGCTCATGCCATGAAAGTCTTCGTGCAGCGATTTGCCGGCGTCTTCCTCGAGGTGGGCGCGGGTAATGCCGATTTCGCGGGTGCTGCCGTCTTCCACTTGGATCTCAAACGTGCCCGTGCCGACGATCGGTGCCTCGAACTGGCTGATCTGATAGCCCTTGGGCAGGTCTGGGTAAAAGTAGTTCTTGCGATCAAATACTGAGCGCATGCCGATCTCGGCGCCGATACCCAGGCCGAACATGACGGCCATGTGCACCGCCTCTTTGTTCAGTACCGGGAGCATGCCCGGCATGGCGAGATCGACTGCGCTGGCCTGGGTGTTGGCTTCGGCACCGAACGTGGTTGGTGAGCCAGAAAAAATCTTCGACTGCGTGGCCAGTTGCAGGTGTACTTCAAGGCCGATGACTGTTTCCCATTGCATCAGGCGGCACCTCCTTCGGCGATGGCAGGCATGGCTTTGTGCCAGTCGGTGGCCTGCTGCAGGCGGTGTGACACGTTCAGCAGACGCGATTCTTCAAAGTGGCGACCAATCAGTTGCAGGCCCACCGGCTTGCCATCAACCAGGCCTGCTGGGGTGGAGATGCCCGGCAGACCGGCCAGGTTGACGGCCAGTGTGTAGACATCTTCCAGGTACATGGCAACCGGGTCATTGCTCTTGGCGCCCAGTGCGAAAGCCGGACCTGGTGTGGTGGGGCCGGCGATAACATCAACTTTGTCGAAGGCGGCCATAAAGTCGTCGCGGATCAGGCGGCGTGCCTGCTGTGCTTTCTTGTAGTAGGCGTCGTAGTAGCCGGCCGAGAGCGCGTAGGTGCCCACCAGAATGCGGCGCTTCACCTCGTCGCCAAAACCCTCTTCCCGGGTCCGGGTATACAGGTCGTGCAGGTCGGCCGGGGTGTCGCAGCGGTGGCCGTAGCGAACGCCATCAAAGCGCGACAGGTTGGTGGAGGCCTCCGCCGGCGCGATGATGTAGTAGGCCGGAATCGTCAGGGCGGCATTGGGAAGGGAAATTTCCACCAGCTCGGCGCCCTGGGCCTCAAGTTCCCTGAGCGCTGCCTGAATGCATTCGCCCGTTGCCGGATCCAGTCCGTCGCCAAAATATTCGGCGGGCAAACCGATGCGCAGGCCCTGCAGGTCGTTGTTCAGTGCAGCTGTATAATCTTCGGTGGCCTGTTCGGAAGAGGTGGAGTCCAGAGGGTCGTGCCCGGCCATTACATTCAACAGCAGGGCGCAGTCCTCGGCGGTATGGCCCATGGGGCCGCCCTGATCGAGGCTAGAGGCATAGGCAATCATGCCCAGGCGCGAGACTCGGCCGTAGGTCGGCTTGAGGCCGGTGATGCCACAGAACGCCGCAGGCTGACGGATGGAGCCGCCGGTGTCAGTACCGGTGGCTGCCGGGGCGAGTCGGGCAGCGACGGCAGCGGCAGAGCCGCCCGAGGATCCGCCTGGAACCAGCGACAGGTCCCAGGGGTTGTGGGCAGCGCCGTAGAAGCTGTTCTCGTTGGAGGACCCCATGGCGAACTCATCCAGGTTGGTTTTACCCAGAATGACTGCGCCGGCGTCGCGGAAGCGGCGAATCACGGTGGCGTCGTAGGGGGGCACAAAGTTGTCGAGTATGCGCGAGCCGCAGCTGGTGCGCATGCCTTCGGTGCAGAAGATGTCTTTATGGGCAATGGGTACACCCGTCAGTGGGCCACCCTGGCCGCTGGCCAGCAGGGTGTCGGCCTCGGCGGCAGCGGCAAGCGCCGCTTCGCGATCTACGGTGATAAAGGCGTTCAGATCGCCGTTCAACCGCTCAATACGGCCGAGATAAGTGCTGGTGAGCTCGACACTGGAAAAGCGTTTGTTTCGCAATCCCGCGGACAGCTCGGCAACAGTCAATTGGTGCATGGAGATAATCCTGAGGCGGCGCAGGCCGCTTATTCGATAACTTTGGGGACGAGATACAGCCCGTCTTCCGTGGCGGGTGCGATGGCCTGGAAGGCGTCGCGGCGATTGAGTTCGGTGACCTCGTCCGCGCGCAGGCGCGCCGTGGCGTCCAGCGGGTTGGCCATGGGCTCCACCCCGGCGGTATCGGCGGCCTGGAGTTGGTCCACCATGCCGAGAATCTCGGTAATTCGCTGGGTTACTTCGCCGATCTGGTCGGCGCCGATGCGGATGCGTGCGAGTTCCGCAATTTTCTCTATTTCGTCTTGCTCGATAGCCATGCTTGTATAACCAGAGGAGGGCCGCCCCGGGGGCGGCAGGGGGCGTAAACTTATCACATTTGCGCCTTGCCCAAAATCCCCGGCGTTGATACAGTTGCTCGAATAAGCCGACAACATATAAGTCGGTCAAAATCGCCCGTAATCTGGCTCTCAGGGAGCAATTTGGTGCGGTTGGTAGGGAGCTTCGCGGTCTGTCCAGCCCAGTTCTCCATCCTAGTCATAAGGTAGTAAATTTTAATGCTGAAGAAATTGCGTGGAGTGTTCTCCAATGACCTCTCCATTGATCTGGGTACGGCCAATACCCTGATCTACGTTCGCGACAAGGGTATTGTGCTGGACGAGCCATCGGTAGTCGCCATCCGGATCCACAATGGTCAGAAGACCATCGAGGCCGTGGGCACCGAGGCCAAGCGTATGCTCGGCCGCACACCTGGTAATATCACCGCCATTCGCCCTCTCAAAGACGGCGTGATCGCGGATTTCCAGGTCACCGAGAAGATGCTCCAGCACTTCATCGCCAAAGTTCACGAAAGTAAATTTATCCGCCCCAGCCCCAGAGTGCTGGTGTGTGTGCCCTGCATGTCGACCCAGGTTGAGCGCAGGGCGATTCGCGAATCTGCACTCAGTGCCGGTGCGCGCGAGGTACGCTTGATTGAAGAGCCCATGTCGGCTGCCATTGGTGCAGGTCTGGACGTGGAGGAAGCCACCGGCTGTATGGTGGTGGATGTGGGTGGTGGCACCACGGAAATTGCGATTATTTCCCTCAACGGCATCGTCTATCGCGACTCCGTGCGAGTCGGCGGCGACCGGTTCGATGAGGCTATTGTCTCCCACGTGCGGCGCCGCTATGGCAGCCTGATTGGTGATGCCACAGCAGAGCGCATCAAGGTCGAGGTCGGCTGTGCCTTTGCGGGCAGTGAGTTGCGTGAAATCGATGTTCGTGGTCGCAACCTGGCCGAAGGTGTGCCGCGCAGCTTTACGCTCAACAGCGATGAAATCCTGGAGTCACTGCAGGACCCCCTGACGTCCATCGTGCAGGCCGTGAAGTCCGCGCTTGAACAGTCTCCCCCTGAGCTCGCTGCCGATATCGCCGAGAGCGGTATCGTGCTTACTGGCGGCGGCGCATTGCTGCGCGATCTGGACAGACTGATCTCCGAGGAAACCGGCTTGCCCGTGATCGTTGCCGAAGATCCCCTGACCTGTGTAGCCCGCGGTGGCGGCCGGGCCATGGAGTTGATGGATCGTCGAACCATCGATCTGCTCTCTACCGAATAAGGCGATTTCTGGCCGCGCAGCTAGTGCGGTCAACCATTGCCTGCGGCCGCGCGAATTTGTTCGCGACCCCAGTCGCTCCTGCAGTAGAATGGGGCTGATGCCTGAATTGCCAGAATAGGAATTGTCATCAAGCCACTGTTCGTCAAAGAGTCTACCCTGGGGTTGCGCCTGCTACTGGCAGTGGTGCTACTCGCCGTCCTGATTGTCGCCGATTTACGCTATAACGCCCTGCAATCCACGCGCTCAGTGATGGAAATCGCTGCCGCGCCGGTTTATTGGGTAGCGGATCTTCCCGGGCGGATGGCCGAGTGGAATGAGGACAATCTCGTCTCCAGAGATGACCTGCAGGAAGAAAATGCCCGCCTCAAGCGCGAGAATCTGGTACTGCAGGGGCGCTCCCACCAAATGGCATCGCTGCAGGCCGAAAATGTTCGCCTGAGAGCACTGCTCAATTCCAGCGCGATATTGCGCGATGACGTACTGGTTGCGGAGCTGATCGGCGTATCACCCGATCCAGTTCGTCACCAACTGGTGCTCAATAAGGGTGAAATGGACGGCGTATATGTCGGCCAGCCCCTCATTGATGCGGACGGTTTGTTGGGTCAGATTGTCGAGGTCAGCCCGATCAACTCGCGCGCACTGCTGATTACCGATGCTACCCACTCCATTCCAGTGCAGGTTAACCGCAACGGCGTCCGGGCCATTGCGGAGGGTACTGGTAGCCTCGGATCACTGGAAATCCATCACGTATCAGCGACGACGGATATCCAGGAGGGTGACCTGCTGGTGACATCGGGTCTGGGCGGGCGTTTTCCGGTCGGTTACCCGGTGGCGGTGGTCGACAAAATAGAGCGCGACCCCGGCCAGCCGTTTGCATACATTACTGCCATGCCCAGTGCGGCGCTGGATCGCAGTCGTCACGTGCTACTGGTATTCACTCCAACTCCTGCTCGGGAAGGCTGACCTTGGTTGAGCAGGGTGCGCACGGTTATTGGGCCATTCTGGTCTCTTTTTTTGTCGCGCTGGTATTGGCCGTCATGCCCCTGCCGCTGTGGCTGGCATGGGGCGCCCCGAGTGGGTTGCGGTGGTGTTGATCTACTGGGTCATTGCCTTGCCGCACCGGGTGGGTATGGTCACCGGGCTGCTGCTGGGGGTGATGCTCGATATTCTCGAGGGCGCCGTGCTTGGGCAAAACGCCTTCGCGCTGGCGGTGGTGGCCGCACTGTCCATGACCCTTTATCAGAGGCTGCGTGTGTTCAGCCTGGGGCAGCAGGCGGGCGTCGTGTTTGTCCTGGTGGGCATTAACCAAATGATTTGCCAGTGGGTCCAGAACCTGCAGGGAGCGGGTGCAACGACGTTGTTGTTCCTGTTGCCGGCCTTCTCCAGTGCGTTGCTGTGGCCGTTTGTGCTGCATATTCTGCGTGGTGCCCGGCGCCACTATCGGGTGAGCTGAGATGCGCCTGCTGCTTGCATCGGCCTCGCCACGCCGTCGCGAACTGCTGGCACAGCTGGGCGTGCAGTTTGATCTGGAGTCGGCGGATATCGACGAAACCGTGAATGTCGGCGAAAAGCCCGCTGACTATGTACTGCGGATGGCCAGAGAGAAAGCCGCCGCGGTAGCCGGGCGGCATACCGGTGAAGCACTGGCCGTGCTTGCCGCCGACACCTCGGTGGTCATTGAAGATGATGTCCTGGGAAAACCGGTTGATCACTTTGACGGCCTTGCCATGCTGGCGCGCCTGTCCGGACGTTGGCACAGCGTCATGACGGCGGTTTGCCTGTGCTGTGAGGATGGTCAATCCGAAGAAATCCTGGTTGAGACGCGCGTGCGTTTCGGCCAGCTGACCCGGGCCCAGTGTGAGGCCTATCTGGCCACAGACGAGCCCTGGGACAAGGCCGGCGGATATGGCATCCAGGGGCTGGCGGGGGCTTTTGTCAGCAGCATCGAGGGAAGCTACAGTAATGTCGTCGGCCTGCCTCTCCATGAGACCTGGCAGCTGCTGGCAGCGGCCGGTGTCACCACGCGACTGGAGCGGACTGAAGACATGGGAGGTAGTGAGTGAGCGAAGAAATCCTGGTCAATGTCACGCCCATGGAAACCCGGGTAGCGGTTGTCGACAATGGCGCCCCCCAGGACATCCACATCGAGCGCAGTGCGAATCGCGGTATCGTCGGGAATATCTATGCAGGCAAAGTTGTTCGGGTGCTTCCGGGCATGCAGGCTGCCTTTGTCGAAATTGGTCTGGAGCGAACCAGTTTTATCCATGTCTCGGATATTTATGTCGCTGGCGGTCGCAGTTCCGACTCAATTCGCGATCATCTGCACGACGGCAAGAAAGTCATTGTTCAGGTGACCAAGGAACCTCTGGGAACCAAGGGAGCCCGCCTGACGACCGAGCTCTCGGTGTCCTCGCGCTATCTGGTATTTATGCCGCAAACTTCGCATGTCGGTGTCTCGCAGCGCATCGACGATGCCGCTGAGCGAGAGCGTCTGCAGGCACTGTTGGCTGAGGGGCTGGAACTGGAGGATATGGCGCAGGAAGGCGGTTACATTTTGCGCACCGCTGCGGAAGGAGCGGGTCTCGACGAAATTCGTGCCGATCTGCGTTTTCTCAAGCGTCTCTGGAAAGCGGTCACCCGGCGTGCCGAAGCGGCGACCAAAGCGGAACTACTGTACACCGATCTGCCGCTGCACATGCGCACTGTGCGCGATCTGGCTCGCCCCGGCGTGAGTCGCATCCTGGTCGATAGTCGTGAAAGTTTTACGGCCCTGCAGGAGTTCTGCAGTGACTATGTGCCGGAGGTATCGGGGCTGCTGGAGCACTATCCCGGTGAGCGCCCGCTGTTTGACCTGCACGGCATCGAAGACGAAATTCAGCGCGCCCTGGGGCGTAAGGTCGAGCTGAAATCAGGTGGCTATCTCATTATCGACCAGACTGAGGCGATGACGACCATCGATGTGAACACCGGTTCATTTGTCGGCCGGCGCAATCTGGAAGAAACGATTTACAAGACCAATCTCGAGGCGGCAACCATGCTCGCCCGGCAGCTGCGGGTGCGCAACCTGGGCGGCATTATTATCGTTGATTTCATCGATATGCGTGATGAGGAGCACCGTCGCCAGGTGCATCGGACCCTGGAAAAGGCCATGCAGAAAGACCCCGCGCGCAACAAGATTACCGGCGTATCTGAGCTCGGCCTGGTCGAAATGACGCGCAAGCGCACGCGTGAGAGCCTTGAGCATGTCCTGTGCGAAGATTGTCCGGTTTGCCAGGGACGCGGGGTACTGAAATCGGCCGAAACCGTCTGCTATGAGATATTTCGTGAAATTATGCGCGACGCCAGGGCCTATGACACGGCCGACATCATGGTGTTGGCCACCCAGGGTGTGGTGGACAGGTTGCTGGATGAAGAGTCCGCCAATGTCGCTGATTTGGAAGAATTCATTGGTAAGACCATCAGCTTCCGGGTAGAACCTCACAGCAATCCGGAACACTTTGACATTGTACTTCTCTAAGTCCTCACCATGAGTGAAGATACCTCGCCTCGCGACTCCTTTTTTCATCGTCTCAGTTCCCTGCTCTGGGCCGGGGCGGTGCTGGCGATTGTGCTGCTGGCCAGCTACGTCAGCCTGGGGCGTTTGCTCAGCCAGAATCTGCAGAATTTCCAGGTCGAGATCCTGGCAGAGCTGAATGGGCGAGTCCCCTTCGAGATTCAGGCGGACAGCCTGCGGGGGGAGTGGCGCTCCTTTACACCGGAGATCGTGCTCGAGGGACTGCGACTCAAATTGCCCGGGGCCCAAGGTGACACGGTAGAACTCAGCGGTGGCCGCGTGGGTCTCGACGTGCTGGATTCGTTGCTGGCGAGAAATCTCCACATTACGTCCATTGAGTTGGACGCCCTCGAGCTCTACGGTGAGCTCGATGCTGAGGGACGGCTGGTTTTTCCGGGACTACAGGGTGGGAACACCCCGGTGGGCAGCTGGCTGCGGGAGTTCCTGCTCAACGTGGAGTTTGCGGCGCTCAATCAAAACAAGCTACGCCTGGCCTTGCCCAGCGGCGAACAGCGCACGTTTGACCTCAACCTGCAGCTGCAACGCGCGGGCAGCCAGCGGCAGTTTTCGGCCCAGTTGGCATCGACGCGTGGTATTGATATTGAGTTGCGTGGCACGGGGGTAGGAAATCCCTTCGAGGCTGATGCGTTCACGGGGCAGCTATATCTTGCTATCGCCTCCAGTGATATCGCCGCCGCCCGGGAGATGCTGCCGACGCCGGCACTGTTGTCGGCTGAGGGCGAGCTCGACACCCAGGTCTGGTTGGACTGGCAGCGCGGCGTACTCGATGTCGATATGGACCTGCGCTTGCGCAACCTGATGCTGCAACCCGTGGCGGCCGAGTGGCGCATGCCCTTGGACGAATTGTCGATGTCCATAAGCCTGGTGGAGCACAGTAACCGCCGTACGCTGTATGCATCGAACGTGCTGGCGCGCAGCGGGGACGTGGAAGTATTGCTACCGCGCTTGCAGCTCGACACCTGGGGCGAGTCCGGGCGTTTACGGGCGCGGGACGTGCCGGTGGAACCGCTCAATCAGCTGGCCCTGACCTCCGGCGTACTGCCCGACAAGGTTGCAGCCGTGTTTTCCACACTCGACGCCAAAGGCGATGTCACTGCACTGGAATTGACCGTGGGTGAGTTGAGTAATCCCGTGGCGGACTGGCAGGTAGAAGCCAATTTCGACAACGTGCAGGTCAACTCGTGGAAGGGGGCGCCGGGCGTGACCTCCGGCGCGGGTTACCTGGAGCTGTCTGACAGCGGTGGCTATGTGGTTATCGACAGCCAGCAGTTCACGATGGACTTTCCCACCGTGTACCGGGAGCCGTTGTTCTTTGACGACTTCAGCGGCACCCTCAATATCGACTGGGATGATCAGTCCCTGTTGCTTGACAGCGGCCTGATTACCGCAGCGGGTGTCGTCGGTACGGTGAAATCGCTGTTCCGCCTGAACATTCCCTTCGAACCGACACCGACCGGGCTGGAGATGGATCTGGTTATTGGTATCCAGGATACCCATCCCGTCCACCGTCTGAAGTACCTCCCTTATATCCTCAATGACAACCTGCTTGACTGGCTCAGAGGCGCCATTGGTGAGGGCGAGGTCCGGCAGGGCGCCTTTATCTGGCGGGGCAGCCTCAAGCGCGGTAGCGCACCGCTGCGCACCGTGCAGTTGTTCTTCAACGTGGCTAATACACGGATCAATTATCACCCTCAGTGGCCGCCGGTTAGCAAGGTGGCGGGCACTGTGCTGATTGACGATGTGGACGTCAGTGTCTGGGCCGATTTTGCTCAAATGTATGAGGCTGAGCTGAGCCAGTTGTCGGTTGAAGCCTGGATGAATCAGAGCAAGGAAATGCAGTTGGCGGTGCACGGCGAGCTGGCCGGCGATGCTTCAGACGGGTTGCTCATCGTCAATAATTCGCTGCTGGCAGACCTGACCAGCGATGCATTTTCCCGCTGGCAGGCATCGGGAGAGCTTGAGGCGGAGCTCGATTTACAACTTAATCTGGCGCGACCTGGGAGCGCCCCCACGGTGGAGGTCAATGCAGTCCTTGCGGATACCTCGCTCAGTATTGAGCCAGGCAATTTGGCCTTGGAAGCGGTGGCGGGCCGGGTGCGTTATAACTCCCAGTCGGGGTTCAGTTCCGAGGATTTGACAGGCCTGCTGTGGCAGCGCCCGGTCACCGCGCGACTACAGCAGCGCGCTCTGGATCCGGCGCTACCTGTTGCCGGATTCAGCAACGCTGTATTGGAGGTCGGCCTGGAGAGCACGGTAGATACCGCGGCGCTGCAGGAGTGGCTGCCCTTTGAGGTCATGCATCTGGCCAATGGTGAGGCTGATGTTTCCGGGCTGCTCGCGATTCAGGCGGGGCAGGCACCGCAGCTGCAACTGGATTCAATGCTCGAGGGGGTGAGCCTCGATCTTCCTGCGCCCTATACCAAAGCCGCCGATGAAGCCCGTCGCTTTCAGCTACTATTGCCGCTGGAAAGAGATCGCGTGAACCTGGATATCCGTCTGGGCGGCGATTTGAGTGTCAGTTTGCTACAGGCGCAGGGCAATTTACTGGGAGCATCTGTCGGGGCAGGGGTGACTGCCGCACCCGTGGAGCTTGGTATTGTTCAGGGGAATGGCCAGTTATCGTACCTGGACCTCGAACAATGGTTGGCGTTTAGCGACCGCTATCTGATACCGATGGAGGAGGGCGATGCTCGGGTCGAGCAAGAGCCGGACGTTGAGCCGCAGCTGCTACGGCTGCAACTGGACGAGATTTACGTGGACCGGGCGCGATTGTGGGGCAAGGAGTTTGCTGACGCCCGATTCAGCCTGGCGCTGGACCAGCAAATCATGCAGGTGCAGGCGGAAACCAAGTGGTTGCGCGGTACTTACTTCCAACCCACCGAGGGGCGAGCGGGGCTCAAGCTGGATTATCTCGATTTCACGGGCATGAGTGCCGCGCTGGGCGAGGTGGATGAGGAAGTCGCTGCAGAGGCAACTGCGCCACAGCTGCTGGAGATACCTGACATGCAGGTGGTGGTGTCGAATCTGGCGCGGGGTGAGGAAACTTTGGGTGAGTTCCAGTTCAGTCTGGCCTCCGAAGGCACGTCGGTGCACGCGCGCGATATTACCGGCGAGATCGCGGGACTGCGCTTATCCCCTGAGGCGCCTGCGCAGCTGCACTGGCGTCAGAATGAACAAACGGAACTTACTGCGCCGATGAGATTTAGCGACTTCGGCGACACCCTGGAGCAGTTTGATTACGGTCGCTTCCTGGAAACCGCCAGCGGTTCCCTGGAGATTGCGTTAACCTGGCCGGGCTCCCCCAGGCATTCTCGCTGGCAGAATCCGACGGGCGCATTGATATTGGTATGGGGCGTGGGCGTTTCCTCGAGACGCCTGCAGGCGCGACGGGCGCCTTGCGCCTGGTGAGTATTTTTAATCTGGCTGAAGTCGCGCGGCGTCTCAGCCTGACGCATATGTTTGAGTCGGGGGTGCCTTTCAATAGTTTGCAGGGGCAGATGAATCTCGCCAGTGGAACCCTGGAAGTACCCGCCATAGCCATAGAGGGCAGTTCCAGTCGGTTTGTGTTCAGCCTTGAGACCGACCTGGAAGCAGAGACCCTGGATGGCGAACTGGTGGCAACCCTGCCAGTGGCCAATAACCTGCCCTGGGTGGCTGCGCTAGCCGGCGGCCTGCCGGTGGCAGCGGGCGTCTTCGTGGTGTCGAAGGTATTCGAAAAGCAGGTTAATCGACTATCCAGCGGGGTTTACGCCATCGGTGGTACCTGGAGTGAGCCCAGCATTGAATTTGATCGCATTTTTGACGATGAAACACGGCGCCAGGTCGAAGCCCTGGTCGAGGCGGTGGACCCCAACAACGTGCCCGATCCCAACGAGACGGCGTTAATCGCCGTAGAGCCGGTGGCCCCCAATTCACCCATTGATGAGGGTTCTACTGCCGACTAGGCGTGCTCTTGAAGTTCACGCAGGTAGCGAAATAGCTTGCGGCTGGCCGCCGGTGGCTTATTGTTTTTCTTCTCGCGCTGCGCCTGTAGTACCAGCTGGCGCAGTTGCTGACGATCCGCGTCAGGCCACTTGGCCATGACCTTCTCTACGCCATTCACTCCTGCCGCGAGCACGTCATCGCGCAGGGCCTCGAGCTCGTGAAATTTCTCATTGGCAACTTTGGCCGGCTTGTGCAGGGCTTCAAGCGCGTTTTCAATCGGTGTGGGGTCAACGTCGCGCATCAGCTTGCCGATAAACTGCAGGTGTCGCTTGCGGGCGTTATTACTGCGGATATTGCGCGATTCCAGGATGGCTTCCATCAGCCGGTCATCCTCGATGGGAATGCGCGCCAGCTCCTTGTCCTTGAGGCGGGTGAGTTTCTCGCCCAGGGCTTGTAGGGCCAGCATCTGCCGCTTTATTTCGGTTTTGCTGGGGCCTTCTTCGAGTTCGTCGTCAAATTCTTCGGGATCGTCACGCATAAAATAGAGTCGCCAGGCCGAGGAAAGAGACAAAGCCCACTACATCGGTCACGGTGGTGAGAATGACACCGCCGGCGAGGGCGGGGTCGATATTCAGGCGCGATAATAACAGAGGGAGGGCTGCGCCGGTAAAGGCCGCGGTAATCAGGTTGATCACCATGGCAGCGGCGATGATAATGCCGATATCCCAGTCATCAAACCAGAGTGAGGCGGCAACTGCCACCACGGCCGCCCACAGCAGGCCATTAATCAGCCCGATACCAAGTTCGCGCACCAATAGCCAGTTCTGGTTGTTCTTCCCCACCTGACCGATCGCAATACCGCGAATGAGCACCGTCAGGGTCTGGGTGCCGGCGATGCCCCCCATAGAGGCCACAATGGGCATGAGCACCGCCAGGGCAACGACCTTCTCGATGGTGCCTTGAAACATGTTGATCGTGGAAGCGGCGATAAAGGCGGTGACAAGGTTGATGCCCAGCCACACTGCGCGTCGTGGCGCTGCCTTTGCCAGGGGCGCAAAGGTGTCTTCTTCTTCATCCAGACCAGCCATGGACATGAAGGAGTGGTCGGCGTCTTCCCGGATCACGTCAACCACGTCGTCAATGGTAATCCGGCCGAGCAGTTTGCCGCTCTCGTCGACCACCGGCGCGGACACCCAGTCATTGCGCTCAAACAGGCGGGCCACCTCATCGTCGGGCGTGTCGACGGGGATAGGGTCGATGTCGGTGACCATCATTTCGCGCACAGTGGCCGAGGGGTCAGAAACCAACAGCGTCCGCAGGGGCAGCAGGCCGATATATTGATCGGTGCGGTTGACTACGATGAGGTTGTCGGTCATCTCCGGGATCTCATCGTGGCGACGCAGGTAGCGCAGAACAACGTCGAGCGTCAGGCGGGCACGAATGGTAATGGTGTCCGTGTTCATCAGGCCGCCGGCGATATCGTCGGGGTAGTGCATTACCTGCTCGAGGCGAGCACGGTCCTGATGGTCCATGGCAGTGAGGACTTCGCGGGTTACCCGGTCCGGCAGCTGCTGGAGAATGTCGGCGATATCGTCGTCTTCCAGGCCCTCGGTAATGGTGGCAACCTCAGCTGCGTCCATGCGAGACAGGAAGTGCGCCTGCAAGTCATCCGACAGCTCACCGAGCACTTCACCTTCGACCTCGACGTCGACCATTTTCCAGAGAATGTGGCGGAACTTTGGCGGAGAGGATTCCAGTAAATGGGCGATGTCGGCGGGGAGGAGGCCGTTCAGCATACGCCGCACGTCAACCATGGCGCCGCTGTCGAGCGCCAGGGTCAACCTGTCGAGGGTAGCCTGTGATTTGGCCAAGTTATGGGGCATGCCCGCACTCCCTATGTGGTCCGCGACTGCGCGGTATCCGGAAAATTATCCGGCAAAGCGCCGTATTCAACAACGGGATTAGTTACGCGGCGTTATTCGGCTTCGTCAAAACGATTGGCGATAAGCGCGGTAATGGCTTCCAGCGCCTGCTGCTCATCGCGGCCGTCGATGCGTAAATCCAGCACCGTGCCCTTGCCTGCAGCGAGCATCATGACAGACATGATGCTTTTGGCGTCGACCATATTGCCGTCGCTGCCTGCTTCAATGGAGCTCGAGAATGCCGATGTGCAGCCCACAAGCTTTGCTGCCGCCCTGGCGTGCAGGCCGAGCTTGTTGATGATGGTCACCTGGGTTTCTATCACCTTACTGCAATTCCCTGTGGCGTAAGTGTATGGCTGGAAACTGCTCCTGATAGTGCCGGAACAGGCGGTCAGCCAAATATACTGAACGATGTTGACCGCCGGTACAACCCAGCGCAATTGTCATGTAGCTGCGGTTGCTGTCCCGGTAGCGAGGCAACCAATTGTCCAGGTAGGTCCTGATGTCGTTGAACAGTTCATCCGTGAGCGACTGGGCTTCGAGAAATTCACGCACTTGTGAGTCGAGCCCGGTCATGAGTCGCAATTCCTTTACCCAGTGCGGGTTGGGTAGCATGCGCACATCAAAAACCAGATCGGCATCAGCGGGGACGCCGCGTTTAAAGCCGAAGGATTGTACGAGTACTGACATGCTACCGCTGGCTGCGCCCAGCAGCCGTTGTTTGATCGCATCGCGCAGTTCGTAAATGGTCATCTGGCTGGTATCCAGCACCAGTGATGCGGCGCTGGAAATAGACTCCAGCAGTTGCCATTCGCGCTCGATAGCCTCGGGCAGTGCCAGGGCCTCAGAGGTCAGCGGGTGCTTGCGCCGGGTCTCGCTGAAGCGTTTGATGAGGGTGGCTTCCTGGGCGTCGAGAAACAGAATCTCGGTGCTTACCGAGGCGGGCAGCGATTCCAGAATAGCGCTGAAGTTGGCGAGATCCTTCCACGCATTGCGAGCGTCGATACACACGGCGGTGCCGCGAAAATGGGTGAAGTGGTCGCCGCGGGTTTCCTCTACCAGCGCAGGGAGTAGGGAGCAGGGCAGATTATCAATACAGTAGTAGCCTTCATCTTCGAGCTGATGCAGGGCAGTACTTTTGCCCGAGCCCGACCGGCCACTGATGATAATAAGCTGCATTGCGCTATCCTGTGGCCAGATCGTAAAGGGCCGCGGTGTTGTCGGCCTGGCGCAGGCGCTGACAGAACTCGGCGTCGCTGAATTTGCGGGCGATATGCGCCAGCGTATCCAGATGCTGCTGGTGCGCTTCACTGGGCACCAGTAACGCGAAGACCAGATCGACCTGACGGCCGTCCGGTGCGTCGTAGTCAATGGGCTCAGCGAGCGTGATCAGCGTACCCAGTGGCTGGGTGCAGTTGTCAATGCGGCTATGGGGAATGGCAATGCCGGCACCGAGACCGGTGCTTCCCAGCTTTTCGCGAGCGATGAACTGGGCGAAAATTTCGTCGTAACTGAGTGAGAGTTGGTCCTCGCTGATAATGCGGGCGATGGTTTCGAAAAGTCTCTTTTTGCTGACTCCGGGCACCTGGCAGGCAGTGCGCTCCGGAGTCAGGAGATTATCCAGCGGTTGTTGCATGGCTGGGTTTAGTGTCCTCTGGTTTTTTCCTTGTGTTTAATAAGCTGGCGGTCAAGCTTGTCCGCCAGGGCGTCAATCGCGGCATACATGTCCTCGGACTCCGCATGGGCGAAAATGTCAGCCCCTGATATGTGTACGTTGGCTTCTGCTTTCTGAACCATTTTCTCCACGATCAGCGTGACCTGGGTGTTGGTGATCTGATCAAAATGTCGCTGCAGTCGTTCAAATTTACTCTCGACATACTCCCGCAGGGCTGAGGTGACCTCTACGTGGTGTCCGCTGACATTCAGTTGCATACACTTGCTCCTTCTTCTGATGAATCCAGGCGGTGGCCCGGAACCGGCAGTACCGGATTTAATCCTCTGAAGTAAAGTCTAGACCAAGCCATGGCCGGCGCGTAACTTTTTCCCGCAGGTAGCCCGCCGTCATCTAGACCAACCTCTTGCGTTCGTTCGACGGAGGAATCAGCAGGGTGTCGCGATACTTGGCGATGGTGCGCCTGGCGACTTTAATCCCCTGTTCCTCCAGCAGCTGGGTGATCTTATTATCACTCAGTGGTTTGCGCGGATTCTCAGCCGCGACCAGTTTTTTGATAAGTGCTCGAATAGCGGTGGAGGAGCATTCTCCCCCGGCCGTCGTGGCCACATGACTGGAGAAGAAGTACTTCAATTCGAAAATGCCGCGAGGTGTGTGCATGTACTTCTGGGTGGTGACCCGGGATATTGTTGACTCGTGCATTTCCACTGCCTCGGCGATATCGTGCAGCACCAGTGGCTTCATGGCTTCTTCGCCATATTCCAGAAAATTGCGCTGATGTTCGACAATTTTGGTGGCAACTTTCATCAGGGTTTCGTTGCGACTCTGCAGGCTCTTCAAAAACCAGCGCGCTTCCTGCAGGTTGTCCTTGAGATAAGTGTTGTCTGCACTGTTATCGGCGCGCTTGATGAGGCTGGCATACTCCGCGTTGATACGCAGTCGCGGGGCGATGTCCGGGTTGAGTTCCACCAGCCAGCGGCCGTCTTTCTTGCTCACAAATACATCCGGAACAACGTATTCGACTTCGCTCGGAGCGAAGGTTTCCCCGGGGTTGGGGTCCAGGGTCTGAATCAGCCCCAACACGTCTTTCAGTTGCTCTTCCTTCAGTCGTGTGCGGCGCATGATCTGGCTGAAATCGCCGCTGGCGAGTTGACCGAGATGGCGATTCAGTATTTGCCGGGCTTGCTCAAGGTAGGGGGTGTCAGCCGGTAGCTGCTGTAGCTGTACCAGAAGACACTCCTGCAAGTCGCGCGTGCAAACCCCGGCAGGCTCGAACTGCTGCAGCATATGCAGCACTGCGACAACCTCGTCCTCATCGATCTCCAGTTCATGCCCCTGCAGCGACTGATGGATGTCTTCAACACTTAACATCAGTCGCCCGTTGTCGTCCGTGG
This sequence comes from Halioglobus japonicus, assembly GCF_001983995.1. NCBI lineage: Bacteria > Pseudomonadati > Pseudomonadota > Gammaproteobacteria > Cellvibrionales > Halieaceae > Halioglobus > Halioglobus japonicus. Next base: position 3,763,108 of record NZ_CP019450.1, on the reverse strand, counting down.
CATCGATAATCGCAAGCGCGATCACTCGGTCGGTGTCCGATAGCCGGCTCAGGCCAAGCTGCCATAGCAGATGCTCCTGCAGCGACTGGCGCGCACCGCCGCGGGTTTCAAAGTCGCTGCCGGGAACGTCCTCGGGAGGGGGTGGCGGGGCTGAGCCGGAGGGCAGTAGGTCCTCCCACTGGGTGTCTACGGGTAGGTCGTCCGGCAGGGTCGCCGAAGCGGTATCCTGGGGAGTGTTTTCCCCTGCGGTAGCGGTTTGCTCCAGGTTTTCGAGGGGGCCGTCGTGGCTGGGGGTGCTATCGGTGTCAGGGGGCTGTCTACCGGCCCCGGCTCGTCTTCGCCGGCTTCCAGCAGGGGGTTGTTATCCAGCGCCTGTTGAATTTCCTGTTGTAAATCCACGGTCGACAGCTGCAGCAGGCGTATTGCCTGTTGCAATTGGGGGTCATGGTCAGCTGCTGGCCCAGCTTTAACTGCAGCGATTGTTTCATGAGTGGATTTTGCGCCCTCAGGTGCACTTCGAGAGGTGCACTTCGAGAGGTGCACCGCTATACAACGAGAAGAAGTTTAGCTCCCCTCTGACGGGGGTGGCAAGGTTGTGGCGCGAAATTTGCTTGTTGACATGTGCCCCCAAAAGGGACAAGGGCTATAGCGAGAATTGTTCGCCCAGATAGATGTCGCGAACGCGCTGGTTGGACAGCACATCATTGGCGGTGCCAGAGGCGATAATATGCCCCTCGCCGACAATAAAGGCCTTTTCGCAGATATCGAGGGTATCCCTGACGTTGTGGTCGGTAATCAGTACGCCGATACCGCGGTCACGCAGATGCGTAATAATGTGCTTGATGTCATTCACAGAAATCGGATCGACGCCGGCGAAGGGTTCATCGAGCAGGATGAAGTCGGGCTCGGTGGCCAGGGCTCTGGCGATTTCAATGCGTCGCCGCTCGCCGCCGGACAAGGCCTGCCCGAGGCTGTCCCGTAAATGCTGGACATTAAACTCCTCGAGCAGCTGGTCGCAGCGCTCCCGGCGCTGGGCCCGGTTGAGGTCCGGCCGGGTTTCCAGGATAGACATAATGTTGTCGGTGACGGTGAGCTTGCGGAAAATGGACGCTTCCTGGGGCAGATAACCGATGCCGTGGCGGGCCCGCTCGTGCATTGAGAGTGGGGTAATGTCGTTGCCGTTGAGCTCGATGCTGCCCCGATCGGCCTTGACGATTCCAATGATCATGTAGAAGCAGGTCGTTTTGCCGGCGCCATTGGGGCCCAATAAGCCCACCACCTGGCCGCTCTCCAGTTGGATGGAAACGTCCTGTACAACCTCGCGGCCCTTATACGCCTTGGCCAGATTACTTGCGATCAGTGTTGCCACTGGCTTCCTTTTCCTTTTGTACCGCGGTCGCTTCGATCACGACCTGTACGCGGCTGTCTTCACGGTTTTTGTCGGAGTCCGCCCGTACCAATTGTTCGGTGATAAAGTAATCGATGCTGTCGCCGGTCACGGTCGAACCTTCCTGCTCGATGCTGGCGTTATCGCGCAGCTGCACCCGATCTTCACTCTTGTGATACTCGATCACGTTGGCACGGGCTTTGATCAGACCCTTGTCGGGTTCCGGTTGCTGCTGCATGTGTGCCGGGGAGCCCTCGGCGAGGATGCGGTCAGCTTTTTCCGCATCGTGATAAACGGTGATGCGCTCCGCCTTGATGTGCAGGCTGCCCTGGTCCATGGTCACATTGCCCTGGTAAAGGGTGAACCCCTGTTTCTCGTCGCGCACAGCTTCGTCCGCCTCAATCAGAATCGGCTGATTACGGTCGTCCGGCAGGGCGATTGCGGCGGTGGTAGAGACCAGGCTCGCGAGAATCAGTAAACACGCTGCCAGCGGGGCAGGTCGCTCATGGCGACGGAACATAAATGCTCTCCACATTGGGTTTCAGGCTAATTGTTTCATTCTCCAGGTTGGCGACCATGCCATCGGCCACCGTCTGATTTTTCCCCTGGGTAATCGTCACCTGCCGATTGCTCTCGGCGATTTGGGTGTCCAGGAAAATATCCATAAGGTGCGTGTTCATGCGAGTGCCGGTCTGGTCGTGGGACAGTACCACATTTTTGCGTAACAGGAGGCGCTCATGTTTGTGCTCCCAGCGGCCGCGAGTGGCACTGGCAGACCAGGTCTTGCCATCGGCACTGTGGGAGTAAAATTTGGGGTTCATGATCATCGAGTAGTTGCCCTCGCGAAACCGGTCGACCCGTTCGGCCTCGAGAATATCGCTGAGGTAGCCCTGTTCATCGAATGCCCAGGTTCGAACGCCCTCAATGTAGGTGAGCGGCAGTGCCTCGTGACGCTCACTGGTCGCCACATCCGCGGTACTGGCGGTCCTTGGGTTCCAGTAGTAGGTGGCTGCGAGCAGGATGGTCAGCGCCAGCAGGATTTGCAGGGTGGGTCTTGGCATTAGTTGAACTCGGCCAGTAGCGTATCTAGTGAGCCGCGCATGTGCAGGATCCACTCGCCGGCTTCGCGGACTGCACCGCGCCCGCCAGCGGCCTCACTGACCCAGTCTGCGGCGTCGTGCAGCGCGGTGGCACCGTCGCTGACGGTCAGGCCAAGGCCGGCGGCCCTGACAGCGGCCAGGTCGGGCAGATCGTCGCCCATGTAAGCGCATTCGCGAAGCTCGACACCGCGTGAATCACACAGTGCCTGGAGGGCGACCAGTTTGTCTTCGCGGCCCTGTATGACGTCGGTAATGCCGAGCTCGCGCGCGCGTCTGGCGACGATCTCAGACTGGCGGCCAGTGATAATGACGACATCCACCCCGCCGCGCTGCAACAGTTTTATACCCAGGCCATCCTTGATATTGAAGCTCTTCAGTTCTTCGCCATTGTTGCCGTAGTAAATGCAGCCATCGGTGAGTACCCCATCGACATCCAGGGCGAGCAGCTTGAGTGATTGCGCGATTTCTGTGTGGGTCATTAGGCTATTCCCGCATGCAGAAGGTGCATGAGATGAAGGACACCGCGAATCTCCCGGCTGTTGTTGTCGGTAATGATCAGCGAGGTAATTTCCGATTCTTCCATGGTCTTCATGGCTTCCGCGGCGAGTATGCCTGGCGCTGCGGTTTTCGGGTTGCGGTGCATCAATTCGCCCATGGAGGTGGTGGTAATGTCGACCCTGGCATCGAGGGCTCGACGCAGGTCGCCGTCGGTGAAGACGCCTTCCAGCAGGCCGTCGCTATCGACAATGGCGGTCATGCCAAGGCCCTTGGCGCTGATTTCGAGCAGTGCGTCCGACAGCGATGTGGTTGTGGTCACCGTGGGAATGGCGTCGCCGGTCTGCATAAGGTCAGCCACCTTGAGCAGCAGCTTTTTGCCCAGCGTTCCGCCGGGGTGGGAGAAGGCGAAATCCTCGGCAGTAAACCCGCGGGCTTCGAGCAGCGCAATGGCCAGCGCGTCGCCCATCACCAGCGCGGTGGTGGTCGATGAGGTAGGCGCCAGGTTGAGCGGGCATGCCTCGGTTTCTACGCCGGTGTCGAGGTGGGCGTCAGAGGCAAGTGCAAGCGTTGAGTCGGGGTTGCCGGTAAAGCTGAGCAGCGCGGCTCCAATCCTTTTCAGCAGTGGCAGAAGGGTGACAACTTCGCCGACTTCGCCGCTATTGGACAGCGCGATAACGACATCGTCGCCGGTAATCATCCCCATGTCGCCGTGACTGGCTTCGCCGGGGTGGACGAAGAACGCCGGAGTGCCGGTGCTCGCCAGCGTTGCGGCTATTTTGCGGGCGATGTGCCCGGATTTGCCCATGCCGGTAACGATAACCCGGCCTCGACAGCCCAGCAGAATGTCACAGGCGCGATCAAATGCTTCGCCGATGCGCGATTCGAGTTCGGTGACTGCGGCCGCTTCCATACCGATGGTGCGCCTTGCTGAGGCGGCGTGGGAGGAGCTGGACTGTGTTGCCATAGACAGACCCTGTCAAATGGTGATGTACAGCCAGTAATAATACAGTCCGTAGAACGAGACTAACAGGGTTCCTATGGTGCGCCCGACATAGGCGTGACCTTCCTGGGAGCGACTGCGGCGCCGGCTGATGTAAATGGCCAGCGCTAGGAAAACTGTGAGAAACGTCATGGTGGGATAATCGCGCGTCACCACCGAGCTCTCTAGTGTCTCCGCACCGACAATGCCGGGGATGGACATAACGGCCAGCAGGTTGAACAGGTTGGAACCAATCACGTTGCCCAGGGCAATTTCGGTATGGCCGCGCAGGGCGCTGGCGATGGTGGCAGCCAGTTCCGGCAGACTGGTGCCGATGGCGACAATGGTCAGGCCGATGACAAGTTCGGATACACCCAGGGTTTCGGCCACTTCGACGGCGCCCCATACCAGCATACGGGAGCTCGCGATCAGCAGTGACAGGCCAAGCGCAAAGGTGAGCCAGGCGCGCAGGGGTTTGAGGTGGGGCAGGTACTCCTCTTCAGCCTCTTCGACCAGCACCTCGTCGTGAGTCTGGCTGCGCACCATGTGCACCATGATGAGGGCCAGTGAGCCGAGCATCAGCCAGCCATCGACGATGGAAAGAACATCGTCGATGAGCAGCACGCCGGCCCCAAAGGTGACGATCAGCAGGGTCGGCATTTCTTTCTTCATACAGCTCTCGTGCACCATCATGGGTGCCACGAGCACAGTAATACCAAGTACCAGGCCGATGTTGGCGATGTTTGAGCCAATGGCATTGCCAATGGCGAGATCACCCGCGCCGGACAGGGCGGCGGTGAAAGAGACCAGCACTTCCGGAGCTGAGGTACCCAGGGACACGATTGTCAGGCCGATGATGATGGGCGACATACCCATATTTTCCGCAATCGAGGATGCCCCGGCCACGAACAGGTCGGCACTCCAGATGAGAATAATAAAGCCGACCAATATGGTGGCGGCAGCTAACAGCATAGAAAATCGTTTCCTGTTACAGTAAGCGCCCTTCGCGCGGGGAACACTCCCGGCCAGCTGTTGTCTGACAGCTAGAGGGCCTGTACCTCGCGCCCGATTTGTGGCGCAGTGCAAGGCGCGATTATACAGGGCACAGCCCGAGAGCATAGTAGCTTTGATGGTTAAGGAAGAAGAGATGAGATTTGTATCGCAGTTCACGTCACTGGCGGTGTGTATGATGCTTGCGTTTACCGTCAGCGCTGAGGGTGAAGCCCCAGGTGCGCACGACGTTGTTCGGGAGGCCAGCGAGAAGGTGATGCAGGTTGTCGAAGAGGCCCAGGGCTACGCCGAAGAGGACCCCGACCGCTACTACGGCGAGGTGCAAGCCATTCTTGATCCCGTTATCGACTTCCGCGGATTCGCTCGCGGTGTCATGGGTCCCTATGCCAGCAGCGACAGGTACCGCTCCCTCGATGAGGCCGGCCGCGCCGAGCTGCGCGACCAGCTGGATCGCTTTACTGAGGTGATGCGTGTGGGGCTGGTCCGCACCTACAGCAAAGGCTTGCTGGCCTTTGGCGGGTCGCGCATTGAGGTGTCCGCTCCGGCGCCGGATGAAGCCGAGCAGCGCCGGGTGGCGGTTGAGCAGCTTATCTACACCGAGGGCACCCAGCCTTACATACTTATCTACCAGATGGGCCGGGACAAATCCGGCGACTGGAAGTTGCGTAATGTGATTATCGAAAGCGTGAATCTGGGCGAAATCTACCGCAACCAGTTTCAGGCAGCAGCACGCAAGGAGGATGGCAACCTCGACGCTGTCATCGACAGCTGGAGCGCCATTGAAGTCGAAGATGAGAGCGATAGCTGACACAGTCGCCAATCCCCGCATTTTCTCCTAAAATGCCGCCCTTTGTCCGCGGGCCGCTCTGGCCCTGCGGCCGACAGCTTAACGGGAGAGGACTATGGATGCCGCCACGGTAAAGAACCTGCTAGAACAGCACCTGCCGGATTGTGAGTTTCAGGTGCAGGGCGAGGGCAGTAATTACGACATCATCGCCGTGGGCAGCGTGTTTGAAGGTCTGCGTCCGGTTAAGAAGCAGCAGCTGGTATACGGCGCCCTGAGCGAAGAGATTGCCTCCGGCGCTATCCACGCGGTGAACATTCGCACTTTGACGCCCGCGGAGTGGCAGGCCGAGGCCTGAGATTCCCACGCCGGGTCTGTCCATGCAAAAACTGCTGATCAAGGGTGGTGGCGCGCTGAATGGTGAGCTGCGCATTTCCGGCTCCAAGAATGCCGCACTTCCCATCCTGGCTGCGACCCTGTTGGCCGACGGGCCGGTGGTGGTGCGCAACCTGCCACATCTTCAGGATGTGACGACCATGATCGAGTTGCTCGGTTGTATGGGGGTGACCCTGACCATTGACGAGAAGCTTGGCGTGGAGGTGGATAGCCGCTCGACCTCGCGTTATGAAGCGCCGTATGAGTTGGTGAAAACCATGCGCGCCTCGATTCTGGTGCTCGGGCCGCTGCTCGCGCGCTTTGGCACGGCCAGGGTGTCTTTTCCCGGTGGCTGCGCCATCGGCAGTCGCCCGGTTGATCTGCACCTGCGAGCGCTCGAAGCCATGGGCGCCACGATAGAGGTTTTGGAGGGCTATATATACGCCCACGCCGACGGCCGTTTGCGCGGCGCGCATATCGTCATGGAGACGGTGACCGTCGGTGGGACCGAGAACGCCATGATGGCCGCGGTTCTTGCCAAAGGCCGTACGGTGATCGAGAACGCAGCGCGTGAGCCTGAAGTGGTGGATCTGGCAAACTGCCTGGTGGCTATGGGGGCGAACATCTCTGGTCACGGTACGGGTACCATTACCGTGGAGGGCGTGGAGCGGCTGCAGGGCGGCGAGTACACCGTTATGTCTGATCGGATAGAGGCAGGCACTTACCTGGTGGCTGCAGCAGCCACGCGAGGGAGCATACGCCTGCGGGATGTTAACGCGCATGATCTCGACTCGGTGTTGGCCAAGCTCGAGCAGGCGGGCGCAGTTATTGGCTCAGGTGACGATTGGATCAGCCTGGATATGGAGGGGCGCCAGCCTCGGGCGGTGAATATCCGCACGGCGCCTTTTCCGGGCTTTCCGACGGATATGCAGGCCCAGTTTACCGCCATGAATGCTGTGGCTCAGGGAACCGGTACCGTGACGGAAACGGTGTTTGAGAACCGCTTGATACAGGTCCATGAAATGAACCGTATGGGCGCGAACATTGTGCTCGAGGGGGCCACTGCGATTATTACCGGTCGGGACCGGCTGCAGGGCGCCCCGGTGATGGCGTCAGATCTGCGCGCCTCGGCCAGTCTGGTGATCGCCGGCCTGGTCGCCGATGGAGAAACACAAGTAGACCGCATTTATCATATAGATCGCGGTTATGAATGTATCGAAGAGAAACTACAATCGCTGGGTGCCAATATTCGTCGCCTGCCGGACTGACTATGACTGAAACCATTACCATGGCCCTGACCAAGGGGCGCATTCTGAAAGAAACGCTGCCGCTGCTGGCGAAATCGGGGATTGAGCCGACCGAGGACATTGCCAAGAGTCGCAAGCTGGTTTTCGAAACGACGATACCTGGCCTGCGCTTGCTGGTCATTCGCGGCACCGATGTGCCTACCTATGTGCGCCACGGCGCGGCGGATATAGGCGTGGTTGGCAAGGACATCCTGCTCGAGCATGGCGCGGAGGGGCTGTATGAGCCACTGGATCTGGGTATTGCGCGCTGCCGCCTGATGACTGCGGGGCCCGTGGGATGGCGCCCGAGTGGTGCCCGTATCCGGGTGGCGACCAAGTTCGTCAATATCGCCCGGGAGCACTTTGCCCGCCAGGGCGTGCACGCAGACGTGATCAAGTTATACGGGGCGATGGAGCTGGCGCCGATCATGGACCTGGCAGATCTGATTGTCGATATTGTCGATACCGGTAATACGCTGCGGGCCAATGGCATGGAACCGATGGATGAAATTGCCACGGTGAGCTCGCGGCTTATTGTGAACAAGGCCGCCATGCGTTCCAGCTGCGCCGGCATAGAGCGCATTATTGCCGACCTCACCAGCGCGGTAGAGGCATCCTGATATGCAACGACTCGATTCCAGTCAAGCTGACTTCGCGCAGCGCCTGGAGGCGCTGACCGCCTGGGAGGAAGAGCTGAACCTGGCGGTGAACGATACCGTGCGTGAGGTGCTGGCGGATGTGGCGCAGCGCGGTGACGTGGCGCTGCTGGAGTACACGGCGCGCTTTGACCAGCTCGCGGCGCAAACGATGGCGGAGCTTGAGGTTTCCCGGGACCGCCTGCACGAGTCGTTGGAACAGATTCCCACGGCTCAGCGCGAAGCGCTGGAGGCGGCTGCCTCTCGTATTCGCAGCTATCACGAGCATCAGGTGCAGGACAGCTGGCAGTATCGCGACGAACAGGGCAACTTGCTTGGCCAGCAGATTCGCCCCCTGGATCGCGCCGGCCTCTATGTGCCTGGCGGCAAGGCCAGCTACCCCTCCTCGGTGTTGATGAATGCCCTGCCTGCCAAAGTTGCGGGTGTGGGTGAAATTATCATGGTGGTGCCCGCCCCCGGCGGCGAACTCAATCCCATGGTGTTGGCTGCGGCGGCCATTGCAGGCGTTGACCAGGTATTTACGCTGGGGGCGCGCAGGCGGTGGGCGCTCTCGCCTATGGGACGGCGACTGTGCCTGCGGTGGATAAAATCGTAGGCCCCGGCAATATCTATGTGGCCACTGCCAAACGCCAGGTGTTTGGCCGCGTGGGCATTGACATGATTGCCGGTCCCTCTGAGATTCTGGTGATCTGCGATGGCAGTACCGATCCTGATTGGGTGGCAATGGATCTGTTCTCCCAGGCCGAGCACGATGAGAATGCCCAGGCGATTTTGTTGTGTCCGGATAGTGCCTATCTCGATCGCGTTGCAGAGGCCATTGATCGGCTGTTACCCGACATGAATCGCCGCGACATTATCCAGGCCTCACTGTCGGGGCGCGGTGCCATGATCAAAACTCGGGATCTGGCGGACGCCGTCGCCATTAGCAACCAGCTTGCGCCAGAGCATCTGGAATTATCCGTGGCAGATCCGGAGCAGTTGCTGCCCGATATCCGCCATGCTGGCGCCATTTTCATGGGGCCCTATACATCTGAATCGCTCGGCGACTACTGTGCCGGCCCCAATCATGTGCTGCCGACCTCGCGCAGTGCGCGATTCTCCTCGCCGCTGGGCGTGTACGATTTCCAGAAGCGCAGCTCGCTGATCATGTGCAGTGAGCAAGGTGTGCAGACGCTGGGAGAAGTGGCTTCTGTACTGGCCCATGGGGAGTCGCTGCAGGCACATGCCCGCAGCGCGGAGCTGCGGCTCAAGAAGTAGCCTTACTATCTGACAGGGCTGGTCTGGCCCTGGACGCCAACCACAGCCCGCAATTCCAGGCTTTGCTGACGGCGCCGGATTGAGATCGCGATGGTGTCACCGGGCCGCAACTGGGCGATGTGGTGCATGGTCTGGCGACCGTCGAGAATCGGGTCGCCGTTAATGTGGGTAATGACATCGCCCTGGGCAAGGCCGGCGCGTTCCGCCGGACTGCTCGCTGCGACATCCATAACCAGCAGGGCCTGGCCTTCACCTTGTACGGGCCGGATTGGGTCCACACTGACGCCCAGCCAGCCGCGGATGACTTCGCCGTATTCAATCAGGTCGTGCATGACAAACGCGGCCATGTTGATGGGGATAGCCAGGCTAATGCCAATGCCTGTTGTGCCCTCGCTATCGCCGCCGCTGGTATAGATCAGGGTGTTAATACCCATTAGCTGGCCGCGGGCATCGATCAGAGCACCTCCCGAGTTGCCCTGGTGTACCGAAGCATCGGTCTGGATATAGTCTTCGTAAGCCGCGTTTGGCTGCAGCCCCCAGCGGCCCAGAGCCGACACAATACCCTGGCTGACGGTGTGTCCGAATCCGAGCGGATTGCCAATAGCCAGTACCACATCGCCCACCTGCAGGCGGTTGGAGTTGCCAGTGGAGATGGGTTTGAGATCCGGCAGGTCAATGCGCAGTACCGCCAGATCGGTGGCAATATCTGAGCCTACAACCGCCGCGTTTGCGGTGCGGCCATCGTGCAGCAGGACCTGAATGGCATCGGCGCCGGCGATAACGTGGTGATTAGTGAGGATATGGCCTTGGGCGGTCATGATGACGCCTGAGCCCAACGAGCGTTCTATGCGTTCGCGCACGGACTGGGAGGGTGCCAGGACCAGGGCAGAGCGGCGGTCGAGTAACGGTGCGCGCTCGAGAATACGCTTGGCGGTGTAAATGTTCACTACCGATGGACTGGCGTCTTCGACGGCGTTGGCGTAGCTGCTGACAGCCTGCCCCGGTGCGGTGGCGTCACTGGCGGGTAACACCCAGCGATCCAGGATGAGTAAGGCGGCCAGGATGCCGGCGATGGTGGGCCAGGCGATAAATTTCAGGCTCTCTTGCATTGGATTTGTCAGCGCCCCTTCCTGCGGTAAAGTACCGCTTGATTTGCCGTTCGACGATTCGAGTGGTGGGACATTGTATCTGATGCAGCTCGGCTGCGAACAGGATTTGACCAAATGAGCACTACGCTGGACGAACTGCTGGCTTATATCGACACAACGTTGGAGCCTGGGAGGTTTCGCGATTACTGCCCGAACGGATTGCAGGTGCAGGGCCGGGACAAAGTGACCCGGATTGCCTCGGGCGTCACGGCCAATCAGGCCTTACTGGATGCCGCGATCGAATGGGGTGCCGATGCCATATTGGTGCACCACGGCTATTTCTGGAAGGGCGAGTCTGCGCCCGTTGTGGGGATGAAGCGCCGCCGCCTGGGTGCACTGCTGGGCGCCGATGTCAGCTTGCTCGCCTATCACCTGCCGCTGGATGCGCACCCCGAATTGGGCAACAACGCTCGTCTGGGGCAACTGCTGGGGATTGATGGCTTTGAGCCGCTTGACCCGGAGGATCGCCAGGGCGTGGGCAATATCGGCAATCTGCCGGGTGGTCAGACAGCCAGCCAGTTTTGTCGCCAGATTGAGGCGCTCACGGGGCAGGTGCCGCTGCTGATTGGCGAGGCTGAAGCGCGTGTTAATCGTGTGGCCTGGTGTACCGGGGCTGCGCAATCCTATATCGATGCCGCCGTGGCCGCGGGTGCGGATTTGTTCCTGACGGGTGAAGTGTCGGAGCCCACGGTGCATACGGCGCGGGAGGAGGGTGTTCAGTTTGTCGCCGCGGGTCACCACGCCACCGAGCGTTATGGTGTGCAGGCGTTAGGTGAGCGGCTGGCACAGGTGTTCTCTATCGAGCACCGGTTTATCGATATCGCTAACCCGGTGTAACGCCTAGACCCGCGGGGGGGCGGTGGGGACTCCTCGGCTGCGGTTGCAGTGCGGTCCAAGCCAAACTCTTCGTTCAGCATGCCTTTTTCATCAGGTGATGTTTTTGGCGCGTAGTCCAGGGGTTGTTGAATGTCTGCCAGGTTGGCAGGAATCTCGGCAGGGTCCTGGCTGGCAGCATTCACCATGGCGACTGGCCCCTTGCCCTGGCACAGGTCGCTGGCGCCCTTGGCGAGATGATTGTGCACATCGCGATAGCTGCTGGTAAGTTGGTTAAGCAGCTGTGCTGTCTCTGAAAAGTGCTCGACCACTTCGTCTTCGTACACTTTCTTGTCTTGCAGAACCTGGTCCAGTTTGCGCTCTACTTCACGGTGTTTCTGGCCGGCAGGAGAGGAGCGGCGACCGATGAGCAGGCCTGCGGCCAGGCCGGCAATCAGTGCTGCTGCGGCAGCGGCAATTACAATAGTCAGGTCGTACACAAATCAATCCTCTTGCCAACATCCCGCCTGAAGCGCGGGCCGCCAGTATACAAGGATTGCCTGAGTCGCCAAAGGGTCTGACCACATTGCCCCCCAGAAGGACGCGCTCGCGCTGCGCACGTGGCGGTTTGTTAAAGGGCGTGCATTGCCAACGGCAGGCGCGGTGGGTAAAGTGTTCCGCCAAATTTCAGCCGGTATTGTCATGTCTACACCCTGGCAGCGCTATCAGTCAGATCTCCAGCGGGAGGGGTTTAGTCACGACCCTGCCCAGGAGGAGGCTGTACGCCTGTTGCAGGACCTCTACGAGCGCCTGGTGGCGCGCTATCAGCAGCGCGAAACCGGTCTGGGCAGCTTTATCCGGCGCCTGCGCAAGCAGCCATTGGAGCCGGAGGTCGGCCTTTATCTGTGGGGCGGGGTGGGGCGCGGCAAGACCTATCTCGTCGACACGTTTCACGACAGCCTGCCTTTTGAGCGCAAACTCAGAATCCACTTTCATCGCTTCATGCAGCGCGTTCACAGTGAGCTGACGCAGCTGGAGGGCGAAAAAAATCCGCTCGAAATCGTCGCGGATCGCCTGGCAGAGGAGGCGATCGTAATCTGCTTCGACGAGTTTTTTGTCACCGACATTGGCGATGCGATGATTCTGGGAGGGCTCATGGAGGCCCTGTTTGCACGTGGCGTCAGCCTGGTGGCGACCTCCAATATAGTCCCTGAGAACCTCTATGAGAACGGCCTGCAGCGCCAGCGTTTCCTGCCCGCGATTGCGCTGGTCCAGAAATACACCAAGGTGGTGAACGTCGACGCGGGTATCGACTACCGGCTGCGCACGTTGCAGCAGGCCGAGTTGTATCACTATCCATTGGATCAGGCGGCAGATCTCAGTTTGCGCAGTAGTTTTGAGGCCCTGGCGGTAGAGCCGGGTAAGCATTGGGAGCGTATTGAGATCAACGGCCGGTATCTGACCGTGCGCTGTCTTGCCGACGATGTGGCCTGGTTCGAATTTGCCGAACTTTGTGACGGGCCCCGCTCCCAGAACGACTACATCGAGCTGGCACGTATTTTCCATGCGGTGCTGCTGTCCGGCGTGCCCCGGTTTACCTCGGATCTGAACGATCAGGCCCGCCGCTTTATCAATCTGGTGGATGAGTTCTACGATCGCAATGTGAAGCTGGTGCTTACCGCACAAGCCCCGCTGCTGGAGCTCTATGCCAGTGGCAGCCTGGAGTTTGAGTTCCAGCGCACTCAGTCACGTTTGCAGGAGATGCAGTCTCACGAGTATCTGGCCCGTGAGCACCGGCCCTAGGCCCCGCCCCATTGGGGAATCGGCGGAGTGTGAAAATTCCCACAAATGTCCGCCGATAGGTGCCGATAAGTCGCGAAATAACTTCGATTTTCTGCTTGAAAAGGATTGGGGCAGCGGGTAGTATTCGCGCTCTCGAAATTGGAGCCCTCCAAGAGGCGGTTATTCTCATGAAAACTTATAGTGCCAAAGCAGAAGACGTATCCCGCGACTGGTTCGTGGTGGATGCCTCTGACAAAACCCTGGGGCGCCTGGCAAGTGAAATTGCGCATCGTTTGCGCGGCAAGCACAAGGCCGAATACACACCTCACGTAGACACTGGCGATTACATCGTCGTGATCAATGCGGAAAAGGTACGTGTAACCGGCGCCAAGGCGACCGACAAGATTTACCACAGCCACACTGGTTACCCCGGTGGTCTGAAGTCTATCTCTTTTGAAAAGCTGATCGACAAGGCCCCTGAGCGCGTTATCCAGGGTGCAGTTAAAGGCATGCTGCCGCGTAACCCGCTGGGCCGCGCCATGTTCAAGAAGCTCAAAGTGTACGCGGGCAGCGAGCATCCGCACGCCGCACAACAGCCGCAAGCACTTAATATCTAACGGGTTTTATTATGTCAGCTACTCAATATTACGGAACCGGTCGCCGCAAGACCTCTACTGCACGGGTTTTCCTGCAGTCTGGTGCCGGTAACATCACCATCAACAAGCGTCCGCTGGACGAGTACTTCGGCCGCGAAGTGGCACGCATGATCGTGCGTCAGCCGCTGGAGCTGGTTGAGATGAACGACAAGTTCGACGTCAACGTGACCGTTGCAGGCGGCGGCAGCTTCGGCCAGGCCGGTGCGATTCGCCACGGCATCACCCGCGCGCTGATGGAGTACGATGAGTCTCTGCGCGGCACCCTGCGCGGTGCGGGCTACGTGACTCGCGACGCTCGTGAGGTTGAGCGTAAGAAGGTCGGTCTGCGCAAAGCGCGTAAGCGTCCTCAGTTCTCCAAGCGTTAATTCGCTTGTCGGCCCGGATTCGGGCCGAGCCAGGATTCGAAACGTCCGCTCCCGGATGGGAGTGGACGTTTTTTTATGCCCACGTATTGCATAATTGATTAGGGCCAATTCACACCGTAAAACGCTTAAGAATCAAGGCGCTTACCTTGTAACAAAGGGCCAAAATCCGTACTATTTGCACGATTTTGTGAGGCGCGGATTTCGGGGCGACATTTCCCACGCCCGCCCGCGTCAAACCTAGGGGAGAAAAGCATGAGTAGTGATGGCGTAAACACCGGCAGGAGAAAGTTCCTGACGGCTGCCACCAGTGTGGTGGGCGCTGCCGGCGCAGTGGGCATAGCTGTGCCTTTTCTGGGTTCCTGGAACCCGTCAGCGAAGGCGAAAGCCGCCGGCGCGCCTGTTAAGGCAGACATCGGCAAGCTCGAGCCGGGCCAGATGGTAGTGGTCGAGTGGCGCGGTAAGCCCGTGTATGTCATGCACCGGACACCCGAACAGGTCGCGGACCTTCCTAAGCTCGACGGCATTTTGAAGGATCCCCAGTCCGAGATCTCCGAACAGCCCGCCTACATCGGCGGTGTTGATCGCTCATTGCGTCCGGAAATTCTCGTGGTTGTTGGTCTGTGCACGCACCTGGGCTGTGCGCCCAAATTCCGTCCTGAAGTCGGCGCAGCCGATCTCGGCGGCGATGACTGGCTGGGCGGTTTCTTCTGTCCTTGTCACGGTTCCAAATTTGACCTGGCGGGGCGCGTCTATTCAGGCGTACCGGCTTCCGCCAACCTTGTGGTTCCCCCGTATTCCTTCGAGGGTGACAACGTCCTTGTAATCGGCGTGGATACGGAGGCTGCCTGATGATCAATATGCTTGTTGGATTGCGTGACTGGGTTGATGAGCGTCTGCCTATCATGCGCGCGTGGGACACCCACATGGGCAAATACTACGCGCCCAAAAACTTTAATTTCTGGTATTTCTTCGGGGTCCTGTCCCTGTTGGTACTCGTCAACCAGCTGCTCACCGGTATCTGGCTGACCATGAACTACACCCCCAGCGCGGAAGACGCGTTCGCCTCTGTCGAATACATCATGCGCGATGTCGATTACGGCTGGATTCTGCGCTATATGCACTCCACCGGGGCCTCGGCCTTCTTTGTGGTGGTGTACCTGCATATGTTCCGCGCACTGTTATACGGATCGTATAAAAAGCCGCGCGAACTGATCTGGATCTTCGGCATGCTGATCTTCGTGGTCCTGATGGCTGAGGCTTTCGTGGGTTATGTGCTGCCCTGGGGCCAGATGTCCTACTGGGGAGCCCAGGTTATTATCTCGCTGTTTGGCGCGATCCCGGTTGTCGGTGAAGACATTGTGACCTGGATTCGCGGTGACTACCTGATTTCCGGCGCTACCCTGAACCGCTTCTTCGCCCTGCACGTGGTGGCGTTGCCCATCGTGCTACTGGCCCTGGTAGTACTGCACCTGCTGGCGCTGCATGAGGTGGGTTCCAACAATCCCGATGGTGTGGATATCAAGAAGCACAAAGACGAAAATGGTGTGCCTCTGGACGGCGTTGCCTTCCACCCCTACTACACCGTTCACGATCTGCAGGCGATTGCGGTGTTCCTGTTCATTTTCTGTGCGGTGATGTTCTTCCTGCCGGAAATGGGTGGTTTCTTCCTCGAATTCGCGAACTTTGAGGAGGCCAATGGTCTTAAGACGCCGGAGCACATTGCCCCGGTCTGGTATTTCACTCCGTTCTACTCGGTGCTGCGTGCAGTACCGGACAAGTTCTGGGGCTTCGTGGCGTTTGCTGCTTCAGTCGCTATTCCTTTCCTGCTGCCCTGGCTAGACCGCAGCCCGGTACGCTCCTGGCGCTACCGCGGCAACATCACCAAAGTGATGCTGGTGTTGTTTGTGGCTTGTTTCTTGATCCTGGGCGTTCTCGGCGTTCGTTCAGTGACCGATGGTCGTACTGTCCTGGCGCAGATTTGCTCGGTGTTCTACTTCGCGTTCTTCCTGCTGATGCCGATCTGGTCGTCTATGGACAAGACCAAGCCTGTGCCCGAGCGTATTACTACCGATGGCGGTATTGGCTTCTGGGGCAGCATGGGCGGTCTGGCGCTGATTATGGCGTTGACAATTCTGCCGCTCAAGGCCGTGGGTGCCGAATCCGCTTTTAACTGTGGCGAGATCGAATGTGATGAGTTTGTCGTCGATCTGGAGGACAAAGCTTCCCTGCAAAATGGCGCCAAGCTGTACATGAACTACTGCATGGGCTGTCACTCTCTGCAGTACTCGCGTTACAACCGTGTAGCTGACGATCTGGGCATTCCCGCTGACCTGATGGAAGCGAACCTGATGTTCGATCCCGCCAACAAAATCGGCGATCTGATGGAAAATGCCATGGACGACGGCACCGCCAAGGTCTGGTTTGGTGCGACCCCGCCGGATCTGACGCTTGTGGCACGTGCGCGCTCTTCGGTAAGCCGTACGGGCCCGGAGTGGCTGTACACTTACCTGCGTAATTTCTACCGGGATGACAGCCGCCCCTATGGCGTCAACAACCGCGTATTCAAGGATGTGGGTATGCCCCACGTCATGCTTGAAATGCAGGGCATGCAGGAGTGTGCCATGGGGCCGGTCAAGGCCAGCAACGGCGGCATTAAGCGCGATCCGCTCACAGGCGAGAATATTCTCGAGGATCCCTGTGGCTCCTGGTCCATCGCTGAGCCTGGCACATCGACGCCAGAAGAGTTCGATGCGGCCATTTACGACCTGGTGAATTTCCTGGCTTATACAGCCGAGCCAATGGCAATGGAGCGCAAGCGCACCGGCGTCTTTGTACTGCTATTCATCGTACTGTTCTTTGTCTTCGCCTGGTTGCTCAACCGCGAATACTGGAAAGACGTACACTGATCCTGAGCAATCGCACTGCAGCAGCGTGGCGGGATGCCACGCTGCGTTTTTGTTTCTAGCTTATTTAAAGAGGAATTTTCCATGGGTGTTGTGGCAAAGCGGTCTTCAATGACCTTTTTCTCGGACCCCACCAGTCACTACAGCCACCGGGTACGCATTGTCCTGGCGGAGAAAGGCGTGACCGTGGACCTGATTGAATCCGACTCGGCACACCCCCCTGCGGAGCTGTCCGAACTGAACCCCTACAACAGCCTGCCGACGCTGCTGGATCGCGACCTGGTGTTGTACGAATCCAAAGTGATGATGGAATACCTGGACGAGCGCTTCCCGCACCCGCCGCTGTTGCCGGTGTACCCGGTGGCTCGCGCCGAGAGCCGTCTGCTGATTCACCGCATCGAAAAAGACTGGTGCGCGCTGGTGGATGCTATCCAGCACACCCGCAGTGAAAATGTGATCAAGAAGTCCACCAAGGAACTGAAGGAAAGCATCACCGCTATTGCGCCGATTTTTGCCGAGAAGCCCTTCTTCATGAGCGAAGAGTTCACCCTGGTGGATTGCTGCATTGCCCCCATTTTGTGGCGCCTGCCTTCCCTGGGTGTGGATATCCGCAATACCAAGCAGACCAAGCCGCTGTTTACCTATATGGATGCACTGTTCAATCGCGAGTCCTTCCAGGAAAGCCTTTCCGAGCAGGAACGGGAAATGCGCTCCTGAGGGAGCGCCAGTCTCTGCTCGATATCACGCCAGGATGACACCTAGTCGCCCCTACATCATGCGCGCACTCTACGAGTGGATCGTGGACAATAGCTGCACGCCCTATATTCTCGTCGATGCCACCATGGAGGATGTTTCGGTGCCCGAGCAGTATGTTAAGGACGGTCAGATTGTTCTCAATATATCGCCGACAGCGGTGATGGACCTAGACATGAGCAATGATGCCGTGGTCTTTAATGGTCGCTTCGGGGGTGTGGCTACCGATGTCTATGTGCCGGTGACGGCTGTGGTGGGTATCTACGCTCGAGAGAACGGCCAGGGTATGGTGTTTGAGCCGGAAGATCCGCCGGAAGACGATCCCACACCGCCCGAAGACACACCACCGGAACCCTCCGGTAAGCCCGAGGGGCGCCCCTCGCTGAAAATCGTCAAGTAAGCACGCCCTGCGACGGGGCGTGCCGGCGACGCTTAATCGATGAGCTCAAACAGTTTTACCACTTTCTGCACGCCACCAATATCGGATGCCTCTGCCGCAATGCGCTCGGCTTCTTCGCGGGTGGCCAGACCCATAAGATAAACCACGCCGTTCTCGGTCACCACCTTGACGCGGTTCCCCTGGATATCGGTATTGCCCAGCAGGAACGATTTCACTTTAGTCGTTATCCAGGTGTCTGACGTGCGGGTCATGCCTGAACTGGGCGCCGAAATTTCTAATTCATTGTAGATGCGTCGCACACCGCGAATCTCGCGGACCACATCCGTTGCCTTGCTCTTGAGTGCCTCGGAGGCGACCTGGCCGACCAGCAAAACGTAACCGTTGTAGCTGACGATGTTCAGGTGGGCATTGTCAAAGGCTTCATCGGCGGCGTGGATATTCACCCTGGCTTTGGTCTCTATGCTGTCGTCTTCAATCAGGCGGCCCCAGGTGCGCTCGCCCTGATCCTCCTCGATGGTGTTGGATTCCATAGAAGCTAGCATGTGGCCGCAACCGGCTAGGCTTAGCAGCGAGGACAGGAAGAGGCATTGCAGCAGGCGTTGGGTCATGAGTGTCCGATTCCGAATAAATTAGCTTCAATGAGTTGGCAAAGTGTCTGTAGCACCATGGTGTGTAATTCGACCACGGTGCGCCGGCAGGTTCCGTTCACCGCAATGGAAAAGTGCGCATCGGCCAGAGCGGCGCCAGCGCACAGTGTCAGGCTGGTCATGCCGCGATCGTTGGCGCAGCGCAGTGCCTCTAGTATGGCTGGGTCCGGATCGAGGCTGCTGCTGATGGCAAGCAGTACGTCGCCTTCCTGTCCCAGGGCACGCAAGCTGTGGCTGAATCGCCCTGCGGCAGGAATGCTTCCGGGGATGCTGTTGTCGGTACAGATGTTCAGCGCAGGTAGTGCCGGGCGCTCTTCGCCGACGCTGTAGAGCAGGCTGGTGCAGAGCAGCTGGGCGAGGGCGGCGTCCACGCCGCTGCCACAGCTGATAATTTTGCGGTCCTGCAGCAGCGCCTGGGTCGATAGTTCGGCGGCACTGGCGATGGGGTCGGCGAGCTGATCCACCGACATGGCGGCGCTCTCGAGTGTGCCCTGAAAGCGTTCAGCAATGATCTGGTAGTGGTCCACGGGTTCTCTTTCTCTGCGATTGGTGCCGCGTTTTAGAAGGCCGAACGAATCCAGCGAACGGCGGGGTTGTCGGGGGATTGTCGCGGCTCAATGGCAACCACGTCAAATCTGCAGTGCACGGCAGTGGTTTGATAGCGTTGCAGTAGGTAGTGGAGAGCGGTTCTGCGCAGCTTGTCTTGCTTTCGCTGATCGACCGACTCGGGGGCGCGGGCGTAACGTGAGATGCTGCGTGCACGGACTTCAACAAAGACCAGCTGGCCGCGGTCACATGCTATGAGGTCGATTTCGCCCAGCTTGCAGCGATAGTTTCTGCTCACTATCTGCAAGCCCTTTTGCTCTAGCCAGTGGGCTGCCCATTGTTCGTAACTGTCCCGAGAGATTTCATCTCAAGGGGATTCTAGTCAGCGCGGTGTCACCCTGCCTCTATCAAATTCAGCCGGCACCAGCTCGCGTTCAATCTGTAGCTGCGGGTTGAGGCTGAGCAGGCCCGTGTTGCCGCGAATTAGCAGATCAGGGCCAGCCTGGAGTTGCAGGAATCTTGATTGCAACAGATAAGCATCCACACCCAGTGCGTTCAGGCGGGGGTAGGCGTTGTTGCCGCCGTCTGCCAGCCCTGCCTGAAGCGCAGGACTTGAGCCCAGTAACCAGGGGAGTTCGACCAGGTTCAGGCCGTTGAGGTCCCGGTCGCGTTCGTCGGGGCTGCCGTGGTAGACGCTCGATGTGGCGTAAACCGGCAGTGCGCCAGCGTAGTGAAAGGCCAGCAACGGTTTAAGCGAGCGGGCTTCTGCGGCATTGCGTGCCAGCAGGAAGATGGCGTCGACATCCTCGCGGCGGCGCGGGGTAAATTCCACCGGTTCTGCGAGCATGTCACGGATCTGGCGTCGACGGGCCTCGCTGCTGGCGATGCCCAGGCCGTTCTTGATGCTGGCGGAATAATCGTCCTGGCCGGTGTATGCAATGGCACTGCTAAAGCTGCCCCCAGTGTCTGCCAGCGCTCGCGCAGGGCCTGCTCCATTTTGTCGCCCCATGCCCCGGCCGGACGCAGTAGTAACGCGCGGCGGGCGGCATCGCCAAATGCCACCTCGGCGATTTGGGCTGCCTCGTCCTCGGGCGCCAGGGCGAACTGGATCAGGGCGCTATCGCCCGGTGGCAGGGCGCCGTCCATCTGGTTGAGAGCCAGTACGGGAACGGGACGCGAGGGTGACAGAGCAAGTTCGGCGACCGCGTTTTTGCTCAGTGGGCCGACCACCATGCCGGCGCCGCCAGTGACGGCGGCCTGATAGGCTTCGGAGATCGTCGCGTACCGGTTACTGTCAATAATCCGCACCTCGTAGGGCGCGGCATTGCCCTTGCGCGCCGTGAAATAGCTCGCCAGATAGCCGTCCCGAACGGCTTTTCCTGCAGGGGCGAGACGCCCGGACAGCGGGAGCATCAGTGCTACCTGTGAAGGTGCGGCGGGTGTGCCCTGCAGGTATTGCAGTCCGCCGGGCAGCGGCGAACCCGCGGGATGGGCGGGGTAGGTGGATTGCCACTGCGGCAGTTCGCTGGCGATGTGGGTGGGATCCTGGTTGGCAATCGCTGCCAGGGCCAGCCATCCGCGCCATTCGGTCTCGGTGCTGGCGGCGGCCGCTTGTTCAATGTCCGTTGCTTTCACGCGCATCAAGTCGTGCCAGACACTGCGTTTCAGGGCGGGCTGGTCGGCGCTGGGCGCGATGGCGATTAACTGGGCGCCCAGTTGGGCGCTGTTGAGGTGGTCGCGCTGCAGGTCGAGTAAGTGGCGGCGGAAGTTGTAGACACGATAGGTAATAGCGGGGTGCACGCCGGGGGAGGCCGCTTGGTTCAGCAGCGAAAGTGCCCGGTCCTCTTCGCCGCGCATGTGCGCTATGCGCGCCTCGAGATAGTCCCAGAGTGCCTTGTCGTTTGTGCCCAGCGGTTCTTCCGACAGCGGGGCGAGTGTAGTTTCTGCGACCATCCACTCGCGGCGGGCCAGCGCCGCCTCCGCTACACGAAACTCAGCATCGAAAGCGCTGGGGGCATGTTCAGTTCCTTCATGCCGGGCGTTATCTCAATGGTGGGTTCGGCCGTCGTGGAAGTCTCTTGCGGCTGCGGGCCGGCGCACGCGATCAACAGCGCGGACAGGGCGGCACCGAGTCCGGTTTTACAACGACGCCAACGGGGGGATTGAGTTGCTCTCATGCTATGCTGCACCGATTGAATTCTGGCAAGCCTGCCACAGAGTGCGGCGGCACGCGATAGTATAAGGGGTATTTGTGGACACCGGGTTGTATATTGTTGCAACACCCATCGGTAATCTCGGCGACATGGGGCAGCGGGCGATAGAGGTATTGGCGGGCGCTGACCTGATCGCCGCCGAAGATACGCGGCACAGCGCCCGGCTGTTGCAGCACTTTGGGGTGACCACGCCTGCTATCCCCTATCACGAACACAGTGGTGACCGTACCCCCGAGCGGATCATGCAAACCCTCGCTGAAGGTGGTGCGGTGGCGCTGATCTCCGATGCCGGTACGCCGCTGATTTCTGACCCGGGGTATCGTCTGGTCAGGGACGTACAGTCTGCGGGTTACCCGGTCGTCGCAATTCCCGGCCCCTGTGCAGCGATCGCCGCGCTCAGTGCTTGCGGTCTGCCCACTGATCGCTTCCGTTTTGAAGGCTTTCTGCCCGCCCGAGCCGGCCCTCGGGAGCAGCGGTTGCAGTGCCTGGTGGACGAATCGGCCACGCTGGTGTTTTACGAGGCGCCGCACCGCGTCCTTGAAGTGCTCGGGGCAATGGCGGCGGTGTTCGGGGAAGAGCGTGAGGCGGTACTGGTGCGCGAGCTGACCAAAACCTTTGAGACTTTGCGCCGGGCGCCGCTAGCTGAGTTGGAGGCGTTTGTTGCGAGCGACGCCAATCAGCAAAAAGGTGAAATTGTCTTAGTGATTGCCGGCCGCGATGAGCGCGATGTCACCCTGGATGCGGCCACGGCGAAGTTGCTGCAGCGTCTGGCCGAGGAAATGCCCGGCAAAAAAGCCGCTGCTATCGTTGCGGAGCACACGGGGCTCAGAAAACGTGAACTCTATGACTATTTACTTGCGCAGAAGGGATAGGTAGTCTTCGCCGCGAGTCGGTTGGGCGATCGCTCTTCACCTGGTGGAGGGAGGAAAGTCCGGGCTCCACAGGGCAGGGTGCCAGATAACTTCTGGGGGGCGCGAGCCTACGGAAAGTGCAGCAGAAAGGAAACCGCCTCTGCGTGCAGAGGTAAGGGTGAAAAGGTGCGGTAAGAGCGCACCGCGCGGCTGGTAACAGGCGCGGCGATGGTAAACCCCACTCGGAGCAAGACCAAATAGGAACTCGTGTGCCGCGGCCCGCGGTGGGTTCGGGTAGGTCGCTTCAGGCAGCTGGTGACAGTTGTCGCAGATGAATGGTCGTCCACGACAGAACCCGGCTTACAGACCGACTCGCTTACTGAAGCCCCCCGACCTGCCGGTCGGGGGGCTTCTTCATCTTTGTCACCCGGTTTTTATGGCCTCTTATTCCAATTGGAAATAAAGAAACTCCCTTAGATGAAAAACTAACCTGTAACTTAAAGTAAATCATTAAGTGTTCGAGTTAGGGGGCTGTTTTCTAAAAATATTTAACTTGATAAATCTCGTTTTTCTCGTTGAAATCGTTCGTAAAGGCTTGAATTTACTGCGTTTTTTCTGGGAGGGCGCGGTTGACCTACTCCATCTGCAGGCCTATAGTGTCGAAAAGTGGGAATAAGTGGATAAATCTGTCTTTTTGTGGATCAAAAGGACGGTGGAGTGGGGAAGCACGCCGTGTTTCGTGGAGTACAGCACATATCAATGGATGCGAAAGGACGCCTGGCAATGCCGGCGCGTCAGCGCGAGCCGTTGCTGTCTCAGTGCGAAGGCAAAATTGTTGTCACCATTGATACCCAAACCGCCTGTCTGGCGGTCTATCCCCTGCCAGAATGGGAGCGCATCGAGCGCGAAATCCAGGCGTTGCCGGCTCTGAAGCCCGCAATCAAACGTTTCCAGCGCCTGGTACTCGGCTATGCCACCGATATTGACCTGGATGCCAGTGGGCGCATGTTGCTGCCCCAGTCCCTGCGCGACTACGCCGAGCTGGAGAAAAAGCTCGTGCTGGTCGGGCAGGGCAACAAGATGGAGATCTGGTCTGAAGCATTGTGGATGGCCGAACGGGAGCAGGCGCTGGCGGATGCAGGTCCGCTAACCGAGGTTCCCGACGAATTATTGTCGCTGACACTGTAGGTGGCCAGCATGCATCTGACAGTACTGCTACGAGAGGCAACTGACGCTCTGGTAACGGCGCCCAGTGGTTTCTACGTCGATGGCACTTTTGGCCGCGGTGGACACAGCCGCGCGGTGCTGGACTGTCTCGCCGACGACGGCCGGCTGTTAGGTGTTGATAAAGATCCCGTCGCGATTGACTCCGCTCGAGAGCTCGCAACCACTGACTCCCGCTTCAGCTTCTATCACGGCTCATTTGCCGACCTCCCTTCCCACTTGCACGAGATCGGCGCTGACCAGGTCGATGGTATTCTCGTGGATCTCGGCGTTTCCAGCCCCCAATTGGACGAGGCCGATCGCGGCTTCAGCTTCCTGCATGACGGCCCACTCGACATGCGTATGGATACCACATCCGGTCAAACTGCTGCCGAGTGGCTAATGTCTGCCGAAGAGCAGGATATCGCCCGGGCGCTTAAGGAGTACGGCGAGGAGCGTTTTGCCAAGCGTATCGCAGCGGCGATTGTCGCGGCTCGGCAAGAAGCGCCCCTGACCACCACAGGCCAGCTGGCGCGTATCGTCAGCGAGGCGAACCCCCGCTGGGAAAAGCACAAGCATCCTGCAACACGGGCGTTTCAGGGCATTCGCATTCAGGTGAATCGTGAGTTGGACGATCTGCGTGATCTGCTCGACGGCGCGCTCGATGTGTTGAGAGTCGGCGGGCGCCTGGTCGTGATCAGCTTCCATTCGCTGGAAGATCGCATGGTCAAGCGCTACATGCGCGATATGGCTCGCGGCGAGCAGTTGCCTCCCGGCGTTCCGGTCACCGATGCGGCACTGAATCGCCGTATGAAGTTGGTTGGCAAGGCCGTGAAGGCCAGCGCGGATGAGTTGGGCGAGAACGTCAGGGCGCGCAGCGCGGTCATGCGTGTGGCGGAGAAAATCGCATGAGCCCGCGAGTCAAAGGCAAGAAGATGATGACCGCCGCCGTGAGTGGGCAGGCACCTGCCCGGCGTGCACCGCTGTTCTGGGGCAATTTGGTGCTGGCCGTCCTGGTATTGGGCTCAGCTTTTGCCGTAATTCATTCAACGCACGCCTGTCGTGATCTGTATACCCACTTGCAGGCGCTGGAGGCGCGTCAGTGGCATCTGCAGGAAGACTACGGACGTCTGCTGCTCGAGGAGAGCACCTGGGCATCACATTATCGGGTTGAGAAAGTGGCGCGATCCGAGCTGAAAATGGCTGAGCCTGATCTGGCTCGCTATGAAGTGGTGGGTCGATGAAAACGGCCAGGAAGAAGTCTGTGCCTGCGGCGATCTCCATGTGGCGCCTGTATCTGGTTGCCTTTGCGTTGCTGTGCATGGCGGTGGTGCTGATTGGGCGGGTGCTGTCACTGCAGATTCTCGATACAGAGCGCGGCTACTCGTTCCTGCAGAATCAGGGGGATGCTCGCTCATTGCGCAGTGCCGAAATTCCCGCCTATCGCGGTGTGATTACCGATCGCCACGGCGAGCCTCTGGCGGTAAGCACACCGGTGGTGTCTATCTGGGCCAATCCGCGTCACCTGGATAGAGAGCGCCTGCCCGAACTTGCCGCAGCATTGGGGATGAGTCTGTCCTCCCTGCGCGAGCGGGTGGCGAGGTATGAAGGTAAGCAGTTTATGTACCTGGCTCGTCACCGCGTACCCCATGAGGCGCGCGAGATTCTTGCCAAGCGTATTGCCGGTGTTTATGGCGAGCGGGAATACCGCCGCTTCTACCCCGCAGGTGAGGTGGCCGCGCAGTTGGTGGGCTTTACCAACCTGGACGATGAAGGCATTGCCGGTATGGAGGTGGCTTATGACGAGCACCTTCGCGGCGTGCCGGGCAAGAAGAAGTACATCAAGGATCTGAAGGGGCAGATGGTCCGCGATATCGGCGTCGTGCAGCCTGCCCGTCCGGGCAAGCCGCTGCGCTTGAGTATCGACCTGCGCTTACAGCATCTTCAGCATCGCGAGCTGGCCAAGGCCGTGACGGCAGCGGGTGCAGAGAGCGGCACGGTGGTGACGCTGGACGCGCATACCGGTGAAGTTTTGGCCATGGTGAACTACCCGGTCTTCAACCCCAATAGCCGCAAGAACATGAAGGGCGGAACCACGCGCAACCGGGCGGTAACGGATACCTATGAGCCAGGGTCGACCATGAAAACCCTGACGCTGGTGGCCGCCCTGGAAAGCGGCCTATATACCACCGAGACCATGATTGATACTTCGCCCGGTTGGATTCGGGTGGGGCCAAAGACCTATCCAGACCCGCGCAACTATGGCGATATCAGCCTCTCGCGGGTCATCGAGAAATCCAGCCAGGTGGGCGTGACCAAGCTGGCGGTCGAGCTGGGGCATGAGCCTATCTGGGAAGTCTTTAGTCGCTTCGGTATCGGCCAGCCCCTGGGTACAGGCTTCCCCGGCGAAAGCGCAGGCCTGCTGCCAAACCGCCCGCGCTGGTATTCGACCGAGAAAATTTCCCTGGCCTTTGGTTACGGCATTACTGCAACACCTTTGCAATTGGCCCGCGCTTACAGTGCCTTCGCCAATAATGGCGTGATGCAGGAAGTGTCCTTGCTGGCCCACGATGGTGTACCCGAAGAGGGTGTACAGGTGGTAAGCCCCGATGTGGCCGCCCAGGTTCTGACAGTATTGGGGCGGGTCACCGGTGACAATGGTACTGCGCGCAAGGCGCGTGTGGCCGGTCACCAGGTCGGCGGAAAGACCGGTACGGTTCACAAGGTGGGTCCGCAGGGGTATGTCGACAACGCCTATGTGGCGCTGTTTGCCGGCGTTGCACCGGTCGACGATCCCCGGGTGGTCACCGTGGTGGTGATTAACGATCCGCAGGGCGAATCCTACGGCGGTGGTGCTGCAGCAGCGCCGGTCTTCTCCGCTGTGACCCAGGGTGCGCTGCGCCTGCTGGGTGTGACTCCGACTGAACTGCCCGAAGAAGTGGCCGTTGCCGGCGCCGGGCGCGGAGGTGCAGCGTGATGGCGCTGGCTGAGCTTATTGCAAGCCCTGGCTGCGAGGGTGGGGCAACTGCGGTGCGCGGCATTGAGCTGGATAGCCGTAAAGTCCAGCCAGGCGATGTATTTCTGGCGATGCCGGGCGAACTGCACGACGGCCGGCAGTTTATTGAGCAGGCTGTGGCCAACGGCGCTAGCGCAGTGATTGCCGAGCCGCCGGTGGCCGGTTTTGTAGATGCAGTGCCGGTGCCGCTGGTTGAGCTGCCGGAATTGCAGCAGGAGTCCGGTTACCTGGCGGCGAGATTCTTCGGTGAGCCTTCAAGCGCGTTGCACATGGTGGGCGTCACGGGTACCAACGGTAAGACCACAACCAGTCGTCTGGTGGCGCAACTGATGAGGGCGCTGGGTAAACCCTGTGGCGTGATTGGTACGCTGGGAGCAAGCCTGGAAGATGGCGTGGCGCAGGGCGGTAATACCACGCCGGATGCCGTGTCACTGCAGCGCCAGTTGGCGGCCTGGGTCGACGAGCAAGTGCTTGCCGTATGTATGGAAGTGTCTTCGCATGCGCTGGTGCAGGGTCGGGTGAATGGCGTGGCCTTTGAGACAGCGGTCTTCACTAATCTTTCGCGCGACCACCTCGACTACCACGGGAGCATGGAAGCCTACGGGCGGGCCAAACTGGCCTTATTCGACACCGACGGCCTGCGCCAGGTGCTGGTGAATGCAGATGATCCGTTCTCTGCCCGTATTCTTGATGTCATAGGGCCTGACGTGCAGGCCTACCGCTACTCCTTACAAGACGCCTCCGCTGACGTTGTCATCGAGCAGACAGGCTTTGCGAATGGCCGTGTCCATGGCCGTATGCGCACGCCCTGGGGCGAGGGTGACTTCGCCAGCCCGTTGGTCGGTCACTTCAATCTCTCTAACCTGGCTGCTGCAGTGGCAGCGGTGGTGCTGGAGGGAGAAGAGCTGGAACACGTACTTGCTGCCGTGGCCGATCTGCAACCTGTTCCCGGACGCATGCAGGCCATCGAAAACTCGCTGGGTTTTCAGGTAGTGGTGGATTACGCGCACACGCCCGATGCCCTGGAGCAGGCGCTGGTGGCACTGCGCCCCTACGTAAGCGGCCAGCTCATCACCGTATTTGGCTGCGGCGGCGACCGTGATCCCGGCAAGCGCCAGGTGATGGGGCGCATAGCCTGTGCCCGCTCCGACCGGGTGGTTGTCACCAGTGATAACCCCCGAGGCGAGGATCCCGCTGCCATCCTGGCGGATATTGAAACCGGATGCAGCGGCAAATACATGTTGGAAGTGGATCGCAAAAAGGCTATCGAGGCTGCCGTTGGTCTGGCCCGGCCTGGCGACTGTGTGGTGATTGCCGGCAAGGGGCACGAGGACTACCAGATTATTAACGGTGAAAAATTGTATTTCTCTGATGAGGCCGAGGCCCGCAGTGCGCTGCAAATGAGGGCCTCAGTATGATGCGGGCCTATAGCCTCAGTGAATTGCGCGAACCCCTGCAGGCAACACTGCAGGGCGAGGATTGCACTATCGAAGGCGTATCCACCGATAGCCGCGATATAGCCGCCGGCGATTTGTTTGTTGCCCTCAAGGGTGAAAATTTTGACGGCCATGACTATCTCGAGCGCGCTGCCAATAGCGGAGCTATTGCGGCGCTGGTAAGTGATAGCGCCGACGTGTCGATGCCCTGCCTGACGGTGGCTGATACCGAGCGTGGCCTGGGCTTGTTGGGAGCCTATAACCGCGCCCAGTTCGATGGCCCGCTGGTGGCGATCACCGGCAGTTCCGGTAAGACCACGGTCAAAGGCATTGTGCAGTCGGTATTGTCGCAGCGGGGTGAAACCCTGGCGACAGACGGCAACTTTAACAACGAAATCGGTGTACCCCTGACGCTGCTGCGTTTAACGCCGTCGGCGGAGTTTGCGGTGGTGGAAATGGGCGCGGCAGGCAAGGGTCATATTCGCTGGCTGTGTGACATTGGTCGGCCAACGGTATCGGTGCTGCTCAACGCCATGCCTGCCCACCTGGATGGTTTTGGCAGTGTCGAGCAGGTCGCTGACGCTAAGGCGGAAATCTACGATGGTCTGGATGGTGCAGGTGTCGCGGTGATTAATGCGGATCAACCCTGGGCAGACAGCTGGCGTCAGCGTGCCGCACAGGCGCGGGTTGTCGACTACTCCATCGTTTCCGGTGCGGCTGAGGTCAGTCTCGTTCAAGCGCGCTCTCGCGGCATCGAGGGCAGTGAATTGCGGATTTCCACGCCCCGGGGCGAGTTCGATACAACTATTGCATTGCCGGGTGAACACAACCACAGCAATGCCCTGGCCGGTGTTGCGGTTGGCCTGGCCTGCGGGTTGAGCCTGGATGAAATCGCGGCTGGTATCGCTGCGGTGCAGCCTGTGTCAGGCCGCTTGTCTGCGGCGCGCAACGCCGCTGGCACACTGGTCATCGACGATTGTTACAACGCAAACCCGGGATCTGTCCGGGCCGCCATGAAGACCCTGGCAGAGACGGCGGGTCGACGCACCATCGTGCTGGGTGCCATGCGTGAGCTGGGCGCCGATAGTGCCAGCCTGCACCGCGATATGGGTGAATATGCGCAGCAATTGGGTTTGGAACAGTTCTGGGGCGTCGGTGAGGAATTGCGCGATGCAACCGAGGCATTTGGTGCGGGCGGTCGGTGGTTTGCTGATTGCGCCGCGGTGCTCGAGGCATTGCCCGGCGCTTTCGGCACCGAGGATGCGGTATTGATCAAGGGCTCACGCGGTGCGCGTATGGAGCGCGTGTTGGAAGGGCTTATGGTGCGCCGTGGTGGGGGAGAACACTGATGCTGCTATTGCTTGCTGAATATCTGAGTCAGTTTGAGGGCGGGTTCCAGGTCTTTCAATACCTGACACTGCGCGGCATTCTGGCGGCGGGAACGGCACTGGCTATTTCCCTTATCGTCGGCCCCTACATGATCCGTAAGCTCAGCTACTACCAGGTGGGACAGGCTGTGCGCGACGACGGGCCGCAAAGCCATTTGAGCAAGGCCGGCACGCCGACCATGGGGGGTGCGCTGATTCTGGTGGCGATAGCGATCTCCACACTGTTGTGGGCGGATTTGCGCAATGTTTATGTGTGGATTGCGCTAATGGTGACCGCGGTATTTGGCGCGGTTGGCTGGGTGGATGACTATCGCAAGGTGGTGGAGAAAGACTCCCGGGGCCTGCCTGCCCGCTGGAAGTACTTCTGGCAATCCGTGGCGGGCCTTGCGGCCGCGTTGTACATGTATTTCTACATTGATACACCGGTGACCACTGAGCTGTATGTGCCCTTTATTAAAGACTTTGCCTGGAATATGGGGCCGCTCTTCATCTTGCTCACCTACTTCGTGATTGTCGGCTCCAGCAATGCGGTCAACCTGACCGATGGTCTCGACGGGCTGGCAATCATGCCTACCGTGATGGTGGGCGGTGCGCTGGGCATTATTGCCTACCTCACCGGCCACGTGAATTTCGCCGAGTACCTGCAAATTCCCTATGTCGCCGGTAGCGGTGAAATGGCGGTCTTCTGCGGCAGCATCGCCGGTGCGGGGCTTGGCTTCCTGTGGTTTAACACCTATCCCGCCCAGGTCTTTATGGGTGACGTGGGTGCACTGGCACTGGGTGCGGCACTGGGTACGGTGGCGGTTATTACGCGCCACGAGATTGTGTTCTTTGTGATGGGCGGCATTTTTGTGTTGGAGACTGTGTCCGTGATTCTGCAGGTGGCGTCTTTCAAGCTTACCGGTAAGCGGATCTTCCGCATGGCGCCCATTCATCATCACTTTGAATTGAAAGGCTGGCCCGAACCACGGGTCATTGTGCGCTTCTGGATTATTACCGTCATGCTGGTTCTGTTTGGGCTGGCGACGCTGAAGTTGAGATAAAGGTGAATCAGGCAGTGATACAAGGTGTCATAGCAAGCAGTGTGAATCGGGTCGTGGTGGGACTCGGGGTCACTGGTTTGTCGTGCGCGCGCTTCCTGCACTCGCAGGGGCAGGCCTTCTCCATTGTCGACACCCGCGAAGATCCGCCCGGCCTGGCGGAGATTGAGGCCGAGATGCCGGAGGTGCCGGTTTACGTTGGCCAGTTCCCCGCAGAAATACTGGCTGCCGCCGATGAACTCATTGTGAGCCCGGGCATTGCCCCCGACGATCAGATGCTGGCACCGGCGATCGCCGCAGGCGCGCGCATCATGGGCGATGTTGATCTGTTTGTGGCCGAGGCAACTGCGCCAGTGATTGGTATTACCGGATCCAATGCCAAGTCCACAGTGACCGAGTTGCTCGGCGCCATGGCCCGCGAGGCGGGGCTGGATGTTGGTGTGGGTGGCAACCTGGGTACGGCGGCGCTGGACTTACTTGCCCCGGAGCGAAAGCTGTATGTGCTTGAGTTGTCCAGCTTTCAGCTGGAGAGAGCCAGCCATTTGAACCTCGCGGTGGCCACCGTGTTGAACGTGAGTGCCGATCATCTTGATCGTCACGGCAACATGGTGCGTTATCACCAGGCCAAGCATCGTATTTTCCAGAGCTGCCACAAAGCCGTGGTCAATCGCGATGATCCGCTCACAGTGCCCCTGCTGCCGGACGCTGTTGAGGTTGTCAGCTGGCGTCTCGGTGAGCCTGAGCTGCGCGGTTTCGGTATTCGCGACGGGCAGTTGTGTTTTGGTAACGACGTACTCATGCCCGTGGCTGAGCTGGGTATTGTTGGGCGACACAACCAGGCGAACGCGCTGGCGGCCCTGGCATTGGGTAGCGCCGCCGGCCTGCCCGTAAGCGCCATGTGCGCCGCATTGAAAGCATTCCGCGGCCTGCCGCATCGCTGCGAGCTCGTGGCAGTGCACAACGAGGTGCGTTACATCAATGATTCCAAGGGCACCAACGTGGGAGCTACCCAGGCTGCCCTGGCAGGTCTCGGCGGCGACCACGACGTGGTCTTGATCGCGGGAGGTCAGGGCAAGGGCGCTGACTTTAAAGCCCTGAGAGCACTGGTAACACAGCACTGCAAGCGCCTACTGGTGTTGGGTGAGGACGCGCCGCTGATGGCAGATGCCCTGGCTGGCGCAACCGAGATCGAACGGGTCGAGTCCATGGACGAGGCGGTTGCGCTTGCAGCGCAATGTGCTGTCGATGGAGATACGGTGCTGCTGTCTCCGGCCTGCGCGAGCTTTGATATGTTCTCCGGGTTTGCCGCGCGCGGTGACGCCTTCCGCCTGGCCGTGCAAGCGCTTGAGGTGGAGGCATGAGTCGCGCTGTCGCGCCAAACCTGATGCCCGATGCGGGCATTCTGCTGCTCGGTGTGGCACTGATGCTGGTGGGGCTGGTAGCTATCAGCTCGGCATCGATCGAGTATGCTGACATCAACTACAAGAGCACCTGGTTCCACACGATTCGTCATCTGATCTATATGGCGCTGGCCCTGAGTGCGGCCTTTGTTGTGTACCGTATTCCGCTGCAATTCTGGGAACAGACCGGCTGGATCTGGCTGTTCATCGCCCTGGCGCTGCTCATTCTGGTGTTGATACCCGGCGTTGGGCGCGAAGTGAACGGCAGTCAGCGCTGGCTGCCACTGGGACCTTTCACTCTGCAGCCTTCGGAGTTTGCCAAGCTGGCAATGGTGGTTTACCTGGCCGGTTACATGGTGCGCCGTGAGCATGAGGTGCGTCACGAGTGGCAGGGCTTTCTCAAACCTATGGCGGTGCTGTTTGCCGCTACCTTGCTGTTGATGGTGGAGCCCGATTTTGGCGCCACAGTGATTGTGGCGGGTAGCGCTTTCGGGATGTTATTCCTTGCCGGCGTGAAGCTGGGTCACTTCATGGTGGTTGGTGCCGGCGCGCTGGGGGCGTTACTGGTGCTGGTCGTCAGTGAGCCCTACCGGGTCAAGCGCCTGACGGCCTACACCGACCCCTGGGCTGACCCTTACGACACCGGCTTCCAGCTGACGCAATCGCTGATCGCTTTTGGTCGGGGCGAGTGGTTCGGGGTTGGGTTGGGTAACAGCGTACAGAAATTGTTTTACTTACCGGAAGCCCACACTGATTTCGTCTTCTCTATCTGGGCAGAGGAGACGGGTTTCATCGGTGCACTCGCTGTCATTCTTCTGTATGTCGCTCTCATCGGCCGAATTCTCTGGGTGGGCCGGGCAGCGCAGCTGGGCTCACAACCGTTTGGGGCCTATGTCTGCTACGGAGTGGCGCTGGTCTTTTCCGGGCAGGCGTTCGTGAACATGGGCGTGAGCTCCGGTTTGTTGCCCACCAAGGGCCTGACCCTGCCCTTTGTCTCCTATGGTGGCACCAGTCTTATTGTGTGCTGTGTCATGCTGGCGTTAGTGCTGCGTATCGATCACAGCGTGCGCCATGGGGAGGTGCGTTCATGAGCGCGCCCATCCTGATGATGGCAGGCGGCACCGGCGGCCACGTCTACCCGGCACTGGCAGTGGCCAATGCGTTGCGCGACCGTGGTCACGAGGTCGAGTGGGTGGGTACCTCGCGTGGCCTAGAACAGCGCGTGGTGCCGGCGGCCGATATCAAACTTCATCACCTCGCAGTGCGGGGTGTGCGAGGCAAGGGTCTGTTGGACAAGCTCCAGAGTCTGCTGGCGCTGGGCTTCGCTTCGGTGCAGGCACTGTGGCTGGTGTTGCGCTTGCGCCCGGCCGCGGTTGTCGGCATGGGTGGTTATGTCGCGGGCCCCGCGGGTGTTGCCGCCTGGCTACTGCGACGTCCGCTGCTTATCCACGAACAAAACGCCGTTGCCGGGACAACGAATCGCATGCTGCAACCGCTGGCGGACGTGGTTGTCACCGGTTTTCCGGGAGCCTTCAAAAGTGATGTGGAGGCGATCGCGCTGGGAAATCCGGTACGCGAGGATATCGTCGCCCTCGGTGAAGCCCAGCACTATGACTACGATGGTAAGCGGAGCTTACACGTACTCGTGCTCGGCGGGAGTCTGGGCGCGAAGCCGCTCAATGAAACCGTGCCTGAGGCGGTGAGCAAATTGCTCGAAGAAGGCGTTGATTTACGCGTCTGGCACCAGACCGGTGAAGCGCATGTCGGTCCGGTCAGCCATGCCTATCCCGCCGATCACGCGAATGTGCGCGTCGCTCCTTTTATCGAGAATATGGCTGAGGCCTATGCCTGGGCCGACGTTGTGATCTGCAGGGCGGGTGCGCTGACAGTGGCCGAGCTCGCTGTGATGGCGCGTCCGGCCATTCTGGTGCCCCTCCCGCATGCCATCGATGATCACCAGACGGCGAATGCGCGGTCATTGGCAGACCGCGGCGGCGCCATCTTGTTGCGCCAGGCAGACATGTCGGTAGCTGCGCTGATGCAGTCACTGCGCGGTTATCTCAATCACCCGGAGCGCCTGCGCGCAATGTCTGCCGCGGCCAGGGCTGTGGCGGCACCGGATGCAACGGCCAGGGTCACTGACCGGTGCGAGGAGTTGTTCCGTGATAAGTGACAAGAATATCTACTCCGTGCCTGAAATGCGCCGCGTACGCCGCATCCATATGATTGGTGTGGGCGGAACGGGCATGAGCGGTATCGCGGAAGTGTTGGTGAATCTCGGCTACGAAGTCGGTGGCTCCGACCTGCGGGCCAGTCCGGTGACAAGGCGCCTCGAAGCCCGTGGCGTGGAAGTATTTATCGGCCATGAGGCCGGGAATGTCGGCGCGGCGGACGTGGTTGTCACTTCCAGTGCTGTAGACGAGTCCAACCCCGAGGTTGTTGCAGCGCGCGAGGCCCGTATTCCTATCGTGCCCCGGGCAGAGATGCTGGCAGAGCTGATGCGCTATCGTCACGGTATCGCAGTAGCAGGTACCCACGGTAAAACCACCACCACCAGCCTGATTGCCAACGTGTTTGGCGAGGCGGGTCTGGATCCCACGTTTGTCATCGGCGGCCTGGTTAACAGTGTCGGCAGTAATGCACAGCTGGGCGCCAGCAGGTTCCTGATTGCTGAGGCCGATGAAAGCGACGCCTCATTCCTGCACCTGCAGCCGATGGTCACCGTGGTGACCAATATTGAAGCCGATCACATGGATACCTATGGCGGCGACTTCTCTGTGCTGCGCCGTACTTTTCTCGACTTTCTTCACAACCTGCCGTTCTACGGTATTGCGGTGCTGTGTGTGGATGACCCTGTGATTTGCGAGATGTTGCCCGAGGTCAGCCGTCAAATCATCACCTACGGCTTTGCCGACGATGCAGACTATCGCATCGACGATATGCAGCGCGAGGGCCTGACCACGCGCTTCACCGTGCACCGTCCCGGTGACATGGCGCCGCTTGAGGTGAGCCTGAACATGCCCGGCGAGCACAATGTCCTGAACGCCGCGGCAACGATTGCCGTGGCCTGTGACGAAGGGCTCGACGATGCCGCGATCCTGCGCGGTCTGGCGGGCTTTGCCGGGGTGGGTCGCCGTTTCTCGCCGATGGGCGAACTGCAATTGCCTGCCGGGCAGGCCCTGCTGTTCGACGATTATGGCCATCATCCCACCGAGGTTCGGGCCACACTCGATTCTGCGCGCCAGGCGTTTCCCGAGCAGCGCATCGTCATGGTGTATCAGCCTCATCGATACTCGCGCACCCGCGACCTGTATGAAGACTTTGTGGCAACGCTGTCACGCTGTGATGTGCTGGTACTCCTCGATGTGTATGCCGCGGGCGAAGAGCCCATTCCTGGAGCAGACAGCCGCAGCCTCACACGCAGTATTCGTCAGCGCGGCCAGCTGGAACCCATCTTTGCCGAGAGCATTGACGACGTGCCGCGCATTCTCTGCGACGTGGTGCGCGAGGGTGATGTGATTGTGACCCAGGGGGCTGGCAACATCGGCGCGTTGGCGAGAGATCTGGCTGGTTTGGATTTTTCAGAGGTAGACGGTTCATGAGTGCGGCGAATTTGAAACAGGGCGAGATAGCTGTGCTGCTGGGCGGAACATCCGCCGAGCGCGAAGTGTCGCTGAACAGTGGTGCTACCGTGGCTGAGGCGTTGCGCTCCCTCGACTACCGGGTGCGCGAGGTCGACCCCGCTGATGCGGGTTGGCTGGCGCAACTGGACGGCGTCGACTTCGCATTCAATATCCTGCACGGCCCCGGTGGTGAAGATGGCTGTATCCAGGGTGCGCTGCAGGCCCTGGGTGTGCCCTATACCGGCTCTGGCGTGCTCGGCTCGGCGCTGGCAATGGACAAGCAGCGCAGCAAGGAATTGTGGCAGGGCATTGGCATATCCACCGGCGGTTTTGCGATGTTGCGCGCAGACACCGACTGGCAATCAGTGATCGATCGCCTTGGCCGGGTGTTCGTCAAACCTACCTGCGAGGGTTCCAGTATTGGCATGGCGCCCGCCAGCAATGCCGAGGAGCTTGAAGCCGCTTATCGCGAGGCGGCGCGCTACGGAGGCGCCGTGCTTGCCGAGCAGTTTATCAACGGACCTGAGTACACCGTGAGTATTCTCGGCGGGCGAGCCCTGCCTTCTATCTGCATGGAGACGGATAACGAGTTTTATGACTATGAAGCCAAGTACATATCCGATGACACCACGTACAACTGCCCCTCAGGGTTGTCCGCCAGCGATGAGGCAGAAGTGGCTGAGCTGGCACTGGCGGCGTTTAACTCCCTCGGCTGCGCTGTCTGGGGGCGCGTCGACACCATGCGCGACGCCGACGGCCGCTTCTATGTACTCGAAGTAAATACGATTCCTGGAATGACCTCACACAGCCTGGTGCCAATGGCGGCCCGGGAAGTGGGCATGAGTGTGCCGCAACTGGTCGAGCAGATCCTGCTCCTGAGCGCGGAGGCACAGAGATAGCATGGGCGTCGCGATTAAGTTGCCATTGTTCGGGCGCCGGCCCGAGGAGAAGCGCAAGCGCAAACCCGGCAAGCGGCCGGTGAAAAAGCAGGAAGCTTCCGCGCAGGCCAAGCGCAAGCCGCGCCAGGCGCCGGCCAAGGGCGCAACCCGCAAGCAGCAGGCGCAGGCCGATAAGTCGCCGGCCAATTTTGCCTGGCTGAACCGCCTGCTGATCATCGTGGGCATTGGTGTGGTATCCGCCGTGGGGCTGCAGGCGTGGATTTTCCTGGCCGCGATTCCTGTCGAGCGCATTTCCGTCACCGGCGAGCTGGCCAATACCCGCACCACGGCCGTCCAGGACATGGTGCAGCCGGCACTGGTGGGGGGCTTTTTGGGCACCGACCTTGCCGAAGTGCGCGGTCAACTGGAGGCGCTGCCCTGGATATACGAGGCCAATGTGCGGCGCGTCTGGCCGAATGCGCTGGAGATACACGTGGTCGAACAGCTGCCGATCGCCCGTTGGGGTGATGGCGGTTTTCTCAATCATCAGGGCGAGGTGTTTCGGCCCAGTGATAGCGAGGCTTGGGGCAGCCTGCCTCAGCTGCGCGGCCCGGAAGGGGCTGCAGGTGAGTTAATGCACACCTACCAACGACTGGTGGATATTCTCACGCCGCTGCGGCTGAGCGTGACCCAGCTGGTAGTCGATGAGCGCGGCCAGGTGGAAGCGGTGCTCTCCGGTGGTCAGTCGCTGATGATTGGCGGCGGTGAGTTCCGCGAGCGGATGCAGCGATTCAGTCGCCTTTACCGGGCGGAACTGGTGTCGCGCATGGACGAAGTGCAGCGGGTGGATTTGCGGTATCGCAAGGGTGTTGCGGTGGCTTACCGCGAGCCCGTGGCGCCAGAGCCACCTACGGATAACGAAAAAGCGTAAGGGGAGAGACTGCCATGGGCAGCGCGCAGGACAAAAGAATGATCGTCGGCCTGGATATCGGGACATCCAAGGTGGTTGCCATTGTGGGGGAAGTTGGCATGGACGGCGAGATTGAAGTGGTGGGCATTGGCTCGCACTCCTCCAAGGGCATGAAAAAAGGCGTGGTGGTGAATATCGAGTCCACTGTGCAATCGATCCAGCGCGCGGTGGAAGAGGCCGAGCTCATGGCCGGATGCCAGATTCACTCTGTGTATGTTGGCATTGCCGGTAGCCATATTCGCAGCCTGAATTCGCACGGCATCGTGGCGATTAAGGACAAAGAAGTATTCAGTCACGATCTCGAGCGGGTGATCGACGCGGCCCAGGCGGTGGCGATTCCCGCTGACCAGAAGATATTGCACATCCTGCCGCAGGAATACGTCATCGATAACCAGGAGGGCATTAAGGAACCCCTGGGAATGTCTGGCGTGCGCCTGGAAGCAAAGGTGCATCTGGTGACCTGTGCCGTGAACGCGGCCCAGAACATTGAGAAATGTATTCGCCGCTGTGGGCTGGAAGTTGAAGAAATTATTCTCGAGCAGGTGGCGTCGAGTTATTCGATTCTCACCGAGGACGAGCGCGATCTGGGTGTGTGCCTGGTCGATATCGGCGGCGGCACCAGCGATATTGCCATCTTCACCGAAGGCGCCATTCGTCACACCGGTGTGATTCCGATTGCCGGTGACCAGGTGACCAACGATATCGCCATGGCCCTGCGTACACCGACCCAGCACGCCGAAGAAATCAAGATCAAGTACGCCTGCGCGCTGACTCAGCTGGCAGGTGCCGAAGAAACGATAAAGGTGCCCAGCGTTGGCGATCGCCCGCCGCGGGACTTGTCCCGGCAATCACTGGCAGAGGTTGTTGAGCCCCGCTATGACGAACTGTTCACGCTGGTGCAGGCCGAGCTGCGCCGCTCCGGCTTTGAAGACATGGTGCCCGCGGGCATCGTGCTGACCGGCGGCACCTCCAAGATGGAGGGCGTGGTGGAGCTGGCCGAGGAAATTTTCCATATGCCCGTGCGGGTGGGTTACCCCCAGAGTGTGCAGGGCCTCAATGACATTGTGCGCAACCCGATTTACGCCACCAGCGTGGGTTTGCTCCAGTACGGTGTCGATCACATGGAAGAAAACAATCAAGGGGGTGGGCGCAGCCAGAGTGGCGCGCCTGCCGAGAGTTGGATCAATCGGGCCAAGGCCTGGATCTCAAGCAATTTTTAAGCGGTAAACCGTCGCGCTGACACGCGGCTTTTTTATAAAAGGGGAGAAATAAACCATGTTTGAACTGATAGACAATGTACCAAGTAACGCGGTCATAAAAGTGATCGGCGTGGGCGGAGGCGGCGGCAACGCCGTGAAGCACATGATCGAGAACTCGGTTGAAGGCGTTGATTTCATCTGTGCGAACACTGATGCCCAGGCGCTGTCGGACATTGAGTCCAAGACAGTGCTGCAGCTCGGTGGCGAGATCACCAAAGGTCTCGGTGCGGGTGCCAACCCGGAGATCGGCCGGGCGGCGGCCATGGAAGATCGCGAGCGTATCGCCGATTCCATCCGCGGCGCGGATATGGTCTTCATCACTGCCGGTATGGGCGGTGGTACCGGTACCGGCGGCGCGCCTGTGGTGGCGGAAGTTGCCCGTGAGCTGGGTATTCTGACCGTGGCGGTTGTGACCCGTCCCTTCCCCTTTGAGGGCAAGAAGCGGTTAAAAATTGCCCAGGAAGGTGTGGGTGAATTGCAGCAGCACGTGGACTCTTTGATCACAATTCCCAATGAAAAATTGCTGGAAGTGCTAGGTAAAAATACCAGTCTGCTCGATGCCTTTAAGGAGGCAAATGATGTATTGTTGGGCGCAGTTCAGGGGATAGCCGATCTGATTATCCGTCCCGGCATGATCAATGTGGATTTCGCCGACGTGAGGACGGTAATGTCCGAAATGGGCATGGCGATGATGGGCACCGGCAGCTCCAAGGGCGAAAATCGCGCCCGTGAGGCAGCTGAAAGAGCCATAAACAGCCCCCTCCTGGATGATATTGATTTGCAGGGTGCACGCGGAATTCTGGTGAATATCACCGCGGGTCTCGATCTCGCACTTGGCGAGTTCGCCGAAGTTGGCGACACGATCGAGGAATTTGCATCCGAAGAAGCGACAGTTGTAGTAGGTACGGTTATCGATCCGGAGATGACGGACGAGCTGAAAGTAACCGTAGTAGCCACCGGTTTAGGTAGTGAAGCGGCGCGTGCGCCGTTGCAGGTCGTAGATACCGCACCTGCCAAACCGGCGGTCAGCACTGAGACCGAGCTGGATGAGCCCAATTACGCCGATCTGGACCGCCCCGCGGTACAGCGTCGGCAACGGGCCGCCGCAGGCGCTCAGGCTGCTGTTGCTGCAGATGCAAGCGAGGAGTATTTCGATATTCCCGCTTTCCTGCGCAGACAGGCCGACTGAGGTACGCCCCGGAGAAACCCGGTGGTGCCCAGGGCCAAAAGCTTATGGGCTACTGACGGAGTGATTATGATTCGACAGCGCACACTGAGAAACGCGATCAAGGCGACGGGCGTAGGCTTGCACACGGGCGATAAAGTCTACCTGACCCTGTCCCCTGCGCCGGTGGATACCGGTATCGTATTTCGCAGGGTCGATCTCGATCCGGTGGTAGAAATCCCCGGACGAGCGCACAACGTTGCCGAAACAACGCTCTCTACCAGTCTTCACGCTAACGGCGAGAAGGTGTCCACCGTGGAACACCTCATGGCAGCCATGGCGGGCCTGGGCATTGACAACGCATACGTGGATGTCAGCGCTCCGGAAGTTCCGATCATGGACGGCAGTGCCGGACCATTCGTCTTCCTGCTGCAGTCGGCAGGGATTGAAGAACAGAATGCGCCCAAAAAGTTTATCCGGATCAAACGCAAGGTCACGGTCGAGGACGGCGACAAGGTAGCCAGCTTCCTCCCCTTTGATGGCTTCAAAGTCTCCTTTACCATCGATTTTGACCACCCCGTTTTCCGCGATAGAGCACCGCATGCCGAGGTGGATTTCTCCACGACGTCCTTCGTCAAGGAAATCAGCCGGGCCCGTACGTTCGGCTTTATGCATGAAATCGAGTACCTCCGCTCCCAGGGCCTGGCCCGGGGCGGAAGTGTCGACAACGCCATCGTGGTTGATGATTACCGCATCCTCAACCAGGATGGCCTGCGTTACGACGATGAGTTCGTGCGCCACAAGATTCTCGACGCCATCGGCGATCTGTACCTGCTGGGTAACAGCCTGATTGGCGAATTCCGCGCCTACAAGTCCGGCCATGGGCTCAACAACGACTCGCTTCGGGCGCTGATTGCCCAGCCCGATGCCTGGGAAGTGGTGACTTTTGAAGACGAAGCCACTGCGCCTATCTCCTACGCCTTCAACCCTGTTCCCGCGGTTTAAGGTCGATCGACGCTGATCGGCCCAAATTGGGTACCAGTTCACACCGTTTGTGGTTATTTCGTGGTCAATCATGCCGGTTTGTGGCATAGTCCGCGGCCCTGTGACCGATTTTTCTTGTAGATGAAAGTCATTCTCATAAATCGCAAGCACGGCGGATCCCGTTCGATTGAACTGGGTCGCTGGTCTCGTGCGTTGCTCTCCCTGTGCTGTCTGGGCCTGCCCCTGGGTATGGTCGGTGTAGGCTACATGCTGGGTCAGGACTCTGACGCCAATGCGATGCGCGAAGTAGCCCTGGATCGCCTCCAGGACGAGCTCGCTGAGCAGGAGCAGGAATTGGCGCAGCTGCAGGCTCAGGCCGAGCGCAAGATGGCCGCAATGACCCGTAATGTGGCCGAAATGCAGGCGCGGATGACCCGCCTGGATGCACTTGGTCAGCACCTCACCGCCATGGCAGATCTCGAAGAGGGTGAATTTGATTTCAGCGAGCCCCCGGCTATGGGTGGTCCGCTGGGCGGCGAATTCAGCGTTGAATACAGCACCTCGGACCTGATGGCCGAGCTCGGCCTGTTTCAGGCCCGGGTAGAAGACCGTGAGCAGCAGTTGGAAATTCTCGAGACGCTGCTCAGTAACCGCAAGCTAGATGAGCAGACGTTCCTCTCCGGGCGCCCGGTCGAAAAGGGCTGGATTTCCTCTTTCTATGGCAAACGCAACGATCCCTTTACCGGCAAGCCCGCCTTCCATCACGGCGTCGATTTCGCCGGTAAGGAAGGCACCAATGTCATCTCTGTGGCGGCCGGCGTTGTTACCTGGACGGGGTCCAAGAGCGGTTACGGTGAGACCATTGAAATTTCCCATGGCGATGGCTTTGTCACCCGCTATGCCCA
Source organism: Halioglobus japonicus (assembly GCF_001983995.1). NCBI lineage: Bacteria > Pseudomonadati > Pseudomonadota > Gammaproteobacteria > Cellvibrionales > Halieaceae > Halioglobus > Halioglobus japonicus. Next base: position 3,721,431 of record NZ_CP019450.1, on the reverse strand, counting down.
CAATAAAGAGAGCCTGGTCAAGCCGGGTGATGTGGTGCGCAAGGGCCAGCCGATTGCCTTAATGGGTTCCACCGGTCGCAGTACCGGTGCCCATGTCCACTACGAAGTCTACAAGCACGGTCGCTCAGTCGACCCGTCAAGTTACATACGACGAACCCGCCGCTGACGCGTATAATCCCTTCTTTTTGTTCCCGCCCGTCCACGTAGGTCCGGCGGGTTGTTTCGTATACAAGACAAGTTGAACAGCTATGATTGGCAATCCCCTGAAGATGATTTTTGGCACCCGCAATGACCGGGAGCTCAAGCGCCTGGGCAAGGTGGTCAAAAAGATTAATGCCCTGGCCGAAGACACGGCGGCGCTCAGCGATGAGCAGCTGAAAGCCAAGACGGAAGAATTCAAAGGTCGGCTGGCGAACGGCGATACCCTGGACAAGATACTGCCCGAAGCGTTTGCCGTTGTGCGTGAGGCTGGCGAGCGGGTTCTGGGCCTGCGCCATTTTGACGTGCAGCTGATCGGCGGCATGGCGCTGCACGAAGGCAAAATTGCAGAGATGCGCACCGGTGAGGGTAAGACGCTGGTAGCGACCCTGCCGGCCTACCTGAACGCGCTGGCAGGCAGCGTACACCTGATTACGGTCAACGATTACCTCGCCACCCGGGATGCTGCCTGGATGGGGCCCCTGTATGAATTCCTCGGTGTCAGTGTGGGTGTGATTCGCTCCGGGCAGTTGCCGGAACAGAAAACCGCCGCCTATAGCGCCGACATTATCTACGGCACCAACAACGAGTTTGGTTTCGATTATCTGCGCGACAATATGGCCTTCACCCTGGGTGACAAGATGCAGGGCAACCTGGCCTTTGCCATTGTCGACGAGGTGGATTCCATCCTGATCGATGAGGCCCGTACACCGCTGGTGATTTCCGGCGCCTCTGAAGACAGTTCAGAGCTTTACAAGCGCATTAACAAGCTCATTCCTTCGCTCCAGGCTGATGTTGAAGGCCAGTCCGGCCACTTCACTGTGGATGAGAAGGCCCGCCAGGTGGAGCTGACTGAAGACGGTCATGAGTTCATTGAGGGACTGTTGATTCGCGAAGGTCTGCTGCAGGAGGGCGACAGCCTCTACGCGGCCACCAACTTGAACCTGCTGCACCACGTGTATTCAGGCCTGCGTGCCCACGCCATGTTCCAGAAGGATGTGGAGTACATTGTACAGGAAGGGCAGGTGGTGCTGATCGACGAGCATACCGGTCGTACCATGCCCGGCCGGCGCCTCTCTGAAGGTCTGCATCAGGCGATCGAGGCGAAAGAGGGCGTGGCGATCCAGAGTGAAAGCCAGACCCTGGCGTCCACCACCTTCCAGAACTATTTCCGCCTGTACGACAAGCTCGCCGGCATGACCGGTACCGCGGATACAGAGGCCTTTGAATTCCGCCAGATTTATGGTTTGGAAGTGTTGGTCATTCCCACCAACAAGAAGCAGGAACGCAAGGACCTCAACGATGTGGTCTACCTCAGCCGCGAAGAGAAGTTCGACGCCATTGTTGCCGACGTGAAGGATTGTATGGAGGCAGGTGCACCGGTACTGGTAGGTACGGCCTCTGTTGAAACCTCAGAAGAACTGTCGGCGCGTTTCCGCAAATCCAAGATTCAGCACAAGGTACTGAACGCCAAATACCACGAACAGGAGGCGGAAATTATCGCCCAGGCGGGCCGCCCCGGTGTTGTGACCATCGCCACTAACATGGCGGGCCGCGGTACCGACATCGTGCTCGGCGGTAATCTGGAGGCAGAAATGACTGCCGCTGGCGAAATCTCCGATGTGCGCAAAGCCGAGCTCAAGCAAGCCTGGGAGCAGCGTCACCAGCAGGTGCTGGAGGCCGGCGGCCTGCATATTCTCGGCACTGAACGACACGAATCACGCCGTATCGACAACCAGCTGCGCGGCCGTGCCGGGCGCCAGGGTGACCCCGGTGTGTCGCGGTTCTATCTGTCGCTGGAAGATAACCTCATGCGCATCTTCGCCTCTGACCGGGTGAAAAACTTCATGCAGGCCCTGGGCATGGAGAAGGGCGAGGCGATTGAGCACCGCATGGTGACCAACGCGATTGAAAAAGCCCAGCGCAAAGTAGAAGGCCGCAACTTCGATATCCGCAAACAGTTGCTGGAATATGACGACGTCGCCAATGACCAGCGCCAGATCATTTACGAGCAGCGCAATGACCTGCTTGGTGAAGCGGACATTTCCGACACTATTACGGCTATTCGCGCTGATGTGGTGAACGAGGCGGTCGACAGCTTTATTCCGCAGATGAGCGTGGAAGAGCAGTGGGATATTCCAGCCCTGGAAAAGCAGCTCGAAGCCGAGTTTGCGCTGCCGCTGCCCGTGCAGTCCTGGTTGGACGCCGACGACAAGCTTCACGAAGAAGCCCTGCGTGAGCGAATTGTGAATGAAGTTCAGGCGGCCTATGAAGCCAAGTGCGAATCTGTGGGCCCTGACATGCGCAAGATCGAAAAGCAGATCATGCTGCAGGTGCTCGATACGCTGTGGAAGGAGCACCTGGCGACGATGGACCACCTGCGCCAAGGTATTCACCTGCGCGCCTACGCCCAGAAAAACCCCAAGCAGGAATACAAGCGCGAGTCCTTTGCCCTGTTTGAAGACCTGCTTAGCAATCTCAAGCTTGAGGTGGTGAAATTCCTCAGCCATGTGCAAATCCAGCGCCAAGATGAAGCAGAGCTGATTGAGCGGCAGCGCCGGGAAGCTGCCGAGCGTGAAAAGCTCGCCTTCCAGCACGCCGAAGCATCTGCGATGGGTGAGTCCGAGGCGGAAGAGCCGCAAGCGCCGCAGCAGCCCTCCACCTTTACCCGCGAAGCGCCCAAGGTGGGCCGCAATGATCCCTGCCCCTGTGGCAGCGGCAAGAAATACAAACAGTGTTGCGGCAAGCTCTAAGGTGATTTGATGGCCGTAGGAAACGATACGCTCCCCAAGCTCCTGCCCGTGCCAGGGCTGCGCCTGGCCACGGTATCTGCCGGTGTAAAGACACCGGGACGCAAGGACCTGGTATTGATGGAGCTGGCCCCTGGCGCCAACTGTGCCGGCGTGTTTACCCAGAATGCATTCTGCGCGGCGCCGGTAGCGGTGGCCGAGTCACATCTGGGTGCAAGCCAGGCACAGCCTCGTTATCTGCTCGTTAATACTGGCAATGCCAACGCGGGCACCGGAGAGACTGGCCTGCGTGACGCACGTGCCTGCTGTGCTGCTGTGGCAGAAGCCACAGGGTCAGATGCGGCAGAGGTTTTGCCGTTTTCGACGGGCGTCATCGGTGAGCCGCTGCCGGTAGAGAAAATCACCGCGGCAATTCCCGCGGCGGTAACCGGCCTTGATGCCGACGGCTGGGCCGATGCGGCGGAAGGTATTCTTACTACTGACACGCGGCCCAAGGGTTTGTCGGTGTCTTTCAACTGCGACGGCATCGACTATGTTGTGACCGGTATTGCCAAGGGCGCGGGTATGATCCGCCCCAATATGGCGACCATGCTGGGCTATATTGCCACTGACGCTGCGGTGGCTCCGGAGCTGCTGCAACGTCTGCTCAGCGAGGCGACCGACATGTCGTTCAACCGGGTCTCGGTTGATGGTGATACCTCCACCAACGACGCCTGCGTCTTGGTGGCAACCGGTGCCGCGGGCAATGCTGTCGAGCAAGATGCCGGTTCAGCATTGGCGCTGGCACTGCGCGATGCCGTGCAGGAAGTCGCGGTGACCCTGGCCCAGGCGCTGGTGCGCGACGGCGAGGGTGCCAGCAAGTTTGTCACCGTCGCTGTCGAAGGTGGCCTGAATGAGCAGGAATGCCTGGACGTGGCCTTTACGATTGCCCATTCGCCGCTGGTGAAAACCGCGCTGTTTGCCTCTGACCCCAACTGGGGAAGACTGCTGGCGGCCATCGGACGCGCCGGTCTGGCTGAACTCGATGTGGATCGCGTCGGCCTTTATCTCAATGATGTGCTGATTGCCGAGCGCGGCTGTCGTGCGGCCAGCTATACCGAAGAACAGGGTGTTGCAGCAATGGCGGCCGAAGATATCGTCATTCGTGTGTGCCTGAATCGGGGTGACGCCGCTGCCAGTGTCTGGACCACTGATTTTTCCTACGACTACGTGCGTATCAATGCTGAGTACCGTACCTGAATGACTGAGGTGCATGTCGCTGTGGGCGTTATTCTCGACGCCGAGCGGAATATTCTTCTCACCCGCCGCGCCGCCGATGCCCACCAGGGCGGCCTGTGGGAATTTCCCGGCGGGAAAGTGGAAGCCGGCGAAACTGTACAGGCGGCCTTGTCGCGTGAGCTTGCCGAAGAATTGGGAATCGAGGTCAGCGCTAGCGAGCCGCTGATCGAAATTCGCCACGACTACGGTGACAAGCGGGTCTTCCTGGACGTACATATTGTCCCGGCGTTTGCGGGGCAGCCCAGTGGGCTGGAGCAACAACCCATGGCCTGGGTGTCTGCTGCGGAACTGGCGGGTTATGAATTTCCGGCGGCCAATGTGCCGATTGTTAAGGCAGTGCAGGCCTACCTACGCTGATTGCGCGAGAAATTGCGCGTGCAATTGCTCGACGATACCATCCAGGGCGTTCAGTGATTTCGAATTGTCGATCACAATATCCGCTTTCCCCACACGCTCCTCGCGCGACATCTGCGCCGCCATAATCCGTTTCACCTGAGCCTCATCATTATTGTCCCGGGCAACGGTACGCGACAGTTGAATATCTTCCGGTACATCAACAACCACAATGAGGTCGGTGAGGTCTTTCTGCTGCGTCTCCAGCAGGAGTGGCGAGGCAAGAATAGCGTAGGGCGATGTGGCAGCGGCGAGCTGGTCGCGAATTTCCTGGCCGATCAAGGGGTGGGTTAAGGCCTCCAGCCAGTGGCGTTCGGCTTCATCGGCAAACACAATCTTGCGCAGCGCTGCCCTGTCCAGGCTGCCATCTGGCAGTAGAATGGCTTCACCGTGGCGCTGGGCAATGGCCTCGAGTGCAGCGCCGCCGGGTTCTACCACAACGCGCGCAGCGATATCCGCGTCGACCACGGTTATTCCCAGCGCCTCAAACCGTGAGGTGACGGCAGACTTGCCGCTGCCGATGCCACCGGTCACACCGACAATCACTGGGGCGCAACTCCCAGCAGCGTGCTGTTAAGCGTGTCTCCCACTATCAGCGCCAACCATCCGGCCGCGGCGAGATAGGGGCCAAAGGGGATGGGTACTTCGCGGCCGCGATTGCGGGCAATCATCAGCCCGATGCCGACGACAGCGCCAACCACGGAGGATAGCAGGATAATCAGGGGCAGCATCTGCCAGCCCAGCCAGGCCCCGAGGGCGGCCAGGAGTTTAAAGTCGCCATAGCCCATGCCTTCCTTGCCGGTGAGCAGTTTGAATATCCAGTAGACGCTCCACAGGCTCAAGTAGCCGCCCATGGCGCCGATGACGGCCTGCTCAATGGGCACAAAGGTACCGCACAGGTTAAACAACAGTCCGAGCCACATGAGTGGAAGCGTAATGTCGTCCGGGAGTAACTGATGATCGATGTCGATCATGGTGAGTGCGATCAGTGCCCAGGTCAGCAGCATGGCGCCCAGCAGTGCCGGCGAGGGCGGAAAGAACCAGGCCAATGCCAGTGTCATCAGGCCAGTGAGCAGCTCAATAATGGGGTAGCGAACTGAGATGCGCACTCCGCAGTTGGCGCAGCTGCCACCCAGCAACAGATAGCTAAGCACAGGAATATTCTGCCAGGGTTTAATCGGTGCCTGGCAGGCCGGGCAGTGGGAGTTGGGTGTCGCGAGGGTGAGTTGCGGCTCTTCTTTCTCCGGCTCAACCTCGAGCAGCTCACAGCAGTCGCGCCGCCAGCGCGACTCCATCATGATGGGCAGGCGGTGAATTACCACATTGAGAAAACTGCCGACAATAAGACCCAGTGCCAGCAGCACGGTGTAGGTCAGCCCCGGGTGCAGGGCGAGGATTTCAGACATCGTAAACCTTGTTCCCGGAGCCGTGGCGCGTTAGATGACGGTACCGAGCATGAAGATGGGGAGGTACATGGCAACCAGCAGGCCACCTACCAGCACGCCGAGGATTGACATGATCATCGGCTCCAGCAGGGCGCTCAGGTTGTCCACCGCGTTGTCGACGGCCTCTTCATAGTGGTCGGCCACCTTGTCGAGCATTTCATCCAGAGAGCCTGACTCTTCACCAATTGAGACCATTTGCAGCAGCAGATTCGGGAACAGGCCGGTGGTGCGAATGGCGTTGTACAGGGTGGTACCGGTAGTAACGTCGTCCTTGATCTGGCGAATGGCCTTGGCATAAATCGCGTTGCCCGCGGCGCCAGCGGTCGATTCCAGCGCGTCGACCAGAGGCACACCCGCTGCAAATGTGGTCGACAGCGTGCGCGAGAAACGCGCAATAACCGCATCGTGGACGATGCCACCGATCACCGGGGCTTTCAGGGCCATCTTGTCGAGAAACTCGGCAAATTTGACCGAGCGGAATTTGGCTTCCTTGAACGCAAAGAATGCGGCGATACATGCAATAAGGAATATAAACCACCACTCCTGCACGAACTCTGAGATCTTCAATACGAACAGTGTGAATGCGGGCAGATCTGAACCAAAGCCGCGGAAGGTCACCGCAAACGTCGGCACCACCTTGACCAGCAGAATCACGGTTACCACGACAGCCACGGCAATCACCGCCAGTGGGTAGGTCATGGCCTTTTTAATCTTGCGTTTCAGTGCTTCGCTTTTTTCCTTATAGGTGGCGACCCGGTCAAGCATGACTTCCAGGGTGCCCGACTCTTCACCGGATGCTACGAGGCTGCAGTAAAGGTCGTCAAAGTGGCGAGGGTACTTTTCGAGGGATGGCGCCAGGCCGGTGCCGGATGCCACGTCGTTCTTGATCGCGACAATCATCTCGCGCATGGTTTCCTTGTCAGCGCCATCGGCGACAATTTCGAAACTTTGTACCAGTGGCACACCCGCCTTCATCATGGTTGCCAACTGGCGGGTGAAGGTGGCGATGTCTTCGGGTTTAATCGGCTTGCCTTTGCCACCGAAGAGCGGCTTGGGCTTTTTCTTCACAGATTTGGGCACCACGCCCTGGCGGCGCAATTGTGCCTTCGCCATGGCCTGGCTGGAGGCGCTGATTTCGCCTTTGGTATTGCGGCCATTTTTGTCGGTACCGCTCCAGATGTATAAATCGTTTCCGGTCGCTGTTGCCATTTGGTAACGCCTCGTCCCCTAGTCTTGTTATTAATCCACGGTAATCCGGTTGGCCTCTTCCAGGCTGATCAGCCCCTGGGCCACCTTGCGCAGTGCCGAAACCCTGAGCGTATTAAAGCCCTCCTGGGTGGCCTGATCTTGGATTTGCAGTGAATTCCCTTCTTCCATGATGATCCTGGCAATAGGTGGTGTAATCCTGACGACTTCATACACACCGACACGGCCCTTGTAGCCATCCTGACACAGACTGCAGCCAACCGCTTTCAAAATGGTCGCTTCGGCCAGCAGTGCTTCGGTAAAGCCCTGTTTAATGAGCACGTCGTGCGGAATATCATCCGCAGGCGCGGCGCATTCCTTGCACAGCCGCCGGGCCAGACGCTGGGCAATAATCAAATCAACAGACGTCGCCACGTTAAACGCGGGGACGCCCATATTCAGCAAACGGGTTACCGTTTCCGCGGCGCTGTTCGTGTGCAACGTCGACAGTACCAGGTGACCGGTCTGGGCGGCTTTAATCGCGATCTCGGCGGTTTCGAGGTCACGAATCTCACCCACCATGATGATGTCCGGGTCCTGGCGCAGGAAGGAGCGCAGGGCCTCGGCAAAATTCAGGCCGACCTTCGGGTTCACATGAACCTGGTTAATCCCCTCGAGGTTAATCTCCACCGGGTCTTCGGCGGTCGAGATATTGCGCTCGGCGGTGTTCAGAATGTTAAGGCCGGTGTAAAGCGAGACTGTCTTACCGGAGCCCGTGGGGCCGGTGACCAGGATCATGCCCTGCGGTTGTCCCAGGGCTTTAAGGTACATCTCGCGCTGATCGTCCTCATAACCGAGGGCATCAATACCGAGCTGAGCGCTGGTTGGGTCGAGAATACGCAGTACGATTTTCTCGCCAAACAGTGTGGGCAGGGTGTTCACACGGAAGTCGATGGCCCGATTGCGGGACAGTTTCATCTGAATACGCCCGTCCTGGGGGACCCGGCGTTCGGAAATGTCCATCTGCGACATCACCTTGAGGCGGGCCGCCAGCCTGTGTGACAGGTTGCGCGGTGGCTTGACCATCTCCCTGAGTACGCCATCGGTACGAAAACGCACGCGATAGCTGTTCTCGTAGGGCTCGAAATGAATATCCGATGCACCCTGTTTGATGGCGTCGATCAGCACCTTGTTTACAAAGCGCACGATAGGCGTTTCATCGACGTCGCTGGTTTCGTCGTCGTCACTGGATTCGCCTGTGCCTACGTCGATGCCGTCGAGGTCGCTCGCGTCCAGGTCATCCAGGCCATCGGAGAGGGTGTCCTGCATATCCACCCAGTTGGCAATCAACTTGCTCAGGGTGGCTTCCTCCAGCAACACGGCATCTGTGTTAATGCCGGTGTGGAATTTGATTTCGTCGAGTGCCGCCAGGTTGGTGGGGTCTGAGACTGCGATGAACAACCGATTGCCGCGCCGGTAGAGCGGCAGGGCGTGATGTTTGGTGACCAGTTCCACGTCCACCAGACCGGTGGGCATGGCTGCCATATCGAAACATTCGGTGTCGAACTGAGGGACACCGAACTCCTGGGATGCCACCTCGGCCAGGCGGTAACCGTCTACATTCTGTTTTTCAACCAGATATTGTACGAGGTGCATCTGTTCCATAGACGCAGTGCGCTGAGCCTCTGTGGCGGTTTCAGCCGAAATGACCCCCTCGGCCACAAGCCGACCTGCAAGGCCACTCAGTTGCCCGATGGCTTTGTCGTTCATCTGCTCATAATCCTTTTAGCAGCGTTAGTGTTTACTTATTTTTTAAGCGCAATTTTCACTCAGTATAACCACGGCGCTGGGGTGCTCCTAGCCTTGACCCGATTTAAGTCGAGAAATATTGAACGAATATGACATTGTACACAGGCGTCAGTGCGCCTGCCTGGAGCGCTAAGTCGCTATAGTGACAAAAATGGTCACATTATGGCGAGAATAGTAGGCTCGTGCGGCGACCTGCTTAACGTCGCTATTGTGTAGTGGTGGTCTTTAACTTTCTGTTTTATTTGGATTAATTTTTTTGAGGTGATCTGTTCACATGTTGGCTCAGTTTGTGCATTATCCATCAAGCACCAAGGAGTCCGTGAGCGTTTGCGGGAACTCACGGGGCCAAAAAACCACAATCTTTATCCTCTAATGGAGTAGGGAAACATGAACATCCAAAAGAAACAGCAGGGTTTTACCCTGATTGAACTGATGATCGTAATTGCGATCGTCGGCATCCTGGCTGCGATCGCACTGCCCGCGTATCAGGATTACACTATCCGTGCGCGTATGTCTGAGCCGATGGCGTACATGTCTGAGCTTAAGACCAGTGTTGCTGAGTACTATTCCGCGCTTGGAGACGTGCCCGTTGGTGATACACAGGCTGGCGTAGGCGATGCGCCTGATACTGAGATCACAACCACAGTATCTTACTACGCGCCTGACGATTCGAGCGATCCAGTAATCTATGCTGTAGTGAAGGGCTCTGTATTCCCAGATGGAGACTCTCGTGTCTTCCACCTGTCCGGTACAGTCAGCAACGCTGCGCGTGAGATTTTCTGGAAGTGCAAGCCTGGCGACCCTAGCGGTGCGACCGATGGCGCTGATACTGACTTCACCAGCGACACCAACTGGCTGCCAGCGACCTGTCGTGGCTAAACGCCTTGTGGTGTAGAGAAAACCCGGCTCAGGCCGGGTTTTTTTATGTCTGATGAATGATATCTGATATTTCTATTTGTACTTTTGCCGCTTCGGTGTGAGCATGCCCAGCAAAACTACGGGGGAGTTCACAGGAATTGATGTCGACCAGGCGTGTTACAGGGGTGCATTGGTTGCTACTGCTGGGAATCGTGGCGGTGTGCCTGATTTACAGCCGTGGCCTGGATGGCCCCTGGCTGTACGACGACATGCCCAACCTGGTGGACAATCATCAACTGGCTATCCAGGCCGATGTGGTTGATGAGTGGCGCACCGCCAGTTTCAGCTCGGGTGCCGGTGTACTGCGCAGACCACTGTCCATGCTCAGCTTTACCGCCGAGCATGCGCTGCAGGGCGAACTTCGGCCGGCAACTTCCAAGGCAGTTAATCTCGTTATTCACTCGTTCAACGGCCTGTTGGTCTATTTGCTTTGCCTGCAGTTGATGCGATCGCCGCGTATGCAGGGTGTGGCGGTGCACCGCGGTGAATGGATTGCCGCGGGGGCTGCGCTGTTGTGGCTTGTGCTGCCCCTGCATCTGTCGACGGTGCTCTACGCTGTGCAGCGCATGGCGCAAATGTCGACCCTTTTTGTGCTGCTTGGCCTGTACGTGTTTGCGCGCTATCGACACGCCTGGTCTGAGCAGGGCGGTACTCCGGGAGATGTTTTGGCCGCGGTGCTGTGGATGCTGTTGTTGTGGCTCGGCGCATCGCTCAGTAAGGAAAATGGCCTGCTGTTGCCGTGGCTGGTGGCCGTCGTGGAGTTCTGCTTTTATCGCGGGCGATGGAGGGGTAAGCGTATTGCCTGGTTTAACACCCTCGCCTGGTTTGCCCTGTTACTGCCGGCCATTGTGCTCGTGCTGATTGGTCTGGTTGGGCCTGACTGGCTGATCAATCGCTATGCCACACGGGATTTTACGCTGGGCGAGCGTATGTTTACTCAGGCACGCCTGCTATGGCAGTACCTGGGTTGGATAGTGTGGCCGGATATCGCGCACATGGGCTTACACCATGACGCAGTGCGACTTTCCACGGGTCTGCTGGCTCCCGTCACCACCCTGATATCCCTACTTGCATGGTGCATGGTCATATTGGCGGGCCTGGTACTGCGAAATCGTGCCCCTCTACTGCTGTTTGCGCTGGCTTTTTACCTGGTAGGACATGCTTCTGAGTCCACAATCTGGCCACTAATGCTGGCCTTTGAGCACCGCAGTTATCTCCCCTCGGTAGGCGTTTGCCTGTTGTTGGCTTCGCTGCTGTGCTGGCGGCCTCGCGGCGTATCTCAGGCGCGTTTTCCCTGGCCGCTGGCAGGCGCGCTGGGTATTTGTCTGGTCATGCTGAACTTCCGCGCGGCGGCCTGGAGTAACGCCGACACCCTTCATGCGGTTGATGTTCACAACCACCCAGATTCTTCACGATCGCATTACGTGTATGGCAATGCGCTACTGCGCGACTTTCAAGCGCAGCGAGCCGAGGCGACGCTGGAAAAGATCGAGCGTCGCGACAGGCTGGTGGCTATCCGCTATCACTTTGGTGAGGCGGCGCGGTTGTATCCTGAGGACGTCGCGGTGCTTGTTACGCTGTATCAGTTGGACAGCAATTATTTTGCGGCGCTCAACACGGCTCCTGACTGGCTAGCCAGACTGCGGCAAGAGATTGCCCGCCGGCCGCTTCGGCCGGCGGACGTTGGCGCACTGAAGTCGCTGATGCGCTGCCTGGCCAAGGAGAGCTGCCCTGGCGGCGAGTCACTGACGGAAGATATTCTGGCGGAACTGGAACAGGTGCATCCTGGCCGAGCGGACCGGTTTATCCTCCGTCATCTCTACCAGGAGCAGGCCGGGGTTGAGGCGGCGCGGCGCATGGCAGGCTTGCGCGACGGGCTGGTACTGTTCCCTGGCGACCAACGCCTGCAGTATCGCCTGCTAAGGGAAGCTGCGTTTGTCGGGAATGCCGGTCTCGCCTATGAGATGGGGCGTCAGATCATGCGTGGTGATCCGCATCGCTGGCAGCAGTCCACATTGCGCAAAATTTATCATGTGGCGCCTCAATGAAGATGATTGCTGCGAATAGCCGGGTGATATTGGGGCTGAGCTTCCTGCTGCTGTGCCTGTTTACCCTGTGGATATACTGGCCCGGTCAGAGCGGGCCGGCGCTACTCGATGACCGCGTGGTGTTGGGGCCGTTGTCGGAGCTTGAGCAGTCGCCGTCACTGGCCTGGGACTTCGTTTTTCGCGATACGTCGGGATTGCTGGGCCGCTCAGTATCAATGGCGACCTTTGTTGCCGAGAAAGTCCTGCTCGGCGATGACATCGCCATCTCTAAAACACTTAACATAGTCCTGCACATCGCCAACGGTGGCCTGCTGTTCTGGCTGCTCACACTCATCTTCTCGGGTGTGGGTGAACGGCGGGCTACATCGCTTGCCCTGGTCCTGACTGCCATATGGCTGCTGTCTCCATTGTTCGTCAGCTCGGTGCTATACGCCGTGCAGCGCATGGCTATGTTAAGCAGCACGTTCATGCTTGCGGCCTGTATTTGTTATGCGCTGTGGCGTCGCAGATTGGCCGCGGGCGAATACCGCGGTGGCTATCTGGTGGCGCTGGGTTTGTGCGTGGCACTGGGCCTGCTGGCCAAGGAAAATACCATTGTGGTGGTGCCGGTGATTCTTCTATTGGAGGCCTTTTGGTATCAGTTTCGGGACGAGCAGGGTCGATTGATGCCGCGCTTGCGGCTGGTGGTCTGGGGCCTGATTGTCGTCGGTGGGGTCGGCCTGCTGGTGGCTTTGGCCGTGCTGTACCAGGACCTGGCCGCGGCGTTTGCGCGGCGCGCGTATACTATGGAAGAGCGCGTTATTACCCAGCTGTCGATTCTGTGGGACTATGTGGGGCAGCTGATCTGGCCCGATGTCCTGCGCATGGGCATTTATCATGATGACTATCCTGTCTCTCATTCGTTGGCAGAGCCCACAGCGCGCTCGGCACTCATCGCCTGGCTGGCAGTATTGGCATGTGTGGCTGTGGCCAGCCGTTGGCCCTGGGGTCGCCGCTTCGCGCTGGGCCCGCTGTGGTTTCTGGCGGGGCACAGTATCGAGGCGTCGGTGTTTTCGCTGGAGCTCTATTTCGAACATCGCAATTATTTCCCTGCCATTGGGTTGCTCATATCGCTGGGAGTTCTGCTGTCAGTGTTGCTCAGGCGCTGGCCACAATTGCACAAACCGTTGCTGGCGTGGTCAGGTGTTATCTGCCTGTGGCTGGCCTTGCTGACGGCCTCACAGGTTCAGCTCTGGTCCAGCCGCCCGCTTCTCACGTTTGCTCACTACAACGGCCATCCCCGGTCCTACCGAGCGACCAGCGATATGGCGCTGTTAATGGCCAGTGCGGGTGATATGGCCCTGGCCCGCCAATACTCGCTCGAAGCGTTCAAGGCGGCACCGCACGAGCGCTCCTCGGATCTGGCGATTCGAAATCTCACGCTCTACTGTATTGTCGACCAAGCCGCGCCGGGGGAAATGATTGCCCAACTGGGTCTTGAGCATCCCCAGCGCCCGTTCCGCTCGCCGGCGAGCCTACTGTACCTGGCACGGCTGGTGCAGGAGGGTGAGTGCCCCACCTTCAACGCGATCGCACTGGCCGATCGCATGTGGCAAATTTTCGGGATGGAGAACGCCGTCGCTACTGCGCATTACTCACTTTTTTATGGCCTGGCGACACTGGAGAACACGCTGCAGCGCTATGAGCATGCCCTGTTCTATAACCAGCGATACCTGCGTCTGCGACCGGGTAATGTGGATGGACTCTTGATGCAATTGCATTTCGGTACGGCACTACAGGACGCAGAGCATCGACAAGCGGCTCTGGATGCATTGCTTCGTATGCAGGCTGACGGTACATTGAGTGTTGCTCAACGCCAGACCCTGGCGCTATATATGGAGAAATAAAGCGTGGACTTTTCCATTGTCATTCCCGCCAAGGACGAAGAGCAGGGGCTGGCCAAAACCTTGCCGCTGCTGCGGGAAAAATATCCTGAGACCGAGATTATCGTGGTGAACGATGGCTCGACCGACGGGACTTTGCAGGTGTGTGAGGCGCACGGTGTGCGCGTGGTGACCCATCCCTACCCCAAGGGCAATGGAGCGGCGATCAAGTCCGGGGCGCGCGCGGCGCGCGGTGAGCACATCGTGTTCATGGACGGTGATGGTCAGCACAATCCCGCCGATATTGAGCGTTTACTGTACAAGGTAGAGGAAGGTTACGACATGGTGGTCGGTGCCCGTGGCGGCATTGACGATCAGGCCAGTCTGGCGCGCTGGAGTGCGAACAGCCTCTACAACTGGCTGGCGAGTTGGATGGTGAATCGCCGCATTCATGATTTGACCTCGGGTTTCAGGGTGGTGAACCGCAAGAAATTCCTGAGTTTTCTGTACCTGTTGCCCAATGGCTTCAGTTATCCCACTACTTCCACCATGGCATTTTTCCGGGCCGGATACTCGGTGGGGTTTGTGCCGATTTCAGTCGCGGCGCGTCTCGGTAAGAGTCACATCAACCTGGTGCGTGACGGTGTTCGATTTTTTCTGATCATTTTCAAAATCGGCACCCTGTATTCACCGCTCAAGATATATTTTCCCACGTCGATGCTGGTGGCGGGCCTGGGGGTGATGAACTATTTGCTGGGTAGCATTTCCTCGGGAGGCTGGCGTTTCACGAACATGAGTACGCTGTTAATTCTGGCGGGAATGGTGGTGTTCTTAATGGGGCTGCTCGCGGAGCAGCTTACCAACCTGCAATACAAGGATGCGGTAGAGCACGACGACTAGTTGCGCGATGGGTCGAGTTTGCAGAGACACAAAAAAGCCGGCGCAAGCGCCGGCTTTTTTGTGTGCGGTTTGATCAGGCGCCGTACTTGGCCTTGGCTTGCTTGCGGCGGGCATGCAGCACCGGCTCGGTGTAGCCGCTGGGCTGCTCTTTGCCCAGGAATACCAGGTCGCAGGCGGCCTGGAAGGCCACGTTGTCGTCAAAGTCGGGTGCCATGTTGCGGTAGGCGGGATCGCCGGCGTTTTGCTCATCGACGATGGTGGCCATGCGCTCCAGGGTCTCGCGTACCTGCGCTTCGCTGCAGACACCGTGGCGAATCCAGTTGGCGAGATGCTGGCTGGAAATACGCAGGGTGGCGCGGTCTTCCATCAGGCCGACGTTGTTGATGTCGGGCACTTTGGAGCAGCCCACACCCTGGTCGACCCAGCGCACCACGTAACCGAGAATGCCCTGGGCATTGTTATCCAGCTCACGCTGAATGTCCTCGGCGGACAAGCCCTCGGCGCCCTTGAGGGGAATGCTGAGAATGTCATCCAGTGAGGCAATGTCCCGGGACTTGATCTCTTCCTGACGGGCAGCCACGTTGACATCGTGGTAGTGCATGGCATGCAGGGTGGCGGCGGTGGGAGAGGGCACCCAGGCGGTGCTGGCACCGGCCATCGGATGGCCCACCTTGGCGGTCATCATTTCTGCCATCATGTCAGGCATGGCCCACATGCCTTTACCGATCTGGGCTTTACCCAGCAGGCCACAGGCCAGGCCCTGGTCGACGTTCCAGTCTTCGTAGGCGTTAATCCAGGGCTCCTGCTTCATGGCGCCCTTGGGCGTCATGGCGGCGGCTTCCATGCTGGTGTGGATTTCGTCACCGGTACGATCGAGGAAGCCGGTGTTGATGAACACCAGGCGCTCACGGGCCACGCGGATACACTCCTTGAGGTTAACGGTAGTGCGGCGCTCCTCGTCCATGATGCCAACTTTGAGCGTATTGCGAGCCAGCCCCAGTGCGTCTTCAACGCGGTCGAACAGTTCGCAGGTAAAGGCGACTTCCTCGGGGCCGTGCATTTTCGGCTTTACGATGTACACGCTGCCCTCGCGGGAGTTGCGCGGCTGATCGGCGCCCTTGTTGAGGTCGTGCATGGCGATCAGGGCGGTGAACATGCCGTCCATAATGCCCTCGGGAATTTCATTGCCGCTGGCATCGAGAATCGCATCGTTAGTCATCAGGTGGCCCACGTTGCGCACGAACAGCAGGCTGCGCCCGGGCAGGGTCAGGGTCGAGCCATCCAGCGCGGTGTAGCTGCGGTCCGGGTTGAGGGTACGGGTCATGGCCTGGCCGCCCTTCTGGAAGCTGTCGGCGAGGTCGCCGCGCATCAGGCCCAGCCAGTTGGTGTAGACCACGGCCTTGTCGTCGGCATCCACCGCCGCCACGGAATCTTCGCAATCCTGAATGGTGGTGAGAGCCGATTCCAGGGCCAGGTCCTTAACGCCGGCTTTGTCGGTGGCGCCAATCGGACTGTTGGGGTCGATCTGAATTTCGATGTGCAGGCCATTGTGGCACAGCAGGATTGTGTCGGGCTGCGCTGCATCGCCGGTGTAACCGCGCAGCTGGTCGCTGTCGGCAAGGCTGACTGTGCTGCCGTCTTCCAGGGCCACCTGCAGCTCACCGCCTGAAATGGTGTAAGCGGTGGCCTGGGTGTGATCGCCCGCGGTGAGCGGGCAGTGCTTGTTGAGAAAGGCGCGGGCGTAGGCAATGACGCGCTCGCCGCGGACCGGGTTATAGCCGCCGGCGCGCTCAGCACCACCGTCTTCGGCAATCACGTCGGTGCCGTACAGGGCGTCGTACAGGCTGCCCCAGCGGGCGTTGGCGGCGTTGAGCGCATACCGTGCGTTCATGACCGGCACTACCAGCTGTGGGCCGGCGAGGGTAGCCACTTCCGGATCGACATTTTCGGTGCTGATGGCGAAGTCATCGCCTTCGGGCAGCAGGTAGCCAATCTCCTGCAGGAATGCCTTGTACGCATCGCGGTCGTAGTCGGCGCCTGGGTTGGCCTGGTGCCAGGCATCGATGTTGGCCTGCAGGTCGTCGCGCTTCGCGAGCAGTTCGCGATTTTTGGGCGCCAGGTCCGCCAGAATGGCTTCCAGGGCGGCCCAGAAGTCCGCCGGGGCAATACCAGTGCCGGGGCAATGTCATTTTCCAGCAGGGTGTGGAGTACGGGGGCGATCTGCAGCCCACCTACTTGAATGCGATTAGTCATGGCTTGTTCCTTGTAACGCTGGGGGAAGCCCGCGATGGCGGGCTCCGAATCACAGCGGGAATTCTAGGAGACAGACCAAGATTTAGCTAATTTATCGTTTTTATCACTGCCATTGTTTGGGTGAATTTAAGTTCGGGGCACCTCGGTCAGGGGGTGGGGCCTGGCCGTCCAGTTCCCTGGCGGTATCGGTAATCAATTTGCGCAGCCAGCGGTTAGCGGGATTGTGCTGCAGGAGCGGGCTCCAGGCCATTTTCAATTCCAGTGGCGGGATTTCCAGCGGTGGATCACGCAGCACCACCCGAGGGTTGTCCCGCTTCAGTTGCGCGGCGCGCGTGGGGATGGTCACAATCAGGTCATTCTGTTCTGCCAGGGTCATGGCCGCCTGGTAGTGGCGGGTGAAGACCCGGATCTGGCGCTTCTCGCCGAGTTTGTCCAGTGCGGAATCCACCCAGCCGAGGCGCTGCACATCGTCGGGATTCACACCTACACCCACGCCCATGCCAGTTTTACTTACCCAAACGTGGTCACTGCTGAGGTAGTTCTGCAGTGTGAACTCGTCGAGTAGCGGATGATTGGCATTCAATACGCAAGTGAAGGTGTCATTCCACAGGTGGATCTGGTGGAAGGACTGGGGCATGGAGTCGAAGCGGTTGATCACCATGTCGACTTTGCCGCGCTCCACATCCAGAAAGCTCACGTCCGAGGGCGTCATAATGTCCAGGGTAATGCCGGGGGCAAGTTCGCGCAGTTTGACCAGTACAGTGGGAAACAGCGTGGCCTCGGCGTAATCGCTGGCCATGATCCGGAATACCCGCTGGGCGTCGCCGGGCTCAAATTCACTGCGCGGTTGGACAGCGCGGTCTATGCTGGTCAGTACCTCGCGAACCACCGGTTCGAGTTCGAGGGCGCGTTCCGTGGGGGTCATGCCCTCGCTGGTGCGCACTAACAGCGGATCATCAAACAGCTCGCGCAGGCGACGCAGGCCATTGCTCATGGCGGGCTGGGATAAATTGAGCTGGTTGGCGGCCTGGGTGACATTGCGCTCTCGCAGCAAGGCGTCCAGGTAAACCAGCAGGTTGAGGTCGACTCGGTTGACGTTCACAGGTGCTCCGCATTCACTTGGTGAATGATGAAAATACTGGGTATTGCTTAGGCGAATTATACGCGTAACGCTAAAATTGCCAATCTCTATGGCATTGACCAAAGTCTGATCGTCGGTCGGCCTTCCCGCGTAAAAACGCGTACCCCGAAAAATACCGCCCAATACACTACGAAGTAGCAGGAGTTAGCATGGGAACTTACCGCGCCCCCGTTGAAGATATGAACTTTCTCGTCGATGAGGTGCTCGACGTTGAGGCTGTGCTTGGCAGTTTGCCAGACTTCGCTGACTACGGCCTCGGCCCCGAGCTGACCACTGCGCTGCTGGACGAAGCTGCCAAACTCGCCGGCGATGAGCTGGCGCCTTTGCGCCGGGTCGGCGACGAGCACCCGGCCACCTGCGCCGATGGTGTGGTGACCGCATCCCCGGGTTTTGAAGACGCTCTGAACAAGCTGGGCGAGGGCGGCTGGATTGGTATTTCCTCCGATGCCAACTACGGCGGCCAGGGCCTGCCCGAAATCTACAATACCGTGGGCACGGAGATGTGGAACTCCGCCAACCTGGCGCTGGGCCTGGCCCCCATGCTCTCCAGCGGTGCGGCGTTGGCGATTCACGCCCACGGCACTGAGGCGCAGAAGCAGACCTATCTGGAAAAAATGCACACCGGCCAGTGGATGGGCACCATGAACCTGACCGAATCCGGGGCCGGATCCGATCTGGGTGTCATGAAGACCCGCGCTGTGCCTGAAGGTGACCACTACCGTATCACCGGTCAAAAAATCTATATCACCTGGGGCGATCATCAGGCCACCGAGAACATTATCCACCTGGTGCTGGCGAAACTGCCCGATGCGCCCGCCGGTAGCCGCGGTATTTCCCTGTTTATTGTGCCCAAGTTCCTGGTGAACGAAGACGGGTCACTGGGTGAGCGCAATGATGTTTACCCGGTGTCCACCGAGCACAAGCTCGGCATTCACGGCAGTCCCACCTGTGTCATGGCCTTTGGCGACAACGAAGGCGCCATTGGTTACCTGCTGGGTGAGGAAAATAACGGCCTGGCGTGCATGTTCACCATGATGAACGAGGCCCGTCTGAAAGTGGGTGTACAGGGCCTGAGTGCCTCCGAAGGTGCACTGCAGAAAGCCGTAGCCTACGCTCGTGAGCGCGTTCAGGGTGGCAAGCCCATTATCGAACACGCGGATGTGAAGCGCATGCTGCTGGTTATGCGCTCGCTTACCGAGGCGATGCGCGCGCTGGCTTACGCTGAAGCCATTACCATGGACCTGGCCCATCGCGGTCCCCAGGAAGTGCGTGGCGAACAGCAGCGCCGGATTGACCTGATGATTCCGGTGATCAAGGGTTGGCTGACCGAAGTGGGTCAGGAGGTCGCCTCGCTTGGCGTGCAGGTGCATGGCGGCATGGGCTACATCGAAGAGACTGGCGCCGCGCAGTACCTGCGCGACGTGCGTATTACACCGATTTATGAGGGCACCAACGGTATTCAGGCCGCGGACCTCGTGGCTCGCAAGCTCGGTCGCGATGGCGGTGCCACCATGGAAGCTGTAGCCGCTGAGATCCGCGCGACAATCGCCCAGCTGGAGGCCAGCGACGATGTGCGCCTGGCGCCCCTGGCCGCGCCTCTGGCTGCGGCCCTGGCTGAGCAGGAACACTGTACGCAACTCGTTCTGGCGGCCCTGAAAGAAGATGCCAGTGTGGCCATGGGCGCGAGTTTTGAATACATGATGCAAACCGGCTATTTGTTCGGCGGCTGGCAAATGGCGCGTAGCGCGCTGGTTGCCGCCGGCAAGCTGGCAGCGGGCAGCGACAATCCCTTCTATGAGGCCAAGATTGCTACCGCGGCGTTCTACGCAGAGCAGATCCTGCCGCGCTGTGCCGGGCATGCAGGTGCGGTTGCGGGCGCCGCGGGCCAGCTGCAGTCATTCCCGCTGGAGTGGATCTGATATGACGGCGGTCATCTCTACGCCTGACCTGACCGACGAGCACCCCGGCGCACGCGCCATCGAGTTGCAGTTCGTCAACTTTGGTAAGGTCGCTCATTTTGGGGGTCCTGTGGTGACCATTAAGTGTCACGAGGACAACTCGCTGGTCAAGCAGGCTGTCGGTGAACCCGGCGAAGGCCGGGTGATAGTGGTCGACGGTGGTGGCTCACTGCGGCGTGCGCTGCTGGGCGATATGCTCGCTGAGCAGGCGGCACAGAATGGCTGGGCCGGGCTGGTGATTAACGGCGCAATTCGCGATGTCGATGAAATCGGCGCGACGAACCTGGGCGTTCAGGCACTGGGGACGACGCCGCTGAAGACGGAGAAGCTGGGTATGGGCCAGCGTGATGTCACTATTGCTTTTGGTGGCGTTACCATTGCGCCGGGAGAGTACATTTACGCTGACAATAACGGTGTTATTGTCAGCGCTGAACCACTGCTATAGCAACCGCATGGAAAGATCGAGCGCCTTGCAGTCTTTGGTCAGGGCGCCGATCGAGATAAAGTCCACGCCGGTCTCGGCAATCGGACGCAGGGTTGTCTCGGTGACATTGCCTGAGGCTTCCAATTCGGCCCGGCCCGCGGTTGTTGCCACGGCTGTGCGCATGTCCTCCAGACTGAAATTGTCCAGCATCACGCGATCAGCGCCTGCCTGCAGGGCCTGATTCAATTCTTCGAGGTTCTCGACCTCCACTTCCGCTGGTTTGCCCGGCGCAATTTCCCGGGCGCGCGTTACTGCTGCCGCGATACCGCCACAGGCAGCGATGTGGTTTTCCTTGATCAGGAAGGCATCGAACAGGCCAATGCGATGGTTGTGGCAGCCTCCACAGCTCACTGCATATTTCTGGGCGACGCGAAGCCCCGGAATGGTTTTGCGGGTGTCGAGCAAGCGCACACCGGTATCGGCAACCAGACTGGCGTAGCGTGCGCAGGTGGTTGCAGTGCCCGACAGCAGCTGTAAAAAGTTCAGCGCACATCGCTCGGCTGTGAGCAGTGATCTGGCGGGTCCTCCAAAGTGGAACAGAACCGTGTCCGGTTCGAGTACATCGCCATCCGCCACGCGCCAATCCAGGGACATGTCCGAGTCGACCTGGCGAAACGTTTCTTCCACCCAGGCCCGTCCACAGAGCACGCCTGCTTCACGGGTGATGACTCTCCCGGATGCGCGGCTGTCCGCCGCGATCAGGCGGGCAGTAATGTCACCGTCGCCGACGTCTTCCGCCAGGGCCGCGGTAACATTTGCCTCGATCAGCGCGGGTGCCGGAGGTAGAAGCAGTGGGTTGGACTGGGTCATGCGTGGGTGCTCTTGCTGGGGGCGCTGATTGTAACAGGGCTACCGGGCGCGAGCGAACCAAAGTGGTCGTTGAGCGCGCGAGGGAATGTGGCCTATGATGCATGCCATGGTGACTTCCCCGCACAAGTATTCAAGATGAGTCTCGTCGTCCAGGACGGTTGGCTGAAGGACGCCCGGCGCGCGCCATCGCCGAACTTTGAGGCTCGCCCCGACGGTTGTGAGCCGGAGCTGCTCGTGATTCACAACATATCGCTCCCCCCGGCGAATTCGGCGGGCACTGTATCGAAGAGTTCTTCTGCAATCGCCTCGATTGGGATGCGCATCCTTTTTTCGAGGAAATTCGGGATGTGCGCGTTTCTGCACACCTGTTAATTCGCCGTGATGGCGAGCTGATCCAGTTCGTCAGTTTTGACGATCGCGCCTGGCATGCGGGGCAGTCTCACTACGCCGGGCGCGACAACTGTAACGATTTCAGCATTGGTATTGAGCTGGAGGGCACCGATGTCGCAGCGTATACAGAGCACCAGTATCAGGCATTGCAGGCGGTTTCACTTGCGCTGTTCGCCGCCTATCCGAAAATGGCGCCAACCCGGGTAGCGGGCCATGCCGACATCGCACCCGGGCGAAAAACTGACCCCGGCGAGGCTTTCGACTGGGCGCGCTACCGGCGCACTATTGGTGTACAGGAGGTACCCGCATGACGTTTCTTGCCCTGATACTCGCACTGGTGCTGAGCCTGGTATGGCCGTATCGCCAACTGCTGCATCACGATGCCTGGTTTCGGCAACTGGGCGAGCGGCTCGCCGGCTGGGGGTTGACTGAGACCCTGGGGCTAGTGGTGCAGGTGGGCTTGCCCGTAACCATCCTCTCACTGCTCCTGGACGTATTGAGGGGCGTGCTGTTCGGGCTGCCGTGGATCGCGGCTGCGAGTGTGGTGTTTCTCTATGCGCTAGGGCGGGGTAATACCGGCCAGGCCGCCGAGCAGTATCGCTCCCAGTGTCGACGCGGGGACTTCGAAGCGGCCTGGCATACGGCGATGGAAAACGACCCGCAAAACTTCGCCGAGAGAGACAGTCCGCAGGCAGTGGGGGATGTTCACATGGCAGTGCAACGCAATCTGTTGCTGCAGAGTCTGCGTGGCTGGTTCGGTGTGCTGTTCTATTTTGTCTTGCTGGGGCCGGCGGCGGCGCTGGCTTATCGGCTGCTGGATCTGGGGTGCAGCTCCGCCCAACACCGATCCTGGATGACCATCGTCGATTGGATTCCCTCACGGCTGGCGGCGCTCTCCTTTACGGTCATGGGTAATTTTGTGGAGAGTATCGACGAGTGTTACGCCGGCTTTCGGCACCCGCGGCAGTCCGCCCGGGATCTGTTGCTGAGCGTGGGTAGGGCAGCGGTTGGTCACGACAAGAGCGCCACTCCTGAAGATGGCTTTGGCGACTATGCCGCGCGCCAAAATGAGGATCTCAGTGCCCTGGTGCAACGCGCAGCGGTCTGCTGGATAGTGGTGATTTCACTGTGGGCGCTGGCGGGCTGACGGCGGCCGATTAGCGAGCAGGATTTCCGCCAGCTGCTAAGCTTTCCTGTCATCTCCGACTGACCGGAGTAGCGACAGGAGCGAGCATGCCTGATCCCCATAGCGACGATGCCACCTTGCCCTCCCTGGACACGGCTCTGCCTGGCCTGCGCCCACGCCTGAGTCTGATCGCCACGATAGTTTTTCACCCGGACCTCACCCGGGTCGGCGAGTATGCTGTCATGCACCGCTCGCGCCTGCCTGTTGTGCTTGGTCGCGAGACGCTGGACTTTCAGCGTGAACCCTCAGGTCCCGCGCAATGTCTGGCTGAACCCTATGTCAGTCGACGGGCACTGAGTCTCGAATACAGTGCCCGTGGCTTGCATCTGCAGCGCGACCCCGGTACCAGCCGTTGTCGCGTCAATGGTGTCGAACTGGATTCGGAGATGGCACTCACGCCAGAGCAGTTGACGACCGGCGTGGCCATTTTGCTGGCCCACACGGTGGTGCTGTGGCTCGCGATTGGACACGAGCGCGAGCCTGCGGGCGCTACTCCCGGTCACGGCCTTGTGGGGGGCAGCGCCTATTCACAGGGGCTGCGACAACAGATCTCGACGGTGGCCGCGGCAGATATGGATATTCTGTTGCGCGGCGCCACCGGTACGGGCAAAGAAGTACTTGCCCGGGCAATTTATGCCGCCAGCGAGCGCAGCGGACGGCCCCTGGTGACTGTGAATATGGCCGCCATACCGGCTTCTCTGGCACCCTCAGCGCTGTTTGGCGCTAGCCGTGGCGCTTACACCGGCGCTGACAAGTCGCGCCGCGGTTACTTTCAGCAGGCGGCGGGCGGGACCCTGTTTCTTGATGAAATTGGCGATACCCCGGCCGAAATTCAGCCACAGCTATTGCGCGCCTTGCAGGAGCGGGAAATCCAACCGGTTGGCGGCGATTTGGAGAAGGTCGAGTTGCGGGTGATCTCGGCGACCGATGCGGATGTGGACAGCCGCGAGAGCGGATTCAATGCGGCCCTGCGCCATCGCCTGGCGGCCCTGGAAATTGTCTTGCGTCCGCTGCGTGAGCATCGCGAGGATCTCGGTGAGCTGCTGGGTCACTTTCTGCGCGATGCGTTTTACGGGCAGGGCCGCGCCTCATTGCTGCCGGGGCCGGACAGCACCGCTCGACAAATTGCTAGCTGGGCCAATTTTTACTATGCCTGCCTGTGCTATACCTGGCCCGGCAACATCCGCCAACTGCAGAATGCCTGCCGGCAGGTCGCCGTCGCGAGTCGCAGTTCGCTGGTGTTGCCGACGATCCTGCTGGACCTGCTTTCACGAGCGCAGGAAGCTGCCGAAGAGACCGTTACGGCCAATGCGGTGGCCGAAAAATTGCGCCACATCGCAGAGGTGAGTGACGAGGAATTCGCCCGCGCGATGCATGACCATGGCCACGAAGTGCGGCCTGTAGCACGCAGCCTCAATGTCAGTCGGCAGGCGGTGTATCGCAAAATTGCGAGTGATGCCCGCTATCGTCTTGCCGGTGAAGTTGCTCAGGATGAGCTCGAACAGGCGCTCGAGCGCTGTCGCGGTAATACCGCAGAGGTGGCGCGGCAGCTGGAAGTGTCGGCCAGTGGTCTGCGAGCGCGGCTGCGCCAGGAGCAAGTTCGGCACCCCGTGCCGTGAACACCACAGTAGGT
The DNA here is from genome assembly GCF_001983995.1 of Halioglobus japonicus. Classification (NCBI taxonomy): domain Bacteria; kingdom Pseudomonadati; phylum Pseudomonadota; class Gammaproteobacteria; order Cellvibrionales; family Halieaceae; genus Halioglobus; species Halioglobus japonicus. The sequence goes on along the minus strand of NZ_CP019450.1, from coordinate 3,696,790 downwards.
CCTTATGAACTTGTCCGTCTGATTGCCTCCGGTGGTCAGGGGCAGGTTTATCTGGGCTATGACGCGCGGCTCTGTCGGCAGGTGGCGATAAAAATTCGCCCTCTGCCCGAGGGGCGTGCCATGCATCGCATCGTGATGCGTGAGGCACGTCTGGTCGCCAGCCTGAACGACGAGCGCATCGTCAAAATTTTCGATGTCATCGAGACGCCAACCCATCTTGCGCTGGTGATGGCCTATGTGCCAGGCACAGATCTGGAGCACTTGCTCGGGCATGTATCGCTGAGCCTGGCCAGCACCTTGAAAATCGCATGCGATGTGGCTGCGGCGCTGGCGGCCGCCAGCCAGATAGGGCTGGTGCATGGCGACATCAAGGCGTCCAATGTGTTGGTGAATGAGGCGGGTGGTATATGCCTCGCGGACTTCGGTACCGCCGCCATTCCCTCGTCCCCCGAGGCTGCACTCGCCGGCGGGAGCCTCTCTGCACTGGCGCCGGAGCATGTCCTGAGTGAACCGGTTGACTTGCGTACTGACCTGTTTGCCCTGGGCCGCTTACTCCACAGAATGCTTACCGGTGAGCACGCCTTCCCAATGACACTCCAGGCGGCGGAGCGGGCACTGGCTGCGAGTCGCTATGAACTGCCGGCGCTGACCGAGTGGGAGTCTCATTCCGGTCATCCGCCTGCGCTCGCTGCGCTGGTGCGCCGGTTGTTGCAGGCGGAGCCCGCGCGCCGCCCGCAGGATACGCATCTCGTGCGTCGCGAGCTGCGCACCCTGAGATTGGAGTGTTCGCTGCTGAGTGAGCCCGGTCTGCAGGCACAGGCTGCGCCCTATTTCCGGCCCGAGTCGGCGACCGAAGAGCCCTTGGATATACCCGATGAATTTGGCCAGATCAGTGGCCGCAGGCGCGCGGGTATGGAGCTGCGTTCACTCTGGCGTCAGCGCATGCCAGTGTCAGGTGCTGCCAGGGCTGCGCTCGCGCTGATGCTGGTCGGCGGTATGGCCGGCATCATGTGGTGGACGCGACCGGCGCAGTCCGTGATAGAGGTTGATCTTGCTGATATCGAAATATCACCGTCGGCTGTGTCTGTATTGCGGGTCACTGCCGATGATGTGCTGGGCCTGGTGAGCCGTGAGTTGGAACAGCGCCTGCCCGGTGTGCGTTTGCTCGGAGCCGCTCGGCCCAGTGTCATTTATGGTGATGGAGACCTGCCACTACCGGCGGCTGCGAAGCTGTCTGTGCAGTTGCGTTGTGGCGACGATTTCTGCCTGTTGGCCATGCAGCGTGGTTTGCTGCCAGGCGAGCACCGAGTCCAGCGACTGCTGGTCGCCGACGCTGCACCTGAACGTTGGTCGGACGAAATCCGCCAGATGGTCGTGACGGTTTACCCTGCTGAGTAGAAGCACACTGATGCCGCCAGTAGATACTGGGCAGCGAAGTACAGCGGCGTGCCCCACAGCTGGTTAATCCGTGAAGAGCTGATGAACTGGCGCCGCGCCACAGCCAGATCGGAGAGGGCGAAACCCCAGGCCCCGAGGATAATAAGCCCGGCACCGGCGAGGCCCAGCGTTCCCCCCGCCGCAACTAACATGACCGCAATAACACCGATATATGCGGGTACGGCATGCCGCATCGGGCCTTCAAGGTGCGGGCAGAGCCAGCGCAGTGTTATGGCTACCAAAATGATGGTGGGGGACAGCGACAACAGCACACCATAAGTGTTAATGGGGAGCTGCAAAAACGCTGCCACATACGCCAGATGTCCGCAGAGAAAAGCCACCAGTCCGGTGAGAAACGCGCCTTCGGATTCGAACATCAGTGTGATGTCGCCCAGCATACACAGTATCAGCCCAGCGAGCATAACAAGGCCGTAATTCGATGCCGTGGCCCCCAGGCTCAGTGCCAGCCATATGAAGCACGCGGCAGCCAGGGGCTTGAGCAGGTAGCGACCGGGACGCCAGCCACCAAAGTCCGCGGTCACCAGTGCGATGGTTGCCGCCCCGCCTGTGAGGAGTGGCAATTTCGCAAGTTCCCAGAAAAATTCAGGCATTGCGGATCTGCTCCAGTAAGTCGCGATTGGCGGGCACCTCAATATCTAACTGCTCCGCGCGGTTAACAAGGTGGCCGGTGATAAATTCTATCTCAGTGCTGCGGCCGGCCAGTGTGTCTTGCAGCATGGATGAACGATTGGCCGCTGTGCGCTGGATGACGTCAAAGGCGTCTCCTTTGATGGAGTGGGCAATGTCATCAAAGCCCGCAGCGCGCGAGACGTCCGCGATTTCTTTACAGAGCTCGGTGACCTGCCGCGCAAAGACCGGATTATTGGCCAGTTCGCCGTTGTGGCAGCGGTGTCGCGCCGTCAGGGGGTTGATGGCGCAGTTGATCGCCAGCTTGTGCCAGAGTGCGGCGTGAATGGTGTTCGTCCAGCGACATTCGAGCTTGAGCGCCTGCCAGTCGTCGAACCAGTCAGGCGTACTCGCCCGTCCGGCAAATGCGCCCAGCAGCGTCTGGCCGCGGCCCGCATGACAAATGTGCCAGGGGGCACGGCGAAATGCTCCTTCAGTGGTCGTTCCGCAGTACAGGTTGGCCCCGGGGACCAGACTGGCCACATCCTCCGCGTAGCCCAGCCCGTTGGCGAGGAGCACGATAGTGGCGTCCGCGGTCAGGCGGTGGCGGACTGAGTTGACCGAGCTGACTACGTCATAAGCCTTGGTGGTGACCAGCAAGTGGTCGATGGGGCTGACGTCGGGTGCGTTTGTGGAGGACAGGGAGCGTGTGTGGGTCTGGCCATTCCGCTCCATCTGCAACGGGGGCGCTGAGGGTGTATTGGCGCGCAGCACCAGTGTGGTGGGCGCGCCGCTGCTTGCCAGCGCGTCCGCAAACAGGCAGCCAATGGCTCCCGCGCCCAGTATATGCCAGCCTTTGGCCATAGGTATCTCTTGTCCGGTTGAGCGCGTCACTATGCCACTGTTCGGCCGCCAGGCCCAATCCGCGACGATTGCAACGGCGCTATCGGGGGCATAAACTAGGCTCATATAACAATCGGTCCGGCCCGATGTCGAGGTCAGGGCAGCGTGGGTGGTACATGGTAGATTCCGACGGCATCGGCCGTTTACAGCGCGAGGAAATCCAGGGCGCGCCCCCGGCGACCTCGCGCGCCGAACTGCGTGAAAGGCGCCTGACCGAGAGCGTTCAGCTCAACCGTTATCTCTATCTGCAATGCCAGCAGTTCGAGCACATGCTGCTCGACAGCCAGGACCTTACCTCCCTCCTGGAAATCCTGATATTCAATCTGCCGCGTCACTTTTCCTATCGTGTGGCCGAGTTGTGGTTGCTGGATCAGGATGGCGAACTCGGCGAGCTTATTGGTGGGGGAGAGCGGTTCGGGCACTATCTGCAGGTCCATAACGACGCGTTCGTCCTGCAAGAGCTCTATGAGCTGGAGCCGGATATTGAGCTTATCGACGCTACCGATTCGCGCATGTTCGAGGTGCTTAAATCCGAACATGGCATCGACTACGCGCTGATGCTGCCGCTGATGGAATCAGGGCGCCTGGTGGGCAGCCTGCACCTGGGGATTCAGGAGGAAGGGCTGAGTTTCGGGGATGCCGAGGAGGATCTTATTGCCCATCTGGCGGCCATCGTGTCCCGAAGCTACCTCGCTGCGGTGCAGCGCCAGCAGATCGATAATCTGGTGCGCCTCGATCCCCTGACCCGAGTGGCCAATAAAACCGGCTTTGAACAGGATCTGGCCCGGGAGATTTCCCGGGCGCGGCGCAACAACCAGCCGATTACCATTTTGCTCATGGAGGTGGATGAATACGCCGAACTGCATGATCACTATGGCGAGGAGCGCAGCCAGTTTGTGCTCAAACGTGTGGCCCAGCGGGTGGCGTCCGATCTGCGTTTGACAGATCTGATGGCGCGGCTCGAGCAGTCCCGGCTGGCGGTGCTGTTAACCGGTTGCGGCGAGACACTGGGGCAGGATATCGCCGAGCGCATGCGTGAAGATATCGAGGATTTTGCCATTGACGATGGCCGTGGCGCGGTGCTGCAGGTGACGCTGAGTATCGGGCTGGTGTCCTGGGAGCCCCAGCACTATCCGGCGGTTGATATGCAGCAGTTGGCCCGGCAGATTGAGTCGGTTGCCGACAAGGCGCTCGAGGCTTCCCGGGCCAAAGGTGGCAACGCGACCACTATTTCCCGGCTCACCACCCTCATCGTCTGAGTTCTGCCGTGGTATTTTCCGCCATGGCCTGGCTGAGTCGTTCCTCGCTTCCCCATATGGATACCCCGTAGATCATGACGCCTGAGCGGATTGCAAGGCTGCGGGGGGTGCTGGACCGTCGTCAGCCCGACCTGACCGTGGTCACCGACTTTGTCCACAAGCAGCGAAATTTATCTGCCATCGTGCGCAATTGTGATGCCGCGGGTGTTGCCCGCATGCACGCGGTGATTGGCGATGAGGACTACACCGCCTTTCGCGGTACGTCCATGGGTTCCCACAGTTGGGTTGAGGTGGTCAGGTACAGCTGTGCCGAAGACGCCCTGACGAAACTTCGCAGCGAGGGGTACCAGGTGGTCGCTGCCCACCTGGAGGATGATGCGGTAGATTACCGTGATGTTGATTACACCGTGCCTACGGCACTGGTCATGGGCGCCGAACGGCGCGGCCTGAGTGCGAGTGCTGCGAACTATGTGGATCGGTGCATTACGATACGCATGGTTGGCATGGTGGAGTCGTTCAATGTCTCAGTGGCGGCGGGGATTATCCTGGCCGAGGCGCAGCGCCAGCGACAAATCGCCGGGCTCTATGATTCGCCCCGGCTCGACCCTGCGACGTACGATAAGATATATTTCGAGTGGGGGCATGCGGCAGTAGCACAATTCTGTCGCGAACGGGGCCTGGCCTATCCGCCACTGAACGCCGAGGGGGAGATCGACAACCCCTCTGACTGGTATGCAAGCGTGCGCCGCGGTGATGCGCCACGCTCTGGAGCAAACAATGGATAATTTACTCATCCTGCTGGCGGCCATTTTCGGTGGTATTGCCCTGATTTCGTTCGTGCTGGAGCGGGTCGCCAAGCCCATGGAGCCGGAGCAGGCACAAAAAATCAGCCGCTGGATTTATCCCTTGGTGGGTTTGTCTCTGGTGCTGGCCATCGGCCGGTATTTTTTGCAGGGCTAATCTTCTCGCATTCACTGCAATACCGCGGTTTTATCTTTAGCCTGCGCACCCTATAATCGAGCGAATCCATCAACCTGCGCGCCTCGCGTGTACAAAGAGAGCAGTCAGTCCTTGCCAGCCCAGTGGCTCACCACAACCAATGAAGTCTCGGGAAACTCAGCCAGACCCTGAGCCCCGCGCTGCACCAGCTCGGTCAGCCGGTCAATCTTCGCCGTGCCCGTAATTTGACCGTCGTGCTAATGGTGGGCTGGTTGCTGTATTCCCTGGCGCGTATCGTGTGGGCCCTGGTGGTTCCCGCTGAAGAGGTTGCGTCGGTGGTGCCCGTGGTCAATCCGGTCGTGCAGCAGACGCGCAGTGCCGGACCCGCCGAGGTGGACATCGAGGCTATGCGTGGTTGGCACTTGTTCGGCGAAGCCGGAGTAGAGGAGACTCCTGTGCCTGAGGTGGTGATAGCCGAGGCAAATGTCTCGGAGCGTGACGGCATCGAAAAAGGGGCTCGTGAAACCCGCTTGCAGCTGAAGTTACGGGGCGTGGTTGCCTCGACGGAGGACGGGTTCGGGCACGCCATTATTGAACATCGCAACAAGCAGGCTGTTTACGCCATCGACGACAAGCTGCCTGTGTCCAGCCGGGTCACGCTGGCCAAGGTGATGCCCCATCAGGTCGTGCTTGATAACGCTGGCACCTATGAACTGCTGGTATTGTTTGAGGAAACCGAGCTGGATGCCCAGGCGAGCGCATCGGCGCAACCCAGGAACGTGCGCCGGGCGGCACCGGCAGCACAAGTCGATAAGCGCGAGGATGCCACCGCCACCGAACTGGCCCGAGGCTACCGTCAGCGGCTGTACCAGAACCCCCAATCCCTGGCAGAGGTCGTGAATGTGGCTGCGGTACGCAACGACGGCGACTTGCAGGGCTACCGGATATCACCCGGAAAAGACAAAGACCAATTTGCACAGCTGGGCTTCAAGTCCGGTGATCTTGTAACCAGCGTCAATGGAATAGCGCTGGATGACCCTTCCAATACCATGCGTCTTTACCAGACGTTGAGAACGGCCAGCGAAGCAGTGTTTGAACTGCAGCGGGGCGATCAGCAGGTGTCGCTGACCGTCAGCCTGGGCGAAGAGCAGGCGCAGTGACAAGCGCACAGAGGACAGAGGATATTTTTTCGTGAACGTGATTTCTACCAGACTGCGCCAGTCATGCGGTGCCCTTTTGCTGACCCTGATGATGTCAGCAATGCCTGCCGCCGGTCAGGACTTCACGGTGAATCTCAAAGAGACGGACATCCAGGAACTGATCAAGTTTGTGGCCGAGGTGACCGGCACCACGATCGTTGTCGATCCCGCGGTGAAGGGCAAGGTCAAGGTCGTCTCCAGCAAGCCCGTGTCGCGCGATGAATTGTACGATCTGTTCCTGTCCATTCTGGAAGTGCACGGCTATACCGCAGTGCGCAGCGGGGGTGTGGTCCGTGTTATTCAGAGTAAGGATGCCCGTTCGGCACCGGTCTCGCTTGCGGATGAGAAGGTCCGCCCGGGCGATGAGTACGTTACCCAGGTGATTCGCCTGGACAATATCTCCGCCGCCAAGTTGATTCCTGTGCTGCGGCCGCTGGTGCCCCAGCAGGCGCATATGGCGGCCTATGCCCCGAGCAATGCCATTATCATTTCGGATGTGTCTGCCAATATCGAGCGTATTCGCGGCATTATCGAGCGCATGGATAATTCGGCCGTGCAGAAAACCGACATTATCCAGTTGCGCTATGCAGTGGCTGAGGATGTGGTGTCCATGCTGGACCAGCTCAACAAATCCGAGGCCAAGCAGAGTGGTGGCGCCGAACCCGAGGTTTTACTGGTAGCCGATTCCCGCACCAATAGCGTGCTGGTGACCGGTGATGAACTGGAGCGCGCCAGGGCAGCGCAGTTGATTCGCCATCTCGACACGCCCCTGGAGCAAAGCGGCAACGTGAAAGTCGTTTACCTTGAGTATGCCCAGGCCACAGAGATCGCCGAGGTCCTCACCCGGGTCATGCAGAACATAGACAAGCTCGACGAAAATGAGAACAAGCGTCGCTCCGGGGGCAATACCTCCACGATTGAAGCTGACGAGGGCACCAATGCACTCATCATCACCGCCGACGCCGATGAAATGGCCGCGTTGGAGGCAGTGATTCATCGACTCGATATTCGTCGCGCCCAGGTGCTGGTCGAGGCCATTATTGTGGAAATGACGGCGTCTGATGCGCAAGAGCTGGGCCTGCAGTGGTTGTTTGCCAACGATGACGGTTTCTACGGCAGTAACATTAACAGCCAAAGCACCGCCGAACGCCTTGCGGGTGCGTTGACGCCACCCAGTGACGGTGACGACGACTCCGGTGATGGTGAATTCAGTTCTCAGGATCTGGCCGGCGCATTGTCCGGGATTCCCGGTTTGTCTCTCGGGTGGGGCAGTGTCGATGACGACCTCACCATGACGGTGATTCTCAATGCACTGAAAACCGCGGGCAATGCCAATATTCTCTCCACGCCCAGCTTGCTGACCCTGGATAACCAGGAGGCCTACATTACCGTGGGCCAGAACGTACCTTTCATTACCGGATCCTACACCAATACCGGTGCTAACAGCGGCTCTACCAACCCGTTCCAGACCATTGAACGTGAAAGCGTGGGTATTACCCTGTCTGTGACGCCGCGCATTAATGAGGGTGATTCGGTGGTGCTGGATATCGAGCAGGAAGTGTCCAATGTGATTTTGGGCGCCTCGCAGATTTCCGACGCGGCAGACCTGATTACCAGTGAGCGCCTAATCAAGACCACGGTGCTGGCCAACGATAATCAAATTGTCGTTCTCGGCGGCCTGATTGAAGACAACGTTCAGGATGGCCAGCAGAAGGTGCCCATTCTCGGCGACATTCCCGTACTGGGGCGGCTGTTCCGTTCGGACAGTGTCGAGGTTGATAAGACCAATCTGCTGATCTTTATTCGCCCGACCATTATTCGCGATGACGAGGCCCTGGACGGCGCCACGGCCGAGAAGTACCGCTATATTCGTGAACAGCAGCTGCTGCGTCGCGAGCAGGGCCTGATGTTCCTGGACGATGGTAACTTGCCGGTACTGCCTGATTGGGATGCGCAGATCAAACAGCTCGAACAAATGACCGAAGAGGCCGCGGCGGATGACCGCTGAGGCTGACATAGCACCGGAACCGCTGCAGGCTTCACAGCCGGCGGGTCGCCGCAGTCTGCCCTTCACCTTTGCGCAGCAACAGGGCGTGTTGCTGGTTGACGGCAGCGAGGGGCCGGAAATTCTTTATCATGGTCAGCCCACGCTGCCGGTTCTGACGGAGCTTCGGCGTTTTCTGCAGGAGCCATTTACCTTGCAGGTGGTCAGTGCCGAAGAGTTTCAGCGTCGTCTGACAGTTGCGTATCAGCGCGACAACAATGAGGCGGTGCAGATGGCCGAGGACATCAGCGCCGACGTCGATCTCGGTCGTCTCGCCGACGAAATCCCGGAGGCGGGCGATTTGATGGAGGCCGAGGACGACGCGCCCATTATCCGGCTCATCAATGCCATTCTCTCCCAGGCGGTGCGCGACCAGGCTTCAGATATTCACATTGAGACCTTCGAGGACCGCCTCAGTGTGCGCTACCGAATAGACGGTGTGCTGGCCGAAGTGCTTTCGCCCAAGCGCATGCTGGCGCCACTGTTGGTGTCGCGTCTCAAGGTAATGGCCAAGCTGGATATTGCCGAGAAACGTGTGCCCCAGGACGGCCGTATCTCGGTCAAAATTGCCGGTCATGCGGTGGATATCCGCATGTCGACCATTCCCTCAGCCCACGGCGAGCGGGTGGTGCTGCGTCTATTGGACACTGCCGCCGGGCAGCTGCAACTGGAGCAGCTCAATATGAACGAGCAGGTTCAGGAGGCCTACAGCCGCCACCTGCACAGTCCCCACGGTATTATTCTGGTGACCGGCCCGACTGGCTCGGGTAAGACCACCACGTTGTATGCAGGCCTTTCCAACATCAATGAGAGTTCGCGCAACATTCTCACGATTGAAGACCCGGTGGAATACATGTTGCCGGGTGTTGGCCAGACCCAGGTGAATACCAAGGTCGACATGACCTTTGCCCGGGGTTTGCGGGCCATTCTGCGTCAGGATCCCGACGTGGTGATGGTGGGTGAGATTCGCGATCTGGAAACTGCCGAGATTGCGGTTCAGGCCTCACTTACAGGACACCTGGTGTTATCCACACTACACACCAATACCGCGATCGGCGCGGTCACCCGCCTCAAGGATATGGGCGTGGAGCCCTTCCTCCTGTCCTCCAGCCTGCTTGCGGTCATGTCGCAGCGCCTGGTGCGCCTGCTGTGCCACGAGTGTAAGGATTCGGCGCCTGCTACCGAGGCTGAGCGGGAACTGCTCCGTATCGAGGGCGATGAGCCGGTTGTGCTGTGCCAGCCCCGCGGCTGCAAGCGCTGTAACTACACCGGCTATCGCGGTCGTACCGGTATTTATGAATTGATCGAGGTGGATGAAGCCCTGCGCGGCCTGATCTATGAAGGTGCCAGCGAGCAGGACATGCTGGCCCACGCCCGGCAGCACTACCCCGGTATCGAGAGCGATGGCCGGCGCCGTATTCTGGCGGGCGAAACCAGCATTGCCGAAGTCCTGCGTGTAACGGCCGTTAGCTGATCGAGACGTCGCCGTGACCGCCTATCGCTATCGTGCCCTCAACCCCGATGGAAAACTCGTCAAGGGGATTGTCGAGGGTGATTCCGAGCGTCAGGTTCGCGGACAGCTGCGCAGCCAGAGCCTGCGCCCGGTAGAGGTCGCTGAGGCGAATCGTCAGGCTGCCAATACGGGGAGCTTCCGCATATCGCTGTTCAAGCCGCGTATCAGCCCGGGTGACCTGGCCATGGTTACGCGGCAACTATCCACACTGGTGCAGAGTAACCTGCCTATTGATGAAGCGCTGCAGGCCGCCGCGGAACAAAGCCGCAGCCCGCGGATCAAAGCGCTGTTGTTACAGGTGCGCAGCCGGGTGGCGGAGGGCTATACGCTGGCCTATGCCATGGGTGAGTTTCCGCAGGTCTTTAACGAGATGTATCGGGCCATGGTGAATGCGGGTGAGCACGCCGGCTATCTCGGTCCGGTGCTGGAACAGTTGGCCGATTACACCGAACAGCGCCAGTACACAGGCCAGAAACTGAAGATGGCCATGATTTATCCGTTTATTTTGGTCGGTGTGGCGATAGCGGTGGTCACCGCGCTCATGGTCTTCGTGGTGCCTGAACTGGTGGGGATTTTCGCGCACTCGAGTCGCGAACTGCCGGCCCTGACCCGCGGGCTCATTGCCACCAGCGATTTCCTGCGCGAATGGGGTGGCTGGATGTTGCTTGGCCTGGTGCTGCTGGCGGTGCTGGTGCAGCGCTTGTTGCGCAACGAATCGCGCAAGCGTGCCTGGCACGCACTGTTGCTGCGTACGCCGGGTATCTCGCGTCTGATTATTGCATTGGATACCGCCCGCTTTGCATCGACACTCAGTATTCTTATGGCCAGCGGCGTGCCGCTGCTGGATTCATTGCGCATCGCCGGCCAGGTCCTGACCAACCGGGTGCTGCGTGAAGACAGCCAGAAGGTGGCGGAAATGGTTGCCGAAGGTGGCAGCCTGCACCGGGCCCTGCGCGAGAGCGGTCGCTTTCCGCCGATGATGGTACACATGGTGGCTAGCGGTGAGGCCAGTGGCGAGTTGGAGACCATGCTGGAACGCTCCGCGACCAATCAGGAACGAGAGCTGGAGATGACGCTGGGCACAATCATGGCCCTGTTTGAGCCGCTGATGGTCGTGGTAATGGGAGGCTTGGTGCTGGTGATTGTGCTCGCCATTCTCCTGCCGATTTTTGATTTGAACACAATGGTGAAATGACAATATGAATGCTTCTAAACAGGCGGGTTTCTCGCTGGTGGAAATCCTGGTGGTGCTGGTCATCATGGGCCTGTTGATCAGCGTGGTGGCACCCACGGTGCTGAACCAGGCTGATGATGCCCGGGTCCAGAAAGTCCAGGCCGACTTCAAGGCCATTGAAACCGCCCTGAAAATTTATCGCCTGGATAACTACGTTTATCCCACTACCGAGCAAGGCCTTGAAGCCCTTGTTGAGGCGAGTACGCTCGACCCCGAGCCCCGCAACTTTAAGCAAGGTGGTTACCTGCCCGAGGTGCCACTGGATCCCTGGGGTCGCCCCTACCTCTACCTGAGTCCCGGCGAGAACGGCGAAGTCGACATTTACTCGCTGGGGGCCGACGGACTGTCTGGCGGAGAAGGCCAGAATGCCGATATCGGCAACTGGAAAAGCCAAGAGTAAGTTGCATGGGGTTGCCAGCGCGGCGGATTGACCAGCGTGGCTTCAGCCTGCTGGAGTTGCTGGTGACCCTGTTTGTGGTCGTACTGGTCACATCGCTGGTCACGCTGAACGTCGGTTCCGGCGCCGGCGATTATGAACTGCAGGGCCAGATGGAAGAGATCGCGGATACTGCCGCCTATGCCCTGGATGAAGCCCAGTTTGTGGGCTGGGATTTCGGCTTGTTGCTGCTGCGCAGCGATGAACCGGACAGCGCCTATTCACTGGACTGGCTGGAGCGCGGACCGGAGCGATGGCGGGCTCCCGCCAGTGGCAAGGACGTGTTCCGCCCCATGGATCTCCCCGCTGACATTACCCTGGAGTTGGAGCTGGATGGCGTGCTGCAGGAGCAGGAGGTCTTCCTGCCTACCGAGGAGTTTCCCGCCCCCCAAATGGTGTTCTATGCCAGTGGTGAAACACCGCCGGGCAATCTCTCGGTGATCGACGATCGCAATGGCGAATTACTGTGGCGCCTAGAATGGGACCTGCTCGGCAACTTCCGCGCACTCTATCGCGGCGAAGAACCGGAGCTGCAAGACCTGTGAGCAGGCTGACGAGCAAGGGCTTTACTCTCGTCGAAGTCATGGTCGCCCTGGCCATCGTGGCGCTGGCCTTGCCGGCGTTGCTGGTCGCGCTGTCGCGCCAGGTAGATGCAACTGCGTATCTGCGCGATAAGTCCATGGCCAATATAGTGGCCGCAAACAAACTCGCCGAGTTGCGCCTGCTGTCGCGGGCCAGACAGGAATTGTTCAAGGGCAAGGAGAGTGGCTCCGAAGAATTGGCGGGCCGCGAGTGGTACTGGTGGCTGGAGAGTGCTGATACCGAGGTGCCGGATTTTTATCGCGTCGAAATTGATGTCGCCCTCGATGAGAACGGCGCCGATGAGCCGCTGTTTACGCTGGTGGCGTTTCTCAGCGGCGATTTGACATCGCTGCAAAACCCCGAGGGGGAGGCTGGCGGTGAATAAGGCACGTGGATTTACGCTGGTCGAAGTGCTGATTGCCCTCGCGATTACCGCCTTCGTGTCGACCATTGCCTATTCCAGCCTGTCCACCGTGATGCTCGGTGCTGAGGCCAATGAAGATGCCGCCCGGCGCGGCTATGAGATCAATCGCGCCTGGATGATTCTCAGTCGGGATCTTGAGCACTTTGTAGAGCGCCCGGTGCGCGATGAATTTGGTGAGCTCGAATCGGCGCTGGTGGGAGGACCCGCGGCCCGATTTCCGCTGAGCTTTAGCCGCGGTGGATGGCACAACCCCATTGGCGCGCCGCGCAGCGAAGTACAGCGGGTGAATTATCGCCTGGAGAATGACGTGCTGTGGCGCGATGCCTACCCGGTGCTGGACCGTGCCGATGATACCGAGCCGCAGTCGGCTCGACTGCTTGAAGGTGTGGCGTCAGTGAGTGTGTTGTTCCTGGAGTCGGAAGCGGCGCTGCAGGGCGGTGTCAGAGGCACCCAGATAGAGACCCGCAACTGGCCTGAAAATTGGGTCGCCGATCCATCGACGCCGGGCAGCCTGATAGAGCCGCCACTTGCGCTGGAAGTGCGCCTGGAACTCGAAGACTGGGGTGAAATGAGAAGGCTGTATGTCCTGCCGCCGCTCTAGTCCTCGTCAGCAACAGGGTGCAGCGCTGGTCCTGGCGCTGTTGGTTTTTGCCTTGTGCGCGGTGCTGATTGTCGCCATGACGCGAGATTTCGACCGCCTTTACACCCAGGGCTCAAATACCTTTGTCATGGCCCAGTCCCGGGCCTATCTGCTCGGTGCCGAGGGGCTGGCGACGCTGGCTCTGCTGGCAGATGATGATGCCGACCGCGAAGCGCAATTAAACCGCGATGATCTCGGTGAGGTCTGGGCGCGGGAAGCACAGCCTTATCCGCTGGAAGAGGGCGGTTGGCTGGTCGGTGAGTTGGAAGACTTACAGGGGCGTTTCAATCTCAATTCACTGAGTGAACGTGCCCCGGAGCGTGAAGGCCAGCGGCCCCTGACTGCCAGCCAGAAGCAGTTCGTGCGGCTGGTGTTGGCTGTGGGTGTGGAAAATGTGGGCGAGTTCGAAGCCATTGCGATTGCGCGCGCTATTGGCGACTGGCTGGATGGCGATAGCAATGTGCGTCCTGACGGGGCGGAAGATGACTTTTACTCCGGGTTAGTTCCGGCCTATCGGGCCGCCAACCGGCCGATGATGAGCGCCAGTGAGCTGCGCGCAGTGCGCGGCGTCAGCCCCGAATTGTATACAGCGCTCGCGCCCTGGGTGACAGTATGGCCAACGCAGCCGGCGCTCCTGAATATCCACACCGCACCGGCCATGGTGTTGCGATCATTGGGCCCGGACAACAGCCTGGAGCCGCTCAGTGAGTTTGATGCCCAGAGCATTGTCCAGTTCCGGGAGGAAACCGGGTTCAGCGACAAGGAAGATTTTTTCAACCACCCGATGCTGGTAGACCGGGCTGAGAACATGACCGAGGCGCGCGCCATGGTCACGGAATTCTCCTCCTGGTTTCTGCTGCGCGCCACGGTGGAAGTTGCCGACCGTCGAACGCAAATGTACAGTGTACTCGAGCGCGTTAACCGCCAGATCAACGTTGTACAAAGATCAACCGGCGGCCTGTAGCGCCGACCATTCCCGGGAGTAGGAACCACCTTGCAGAATACAGCGATAATCCGCAGGATCGACGGCGAACCGGCCTGGTACCCGCCGGGTGCCACCGAGGGTGCCCGCAGCCTGGGTCACGAGACCGAGCTCGCCGCCCTGCGCGCAGCCGTGGCGGAGCGCCGGCAGGTGCCGATCTTCGCCGTCCCGGGTGAAGATGTGCGCCTGTTACCCCTGACGATTACCGCGCCTGAAAAACGCCACTTCGCCAAGTCCTTGCCTTTTATGTTGGAGGAGGAACTGGCAGAGGACGTCGATGATCTGCACTTTGCCAGTAGCGAGGTCGCGCCCCTGGAATACGCCGTCGCTGTCTGTAGCGATGACCATATGCGTGAGTACGAGGCCCTGTTGTCCGGCCTGCCAGACGTTGGTCAGTGGATACCGGAACCGCTGTTGCTCCCCTGGCAAGCGAACGAGTGGTGTCTGGTATTGGAAGATGACAGCGCCATCGTGCGTACCGGGCGCTGTGAAGGATTTTCGGTTGAACGCGTCATGGTTCCCGCGCTACTGGCGGCTGCCTTGGCGGATACGACTGAGCCTGGAGCGGTGGTCATTTACGGCCAGCAGCAGGACAGCGATATCGAATTATTGCCCGCGTCGTTGCGCAGCAAAGCGCAGTGGCGGCGCGGTGACCTGTATGCGGCAATGATGCTGACGGACGCCCCTGAGCCTGCGCTCAATCTACGCCAGGGCGACTACGCAAGGCGTTTGCCCCTGCAGCGCTGGTGGCGTCAGTCGCGGGTAGCGGCGGCGTTGTTTGGCTGCGCACTGGCACTGCATCTGGTGGCGACCGGTCTCGATTACCGGCAGCTCAAGGAGCAGAACCTGGCGCTGCGCGGTGCCCGCGAGGCGAGCTTCCGTCAGGTGATTCCCCGCGGCGCCATATCTGACGTCGAGAAGCAGCTGCGCAATCAGCTCAATGGACTGACCGGTAGCGGCGCGGTCAGCGGCTTCGCCAGCCTGATGGAGCGCGTTGGGCGAGTGGTGAGCACCCGCAAGAGCACGGACATTGTCAGTATCAACTACAACGCCAAATCCGATGAAATGCGCCTCAACATCGTCGCCGCCGATTACGGCGAAGTGGAGCAGGTGCGCGAGGGTATTAACGAAACAGGACTGGAAGCGATAATGGAGAACTCTAGCGCCCAGGGTGAGCGGGTCCGCGCCCGGCTGCGAGTGAGGGATAGATCGTGAAGGACTGGTACGAAGGGCTGACACAGCGTGAGCAGCTCAGTGTGGTGGTGCTGGGGGTGGCCCTGGCGCTCTACATGATCTACCTGTTGGCGGTGGCGCCCATCGCGGGTGCGCGGGCCGAAATGGAGCGCCAGAACAGGGCGCTGTCGGAGTCACTGCAACGCGTGGACGTTATGGCGTCGCAGATTTTGCAGTTGCGTGAGTCCGGTGCCGGTAAACAGAATCGCCGTAATCTCACGGCAGTCATCAACCGCACCACCGGTGCGCTGGGGCTGCAGGTAGCGCGCCTGCAACCCAATTCCCGGGGCGAGGTGCAGGTGCGGCTTGAAGCTGTCGCCTTTGACGACCTGCTGGCCTGGTTGCACCAGATGGAATATCGCGAAAGCCTGCTGATTCAGGAAGCCTCGATAACGCCTGGTGGTGGCAGTGGTCGTGTCAACGCCACGGTTCGGCTGGCGCAGGCGGGATAATCATGCAACGTTTTAAGTTCGGGCTGGTTGCAGCCCTGTTTCTGTTGGTGTGTCTGCTGGTGTTGGCGCCAGCGCGACTGGTCACCGTGTTTATTCCCGCCGGACAGGCCCAGCTTCAGGGCGTCAATGGCAGCCTGTGGCACGGCACTGCAAGCCGTGCCGTTGTGAGTACCCAGGTGGGTGCACTGCAGTTGGGGCAGTTGGAGTGGCGGATCAAACCCTGGTCGCTGCTGCTGTTGGCGCCGCGTGTTGAGCTGCGCAGCCAATGGGGCCAGCAGTACCTGAATGCGCAACTGTTGGTGCGCGGCGCCGAAGACATCGATCTCAATGCCGTCGACGTACGCCTGCCGGCAGAACTGGTCAAGCAGGTATTGCCCCTCGAATTGGCCGGTCTGGTGTCGTTGCAGGCATCACGGCTCAGCGTCCGGGCGGGGTGCCGGTGGCGGCGGAAGGTCGCCTGGTCTGGCAGCAGGCCGGTTGGCGAGCCTCGGGCGCGATTCGGCCTCTCGGCGACTATGCCCTTGAGCTTACATCGAGCGAAAACGGCAACATTGCCGGCGAAGTGATCACGCTCTCGGGTGACCTGGTCGCCGAGGGCGGACTGGCGTTAGAGGGAAACCAGTACAGCGTCGATGTATTGCTGAGCGGCCCGGGCCTTGATGACCGTATGCTGCAGCAGTCGCTGCAACTGGTGGCGACCCCCGAGGGCCAGAACTTCCGGGTCAAGCTGACCGGTGCTTTGTAATTACTGGTTCACTAGCTTGAGCCGTATTTTTCGCCAGTGTGTCTGTCAGTCTCTATAATCGGGCTCAGCTGAATCAACCACACTGATCGATAACAACAGGGAGACTGACCATGAGCGACAGCGACTACAAAAAATACGAATGCGTGATCTGCGGTTTTATCTACGATGAGGCCGAAGGCCTGCCAGATGATGGCATTGCCCCGGGCACGCGGTTTGAAGATATTCCCGAGGATTGGGAGTGCCCTGACTGCGGTATCTCCAAGGCCGATTTCGACCTCTACGAGGAGTAATGTCCACCCATTTCGGGTAGAATCGCGGCACATTTTTCCCGGAATTCCCAAATGTCTTTGATTGCCGATCGTCTGGCCGCGGTTCGCTCCCTGATGAGTGAGCGCGGCTACGATGCACTAGTGATCCCCAGGGCCGATGAATACCTGGGTGAGTACCTCCCCGAGCACAATGAGCGCATGCTGTGGATGGCCGGTTTTACCGGTTCTGCCGGCGCTATTGTGGTGCTTGCCGAACGCGCCGCGATATTCGTCGATGGCCGCTACACCGTGCAGGTGCGCAATGAGGTCGATCCTGACCTGTTTGAATACCATCACCTGATTGAAGAACCCCCTGTGGCTTGGCTGACCACTGTCCTCGGTGAAGGCAGCCAGGTTGCCTGTGACCCGCGCCTGCATACGCTGGCATGGTATCAGCAGAGTGATCAGCATTTGGCTGCCAAGGGTATTACGCTGATGGCGGATGCTGACAATATCGTCGACCGCTGCTGGCAGGATCGTCCTGCAGCCGCTATCAGCCCCGCAGTCATGCTCGACGAGGCCTATACCGGCGCCAGCAGCGCCCAGAAGCGCTCGGATATCGCTGAACTGGTACGCGTCAAAGGTGCTGATGCTGCGCTGATTTTTGCCCCCGACTCGGTGAGCTGGCTGCTCAACCTGCGGGGCACGGACATTCCCTGCCTGCCGATATTGCAGAGCTTTGCGCTGCTTGCGGTCGATGGCACATGCCAGGTGTTTGCCGAGCCTGGCCGCGTCCCCGACGGGTGGGAGCAACACGTTGGCACAGGCGTCACATTTTTACCGGAAAGCGATGCCGAGGCAGCGCTGCTTGGCTGCGCCGGGATGCGCGTACTTGCAGACCCGGACAGCGCCAATGCCTGGACGCAATTGTGCCTGGCGCGCGGCGGTGCCGAACTGGTCGCCGCAGAAGACCCGGTGCTCATGCCCAAGGCGAGTAAGAATTCGGTCGAAATTGAAGGCGCGAGGCAGGCACACCTGCGCGACGCCGTCGCTGAAATTCAGTTTCTGCAGTGGCTGGACGCTGAGGTTGCCGCCGGTAACCTGCACGATGAGGCAGTACTGGCTGACAAACTGGGCAGCTTCAGGGAGCAGGGAGAACACTATCGCGGACCTTCGTTTGACACGATATCCGCCGCAGGTGGTAATGCCGCGATGTGCCACTATAACCATCAGAACGTGGAGCAGCCCGGACGTCTGACACCAGACTCTGTGTACCTGGTCGACAGCGGTGGCCAGTACCTGGATGGCACGACCGATATTACCCGCACGGTGGCTATTGGCGACCCCGGTCCCGAAGTGCGGCGTATGTTTACCCTGGTGCTCAAGGGCCATATTGCGCTCGATCAGGCACGCTTCCCGCGCGGTACTACCGGCACCCACCTGGACGCGCTGGCGCGCCAGTTCCTGTGGCGTGAAGGCCATGATTTTGATCATGGTACCGGTCACGGAGTGGGCGCTTATCTCAGCGTGCACGAAGGGCCGCAACGCATCGCCAAGGCGCACAACCCATTCCCGCTGCAGCCTGGCATGATCCTCAGCAACGAGCCCGGTTACTATCGCGATAATGCCTATGGTATTCGCTGTGAAAACCTGGTGGTTGTGCAGCCCGTAGACGCAGACACCGAAGTTCCTATGTTGGGCTTCGAAGCACTGACGATGGTGCCGTTTGATCGTCGTCTGCTCGATGTCTCCCTGCTGACAGTTGAAGAGCTGGATTGGTTGAATCGCTATCATCAACAGGTATTTACCCTGATCGCCCCTCGTCTGGAGGGGGATGTACTGGCCTGGCTGGAAGACGCCACCGCACCTGTTGCGGCCTAGGGCCCCTTTGTAAGGCCAAGGGCGTGTGTGTAGACTGCGCCCAATAACAATTTTTCGGAGAACACACCATGGCTGCAGCCGGCGGCGCGCACTGGTCATCACGTTTTGCATTTCTCATGGCATCGGTTGGTTTTGCCGTGGGCCTGGGAAATATTTGGCGTTTCCCCTATGTCACCGGCGAAAACGGCGGTGGTGCATTTGTCATTATTTATCTGGGCTGCGCGATTCTGATCGGCGTACCCGTACTCATGGCGGAGCTGTTAATCGGTCGCCGCGGCCAGGCCAGCCCCCCGGCCTCAATGGCCAATGTCGCGATTGAGAACAAGCGTTCTCCCAGTTGGAAGATCGTCGGCGCCATGGGCTTGCTGGCGGCCTATACCATTGAAATTGTCTACGCCGGCGTGGTCGGCTGGGTACTGTGGTATCTGTTCAAGGCACTGACCACCGGCTTCGCGGGTGTGGACGCCGCGGCCGCGCAAGCCACCTTCAGTGGTGTCCTGCAGGACAACGTTGGTATGTTGTTCTGGACGCTGATCGGTCTTGCCATTACCGGTTTGATTATTTATTCCGGGGTCAAACAGGGGATTGAGCGAGCCGTTAATATCATGATGCCCCTCATGTTCATGCTGCTGTTGGGGCTGGCAGTGTTTAACTACTTCAACGGCGGTTTTGCGGAGGCGATCGACTGGCTGTTTACGCCTGATTTCAGCAAGATTGGTGCCGCGACGGTGTTGGCTGCCATTGGCCAGGCGTTCTTCTCTATCGGTGTGGGCATGGGCGGTATGATGACTTACGGCTCGTATCTGCCGCGGTCTATCTCTATTTCCCAATCGGTACTGATCATCGTATTTGCCGACACTCTGGTTGCCCTGTTGGCGGGTCTGGTGATCTTCCCTGCCGTGTTTAACAACGGCCTGGATCCAGCGGCCGGCGCAGGACTGATATTCCAGACCCTGCCGGTGGCCTTTGCGCAAATGCCCGGCGGCTATGTGTTTGCGGTCATGTTCTTCCTGATGTTGTCGGTAGCCGGTATTACCTCCATGGTCGGCCTGGTTGAAGCAGTGAATCACTGGGCCGAAGAACGGTTCGGTATTCCCCGGCATCGCAGTGCGCTCATCGTGGTGGGCAGCATCGCGGTGTTCAGTATTGTCAGCCTGATGTCCTACAACGTCATTGGTGACGTCTCCATGGGCGGCCTGAACTTCAACGACATCATGGATTACTTCTCCAACCAGATCCTGCTGCCACTGGGTGGTCTGTTGATCGCTGTATTCGCCGGCTGGGCTGTGACTCGGGAGGTGACCCAGGATGAACTCGCGCCGATCGCGGGCTGGGCTTACACCCTGTGGCGCTTCCTGATCCGGTACGTGGTGCCACCGGCGTTGCTTATCATCTTCATTATGGGCGTTAGCGAGTAGCGCCCCACCTCGCTACAGCACGGGTGCAAACAAGCGCGCGGTGGCCATGGCCACCGTAAACCAGGCGGGTTTATTGTCGAACTCGTCCAGGCTGACCTCGCGGCTGCGCCCGAGGTCGGTATTGAGCATGTCCTCGACCTTCCGAGCGAAGAACACATCGTTAACCAGCACCGTGATTTCGAAATTCAGGCGGAACGAGCGGTTGTCGAAATTTGCCGTGCCAACGCCGGCCAGTTGATCGTCCATCAGCAACACTTTCTGGTGCATAAAGCCGCCCTGGTAGCGATAGATCTTGACGCCGGCGGCCAATAGCTCGCGCGTGAATGACCAGTTGGCCATGGCTACCATCGGGCCGTCCGGCTCGTCCGGAATCAGCACGCGGACGTCGACGCCGCGCAAAGCTGCCAGTTGCAGCGCGGAAATAATGCCGCGATCGGGCACAAAATACGGGCTGGCAATCCAGATCCGGTGCTGGGCGGCGACGATGGCCTGGTGAAACATCAGTCCGGCTTCTTCGTATTCACTGGCGGGGTCCGAGGGAAACACCAGCACGGTGCTGGATCCTTCAGCGCTGCTGTTAAAGTCCCAGCTGATTTCGAGATCCTCGCCGGTCGCCCACAGCCAATCCGTGGCAAAGGCCTGCTCGGCGCCGATCACCGCCGGGCCCTGAAAACGCACATGGGTATCGCGCCAATGACCGAAACGTTTGCTCAAGCCCAGGTATTCGATTCCCACATTGTGACCGCCGATCCATGCCTGTTTGCCGTCGACCACGACGACCTTGCGGTGATTGCGGAAGTTGAGTTGAAAGCGATTTCTGCGGCCCTGGGTGGTGTTGAAAGGGGCGACCCTTACACCGCTCATATGCAGTTGCTTGCAGAGCCTTGAGCGCTGGAATTGACGACTGCCGATCTCGTCATAGGTGAGAAATACTTCGACGCCAGCCCGGGCCTTGTCCGCAAGAATGCGCCCCAGTCTGCGGCCGAGTTCATCGTCGCGAATAATGTAGAACTGAAAGAGAATATAGTCCTGGGCCTGCTCCAATCCCCGGCTGATATCGTCAAAGGTGGCATTGCCGTCGATTAATAAATCAACCTGATTGCCGCGGGTGGCAGGCATTCTGGCGAGGTTGAATAAGCTGGTGTAGAGGGGGTCACGACCGGTAACCGGGAGCACGAATTCCTGGACGTTGCCGCTGGTACGTTGGATGAGTTCCAGTGATTCGCGCTCCATGCGATCGCGTTTCTCTTGATAGCCTGCGAACCGGCTGCGACCGAAAATCAGGTACAGCGGTACAGTGATAAAGGGAAAGCTCAGGAGTGAAATAGCCCAGGCAATGGCGCCCTGGGGTGTGCGGGATTGCAGTATGGCCTCAATAGCGGACACCAGTGCCGCCACGTAAAACAGGGCAACGCCTACAGCGATTGCAGTGTTAACCCAGGCTGCGTCCATGGCTACTCCAGTAGGCTGTTCCTGAGGGCCTCTACCTGCTCGGTCGATAATCCCAGGCCCTGGGATACATAGTTGTCGAAACTGCCCCAACGGGCGTCTATTTCTGCAAACGCGGCTTCCAGCCAGTTTGGCTGAACGCCCAACAATACGGCGATCTTGTCGGCGGCTTCATCACCTTTGAACAGCCGCAATACTCGGAGCATTCCCTGTCGCCCCTCCAGAGCATAGTCGTTGCTGAGCATATAGTCTTCGCTAATCGAGGCCATCGGCACGCCGAGAATGCGCAACAGGATGGCGGCTGCGTAACCGGTGCGGTCCTTGCCGGCACTACAATGCCACACTACCGCACCGTCGCCGCTGTCGCCTACTTCGTCAATAAACTGGTTAAATTGTGGCGTGAAGGTGTATGCGAACTGACGGTTCGCCGCGATCATAAAGGCATTCGGATCGAGGTCAGCCATGTTGCCGTCTTCAATGCGCGCCATGATTTCCGTGGCGACATCATTGTCGCCACCATCCAGTGTGGGAATTTCCACGACGGCAAACGGCGGAAGTTCGGGGAACTTATTGGGCTCCTGTTTTTTTTCGGCGGATGAGCGAAAATCGATAATCTTGCTGATGCCGAGATCGCTCAGTACTTGCCGATCGGCTCTGCTGGCCGTATGAAAATTGGCGGAGCGATAGAGTTTTCCCCAGCGCACGGTGCGGCCATCTTCGGTGCGATAGCCACCCAGGTCGCGGAAGTTGTGGATGCCCTCAAAATTGAGCGTGCGGTGCTGTTCGCGTTCACTAACTGGCAATTGTGCGGGGACAATAACGGCGGGAGCAGGGGCAAACTGAATCGCTGCGAACAGGGTTGCGATGATGGCGAAGCTTCCCCACGCCAGGTATGTTTTGTTCAAGTTCGCTCTCGTTTGCCCGCTGGAATGGCCCAGAGCATAGCACCGCAAATATGAAAGCATCCAGTGGCTGAAACTATCTCCCGGTGGTGAGTTTCCCCTATACTGCCGGGCATGTCGGACACAACAACAAAACTGACCGATCTGAATACCACACTGGTGGTCATCTCCCGTGCCAGCGGCCAGGTGTTGGCCATCGAAGGCGCGTTGCCCAATCCCACGGGTGAGGAAAGAGTAGGCCGCGACTGGCGCGATGCCCTGATTGTCTCTCCAAACTGCACGGCTGTTGTTACCCAGGCTCTGGAAGCGGGGGCTGGCGCCGCATTGTCTCCCATGATTGTCGGCAGTGGCACGCAGAGTGAATGCGTCGTCGGTGGCATGGCGGTCCCGGAGTGGTTTGCGGGAGAGCCTGCACTGCTTCTGTTTCTGCGCGAGCTGGAACTGGATAATGCGCTGCTCGAACTGGAGTCAGTTACCGGCGATGATGTGGTTGCCGTACTCGGTATCGACCATCTCGAGTTCAGTCCCAGTTGGGGGGCGGTGGAAACCGAGCGACTGATGATGGACTTGCGCAGCGGCCTGCAGCAGGTGCTGCGGGATGAGGATTGGCTCGGTCTGCCGGCGGGAGCCACATTGACCCTGTTATTGCGTGGGCTGACACCGGAAAGTGCGCTGGATATCAGCCGGGCACTTTTGTCACACCTGCACCAGCGGCTGGAACAGATGAACTCCGGGGCGAGGGTGGCGCGGGCCAGTATCGGCCTGGCCCAACAGCGCCGGGAACAGGGCTCATTGGATGCCTTGCTGGCGGCCAACGGAGCCCTGCTTCACGCCCAGTCGACACCTGAGGAGCGTATCCGCTTTGCCAGTCCCTGGGATCAGCAAGGCCAGGCTGCGCGAGCATTGAATGCCGCCGGGGCATTCCCCGATCGCCGCCCTGATGTAGATGCTACTGTGGTCTTGCGCCGATTGGTTGGCATGCAGGTAGAAGCCATGTCTGCCCAGGAGGCCGTCGCCCGGGTGCTGGCGCTGCTGGTGAGTCAGCGCGGTCTGCATGTGGCGGCCCTGGCACAGTGGGATGCCACGGGCAAACTCAGTATCAGCGCCGCCTATCGCCAGGCCAGCGAGGGAGCGGTCGAGCTGCCTTCTTCACGGCTGCCCTCCCAGCTGCGGCGGGTGCTGCGAGGCGTGAGTGCCGTGCAGCTGCAGGGGCGCGACATATTGGAGCTTCCGGAGCAGCGGGCGGCCCTGGTGGCATTGCGCGGCGCGGGGCAACCTTGGGGTTGTATCGCATTGCTGGCAGAGCCGGATTGTGTGGATGCCTTCCGACCTTCGCCCTCGGTCCAACACTATCTTGGCGTCACTCTGGGCGGCAAGTTGGGTCCGGCTTCCATGGTGGACGAAGCTGCTGAAGACAAGCCCCTGGCCAGAGAAATGGAGAAGGGCATCGAGGGCTATGTGCTCGATAACATGGAAGGCGCGATAGACCAGGCTGTGTTCCTGGCCGGCGTAGATATGCCCGTGGCGGTTATCGGTGCCCGCGGCACAGGCAAAATGTACGTCGCCCAGGTGATCAATACCGAAGCAGGTGGCGCCGCCGCGGATATCCTTTGGCTCGATTGTCGCGCCTATCGCAGCAGGGCGGACGCTCTGCGTAATATTGTCCAGGCACTGGAGGCCAGCGCGGGCCGTACGCTGGTATTCAAGTCGCCTCATTTACTTCACGCCGAGACCCAGGGTCGCCTGGCTCGTATTCTGTCTACCCGGACGTTGACGGGCGAGCGGGGCAGTCACTACCTGCCCCAGGCACGCTATGTGGGCCTTTTTCCCGAGAGTCTCGAGGCCCTGGTGCACCGCGGCGAGCTGGATGAACGCCTGGCGGGGGTGTTTGCGGGTTATCCCATCCAGGTGCCGCCCTTGCGCGACCGGGGTCGTGCCGTGCTGCGATGGGCGCACAAAATTCTCGAGCAGGAAGCTGAACATCTGGATCGGCGGGTACTGGGCTTTACGGCAGATGCCGAGCAGGCCCTGCAGCAGTACCGCTGGCCGGGTAATATCAGCGAAATGCGCGACATGGTTCGAGAGGCGTTGGGGCGCACTGAGAATGAATGGGTCACCCCGGTGGACCTCGGTGTCTTCGCGGGCATCAGCGCTGATGGCAGTGCGGTCAGCGGGGCTCCCAGGCCTTTCCTGGAAGTGCTGCAGGAAGAATCCGCGGCAGAGCCGGAGGAGTATGCGCCATCTGCGCTGGAGGAGATGCGAGCCGCACTGGCCAAGGCCCTGGCGAGCAGTCTCGAGCACGGGGTGATTCGGCCACTCGGTGCCTGGCTTGACGATGAAATCGTGCTGGCGGCACTGGAGCGCTTTGGCGGTGACACCCGTGGAACGGCGCAGTTTCTCCAGACCCGCACGCGCAATATTGGCCGCTGGATGCCGAAAATTGAGGCGCGAGAGCGAGAGCGTGAGACCAGTTTGCTATGGGAGGATTCGCGCAGCCTGGTGCGTCAGTGGATTCTCGAAGCGGTGCCAGGCGAGCATGTGCCCCAACAGTTTGCCGAGGAATTGCTGCTGGGATTGGTACTGCAGCAGTGCGATGAGATCAGCGTCGCCGACCGCGCCAGAATCATGGGGGTCTCTACGCCTACTTATCAAAAGCGGCTAAAACAAATTTTGCAGGAAGCATGAGCATGCCCCACGAATCCAAGACCCACCCAGCCCCCGGGCGCCGGCCCGCTCCCAGCGATCGCCGGAAGAGCTGGCGTCCCAGTTCGAACAGTTGGCCCAGGAGGCACTGCCCGCCAGCCTGGGGTTTTCCGCCCGGTTGAATATGCTCTGGGATCTCTCTGGCGTCGTTCCGGCGCAGGCGGAGGGGCGGGTGCTGGCCGTGTTGGGCATTAATAGCTGCTGGCGCGAGACGGAAGTGCGCAAGTGGCTGCAGAAGGACATTCTGCCGCCGCCACTGGATTTGAGGAATATGGTGTCGTTTTTGCTGGCGCAAATGGATGAGGCGCAGGATGTGAGCCGCTGGGAGGCATTCCTGATCTACGGCTCGCCGGTGGTGTCATCCCCTGTGAATGCCAGCATGTATCGGCAGGACCAGGCCCGGCGCGAGATTGCATCGCTGATTTTTGCGCAATTGACCGATGAATACGGGATTGCCCCCTCAGCCTACGACGCCGACAAGGCGTTTCAGCGCTGTCTGACGCTGATGCACAAGTTTAATATCTACGAGTTGCAGGACTTTCAGCCCGGTCATCTGGAGCCTTTCAGAAACTATATGTTTCCCGTCGAATAGCCCCACCGGGCATTTCACTCAATACCACAACATCTTGTGCCTGGGCCTCTTTTCAGGGGGGATGTGGAGTGCATCACAGAAACTGCTCCTTTCTGGAGAAAACTGCAGATTTTTGTTGCTGGGAGCGCCCCCTCTCTCAATACTGTGACGACAACCCATGTATCTGACTCACAGTAACGAATAAAACTGAGGGCAAAAATGAGCGAACAAACTGAAGAAATGGACATCAGCGGCGTAAAAATCGCCATTGTTGATGACGCCAAGACCATCAGGATGATGATGTCCCACACGCTGAAGGGAATGGGCTGCGAGGTAGAGTCCGCCGAGGACGGCTACAAGGCTCTGGGCATGCTGCGTCGCTTCAAACCCGACCTGATTTTCCTGGATATCACCATGCCAGAGCTGGACGGGTATCAAACCTGTACCCTGATCCGAAACGCAGAAGCCACCCGCGATACCCCTGTGGTTATGCTGTCTTCCTCGGATGGTATTTTTGATATTGCCAAGGGGCAGGCCCGCGGCGCTACCGCTCACGTGACCAAGATTCCGCCGGAGAGTGTGCTCCGTCGGTTGATTTACACCCATACCCGACAGCGAAAAATTGCCTCAGTCTAAAAAAGCCTGAAGCCCGCGTGCACCAGCAGTACCTATAAAGATAAGCGGCCCATAGTCCGCAAAAAAAAAGGAAAACCGGAGGTTTGGTAGTGGCCAGCAAAACTGACATCGTAGCCCTAAAATGGGTCGTCGGCCTGATGAATAAGCAGGCGGAGAATGCTGAGGCGTCCCTGGTGGACTACAGCAATGACCCGTCCAACAAGCGCCCGCTCCTGCAATGCATGTGGGCCGTGCACCAGATTACCTCCACCCTGCGGGCATTGGGTATGCGCAAGGGGGAAATGCTCACGCTGGAGATGGAGCGCAGCCTCAACTACCTGTACAAGGACAAGGTCACCGGAGAGCGGCGCAAGCTCACCATGGGTGGCCTTATGCAGGCGCTCAAGGTATTACCTGCCTACTTTGCCCACGCCCAGAACGCCCGCGCAGACTCCGGTCAGGGACTCGAACAACACGTGAATGATATGCGCCGCTGGCTGGGCGAACGTCCCCGTCCGCCGGCCTACTTCTTCCACATGGAAATACCTGAAAATGCAGGTATTACCGTGGGCGGACAGCCCGCTGCGGACGAGGAAATTCGCGAGCGCGCCAACGTCATGCTGGCCCTGTACCTGGAAATGGCCAAGATGGCCCTGCGCCGCAAAAATGTGAAGGAAAGCATGAAGACGGTGGCGCGGATTTCCCGCCGCATGCAAACCCTTTTTGTCGGCACCGAGCCGGAGCGCTTCTGGCTGACGATGATCGGCATTTGTGAGGGCGTTGCTGGTGGCCTGATTGTGCCCGACGAATGCATTGCCCAGATTTTCAAGACCGGCGCCTTTACGATCAAGTATGCCCGCGAGAATGGCGCGGCTATCGACCCCAACATGGATTACCAGGCGACGCTGCAACAGATGCTGTACTACATTGCTGCCTGCAAGGCGCGGCCGGTACATATCGGTCGAATTCGCGGCATTTTTGGTATTTCCGAGAACACGCTAAGCGATGCTAATGGCAACCTGATTCATGCCGATGCGCTGGTGACGGCGTTGAGTTCGGCGCTGGATCAGCTCAATACGGTGGTCGACCACCTGAATACCCACGATCTCGCCGAGGAAGCCAAGCGTGGCGACGGCCGTGAACTGGATAACACTGCTCTGGTGGGCATTGAGGCCACCCAATACCGCCTTGAAGCAGCCGGCCAGATGGTCCATGCAGACTCACTGCACGGTGTGCAGGGGCGTCTCGAGAAGCTGTATCGCGGCGATTTCAACGAATCACCGGAACAGCTTACCCAGGCAATCAGCGACATTATTCGCGGTATTGTCGACGTTAAACTGGATATCGAGCACAAGTTGGAGCACGGCCTGGGCAGTTCGTTCTCCAGTCGTGAATTTGAGCTGCGCGAAAGTGTCGTCGCTGCCACCTTCAATCACATGGGACTGGTGGAAAACTACATGCACCAGATCCTGCGCCGCAAGGAACTGGCCAGTGCCCTGGCGCGCAAACCCAAGGATGACGCGGCATTGCTGCGCCTCACGGTCGCCCTGAATCGACACCTTAACAAGACCGATCAGGGCTATGAAGAACTGCGCGAGGCAGTGCGCCAGGCCGACGCCGGTGAGGCGGACGTCGATCGCTTATTGGAGCTCTCCAGAGTCTTCCTCAATGAGCAGGAAACCCTGCCCGATCGCAAGGCGATAGACCTGTCCCTGGAATTGCTGGACGAGATCGCCGGCGCACTGGGATTTGCGGGTATGGAAGAAGAGGCAAGCATCATCGACCGCTGCTCCGGGTGGCTGCGCGCCGCCAGCAAAGCCGGTGAGGTGCGTGAAGATGACGCCTTCCGCTGCTTTGCCGAGGCTTTTGCCCAGCTTGAGCTGCACCTGCAGCGTTCGGTGATTGACCCGCTGGATGATACCGAGCACATGCTTGCGATTGCTCGTCAGCGCGCTGCCGAACTCGACGAATTTGCGGCCAAGCTGTCATCTGGAGCCGAGGTTGTCGAAGGCAGCTGGGCCGAGCCCAAGAACTATGTGGAAGACGCAGATATTCCGCCGGAGTTTCGCGAGGTATTTATCGAGGAATCCGAGGAGATTGTCGCGGAAATTTCCACGCTCACCCCGCGTTGGCTGGAAACGCCCGACGATCAGGACGTACTGCGCGATATTCGCCGGCACTTCCATACGTTCAAAGGTAATGGGCGCGCAGTCGGTGCGAACATTCTCGGTGAGTTGGGCTGGGCGGTACAGGACATGCTAGACCGCGTCCTCGATGGCGACCTCGAAGTCGGTGAAAGCCTGAAACTGTTGATGGACGATGTCGTTAATGAACTTCCCGTGCTGGTGGCTTCGTACAAAGATGGCACCAGCTTCGATGTTACCCGCACACGTGAGCTCACAGACCGCTGTTTCCGGATGGCCAGTGGCGCCGGTGAAGATCTCGCTGGCACGCTTCCCCAGATAGACGATCAGGCATCGGCAAGCGCATCCGATAGCTCGGTTGTTGAGCCTCTGGGCCACTAACCCGGCCGCTGCGCGGAAGGAGAAGCAACGTGCATACTGATGAGAACAAAGTCGGGTCGCAGGATGCGGCGGATGGCCTGGACAGCGCTCAGGAGGCGATGGTCCTCTGGTTGATGGACGAGCTCGACAAAGACGAGCCGACTGAGAAGCTGTTTGTCGTCGATCGCCAGGACCCCGTGGATATGTCTCTCAGCGCATTTGAGGCTGAGATTGCTGCGCGTCCAATGCAGCGTGGCAAGGATGGCGCCGATTCGTTTGACGCCTACGTCGGCGAGGAAGTGGTCATGTCCTCGGACGGAGCGTCCAGCGATATCTACCGCGACTCGATGGATGAGAGCCTGAGTGAAGACCTCGAGATTGAAGAGGTTATGGCCCTTGATTTCTCCCGCGACGGGGACGTGGGGGTGTTTGAGGGCAAGATCGATGTACAGGATGGTGACGATATTCTCGGTCTGGAAGATGACGATGATATCGGTGAAACCTATCTGAAGGTCAAACGCGTCAAGCGCGGCGATCAAGTCGACGCGGCACCGGCGCCTGTGGCAGCAGAGCCTGTCGAGGCTGTGGCGCCCGTAAATGTGACCGAGCCTGTTGAGGCAGCACCCGCTGCCACTGAACCTGAGACGCTGGCCCCCGCGGTGCAAGTCACTGAATCCGCCGTGGAGCAGGTAGATGAGGTCGAGTCAGCCGCTACGGAGACAGAGCCTGCAGCCGATTCAGTAGAGGACTATATTGCCGAGAATCCGGCGCCTGTCGATGACGAGGCCTTTGATGACTACCTCGTTGCCGGCGGTGAATTAGGTGAAGCACAGGGTGATATTGGAGGCCTGGAACTGGTCGCCATGGAGCCGGTGGTTGATGTAGAGCCCGACGAGCCGGTAGACCTGCCCGAAGAAATTCAGGAAGTGGCCGAGTTGGGCGAGAGCATTTTGGCGGCGGTCACGCCGCTGATTGCACCGCTGATGGAAGAGCTCAACATGGCCCTGGGAGCACGACTGGTGGCCATGGGCCGCCCGGCAGACTCGGTCTACGCGGATTTCTCCATGGCCACGGACGAATCCAGTGCCAACCTGGCCCAGCAGCAGGACTATGCCCGGGTGATGGATATCTTCACTGCCATCCCTGCCAGTCTCGCCGAATTGACCGACACGCAGCGCGACGCCATTTTCCTGCGTCTGTGCTGGATGGACAGCGGCGAGATCTGTAACAACCTGTTCCGCGAAAGTGGGGAGAGGGGGGTTATTGAAATCGATACCCCGCCGGTGTTGCGCGCTGTCGATAACAATGTATTTGAAGAGAGCATTCTCGACGACGATCTCGATGCCGATCTCGCGCCCAGTGGTTGGGAACCAGGGCAAGAAGATACCGATATCGATGCCCTGTTTGACGAGTTCGACGGCGGCGATGATTTGGCGGCGGCAGAGCCTGCAGCTGAGTCATCCGCTGTAGAGACTGCGCCTGAACCCACGTTTGTTGCGAAGCCAGAACCGGAGCCGGAACCACAACAGCCTGCAGTCGCGGCTGCGGCACCTCAGGATGCTGCCTGGTGCATACCGGCGCATCTGTCCTTTATTCCGCGCGCCCCCGAAGGCGCCAATGTACTGGAAAATTTCCTCGACGCGTTTGCGGAGGAGGGTACCTCCGAAGTGGCCGCGCTGGCGCAGATACTGAACGCCTGGGAGGCCGAGCTTGACGGCGACGCACCCACAGCGGAAATCGCCCGCATTCTGCATACTTTGAAGGGCATCTCCAATGGTGTTGGCCTTGCCGGGTTCGGCACTTTGATGGAGAACTACGAAATTCTGTTTGAAGGCCTGCCCGCCCCCACCGGCGACCTGGCCCCGGATTACTTCAGGATAATGCGCGCCTGGCAGGAAGCCGCTGCCCAGGGTGTTGCGGCTATCAAAGCCAATCGCTGTGATATCGGCAATGTCTTCCCTTATGCGGCGATGCCCGAAGAGCATAGCGCTGAGGCCGCTGTTGTCGTGGAGGAAGCTCTCGAATTGCCGGAGGAGGCGGATACAGCGTCGCCAGAAGCACCCCCGGTGCCTGAGCCTATGGCGGATGAATCTGCGGCGCCGGCCGAACTCGGCGAGATGCAGGCGCTTACAGCCCAGGAAACGGATCTGCGCGCAGCAACAACCGACCTGTTTGTCGCCATCGAGGCGCGACTGGGCACACTGCGGAGTCTTATCTACGCAGAGCAGAACCCGGCATTGCAGGGAGAGCTGGATGGTCTTGCGGAACTCATCGCTCAGGCCAGTCGCAATAACGCCAGCGCCGAGGCGTTGCTTGAGCAGCAGGCAGTTGCCATGCAATCACTCGGTGGGCAGACTGAGCCCGCTGTGGCTGTAGCAGAGCCCGCAGAACCGGTACCCCCGGCGCCGCAGGAAGTGGTAGATGGCGTCTTTGCACTGGTCGTTGATGACTCCCGTACCCAGCGAATGGTCGCGACGAGCCAGCTGGGTGGCGTAGGTGCGGAGACCGAGACGGCCGAGAACGGCGCGCTTGCGATCGAGTGGCTTAACAGCACGGATCGGCTGCCGAACATCATTCTGCTGGACGTGGAGATGCCCGTTAAAGACGGCATCCAGACGCTGCGGGAAATTCGCGAATCGAGCCGATACGGGCACCTGCCGGTGATTATGGTGACCTCACGCACCGGGGCCAAGCATCGCGCCCTCGCCGAGGAAGCAGGCTGTAACGGCTATATGGGCAAACCATTTAATTTCCGTGCACTGGTTGGCCAAATCAATGAATTGACCGGACAAAACCTTGAGATAAAAGGTTAGTTCGACCCATGACCCCAAGGAGCACTTCCGTGCATTTGCAACTGGACAAGTTGGTGGAAAGTATAGAGCTCGCATTTGGCGATGAACTGCCGTTTGTGACCGGGCCCCTGACCGAAGAGCAGAAATCGGTTCTGGTGCAGGTGTTCGGCGATGAGGGCTATCAGAGCTATTTGCAGGATCAGGTCAGTCGCCAGATTATTCGCGACTACCTGACCAACGCGGTGGTGCTGGGCTTTATCAGCGACCGTGACGTGGCGGATTTGCAGGGTAAGCTGGCCACGCCGGAGCTGCGCTCAACCATGTCACTGCAGATGTTGATGAGTGCCGTGGAACAGGCTGCCGAGCTGATGTCTCAGGGGGTACCCGAGCCACTGGAGGCCCTGGACCCCACGCCAAAGTCCCCGCCTCACATGCAGCTGATTACGAATTAGCCGCTTAGGCGTCGAAAATTTGGCACATCAATCGCACTCGGTCCCTAGAAATGATCAAGATGCGTAAAAAAATGGCCAACTAATACCGAATTTGGCAAATTCAGCAAAAATCTGGCCAAATTACCTTTGCCCCTTGCCCGATCCTCACATATAACTAGCGGGCATGTCGCGGAGTTGCGGCATCTTGCGGGCTTATACCCGCCCAGCCAATGGAATGGAACTGACTATTTTTTGTGGGGGCAGAGATGTTGACTATAACACCAACAGCATCGCTAGAAAGCGAAACCGGCAGTGACCTGGAGGTCTTTGCCGTCATCGACGGGAAAAAGGTATTCCTTCCTGACGATGCCAATTACATCATGCAGGACCGCCGTGGCCTGTGGTATTACTCCAAGCGTAAGCCGCGCCCGAAAGAGGGTGATTGGACGCCAAACAAGACCAGTATTTCGTGTCGCAGTGAAGGCGGGTTTGTGCGCGCCTTGAAAACCGACACCGTCCAGCCCTGGCTGGATACCTGTCAGCGCACCGTGCGTATGGTAGGGAAGTCAGCAGGCGATCGCCGTCCGGCGGACGCCTGATCGGGATATCAGGACGCGATAGCGTGGTCGATCTCAGGCTCCGCTGTCGCTATCCACTGATCAAGTACCTCAGCCTGCTCCTCTAGCAGCGCACACAACTCCCTTGTCATGCGTCGGTAGGCTTCCTGCCAGACATCGATATACATCAGCATTGCGCAGCGCTGGCGCAGCGGCATGCTCTCGGGCAGAGCCAGTGGATCCAGGGGACGATTGCGAAAACCGGAGCTTAATACGCTGGCAATCACCTCGTTTTCGCGATGATCGCGCAATTCGCCCTCAAAGCGACGCAGGCACATAGCCAGCTTGCTGCGGCCGGGAAATTCGCGGTCGGTCACAATATTGTGCACCCACAGGGGCAGGGCCTGGTCAAAATGCTCACGAAACTGTGCCGTGTCCATATCGGATAACTTTAGTCCGGCGGTGTCCGGAAAGACCCGTTTCATATTAAGCTCACTGCGCGTTTTGAAGCCCTGCGGAGAAAAGGCATCCATACGCGCGCCGACCAGCGCGACATGGGTTAGCTGGAATTCCGACATCTAAGTCGCATCCTTTTGTTTTTAATAGGGGAATTCAACCATAGGCGCCTGCTTTTCGACCAGCAAAAAAGTGGGAAAAGTTGATCTTTCGCCCCTTGGAAACCGGCGGTGGGATACCACATACTGTGAGCATAACAACAAGGGGACAGGTGGACGCCGGATGACCATTGCCGGAAAGTTCAATGCGCTGGTAAGTACGATAGTGATCAGCGTGGGCCTGCTGGTCTGCGGGGTCAGTGCAACACACGAATTCAATGCCGAGCGCGAGCGGGCTTTTGCCCAGCTGGAGCGCGAGGTCCGTTCGCGGTACCAGATTGCCTACGCGATGTACCTGGGCGACAGCCAGGCCCTGTCGGCTGCCCTGAAGCCCATGCTGCAGACACCCGTGATCGGCATTACCGCCTATTCCACCCAGGGTGACAATCGCATCGTGCTCGGTCGCTCCTCGGACCTGGCCGGGTTCGATGAGGCGCGGGGCAATACGACCTCTGCAGAAACCAACTTGCAGTCCTTGAATCGCGATGGGACCGCCGCAGGTGTCGGGTTAGTCAGTGCCTTTTATCCTCCGGGTGCAGAGCTGCATCTCAACTTACCGGTGTTCTCCGGCGTTAATCCGCAGTCATCGGTGGATACACAGGCTTTTGTACTGGCTCAGAGTGAAGTCTTTGCCGAGGGCAGCCGCCACGTGGTGGGCTATCTCGACTTCGTAGTACCCCAGCAGCAGATTCTGTTGCAGGTCACTCCCCATTTGTACCGTGTCTTCCTGATTAGCGCGCTGTTCGCTTGTGTCAGCATGTTGTTCAGTGCCGTCTTCACACGCCGGATTACCGCGCCCTTGGCCCGGCTGGCGCGGGCAGCGCAGGAGCTCGCAGAGGGGCGTTTGGAGAAGCCGGTACAGGCTCGCGGCAGCGGTGAGATCAGCGACATCGCGCGCATCATCAACGGCATTTTCAGCGGTATGTCCGACTACAAGACCCGTATGGATGTCGACCACCAACTGCTCAGCATGAAGGTGGAGGAGCGTACCGCGCAGTTGTCCAAGCGCAACCAGGAGCTCAATCAGGCGGTCAAGCAGGTCACCCAGGCCAAGAACCGGCTGCGTCAGTTCGCCTACTACGACAGCCTGACATCACTGCCGAATCGCCGCTTGTTTACCGAGCAATTGTCGCTGTTGTTGCGACTGGCCAAACGCAACGAGGAGCAGCTGGCGCTGCTGTTCCTTGATCTGGACAACTTCAAGCGGATCAATGATTCCCTGGGGCATAGCGCCGGCGATTTACTGTTGCGAGAGGTCGGTGCACGGCTGGCGAACTGCGTGCGCGAGAGCGACGTGGTAGCGCACTACAGTGAGACCAGCGGCAAGATCGGGGTGTCGCGGCTCGGCGGCGATGAATTCACCGTGGTGCTCAACCATGTGGCGGGCCCCGAGGCGGCGGGGGTGGTTGCGCAGCGACTGCTCGACGCGCTGGTGGAACCCATGCTGATCGACGGCCATGAACTGGTGGTCACCCCCAGCGTAGGTATTGCCCTGGCGCCTGACCATGCCGACGACGTGGAGGGCCTGCTGCGCTGCGCGGATACCGCGATGTACCACGCCAAGAGCACGGGCAAAAACAGCTTCCTGGTGTACAACAACGATATGGATGCGGCAGGTCTGGATCGCCTGACGCTCGAGACCGATTTGCGGCGCGCTATCGAGCGCGATGAACTGGTGCTGTACTACCAGCCACAGGTGAACACTCGCACGGGTGCCGTGGAAGGCGCCGAGGCCCTGATGCGCTGGCGGCACCCAGAGCAGGGACTGATACCCCCGTTCCGGTTTATTCCCCTCGCCGAAGAAATGGGGCTTATCAATGATATGGGCGACTGGGCGATCCGCGAGGCCTGTATGCAGGTAAAGCGCTTCCGCGAGCAGGGACTGCTATTGCCGCGAGTGGCCGTCAATGTCTCTGCCCTGCAATTCACGCCTACCTTTGTGCGCAAGGTCAAAGACATTCTCGAAGAGACAGGGGTCGACCCCAGTGTGTTGCAGCTGGAGCTGACTGAGGGTGTTGTGATGGGCGATACCCACGCTTCGGTGAAGGCCTTGAGCGAGTTGCGGGAAATGGGTGTGAGTCTGTCCATCGACGATTTTGGCACCGGTTATTCATCGCTGAGTTACCTCAGCCGTTTCCCGTTAACCGAGCTGAAGATTGATCGTAGCTTTGTTATCGCCGCCGAGAACAGCGCCGAAGATGCCAGCCTGGTAATTGCGATTATCGCCATGGCCCGTGGGCTGGGGCTGGACGTTGTGGTGGAGGGCGTTGAGACGCCGGAGCAGTACCACTTTATCAGCGAGCACGGCGCCCACATTATTCAGGGCTACCTGTTCAGTGCGCCCGTACCGGTGGATGAGTTTGCCGAGCTGTTAAAGCCCTGGCATTTTGTGCGTGAGTTGCAGGGGCTGGATGGGCGCGCCCGGCAGGTGCCGGGCGGCTGAGATTACATATTCTCGGGGCCCCAGTAGGCCTTCATGCTGACGACCTTACCCGCTTCATTGAATTCAAAGATATCGATGATATCGATGCTCATGTCACCCATTTTGACCTGAAATGGAAATGCTGCCGTGTTGGCGGCTGAGCGGACCGGGCCGCTGAGTACGAGTTTGGCACCCGACCCCAGGGCGCCTTCATAAAAAGCACACACCGCTTCAATGCCCACATGCTTATCACTGCCCACTGGGTCTTCAACAATAGCATCCTCCGCGTAGATATCGCGGATGATTGCCATGTCCTGTTTGTCGAAGGCCTCGACGTAGCGCTCTACCGCCGCGACTTTGTCTGCGTATTCCATTGTTGCTCCTTAGTAGCCACACAGGGTGGCGTAGCGGTCCTTGTGAAAGCTGGTGTCGCCGAATACCTGCATGGCGACGCGTGCGCGCTTGAGGAAAAAGCCGATTTCCATTTCGTCGGTGACGCCGATGCCACCGTGCATTTGCACCGCTTCGTTGGTCACCAGCTGCGCGAGATCGTTGAGACGAGCCTTGGCCAGGCTTGCCAGCAGCGGCAATTGTTCGGGGGTTTCATCGACGGCGGACAGGGCCTGCAATACCACCGAACGCGCCAGTTCAAGCTGGGTTTGCATAAAGGCGGCGCGGTGCTGTAGCGCCTGGAAGCTGCCGATAAGTGCGCCGAACTGTTCGCGTTCCTTGAGGTAGGCCACTGTGCGCTCAAAGCACTCCAGGGCAATACCCATCATTTCAGCGGCCATCGCTACCCGGCCGCGATCCAGCACCGGCTCCAGTACCGACCAACCCTGGCCAGCCTCGCCCACTAGTGCCTCAGGGCCCACCGCGACATTATCGAGCGTGATATTGGCAGCGTTGCGGCTGTCGGCCATCAGCGTGCGCTGACGCTGTATGCCGGGGGCATCACCGGACACCAGAAACAGGCTCAAGCCAGCGCTGTCGCCAGTGTCGCCTGCGCTGCGCGCCACGACCAGAATTTGGTTGGCGCTGTGGCCGTCCAGCACAAATGTCTTGCGCCCGTTCAGTACGTACCCATCGTCAGTGGTCTCGGCGGTAGTCGCAATGCTGTGGGGCTTGTGACGGTTGTGCTCTTCCAGGGCCAGTGCCAGGGTAGTCTCGCCTGCTGCAATGGCTGGTAGCAGCGTCTCTTTCTGGGAGGGCGTGCCGCCCAGCAAAATGGCCGAGGCACCGACAACGGCCGAGGCGAACAGCGGGGATGCGGTGAGTGTACGACCGGCTTCTTCCATGACCACACCGAGGCCGAGAAAGCCAAAATCTAGGCCGCCGTATTCCTCCGGCAGAATAATACTGGCCCAACCGAGCTCTGCCATTTGCTGCCACAGTGCGCTGTCGTAGCCCGTTTTGTTGCGCTCGTCGCGCAGGGTCCGCAATGCCTCAACCGGCGCATTGGTTTTCAAGAATTCCCGGGCAGTATCCTGCAGGAATTGCTGTTCTTCATTCAGTACCAGTGCCATGTTACCTCTCCTAGCCCTGGGGCAGTTCCAATACGTTTTTAGCGATCACGTTGAGCTGTACTTCTGAGGTGCCGCCGGCAATCGTCATGGCGTAGGACATAGCCCACAGCCGCAGTGTGTCGATTTCGGCGCGGTTGAAGCCTTCGCCTTCCCAGCCAAGCCCCTGGCTGCCCATAATGGCCAGCAGCAACTCGCTCTTCTGTTTCTCCGCCTCGGTGCCCACATACTTCATGACCAGCGGTGCGGCGCTGCGCACGCCGGCAACTTTCTCTTCGAAGGTGCGGAAGTGGGTGAGGCCCACGGCGTGCATTTCCATGTCGTAGTCCACCAGGCGCGAGCGCAGCTCAGCGTCGGCGATCTTGCCGTCCTCAAATTCCAGGTACTGGCGCGCTGCCTGGTTGGGAACGACCACCTCGCGGGGTGAGTCGCTGCCAATCTCTGACATCAGCTTGCGTTCGTGGACCAGCAGTGCCTTGGCGACGCTCCATCCCGCGTTCAGTTCACCGACCAGGTTTTCCTTGGGGACCCTCACATTGTCGAAAAAGGTCTGGCAGAACTCGGATTCGCCGGAAATCAGCTCAATCGGGGTGGTGGTTATACCGGGGTCGTCCATGTCGATCAGCAGGAAGCTGATACCTTCCTGTTTCTTTGCATCCGGATCTGTTCTGACCAGGCAGAAAATCCAATCGCACTTGTCAGCGGCAGTGGTCCAGATCTTGGAGCCGTTAACCAGGAAATGGTCGCCCATATCCTCGGCCTTGCACTGCAGGCTGGCGAGGTCGGAGCCTGAACCGGGTTCGGAATAACCCTGGGCCCAGCGCACCTTGCCATCGATGATGTCGCGAATGTGTTGTTGTTTCTGCGCCTCATTGCCAAATTCCAGCAACGCGGGGCCGAGCATCCAGATGCCTATGCCGTACAGCGGCGTGCGCGCCCGGATGGCTTTCATTTCTTCCTTGATAACTTTGCCCTGTTGCGGGCTCAGGCCGCCACCACCGTACTCGGTTGGCCACTCGGGGCATACCCAGCCTTTGTCGCGGAACCGTTCAAACCAGATGCGGGCGTCTTCACTCGGGAACGTCGCATTGCGACCACCGAAGTACTGTTCTTCGGGGGTAATGGGTTGGCGCTGTGACTCGGGGCAGTTATCTTCAAGCCACTGGCGAACATCGAGGCGAAACTGTTCCAGGTCCTGCACAGTCGAACTCCTATCGGCAGCTGTCATGGTGTCTCCGTCAATAAAACGTAAGCGGGAGGGTCGGGCGCAGTTTATGTGCTCAAAGCCCGCTAGATGAAGGATCTTCAGGGTACTTACTGGTGATTTGCAGGCAATAGCCTAAGAAGTCAGTCTGGGTGACATATTGGGACATACTCGTGATCTGAGCGTCGGTCCGGGAACGGTCAGGTCCTTGCGAAACCGCTGCAAGGCCATCCATGGCGCGCTTCGGCCTTCGCTATCCATGGCTACGGACGATTTCGAAAGGGCCTAACCGCTCCCAGACCTTGTTTCGGCGAGTCTGCGAGACAGGAAAGACCCTATTGGCCCGTTCAACTAGTTGTTGCAGGGATTAGGTCTGTAGACAAATTCTGGCTTCCGAAATCGTCGGTAGGCAGGGATGGCGCGGCCGGCGCTCCGGGACGCCGAAGCGACCACATGGATGTGCCCCGTAGCGTTTTCGGGAGGCAGAATTTGTCTACAGACCGACGGGCAGAGAACAAACCGTCACTGTGACTCAATCAACCGAACCTCAAAGCTCAGCTCTTCCTCTTCCCGCCGTGTCCGAATAGTCACCGTATCCCCGGGCTTACGCTTCTCTAGTGCACTCAGGTAGTCATCCCTATTACGTACCCGGACCCCGTCAACGTGGGTGATGATGTCGCCCAGTTCCACCTCGCGCCGGGAGACCCGCCGCGCGCCTGTCAGTCCTGCTTCCGCCGCAGGCAGGCCCGGGTATACGTGCACGATAGGAACGCCATCAATCCGGTAGCGTTGAATCCAGCTATCGCTAGCCAGTTCCACACCGATGATGGGGTGGAGAATGCGGCCGTAGGCAATGAGCTGTGGCACCACGTCTTTGACCGTATTGACCGGAATCGCAAAGCCAATGCCCGCACTGGCGCCGCTCGGGCTGTAGATGGCCGTGTTCACGCCAACCAGTTGGCCCAAGGAGTTAAGGAGGGGCCGCCGGAGTTGCCCGGGTTAATGGCCGCGTCGGTCTGGATAACGCCGCGTATGGTTCTGCCGCTGGGCGATTGGATTTCTCGACCCAGGGCGCTGACCACGCCAGTGGTCAAAGTTGTGTCCAGGCCAAAAGGGTTGCCGATGGCGAGTACCTTGCGTCCCACTGACAGTTCCGATGAGTCACCCAGAGGCAGGCTGACAAGATCCTCCGGCGGCTCTTCAAGGCGCAGTACCGCCAGGTCTTTTTCCGGAGCCACGCCAATGAGCTCAGCTTCGAATTCGCGCTGATTATCCAGGGTGACGATCAGGCGGTGAGCGCCGGCGATGACGTGATAGTTACTTACAATCAGGCCGCTGTCGTTCCACACAAAGCCGCTGCCCGCGCCACGTGGAATCTCCTGTACGTTGCGCGAGAACAGGCTGCGCCGCAGTGCCGTGTTGGTGACATACACCACGGAGGGGCTGGCCTTGCCGAAGATCTCGGTGCTGTTGCGTTCGTCTTCCGTGGCAAAGGTCAGGTAATCCACGTCTTTGGCCGTGCCCGGGAGGGATACGGCCAGCAGCATCAGGCTTAGCAGCGCCGGTAAAACAGACTTCATTTTTATTCCTGGTAGAACGCTTCGGTGAACTTGCGAATACGGGCGGCATTGGCGCCCAGATCAGAGCGGCCCACGCGGGACACCGAGCGCAGATCCACCATAGTGCCGGACTCGTTGCTGGTAATGCGAATGGCGACGTCGTCCTTAAAGCCCATGAGGGCCGTAGTGGAGACAGCCTCGAGATAACCTGTGTTGAGGTCCTCGCGATAAATATCCCAGCCCAGGTCCAGCGCTGTTTGCTTGGCCTTGGCGAACGCATCTTCGATGCTCAGGTTGGTCTCCAGTGTCGAGAGATCACTGTAGGCCTCACGGGCCATCTCAACGACATCCGGGGCCAGCGCCAGGCTGTTGGCGTCCGGGCCGCGCTGCTCCGGGGCAGCAGTGAAGCGGGGCGGATCATCCGGGTCTGTGGTGATGTCATGAATGGGCGGATAGTCGCCCATGCTGGCCACCATGCTCAGAAGCAGCGCTGTGCCGGGCAGTGCCAGCAGCGCGCGTTTCTGCAGGGCTTTCCGGTGCGGGCGGTAGAGTGGTAACAGGCCCAGCACCAGCGCCAGAACGAAGATAATGGTGGCACCCAGACAGCTTAGTGCGTACAGCATCAGACCTTGTTGCCATGCGCCTGAGCGCACCGTAAGAACGGCCAGTGGCAGTGTGACCAGCATGGTAATGGCCAGGTAACCCACCCAGTTGACCATCTTGGGAGTTGAAGTGTCCTGCATGTTATTGCTCTCTTGGGAGTTCGGGGGTTTAAGAATACTACCCGCACTGTGTCCTTGCGAGTGGGTGATTGTGACCGCTGTGTACATCTGATTTACTGGTGCGCTAAAGAATAAAGACAAAGCGAGTAAAACCTTGGAAAAACTGATCTTTCCCCTCTGGAAATCAACCCAGCAGTCAGGTGACGAATTTCGAGACACCCTGCTGGCCCGGCGCGAGGAGTTGAATGCTCTGGAGGGTGTGCGTGCCGGTCGCTTACTGGTCGTCGATAGCGATGTGGCGCCCTGTGCTCACCGTCGCCAGGATCACTCCAAACCGGTACCGGATGCGATCCTCACGCTGTGGATGAATCGCGCTGAAGAGGGCCGCGCCGTCGGTGACTTTTTGGCACCGCTGGTGACGCGTTTTACCAGCTATCTGGCCACCGAGTCTGAACCGTTGATTAGCGAAAAACATGCAGCCCAACCCGGCGAGCGGGTGCACGGATTTTGTCACGTGGTGTTTTTGCAGCGTCCGCCGTGGCTTAGCGAAGCACAGTGGCTGGAGATCTGGCACGGCAAGCACACCCAGATAGCCATCGACATCCAGTCCACGTTTGGCTATCGCCAGAACACCCTGGTGCGCAGCCTAAGCTACGCCGCGCCGCCGCTGCACGCCATGATCGAGGAAAACTTCCCCGCGTCAGCGATGACCTCGGACTACGCGTTTTACGACCTGGAAGAGGGCGACGACGAGGGCGTCGCCCGGCGCGGCAAGGAAATGATCGACAGCGTGGCGCGCTTTATCGATTTCGACAAAATCGATGTGATTCCCACCAGCGAGTACACGCTGAAGGCGCTTTAACCGGCCTGGAGCGCTCGGATCCTGTCCTCCAGGGGCGGATGCGAGCGGAATAGCCCGGCAAAGCCTTCCTTGAGCTGCTCGCTAATGCCAAAGGCGGTGAGTTCACCGGGCAGGTCCTGCGGTAGGCCCTGCTCTTCGCGCAGTCGCTGCAGCGCAGCAATCATATCGCCATTGGTGGTGAGTTTGGCACCGGCAGCATCGGCCCGATATTCGCGCCAGCGTGAGAACCAGAACACAATCATGCTGGCGAGCATGCCCAGCACCAGTTCAGCCACGATAGTCACCACGTAGTAACCAATGCCATAGCCGCGCTCGGTCTTGAAAACCACCCGATCCACGGTGTGGCCAATGATACGCGCCAGGAACATCACAAAGGTGTTCACCACGCCCTGGATCAGGCTGAGGGTAATCATATCGCCGTTCGCGACATGGCCAATTTCGTGAGCCATAACCGCGCGCACTTCCTCTGGCCTGAAACGCTGCAACAAGCCGGCGCTGACTGCGACCAGTGCATCGTTGCGATTCCATCCTGTGGCAAAGGCGTTGGCCGCTTGTGAGGGGAATACGCCAACCTCCGGCATGCCGATGCCGGCTTCTTCTGCCAGTTCCCGGACGGTATCGACCAGCCACTGTTCATCGCGATTGCGCGGCTGCTCAATGATGTAAGTGCCGGTGCCGCGTTTGGCCATCCATTTGGAGAGCAACAGTGAAATCAGGGAACCGCCAAAGCCAAACACCGCGCAGAAAATCAGCAGTGAGCTTAGATTGAGGTCGACCCCGTTGGCGGCCAGAATACCTTCCAGGCCGAGCAGGTTGAACACAAAGCTGACGAGGACCAATACCGCCATATTGGTCGCCAGGAAGAGCAGTATGCGCATGGTTTCAGTGCTCCGTGGTAGGGGCCGCTTCGACCGCTTGTTCGTGGTTCGCTTGTTCCGCTTCCTCGACGGGCTCCGGCTCGAGGTTGGGCAGGGGAACCTGGCTGGGCTCAACCACTGGCTCGCCTTTCTCTGACAGCGCCGTCGCTACCACTTCACCGCGCAATTCGATGTCTTTTGACGATAATTCGAACAGGGTGTTAATCGCCTCATCCTCGTGCTTTACGCGCATGACGGCTTTGGCTTCACTGCCGCTCACCCACTCCTTGCTTTTGCCCCAGTAGTGGCCGTGCTGGTTGCGGATAACATATACATCTGACATTGGGTGGAGTCCTTCAAATCTGAACGCGGGAAGTGTAGCGGTGTCCTGCCGGGCGGGAAAGCCTTAGCCCAGCAGGAAATCTTTGGCCTGGTTGATTTTGGCGGCTAGGTAGTCGTTGCCTCCGCGGTCGGGGTGCAGTTTCTGCATCAGCTTGCGGTGGGCGGCCACGATATCGTCATCGCTGGCGCTTTCGTCCAGGCCGAGTACCGCCAGGGCTTCCTTGCGGCTCAGGCCTCCCGGGCCGGTCGGTTCCTCGTTAGCCGTTTGGTCCGCAGCGCCTTCGTAGCTGCCGAAACGCTGCTCCAGGTAGCCCTGCAGCAGCTGCACGGAATCCGGGTCGCGGGACTGGCAATACGCCATGAGTTCATCCAGTTGCTCGCGTTGCATATCTGCCAGGCGCCAGCCCTTGTAGGGACCCTCCAGTACTTCGCCGTGGAGTTCACCGCTATCGTGATCCAGTTGCATACTCAGGATGTCGGTGGCGACGGTCGACTGTTGGCCGCTGGGGGCTGCCTGGCCCATGCGTGAGGCCAGCAGCGGAAAGAATCGGATCAGTGTGGGACCCAGCTGACGCAACACGACCAGCAGACCGGTGAGTGCCACGCCGATCCAGTGCATCTTGCCGGCCAGTGCCAGAATAACGACCCCGACCACGGCCACACCGAGGGCCAACTTGATGTATTCACCGCGGCGTTTGTGCGGTGGTGCCGCCTGGGCGCGTTTTAGCAGGATGTAGAGGACGATGGCGACAGCCGCTAGCAGAATCAAACGTGGCACAGGAATCTCAGCGCTTCAATTGTTGAAGTAACAGTTTATCACCCTGGCCGCCCTGTTTTTCAAGCGCCGCGATACCGCCGCTGGCGTAGCGAGCCACGGCACCGAGAAGTGCCGCGAGCGTATCGGCGCTGCGCTGGTCGAAACGCGCGTAAACACCGCCACTCAGCTTCGCCATGTGTTTGAAGGTGCGCTCAACCTGAGCATCGTGACCTTCCTGGAACAGGAACAGCGGTAATTTGAGCAGGCCGCATTCACCGGCCAGCTGGCTCAGGGTGTCGGGGTTTTCCTCCATGGCATCGCCGATGAACACCACTGCTTTTATGGGCTCAGCGCGATGTTCCTGCTGGGCGTG
The DNA here is from genome assembly GCF_001983995.1 of Halioglobus japonicus. Classification (NCBI taxonomy): domain Bacteria; kingdom Pseudomonadati; phylum Pseudomonadota; class Gammaproteobacteria; order Cellvibrionales; family Halieaceae; genus Halioglobus; species Halioglobus japonicus. The sequence continues at coordinate 3,652,838 of NZ_CP019450.1, read as the reverse complement.
ACGCAGCAGCCTGGCAATCTGGGTGTGGCCGCCTTCGCACTGGACTTGCGCCATGGTGCGGGTGAGTTGTTGGCTGTCATTCAGCCAGGGGCTGGCAAAGAAGTCATTGAACCCGCGGAAGTAGCACAGTTGTACCCGCAGGCTGGCGGTGCTGGAGACGGAGCGAAACATTTCACCCTGCAGGTGGCTGGCCCGATCCCAGGTAGGCTGACGGCTGGCGGTGGCATCGATGGCGAAAAGCAGGCGCGGCTGCTGGCGGCGGAACGCGGTAATGTCCCGGCTTTTTTTCAGGAAGAGATCAATGTCCCGACTCTGGGACCGTTGGCTGGGCGCTTTGGCCATGGCAGGCCTGTTACAGTTGGTGGCTGGAGTCTCCCAGTTTACCCATCTCTGCCAGTTCTGTCAGATAGTGGCGCCGCGCAGCGAGTTCACTGATGGCGCGCTGCAGGTCTGCGCTGTCCAGGGGACCGGCTTGTTCGCTGTTGACGATTTGCCACAGCTTCCGGCTGCACAATTCGCTGGGGTTAAAACGTGTCGTTTGCAAAATTTTCTCTCTCGTTCTCGTTGTTATCCGGGGTAAATCGGGCCCGGGAACCATCGTGGGTTCCAGATTAGGCCGGTGATATGACATGGATATGACAGGGGAAGGCGGTGCTTCCACCCCGGGGAGTGCCTCGAGCTTACAACGATTGGCCAGGTTTTGGGAAGGGCAAGGCTTGAATTGGCCGGGTTTAGGGTGTCTACTGCGCCACATGAGCCTATTTGATATTCGTAAAAAACACGCCATGCCCTCCGCTGAGACTGCCCTGCCGGGCAGAAGCGAGGCAATGGCCGTACCCGACACCCACTTCGTCAGTGGCAATCCGCTGGTGGGGCCGTTCCCTGACAACCTGGCCTCGGCCATGTTCGGGATGGGCTGTTTCTGGGGTGTGGAGCGGATGTTCTGGCAGTTGCCCGGCGTATACTCCACCGCGGCGGGCTATGCAGCGGGCCATACGCCAAACCCCACCTATAAGGAAGTCTGCAGCGGACAGACCGGCCACAATGAGGTAGTGCGGGTGATCTTTGACCCGGCGCAGGTGTCTTTCGCCGAACTTCTCCAGGTTTTCTGGGAGGGGCATGACCCCACTCAGGGCATGCGTCAGGGCAACGACCTGGGCACACAGTATCGCTCCGGCATTTATTGCTACGATGACGCGCAGGCCAGCGAGGCCGAACGCACTCGTGAAGAATTCCAGGCGTCACTCAGTGCCGCCGGCTATGGTGAGATCACCACTGAAATTATCGCTGCCCCGACCTTCTATTTCGCTGAGGAATACCACCAGCAGTACCTTGCCAAAAATCCCGGCGGCTATTGTGGTATCGGCGGGACCGGTGTCAGCTGTCCGATCGGACTGGGCGTGGAGTAGCGCTGGCTACACCGGTTAGAGCAATCGCCCCAAAAGCGATGTGACGGCATTTTCTACGCGCAGAATACGTGGGCCCAACGAGACCGTCTTACAGCCCGCTGCCTCCAGTTTTGCCACCTCGTAGGGTATGAACCCACCTTCAGGCCCCACGACCAGCAGTGTGCCGCTGTCGGTGCTTCGGGGGCAGGGGGGTAGTTGCCCGGGTGTGCCAGCAGGCTCTGACGCCCGCGCACGAGATCGGGCAATAGATCTTCCACAAAGGGCTTAAAGCGCCGGTGACAGCTCACCGGAGGCAGCACGGTATCGCGTGATTGCTCCAGGCCCTGTAGCAAGTACTCGCGAATCGTGTCAGGGTCGAGCACCGGGGTCTGCCAGAAGCTTTTTTCGACCCGCAGGGAATTGATCAGGTGCAGTTCGGCGACGCCAAACTCTGCCACCGCGCGCAGAATACGCCTCAGCATTTTGGGTCGCGGCAGGGCCAGCACCAGAATCAGCGGCAGCTTGGCCGGTGGCAATTGATCCAGTGTCGGTTCCAGTACGGCGACCTCGGTATTAATGGACAGGACTTTCCCGTGCCCCATGCGGCCGTTGATCTCGCCAATGCGGACGGTATCGCCCACCTCTTTGCCGTGAACTTCCAGCAGGTGCTGTAAGCGTCCGTCGTCAACGCTGAGCAGGCCATCGCTGCCCAGTTCGCTGCGCGAGAAGAGAAGCAGGTTCATTCAGCCTGCCCAGAGATCGTACTCGTCGGCGCCCGTCACTTCGGCTTCGACAAAGTCACCCGGGTTGAGGTCTGTTGCGCCATCGAGGAACACGCGACCATCGATTTCCGGAGCGTCGCCCTGGGAGCGACCAATGGCGCCCTGGTCATCAACTTCATCGATCAGAATCTCGACCTTGGAACCTACCTTTTGCTGCAGTTTGTTGGCGCTGATCTGCTGCTGCAGCGCCATAAACCGCTCCCAACGCTCTTTCTTGACCTCAGCGGGGACATGATCGGGAAGGTCGTTGGCCCGGGCGCCCTTGACCGGTGAATACTCAAAGCAGCCAACCCGGTCCAGCTGCGCCTCTTCGATGAAGTCGAGCAGGGTCTCAAAGTCCTGGTCGGTCTCGCCGGGGAAGCCCACGATAAAGGTGCTGCGCAGGGTAATGTTCGGGCAGTCGCGTCGCCAGGCGGCAATGCGCTCCAGGGCTTTCTCCGCCGCAGCGGGGCGTTTCATCCGCTTGAGCACTTCCGGGCTGCCGTGCTGCAGAGGCACATCCAGGTAAGGCAGAATCTTGCCGTCGGCCATTAGCGGAATCACCTTGTCCACGTGGGGGTAGGGGTAGACATAATGCAGCCGCACCCACACACCGAACTCACCCAGTGCCTCACAGAGCTGCTGCATGTGGGTTTTTAGCGGGCGGCCATTCCAGAAGCCGGTGCGGAATTTGGTGTCGATGCCGTAGGCGCTGGTGTCCTGGGAGATGACCAGCAATTCGCGCACACCGGCGCGCACCAGGCGCTCGGCCTCATCCATGACATCGCCGATCGGGCGGCTCACCAGGTCACCGCGCATGTCGGGAATAATGCAGAAGCTGCAGCGATGGTTGCAGCCCTCGGAGATTTTCAGATAGGCATAGTGGCGTGGCGTCAGCTTCACGCCCTGCGGAGGTACCAGATCGGTGTAGGGGTCATGGTTTACCACCGGTGGAACCCAGTTATGAACCGCGCCGACAACTTCTTCATAGGCGGCCGGCCCGGTCACCGACAGCACCTTGGGATGCAGTTCCTGAATCACCTGGGCGTCGTCGCCCTTACCCATACAGCCGGTGACAATCACCTTGCCGTTCTCTTTCATGGCCTCGCCAATGGCGTCGAGCGATTCCTGCTTGGCACTGTCGATAAAGCCACAGGTGTTGACCACCACCACTTCGGCGTCTTCGTAGCTGGGCACAATATCGTACCCGTCCATTTTCAGCTGGGTGAGGATGCGTTCTGAGTCCACCAGCGCTTTCGGGCAACCGAGGCTGATGAAACCCACTTTCTGTTTGTCAGTGGTCGTCATGGGGAGTCTGGAATGAGGGGAGACAGACTCTATTGTAGCGCAGAGCCCAGAGTTCACGCCATGCTAACGGACCTGGATGGGCGCGTCGGCGTCCGGCGACACGGCCTGGCCAAACGGCTTCTGGAACCCCGCCGGAAGCTCCTCCGTCATGTCGAGAAGTGCGGCCAGGCGTCCCATGCCAACGTAGAGGGCGCAATGCAGCATCAGTTCAATGACTTCGGCCTCAGTGAACTCATCTTTTAGGCGCTTAAAGTACGCATCGTCAATCGACAGGTGATTGGTGGCAAAACGCTCGCCGAAGTCGATGGCGAGCTTTTCCCGGGGGCTGAGATTCTCCGCTTCCGCCGGGCGCTCGAGGCTGCACACGTCGCCTTCGCTCACCGTGTCCGCGGCGCTGGAATAGCGGATCGCCATGTAACTGCGACACTAGTTGTGAAAGGCGATACGCAGGCGCATCAATTCAATCAGGCGCTCGGGCAGGGTGCGATTCATTGTTACCGCAGTGGCAAATTGCAATGGCCCCATGGCCGCCGCCGGGGCATGGGCGAGCATGCGGGTAATGCCGAGCTCAATGTCGGTGGCGCTGTCCGCTGCGGTGAAGTTGCGCAACTCCTAGCTCCACTGCTCCGGTGGCAGTTTGCTGATTCTGCTCGTGATGGTGCCTCGTTGTTATGTTTTTTTGGGGCGTAACGTTATCGCTATAGCACGCGCTGGCTGATGATCACAGCGTCGTTGATGATAAAGGGTTCCGGCATCATTGATGTGCTGCGTGCTTTCATGTCTTCAAACAGTTCAGGCATATCATAGGCTGTTTGCAGCAATTTCAGTCCAAGCGGCGCGTCGGAATCGATGCTCAGCTCAACGGTCAGCGGCGCTAGCGGTGACGCCTGGGTATTGGTCAGTACGAATCCCGGTTTAAATTCGCCTTCGATCCATTGGTCAGACCGCTTGAATGGCTCGCCATTGATCCGCATTCTGCGCACCGTGAGGGGCGATGTCGTCACCAACTGTAATACCGCAGTTGGTCTCTGAGGTTGAATGCTGAAGGTGATGGTGCGTAACCCATCATCTTTGACATCGCCTGTGACGGTGATCTTGGCCGGGGCCAGCGGCAGCACCGGGGCATCCTGGTACCAGCGCACCCGGCTCGATCGATAGGCGGGATAGCGCTCCTGTGGCCAGCTGTCGCCGGTGGTAGGGTCAGTCAGGAACTGCCCGACAAAAGAATCCAGGCGGCGATTGCTGCTGGTCCACCACGCCTCGCCCGTGTCGCTGTCCAGAATGTAATTTATGCTGTTGGGCTTGCGACGATCTTCGCTGTAGCCCGACAGCATCATTGAGACAACCAGTGACCCACAAGCGATGACCGCGCTAATGCGGATCCCCAGTGTGAGCAGCCCCTGGTCGCTGCACAGGGGCAGCAGCAGGGCAAGGGTTAGTGCCGTTAGCACGGTGCCCACTGCCATGGCATTCAATCCCAGGCCAATGACGAAAGCGGGAATCAGTGGGGCCAGGATGAGCACGGGCAGCAGCGCAAGCAATAGCCGCGCTGCCGCCAGCCGCGGGGTGTCTTCGCTGGCCGGCCAAAACATCATGGCCGCCAGTGCAAGCAGGGGAGGGATGACCAGGAATCCTGCGCCCGGCAGACTGGTGGCAGCGCCGCCACTGATCACCAGCCAAAGGGCCACCGGCGCCACGTGCAGCGCTCGCAGTGGCTGATCGGTCGTTGTGCGGCCTGCCCAGCGAAATAGTACCAGCGTGATAGCGATGCTCAGGGCAATAAAACTCGCCAGTATCCAGTGGCCGTTATAGGTGAAACCGTGGGGGATTTCGGCATACTGGGGGAAGAGCGCCTCTAATAGCTGCCAGCCGACATGCGTGACTGCCCAAACCAGCAGAGCTGCCAGTGACGTCGCCAGCACACCTCGCCACAGCTGACTGACACCCAGGCGACCCTGGCGCCAATCGCGCCAGACCACGCCCCCAGGGCCATGACGCCGAGAGCCACTAGCCATAGATTCCAGGCAAACGGATAGCTGATCATGCCGATGCCTGGCGCGTTGAAATACACCCAATCAGCCTCACTCTCCAGTGAGGCGAGGTCGGCATCGGCGAAGTAATCGAGCAGCGTGGTGAGATATTCCGCCTGGTGATTGAGCGTGTTTGCATCCAGGCGTGGTACTGAATCCTGAGCTGTGTGGTAATCGAAGTGATCGTCGATAAACGCAAAATTAAAGCCGGGGATGTCACCCTGTTCCCTGAATACGGTCAGGTCAGTGTCATTGGGCAGTTGTTTGTACAGGCTGTACATCAGTGAATTGGCGGCGGGGTGTTTCAGGCCGGCGGCGCTGAAGGCCCTGATCATGTGTGCATTGCCGCCGTTGGTCTCCATCAGCATATAGCTGGGGCCACCGGAACCGCGTGCCTCGAGATTGAGTATCAGTCGCGCCTGGCTGGCCCAGGGGTGATGACCGACAAAGGCCTCGGCGCCCAGCAGACCACGCTCCTCGCCATCGGTCAGCAGAATAACAATGTCGTTAAGCGGTGTTTCTCCCCGGGCGAGAAAGGCGCGTACGGCTTCAAGAATCGTCACAACGCCGCTGCCGGCATCTGAAGCGCCGAGAGATGAGTGCAGGCCTGAATCGTAGTGCGACATCAGTATCAGGGCATTGCCGGGTTGAGAGCCAGGTATACGGGCAATGATATTGCGCGTGTCGGCGGCGCTGTACTGGCGCCGGAAATGCGTGCCGACCTGGTGCTGTATGTCTGCGGTCAGGCCCATTTGCGCCAGCGCGCCAACGAGATATTCACGCACCCGCTCATGCTCCGCGCTGCCAAGGTAGTGCGGTTTGGCGGCGATAACGTTGAGGTGGGCCAGTGCCCTTTGCTGTGAGAATACCGCGTCGTCGCTGGCGCTGTAGGCGTCATTGGCAGGTTGCTGGGCGCTGAAGCTCCAGCCGATAGCGGCCACTATCGCCAAGAAAACAAGCCAGGAGGAGAGCGTGATAGACGAGCGTGATCGATTCATAGTGTCCGCGAGAAATACATGTAGAGAGGTGGTGCAGGTACGGCTGGCGCGTTGATAAGAGCCGCATTCCTGACAGGGGCAGAATAGCATTTCCGGAGGCGGTTTACGCTGTGGTGCGGGTAGCCCCGAGCAGAGTATCGGGGATACCGCGTCGTCGAATGCCCGCCGCGTCAGGACGGGCGTTCGGTTCACGACAGACTGGCGATCTCCTCGCCCAGCACTTTCAGGAAGGTGGCGCCGATGGCGCCATCGATGACCCGGTGGTCACAGGACAGGGTGGCACTGACGATCGTAGCGACGGTGACTTTGCCGTCTCTGACCACTGGCTGCTCACTGCCTTTGCCCAGCGCCAGAATCGCGCCCATCGGTGGGTTGATGATGGCGGTGAAATTATCGATGCCATACATGCCCAGGTTCGACACGGTAAAGCTCCCGTCGCTCAGATCTTCGCGGGTCAGGGCGCCGTTGCGTGCGCGTTCGGCGAACTCTGCGGTTGCGGCTGCGATCTCCTGCGTAGACAGGTTCTGGGCCGCGCGAATCGTTACCGGATACAACCCGTCTTCGGTGGCGATGGCAACAGATACGTTGGAATCGCTGTACTGATGAATCGAATTTTCGATGACGTTGATGTTCACGCGCGGCTCGCGCTGCAGAGCCCGCGCCACGCATTTTACGAGCAGGTCATTGACTGACACGCGGGTGTTGCCATTGGCATTCAGGGCTGCCCGGTGGGCCAGCAGGCCATCGAGTTCGTAGTTAACGGTGAGGTAGTAATGAGGAATGTCCTGCTTGGCTCCCGTCAGGCGCTTGGCGATAGTTTGGCGCGTGGCAGACAGCGGTATGACCTCTACCCCTGCCGGCGCTGGCTCGGCGCCATCACTGGCGGCGGCGCGCACATCATCTTTGGTGATGCGCCCGCGGCGGCCCGTGCCGGTGACCGTATTGAGATCAACACCCAGTTCTGCGGCAAGGTTGCGCACGGCGGGGGCGGAGCGAGTCGCAGCGTCTCCGCCGGGCCGGCGTTGGCCGCGGCTGCCGGGACAGGGGCATCGTTGTCGGTTGCGCTGTCGTCCTCTGCTGCGGGCGCGCTACCACCGAAGTCAGCGATAAAGCTGTCGATACTGGCGTCATCGACGTTTGCAGCGGCAATCACACCGAGCAATGCACCCACCGGGCGCGCTTCACCTTCCTCGACGAGTACCCGGCGCAGCACACCGTCGGCGGGGGACTCCCACACGTTGACGATTTTGTCCGATTCCATTTCGAGGATTTCGTCGCCCTTGGCAACAGTGTCGCCGACGGTCTTGTTCCAGACGTTAATGGTGCCTTCGACCATTTCGATGCCCCACTTGGGCACTGCGATGGCAGTGATATCGCTCATGCCATGGTCTCCTTGATTGCGGCCATGATTTTTGCGGCATCCGGTATGTAGGCCGCTTCAAGTTCGGGTGAGAAGGGGGTGGGTGAATGCGGTGCACTCACCTGTTTGATCGGTCCTTTGAGTGACTTGAAGGCGCGGTCTGCTGCGAGGCCGGCAATATCTGCCGTCAGGCCACAGCGCGGCGGTGCTTCATCGACGACCACGAGTCGGCCTGTGGCTTCAACACTTTCGAGGATAGCATCGGTATCGAGGGGCGAGGTGGTGCGTGGATCGATCAGATCACAGCTAATCCCCTCGGCCTCCAGTGCATCGATCGCCTGTGCAGCGCGGGGCACCATCTGGCCGAACGCCACAACGGTACAGTCGTCGCCCTCGCGTACAAACGCGGCCTCGCCGAAGGGAATGGTGTACATCTCATCAGGCACTTCGCAGGCTTCCTGGTAGAGCACCTTGGGTTCAAAGAACAGCACCGGGTCATCATCCTGAATTGCCTGCAGCAACAGGCCCTTGGCGTCATACGCGTTGGAAGGCACGACGACCTTCAACCCGGGGAACGAGGTCATTACCTGGTACATGGCCTGGCTATGCTGGCCCGCGGCGGAGAAACCGCCGCCCGATGCGAAGCGGATGACGGCAGGGCATTTACTCTTGCCGCCAAACATGTAGCGGAATTTGCCCATCTGGTTGACGATCTGGTCCATGCACACGCCAATAAAGTCGGCGAACATGATCTCAGCGACAGGGCGCATACCCACCAGCGCGGCACCGGCCGCGGCGCCGACGATGGCGGATTCAGAGATCGGAGTGTCGATACAGCGATTCGGTCCAAAGGCTTTGTACAGACCGGAGGTCACACCAAACACGCCCCCGACTTCACCGACCTTGCCGCTGGGGCTGCCATTACAGCCGGCCACATCCTCGCCGATGACGAATACGGATTCATCGGCTGCCATTGCCTGGTGCAACGCCTCGTTAATGGCGTCGCGCATTGTTTTCTCTGCCATGTCTGCTTACTCCTCAGGCGGCGCCGTAGTTGATGTAGACGTCTTCAGTGACTTGCTCGGGGGTGGGGCGGGCGGCGGCTTTTGCGCCGCTGACAGCTTCTTCGATCAATGCCATCACCTCGCTGTCCACCGCATCGAGCTCGGCTTCGCTGAGTTCGCCGGTCTCGGCCATGCGCGCCCGAAAGTTCTTCAGGCAGCAGGCATTTTCGCGCAAGTCGTTAATCTCGCCATCGGCCCGATAGTGCTCCGGGTCGCCCACGAAATGCCCGTGGAAGCGGCCCTGTTCGGCAAAGATGCCCGCGGGGCCAGTTCCTTCACGGGCGTGGGCAATGGCTTTTGCGGCGGCTTCGTACACGGAGAAAAAGTCCGACCCGTCTGCGACGAACACAGGGAAGCCAAAGCCCTCGGTGCGGGCCTTGAGGTCGTCACAGCCGACGGCGTAGTCGATGTTGGTGTGCTCAGAGTAGTAGTTGTTCTCGATGACGAACACGGCGGGTACTTTCAGTACCACCGCCAGATTCATGGCTTCGAAGCAGGTGCCCTGGTTGACGGAGCCATCACCGGAGAAGGAAATGGCAACGCGGCCATTGTCGCGGATTTTGGCAGCCAGTGCCGCACCCACCGAGATGGGTGGGCCGCCGGCCACAATACCGTTGGCGCCGAGAATACCTTTCTCGACATCTGCCACATGCATGGAGCCCCCTTTGCCCTTGCACAGGCCCTCGGAGGAGCCGAACAGTTCGGCCATCATCCCGATCACGTCGGCGCCTTTGGCAATGCAGTGGCCATGGCCGCGGTGGGTGGAAATAATCGTGTCTTCATCGTCGAGGTGTTCGCACACACCCACGGCGTTGGCTTCCTGCCCTGTATACAGGTGGGTAAAGCCGGCGATCTGGCCATTCATGATTTCCACGTGGGTGCGATCCTCGAACTCACGAATGGTCTTCATCTGGCGATAGGCCCGCAGCAGGCCTTCCTTATTAAGAGACATGGTTCTCTCCTTTATCAGGTGGGGCGGGTTAGAGTGTGTGCATCGCCCAGCGAATACCGCGCCGCAACAGCTCGTAGTATTCATCGGTTTTCCAGGCGCCGAACTCCGGCTCGGGATACTCTTCAATATGGGGCTGCATGTCGTACTTGCCGCGGCAATGTCCCAGGGTCAGGTACAACACTTCACCTTCGCCATAGGGCCGTAGGTACATGCAGGAGCGCGGCTCATCGCTGTGCCAGTCTTCCTCGACAAAACCCTCGGTTTTACCGCTCCAGTGGGTGTGCAGCAGCGTGGTCTGTTCGCCGTGGTGTTCACTCAGATACAACTCATCGTCGACGATAAACGGCGGAATACCGCTGACCAGCGGATGGTCCGGCTCGGTGACTTCCACCGTATAGGGTTGAATCGGAGGGTGCGACAGGAACTGGCTGCCGAGCATCTCCATGAACGCTGGGTTCTCCCGGGGGCAGTCTACACGGCCGTCTTCCAGGAAGCGCAGTATGGAATTGGTGCCGTGCAGAGCGAACCAGCGCCCGCCATTGCGCATGCGTTCGCAAAGGCGCTCGGTCTGGGCGTCGGTAGGCATGACATCGCAGGTATAGGTGATGATGAAGTCAGCGGCGCAGATGGCGTCGATGTCGGAGTAATCCGCGCCCACTTCTACTTTCAGGCGTGGCTGCTCGGCGATCAGCTTGAGGATTTCCAAACGGGCGTAGTCGATGTTGTGGTACTTACCGCCCGCTACCAGATAAACGTCGATTCTGTCACTTTTGCCCATAGCTACTGACCCGCCCGCGGCGGTTGACCACCTTGTTTGTTATTAGATGCGAAGAAAGTATCACGCACCTTAATAAAAAACAAACAGCAGTGACTGTATTTTTTGCCGAGTTCATTTTTCTTGCTGATCCCGCAGCCGATTTCTAGACTGAGGCCGCATTTTCAGGAGAGTCATGCATGTCAGTCAGCGTCGAACAACACGGCCATGTGGCCGTTATTTCCCTTGCCAGGCCCGAGGTGCGCAATGCGGTAGATGGCCCCACGGCGCAGGCCCTGGCGGACGCATTCCGGACGTTTGACGCGGATCCCGAGCTGCGGGTGGCGGTCTTCCGCGGGCCAACGGCACGTTTTGTGCGGGGGCCGATCTCAAGGCGATTGCCGCAGAGGCGGGCGCGAACCAGTTGGCGGCAACGGGCGATGGCCCCATGGGGCCATCGCGCATGCTTCTCTCCAAGCCGGTAATTGCGGCGGTCTCTGGCCACGCGGTGGCGGGCGGCCTGGAGCTGGCGCTGTGGTGTGACCTGCGCGTGGTCGAAGAAGATGCGGTAATGGGAGTGTTCTGTCGGCGCTGGGGTGTACCGCTAATCGACGGTGGCACGGTGCGCCTGCCGCGCCTGATCGGACACAGCAGGGCCATGGATTTGATACTCACCGGTCGCGCTGTCGGGGCCGAGGAGGCGCTGGCCATGGGGCTTGCCAATCGAGTGGTTGCCCCGGGCAACGCGCTACAGGAAGCATTAGCGCTCGCAGAGCAATTGGCGGCGTTTCCACAGGGCTGCCTGCGTTCGGATCGCCTGAGTGCCTACGCGCAGTGGGATCTGGACTATGAAGCTGCGATGGCCAATGAATTCCAGCGCGGTGAGCAGGTCGTGGCGTCGCGTGAAACGGTGACAGGCGCCACGCGTTTTGCTGAAGGCGCGGGGCGGCACGGCAGTTTCGAAGACGTTTAGAACGCGCGCTTGTCGCTGGCGCTGTGGGTGTCGACCCGGATTTCCCGGCGCAGCAACTCAATGAGTTCGCGGGTGTCGTCGGCGGTCAGAAATTCCCCCAGGATGACGTTCTCGGTGCGGTTGTGCAGGCTGAGTGAGGGGCTGTCGTGGGGGTGGCGCTCGGGGATGATGTTCAGGCCCGCCGTCTCCCGCTGAAACTGCCAGCACTGGCGAGGGAAGTAATGGCCTTTCTCAATGCGCACCTCGTCGTCGCTCAGGGTGATCACCTGGCGGTACTGGAGCTTCCAGTTGACGTAGTAGAGCGCACTTCCCAGGGCCAACAGCTCCAGTCCGGCAAACGGCAGGATCGGCCAGGCGCCCAGAAACGTAAAGCCGATCGCAGCACCCAGTGAGGGCACACACAGTGCCAGCAGCACATACAGGTTGTTGCGCCATGTTGACGAGTAGTTGGGCCGGGCCACGATTGTGGTGGCTTGACCTTGGCGACTGCTGGTAACCAGGGAACACACCTCCTATTCAGTGGTTTCAGTCTAGTGAATAATACGTCGCTCGCATACCATCAGATATTGCACAGCAAGCCTCCGGGAGATCACCTTGAAACATCCTATGCTGGTCGCCGCCAACGAGCTGAGCCTCAATGCCGACAGTGTGATTGTCGATTGCCGTTTCAACCTTGCAGATAAGGGCGAGGGCGAGCGCCTCTATCTTGAGGGGCATATCCCCGGCGCCGTTTATATGGACCTGGAGCGACACATGTCAGGCCCCGCAGGTGAGCATGGCGGCCGGCATCCCCTGCCTGGCGCCGCCGATTTTGTCGCGACTCTGGCCAGCTTTGGTATTGGCCCAGAGACGAATGTCGTGGCCTATGATGCCCATCGCCTGGCGTATGCAACCCGTCTGTGGTGGATGATGCGAAGCCTGGGTTACCGCCCACCGCGGCTGCTTGACGGCGGCTATCTGGCCTGGGTGCAGGCTGGCGGTGTGCCGGCGTCCGGCGCTGAGGCCGCCGTGCCACCGGTCGAGACAGCACCGAATCAACCTTCTTTTATGCGGGTATGCGACATCGAAGGCTTACGCACAGCGCAGGCGCAGGGCGCGACCCTGGTGGATTCCAGGGAGCCGCGTCGCTACGCTGGAGTAGAGGAGCCCATTGATCCGCTGGCCGGGCATATTCCCGGCGCGCTCAACCACCCATGGCAGGGAGTGACAGATGATAGCGGTGCCGTGCGCGACGAGGCTGGCCTACTCGCCCACTGGGGGGACACGCTGGAGGCCGATAGCCTGGTGGTGTACTGCGGTTCAGGGGTCACCGCCTGCGTAAATCTGTTTTCCCTCACCCTGCTGGGGCGCGATGACGCCACGCTGTATGCGGGCAGCTGGAGTGACTGGTGCAGCTACCTGTAATGCTGCCACAAACCGGGCTAGGCCCGGGCAGCGGCCTAAGGTAAAATGCGCGCCTTTTTCGTTACCAATCGAGCGACAAGACATGCTTGAAATCAACCCCCTGAACCAGAAGCTCAAAGATATCGAGGCGCGTACTGACGTGCTTAGGGGGTATCTTTGACTTCGCCAATCGAAAGGATCGACTGGCAGAGGTAGAACTCGAACTGGCTGAGCCCAGCGTTTGGGATGATCCCGCGCGCGCTCAGGAACTGGGGCGGGAGCGCTCCTCCCTGGAAGCCATTGTCCACACGATTGAAGGCCTGGACAGCGGTCGCGGCGATGCCGCTGATCTGCTGGAGATGGCCGCTGCCGAGGACGACGAAGAAACCGTTGCCGAAGTGGAGGCAGACATTGAAGCGATGCTGAGCCAGCTGGAGAAGCTGGAATTTCGGCGCATGTTCAGCGGCGAGATGGACGCCAACAACGCCTACGTCGACATCCAGGCAGGCTCCGGCGGTACCGAGGCCCAGGACTGGGCCGAAATGCTGCTGCGTATGTACCTGCGCTGGGCCGATGACAAGGGCTTCAAGGCAGAGCTGGTGGAATGCAGTGCTGGTGAAGTCGCGGGGATTAAGAGTGCCACCATCTATATAGAAGGTGAGTACGCCTTTGGCTGGGTGCGCACTGAGATCGGCGTGCATCGTCTGGTACGCAAGTCACCCTTCGATTCCGGCAATCGTCGCCACACCTCGTTTACGGCGGTATTTGCCTCGCCGGAAATCGACGACAATATTGAGATCGAAATTGATCCCTCCGACGTGCGCACGGATACCTACCGCGCCTCCGGTGCAGGCGGTCAGCACGTCAACAAAACGGATTCGGCGGTGCGCCTGACGCATGCGCCCAGCGGCATTGTGGTGCAGTGCCAGAGCCAGCGCTCCCAGCACCAGAACCGGGACAAGGCCTGGCAAATGCTACGTGCCAAGCTGTATGAGCAGGAAGTGATGAAACGCCAGGAGGCGGCCCAGGCCAGCGAAGACAGTAAGTCGGACATTGGTTGGGGCAGCCAGATCCGCTCCTATGTGTTGGATGACTCACGGGTGAAGGACCTGCGCACCGGCGTTGAAACCAGTAATACCCAGGCGGTACTCGATGGCAGTATCGACCAGTTTATCGAAGCCTCGCTGAAAAGCGGGCTGTAAGAGTAGAGACCATGAGCGAACAGAACCAGGCTCCGGAAGCCCAGGACGAAAACAAGCTGATTGCAGAGCGTCGTGCCAAGCTCGACGCGATTCGCGAGCAGGGCATTGCCTTCCCCAATGATTTTCAGCGCACAGCCGAGGCAGCGCAGCTGCAGGGCGAGCATGGTGAGTCTTCCAAGGAAGAGCTGGAGGCGGCAGACAAACACTACTCCGTCGCCGGGCGTCTTATTCGCAACCGCGGTGCCTTCCTGTTGATTCAGGACGGTACCGACCAGATTCAGCTGTACGTTGATCGCAAGGGCCTGGACGCAGACACCCTGGCATCGATCAAGTCCTGGGATCTCGGCGATATTGTGGCGGCAACCGGTCCTATCCATAAATCCGGCAAGGGTGATCTGTACATTAATATGCGTGAGGCGCGGCTGCTGACCAAAGCCCTGCGCCCACTGCCCGACAAGTACCATGGCCTGGCTGACCAGGAGATGCGTTACCGCCAGCGCTACGTCGATCTCATTGTTAACGAAGAGTCGCGCAACGTCTTTCGCACGCGCTCCAAGGTCATCGCATTTATCCGCAACTACATGATGGATCGCGGCTTCATGGAAGTTGAAACCCCCATGATGCAGGTGATTCCCGGCGGTGCGACTGCGCGTCCGTTCGTGACTCACCACAACGCGCTGGATCAGGACATGTACCTGCGCATTGCCCCGGAGTTGTATCTCAAGCGCCTGACCGTGGGTGGTTTCGAGAAGGTTTTCGAAATCAACCGCAGTTTCCGCAACGAGGGTCTGTCCACCCGGCACAACCCCGAGTTCACCATGCTTGAGTACTACTGGGCCTATGGCGCGTATGAAGATGCCATGGATCTCACCGAGGATATGCTGCGCAAGCTGACCCTCGACGTACTGGGTTCAACCACAGTCGAGTACCAGGGCAACAGCTACGATTTCTCCCAGCCGTTTACACGCCTGTCGGTGTTCGATTCGATTCTCAAGTACAACCCCGATATTTCCGCCGAGCAACTGGCGGATGAGCCCGGTGCGCGCGAGATTGCCAAAGGCCTGGGTATTGAACTCAAGGATATCTGGGGCCTGGGTAAGGTGCAGATCGAGATCTTCGAGAAGACGGTAGAGCACCTGCTCGACCAGCCCACCTTTATTACCCGTTACCCGACCGAAGTGTCGCCGCTGTCGCGTCGCAACGATGACGATCCGTTCGTCACCGACCGCTTCGAGTTTTTTGTCGGTGGCCGCGAACTGGCCAATGGCTTCTCTGAGTTGAATGACCCGGAAGACCAGGCCGAGCGTTTTCTCGCCCAGGTGGCGGAGAAAGATGCGGGCGATGATGAGGCCATGCACTACGACGCAGATTATATTCGCGCCCTGGAATATGGCCTGCCGCCTACCGTGGGCGAAGGCATTGGTATCGATCGCCTGGTGATGTTCCTGACCGACTCGCCCTCGATCCGCGATGTGCTGCTATTCCCACATATGCGGCCTGAGTGAGGAGATTTCTCCACAAATAGTGCTCAGAGCCGATGTAATACGCTACACTCCCCCGAAGTTGAATTCACCGGGGAGTGTGTGTTGTCACCCGCATCCAGAGTACTGATTATCGTCGCTGCTGCGGGCCTGCTGCAGGCCTGTGCCCAGGCGCCCAAAGCGACGGTGCCGGTGACCCCGGTCGATCCCTCCGAAATCACGCTTAATCTGCCCGATCAACAGGCCTGTGATTGCGCGACCCCCGAACCGGCAAGCCTCGATTTTCTCGAGAAGGGCTATGTCGAGCTGGCAGGAGGGCGCCATGCTGAGGCGATGGAGTACTTCAATCGTTACCTGCGCATGGAGACCTCTCACACCGCAGACTGGGAGGCAGAGGTCGCGATTGCCTTCGTGTATGCATTGCGTGAAAGCCCCCTGTACGACGCTGATGCCGCGCGCAAATCCTATCGCGACCTGCGCAAAGAAGATTGGCAGGCCATGGAATTACACCCGCAAACCCAGCTGGCCCGACAGGCCCTGGAAGGTTTTCTCAAGGCCGAACAGGAGCGCCGTGAGCTGACCGCCCAGAACAAACAGTTGCAGGAAGATCTGGTGAAGCGCGAAGAGGCGCTCAAGCGGTTGCGAGAGCTAACTCTGGGTCGGACGGGATCAACACAGTAAAGGTTGACCCTTTTCCAGGCTCACTTTCCACGCGAATCTCACCACCCATCAGTTCACAGAAATCTCGGCAGATAGAGAGTCCCAGGCCGGTGCCACCGAACTGGGCCGTCGTGGAAGAATCCGCCTGAATAAACGCCTCGAATACGCGGCTCTGCTGAGCAGCGTCCATCCCGATGCCGGTATCGGTAACCGCAATTTCCACCCAGCCCGGGCGATCGGGCGGCACCCTGGCACTGACGCTGATACGGCCGTTCTCGGTGAACTTGCAGGCATTGCCCAGCAGGTTGGTAAAAATCTGCCGGAACTTGTTGGCGTCGCTGTATAGCTTGGGCAGGCCACTGAAATCGGGTTTATCCAGCGTATTATTCTGGCTGCGCAGCTGGGGCCTGATTGCATCGCAGGCCTGATCGAGAAGCTCACCGGGCTCAAACGTCTGGCGATGCAGTGACATCTTGCCGGTCTCAATTTTGGACAGGTCGAGAATATCGTTGATCAGGGTCAGCAGCTGGCGCCCGGAGCGGATGATTTTCTCCAGATCCTGTTGGAACTGGGCGCGATTAACCTCGGCCTCGTCCGAAAGCTCGTCGTGGAGCATTTCCGAGTAGCCGATAATCGCATTGAGCGGCGTGCGCAGTTCGTGAGAGACATTCGCAAGGAAAATACTCTTGGCCGCATTGGCCTCGTCAGCCGCATCGCGCGCCTTGCTCACGTCGTACATGGCATTGCGCAACTTCTCCGACATGTCGTTAAAAGCCTTGGCCAGATCGCCCAGCTCACCGGAATCGACAATTTCTTCAATACGATAGGAGAGGTCGCCCGCGCCGATGCGCTCGGTGCCGCGCTTGAGTCGTTTCAGGGAACGGTTGGTGTAGCGCACCAGGAAGAAACCGAGTGTGGCCGTGAGGAAGATCGAGGCAATAAAGCCTATCACTGTGATGCGGTCAGTCAGGGCAATAGTGCGGTCGATAATCGCCGCGCGCTGTTCGGCAATAAAGGTCTGGCGGGCCTCCAGTTCCTTCAGGCGCTCGCTGGCTTCGAGATAGGGGAGGGGATCGTCGACATCGGCGCTGAAATCAGGATCGTTGTAATTGCGATAAAACGCTCGCCACTCGTCCAGCAGTGAGCTGCTGGATTCTTCCAGGCGTTCATAGTTAAGGCGCGTGACATCATGACTCAGCCGGCCGAGCTTGCCGATGCGATCTTCAATTTCGTCTACCTGTGCCACCGCCTGTTCGATTTCCGTATCGTCGAACTGGTCGCTGGTGTTCTCGCGAATAGTGGAGAGCACCTGAATGCGCTGGCGCTGGTCGTTGAGCATTTGCTCAATTTCCGTCGACAGGCGCGCCGCCGCCACCGAAATGCGGTAGGCGCTCATACTTTCGTTCCGGGCGTAGGAGCCCCAGAAGTGGGTGCCGACGTTCACGGCGAACAGCACCAGAATCGTGACCAGGGAGAGGGTGAGTCGTCTGCGCAGGCTCATCGTGTCAGTTGCCGGTCTCGCTCAGCGATTCAATTTTTGCCAGCAGGCCCGGAAAATCGACGGGTTTGGTGGCGTAGTCGTCGCAACCGGCATCCATGGCCTGTTGCCGGTCGGCCTCACTAGCGTGAGCAGTCAGGGCAATAATCGGGATGTGCTTGATCGAATCATCCTCGCGCGCGGTCCGGCAGGCGGTCCAGCCATCCATGATCGGCAGGTTCATATCCATGAGTACTACCCGTGGCTGTGCCGAGCGCATCAGCTCCAGCGCCTGCTGGCCGTCGCCCGCCGGGATGACTTCAACGCCGGCGCGATTCAGCCTGCGAATGAGCATGTCGCGATTGAGTTCGTGGTCCTCGACCAGCAGCACCGGGGCGAGCTTACTCATGGTGCCTCCTCAAGAATCTGGTGAACCCGAACCAACTCATCTATTCCTTTCACCTTGAGTTCCTGGCTGGTGCCGACCCGGTAGTCCCGCGTCAGCGCCTGCAGCGTGCTCTCTGAAATCAGTATTTCGCCGCCGGCCGTGACATCCTCGATGCGCGAGGTGACGTTCATCGGGTGACCCACAAAGCCATACTTGCTGCGTCGCTCGGAGCCAATGTTGCCGGCAATAACGTCGCCGGTATTGAGCGCAACCCCAGTGCTGATCTCCGGAAGTCCGTCTTCCCGGTTGAGGCGGTTGATCTCTTCCATGGCCGCCTGCATTTCCAGCGCGCACTGTACCGCGCGGTCGGCGTCGTCGTCGCGCCGTTGGGGCGCGCCGAATACCGCCAGAATGGCGTCGCCGATAAATTCATCGATAGTGCCGTTGTGGGCCATGATGATATCGGTCATGGCGGCCAGGTAGCGGTTGATCAGGGTGACCACCTGGGCGGGCTCCAACTGCTCGCTGATGGTCGTGAAGCTGCGGATGTCCGACATCATGATGGTGACCCTGCGCAGGTCGCCGCCCAGCTCGAGGCCCTCCGGGCGCTCGAGAATGTCGGTGACAATTTCGTCGGACAGGTAGCGGCCAAAGGTAGCGCGAATAAATTTTTCATTGCGCTCCAATTGCTGGCGATACAGCTCTTCGCGATCGTGCCAACGTTTGCGCTCGATACCGGCCTTGATGCGTGCCTGCAATAAAATCGGATTGAAAGGCTTGAACAGGTAGTCGTCGGCACCGGCCTCGATGCACTCGATAATGCCCTCCATGTCCTGTCGTCCTGAGATCACAATCACGGGGGTGGCGCGCCACTCCGGATGTTCCTTGATCCGGCGCAACACCTCACGGCCATCCAGGTCAGGCATCATCAGATCCAGTAGCACCACATCCACATCGGCCTGGTCGAGGGTTTGCAGAGCCTCTTCGCCGCCGGCAGCCGTTACCACGATATGGCCGGAGCGCGACAGATAGCGAGCTACAAGCTCGCGATTTTCCTGCAGGTCATCAACGGCGAGTATGAAGCCAGGGTCGCTGGCAATCATGCGCTGCTCAGCTGCCGGGGCCTGCTCCACCGGCTCATCATTGTGGGCGGTGTGTACCGCGCTCAGCAATCGTGACAGGGCCGCGTCGAGCTCGGTGTATTGCGAGCCGAGATCTTCGCGCAGCAATTCGGCATAGCCACGAATCGCTGCTAGTACATTCATCAGGTCATGGCGATTGATGTCGGCGGCGGCAAGTTGCGCATTGAGGCGATCGGCGCCGTCGAACAGACGGGAAAAATCGTCCAGGGCCTCCTCGCTAAGGGCACTGTGTAAGCGTTTGTAATGCTCGCGCAAATCGGCCATTGCGCGCAGCAGGTGGTCGCTCCACTGAGTACTTGTCTGGCTTGAGCCCTGGCTCACAGGCGGTCCTTATGGTTAAGGGTTTCCAGTATAAATTGTGAATCGGATTGAGGAAACGGAGTTTTTGTTCGTCTCAGCGTTAATGTCAGGGTGTTTTTTTGGCCGAAAAGTGCGCTTTTAATAGAAACATAGGTTACTATTGTTCGCATAGCTTTTAGGGACAAGCTAAGCAAGGAACCGGTTACGCAATGTTGCAGCAAGTTGAAATCTTTCAGGGGCTCTCAGCAGAAGAACTGGAGGCGCTCGCTGCGAGCAGCACCAGTCGATCCTTCCCCAAGAATACTGTCGTGATCCACGAGAACGATCCTGCCGACTCGCTGTTCGTCATCGAGACTGGCAAGGTCAAGGTTTACTGCTCGGACAAGAACGGCAAAGAATTCATTATGAACACCCAGGGCGCCGGCGATTATTTCGGCGAGCTGGCTCTGCTCGATGACTCCACCCGCTCTGCTTCAGTGCGCACGGTCGAGAAGTCCTCTTTCTGCATCATCTACAAGGAAGACTTCAACCGCGTCCTCGACGAGCATCCCAACATTGGCCGCCAGCTGGTTAAGAATCTCGCCGCGCGCGTCCGCAAACTGACCGCCGATGTTAAGAGCCTCGCCCTGCAGGATGTCTACGGCCGTGTTGCCAACGTGCTGATGGATCTCTCGGAAGAGCGCGGTGACGGCACGCTCTACATCCCCGAGAAGCTTACGCAGCAGGATATCGCCGACCGCGTCGGTGCCTCCCGCGAGATGGTTGCCCGCATTCTCAAGGATCTCACCATCGGTGAGTACATCCGCTTTGAGGGTCGCCATATCATTATTAACACCCGGTTGCCGGCTAAGTACTGAGTTAGCCGTAGCCGATAAAAGCCCCGGTCTGTTAAGCAGGTCGGGGCTTTTTTTTGTGCTCTAGAATGGCCGATGCATGCGTCTGTTCAGGCCTTCTGAAACCACTACAAGCACATCCATGTGGTCGTTTCGGCGTCCCGGAACGCCGGCCGCGCCATCCCTGCCTCCCGACGATTTCAGAAGGCCTTAACAGCCGCAGCCCCTCGTACAGTGATTAGCCCCAAGATCCGCTAACTATTTCAGGCACTGGGAGCTGGAAGTTTGCTCCAAAATCGTCGGGAGCCATGGATGGCGTACGCCGAAGCGCGCCATGGATGGCCTTGCAGCGGTTTTGGGGCAAACTTCCAGTTTCCAGTGCCGTCGGGTAAAGAGCGACGTAATTATGGATTTGCATGTGGCTCTGGCTAGTCGGTGACAATGGTTGATAAGCTGGTCGGAGCACGCTTAGAGGGCCCGCTAGTTGAGCACGGTGCCAGAAGCAGGAGAGCCCCCCCCTACCGTCCTAAACCCTGATAAATCATGAGCTGTTCTAGGGGGGTAGGTATACGAGTTCTCACTCCCGGAGGGTTGAGAAAACGACAAACGAATCAAGAGTCCTTTTCAGAAACTGAGTCGACAGTGACCTCAAGGCTCCCCGACGCCAACCGGGTCGTAAGCGAAGTGCCTTTTGCAACCGAGGATGCGTCTGTGACGACCTTGCCGTCGGCGTCAGTGACAATGGCGTATCCACGGGCCAGGGTGGCCAGTGGGCTGAGTGAGTCGAGCATTTGCGCCAGGTGGGCGAGGCGATTGCGGGCGTCGGCCAGTTTGGTTTGCATGGCGCCTTCCAGGCGCTGTTGGCTGACGGTCAGGTCTTTCTGCATTTGCTGGATGCGGGGTAGTGGTGAATTCGCGTGCAGCCGGGATTCCAGCAGTGCCAACTCGTTCTTTTTGCGGGCCAGCAGGTTCTTCTGGGCGAGGATGAGGCGTTGTTCCAGGTCGTCCAGGCGCTGCGATTGCTCGCGCAGTTGGGCGCCAGGGTGCTTCAGGCGGGCGCGCAGGTGATCTAGTCGAGTCTGGGCGTCGGCCAGCTTGCGGCGCATCAGGCGTACCAGGTCCGCTTCCAGCTTTTTCAGGCGCGCCATTTGCTCGCGCTGATCCGGGCTCAGCATCTCGGCGGCGGCCGAGGGGGTGGGGGCGCGCTGGTCGGCCACCATGTCGGCGATGGAAAAATCCACCTCGTGGCCCACCGCGGAGACAATCGGCAGTTTGCTGGCGGCAATTGCCCGGGCCACGATCTCCTCATTAAAGGCCCAGAGGTCCTCCAGCGAACCGCCGCCGCGGCCGACGATGAGCGCGTCGAGCTGGACGTCGCCCGCTTCGTGGAGGCGATTGGCGCGCTCAATGGCAGCGACAATTTCCGGAGCGGCGCTGTCGCCCTGTACGGCCACCGGCAGAATGCTGACTTCAATCGCGGGGCAGCGGCGTTCCAGGACCGTGAGAATGTCGTGGATGGCGGCACCAGTGGGGGACGTGATGACGCCCAGATGAGACACGCTTTCCGGCAGCGGCTGCTTGCGATCGGCGTCGAACAGGCCCTCTGCCAGGAGTTTGGCTTTAAGCTTTTCGAAGGCCGCCTGCAGTGCACCGGCACCGGCCAGCTCCATGTGTTCGGCAATCAGCTGGAATTCCCCGCGCCCCTCGTAGAGCGAAACCCGGCAGCGCAGGCGGATATGGTCGCCATTTTCCGGGCGGAAGCGCAGGCGCTGGTTGCGGCCACGGAACATGGCGCAGCGTACCTGGGCATTGCCGTCTTTAAGCGAGAAGTACCAGTGGCCGGAGGAGGGGGCCGCGAAGTTGCTGATCTCGCCCTCGACCCAGACAAAGTCAAAATGGCTTTCCAGCAGTGAACGGGCCTGGCGATTGAGCTGGCTGACCGTCAGCGTGACCGGTTCAGGGACGTTGTTAAAAGGGTTCGACAAGTTGTACTTCTATTTACGGGAGGGACACCAAAGTTTTATAATTGCACGTTTACCTCAACCCCGCCAGCCGGAGACCCTCCTATGTTGCGAATTGCCCAGGAAGCCCTCACTTTCGACGATGTACTGCTGCTGCCCGGGTACTCGGAGGTCGTCGCAACCGATGTCTCACTGAAGTCCCGCCTCACCCGCGAAATTGAGCTCAATATCCCGCTGATTTCCGCCGCCATGGATACCGTTACCGAGCACCGCCTGGCCATTGCCATGGCCCAGGAAGGCGGTATCGGCATTATCCACAAGAGCATGACCATTGAGGAGCAGGCTGAACAGGTCCGCCGGGTCAAGAAGTTCGAAAGCGGTGTTGTTAAGGATCCCATTACGATTCAGCAGTCGGCCACGATTTCAGAGCTGCTAAAGCTGACCAATTCCCACGGTATTTCCGGGGTGCCGGTACTCAATGGCGAAGATCTGGTCGGTATTGTGACCCGCCGCGATCTGCGCTTTGAATCAGATCACACCAAGCTGGTCTCCGATATCATGACGCCCCGCGATAAGCTGGTTACCGTCAAAGAAGGGGCGAGTTCTGCCGAAGTACAGGGCCTGCTGCACCAGCACCGGATCGAGAAGATCCTGGTGGTGAACGACAATTTTGACCTGTGCGGCATGATTACCGTGAAGGACTTCGACAAGGCCGAGAGTTTTCCGGACGCCTGTAAGGATTCCTACGGTCAGCTCCGCGTGGGCGCCTCGGTCGGCACCAGTCCCGATACTGATGACCGGGTCGCAGCGCTGATCGGTGCGGGCGTGGACGTGCTCGTGGTGGATACCGCCCACGGGCACTCCAAGAATGTGATTGAACGCGTGCGCATGATCAAGGATGGCTATCCCTCGATTCAGGTGATCGGCGGCAACATTGCCACGGGTGCCGCGGCAATAGCGCTCGCGGATGCCGGCGCAGATGCGGTCAAGGTGGGTATCGGCCCCGGTTCTATTTGTACAACCCGGATTGTCACCGGTATCGGTGTACCGCAGATCTCAGCTATCGCCAATGTGGCCGAAGCCCTCGCAGATCGCGATGTACCGCTGATTGCCGACGGTGGCATCCGCTTCTCGGGTGACATCGCCAAGGCCTATGTCGCCGGTGCGCACTCGGTGATGATGGGTAGCATGTTCGCCGGTACCGAAGAGGCGCCGGGCGAAGTCGAGCTCTATCAGGGGCGTACCTATAAGGCATATCGCGGTATGGGGTCACTCGGCGCCATGTCCCAGACCCAGGGGTCCTCGGACCGCTACTTCCAGGATTCCAGCAAGGGCGCTGAGAAGCTGGTGCCCGAGGGCATTGAAGGTCGGGTACCTTACAAGGGTCCGGTGACAGCCATTATTCACCAGCTGATGGGTGGCGTGCGTGCTGCCATGGGCTACACCGGCAGTGTCGATATGGAAACCATGCGTTCCCGCCCCGAGTTTGCCCGGGTCACTGCAGCGGGCATGTCAGAGAGCCATGTCCACGATGTGTCGATTACCAAAGAAGCACCGAATTATCCGGTGCGCTAAATCACGGGGCCTGCGGGCCCCATTTTGTTTGTGGCCTACCACGCCTGACGTCGTGGCCAGAATGAATAAACAGGAAGCAGCATGAGCGCAGATATTCACGCCCAGAAAATTCTTATCCTCGATTTCGGTTCCCAGTACACCCAGCTGATCGCACGCCGCGTGCGTGAAGTCGGTGTGTATAGCGAGATACGCGCCTGGGACATGAGCGACGAGGACATTCACGAGTACAACCCCCAGGGCATTATTTTGTCGGGCGGTCCGGAATCCGTGGCGGCCGAGGCATCACCACGTGCACCGGCGCTGGTGTTTGAACTCGGGGTGCCGGTACTCGGTATTTGCTACGGCATGCAAACCATGGCCGAGCAGTTCGGCGGCAGGGTTCAGGGCTCGGATGTATCCGAGTTTGGTTACGCCCAGATTCGCCACGTCGGTAATGGCGGCCTGTTGCACGATATTCGCGACCACATTGATGATCAGGGTCGCGCCCTGATGGATGTGTGGATGAGCCACGGCGACAAGGTGGTTGAGCTGCCAGCCGATTTCGAGCTCACCGCAGAAACCGACAGCTGCCCGATTGCCGGCATGGCCCATAAAGAGAAACCTTTCTTCGGTATTCAGTTCCACCCGGAAGTCACGCATACCCACCAGGGCAAGCGCATCTTTGAGCACTTCGTGCTGGAGCTATGCGGCTGTGAGGTGCTGTGGACGCCGGCCAACATTGTCGAGGATGCCATTGCGCGGGTGCGCGAAACCGTGGGCACCGACAAAGTGCTGCTGGGCTTGTCCGGCGGTGTCGACTCCTCAGTGGTAGCAGCGCTGCTGCACCGGGCTATTGGCGAGCAGTTGACCTGCGTATTTGTGGACAACGGCCTGCTGCGCCTTAACGAGGGCGACGCAGTAATGGAAATGTTCGCCAATAATATGGGGGTGAAGGTCATCCGCGCTGACGCTGAAGATTTGTTCCTCGGCAAGCTGGCGGGCGAGGCGGACCCGGAAGCCAAGCGCAAGATCATTGGCAATACCTTTATCGATGTGTTCGATGCGGAAGCTGCCAAACTGCAGGATGTGAAGTGGCTGGCACAGGGCACGATTTACCCCGACGTAATTGAGTCCGCAGGCGCCAAGACCGGCAAGGCCCATGTGATCAAATCGCACCACAACGTAGGTGGCCTGCCCGAGGACATGAGCTTCGAGTTGGTAGAGCCGCTGCGCGAATTGTTCAAGGACGAAGTTCGTCAGATCGGTCTTGAGCTGGGCCTGCCCTATGACATGGTGTACCGCCACCCGTTCCCGGGCCCCGGTCTGGGTGTCCGCATACTCGGTGAGGTCAAGAAGGAGTACGCTGACCTGCTGCGTCTGGCGGACGATATCTTCATCAGCGAACTGCACAAATCCGGTTGGTACGAGAAAACCAGCCAGGCATTTGCGGTATTTCTCCCCGTAAAATCGGTGGGTGTGGTCGGCGATGCGCGCCGCTACGAATACGTCATCGCACTTCGTGCCGTTGAAACCGTGGACTTCATGACGGCGCGTTGGGCACACCTGCCCTACGATCTGCTCGAGCACGTGTCGAACCGGATCATCAATGAGATCTCTGGTGTTTCACGGGTGACCTACGACGTCAGCTCCAAGCCGCCTGCGACGATTGAGTGGGAGTAGTGACATGGGCTGTAAGGCCCATTTTTACTGACTTTTACCACTTGTAAACTACTTGAAAACACCCATTTTTGAGTGGTTTTTTGTAAACAAACTTGTAAACACGTGCCGCTACTGAAAATCGTAGGTGTATCAAGTATCTGATATTACAATGCTTGAAGTGGATACGCTCCACACCCAAGTCCATAATGTTCATAGTGACTTAGAAAAGGAGCGTTACTATGAACAGAGGGTAAGTATTGGCTGTCGACTTTGAGAAGCGAGAACTTGAAGACACACAGCAAAATTCTGACACCGACAATCAGTTGTTCTACCGCAACAAAACCAAAATCTGCAATGACGCAGTCACCATCTTTCAAACAGCAAAGAGTGGTGGCATTTGGCATATGCGTGCGTACGTCGGCGATGCTGACAAGTACTATCAAAAGAGTCTGCGAACTAAGGACAAAGCGAGTGCGATTGATAAGGCTACGTTAAGACTTTTGAGCAACGAACACGAAGAAAGCAGAGCATTCGTACTAACACGCACAAGTCGTTGAACAAGGCACAAGCCAACATTGAAGCAGTAGAGAAAGGCACATTTGGAGTAGGGCATTAAGTGACTGTCGTAACCTCGTAATATGAAATATAGAGCAGAAATTGATGGTCTAAGGGCATTGGCAGTAGTGCCGGTAATTCTATTTCACGCTGGCTTTGAGTTGTTTAGTGGTGGCTTTGTCGGTGTAGACGTTTTTTTTGTGATTAGCGGTTACTTAATCACAACAATCATTATTTCTGAGATGGCTGACGATAAATTCAGCATTGCCAATTTTTATGAGCGACGTGCCCGGCGAATTCTGCCCGCTTTATTTTTTGTTATGGCGGTAAGTCTTTCTTTTGCTTGGTTGTGGTTTGCTCCAAGCGATTTGAAATTATTTGGGCAGAGTATCTTAGCGGTGTCGACTTTTTGGTCAAATGTGCTCTTTTGGCGAAAAAGCGGATATTTTGAACCGTCAGCGGAGTTGAATCCATTGCTCCATACTTGGAGCCTAGCTGTCGAAGAACAGTTCTACATTATCTTCCCCATCTTTCTTTTGATTATGAAACGGTTTGGTCTCGCACGAACTTTAGGAAGCTTGTTTCTATTTTTCTTCGCTAGCTTAGCGTTGGCAGAGTTCGGAGCTTATGCGCATCCTTCGGCTACATTTTTCTTACTTCCCACGCGTGGCTGGGAGTTGTTGATAGGCGTTTTCGCTGCTTTTTACTTGAAAAGGCGAGGGTTCGTAGAGGGGAAGATTTTGAATGAAACCCTCAGCTTGCTTGGTCTTCTATTGATAGCGTATTCAATCTTTGTGTTTGATCATACAACACCGTTTCCCAGCTTGTTCGCCATTGTTCCAACCGTTGGTACTGGATTAGTGATCGTTTTTGCTAGACCTGAAACTACCGTTAGCAGACTACTAAGTTTCAGATTCATTGTAGGTATTGGATTAGTCTCCTACAGCGCTTACTTGTGGCATCAGCCGATCCTATCACTTGCTAGATACAAGTACTTCGATTTCTTGTCGCCCCCAGTTTTGTTGAGCTTGTGCCTCTTGTCATTGCTACTAGCGTGGTTCAGCTGGAGATTTATAGAAAGACCTTTTCGAAACAGACAGACCATCAGTCGGAGACAAGTTTTTGGATTATCACTTTCGTCGATTATGGTCTTTTGCTGTATCGGAGCGTTCCTACACTTCACAGATGGAAGATTGAACTCTTACCAGCCACACGAAAAGAAAGTTTATGAGGCATTCTTTGACTCCTCACGTTACGTTACAGAGACGCATAGAAAGATTCGGCTCAAAAGTTTCGACTCAGAAAATGATAATCATAAGATTTTAATTGTCGGAGATAGTCATTCTGAAGATCTCGTCAACGCAGTATTCGAAGCGCAGCTCAATGAGAATATAGATTTTTCGAGTTTTTATATCCCTGTCCGTTGTGGAGTACTATTCGTTGAGGACAAAAGCGATAGGGAGCAGCAGAACTTTAACTGTGTTGACTGGCGCGACTTTGACAATAAGTTTTTTCAGTTATTGTCTGAAGCCGATGAGGTATGGATAGCTTCTGCTTGGAGAATGCTTGATGGTCGTTATATGGACGCGTCGCTGAAAAATTTGTCAAGTCTCAATGGAAGAGTTACGGTTTTTGGGACAAAAGGGTTTGGCGATATTTCAGCCGCAGCATATAGAAAAATCGATAGCGAAAAATGGCAGCGTGATTATAGGAGTAAGGATGAAATTGAAGATAGTCGGAGTTTGAACGCTGAGATTGCAAGAGCAGTGGAGGCAAATGGCATGCGGTATATTGAAACGCAAGGGTTGTTCTGTCCCTCTAGCGAGCAATGCTCAAATTACCACTTGGAAAATTTGATTTCATACGATGGAAGTCATCTGACGCCATTTGGCGCCCGACTGCTGGGTGAGAGGCTTAAGACATTGCTTGCTAGCGAATCTCTGAAAACCAACTAGAAATCAGTGCTTTAATGTTCACAACACTAAAAATGTTAAACCTTTGAAAACAAAATGGTTACGTAAATTGAGCAGAGCAAAACGAAACACAAAATGTTTCAAAGATGTTGTAAACAAGAATTTTTTGCTCGCAAACCCTTGTGTAGCAAGGCTCTTTAATCGTGTAACTATTGAGTGGGAGTGAGTGGGCGAATCTGCTGCGGGTGAATGCCTGGCGCTTGAAGGCGCCGAGCTAACCCTGTACCGCCGGCCGTGGCCCGAGGTGGACACCGCTGGCCTGCTGGCGGAGCTGGTCGAGGCTACCCCCTGGCGGCAGGAAACCATCACCCTGTTCGGTAAGACCCATTTACAGCCGCGCCTGCTGTCCTGGTGCGGCGATGCCAATGCCAGCTACCGTTATTCCGGCAAAACCTATCAGCCGGAACCCTGGACACCGTTGCTCGATGATTTGCGCGGCCGCCTTGAGCGGTTGACGGGAGCATCGTTTAACAGTGTGTTACTCAACTACTACCGCGATCATCGCGACTCCATGGGGCTGCACGCCGACGATGAGCCGGAGCTCGGTCCACAGCCAACGATTGCATCCTTGAGCCTGGGAGAAGAGCGCAAGCTGATCTTCAGGCCGCGCGCCAAGGGCGAGGCCGGCAAGCTGGATATTCCGCTACCTGACGGCAGTGTGCTGGTGATGGCCGGTCAGACCCAGACCAACTGGAAACACGGTATTCGCAAGCTCAATCGGCCCTGCGGCCCACGGCTTAACCTGACGTTTCGCCAGATTATCTGAGCGCAGCTTCGACGTTGGCGTGCCGCGCCGCTGGGCTGGTCTATAGTGAATGCTTTCGCATATTGAGGATATGACGATGGCAGATTATATCCCCCTGCGCTGGACTGGGTGCGTAAACAGGTTGAGCTTTACGAGAGCAGTGGTGGCAAGGAGGGCTATCTCCTGGACGGCACAGACATGCCCTGCGTTTTGTTCACGCACATTGGCGTGAAGTCCGGTGCGTTGCGCAAAACGCCTGTGATGCGGGTGGAAGTGGATGGCGCCTATGTGTTGATCGGGTCGATGGGTGGCCAGCCCCAGAATCCTGCCTGGGTTGCGAATCTTCGCGCCAGTCCCGATATCACCCTGCGCGATCGTGAGCAGGTGTTTGAGATGACGGTGCGCGAAGTGGATGACCCCGCCGAGCGAGAAAAGCTCTGGGCAGCTGCCGTGGCCGCATACACCGATTACGATGCCTATCAGGCCAAGACCGATCGCGTGATTCCCGTCTTTGTTGCAGAGCAACGCTGAGCCTAATATTGTTGCGACACTTATCAGGAACTTTTCACGGAGGAAAATCTCTGCATGTCGCAACTCCCCTCACTTGAATCGCTGGCCTGGCGAACGCGGCCGGGTATTCTCGGCGCTCATTCGGCAAGTCCCGAAAGCATCCATGCGTTGCTCGGCTACTATCTGCGCGATCGCAACTCGCCCAGCCCTTACCCGGGTAGAGATGGCTTGCTCGACGGTAGTCTGTTTGACTGGGGGGTGGCTCCGCCACTTGAAAAAGTTATCCGCGGTCCGGAGGAACTGTCGCTGCTGTTAGGAATGCCCGAAGTGTACCGGCAGGCAGTGCATGTGGTGGAGCCCTGGAAGAATGTCGGCATTAATCTGCAGGGCGAGGAGGTGCGCGCCTCCAAGAACGTCGCTTATATTCTCCAGCAGGTTGCGGATCTCGATACCGTGCTTTACCCGATGTGGGACAGCGGTGTGTTCGACGCCAGGCGTCTCGCCCATGCCACCAGCGCTGGGATTGCCACTGTGGTGCAGGGCGGCAACCCCTCTGCCTACGATCCCGCAAGCTTTGCGGGAAGCGCCGCAAGCCTGGAGCAGATGCTTAGTTTCACCGACGAGCTGTTGCTGCGTCGATCAACCGACAGTGGGCCGAGTATTTTCATTTGCCTGGGGCATCAGTTGGCCGCGGTGTCGCAGATACGCCTGCTGCGCCGTGCGGTGAACGAGATCGAGGCACTGGCTTATCTTTCGCTGGATGAAGAGGGTAGGGCGCTCGAGAGCCTGCGGCGTGTTGCCGGCAAAATCCGCCAGATGGGTGCCAGCCTGCAGGTGATTAAAAATGGCGAGTGCATTGCAGACGGTTGGGGGCATCCCAGGTTCGCCGTCGCCCGCAACGAGGGTGTAGAGGTTGGCACGCGGCAGTTACTGCCCTATCGCGATCGCGCCCACAGCCATATTCCGCTGGAACTCAACGATACCCATGCCCTGGTGGCCGATGATCTCGACGGGGTTATCGATACACTGATGAGCCATGAGCGCACGCTGGAAATCGAGATGTTCCACAGTGATGAGGTGAATCTGGAGGCGGCGCTGTTTGCCAACTGGGCCTTCAAGTTACTGCACGATTCACTGGTGCCACTGCGCTATCAGGTCGCAGTAAGTCCTCTGGCCTGGTTGTTGAGCCTGCCTTATGCGGTGGAGATACTCTCTCAGACCCAGGTGGATGAGGAACACTGGACTGAAGTCTCCACAACCTGCATTTACTATAAAGACTGGGAGACGCATACGCTGCGACGCTCCTTTACCTGCCAATTCCACCCCGAACTGATGGCTGATATTCGCGACATTGGCAAGCGTGAGGGGCCGCGTTATGCGGAATTGAAAGACAACGATGGAGCGCGCTTGCTGGTGCGTCTGCTTTACCACGGGATGCAGGAATAACGCCCGCAGGTGGTGTTTCTGCTGTGCCCACTTGGTACCATGCGCCCCCTGGAGGGCAGCGACCTGCGGCCGCAATCTGACTGAGTAGCCATGACATTAATAGCAGAACATGAGCAGTGGATGCGCCGGGCCCTGGCCCTGGCGGACCGCGCTGAGAATGAAGGTGAAGTGCCTATCGGCGCCGTGTTGGTGCGCGACGGCCAGCTGTTGGGTGAGGGCTGGAATTCGGTTATTGCTTACTCCGACCCCACTGCCCACGCAGAGGTGGTGGCCATGCGCGATGCCGCCAAATTGGTGGGTAACTACCGGCTGCCGGGCACAACCCTGTACGTCACGCTTGAGCCCTGCACCATGTGCGTAGGTGCCATGATTCACGCCCGGGTCGAGCAACTGGTGTTTGCCGCCCGAGAACCCCGGGCCGGTGCCGTGTGCAGTACCAGTAACCTGTTGGATGATCCTCGATACAATCACGCCGTGAAGTGGCAGGAAGGTGTGCTGGCCGAGGAGAGCTCCTCGCGCCTAAAGGCCTTTTTCAAGGCGCGTCGGGCTTAGGCTCCGCCGCCGCCCTCGGGGTAGTCCCCCAGCTCTATCTCGGGCGCGTCGTCGAGCTCTTCGGGCAGTTTACGCCCGCGCCAATACCACACCGACCACAGCGACAACGCGTAAATCAGCAGTAGCGGGCCGGCCAGCGCCGGGCGTTCGCTGGCCGCAAATTCGGCGATCTCGGCCATATCGAATTCAGCGATGACGGCCCAGCTGTGGCGACCAATGCTCAGCGGTGCAAAGCCCGACATCACCGGTATGCCGCGGTAGTCATCAACCACCATGCGACCCTGCTCGCCCGCCAGTGCGCGCGCGACCGAAGGTGAGTCCACCGTTTGCAACAGCACAGTGCTTTCCTCACTGAAGCGTGAGTTGCTGCGCATCAGCAGGTCCTCGCCCACCACGTAGGTCTCGCCGCTGTCGCCCATGCCATCGGTGTAATTCATGATGCTGAGAATGTGGTCGGTGGGCAGCTGCAGTGCCATGACACCCAGAAATTCCTCGTCGGGAGAGACGATGGCCGTCGCAATGAAAATAGCCGGCGCGTCGGCGCTGGGTCCGTAGCGGCGCATATCACTGACTGCGATGACCTGGCTGGCGGCACCATTGCGCGCAATGGTGAAAACTTCGCCCAGCCCGGTATCGGCCCAGGGGCCATCCACCAGATTGGTGGCGAAATCGTCTTCTTTCTCGACGGTGTAGTAAATGTCGCCCTCGGGGCCGATCAGGAAGAAATCATAATAGCCGCGGTGAGTGACGAACTGACGCGCGACCGGGTGCGTGCGAGCGTGCAAATCGCTGTAGGCGCTGCCGTCGCCAGGGTCGTCGAGGTTGAGTAGAAACCCGGCGGGGTGGGGGTTGTCATAGATGTAGAGTGCGCGCAGACGCTGGTCAAAACCTTCGCCCTCGTCGTCCCACAGCGTGTTCAGCTGTATCTGGCTGTTGACGATGCCCTCGTTGCGGCTCCAGAAGCGCAGCTCGGCCTGGGCCGTGGCGAAATATTCCTGCAGTGCGCCACGGCGCAACTCGGCGAGTAGCTGTGCACGGTCGCCGATATAGCCTTGGTAATAACGCAGGTTCCACTGACTGTATCCAAATATCAGGACCGCAATCATGACCGCCAGTGCCGCTGCCCAACCCAGCCAGAACTTCATGCTTTGGCCTCCTTGTCGACTTCGCCAACGCCGAACAGGAGCAGCCGGTCGCGAACGAGCGCGTCGACAGCCTGCCAGGTAAATGAAAACTGCTCGAACTCGTCCTGGCTGACGCGTTCCCGTTCCAGGTCGCCCACCACTTGTTCGAGAATATCCATCAAGCGGTGCTTATGCCCCAGCATGGACTGAATGTTCTGGTCGTGGCGAACGGTGGCCGCAAGACTCATCAGCTCCTTATTGAAGTCATGCATGCGCATGCGTCGCGACCGAACCCAGTGGGTACGCAGAGCCAGTAATGCGGAGCAGATAATTGCCACCATATACAGAATGGCCGATACCAGGCGCGCGTTCTGCTGCATGATGCCGGGCTTCTCCCGGTCGTACCATGCCTGTGCACCGGGGTGGGTGCTGATCACACTATTGGCGTCATCGGCAATGGGTGCGATAAACCCTGCCAGCAGGCTGTGGTCGAGAATTTCCGAGCGGTTCTGGAAAATTGCCTGGGTAAGCCGGTACACCAGGTGCTCATCCATATCGGCGCGAGTCACCAGCAGCCGGTTGACCACGGCCGTATCCAGGTGTTGCTCGGGCAGGGCGGGGCTGCCGCGGTATGAGCCTCGCGGAATAATGCCCGGCGATATGGCCGGTTGCTTGAGCCCCAGTGCCTCTGACTGGCCGATCCCAATCAGCCGTAATTGTTTGTCCCTGACCAACTCACGAATGGCCTCGTTGCCTGGCGCCCGCACGCGGAACACGGCGTCTATCTGCCCCTGCTCCATGGCAAAGTTGGCCGCGGCCTCGGCCATGGGCAGTGCCTCGGGAATCTCGTTGGCGATGCCGTAGTGTCTGGCCAGGAATTGGAATGAGCTGAATTGACCGCTGCTGGTAGGCGGCACGGCGATGCGCTGGTTAGCCAGGTCACTAAAAGCGGTAATGCCACTCCCTTCACTGGCAATCAGATGATAGGCGTCCTGGTACAGCGAGGTGACGGCGGCAATTTCATCGGAGACCCGGGAGTCAGCCTGGATAGTGGCGAAGGCGACTCTATTGTCGTTCAGGAATTGTACGTTCTGGGTGCTGCCGCCACTCTCGAACACGGTGAGCGTAAACCCGAGGTCCTTTTCGTTGAGCACCGTGGCAATGGCCTGGGTCAGCGCCAGTGATTCGCTGCCGGCGGGGCCGCCGGCAATCGCCAGGCGCTGGTCGCGGGCGGTTCCCAGCCAGATCACCAGTGCGGCGAGTGTCATCAGCCAGACAGCGGCGATGAGAATCACTCTGAGGCGGGGCGATAGCAGTTTCAAGACGGGGGTCTCTGGTTTTGAAGGCGAAGATTATAAGCACCATTGAAGGTGTATTGGAATGACTTTGGCGGTCTTCTACAGCGCTTGCAGCTGCACTGACCTGACTTGCTCAGGCACCAGCGGCGCTACGTCAATCGGAGGCAGGGGTTGCTGTGCCGCGATGTCCTGCCAGGCCAGAATGCCTTGGTAGTGGCGGATATTCTGCACGTAGGTGGCGGCTTCCTGGCCCCTGGCGTAGCCGTAACGCAGGGTTTCGAAATAGCGGCTCTTCTCCAGCAGCGGGATGTATTGCAGCACGTCTTCCCACAGGTGCGGGTCGCCACCCATGCGCTCGGTAAGCACCCGCGCATCCGACAGGTGACCACGGCCAATGTTGTAGGCCGCCAGGGCCATGTAGGTGCGATCGGGTTCGTAGATATCGTCCGGCAGCCGGCGCTTCAGGGTTTTGAAGTAGCGCGCGCCGCCGCGCAGGCTTTGCAGGGCATCGGTACGGTTGGTCACGCCCATTTCGCGCGCTGTGGGCAGGGTCAGCATCATCATGCCGCGCACGCCGGTGGGTGATTCGGCCTTCGGGTCCCAGTGTGATTCCTGATAGGCAATGGCCGCCAGCAGGTGCCAGTCCAGCTGGAATTCCCGGGCCACTTTTTCGATCATGGGTCGGTATTCTGGCAGCGTGCGCTCCATGCTGAGCGTAAAGGTGTGCGAGCCAATGCGGGGGATAATTCGGGTGTTGCCAAAGTGTTCCTTGCGCAGCTGCTCCAGGGTGCCGTCGGCCTGCAATTGTTCCAGGAAAACATCCATCTCAGCCTTGAGGCGCGTGTTGTCGCTGATCGGCGGCAGATACCACACCATGTCCTGGGCGGAGCCCAGATCGAACGCCACTTTTAAGCGCGGATACAGGCGCTGCTGCACTTCAAATTCGTTGGAGTCCACCAGCGCCACGTCAGCGCGCTGCTCGTTGATCTCCTCCAGGAGTTCCATGGAGTCCGCTTCGGCCAGCTCCCGCCATTCCAACTGCGGGTAACCGCCATCGCGCAGGGCCTCCATAGCCCGCGCATGACTGGAACCTGCCAGTACAACGATGTCCATGTCGAGCATGCCTTTGACATCGCGGGGCCGAAAACTGCCCGCCCGGTAAACGACCTGCGGTTGAATTTCGTAGTAGGGCACGCTGTGTGGATAGCGGTCTTCCCGCTCGCCTGTCAGAGACAGGCCCGCGGCGGCGAAGTGGGCTTCATTGCGATCCAGGGTGGTAAAGATATCCGCCAGGGAAAAGGCGGGCTGCATATGGAGTTTGACACCGAGGTGCTCGGCGAAGCGGCTGGCGAGGGCGTGCTCAAAGCCGGCCGGCCCGCTCTTGTCGATAAACCAGGTGGTGGGGCTGTTGCGGCTGATAACGTGGAGCTCGCCGCTGTCCTGGATCTGGCTCAGGGCATCCGGTCGGGCACAGCCGACGAGGAGCATCGTGCAGCACAGGTTGAGAATAAACAGCAGGCGAAACATGGTTTTATTCTAGCGCGTTGGCGGTGCGCTCCACAGGCACTATTACCGTGGCACCGGGGCTGAAATCAGTTACGGACAGCGGTCAGTTGCTGTACAATGCCGCCTCGAAAAATCACCCCTTTCAGGACACTAGAATGCTGACCCTGCGCGGTGCACCGGCCCTCTCTGCTTTCCGTCTGGACAAGCTGGCACAGAAACTTTCTGCAATTCACCCTGAGATCAAACTCCTGCACACGGAGTTCGTTCATTTCGCCGACCTGGCAGAGCCGCTGGCAGCAGACCGCGAACAGGTGTTGGCCCGGCTCCTCGAGTACGGCCCCACCATTAGCGAGGACGGCCACGTGGGTGAGGGCGAGGCCAGCGAACTGGTACTGGTGACGCCGCGCCCGGGCACGATCTCGCCCTGGTCGAGCAAGGCCACCGACATTGCCCATAACTGCGGCCTGCAGGAAATCAC
This sequence comes from Halioglobus japonicus, assembly GCF_001983995.1. Taxonomy (NCBI): domain Bacteria; kingdom Pseudomonadati; phylum Pseudomonadota; class Gammaproteobacteria; order Cellvibrionales; family Halieaceae; genus Halioglobus; species Halioglobus japonicus. Next base: position 3,617,023 of record NZ_CP019450.1, on the reverse strand, counting down.
CCGGGTTGAGCGCGGCCTGGCGTATCATCTGGCGCTGCCGGCGACCTTGTCCGACGAGCAACATCAGGCTGTCATCGGTTTGTTGCACGACCGCATGACTGAAAGTGTCTTCAGCCGTCTCGAAGATGCCGAGGCCCTGTTCAGCCACGCCGAGCCGGCACCCATGACATCCGTCGACGTACTTGGCGGTGGCAGGGCGGCACTCGAGCAGGCTGACCAGACCCTGGGTCTGGCGCTGGCCGACGATGAGATCGACTACCTGGTGGAGAGCTTCCAGCAGCTGGGCCGCAACCCCAACGATGTCGAGTTGATGATGTTTGCCCAGGCAAACTCCGAGCACTGCCGCCACAAGATATTCAATGCCAGCTGGAGCATCGATGGCGAGGACCAGGAACTGTCCCTGTTCAAGATGATCCGCAATACCAATGAGCAGGGCGGTGAGAATGTTCTCTCCGCCTACTCCGATAACGCGGCGGTGGTGGCTGGTCATCACGCAGGTCGTTTTTATCCCGACCCGGACAGCTGCGAATACAGCTTCTCTCAGGAAAACATCCACCTGTTAATGAAGGTGGAAACCCACAATCACCCCACGGCCATTGCGCCGTTCCCGGGGGCGGGCACCGGCTCGGGCGGTGAGATCCGCGACGAGGGTGCTGTGGGTCGCGGTTCCAAGCCCAAGGTGGGCCTCACCGGTTTCTCTGTGTCCAACCTGAATATTCCCGGCTACGAGCAGCCCTGGGAGAGTGCCTACGGCAAGCCCGGCCGTATCGTGTCTGCCCTGGACATCATGCTCGAAGGTCCCATCGGCGGCGCCGCATTCAATAACGAATATGGTCGTCCCAATCTCTGTGGTTACTTCCGCAGCTTCGAGCTGGAGGCGCCTGGCGTTAACGGCGACGAAGTCCGTGGATATCACAAGCCCATCATGATTGCCGGTGGCTACGGCAACATTCGTGAAGAGCATGTCGAGAAGGGCGAGTACCGCCCCGGCGCCAAATTGATTGCCCTGGGTGGCCCGGCCATGCTGATTGGTCTGGGCGGAGGCGCGGCCTCTTCCATGGCCAGTGGTCAGAGTGCCGAAGATCTGGACTTTGCCTCCGTGCAACGCCAGAACCCGGAGATTGAACGCCGCTGTCAGGAAGTGATTGACCGCTGCTGGCAGCTGGGCGAAGACAACCCGATTGCCTTTATTCATGACGTGGGTGCCGGCGGTCTGTCCAATGCCTTCCCCGAGCTTGTCAAAGACGGCAACCGTGGCGGTAAATTCGAACTGCGCAACGTGCCCAACGATGAGCCGGGTATGTCGCCCCTGGAAATCTGGTGCAACGAGTCCCAGGAGCGCTACGTGATGGCCGTTGAGCCTGAGAACCTGGCGCGCTTTGAAGAAATCTGTGAGCGTGAACGCTGCCCCTATGCTGTGGTCGGTGAGGCTACTGAGGAAATGCACCTAAGCCTGACGGATGCCCACTTCGGCAATGCTCCAGTCGACCTGCCCATGTCGGTGTTGTTCGGCAAGCCGCCGCGTATGCACCGCGAAATCAACCGGGTGAACGTTGCCCAGCAGTCGCTGGACATTGGTATAGATATCAACGAAGCCGCGGAGCGCGTCCTGCAACTGCCCGCCGTGGCCAGCAAGAACTTCCTGATCACCATTGGCGACCGCACCGTCACCGGCATGGTTGCCCGCGACCAGATGGTCGGCCCCTGGCAGGTGCCGGTAGCAGATTGCGCCGTAACCACCGTGTCCTACGATTCCTTTGCTGGCGAAGCTATGGCCATGGGCGAGCGCACACCGCTGGCCCTGCTCGACGGCCCGGCCTCTGGGCGTATGGCTGTGGCCGAAGCCATCACCAATATTGCCGCAGCCAGTATTGCCGATATTCGCGACATCAAGCTCTCCGCTAACTGGATGTGTGCCGCCGGCTACGGCGCTGAAGACGAAGCGCTCTACGATACCGTGCGCGCCGTTGGTATGGAGTTCTGCCCCGAGGTGGGCCTGACGATTCCGGTGGGCAAGGACTCCATGTCCATGCGCACCACCTGGCGCGATGGCGATGAGGACAAGGCGGTCACCGCACCGATGTCCCTCATTGTGTCTGCCTTCTCGCCGGTGACTGATGCGCGCCTTTCCGCCACACCGCAACTGCAGCCCGAAGCGGATGCCAGCCTGGTCCTGATTGATCTTGGCCGCGGCGCAAACCGCCTGGGTGGCTCCGCACTGGCCCAGACCTGTGGCCAGCTGGGTGACACCGCACCGGATATTGCCGCTGCCGACCTGAAAGCCTTCTTCAACCTGGTGCAGGAGCAACTGCAGGCGGGCAAACTGCTGGCCTACCACGACCGCTCCGACGGCGGCCTGCTGGTGACGCTGGCGGAAATGGCCTTCGCGGGGCACTGTGGCCTGGCGGTGGATGTGGCGGCAGTTCCCGGTGACGATGTTGCCTGCCTGTTCAACGAAGAGGCCGGTGCCGTACTGCAGGTGGCTAATGCCGACCTGGCCACGCTGCAGGCGCGGGCCACGGAGCTTGGCCTGGGTAATTGCACACACGTGATTGGCGCCGCAGTGAGCGGTGATCGTTTGGCGATTAATGACGGTGAGCGCGAAGTGATTGCCGGTCAGCGGTCGGATATTCAGCGTTTGTGGGCGCGTACCAGCTACGAGATTCAGGCGCTGCGGGATAACCCGGACTGCGCCCGGGAAGAATTCGAGCGCATAGGTACCGGCGAGGCAGGGCTGTCTGCCAGCCTGAGCTTTGACCCCGCCGAGGATGTGGCCGCGCCGATGATTAACACCGGCGTGCGGCCACGGATTGCCGTGCTGCGTGAGCAGGGCGTCAATGGTCACGTGGAGATGGCCGCGGCCTTCCACAAGGCAGGCTTCGCCACGTATGACGTGCACATGAGCGATATTCTCGGTGGTCGTGTGGGCCTCGCGGACTTCAAGGGCCTGGTGGCCTGCGGCGGTTTCTCCTACGGCGACGTCCTCGGCGCCGGTGAGGGCTGGGCCAAGAGCATTTTGTTCAACGAGGCGGTGCGCGAAGAGTTCAGCGCATTCTTCGATCGCGACGACAGCTTCACGCTGGGGGTGTGTAACGGCTGCCAGATGGTCTCTACCCTGAAAGACCTGATTCCGGGTGCCGGGCACTGGCCGCGCTTTGTGCGCAACCGCTCCGAGCAGTTTGAGGCTCGCCTGGCGCTGGTGCAGGTCCAGGAGAGCCCCTCCATCCTGCTCGACGGCATGGCCGGTTCACATATGCCGATTGCCGTGGCCCACGGCGAAGGTCGCGCCGAATTTGCCGACGCCAACGCGCTGGCGACCTGTGAGAGCAGCGGCACCATTGCCATGCGTTATGTCGAGGGTGATCTGGCGGTAGCCGAGCGCTATCCCGCCAACCCCAACGGCTCGCCCAATGGCATTACCGGCCTGACCAGTGAAGACGGCCGCGCCACCATCATGATGCCGCACCCGGAGCGGGTTTTCCGCACCGTGCAGTATTCCTGGGAGCCCGAGGGCTGGGGTGAAGACGCGGGCTGGCTGCGTCTGTTCCGCAACGCGCGCCGCTGGTTAGGGTAATTTTCCCATTCGCCGGCCCTTGAAGCCCGGGCCGGCGCCCCATCGACTCCATAACGGCCTTTGTGGCAGATGGCCTAACACCTATATAATGTCGCCTTTTTTCGCCGGCTGAACCGGCACATGAAGTGAATACATGCTGAATAAATATCCCCTGTGGAAATACCTGTTGGTACTGTTCGTGGTCGGTTTAGGCCTCGTATACGCAGCCCCCAACCTCTACAAGCCCGACCCTGCGCTGCAGATTACCGGCGAGAGCAGTGCCCAATTGATGGATGAAGACATCATGGGGCGCGCACTCACGGCTCTGGATGAAGCCGGTATCGAGCATTTTGGCGAGTTGATTGATCCCAAGGGGCGCAACGGTCTGGTTCGGCTGCGCGACGCCGAGGAGCAGCTCGTGGCTCAGGCCCGGGTTTCACGGGTATTGGGCGATGGCTTTATTGTCGCGTTGAACCTGGCCCCAACCACGCCGCAGTGGCTCAGCGATATCGGCGCGCAGCCGGTCAAGCTCGGCCTCGACCTGCGTGGTGGCGTGCACTTCAAGCTCGAAGTGGATGTCGATGCCGCGATCGAGCGGCGCATGGAGTACTACCTCAACGCCACCAAACGCGCTCTGCGTGAAGACCGCATCCGCGGCTACGTGAACCTCGATCAGCAGGGCCGCCTGGAAACCAAATTCAAGAGCGAGAGCCTGCGTGAACAGGCCCGCGCCGTCATCGCCGAAAACCACCCCGAGCTGGTGCTGGACCGGGTTGATGAAGAGGGCAGCTGGAATCTCTACGCCAATATGACCGAGGCCTCGCGCAAGGAAATTGCCGATTATGCGGTCAGCCAGAACCTCACCACCCTGCGCAATCGTGTGAACGAGCTGGGTGTATCCGAGCCGCTGGTACAGCGCCAGGGCCAGAACCGCATTGTGGTTGAGTTGGCGGGTATTCAGGACACCGCCGAAGCCAAGCGTATTCTCGGCAAGGTGGCCAACCTGGAATTCCGCATGGTGGCGCGTCTGGAAGCGCCGGCAGCTGACAAGCAGCGGTTTGAATATCGCAGCGCCGATCGCGCCGGTATGAGCGAATGGCTGGAGCGCGACGTAATTCTCACCGGCGAGCGGGTTAGCAATGCCCAGGCCAGCTTTGACCAGAACGGCATGCCCAACGTGCAGATCAGCCTCGACAACGAGGGCGGCACGGCCATGTCACGGGCCACGCGCAACAATATCAAGCGTCGCATGGGCGTCCTGTTTATCGAGCGCAAGTACCGCACTCGTTATGAGATGCAGGAAGACGGCACCGAAATTGCCATCAAAACCCCCTATGATGAAAAGAAACTGCTGACCGCTCCGGTTATTCAGAGCGCCCTGGGTGCCCAGTTCCAGATCACAGGCCTGGACAGCCCCATGGAAGCGGCCGAACTGGCCCTGATGCTGCGCGCCGGTGCACTGGCGGCCCCTATTTCATTTGTTGAAGAGCGTACCGTTGGCCCCTCACTGGGTGCCGAGAACATTCGCCTGGGCGTGAAGTCAGTGCAGATTGGTCTCGCCCTGGTCGTGGTGTTCATGATCCTCTACTACCGTGTATTCGGCGTGGCGGCGGTCATTGCCCTGTCTGCGAACCTGGTGCTGCTCATCGCCTTTATGTCCATTATTGGAGCCACCCTCACACTGCCGGGTATTGCCGGTATCGTGCTGACGGTTGGTATGGCGGTGGACGCCAACGTGCTCATATTCTCGCGAATACGCGAGGAGCTCAGAAATGGGCTATCGCCACAAATGGCCATTCATGCCGGTTACGAGCGTGCCGTCTCCACCATTCTTGACGCCAATATCACCACCCTGATTGTTGCCGTCATTCTGTACGCCGTGGGCACCGGCCCTGTGAAAGGCTTTGCGGTGACCCTGTCTGTGGGTATTGTGACCTCCATGTTCACTGCGATCATGGGTACGCGCGCCATTACCAACCTGATTTACGGCGGCCGCCGTGTCGAGAAGCTGTCCATCGGGGGAGGCGTATAACATGAAGGTCATTAATTTCATGGGCCAGCGCAAACTGGCCATCCTGTTCTCCATCGCACTGCTGGTCACGGCCATTGGTTCACTGGCCACCAAGCAGCTTAACTGGGGCCTGGATTTCACTGGCGGAACGCTGGTAGAAGTGCATTACTCCGAAACCGCAGACCTCACTGCCATCCGCAACACCCTGGAAACGCAAGGGTTCGCCGGCGCGGTGGTAGTCAGCTTCGGCACCGACAAAGACGTGCTCATCCGCCTGCCACAGGGCTATTCGGATAAGCAGGGCGCCGAACTGCTCGGCAAACTGCAGGCGGCCTACGACGGCACGGTTGAGCTGCGCCGCATCGAGTTTGTGGGCCCGCAGGTAGGTGACGAACTCCGCGAGCAGGGTGGCCTGGCTATGCTGTTGGCTCTGGGCCTTGTCATGCTCTACATCGCCTTCCGCTTCCAGTTCAAATTTGCTGTCGGCGCGGTAGTGGCTCTGGTTCACGACGTACTAATCGTGCTGGGCTTCTTCTCGGTCATGGGCATGGAGTTCGACCTCACAGTACTGGCGGCATTGCTGGCGGTAATCGGTTACTCCCTGAACGACACCATTGTTGTCTCCGACCGCATTCGCGAGAACTTCCGCAAGCTGCGCAAGGCGGATTCGGAAGAGATCATCAATATCTCCCTCACCGAAACCCTGGGCCGTACCTTGGTGACCTCGTTGACCACCATGATGGTGCTGATGGCCCTGGCGCTGTTCGGCGGTGAAATGATTCACGCCTTTGCCATTGCCCTGCTGGTGGGTGTGGCCATCGGTACCTACTCATCTATCTATGTGGCGGCGAACACGCTGTTGATCATGGGTGTGAGTAAAGAAGACCTGATGATTCCCATCAAGGAAGGTTCAGAGCAAGAAGATCTGATGCCCTGATACTCGTTGCAGGTTGGCCGGGCGAGGCTCGGTCAGCAGGCATCGACATGGCCCTGTTGAGGTTGTTGCAACGCCATATTTGGTTTGCGGCTTTCTTGGCAGGGCTTTTTTGTGTTTTTTTGGTTGGGATCTGGGTGGTCGGATTGAAATCGAAGTAAGCCCTTGCGAGACCGCTGCAAGGCCATCCATGGCGCGCTTCGGCCTTCGCCATCCATGGCTACGGACGATCTCAGAAGGGCTTACTTCGATCTCAATCCTTGTTTGGTTCTAGACAGGACGCTTTTGCGCTATTTGCTTTCATCTCTCTTGGCGCGATGCATTTATTGTTACGCGGGCTGGAGCCTTGGCTCGATCCTGCGATCCAGTAGTTCTCGTTCAATTTACTCTCACGCAGCGATTTGTCGCTCAATGGAATAGCGCATCCGACGTGAGACTGGGTTTGCGAACAATCAGGTCGCGTTTATGAATTGTGGAGGCGGCGGAGGGCTCTCCGCGGTGGGTGTTTGAGGGGTGCTCGAGGATTGCGCAGCAATCCCACCCCGAGTTACGCCGCGGCCGTAGCCGCTGGAGCAATTCATGCGGCCGTGAGCAAACCCAGTCTCACGGCGGATGTGCGGCTAGTCAAAAAGAAACTAGCCAAGCAGCGGTTTAGTAGCCTGCAGAACCGCCTTAAAGCACTTAGGATTGCCGGCAACAATATTGCCAGACTCCAGATAGTTCTCCGAGCCATTAAAGTCGCCAACTAGGCCGCCAGCTTCCTTCACCAGCAGGGCGCCCGCCGCGATATCCCACTTGGCCAGGCCCACTTCCCAGAACGCGTCGAAGCGTCCCGAAGCCACATAGGCCAGGTCCAGCGCCGCAGAGCCCGCGCGGCGGATGCCTGCGCACTGGCCTGCCAGTACTTCCACTGACTTGGCGTAGGCGCCAAGCTTGTCGTCGCAGTGTCCCTTGAAGGGGATGCCCGTGCCCAGCAGGGCGCCGTCCAGAGAGTTGCGCTTGGTGACGCGGATACGGCGGCCGTTGAGAGAGGCGCCACGGCCGCGTGAGGCAGTGAATTCCTCGCGCAGTACCGGGTTGAGTACAACCGCGTGTTCCAGCTTGCCCTTATGCAGGCAGGCAATGGAGATCGCAAAGTGGGGGATGCCGCGTGCGAAGTTGGTGGTGCCATCGAGAGGGTCGATGATCCAGGTGTATTCCGCGTCGGCGTCGCCGTCCAGGCCGCCTTCTTCACCCAGAATCGCGTGATCCGGGTAGGCCTTCTTCAGGTGGTACCGAATTTCCTGCTCGGCGTTAACGTCCACTTCGCTGACAAAGTCGTTAGTACCCTTGGACACCACGTCGATACGATCCAGATCATCGGAGGCGCGCACGATGTTTTCGCCGGCTTTACGGGCGGCTCGCAGCGCAATGTTGACCATTGGTTCCATGGTGTTTTCCTGAGTCAGTGTTCGGGCGCGCGATTATAGAGCAAGCCGCACAAAAAATCTGCTAAACTTCGCGCCCCCAAATCAGGGCAGATTAATGAATCTCGACAACATTCGCATCGTGCTGGTAAACACCAACACGCCGGGCAATATCGGCGGAGTGGCTCGCGCCATGAAAAACATGGGTCTGCACCGCCTGTATCTGGTGGAACCCAGGCAGTATCCGCACGAGGAGGCCACCTGGCGTGCCGCTTCTGCGGGTGATGTGCTCGATGGTGCCGTAGTGACCGAGACCCTGGATGAAGCTATTGCCGATTGCCAGTTTGTCGTGGGCACAAGCGCCCGGGGCCGCCGTATCCCCTGGCCGCTGCTTGATCCACGTAAATGTGCCGAGCGTATCGACGGTATTGCGGACGATCAGCAGGTGGCGATTCTGTTCGGGCGTGAAGACCGCGGCCTCAAGAATGAGGAGTTGCAGGCCTGTAACCTGCACCTGAATATCCCGACCTCGGAGGATTACAGCTCACTCAATCTGGCCATGGCGGTGCAGGTGGTGTGTTACGAGCTACGGATGCTGCTGGCGGCGGACAGTGTGCCAGCCACGGAAGACGCCGAGTGGGATGCCCCCTTTACCACTCGCGAGCAGATGGAGCTATTTTACGAGCACCTGGAGCAAACCCTGATCGATGTGGAATTCCTCAATCCGACGGCCCCGCGCCAGCTGATGGCCCGCCTGCGCAGACTCTACAGCCGGGTGCGTCTGGATGAGATGGAATTGAACATTCTGCGGGGCATTCTGACCGAAACCCAGAAGCGGATTGGCAAGCGCTAGTCGGAGCTTTGTCCGACTAAATTGGTCGGACTTATACTTGACCAAAAAGGTCGGTTATTGCATACTCGCTCCGCTAAATTAGAGGGCGGGTGAGACTATGCGTCTTACAACCAAAGGGCGTTATGCCGTAACCGCGATGCTGGATCTGGCGCTGCATGGCAGCAAGGGTCCGGTAAGTCTCGCGGACATCTCAGGACGACAGGATATTTCGCTGTCCTACCTGGAGCAGCTGTTCGCGAAATTGCGTCGCAATGAGCTGGTGACCAGCGTGCGCGGCCCTGGCGGCGGTTACCGGTTGAGCCGCGAGCGCGATGAGATTTTCGTCGCCCAGATCGTTGATGCGGTCAACGAAACCGTCGATGCTACGGGCTGTGCCGGCAAAGGGCATTGCCAACAGGGCGAAGTGTGCCTCACCCACCACCTGTGGGAAGACCTCAGCAAGCAGATTCACGGCTTCCTGAGTGACATCAGCCTGGCCCAGCTGATGGAAAAGCGAGAAGTGAAGACAATTTCCGCGCGTCAGGACGCGCGTCAAGATCGGGTAGAGACCCTGGCGCTCAGCGAGATCTGAGGCCGAATAACGGAGTTGTAGAAAATGCAGAAACCGATTTACTTTGACTATCTGGCCACCACCCCCTGCGACCCTCGGGTTGTAGAGAAAATGGTCCACTGCCTGTCGGTGGAGGGTAACTTCGGTAACCCGGCATCCCGCTCCCACCTGTACGGTTGGAAGGCGGAAGAAGCCGTTGAGAATGCCCGTCGCCAGGTGGCTGATCTGATTGATGCCGACCCTCGCGAAATCGTCTGGACGTCGGGTGCCACCGAGTCCGACAACCTTGCCATCAAGGGCGTCGCCCACTTCTACGGCAAGAAAGGCAAGCACATCATCACCTCCAAGATCGAGCACAAAGCGGTGCTGGATACCTGCCGTCAACTCGAGCGCGAAGGCTTTGAGGTAACTTACCTCGACCCGGACGCCAACGGCCTGATTACCCCGGAGGCGGTGGCTGCGGCGCTGCGCGAAGACACTATTTTGGTCAGCATCATGCACGCCAACAACGAGATTGGCACCGTGAACGATATCGCCGGCATCGGCGAAGTCACCCGCAATGCCGGCGTGCTGTTCCATGTGGATGCAGCCCAGGGCGCGGGCAAAATCGCCATCGACCTGAAAGAAATGAAAGTGGACCTGCTGTCCATGTCAGGCCACAAAATGTATGGCCCTAAGGGTATTGGCGCACTGTACGTTCGTCGCAAGCCCCGCGTGCGTCTGGAATCGCAAATGCACGGTGGCGGTCATGAGCGCGGTATGCGCTCCGGCACCCTGGCCACTCACCAGATCGTGGGCATGGGCGAAGCCGCCCACATCGCCAAAGAAGAAATGGCGAGCGAAGCGGAGAAGGTTAACGCCCTGCGCCAGCGTTTCTGGGACGGCATCAAGGATATTGAAGAGGTTCACGTCAACGGTGATATGGACCAGCGCCTGCCCGGTGCGATTAACGTCAGCATCGCTTTCGTGGAAGGCGAATCCCTGATCATGTCGCTGAAGGATCTGGCTATTTCCTCAGGTTCCGCCTGTACCTCGGCGAGCCTGGAACCTTCCTACGTGCTGCGGGCACTGGGTCTGAATGACGAGCTGGCTCACAGCTCACTACGTTTCAGCTTCGGCCGCTTCACCACGGAAGAAGATGTAGACGTGGCAATCGAACAACTGCGCGGCGCCGTCGGCAAACTGCGCGAACTGTCCCCGCTCTGGGACATGTACAAAGACGGCATCGACCTGGACACAATTGAATGGGCCGCGCACTAGCGGTAGAGGAGAACCATCATGGCATATAGCGACAAAGTACTGGATCACTACGAGAATCCCCGCAATGTCGGCAAGCTGGACGCAAGCGACGAAAGCGTTGGCACCGGCATGGTTGGCGCTCCGGCCTGCGGCGACGTCATGCGCCTGCAGATCAAGGTAGACGACAACGGTGTGATCGAAGACGCCAAGTTCAAAACCTACGGCTGTGGCAGCGCCATCGCCTCCAGCTCGCTGCTCACTGAGTGGGTGAAGGGCAAGAACCTGGATGAAGCCGAGCAGATCAAGAACACCGAGATCGCTGAAGAACTGGCCCTGCCGCCCGTGAAGATCCACTGCAGCGTACTCGCTGAAGATGCGATCAAGGCAGCCGTTAAGGACCTGCGCGAAAAGCGGGGTGACAGCTAATGGGTGTTTCTGTCACTGCCTCCGCTGCTGAGCATATTGCTGCGCAGCTCGATGGTCGCGGCCGAGGTCTCGGTATTCGCCTGGGAGTGACGACATCCGGCTGTTCCGGCATGGCCTACGTGCTGGAGTTTGTCGATGAGCAGGCACCGGAAGACGAGGTGTTTGAAGATCATGGCGTCAAGGTGTTTATCGACCCCAAGAGCCTGACTTACCTCGAGGGTACCGAGCTGGACTTCGTCAAAGAGGGTCTCAATGAGGGCCTGCAGTTCAAGAACCCGAATGTCTCCGCCGAGTGCGGCTGCGGCGAGAGCTTTACCGTATAATTCGTCACCCCGATCCGATCAGGCCGAGGTGGTATGAGCTCTCCCGACTTTTCTCAGAACTATTTCCAGCTGTTTGAACTGCCTGTGCAGTTCGAGCTGGATACGTCTGCGCTGGGTACTCGCTACCGGCAGTTGCAGCAGGAGCTGCACCCGGATCGCTTTGCGACCGCCGGCGAGCACGAACAGCGTGTTGCCGTGCAGTACTCCGCCTTTGTCAACGAGGCGCACGCCGCGTTGAAAGCGCCGCTGCCCCGGGCGCTATATCTGCTCGAGCTCGCCGGTATGAGCCAGGAGCAGGTGAGCCGCCAGCAGGTTGACGGCGGATTTTTGATGGAGCAGATGGAGCTGCGCGAAAAGCTCGAATCCATGCACGATCTGGTAGATCCCGACACTGTGCTCGATCATCTGCTGGAAGAGATTGCGGGCGACATCAAAATGCACCGGGCGGAATTCAAAGCCGCCTATGAACAATCAGATCTGCCGGCCGCCGCCAGTGCCTGCGTGAAGATGCAGTATCTCGAGAAGCTGCAGCTTGAGGCCGAGCAGATCGAAGCCGACTTAATGGATAGTTAAATGGCGCTGTTACAGATAGCAGAACCCGGCCAGTCGCCGGTACCGCACCAGACTCGGCGCGCTGTCGGCATCGACCTGGGGACTACCAATTCCCTGGTCGCAACCGTGCGCGGTGGTCGCGCTGAAGCCCTGCCTGATCACGATGGCGCCGTTATGCTGCCGTCGGTGGTGAACTATTCATCCGCGCTGCCCGTGGTGGGTGTGCCTGCCCAGGCGCTGGCCAGCGCGCATCCGGCGGATACACTGGTGTCGGTAAAGCGTTTTATGGGGCGCGGGCGCGATGAAGCGCAGGCGGATGCCGAGCGCTCCCATTACCAGCTGGCTGAAAGCGATGAAGGCATGGTGCGCTTTGTCACGACCGCCGGTGAAATTTCACCCGTACAGGCCTCCTCCGAAATACTGAATTCCCTGCGTCTGCGCGCCGAGGAAACACTCGGTGGCACCATTGAAGGCGCCGTGATTACTGTCCCTGCCTACTTTGATGAGCCCCAGCGTCATGCGACCAAAGACGCGGCCACGCTGGCCGGCCTGCCCGTATTGCGCCTGCTCAACGAACCTACTGCGGCGGCGGTGGCCTATGGCCTCGACTCCCAGGAAGAGGGCGTTATTGCCGTTTACGACCTCGGCGGCGGCACCTTTGATATTTCCATTCTGCGCCTGCATCGCGGCGTATTCGAAGTACTGGCTACCGGCGGCGATACCGCCCTCGGCGGCGATGATTTCGATGCGGCTATCGCCGGGTGGGCGCTGGAGCAGGCCGGTATCGAGACGATTGAGGCGGGTCAACATCGCGCGCTGTTCAGTCTGTCACGCGCGGCCAAGGAGCAGCTTTCCGAGCGTGAATCCGTTGAATTGGCGCTCGCAGATATTGTGCCGGGTGCCCCGACACTGACCCTGGATCGCACCGCGTTTGAGGCCCTGGTCCAACCCCTGGTAAAGCGCACGCTGCGCGCGTGTCGCCGCTGCCTGCGCGATGCCGAGGTTGATGAGGTTGCCAATGTCGTCATGGTGGGGGGGTCTACCCGTGTACCCATGGTGCGCGAAGCGGTCGGTGAGTTCTTTACCCGTGAACCGCTGATCGATATCGATCCCGACAAGGTCGTGGCTGTTGGCGCTGCGATTCAGGCGGACATTCTCGCCGGCAATCGCCCCGAGGGTGACCTGTTGTTGCTGGATGTTCTGCCGCTGTCGCTGGGCCTGGAGACCATGGGTGGCCTGGTAGAAAAGATCATTCCGCGCAATACCACGATCCCGGTGACCCGCGCCCAGGATTTCACCACTTACAAGGATGGTCAGACCGCCCTGGCCGTGCACATTGTGCAGGGCGAGCGGGAAATGGTCGCCGATTCGCGCTCACTGGCGCGCTTTGAGTTGCGCGGCATTCCGCCCATGGTGGCCGGTGCTGCCCGTATCCGGGTGACCTTCCAAGTGGATGCCGACGGCCTGCTCAATGTCTCTGCCCGGGAGGAAACCACCGGTGTGCAGAGCAGCGTTACCGTGAAGCCGTCCTTCGGCCTCAGCGACGAGCAAATTACCGATATGCTGCAATCGTCCTTTACCAATGCCGCCGACGACAAGAACGCCCGGCAGCTGGCCGAGCAGCGTCTCGATGCTCAGCAGTTGCTGGAAGGTTTGGAAGCCGCTATCGCCGCAGACGCTGCCGAACTGTTGAGTGAAGCGGAATGCCGGGCACTGCACGAGCGTATGGACGCGCTGCGAGAGCAGGTAGCTGGCACCGATGTCGCCGAAATTCGAAAACTGACAGAAGAACTGGGTCGGGCCAGCGAAGCCTTTGCTGCCCGTCGTATGGACAAGAGCATTAAACAGGCCCTGGCGGGAGTCAGCCTGGAAGAGCTCGACGAGGAGGAATCGTCATGACCCGCATTGTGGTCCTGCCCCATGAGAACCTATGCCCTGAGGGCGCCGTGCTCGAAGCTGAGCCCGGCGAGAGCGTATGCCGGGCGCTGTTGCGCAACGAGATCGAGATTGAGCATGCCTGTGAGATGTCCTGCGCCTGCACAACCTGCCATGTCGTTGTGCGTGAGGGCTATGACTCAATGGAGGAACCGGATGAGCTCGAGGACGACTACCTCGACAAGGCCTGGGGCCTGGAGCCGGATTCGCGCCTGTCCTGCCAGGCGATTGTGGCCGATGAAGACCTCGTGGTAGAAATCCCCAAGTACACCATTAACATGGTGTCAGAGCGTCACTGAGGTAGCCGCCATGCGCTGGACTGACATTACCGATATAGCCATCGAGCTCACCGAGGCTCACCCGGATGTAGACCCCCTGGCGCTCAACTTCGTCGACCTGCGCAACTGGGTGGTTGCCCTGCCCGGTTTCGACGACGACCCGGACCGCTGTGGCGAGAAAATCCTCGAGGCCATTCAGGCCGCCTGGATCGAAGAAATGGACTGATATCCCGGTCCGTGAGAGGGGGCGTCAGGGTTTTTCCCGGGGAAAAACACAAGCGTCCCCTTTTTTATTCCATGTGCATTTTGTCGCTTTTCATAAGCGGCTGATTATAAAGGTCTTTTTCAGGCCGCAATTGGCCCGGCAGGGTGAAACCTCACCCTGAAACCCGTATAATTGCGCGGTTTTAACCGCACCTGCCTGCAGCGGGCCCACAAGGCTCTCCGCCGGGCGGGTGTTTATCTTTGAAATACTCATTTGGAGACCCCCATGGCTGTAGAACGCACCCTGTCCATCGTCAAGCCCGACGCCGTAGGCAAGAACATCATTGGCAAAATTTACTCCCGTTTCGAAAGCAACGGCCTGCAGATTGTTGCAGCAAAGATGCTGCAGCTGGACGACGTGGTTGCCGGCGGTTTTTACGCTGAGCACCGTGAGCGCCCCTTCTTCAAGGACTTGGTTGAGTTCATGACTTCCGGCCCTGTGGTTGTACAGGTACTGGAAGGTGAAAACGCCATCGCCAAGAACCGCGAACTGATGGGTGCGACTAACCCGCAGGAAGCCGACGAAGGCACGATCCGCGCTGACTTCGCGTCCAGCATCGACGCCAACGCGGTACACGGTTCTGACTCCCCTGAGTCTGCTGCTCGTGAAATCGCCTACTTCTTCGCTGCCAGCGAGATCTGCGCACGCTAAGAGGACGAATCAGTGACGTCGGTGATTGCCAGTTCAGCAGATCAGCAACAGCAGGTTGAGAAAACCAACCTGCTGGGCCTGACCTTGCCTGCCATGGAAGCGTTTTTCCTCGAGATCGGGGAGAAGAAGTTTCGCGCGGTGCAGGTGCTGAAGTGGATTCACCACCACGGCGTCACGGATTTCGAACAAATGACGAACCTGGGCAAGGCCCTGCGCGAGAAGCTCGCCCGCCGCGCCGAGATTCGTCCCCCGAAATTGTCAGCCAGCACGACTCCAACGACGGTACGCGCAAGTGGGCCATCCGGGTCGATGGTGGCGGCCTGGTTGAGACCGTCCTCATTCCCGACGGCAACCGGGCCACCCTGTGTGTTTCCTCACAGGTGGGCTGCAGCCTGGACTGCAGCTTCTGCTCCACTGGCAAACAGGGTTTCCAGCGCGATCTGAGCGCCGCGGAAATCATCGGCCAGGTGTGGTTGGCCATCAAATCCTATGACGCTTTCCAGCAGAGCAACAGTCGGGTGGTCACTAACGTCGTCATGATGGGTATGGGTGAGCCGCTGCTGAACTTCGACAACGTGGTGGCGGCCATGGACCTGATGATGGAAGACAATGCCTACGGTATTTCCAAGCGTCGGGTAACCCTGAGCACCTCTGGCGTAGTGCCAGCCCTGGATGCGCTGGCGAAGGTCTCCGAGGCCTCACTGGCGGTCTCCCTGCACGCGCCTAACGATGCGCTGCGCAATGAACTGGTGCCGATTAATCGCAAGTACCCCATCTCGGTACTGCTGGAAAGCTGCCGCAACTACATCGATGCCCAGAGCGACAAGAAGCGGGTGGTCACGGTGGAGTACACCCTCATCGCCGGCGTTAATGACCAGCGCGAGCACGCCCTGGAGCTGGCGGAATTGCTCAAGGATTTCCCCTGCAAGATCAACCTGATCCCATTCAATACCTTCGATCAGTCGGATTACCAGCGCCCCAGCGGCAATGCCGTGTCACGTTTCTGGCAAGTACTGGTAGATGCAGGATATATTGTCACTGTGCGCACCACCCGCGGTGACGATATCGACGCCGCCTGTGGCCAGTTGGTAGGCCAGGTGGTGGATCGCACCCGCCGCGCCGAGCGCTATCGTCAGGCTGCGGACCAGAATAACCAACAGGCAACGGGGCAGAGTTAAGTGACCATAGGGATGATGAAAACAACAGCGTTCAGGATGATCGCCGCGGCGGCCACTGCGATGTTGCTGGCCGGCTGTGTCTCAACCAAAGAGACCGTGTTTACCGAGAAGGCCGATCCTGAAAAAGCCCTGGAATATCGGGTTGAGCTGGCGCGTAAGTATATCGGCGAAGGCGACTGGGACAATGCCAAACGCAACCTGCGCCTGGCCAGTGAAATAGACCCCAAGAACGCCGAGGTGCACGAGGCCTTTGCACTGGTGTACCAGAGCACCGGCGAATTTGAGCTGGCGGAAGACAGCTACCAGACCGCGCTGCGGCTGGACAAGAATTTCTCCCGGGCCAGAAATAATTACGCGGCCTACCTCTACTCGCAGGGCCGTTACAAGGACGCCCAGCGCGAGCTGGAAATCGTGGTACAGGACACTCTGTACCCGGGGCGCCCCCGCGCCTTCGTAAACCTGGGTTTGTGCCGGGTGCAGAACTTTGAGCCCCAGGGTGCCGAAGAGGCTTTCCGCCGGGCCCTTACCATGGATCGCACCAACAGCATTGCGCTGCTGGAGCTGGCGCAGCTGCGCTATGACGCTGCCGACTTCGCTACCGCCGGTCAGTACTATGACACCTACCGCACCGTGACCCGTCAGCAATCTGCGCGGGGTTTGTGGCTGGGTATTCGCCTCGCGCGCCAGCAGGGTGACCTCAATGCCGAGGGTAGCTATGCACTGGCGCTGGAAAACCTGTATCCGACATCGGCGGAATACGAGGCCTATAAGCGGACTCTGTAATCGTGACCAGTGACATAACCGCACAGGCAGAAATTTTTGTAACCCCGGGCAGCATGTTGCGCACCGCGCGCATCAGCCAGGGGCTGGGCGAACGGGAAGTGGCCGACCGCCTCAACCTGATGCCCAATTATGTGGACATCCTAGAGCGCGATGCCTACGACGAGTTGCGCAGTCCGGCTTTTGCCCGCGGCTATGTGCGCAGCTATGGCCAGCTGGTAGGCATGGACGAAGACGCATTGCTCAAGGCCTTTGACGAATACCGCCAGGGCCAGGGAGCCAGGAAGAAACGGGTCGAAACCAAGGCCCTACAGTTGCAGAGCACCGGGCTGGGTGTTGTCATCGGACTGGCCACGCTGTTGTTACTCACTGCCGGCTTGTGGTTCTGGCGAGGTTAAGCATGAATACAGAATCTCCAATCAAGCGTCGCGAGTCGCGCAAGATCTGGGTGGGCGATGTGCCCGTCGGCGGCGATGCACCGATCAGCGTGCAGAGCATGACCAATACCGAGACCTGCGACGTGGCGGCCACCGTGGCTCAGGTACAGGCGATTGCCGAAGCGGGCGCAGACATTGTGCGCGTATCGGTACCGAGCATGGATGCCGCCGAGGCCTTTCGTGAAATTCGCCAGCAGGTGAGTGTGCCGCTAGTGGCAGACATTCACTTCGATCACAAAATCGCCCTCAAAGTGGCGGAGTACGGTGTGGATTGCCTGCGCATCAACCCGGGCAATATCGGCCGCGACGACAAAGTGCGCGAAGTGATCAGCTGTGCCAAGGACAAGAACATTCCCATTCGTATTGGCGTGAATGCTGGATCCCTCGGCAAAGAGTTGCAGCGCAAGTACGGTGAACCCACGCCCGCGGCGCTGGTCGAGTCCGCGATGCACCATGTCGATATTCTCGACAAACACGATTTCCATGACTTCAAGGTGTCAGTGAAAGCCTCTGAAGTCTTTATGGCTGTGGAGGCCTACCGACTGCTGGCCAAGGAAATTGATCAGCCGTTGCACCTGGGTATTACCGAGGCGGGCGGCCTGCGCGGCGGTACCGTTAAGTCGGCAGTGGGCCTGGGCATGCTGCTCATGGACGGCATTGGCGACACGATTCGCATTTCCCTGGCGGCTGACCCGGTTGAGGAAGTGAAAGTGGGCTTTGAGATTCTCAAGAGCCTCAAGTTGCGCACCAACGGCATTAACTTTATTGCCTGTCCCAGCTGTTCGCGCCAGAACTTCGATGTGATTGGCACCATGAATGCTTTGGAGCAGCGCCTGGAAGATATTCGCACGCCAATGGATGTGGCTGTTATCGGTTGCATTGTGAATGGCCCGGGTGAAGCCCGCGAGGCGGATGTCGGTATGACGGGCGCCACGCCCAGCAACCTGATTTATGTGGATGGCGAGCCCGACCACAAAGTCAGCAATGAAGAATTTGTCGATCACCTGGAGAAGGTGATCAGGGACAAGGCCGCGGCGCTGGATGCAGCGCGCGCAGAGCAAGAGGACAAACTCATCCTCAAGAGCTCGGCCTAACCCGTTTCAAGGAGTAAATGTGAGCACGATTAGAGCCATCCGTGGGATGAACGACATCCTCCCGGATGAGAGCCCCCACTGGCAGCACGTAGAATCCGTGGTGCGTCGCCTGATGACAGGTTACGGCTATAGCGAAATCCGCATGCCTGTCGTGGAGCAGACTGACCTGTTCAAGCGCGGTGTGGGCGAGGTAACCGATATCGTCGAGAAGGAGATGTATACCTTTCTCGATCGCAGTGACGACAGCCTGACCCTGCGCCCAGAGGGCACTGCAGGTTGTGTGCGCGCCGCCATTCAGCACGGCCTGCTGAATATGGCTCAGCGGCTCTGGTATGCCGGCCCCATGTTCCGCTACGAGCGGCCCCAGAAGGGACGCCAGCGCCAATTCCACCAGTTTGGTGCCGAGGCCTTTGGCATTGCCAGCCCGGATATGGACGCGGAGATGATTCTGCTGACGGCGCGCCTGTGGCGTCAGCTGGGTGTGGCCGAGCATGTGCAGCTGCAGTTGAACTCGATTGGCGGCGCCGAGGCGCGGCAAGCTTATAAAGACGCGTTGGTGGTATACCTGCGCGAGCGTTTTGATGAGCTTGACGAAGACAGCCAGCGCCGCCTCGACAGCAACCCGCTGCGCATTCTCGACAGCAAGAATCCTCAGACCCAGGCGCTGCTGGATGACGCTCCGGAGCTTGCTAACTATCTGGATGAAGAATCTCGTGCCGATTTTGCGCGCCTGTGCGAACTCCTCGACGCAGCGGGGGTAGCCTACGCGGTGAACCAGCGCCTGGTGCGTGGCCTCGATTACTACAACAAGACTGTGTTCGAATGGGTGACCGACCAGCTCGGCTCCCAGGGCACCGTATGTGGCGGTGGCCGCTACGACGGACTGGTGGAGCAGCTCGGCGGCAAGCCTGTGCCCGGTGTCGGCTTTGCTATGGGTGTTGAGCGCCTGGTACTGCTGCTGGAGGCCTGTGGCACGTTGCCCGCGGCCCCTGCCCAGGCCGACGTGTACGTGGTGAGCTTTGGTGACGACGCCCAGCGTCAGGCCATTGCGACCACCGAAACCCTGCGCGATGCCGTACCCCAGCTGAACATAGTGCAGCACAACGGCGGTGGCAGTTTTAAAAGCCAGATGAAGAAGGCCGATAAATCCGGCGCGCGCCTGGCCCTGATCTGGGGTGAAGATGAGGTGGCGGCAGGTACGGTCAGCCTCAAGGCGCTGCGCGCAGACGATAAAGAACGTATCCCCCAGCAGGCATTGCCGCTGGGTGAATTAGAACAGACTCTGCAAGCATTGCTCGCAGAATAAGACCGGTGGAAAGGAAGTAACAGAAGTGGAACAGTACCGCACAGAAGAAGAACAGGTTGAAGCACTGAAGAAGTGGTGGGACGAAAATGGTCGCGGCCTGATTGTGGCCGTGATTGTAGCCCTGGGCGTCGGCTTTGGCTGGCAGGGCTGGCAGAAGTACACCGCCGATGAAGCAGCCGCGGCGTCGGAACGCTACCAGGCGCTGCTGCAGCAACTGGCGCAGATCACTGACAGTGGTGATCAGCAGGAGGCCATTAATATGGCCCGTGAAATTAAGACTGAACACAGCCGTAGCACCTATGCGGAATTCGCTGGCCTGCACCTGGCCCGTCTGGCCGCTGAGCGCGGCGACATGGCGGAAGCCGAAGCACAGCTGCGTTGGGTGCTGGGACGTGCGGATAACGGCAGTGAAGTGTATCTGCTGTCGCAACTGCGTCTGGCACGGGTGCTGGCCTCCAATGGCGATATCTCCCAGGCCAAACAAATTCTCAATGCGACCGAAGCAGGCCCCTACGAGGCCTCTTACGCGGTGGCACGCGGTGATATCGCGATGATGGAAAACGACGTGGAAGCGGCGCGCGCTGCCTACACCCTGGCCCTGGGCCTGGCGGCACAAAGCGGCGGCGGTGCAGTGAACCTGGGCCTGGTGCAGCAGAAGCTGCAAAGCCTGAGCCCGGTTGAGCCCCGCGAGCTCGCTGGCGCAGCAGCACCGGTTGCCAACGTCGATGAGCTGAGCACCACAGACACAGCCGCAGTCGATGCTGCGGACGAAATTACCACCGAAGCACCTGAGGCACAGGAGTAACGCCATGCAGACCAGGACACGTTGGCTCGCTGCCGTATTGATGTCAGTCGCCCTCAGTGGCTGCAGTACGGTGACCGGTTGGTTCGAAAGCGACGATGATGACCCTCGCGAGCCTGCCGAGCTGTTCGATATTGAGCAGTCCGTG
Organism: Halioglobus japonicus; assembly: GCF_001983995.1. Lineage (NCBI taxonomy): Bacteria > Pseudomonadati > Pseudomonadota > Gammaproteobacteria > Cellvibrionales > Halieaceae > Halioglobus > Halioglobus japonicus. Next base: position 3,596,302 of record NZ_CP019450.1, on the reverse strand, counting down.
AAGATCAAAAAGCTCTGGTCCGTGGGTGTGGGCAACGGTCAGGGGAAAGGCCTGTATAAGCTGCAGCCGGTGATCGACGGCGATACGATATACGCCGCCTCCGCCAACGGTGAGGTGAAGGCCATTTCCCGCGAACGCGGTAAGCAGGTGTGGAAGACCGACCTGGAGATGGCGCTGTCCGGTGGCGTCGGCGTATCTGGCGACGCATTGCTGTTGGGCAGTTCCGACGGTTCAGTCCTCAAGCTCGACGCCAGCAATGGCGACTTGTTGTGGTCCACCCGCCTGCAGGGCGAAGTGCTTGCACCGCCCCAGGGCAATGGCCGGGTTGTGGTCGCCCAGACCTACGACGGCAAGCTGCAGGGTCTGGATTTCGCCACGGGCGAGCGCCTGTGGACTTACGACAGTAACGTGCCGGTGCTGACGATTCGCGGCACCAGCACGCCGATTCTCTACAACAACACCGTGTATGCCGGCTTTGCCAACGGCCGGGTGCTCGCATTTGACGCCCAGACTGGCGCGATTGACTGGGAAGTGCGCGTAGCCATTTCCCAGGGCCGCTCCGAGATTGAACGCATTGTCGATGTAGACGGCACCATGGCGCTGGTGGGCAGTGAGCTGTACGCCGCCAGTTACCAGGGCCGGGTAGTGGCGATTGATGCCGCCTCCGGGCGCAAGATCTGGCAGAAAGACGTATCGTCCTTCTCCGGTGTGTCCCAGGGCTTTGGCAACGTCTATGTCACGGACGACGACGGGACCATGAGCGCCTACCTGCGCAACGGCCAGGGCCTGCGCTGGCAGCAGGATGCGCTGTCGTTCCGCGAGCTGTCGCGACCTACGCCGGTCAGCAGCTATGTGGCGGTAACAGACTTTGAAGGTGTGCTGCACCTCGTGTCCCAGGTAGACGGTGAGTTTGTCGGCCGTACCAAGGTGGGCGGCGACGGCGCGCGCGCCGATATGCTCGCAGACGGTAATCTGCTATATGTGTATACCAATGACGGCAAGTTGATTGCCTATGAGGTGAGTGCGAAAAACTGATGATCCCGGTCATCGCCCTGGTAGGGCGCCCCAATGTCGGTAAGTCGACCCTGTTTAACCAGCTCACCCGGAGTCGGGACGCGCTGGTGGCTGACTTCCCCGGCCTTACCCGCGACCGCAAGTACGGCGAGGCCCGGATTGGTAATCAGCCCTTTGTGGTAATCGATACCGGCGGTATCAGTGGCGACGAAGAGGGCATTGATCATGAGATGGCCGAGCAGTCGATGGCCGCCATTGAAGAGGCCGATGTGGTGCTCTTTATGGTGGATGCCCGCGAGGGCCTGAACGCCGCAGACGACAGCCTGGCCCGCCACCTGCGCCAGCGCAACAAGCCCTTCCATCTGGTGGTTAACAAAATCGATGGCATTAACGAGGACGTCGCCACCAGCGACTTCTTCTCGTTAGGTATTACCTCGATGTACTCGATTGCGGCGAGCCACGGCCGTGGCGTGCGCCAGATGATCGAGGATGTACTGGCAGAATTTCCGCCGGAAGAGCCCCGCGAAGAAGACGAAGATTATTACAAGTCGATCCGGGTGGCCGTGGTTGGCCGTCCCAATGTGGGCAAGTCCACTCTGGTGAATCGCCTGCTCGGCGAGGATAGGGTTGTCGTGTATGACCAGCCCGGCACCACCCGCGACAGCATCTACATTGACTACCAGCGCAACGACAAAGACTACACCCTGATCGATACTGCTGGAGTCAGACGTCGCAAGAACGTAAAGCAGACCGTGGAGAAGTTCTCCATCGTCAAAACCCTGAAGGCGATTGACGACGCCCATGTGGTGATTCTGGTGATGGACGCCCACGAGGGGCTGGTCGAACAGGATATGCACCTGCTGGGGCACTGTATCGAAAAGGGCCGTGGCCTCGTATTGGCCGTGAACAAGTGGGATGGTGTGGAGCCTGACCAGCGCGACTGGATCAAGACCGAGTTGTCCCGCCGTCTGGTGTTTGCCGAATACGCCGATACCCACTTTATCTCGGCGCTGCACGGCACCGGGGTGGGGCACCTTTACAAGTCAATTAATGCCGCGTTCGACTCCGCTACCCGCAAGCTTAACACCAATGCACTGACACGCATTCTTGAAGACGCGGTGTTTGACCACAATCCCCCCATGATTAATGGCCGGCGGCCGAAGCTGCGCTATGCGCATGCCGGTGGCCAGAACCCGCCGCTGATTGTGATTCACGGTAACCAGACCGGCAAAGTACCTGCCAGCTACCAGCGCTACCTGGAAAAGATCTATCGTCGCGAACTGGACCTGGTGGGCACACCCGTGCGTATCGAGTTCCGCACCTCTGACAACCCCTACGCCGACAAGCGCAATAAACTGACCCAGCGTCAGGTTCAGCGCAAGCGGCGCTTGATGGCCCACGTCAAGAAGTCGGAAAAGAAGAAGAAAAAGAAGAAGTAGGTGCCGGCGGTGCCTGACCTCGATAGCCGAGCACAGGTAGAACAGTTTGTTGAACGGTTCTACGAGCGCATGCTCGCCGACGCTACCCTGGCCCCCATTTTCATCGATGTGGCGGCGATAGACCTCGATGTTCACCTTCCCCATATCAAGGATTACTGGTGCAAGCTGTTGCTGGGAGAGCGCGGCTACCAGCGTCACACCATGAATATCCATCGTCAGCTCCATGGTAAGCGCAGCCTCGCAGAGGCCGATTTTGCCCGCTGGCTGAGCCATTTCGAGGCCACCCTGGACGCCCATTTTGCCGGCCCCCAGACCGAAAAAGCCCGCCGAATTGCCGGTGCTATAGCAGCTAACATGGAGAAAGGGCTGGAATTCTAGCCTTTTTGAACCTCTTAACTCTCTGATATTTATGGGAAAACAAAATTTCTCCAGATAATTCCTTGCGATATACAGAACTAGTGATATAGTTGCGTATAACACCAATTCAGTGAGGTAGGGAAAAATGAGCATCAAACCACGGCAGCAGGTTATAGCCAGGAGCGACAAGCGGGGCATTGTGCACGCGGGTCTGTTCATCATCTGCGCCATGCTCAGTGCGCTCGGTATGGGCTTTACCGCCTTGTGGGCATTTTTGCCCGCGGCCGTATTGCTCGAAGTGTTGGGCAGGTTCAGCCCCGTGCGCCACGCCCGGCGCATGTAGGAGCGGCATCATGTGGCGTTATATTTCTGTTTTCTTCCTGATTGGCCTTGCAGTAGTGATTGTTCACTCGCAGGCTGGTCAGGTGGCACCGGCGCACGTGGCGCTGGTGCAGCTTCAGGATTGCCTGGAGCTGAATGCCGCCCAGCCAATGGCAGGGCAGGGTGAAGGCTTGTCGTTCAATGCGCTGGGACGTGCGCTGATGATCGGCTGCCTGAGCATCCTTCTCTTCGTGCCCGCAGCACTGCTGGCCGAATATTTTTCTGACGGCAGTGATGATCACACTGCGGCCTGAATCAGGAGAGCAACAATGATCAAATATACGTTTATTCCCGCGTCTTTTTGTTTGGCCACATTGGCCGCAGCTGAATCCATGACCGTGGACGATGTTCACGCCGATTCGATACTGGTTGTGGGCAGCGTCGAAGTGGAAGTGTCGCAGGGCGATGCTTTCGAACTGCAGGTGCGTGGCGACCGTGATGAACTTCAGCGCACGCCTTATTACATTAAGGGCAACACCTTGGTATTGGGCGCGGCCAGGCGCAATGACAACTACGACTACGGTTCCCTGCAATACAAAGTCACCATGCCCCGACTCGAAGAACTGGCACTGACAGGCAGCGGTGATGTTTTCATTAAGCCAATGGATGTGGATACTCTGGAGCTGAATGTGTCGGGCTCTGGCGACATCAAGGCCTTTTCGGTAGCCGCCGATGATGTCGAGCTTCGGCTCGATGGTTCCGGTGACCTGAAGGTGGCGAAACTGGATACGCCTACCCTCGAAGTAGTGGTGGCAGGGGCGGGCGATATCGCCATGGGTGAAGTAGCCCTGGATGTTGTGCAAGCGGTGATTAGCGGCTCGGGTGACATCAAGATCAAGTCCTCCAATCAAGCGGCTTCCACCGTTGATATGAATATCATCGGGGGCGGCACCATCGATTTCAGCCCAGTCGATTTTGACTGGGCTGAAATCAATATTATTGGTTCGGGCGATGCCCGGCTGGGTGAGGTAAAAGCCATGGAGGTGAACATTATTGGCAGCGGCGACGTGCAGTACAGCGGCGAGCCGGAAATCGACAGCAACATCATTGGCTCTGGCGATCTGAATCGCCGCCGCTAATCGGGAATTCTTGACGTGACTGTCGAATGGAATGATAAACAGCCGATCTATCGCCAGCTCCGCGACCTGGTGGCAGAGCGGATCATGGACGGCACCTTCCCTGAAGGTGAGGCTGTGCCCTCGGTGCGCCAGGTGGCATCTGATTACCAGATCAACCACCTGACCGTAGGTAAGGCCTACCAGGAACTGGTTGACGCCGGCCTTCTGGAAAAACGCCGTGGTCTGGGCATGTTTGTCCGCGAGGGTGCCAGCTCGGCGCTCACCAGCAACGAAAAACAACAGTTTATAGATGAGGAGGTGCCCGCGTTTCTCGATCGGGCGCGGGTTCTCGGTCTCGAGCTTCAGGAAGTCGTTGACCTGTTGCTCACCTCAGGGGGAGAAAAACAATGAGTACCATAATCGAAGCCAGGGGGCTGACCCGCCGCTTCGGAGATCTGCGTGCGGTTGATGAGGCGAGCTTTACCGTCAACTCCGGATCAGTGATGGGATTGATCGGGCCAAACGGCGCGGGCAAGACAACTTTGCTGCGCTCGCTGTTGGGTCTTACCGAGTTCGATGGCGAACTCGAGGTGCTCGGCTGCAGCCCACTTCGCGAGCGCGCCAAGCTGATGGAACAGGTGTGTTTTATCGCCGACACTGCGGTATTGCCACGGTGGATGAAAGTGGCGCAGTTGCTGGACTATGTGACGGGTATTCATCCCCGCTTTGACCGCGATCATGCCGAGGCCTTTCTACGCGATACCGATGTGAGCCTGAAGCGTCGCATTCGTGATCTCTCCAAGGGCATGATGGTGCAGCTGCACCTGGCTATGGTAATGGCGATTGATGCCAAGCTGTTGATTCTCGATGAACCGACGCTCGGCCTGGATATTCTGTTCCGCAAGCGCTTCTTTGAGCAGTTGATATCTGACTATTACGACGGTGAACGCACTATCATCATCTCCACCCACCAGGTGGAAGAGGTGCAGAACATTCTCACCGACGTCACGTTTATTGACCGTGGCAAGCTGGTACTGAGCCGTAGTATGGAATCCATCGAAGAAGATTTTGTGCAGCTGGACACCGTGGGTGAAAACGCCCAGCGCGCCATGGATATTCCGCACCTGGGTGCCCAGAGTATTCTCGGAGGCAAGTCAGTGATTTATGAAGACGTTGATCGCGCGCTGTTGGGGTCGCTGGGCAAGCTGCGCACACCGTCAATCGCCGATCTATTCGTGGCGATGATGGGAGGAGAAAAATAATGGCTACGATCAATACCCACCGTATCTATACCCTGGTGCAGCGTGAGCTGCAGGAATTCCACGTATCGCTGGTGATTACCCCCATTGTTACGGCCGCGATTCTGGCGGTGCTGATGTTTGCCAGCGTAATTCTCGCCGGCCGCATCACCGCCATCGGCGACAATATGTTCGAGGCCATTTTCAATGCTGACGATATAAGCCCGGTAATTGCGGTTCACATTGATGATGATCACGGCCTGGATCCTCCGTACCAACCAGCACCAGCACCAGCACCAGCACCAGCACCAGCACCAGCACCAGCACCAGCACCAGCACCGGCACCGTCACCGTCACTGCCGTCCGAAGCTGTTGAGTTTGTAGAGTTTGTAGCGGATGACCCCAACGCTTCGGAGGAATGGGACTTCTCGCGTGAGTGGCGTTTCGAACCCGGCGCCGATAGCGACGATGATGCGGAGTGGGAAGTGGAAGAGGTCGGCAGCCTTAATCCGGCACTTAATGTGCTCCACGGTATGCTGTTAATTACTTTGATCGTCGCGACCGTAAACTACCTGCTGAGTTGCCTGTACAACGACCGCAAGGACCGTAGCATTTTGTTTTGGAAGTCTATGCCGGTATCGGAGTGGGAAGAGGTGTTGGTGCGCCTAAGTGTGGCCCTGTTTGTGGCCCCCGCGATGTATATAGCGGTGTCGTTGATTCTGCAGATGGTGTTTATATTGCTAGCCATGGTGTTGGTGTCGCAGATGAATAAAGACCCCTTTGAAGCGGTACTGGGCAATATTGAGTTTGGTCACCTGCTTGTGCAGCAAATTGGTGGCTGGCTGCTGACCGCACTGTGGGTGGTGCCGGTGTACGCCTACCTGATGTTGGCATCAGCATTTGCCAAGCGCTCGCCTTTCCTGACCGCTGTTGTGCCGGTGATTGGTATGGTCATTGTTGAGGGCCTGTGGTTGGGCACGGATTATGCCGTTACCGCGGTGAAGAATCATTTGCCTTATTTTATAGGCGGCGAAAGTTCGGTGGGCTTTCACCTCCACGCCGGTTTCTGGGCCAATATCGATTATCTCAGCTTGTTCCTCGGACTGGCGTTTGCCGCAGCGGCTGTTGTAGCATCGGTGTATTTGCGGCGATATCGATTTGAAATCTGACTCTGTCAATCATTCAGCACCCCGAAGCCCCGGACCATTTGGTCCGGGGCTTCTTGTTACTGCAGCTTTCATCGGGCCGGGTACGGTGACCACTGCCAGTGTTGCTGGCGCCAGCTTCGGCTATGCCCTGTTGTGGGCGCTGCTGTTCTCTGTAATCGCCACCGCGGTGCTCCAGGAAATGTCTGCCCGGCTCGGGCTCGTGACCCGCCAGGGCCTCGCCCAGGCGCTGCGCGATACCTTCAGCGGCCGCTGGTACGGCACGGTAGCCGTCATTCTGGTCGTGGCCGCCGTGGGCTTTGGCAATGCCGCCTATGAAGCGGGGAATATCACCGGCGCCGCGCTGGGCTTGCAAGGGCTTAGCGGTGTTGATGGTTGGATCTGGTCGCTGCTCGTGGGCGGCGCCTCAGGCGCGCTGTTGTTCAGTGGCCGCTACAAAATGATTGAAGGCGTGCTGGTGGTATTGGTGCTGTTGATGAGCACCGTGTTCTTGCTCACCTTTATCATGGTGCGCCCCTCGCTGGCGGAATTCTTCGGTGGCATGCTCAGGCCGACCCTGCCCGAGGGTAGCCTGCTCACAGCCATCGCCCTGATCGGTACCACAGTGGTGCCCTATAACTTGTTCCTGCACTCCAGTGCTGTGCAGGAGAAGTGGCCTGCGTCCGAAGGTTTGGATAGGTCACTGCGTGCGGCGAGAGTGGATACCGGTGTCTCCATAGGCCTGGGCGGCCTTATCACGCTGGCGATTATGAGCACCGCCGCAGCGGCATTTTTCGGCAGCAACATGGAGATCACCGCCGCCAATATTGCGGTGCAGTTAGAGCCACTGCTGGGCTCGGCATCGCGCTACTTCTTTGCCATTGGCCTGTTTGCTGCAGGCCTGAGCAGTGCCGTGGCCGCGCCACTTGCAGCGGCCTACGCCGTGAGCGGTGCCCTGGGCTGGCAGGCGGATCTCGCCTCATGGCGCTTCCGCAGCATCTGGCTGGCCGTGCTGCTATGCGGCACATTCTTTGCCGTCATTGGCACCAAGCCACTTACCGCCATCCTCTTTGCCCAGGCCGCTAATGGCTTCCTGCTGCCCATCTGTGCGATTTTCCTGTTGCTCATGGTCAATCGCAAAGCCGCCATGGGTGGCCACTGCAATGGTCTCGCCAGTAACCTGCTGGGCGCGGTAGTGGTGGCGGTCACACTCGGCCTCGGCGGCCTTAAACTGTATCAGGTGTTATTCTGACAGCCTGATCGTGCACATCAGTCGTTAGGGAAGTAATGACCAGCGTGATTGCGGTTTGTTCGCTGGTGGTCGGCGCGATTAACTTGATGAATTTTCTATCCCATAATCTTTAGTCTTTGCTCTTATGCTGGTGGCGTTAGCGAGTTGAGTCGGCAGTCTCAAAGCGGACATTCAGTCGGGCCATATTTTATGCCACCAATTGTCGCCTTTGAGGTGTGAGATAAATCGGTTTGTTTCTGGTCTATTTCCACAACTCTATTGCAGGACAATTGAAAGATGAATGAAATTACAAGAGCGCGGGTTGATCGTTGGTGTGGCAGTGCACGCCACCGCCGTCGTACCAGGAGGCGAGCATTTCGATCACGTACACATCACGCCCCGGGAAATAACCCTCGATGCGCTTTCTCGCAGCGGCGTCCAGCTGTTCGTCACCGAAGCCCATAGTGATGACAAATCCATTGCCGACCATCCAGTTGAGGTAATTGGTATCGAATACCTTGTCGCGATAGCTCACCTTGCCATCGATGGGGTCTCGAATCACGTTGAGGCCTGCCCCGGCGATGGTTGCCGCGGCGGCGTCATACACGCTGCCGGTGGAACCATCGCCGGGACGGCAACTGGAGGTCTCGGTGCACTGTGAAACCACCACTGTGTCGGCATCGATGAAGCGTGCAAAGCCGTCGATGTGCCCGCGCGTCAGGTCGCCTTCAGGGATCCCTTCTACCATGATCACGCGGGATACGCCGAAGGCTGCTTTGAGATCGTCCACCGCCTGTGCGCGATCATAGCTCGGGTTGCGATCTGGGTCGCCCAGCGTGCTCCAGTTCAACAGCACGGAATCAACACCATTGAACTCCAGGTTGCCACGCTCATGCACGATATCGACAGACTCTACGGTCAGCCCAAGGCGTTCACCCAAGACTTTAGGTATGCGATCATCACTACGGTAAGGAATATCGCTGCCAAATGCGCCGCCCCAGGCATCAAAGCCCCAGTCCTGGATCACCTGTTTACCGTCGACTTCCAGGTAAACCGGGCCGTTGTCGCGCATCCAGGCACTGTCGTAGGGAATCGAAAGCCACTCGATGTTGGCGTGATCCGGATTCCCGCCGATTGACTCAATGGCCCTTCGCGCGCGCTGTTCAACATTATCTGACAGGTAAAGGATCTTGAGGGGTTGGTAGCGGCTGACGATGGTGGATATCTTCGCAAAAGCCGGCTCGAAAGAGCGCTCGTAGGGACCCGGCCATTGCAACCATGTCGCTGCCTGGGATTCCCACTCAGCGGGTACACGGCGATTGATGTCATCGGCTTGCAGTGCCGGCGCGACGATGAGTGCCGGTATCAGCCATGCCAGAGTGAAGACAGAGAACCACTTCATTGGGTTACATTTCCTGATTGCGCTGGGTCAACGTACAAGACTCCGAAATAGCATTCAAGACATCAATGTATAGCTTCATTCCGAAATGTGCAGGACGCGGGAGTCCCATCTACGAAGTATTTCGCTTCACGCCTGCTACGAGGTGGAAGGGGACATGTCCGCTTTCGCCTAACTGCGGTCGTTCTGTTATCGTTTCCTGAAAGTCCGCTTTCGTCCACAAAGCGGACATTAGCCGGCTCTACCCGCAAAGAGTGCTCTAAAACTAAGAAGGATCCATTTTCTTTGTGCGTCGACTGGAGCGTGTCGATCTCAGTCCTGTCATCGCGATTAGCATTGAGAGTGTTCCGATAGCTAAGAGAGATAGGCCGGGAACCGGTTTTGCGGGCTCCGGTCCAAATCCAGATGCGATGCCAATACCTGATAGATAGCTTGGAAAACTGACTGGCGAGGAGTCTGTATCTGGGCGACAACCTGCCAAAGAGCCGGCAGGAGGAAGGAGAACTCCCAATGAAAAAATATCCTCGTAAGTGCAGCTTACTATGAGATCGCTGGAGACAGGTCCTGCAGTTGTGGGCGAATATTGCACACTCACACTGCAAGGAATGTCTGACGACGGCATGCTCGGTATTGCACTACATCCGCTATCATCAATAACGAAATCGCTATTTGTTGATGTCACATCAACCGTAATAACCAAATTCGTTATGCCACCAGAAAGAAAGTCTTGAATAGAAAAGTCTATACTGCGCGTACCTGTGCTCGTGCCTACCGACTGATCTCCAAAGTCTTGCCCAACTGACGTATCTGGCGTAATCGTCATAATCGCGGGGGCCTCAGGCTGCGACCAGGCCTGAAAACTGAGGAGGCTAATCGTAAGTGTGGCCGTAGTCTTAATCGATTTTTTCATCTGGTTAGTGTCCTGACGAGATGCGAATTCAGTTACCGAGAATGCTGTATACGCACTATACTCACAAAATGTTTATCCTCAACTCTTGGTAAGTGGTGAAAGGGGACGAACTAGGAATTACGGTCAATGTCCGCTTCTGGCCCCTTTCCTGACTTCGAAGTATGTCTATGAATAAATTCCGTGAAGCATTCAGAGATGTAGCCAAACATTACTCTGAGCTGTATCCGCAGCGCTTCTGTCTAGCTGAAGACGAAGATCGAGATATCTTGAACTTTATCAAGTCGAACGACAACGGATTCGATATCCAGCTAGAATGCATGGACTACGGTGTCTACCCTAGTTCAGATGGGTGGCATACTGGCTGTTGGGATGTCGCAGTAATTCCACCAAGCAATCTACGCGATGTGATGGTTGAGTTCATAGAATCTATCTTGCAGGACGCAGAGCTGGTGATTCACTCTTCTAATGGAAAGCCCTATCGGTGGATTATGCGGTATCAGGTTGAGGGTGAACGAGTAGAGGACGAAACTGGACTCATACTCTTCAACTGGTTTGGTAAGCGCTCAGTGAGAACGTTGAGCAACTTCCGCTAATGGCCCCATGCCTGACTAGTTCAAGCACATGAGTAAATTCTTGATATATGGTCTAGGGCTGCTGATAGTTTTCCTGCTCGTGGCATTTTTGCTTTTCCTAACATTCGAAAACGCAGCAGTAGATCATGCTTCGTTCGGCATGCGGGGTACGCATTCTAGCGTACAGGGTGCTGGGGCTATTTGGGTAAACGTCGGTATTGTGGGGCTTTGCATTGCGACTTTAACTTACATAATCTCACTGCTCTGGCAGGGGAACGCATTGCTCAGCACATCCAAATTTCTTGGTATCATCGGCGCAATGCTTATTGCAGTTGGTGTACTCGTTGGTGGGGCTTAGTCAACGTCCGCTATTGGCCCCTTTGCTGACACTGGATTCCCGCCTTCGCGGGAATGACGGGAAGTGGCCTCTTAGCTGACATTAGTGAATATGGCGAGTTTTGATGGCCCATAGCGTCCACAAACCCAGTATCGTTCGAGTTAAGTTGGACTAAGCGAAGCTGTCCCTTCTGAACGACTAACAATGCAGGCTTATCGTGCATGAACATACCAGAATTTTATCAACAAATTATCACCTCACCCGGTTCAGCCACTCTGAGTGTTCTTTCCAAGGACGGTTCTATCCAATCTACGCTTGTATGGCCTGATTACGATGGCCAATTTATAAAACTTAATATGTTGTCCGGCTCCCCAAAGGAGGAAAGTATTAGGCGAGAAGGTAGAGCTACGATTCTTGTCTCGCATCGAACTAATGAGAATCTATACATTTCAATCCGCTGTGAGTTAGAGTCCATTGAGTCAGAAGGTGCGTTAGCGCACTTGGACAAGATCACGCAGCGAAATATGGGTGTCAGAAGCTGGTATGGCGAGGTTGAGCCTGCCGATTCAGAGTCAATGTCTCGACGGGTGATTGTTTACTTGAAACCGGTGAGAATCTATCACACATAGTAGTGCCCACTCCTGGTCCCTAAAAAGTCGGAAGTGGATTTTGCTAGTCTTCCAGATGAAATCTATCCATAGAACGATCGAGCAGACTACAAAAAAATGGCCAGTGCATACTGCTTTCGTTTTATGCTGGTTTGAAGGATGACCTCGTTAGCATGGACGACATCGATATTCGACGCAGCAATGCCATAACACCAGACGGTGTCGGGATTGCATACCAGATGTCTGGCTCCGGGCCAGCGCTCATTTGTGGTCATGCCATGGGGATGGATCACAGCATGTACGATCGCCATCGTGCATCGTTTTCTCAGGCGCACACGATGATTACGTTTGACCAGCGGGGTTCCGGTATGTCTGATCATCCGCCGTTCGAGGAAGGCGAACACAGTGCCTATACGGTCGAGCGTTTTGGCGACGATTTGAAAGCGGTGCTGGATGATGCGGGTGTTGAGAAAGCGATGATTCTTGGCTTTTCCATGGGCGCTGTTTCAGCGCTCTCGTTCGCCACACGATGGCCGGAGCGAGTCGATAAGCTCATATTGGCGTCGGCCATGGCATCGCGATTACCCCAGCCGATTATTGATCGGGCACGTCAGGTTGAGGACATGTTGGAACAAAGAGGGGTTAAGGAAACCCACGAGTTTTACTTTTCTGGGCCCTTGTTCGGAGGCCTTATAGAGCAGGAGAGTACTCGTGAGCAGATTGTACGGGGAGGGGAGCAGGCAACGGCCCACGGGTTCAAGGGTTGCTTCCGCGTTACCATTGACCGTCCCTCACTCGTGGAGCATTTACACGTGATCGATAGCCCGACACTGATTATGGTTGGTGAGACGGATACGCACTACCTCGCCGAGGCCGAGTTATTGGAGCGAGAGATCAAAGGGGCAAAACGCGTCGTTATGCCGGGTGTAGGCCACGCTATGTGCGCACAACGTCCGGAGCAATTCGAATCTACCGTTCTGGAATTTATTGCGTAAGTCTTTCGCGGACGCAGGCTTTTTTATTCAGTCGACCACTTACTAAGATGTATCTCGATCAACTCAATCAGCGTGCCATCAGGGTCACGGCAGATCGCAATGTCTGCCAACTCTCCGACCCCTGCTGTGGGTGCTGATAGAAACTCAACGCCGGCTTGCTTCAGTAGTGCGTAGTCAGCGGCAAGGTCCTGTGTCGCCAGACACAGGCGCATCATGCCCAGGTCGTCATTCGCGCCGGCTGGCCGCGGTGCGTCCTTTGCGTATTCGGTCAGGTCGATTTTGGGGAAGCCATTATCAAGCTGCATGATGCACGCCCGCGCCTTGGTCCCTTCCGCTACGTTCAAAGCGTTCGACTGGGCGGCGGGGATGGCTGAGGGCCTGTCTTTTCCAATACCCAGATAAGGCACCCCAGGTATCAGCACGCTGAAGCCGAACTTCTCGTAGAACGCAATTGACGCGTCGAGATTGCTCACATTGATGTTGATATGTCCCCAGCTGAGGTTGGGTGTTGGCATCGTAATCGTCTCTTCTTTGTCTGAGTTCGCATGGTAGTGGTCACGCCTGTCTCTGCGAGCATACCTAATCTGGAGGCGGCTTTCCGCAGGTGGCCTCTCTTGGTGAGCTATTTCAGGAGAACCACGTGTCAGTCTTACGTCCGATTGGCTAACTGACGAGCCATATTGTCATGATCTGGGCATGATTCACGCGATTGCGATGTGCAATGCCGCGGAATTGGTCGCAGGTATGGTCATGAACTTACCGGTGTCGGGGCGCGCAGTGGATTCCCCAGGAGGCGACTGTGGCGTCCGCCAGAGAGGCAAAAATTGATCTCTATGCGACCTACGATGGTACCTTCATCGCCCTCTCGCTGCCCGGCGGAATCACGGTGCATGTGGTTGCGCTGGATGACGTCGGCAATGAGTATTTCAACGAAGTGATCACGATGAGTGTGAATTTCGACTGATATCGGCGAGGCGATCCCCGGCCTATTGATCGGGGTTTTTTCCGCTTGCGTATCTTTACGCATGTCGAAGAAGAACCTGCCGGTAAAGCTCTGCCCCGTCTGCCTGCGCGAATTCACCTGGCGCAAGAAGTGGGAGCGCGACTGGGACTCGGTCAGATATTGTTCTGAACGCTGTCGTCGCTCTCGGTCAACACGCCAGCGCATCCATTAGTTCAGGCGCTCAACCCGGCGCAGATCGTATTGCTTGTCGAGTATTGCTGTCTTGGACTCGTACATGCGCACCACAGCCATCAAGTAGCCGGCGGGAATGGGCAGCCAGGTCTTGGTTTTGTCCTAGGGTTCGCCCGCCGATAGGGTAGTCTCTGCATAGAGGTTGGTCACAGCAATCTTGAAGTAACGGCCATTGGTGTCAGGCGTGTGAAAGATGCGCAGCTTTTTGCTGATATCAAACTAGGCGCTGAAGTACAGGGTGTCGTTGTTGGGTAAGCGGATATTGCCCGCGGTTTGCGGGCCAACAATTTCTGGAAAGCGATAGAACCGGTTAATAGGGGCATAGACGCGCTGGTCAGGTTCCACAACATGGGTTTCATTGTGCGCCTGTTTTTACATGTCCACGATCGGGTAGCCTTAGAGCTAGGCGAGGGTGCCAATGCTCGCCGCCATCTGTTCGGCAATAATCGCATCGTTGCGCAACTGCTGGGAGCGAATGAGTGACGCGGGATTAAACGTGTTCACGGCAATAGCGATAGGGATTGCTACGGTGAGCAACACCCAGAAGATTTTTTAGTCAGCACATTGCCCATAACGGCACGACCCCTTGGCTTAATCGGTTCCTTGGGTAGTCAAAGCGCCACGTGATCAACAGATGCTGTCGTCGATCTGTGGTCTCGCTATTGAGACTAGCGGCGAGAATAAGGGCGTGTTGAGCTCAATGGGGCCGCTTGGTGAATTCCCTGGCGGCTTTGTGGGTACTGGCTGGAGTGATTCCGCGGCCCGGGGCCAGGCTGGATTCGCCGCCGCCCGCACTATGCCTATACTTGGAGGTGCGAGGTGTTTGAGGATCGCTTCATGAAGTGCATCAAAACAGGTGCGTTGTTGCTTTTAGTGGTGGTTGCCCCGCTGTCTGCCAGCGAGTTCACGTATATCTGCATCGACACCGCCACGGGCGAAGTCAATCCCAGTAACACCCCGTGTTCCGCCAGCGGCGGAACCGGCTATGTCCCGCCATCTCCTCCCAGTGCAAACCCGGGCGTGGTGAGTGAGCGGGTTAGCCCTGTCGCCCCGCGCACGCCAGCATCCAGTTCCCCCAGACCAGCACCTCCCTCAACTCCAGCAATGCAGACAACGCCCAGGCAGCTGCAATCGCCTGCACCGGTAGTCAATGTGTGTGATGCCGCAGGGTGCTGGGACACCAGGGGGAATCGATATACCCAGGGGCCGGCACCACCTACCATCGGCAGGACGGCAGGAGTTGCCAGAGTATTGGCGGGAATATGCACTGCAACTAGGTGTCCGCAACAGGTCTGGCGCTGGGCTGGGAGTACTCACTGCAGGTTTAACGAAAAGCGCCCCGTGGGACGGGGCGCTGATGTAGGCGGAGTGTAGGCGTACAGATTTAGAAGTGAACCCCTTTCATCAGCGCTGCCAACGCCACCTGCTCGTTCGACGCTTCCACTTTCTCCGCTTTCTTGTCGCCGCGGGCGGCCGCTGAGTCGTTAAACATGCGGAACACAATGTTCATCACCACCTCGGAGACACGCGGTGCCAGGGCGTTCTGCACCTGCAGGAAGATGCCCAGGTTAGTGGCAATGCGCTTGGGTTTGTTGATGACTGCATCCACAACCATGTCGGTGGCTTCGTCCGGAGTGAGGACGGGCATAGAGTCGTACACGGTGGTCGCCTCGATCATGGGCGTGCGCACCAGGGGCATGTTGATGGTGGTGAAACGCACATTGAGATCGGAGTATTCCACCGCAGCGGCTTTGGTCCAGGCGTCCAGCGCGCTCTTGGAAGCCACATAGGCGGAGAAGCGCGGGCTGGGGGTGAGTGCCGCAATCGACGACATATTGATGATGTGGCCGGATTTGCGCTCGGACATGGACGGCAGCAGCGCCATGGTGAGGCGGATTGCGCCGAAGTAGTTCACCTGCATGGTGCGCTCGAAATCGTGGAAGCGATCGTAGGACAGTTCCAGCGAGCGGCGGATGGAGCGGCCGGCGTTGTTGATCAGAATGTCTACGTGGCCGTGGGCGGCCAGTACTTCTGCGGCGAGGCGGTCACAGTCTTCCAGTACTGACACATCCGCCTGGTAAATCGACGCCAGGCCACCAAAGCGGGCAATTTCTTCCGCGGTTTCTTCGAGTTTGTCGGCGGTACGCGCCACCAGCAGAACATGCGCGCCGGCTTCGGCCAGGCGAATGGCGGAGTTCTTGCCAATGCCTGAAGAGGCGCCGGTAATCAGCACAATCTTGCCGCCAACGTTACCTTCCAGGGAGTGGTCGATAAACAGGTCCGGGTCGAGGTTGCGCTCCCAGTAGTCCCAGACGACGGGCGCGTAGTCGCGCAGCTCTGGACATTGAATACCGGTGCCCTTGAGTGCGCGCTCGGTGTCGCGGTTGTCGTAACGGGTGGGGAAGTTGGTGAACATGGTCACCGAATCCGGCAGGCCCATGTCTGCCAGAATCGTGTTGATGATGCGCTTAATAGGAGGCAGGTTGGCCACAGTGTCGCGAACCACGCGGGGAACAAAGCCGAACATGCGCGTGTCCAGACGCATGTTAAAGCGCGGCGTGTGGCCGGCGTCGGCAAAGATGTTCAACATGTTGCCCATGCTGTGGTGCTCGGGGTCGGTCAGGTGGAAGCAGCGGCCGTCCATGTCGTCCATGTGGGCGATGTGGTCCATGGCGTCTACTACGTAATCCACGGGCACGACATTGAACTTGCCGCCTTCAATGCCGATCAGCGGGAACCACGGTGGCAGCACATTGCGCAGTTTCTGCAGGCTCTTGAAGAAGTAGTAGGCGCCATCGATCTTGTCGATCTCACCGGTCTTGGAGTGGCCAACCACCATCGCGGGGCGGTAAATGCGCCAGGGGATCTTGCACTCGCTGCGCACCAGGCCTTCGGAATCGTGCTTGGTGGCGAAGTAGGGGTGCTCGAGCTTCTCGGCTTCCTCGAACATGTCTTCACGGAACGTGCCGCGGTACATACCGCCAGCAGCGATTGAACTCACGTGCTGGAAGCAGCCGGCATCGAGTGCCTCGGCCAGCTGGATCGCGTTGCGTGTACCCTCAATGTTAGTTTTGATTTGCGATTCTGCAGATGCCGACAGGTCGTAAATGGCCGCCAGGTGGCAGAAGTGCTTGATGGAACCCGTCAGGTCGGCAAGGGTGGCGTCGTCCAGGCCCAGCAGGGGTTCACGCAGGTCGCCCTCTACAGGAATCAGGCGGTCGCCGCCGGCGCCGAAGCGCTGCTGTAGTTCCTCAAACTTCTCGCGTGAGCCGGCGCGGGTCAGGACGTAGATATCGCCCTCGCGCTCAATGAGTTTCTCGATGAAAAACTTACCGATAAAACCGGTGCCGCCGGTAATGAAATAGGCCATAACGCTGCTCCTGGTAGATGAAGTGGACAGCACTAAGTCTAGGCGGTTATGGGATTCTCACAATGGCGGCAATTTTCAATCGAGGGGGGCAAGAATTTTCAGCTGCTATGGGCACGATATTCCTGGGGGGTCATACCGGTCCACTTCTTGAAGGCGCGATGGAAAGTGCTGCTGTCGGAAAAGCCCAGCAGCTCCGCCAACTCAGCGGTGGTGTGGGCACCCTGATTCAAATAGGACACGGCCGCATCCTGGCGGCACTGATCCTTGAGTTGCTGGAAGGATGTGCCTTCGTCCTTGAGGCGGCGATGCAGGGTGGGGGTGGTTAAATGCAGCCGCTCGGCGACATCCTGCAGGCTGGGCAGGGCACGGCTGAAATCGCTGCCGATCAGGTGGCGAATGCGCTGGGCCAGGCTGTGATCTTCCGGGCTGATGCGAAAGAGCTCCGCCGGGTAGGTGGCGAGCATGGTTTCCAGAGACTGCTCGCTCTGGACAATGGGAAAGTCCAGGTAGCGGCTGTGGAAGGCGAAGGCGTTCTGGTCTGCCGTGAACTTAACCGGCTGTCCAAACACGTCGCGGTAATCTTTGCCCGGCTCTGCGGCATCGCTGATCTCGATGGCCTGCAAATCGATAAAGCAGCCAATAAACCAGCCGCAGAGCCGGTGCCACATGGCCATCGACAGTATCTTGCCGGTCAGCCCGGGCAGCCAGTGCAGCGACTCGATGCTGAAGTTTTCTGCCGAGGCGAGGGTCCGGTCACTGTTTTCGTCAAAAATAAAACGGCACCAGGTGGTGTCACCGCGCTGCTCAATTTCGAAGGTTTCACCGCCGGTTTGCATGCGCCGGAAATACACCGAGGCTCGTTGCAGGGCCTGGCGCAGATCACGTGCGTGGAGCATGGCCTGGAACATCATTCTGAAGGCGCTGAACAGGCGGGTGTCGTCAGGGTCCATGGCGTTATCGGGCAGGTGGTCCTGAAGTTGATGCACGAGATGGATAAACAGGCGGCCGTATTCCTCCACGGAAATGACGGCGCCCGGCACGGCCTGGGTCTCCAGCAATGCCAGGGGTAATCTGGCCTCGGCCAGGTCAGCGCGCAGTTGGTCCCGCGGCACCGGGCCAGTCGCAGCAACGACTGGGCGTATTTTAGGGGTATCGTGTCAGCCACGGGATGAACTCCTGAACTGAGCCCATTCTACTGGTGCCGGCCGCTTGGGCAAGCCGTCGCATTGGTGCAAAATCCGCCCACTGAATCCTGCAAAGTCTGCTGGAGGCATTTTCGGCCTCGCGATAAGGCTGGGCAGAAACTGAACGCACCGAGAATGACCGATGTCCGAGTTTAAACAGGAATTTGATACTGCACTGGCCCAGCTGACAGGCGAAGGGGCCCCCTTTGAGGTGGCCACCGATGCCCAGGGGCAGCGTTACTACAGCGGCGCGCCGGCCAACGTGCGCGAGGCGCTGGCGGTGGCGCGCAACCATGGTGATCGAGAGTTTCTGATCTACGAAGGCGAGCGCCGCAGCTTCAATGAGCTGATGGATGAAGCCGATGCTCTGGCGGCGGCGCTGCAGGACGCAGGCATCGCCAAGGGCGACCGGGTAGCGCTGGCCATGCGCAACTACCCGGAGTGGATGGCCGGGTTTATCGCAGTGACGGCCATCGGCGCAGTTGTGGTGCCTATTAACAGTTGGGGGCAGCCGGCAGACATCGCCTTTGCGGTGAACGATGCCGAGGCCAAGCTGGCCATTTGTGACCAGCAACGTGCTGACGGCGGCGGCGCGATGCTGGCAGAAGCCGGTGTGCGAGTGGTGATCGCCCGCCCCAGTGACGAGAATGATCCCGCCGGTCTGCCTAACTTCGTCCGCGATTTTGTCGGTCAGCAGCCATCCCAGGTGGATATCGATGGCGATGATCTTGCTCTCATCATGTATACCTCAGGCACCAGCGGTAAGCCCAAGGGCGCGGCCTCCACCCACCGGGCGCTGTGCCAGGCGGTGTTCAATATCGAGTGCTTTGCGATAGCTGCGGCAATGACCAATGGCGACCTGATTACTGCCATGCTGGAGCGCGGCCATGAGCCCACTTCACTGCTGGCGGTGCCGCTGTTTCATGTGAGCGGTTGTCACGCTCAGTTCCTGGTAAACCTGCGCGGCGGGCGCCGCATTGTGATGATGTACAAGTGGGACGTGGACCGCGCGCTGCAGTACATCGAGCAGGAGCGTATTACCTCCCTGGCAGCGGCGCCTTCCATGGTGCTGGACCTGCTCGAAGCAGAAGCCTTTGACAGTGCAGATACCTCCAGCCTGTTCTCAGTGGGAGTCGGCGGCGCGGCTACACCGCCCCGAGTGCGGGCACTGCTGGAGGCGAAACTGCCCCAGAACTTCAGCGGCACCGGCTACGGTATGACCGAGACCAATGCCCAGGGTGCGTCACTGACGGGCCACGCATTCAGTGCCAAACCCGGTACTTCAGGTTTCCCCCATCCCATCGTACAGTTCCGTATCTGCGACGAAATGGGCGAGGAGTTGCCTGCGGGCAGCACTGGCGAAATCTGGGTGCGCGGCGTTACCGTGATTCGCGAGTACTGGCATCGCCCCGAAGCCAATGCCAGCGACTTTAGCGACGGCTGGATGCGCACCGGCGACATCGGTTATTTCGATGACGAGGGCATGATCTTCCTCGCGGACCGCGCCAAGGACATGATTCTGCGCGGCGGTGAGAACATCTACCCGATCGAAATTGAAAACCAGCTGCTGGATCACGAGGCCGTGCGCGAGGTGGCCGCGATTGGCCTGCCCCACGAGCGCTGGGGTGAGGAAGTGGCAGTGGTGGTGTGTCTGCACGAGGGTTCCAGTCTTACCGAAGAGGCGCTGCTGGCTTATGCCCGTGAACACTTGGCGGCCTTTAAGGTGCCGAGCAAAGTGATTTTCTCGGACGAGCCCCTGCCGCGGAACGCCACGAACAAAGTGCTCAAGAAAGACCTCAAGGCGGCTTTGCAGGCCGCTTGAACGGCGATGGTGTCGCCGGCACCTTAGTGTTAGGCTGCGCGCTATGAAAGTGATCCTGGGTAACATGTTGCTGTGCGCGCTGCTGGTTTGGCAGTCGCTCGCCGCTGCCGCGCCGATGGACTGCGAAGCGCAGTCGTCGGATCGCGCGCCCTGTCATGAGCAGGTAATAGAACCAGCGCTGCTCTCCATGGATGACTGTGATCACTGTCAGGATTGTCTTGTACCCAACCCCGTTGCGGCGCCCATGGCGCGTATCGCTATGGCACCTGGGCTGACAGTCATACATTCCTTTTCACCGCCCGCTGCGCCTTTGGCCCCGGTGGACGATATCGACCATCCCCCTAACTCCCAATACACCTGAATCGCCTATTTTTGTGTATTAGCGCGACCTGATTCGCGCAAGGGAGTTATTAATGCAATACCTGCTTTTTTGGGCGCTGGCTCTATTTACCGGTGCCACCACTGCCGCCACTGTGGAATACGATCTCCATATCGGATACGGCACCCTCAATAAATCCGGCAAGCCCGTCCAGGCCATGCTGGTTAACGACAGTTATCCCGGTCCGGTGCTGCGGTTTACCGAGGGCGATACCGCCCGAATCCGGGTCACCAATAATCTGGACGTGGATTCGTCGATCCACTGGCACGGCTTGCTGGTGCCGCCTGCCCAAGATGGCGTGCCCTATATGTCCAGCTTGCCGATCGGCCCCGGCGAGACCTTTGAATATGAGTTTGCCCTCAAGCATGCCGGTACCTATTGGTACCACTCACATACGGACCTGCAGGAGCAATCCGGTGTGCATGGCGGCATTGTTGTGGCGCCGCCGCAGGGTTTGGGTGACCAGCCCGAGGCAGTGGTGGTCTTACAGGACTGGACGGATGAGGATCCGCACCAGGTACTCCACAACCTGAAGAAAGACGGCCATTACTACGCGCTCAAGAAAGACAGCGTCATCAGTATTGCCGGTTACCTGGAGCGGGGTGCCATGCGCAACTGGTGGGACAGTCGCTGGCAGCGTATGGGCGGGATGGACGTGGCCGATGTGGCCTATGACGCATTTCTGGTGAATGGCGAGCCCGAGATCCGCCTGTTTGAGACGGCGCAGCCCGGAGAGCGAGTGCGACTGCGGCTGGTTAATGCCGGTGCCTCTACCTACTTTTTGCTGCACTCGGCAGGTTTACAGACCCGGGTGGTTGCCGCCGATGGGCTGGATGTTGACCCGGTGGCTGTTGATGAGGTCCTGCATGCGGTGGCCGAGACCTATGACCTGGAAATCACCATCCCTGACAATGGCGCTGCGGAGTTGCGTGCCACGGCGCAGGACGGCTCAGGGTATGCCTCGATCATCGTCGGCAGCGGCCAGGCCCGCTATGCCACGCCAATGACACCACCGGACCTGTACGCCAGCCACGCCGACCACGATATGAGCAGCATGGGTGGCGAACATGCCCATCATCACATGCACCACAGCGGTCCGCGGCGATTGGCTTATAGCGACCTTGAGACATTAGAGGCCGCGCGCTATGCCGGTGGTGCGGATGCCCGCACCGTTGAGTTGCGACTGACCGGCAATATGGAAACCTATAACTGGTCCTTCAACGATTTGCCCCTGTCCCGGGCGGATAAAATCCTGGTGGAGCGGGGTGAGACGGTGCGGTTCCGGTTTGTAAACGAAACCATGATGCATCATCCCCTGCATTTACACGGTCACTTTTTCCGCGTGATTACAGGTGAAGGACGCGGGCCCATGAAGCACACCGTGGACGTGCCACCCATGGCCACGGTTGAAATCGAGTTTCTGGCCAATGAAGAGAAAGACTGGTTCTTTCACTGCCACAACCTGTACCACGCCAAGACGGGCATGGCCCGGGTGATTCGCTACAACGACTACCAGGGTGCCCCGGCGCTGATGGCGGCCAAGAAAAACAGCCCCGATATCCGCGATACCGATTTCTACTATGCGCTGAAACTGGAACTTCTCAATAACCTGGGCATGGCCGAGGGATGGACAGCCAACGCCCGGCATCGCTTCGAATTTGAGGCCCAATCATTGGATTGGGAAGATGAGCGCGGTGAGCTGGCCTATCTGTATCGCTTTAACCGCTGGACCCAGGGCCTGGCCGGGGTTGAAAAAGACGCGGGTGAGGACCCGGAGTACCGGCTGGGGCTGCGCTATATGCTGCCGATGATGATTGATATGGACGTTTATTTGACAGATGAGGGGCATGCCGGGGTGGCTTTTGATACCCATTTTCAGCTCACCAAGCGGGTTCAGGCCCACTGGGAGTGGGAATCTGAGGGCAACTACCACCTCGGGGTGGAATATCGCTTCAATGAGCGCATTTCTGCTGAGGCCGCCTATACTGACACGGTGGACGCCTCCGTGGGGGTGAAACTCCGTTTCTAGACCTTCACCTGGTCGCTACACATTCATGGTGTGAATAGCAATAATCCCGACTATCTATTTCAGTTATGTCTGCGCCGGGACTAATATTCGCACCACTGACTGGCTGACCTCGGTCGCCCGCCATCCATAGTCCCCAATTGAACAGAGGTATCGATATGTCTACTCTCCAGAATGACATCAACGACATCACCGAACTGTGCAGCCAGAACGGTTCTGCATGGGACGGTATCAGCCCCGAATCTGCCGCCCGCATGCGCGCTCAGAACAAATTCAAGACCGGTCTCGACATTGCCAAGTACACCGCTGCGATCATGCGCAAGGACATGGCTGAGTACGACGCCGACACCGCTCAGTACACCCAGTCTCTGGGTTGCTGGCACGGCTTCATTGGCCAGCAGAAGCTGATCGCCATCAAGAAGCACTTTGGCGACACCAACAAGCGCTATCTCTACCTGTCCGGCTGGATGATCGCGGCCCTGCGCTCCGAGTTCGGCCCGCTGCCCGACCAGTCCATGCACGAGAAGACGTCCGTATCAGGCCTGATCGAAGAGCTGTATACCTTCCTGCGCCAGGCTGACGCCCGCGAACTGGGCGGCCTGTTCCGCGCCCTGGACGATGCCCGCGAAGCTGGCGACGAAGTTAAAGCCAAGGACATCCAGAACCAGATCGACAACCACCAGACTCACGTTGTGCCCATCATTGCGGACATCGACGCTGGTTTCGGTAACGCGGAAGCGACCTACCTGCTGGCCAAGAAGATGATCGAAGCCGGTGCCTGTGCGATCCAGATCGAAAACCAGGTATCTGACGAGAAGCAGTGTGGCCACCAGGACGGTAAAGTAACCGTTCCCCACGAAGACTTCCTCGCCAAGATCCGCGCGGTTCGTTACGCGTTCCTGGAGCTGGGTGTAGACGACGGTGTTATCGTTGCCCGTACCGACTCCCTGGGCGCTGGCCTGACCAAGCAGATCGCTGTAACTCACGAAGAAGGCGACCTGGGCGACCAGTACAACAGCTTCCTGGATTGCGAAGAAATCGATCCTTCTGACATGAAGAACGGCGACGTTGTTCTGAACCGTGGCGGCAAGCTGCTGCGTCCCAAGCGTCTGGCTTCCAACCTGTTCCAGTTCCGTGCCGGCACTGGCGAAGATCGCTGCGTACTGGACGGCATCACTTCCCTGCAGAACGGCGCAGACCTTTTGTGGATCGAAACCGAGAAGCCCCACGTTGGCCAGATCGGTGGCATGGTTAACCGCATCCGCGAAGTTATGCCCAACGCCAAGCTGGTTTACAACAACAGCCCGTCCTTCAACTGGACTCTGAACTTCCGTCAGCAGGTATTCGATGCCTGGACTGAAGAAGGCAAGGACGTTTCTGCCTACAACCGTGATGAGCTGATGAGCGCCGACTACGACGAGTCTGAGCTCGCTGCCGCGGCTGACGAGAAGATCCGTACCTTCCAGGCGGACGCTGCTCGCGAAGCAGGTATCTTCCACCACCTGATCACTCTGCCGACTTACCACACTGCGGCCCTGTCTACTGACAACCTGGCCAAAGAGTACTTCGGTGATGCAGGCATGCTGGGCTACGTTGCTGGCGTACAGCGCAAGGAAATCCGTCAGGGTATCGCCTGCGTTAAGCACCAGAACATGGCTGGCTCCGACATGGGCGACGACCACAAAGAATACTTTGCTGGCGACGCGGCCCTGAAGGCAGGCGGTAAAGATAACACCATGAACCAGTTCGGCTGATTCATCGTGTGATCAAAAAAGGCGGGCTTTTAGCCCGCCTTTTTTATTTGGGAAAAAGAATTGGGGACAGACCACCATTTTAATGGTGGTCTGTCCCCAATTTTTTTCCCGTTGGTTTTCACGGCGATTTCACATGCGCGGATTTAGTGTAGGCTAGCTTCAGCAGAGGGATTTGTCAGGCGGCCCGTGAAATTACTCCTTATCGAAGATAACACCACTATTGCCGGTCAGCTGGTCACGTTTTTTGAGGGCCTGGGCTGGGCGGTGGATTACGCCGATACCGGCGAGCGCGGCCTTGCGCTAGCCCGGGGTGGGGTGTTCGATGTGCTGTTGCTCGATCTCAACCTGCCGGATATCGACGGGCTGGAAGTGTGCCGCACGCTGAAAGCGGAGCTGGACTACAACCTGCCGGTACTGATGTTAACTGCCCGCGATGCTTTCGCCGACAAGGCCTCGGGCTATGGCGAAGGCGCCGATGATTACGTGACCAAGCCCTTTGACCTGCGCGAGCTGAGACTGCGTTGTGAGGCCCTGGGCCGCAGGCATGCACTGCATAAGACGTCGGAAATTTACCTGGGTGAATTAACCCTCGCTGCCAAAAGCCAGGAGGCATGGCGCAATGATGTGCCGCTCAAGCTTACCCAGGTGGGCTTTCGCATTCTGTTGCTGTTGGCGGAGGCCTACCCAGAGGCGGTGACACGTTCGCAACTCATGCATCACCTGTGGGGTGATGATCCTCCGGATAGCGACGCGCTGCGCTCGCACATCTACAGCCTGCGCAATGCCCTGGATAAACCCTTTTCCACTTCAATGCTGAAAACCCTGCCCAACATCGGCTACCGCCTGGTGTGTGATGAAAGCTAGCCTGCAGAAACGCCTGTTTCTGGTGCTGGGGATTTTTGTGCTCGCCATTACGGCCCTGTGGGCCGGGCTGTCGCTCATGCTCGCCTACATTGTTGAGGACGAGATTATTGATCGCCTGCTGGCAGGTGAAGTGGCTCAGCTGCAGCAGACCTATGTCAGCTCCGGTGTCATGGCCCAACCTCGACTGGACGAGGTGGCCATTTATGCCTCGCTCGAGGATGTGCCGGCAGCCCTGCAAGCGCACATTGAGCCGGGTGTGGGCGGCGAGATTTTTACTCCTGACGACACTCACTTTCACTACCGTTGGGTGCAATTACAGGGCGTGCCCCCTATGCTGCTCGTGGCAGAGGTGTCTCCCTGGTTGGTGGTGAGCCGGATGTCGACGTCGCTGTTCATTCTGTTATCTACGGGCTTGTTCATGGCGCTGCTGCTTAGCCTGGTGGCCGCCTATGTCATTGCCGGCATTACCACGCGCCCCCTGCGGGAGCTCACTGCCGCCATTGAGCAAAACCCCCGACCCGGCCCGCTGCCGCATGTTCACCAGAACGACGAGGTGGGGGTGCTGGCCACGGCCATGGAATCGGCCCTGGACGGCCTGCAGCAGGCACTGGCAAGGGAGAGCGCATTTACCCACGATGTCAGTCACGAGCTGCGCACACCGCTCACCGCGCTGCGCAATGCGGTAGTGTTGCTGCCGGCATCGGTGGCCAATGACGCCGAGGTCAAACAACTGGTGGCCGCCAGCGCTGAGATCGAGAACCTGCTGACCACGCTGGTGGCATTGGCGAGATCTGAGTCCTCCCTGACAACACCACTGCCTATGCGGGCACTGCTCGAAGATGTTCTGCTCGCACGGTCAGAGGTTATCGAAGCGAAGGGGCTGGTCCTTGAGCTGAATGTTGACGACGAGGCAACGGCCCAGGGCAATGAGCAGCTTGCGCGATTGCTGATCGGCAACCTGGTGGATAACGCGCTGCATTACGCCCACCCCGCGAGGCTCAGTATTCGCTATCACGCTGGCCTGCTGGAGTTGGCTAACCCGGTGGGGCAGGGCGAGCGTGCGGCACATCCCGCCAGCCTGGGGCATGGCCTGTCACTGGTGCGCCGCCTGGCTAGCAGCCAGGGCTGGCGCTTCAATACGGCCGAAGCCGACAACCAGTACGTCGCGCGTATTGCGACCTGAAAAACCCGGGATATTTCACGCGGCGTTGACATGCCGCCGCACATACTCACCACATCAACTGCTCAATAGGAGGGCATTATCATGTGGAAGAGTATTGGTATTTCAGTTATTGGCATTGTTGCCGTCACCGGCGGTCTTATCGCCTGGCTGTTCAGCCTGGTGGATCGTTCCAACGCCCAGGGGATTGACTTAACCCAGCCCCAGGACATCCCCTACGTACAAAAGCGCCTCGCGCCCGATCGCGGCAGCATCCTGATTGTGCTCACCAGCGAAACCGAAATGGGCGATACCGGTAAGAAAACGGGTTACGAGCATACTGAGCTGTCGCGCGCCTACTATGTGTTCTCGGTGAATGGGTTTGAGGTCGACATCGCCAGTCCCAAAGGTGGCGAGCCCAATGCCATCATCGACAATGAGGACATGGGCGCACTGGACTACGCGTTCCTGAACGACGACGAAGCGATGGCCAAGGCCACTCACACTCTGCCACTGGCAGAGGTGAAAGGCGCCGACTATGAGGCGATTTACTTTGTCGGCGGCAAGGGCACCATGTGGGATTTTCCCGACAACCCTGATGTACACCGTCTGGTGCGCCACTTTGCCCAGCAGGACAAGTTGATTGGTGCGGTGTGCCACGGCCCGGCTGCCCTTGCCAACGTGTTCCTCGATGACGGCGAAGCATTTCTGCAGGGCAAGCCTGTTACCGGTTTTACTAATGAAGAAGAGCTGTTCCTGATCCCCGATGCAGAGCAAGTATTCCCCTTCCTGCTGGAAGATCGCCTGCGTGAACGGGGTGCAGATGTCTCGGTGGGGCTGACTTATCTGGAAAATATTGCCGTGACCGATGGCCTTGTCACCGGCCAGAATCCCTGGTCCGTCTACGCCACTGCCGAAACCATGATCGAACAGCTGGGCTATACGCCGCTGTCCAGGGAAGCTACTGCTATAGAGAATAGCGTGGACGTGCTCATGCAGTACCACTTGCTGGGCAAGATTGGCGCGCGTGAACTGCTCGACACCTATATTGCCAGTGACGCCGCCTTTGATCGCAACCTGGTGGTGATGCACGGCCTGGTGGCGGCGATGCAGTGGCGTGTGAAATCAGCGTTGGAACTGCTGGTGATCGCACAGCACGCCAAGACCCACTCTGCTGGCTGAAAGTTTGCCCGATGCAGGTGTGCGTACCCGCCCGGCATGCAGTAGAATCTTCGCAGCTAACAATATTTACCGGGTGAAATTGCTGTGACTACCCCGCGGCCAGTGATGCCACTGGCCCTGTCTTCTTCCGATGCTTCGCTGCCGTATCTGTCCCTGGGCATGGTGGCGTCCTATCTGCGCGCTTATGGCCAGGGTGAGTTGACGTCTGCCTATGATGTCCAGCCGGTGCGCCTGGCTGGAATCCCGGGGCATCGCCTGGTCGATCTATACCAGGGGATGAGACAGGAAGATGCTCCGGTGGTGTTGCTCTCTTCCTACGTGTGGAATCACGAACTCAATATGCAGGCTGCCCGGCGTATTCGCAGCGAATGCCCCGACGCGCTGATTATCTTAGGCGGGCCGGAAATTCCCAAATGGGAAGGCGAGAGCGAAGCGTTTCTCGAGGCGAACCCGGCGGTGGATGTCGCCGTGCTGGGCGAGGGCGAAGTCGCCTGTGCCGAGGTGCTCAAGGCCCTGGCGACAGGTGGGGAGCTAGCCTCAGTCGCCGGCCTCGTATATCGCGATTCACAGGGTATACACCGCACCGCGGATCGCGACCGTGTGAAGGATCTCGACACCTTGCCGTCACCTTATCTGCTCGGCGAATTTGACGCCTGGATTAGTGACGTATCTACCGCCACTCTGGAAACCAATCGCGGCTGCCCCTATGGCTGTACTTACTGTGATTGGGGTTCGGCAACGCTGCAGAAGGTGTCACGTTTTTCTCTGGATCGTGTTTCTGCCGAGGTGGAATATCTGGCGCAGAAAAAAATGGAAGCGATTTTTATCGCCGATGCCAACTTCGGCATGCTGGAGCAGGATATTGCCATCGCCGAGGCCCTGGTGGCCTGCCGCCAGCGATATGGCTATCCGCAGCGGCTCTATACAAATTTCGCCAAGAACGGCGGACGCCGCCTGATGAGCGTGATCTCCATTCTCAACAAGGGCGGTTTGTTGCCTACTGGCATCATCGCCCTGCAGACCACGGATAAGCCCACGCTGGAGGCCATCCAGCGCGACAATATTCGTACAGCGTCCTACGAGAAGATGATGTCGTTCTTCAACGCAGAGCGCATTCCCATGGCGTCGGACATCATGATCGGGCTGCCGGGGCAGACCGTCGACAGCCTCGAGGAAGACCTGCAGTTCTGTTTTGACTGGAAGGTGTCGGCCAATGGCAACTACACCTCGATGATGCCCAACGCGCCGATGGCCGAGAAGCAGTATCGACAGGAGTTTGCTATTGCGGTGGACGCGGACAATATGATCGCCTCTACCTCAACCTTCAGCGCCGACGAGCTCGGCTATATGCGCTGCATGTACCTCACCTACCTGCTGATGGTGCGCATGGCCCTGCTCAAATACGTTTTGTACTACCTGCAGATCGATCACGGCGTACAGGCGCTGTCATTCCTGCGCAAGTGGATGGATCAAATGACCACAGGCGATGAGCGTTATCCGCTGTCATTGCGTGTATACAGGGACATTATCGTGCCAGCATCCGAGCGCGGCCACTGGCCGCAGGTGACCTGGGGCGAAGAGGGTAAGTTTCTGTATGACGCGCTGGATGAGTTCTATGCGGAAATTGCCGGGTTTACCCGGGAAGCGTTTGGCCTGGAGCTTGCGCAGGGCGAGCTCGATGCGATCTTTGCCGTGCAGTGTGCGGTGAATCCGAGTACCTCGGCCCGCTACCCGATAAGACTTAGCCTGACACACGATGTCGCTGCTTACTTTGAACAGTTGCTGCCGCAGCCAACCCTGCGCCGCGACGACTTCAGCGTACAGCCGCTGTCAACCTATGGCGCCGGTGACTTTGTGGCCGGCGATGAGAGTACCCGCGTGGATTCGATTGCCATGCAGACCATACTGGGGCACTCCGACGAGGGCTGGGAATTGCCCTCGCCGTTGCGCTTCCATTGATCAGGCGTCGAGACCGCCCATTAGCATGTACTTGATCTCGACGTAGTCGTCGATCCCGTACTTGGAACCCTCGCGGCCAGAGCCGGATTCCTTGACGCCGCCAAAGGGTGCCATTTCGTTGGAAATAATACCTTCGTTAATGCCCACAATGCCGTAATCCAGCGCCTCGGCAATACGCCATACGCGGCCGATATCGCGGGTGTAGAAGTAGGAGGCCAGGCCAAACTCGGTGTCGTTGGCCATGGCTATCACTTCTTCTTCAGTGCTGAAACGCACTACAGGTGATACCGGGCCGAAGATTTCATTGCGGAATACCGCCATGTCAGAGGTGACTTCGGTGAGTACTGTAGGCTGGTAGAAGGAGCCGCCCAGTGAGTGAGCCGAGCCGCCAGCGGCCACCTGGGCGCCTTGGGCAATCGATTCCTGCACCAATTTGTCGACATCGTTCATGGCCTTCTCGGTGACCAGCGGGCCGATCACGACGCCGTCGTCTGCGCCATTGCCCACGGTCAGTTCTGCAGTTGCCTTAACAAACTTCGCGACGAACTCGTCGTACACACCATCCTGTACAAAGATCCGGTTGGAGCATACGCAGGTCTGTCCGGCGTTGCGGTACTTTGAAATCATCGCCCCGGTAATCGCTGAATCGATGTCGGCATCGTCGAATACGATGAACGGCGCGTTGCCGCCCAGTTCCATGGATGTTTTCTTCATGGTGGGTGCACACTGCTCAACCAGCATCTTGCCGATGGGGGTGGAACCGGTGAAGGTGAGTTTGCGCACGGTGGGGTTGGAGGTTATTTCGGCGCCAATTTTGCTGGCGCTGCCTGCCACCACATTCACCACGCCAGCGGGTACACCGGCGCGCTCTGCGAGCTCGGCCATGGCCAGTGCCGACAGCGGTGTTTCCGACGCAGGCTTGATCACGATGCTGCAGCCGGCGGCCAGCGCCGGTGCTGCCTTGCGCGCAATCATCGCGTTGGGGAAGTTCCAGGGGGTGATCGCGGCGACCACACCCACGGGTTGCTTGATGCACACAATCCGCTTGTCAGAGGAGGGTCCGGGGATGACGTCGCCATCGATACGCTTGGCTTCTTCACCGAACCACTCAATAAACGCAGCACCATAGGCAATCTCGCCGCGGGATTCGGCAATGACCTTGCCCTGTTCAGCGGTCATCAGCTGGGCGAGGTCTTCCTGGTGTTCCATCATCAGGTCAAACCACTTGCGCAGCACCTGCGCGCGGGCCTTCGCAGGCACCTTCTTCCAGTCTGCCATGGCGGTATCGGCAGCGGCGATCGCGCGCGCAGTTTCAGCTGCGCCTACTCTGGCGATCTCGGTAATGACTTCGCCTGTGGCGGGGTTGGTTACCGCAAACGTGGCACCGTCATCCGCGTCTACCCACTCGCCGTTAATATAGGCCTGGTGCTTTAGCAGGGTAGGGTCTGAGAGAGTCAGGGGCATGGTTTTTTTCCTTTCGCGTTCGTTAGATTGATTCTGAGGTTAGCACGCGCCACACTGGTTGGCGTCATAATAATAAGGAGTGCTCTATGTCCGTTTTTAATCACTGTGTTGCCCTGGTCACCGGTGGCGCCAGCGGCATTGGCGAGGCCACTGTCCGCGCACTTGTTGAGCGTGGCGCCCGCGTTGTTGTCGCTGACCTGCAAGCCGACAGGGGCGAGGCCCTGGCAGCGGAGTTGGGCGATGCGGTGCGCTTTTGCGTCACCGATGTTACCAGCGAGTCGGCTGTTGCAGCAGCAGTGGCTGAGGCCGTGGACACTTTCGGTTCCCTGACCGCACTGGTCAATAACGCCGGAGTGGTAGGCGCGGTGGGCTCGATTACCGATACCAGTATCGAAGCCTATGAACGC
This sequence comes from Halioglobus japonicus, assembly GCF_001983995.1. Classification (NCBI taxonomy): domain Bacteria; kingdom Pseudomonadati; phylum Pseudomonadota; class Gammaproteobacteria; order Cellvibrionales; family Halieaceae; genus Halioglobus; species Halioglobus japonicus. Next base: position 3,564,853 of record NZ_CP019450.1, on the reverse strand, counting down.
ACCATGGATATTCACTGCAAGGGCAGTTTCCTGGGGGTTAAACATGCCGCCAAGGTCATGCCCCGAGGCAGCGCCATTGTGTCCCTGGCCAGCACTGCCGGACTGATCGGTGGTCAAGGACCACATGTGTATACCATGGCCAAGCACGCTATTGTTGGCCTCACCAAGTCGGCGGCGTCTGAGCTGGCCACTAAAGGTATTCGGGTGAATGCCGTAGCCCCCAGTGGTACCGTGACGCCCATGATCGACGCGCTGGGTCTGGGTGATGCCGAGGCAACGGCGGCGGCCCTGGCTGCAGCTTCGCCGCTGGGTATTGCCTGTCGCGCTGAGGACATTGCCGATACCATTCTGTTCCTGATCAGCGATGCGGCCCGGCACATTACCGGGCAGACGCTTGCGGTGGACGCAGGCCTGACCACCGCAGGATTGACGCCGCCACCGTTCTTCAATGAAGACCCGCAGATGTTGCTGCAGGCCGGGGTAAGGGAGCAGGGCTGACATGATTCAGGGGCGACGCCGGTTGTCGAGGCGATACACCGGGTCGTCCTGACGACCACCGCGCAGGGTGTCTGGTACCAGCTCAAAGTATGGATCATTGCTGGGGGAGCTACGGCTCCAGTCGACGACTTCACTGCGGTAGGCCAGCTCCCAGGTACCTTCCCGGCACTCGTAGCGGTCGATATAGCGGCCGGCGAAGATCATATCGTCGAACCCCGCTTCGGAAGGCACCTTGTGATAGGCCTGGAAGTACACCTCGCCATAGCCTTCATTGCCCTCGACGTCGATCAGGGTATTGCCGATCAGGTGTTGATTGGCGACGTGGTTGGCCAGCGCCTGCAGGGCAAAATCGATTAGCTCAGTGGGGCTGGCATTCATGAAGCCGTCTTCCCAGAACTGCGCGAGCAGCAGATCGCGATCGAGCCGGTCCAGGCCGCGCATGTAGCGGCTGCTAGGTTCGCCGATCGCCTGCTTTGCGAGTAGCGTTTCCAGGCGCTTATCCATGGTTGTTGTCTCGCTGGAACAGGGCGTAGGAGGGGTCGTCCAGATCGGCACGGCCTTTGGCTAGCGCCGCGAAGGCTTCGTTGTTGCGCTCGTCGTGCACATCGCGAGTTACGCTCCAGTCCATCACCACCTGACGATGCCGGATGCGCCATTGCCTGTCTTTACGTTCAAGTGTGTCCAGATAGCGGCCGCGGAAACACATTTCCTGCTCTGCCCCCCTAAGCAGGTGCGCGGCTTCCACATAGCTCTCGCACTGGGCGAGTCCACCGTCGACCACAATGGTGACGTTGCTCACGCAGTGTCGCGTAAGCTCGTAGCTCTGGGTGAGGGCGGGCCCAATCAACTCGGTGAAATCACTCGCCGCGCCGACGAAGCTGCCGTAGTCGACGGTGGCGTCTGGCCAGTAACAGTCCCTGATCAGCGCACTGTTATTGCGGTCCAGACCGCGGCAGTGACCATGCAGTACGGCAATAATGGCCTGTTGATCTTCGAAGTCAGCGGTCATAGCGGCCTCGTTACGATGGGGTGTTTGCAAGGTTGCGGGGCTCGGCTCATAATTATAAAAACAGTCAATCCTGATTGTATTTGCATGAGTGAAGCGCGTCCAGTCATGATGGGGAAGCGAATGTCGGTACAGAAACCGGGCAGTGCCAGAGCCAGTGGTCCCACCGTGGCAGAGACCATCGCTGCAGATCGTGTTGCCCCGCCGGCGCCGTTGCTCGAAAGTGACTACGCTTTTCTCGGTGATGTCGATATCGATTGTGAACGCTACACGTCTGAGGCCTTTGCACGACGCGAAGACGAACAACTGTGGCGACGCTGTTGGCACTGGGTCTGCCGCGAAGAGCATCTACCGGACGTCGGCGATAACTACGTACACAACATTGGCCCTTGTTCGGTGATTGTGGTGCGCGACAGCGCCGACTCGATCAAGGCGTTCGTCAACAGCTGCACGCATAGGGGTACTCGCCTGATCGATGGCGAGGGCAGTGGCTACAGCATGCAATCCTCGGCGTGGGGTCAGCTTACGTCCAATGTTCAGCGCCAGTACACTATCGACTTTGACTCACCAGCAGCAGCGCATACCGGCGCAACATTAATGCCGGGAGCTAGTGGCCCAGAAGGGGAATGAGTAACTTATGACGCCGGGAATCAACGTCGCCAAGCGCGCCAGGATTGCGCACACGGTGCACGAGTATCAACACGATGCATCACATGAATCCTATGGCCTTGAGGCGGCAGAGAAAATGGGTGTTGCGCCAGAGAGGGTGTTCAAAACCCTGGTGGCCAGTCTCGACGGTCGCGAACTGGTGGTGGCCGTTATCCCGGTGGCATCGAAGCTAAGCCTGAAACACCTGGCCAAGGCCGCGCAGGGCAAGAAGGCAGCGATGGCCAACCCGGAGGATGTCGAACGGGCAACCGGTTATGTGCTGGGTGGCGTCAGCCCGTTGGGACAGAAGAAACGTCTGCGGACATTTATTGATAAAGCCGCCCAGCAATATGCGACGATCTATGTCAGCGCAGGGCGTCGCGGCCTGGAAATTGAACTCGCCCCCGATGATCTGGCAACGTTGGTGCAAGGTGGCTTCATAACACTGTGTCATTGAGCTGACTCTGGGGTGCTCAGGTGAGGCTGGCAATCTGCCGGTGCATATTTTGCACCCCGGGTTCGTTGCGCCCGATGATGACCTTGCGGGGTAGGCCGCTGTTCAGGCCGCGGTGGATCTTGTCGACCAGGGTGTAATCCTCAGTTACTGCAACATCGTTGATCAACTGAAAGTACTGTTCACGCTCGACGAGCTCCGCATCGCTGGTCGGTGCCTGGGGCAGGTACATGCTGTGATACACCACGGATTGATCGTGGCTTACCGGATAGACGCGCCAGGTCTGAAAGTGATCTTCGACCATAAAGATCACGGTGTTCGGAAAGATGTAGTTCACGAACGAGGTGTACTTGCGCGGCTCCCACTGTGCTTCCGGGATTGCATTCAGCTCGCTGATATTCAGCGTGGCCGAACCCATGGCGTGATTGCGCCCGTACTGATGGAAGGTGCCGAGATTGGAGTAGGCCATTTGGCCGATCGTCTCTGGGTGCAGGCTCTCGAAGTGGTAGAACTCCTGGAACGTGTCCATATTGAGTTTCCAGTTGAACGCCGTATCCACCTTCTTGGTACCCAGGTGGTGGTGATCGCTCAGGCCCGCCTCTGCCAGTCGGGACTCGATACCGCCCAACACCTCGTCAATGTCGAACCGCAGTTCAGGGTTGGGCATAACGAACATAAAACCGTGCTTCTCCTCTACCTGTAATTCGCGTAGCCCCAGGGTCTCGCGGTCAACGCCCGCGAAGGCGTCTTGTGAGGGTATGCCGAGCAGCCGGCCGTCAAGGTCATAGCTCCAGCCATGGTAGGGGCAGGTGAGCATGCGGCCCCTGCGCGCCTGGCCACAGGCAGATTCATGCAGTGGTGCACCGCGGTGAGAACAGGCATTCACGAAAGCCTTGAGTACACCCTCTTGGTTGCGCACCACTAGAATGGGAATGCCCGTGTCATCAAAGGCGAAGTAATCGCCCCCGCGAGGCAGCAGGCAACTGGGTCCCACAAACTGTGGGTAGTTGCGAAACAGGGCAGTTCGTTCAGTCTCGAATCGCGCGGCATCGGTATACTCGGCGACATCGATGGTCATGATATTGTCAGCCATGGCCGTCGTTTGCTGCGCCACCAGATTCAGGAGTAGGTGGGTCTCGATGACGAGGTCTGCGTGGTTCACAGCGCGGTGCCCCTAGAGGCCCAGCACCAGCTTGGAGACAATATTGCGCTGCACTTCCTGGGAGCCGCCAAAAATCGATGCGGCGCGATTGTTCAGGTAGCGGGGTAGAACGGCGCTCTCCGGGTCGGGGCGATAGGGGCTGGCGCCCGGCATCGAGTCCATGACCAGCCCGCGGTATCCCAGAATGTCTACAGAGACCTCATTGATGGCTTGTTCGAGGCGCGTGGTGTTGAGCTTGAGTATTGATGACTCAGGTCCCGGGGCGCCACCGGCGCTGACGGCAGATAGAATCCGCAGTTCAGTAATCTCCAGCGCCTTGAGATCAATTTCAATCTGACCGATACGACGCTTGATCACCTCATTGCTGTCGAAGTCAGCAACCTCTGCGGCGGTGCTTTCGTAAAGGTCCCAGAGCCGTTCGAGTTCGTGCACGACCAAGGGCCCAGAGAAACCACCGCCGCGTTCAAACTCCAGCAGGTACTTGGCATAGGTCCAGCCTTTGTTTTCCCCGCCAATGCGATTGCTCTGGGGCACCCTGACATTGTCGAAGAAAACCTGGTTAACCTCGTGATCGCCGGCCATGGTGATGATTGGCTCAACAGACACCCCGGGTGTGGCCATGTCGATTAACAGAAAGCTGATGCCCTGTTGCGGCCTCCCTTCGTTGCTGGTGCGCACCAGGCAGAAGATGTGGTCGGCTAAATGTGCATGCGTGGTCCAGATCTTTGAGCCATTGACGATGTAGTCGTCACCATCGGCCTCTGCCTTGAGCTTCAAGCCCGCGAGGTCGGAACCGGCTCCGGGTTCGGAATAACCTTGGCACCAGTAGTGTTCGCCCGACAGTATTTTGGGCAGGTACTCCTGTTTCTGCGCTTCACTGCCAAAGGCCATGATGACCGGCGCCAGCATCAGCAGGCCGAGAGGAATCAGCATGGGGGCGCCGGCCAGATAGCACTCGCGGCTGAATATGTACTTCTGGGTAGGGGTCCAACCGGTGCCGCCATGTTCGGTGGGCCACTGGGGCACTGCCCAGCCTTTTTCCACCAGAATGGCCTGCCACTGCAGTGCCAGATCTTTTTCGACGAAGACGCTGGCATTGTTGGCGGTCGTTTCAACAATATCCGCGGTGAGGTTCTCGGCCAGAAACTGGCGGACCTCTTGCTGGAACTGTAGATCGTCGGCGGAAAAGGCGAGATCCATGATGGGCTCCTCATATTATGCTTAGGCAAATTAGCAAACCGATATCTAAAAAACAATCAGAATTGACTGTTTATTTTATATTGGCTAATGTGAGCCTCAGACTGCCGCCAAACGATAAGCAATAACACAAGTCCGGCGGCCCATTAGGAGAGCTTAAATGGCCAAGTGCCCAGCAGATTTTGATTTCTTTTCCCCTGAAGTCATCGAGTCACCCTTTGAGTTTTACAAGGTGGTGCGCGAACAGGCGCCTGTGTACCAATTGCCTGAAACCAATATCTTTTTCCTGTCTCGCTGGGAAGATATTCGGACAGTGAATCGCGATACCGCGACGTTCTCCAACGACTTTCAGGACGTCCTGCAAGGGCCGGATCCCTCGGATGAAGTGAAGGCGATTTACGCCTCCGGGTATGCCCAGCCGCCCACACTGCTGACGCTGGACCCTCCCGAGCACAAGATGTATCGCTCGTTGATCAACAAGGTGTTCTCAGCCAAGCGCGTGGAAACCATGCGTCCCTATATGGAAAAAGTCGTGGACGAGTTGCTCGACGACATGCTGGAAAAAGGCGAGTGTGATTTCGTGCATGACTTTGCGACGCCGCTGCCGGTGTATGTGATTGCCGACCAGCTCGGGGTGCCCCGCGAGGATCTGCGCCGCATCAAGACCTGGTCAGATGCCTTTGCATCGCGCCTGGGCGGTATGGCAGACGAACAGCAGCAGCTTGAAGATGCGAGGCTGATTGTCGAGTGGCAGCACTACATGGCCGACATCATCAATCAGCGTCGCGCCACACCCCAGGACGATATGATTTCCGATCTGGCCAATAACATGATCAAACATCCCGATGGCGAACGCCTGATGACGATGGAGGAACTGCTTAGCATGATCGAGCAGTTGCTGGTGGCGGGCAATGAGACTACCACTTCATCGCTCGCGGGTGGCTTGCTGTCATTGATTCAGCTGCAGGACCAGATGCAGCTGCTGCTGGACGATCCCGGGCTGATCGACAATGCAGTGGAAGAGATGTTGCGCATGGAATCACCCTCAGCGGGGCTGTGGCGGCTGGTGACCACGGATACCGCGATTCGCGGGGTGTCGATTCCCAAGGGCTCGCTGCTGATGCTTCGCTATGCGGCTGCTAACCGTGATGAAGTGGTGTTCGAGCAGCCTGACCAGATGGACGTTTGCCGGAAAAACGCGGATGAACACATTGCCTTTGGTTACGGAATTCACTTCTGCCCCGGCGCATTCCTCGGCCGCAAGGAGATGCAGGTAGCCTTCCAGAAAATTCTCGAGCGGATGGACAATATCCAGCTTGCCCCGGGCAAGAACGACCTGATGCATTCTCCGAATATGGTGCTGCGGGGGCTCAAGGAATTACACATTACCTACGACAAGCGCGAGGTCACAGCATGAAGGCCGCGGTATTTGAAGGTGTCGGTAAGCCACTGTCGATTCAGGACGTGCCCCGGCCGGCAGCCGAACCCAATGAGCTGGTGGTTAAGGTCGATTACTGTGGCGTTTGCGGCACCGATCTGCACGCCACGCGAGAGGGCCTGACTACCGCCGCTGAAGGTCAGATTCTCGGGCACGAGTATGTCGGTAAGATCGTCGAGGTGGGCCCAGAGGCGCTCGGTGACTGGCAGGTGGGTGACCGTGTGTGTTCACTGCCGTTCATCGCCTGCGGCACTTGTGACGCCTGTCATGCCGGTCGGCCCTATGAATGCCAGAACAAGAAAGTATCCGGTGTGGATGCACAGGGCGCCTATGCGGAGTATGTCGCGGCCGGCGGGCAGGAAACCATCAAACTGCCCGATGATCTCGATTCACAGGCAGCGGCACTGATTGAGCCGCTGGCGGTGGGACTGCACGCAGTGCGTATGGCCGATGTGCAGCCCGGAAGTCGGGTGCTGGTTATCGGTGCGGGGCCAATTGGCCTCACCGTGGCGCTGTGGGCTCGGTTCTACGGCGCGGCGAGTGTTGTCGTCAGCGAAAGGGCGGACAGCCGCGCGGCACTGGCGCAGAAAATGGGTGCCACGGCGGTCATGCGGCCCGCGGCGGATACCGACGCGGAGACGTTGGCAGCACAGTACGCTGAACTGACGGGCGGCGCGCCCGAGGTGATTTTCGAGTGTGTCGGAGCACCGGGCTTATTACAGCAGTGCATCGAGATGGCGGGACATGGCGGGCAGATTGTGCCGGTGGGCGTGTGCGAACAGCCCGACGCTATTATGCCCATGCTCGGGTTGTTCAAGGAGCTGCGGATTCAGTTCGCTATCGCCTACACCATGGATGATTTCCAGACGGCCATGTCTGCCTTGGCCGAACAGCGTATCGATGTACAGCCGATGATTACCGATATCGTGACGTTGGATGAATTGCCGGCGGCATTTGAGGCCCTGCGGACACCGCAGGATCAGTGCAAGGTATTGATCAAGATAGACTGATCCATGCCCTGCAGCAGCTGCACAAGCTGCTGCAGGGGAGAGTGTTATCAGCGGTAGTAGTCCACGCCCACCAGTTCGGCCATAGCGTCATAAAATGCCTCGCCCTGCAGGCAGTTAATCCGCACCCATTCATCATCGGAGACCTTGGCTCTGGCGGCGACCATTTCGTTCGCATCCTTGCCGACGGTGTAGCGGAATTTCGGTGCGTCGGCCTCGATCGCCTCGGCAATAGCAGCGGCGACATCGGTGGGCATTGAAGGGTTTTGCAGGGCGTATTCAAACCAGGTGCCGAGGCGTCCCAGTGAATTCAGGTAGGGCTGCTCAATGGTTTCGTCCAGCGGTGCTACTTTACCCAGCATGGGAGTGATGACGCACCCGGGTTCCACCAGGGCGACCCGAACGTTAAACTCGGCCATTTCCATGGCGAGTGATTCACTGAGCCCCACCATCGCCCACTTGGACGCAGAGTAGTGGGCGTGACAGCCCACGGTATTGCGCGCTGCCAGCGAACCGACGTTGATGATTCGGCCCTGGCCCTGCTTGCGCATAATCGGCGTCACTGCGCGCAGTGCGTTCACGGTGCCGAAGTAGTTGGTTTCAAAAATCCAGCGCACATCCTCAATCGGCGTCATTTCCACCGCCTGACCTGCACCGACGCCTGCGTTGTTGACCAGGGCATCAATGCGGCCGGTTTCCTGCATGATCTGCGCGACGGCCGCCTCAATGCTCTCAGGCTGGGTGATGTCCATTTTCAGCACGGTTACCGGAAGCGATTCGGCGGCTATGGCTGCATGCAGTTCATCGACGCCGTCGGGATTGCGCACCGCTGCGTATACAGTATTGCCTTTGCGCGCCATGTGCAGTGCAGCTTCCCGGCCAATGCCGGTGCTGGCGCCGGTTACGAGAATAGTCGACATATAGGTACTCAGTCCTTGTTCTGGTGGTGGCCCTGGCGGGCCTTGTAATCGATACGATATTCGCAAGTCACGCAGCGGCGCATACCTTCGCGCATACTGTCGTTCTGGGCTTTCAGTGTGGCCACTTCAGCTTCGAGCTCACGAATGCGCTGCGCTTGTTTGACCAGCTCTGCTTTGGATTGAAAGAAGTCGCCGAGTGCCACGGCTAGTCGGTCGACCAGCTCATGCGCACGGTGCAGGAGGTTTCGGGCAGGTGCGGGTCGAACTCCATTTTCAGGCCCCCGTTCTCGCCTTTGAAAATCGCTTCAAAGGGCCCTTTGCAAATGGCCAGACAACCTTCTTCGGGCAGGGCATTGGGGTTGGGCAGGTCGGCCTGCCGGCCGCAGGTGTGCCAGGCGCAATCGGGTATGTGCATGACAGTTATACCGTTGCTGGGATCGAACTCGGTGATCGTGGCGCGGCCTGTTAACCAGTGTGCCGGGTTGAAAGTCTCGAACATGAACGTGCTGAACCATCCTGGTTCGGTCGAGCCATTGGCCTTCTTTTTGGTTTTTTTGTTTTTGTTCTTTTCCGGCATGGTATTCATCATTGCCAGAAAATCACCCGTGGTTTCCTGTCCGGTAGCCACCGCGCTGCCAATTACGATTTCATCAAACTGCTTGGTGCTATAGTACTTGCGCAACTCCAGCAGGGCCCACTCCACCTCGCGCACAAAGTTGCCGTAGCGTTTGCGCCATTTCTCCCGGGGTGAATCGAGCAGTCGAACCGTCTCACGTTTGCTCTTGAGTGCGGCCCAGTCGGCATCGACCTGTGTCGCATCGCCGGACAGCCGCAGTATAGGGAGGAACGTGTGTGTCACCAGCAGGGAGGCCTTCTTCACCAGCATGGTGTTGGACATCCACATGTCAATCCAGGCCTGTGGCCCCCAGTTGTACCAGAGGCCGGGTCGCTGGGCCGGCGAGATCCGGCCGCTGCGCTGATCCGAGGTGATGATGTTGTTATCGGCCATAGTCTGAGTCTAGTTCATCATGCGCAGGGTGACACCGTAGGTGGAACCTGGCGCCACAACGCCGGCGTAGCCGCCCACGGTGGGGGCATCGATACCCCATGAATAGTATTCTTCATCCAGCAGGTTGCGGCCCCACAGAATCGCTTCCCAGGTGCGGGCCTGATTGCTGAGTGTGAGACGCAAGTTGATGAGGTTGACTGAGTCGTTTTCCAGGTTGGGGTCGAGATCCTGGTCCAGGAAATAGCTGTCTGTGTAGCTGTGTTCCAGGCGTGCGGTGCCGACCAGATCACTGCCCATTTCATGGTCGTACTGAATATAGGAGCTGATAGTCCACTCGGGGGCATTGTCGATGGGCTGCCCCGCCAGGTCCTGCAGGCAGACCGATGCGGTGCCCGGTGTGCCCCCCTGGGCGCCTTCGATGATGTAGTACTGTTCGAAGGACTGCTGCACGGTGCACTGGCCGTTATCAAAGGATTTGTACTCGGCCTTGTTGTAACCCAGTGCACTGCCGAAGATGACATTGGTGGTAGGCAGGTAGGTGAACTCCAGTTCCGCGCCATAGCTTTCCATGTCGCCGGCATTGGTGACCTTCAGCGAGGCGCCGTCGAAGGATTGGGCCTGGAAGTCTTCGTAGTCCACGAAGAACAAGGCGCCGTTGAACTGTACGCGACGGTTGCCCCAGGAGGTCTTCCAGCCCAGCTCGTAGGAGGTGGAAATTTCCTCGTCGAATTCGCCGGTCTCGCCCAGAGCCTGGCGGCGCTGGTCGTAACCGCCGGACTTAAAGCCGCGACTGACCATGGCATAGCCCATGACGTCCGGGTTGAAGAAGTAGCGAAAGTTCAGCGAGGGTGACAGCGCGGTGTCGCTGCGGTCATCGTCGTAGGCAATATCTGGGCCCGCGATCGGTGGTGTGTCGAAGGGCACCGACGGTGTGGTGATCTGGGTACCGACACGCTCTTTTTTCTCATAGGTATAACGCAGGCCGAGGGTGGTGCTGAAGGCCTCGGTGATATTCCACACCGCCTGGCCGAACGCGGCGTAGCTGGTGGTGATGTATTCGTTGGTGTCGATATTGGTAGAGCCACCCGGCGAGAAGTCGGCCATGGTAATGTCGCCAAACAGCACAATCTTTTCTAACAGGTCTTCGCGCTGCTCAAAGTCACCCTGCGAATCGAGCGTGGAGCGATAGGCGTACAGGCCCGCTTGGTAGTCGATGGTTTCGCCACCCTCGGAGGTAATGCGCAGCTCCGACGAGTATTGGTCCAGATCGATGTCTGTGGTGGTGCGACTGGCATCGTAGGCAGTAAAGTCGCCGTCGAACATGCTCAGTGATTCATAGAAACGCCAGGCATTGATGAAGGTGATGGTGCTGCCGCTTTCAAGATCGCGGTTCCACTCCAGCGCTGCGCCACCAACGTCTACCTCATTACCCAGGTCTGCGTTAAACCAGTAGTCGTCGCCAAAGGGATCGGCCTCGGGTGGAGAAAAGCCCTCGGCCGTCTCGAAGTCGTTAAAACGCAGAATGGGCTGTCCCAGTGCATTGTTGCCGAGCATTTCCTGCCATTGCGCAGAGGGCGTGCTTGTAATCGGTGAGTTGAGCGTGGACAGGCCTTCGTAGGTGATTGTCGCCAGAGCGCAGCAATCGGTATCTTCCTTGGAATAATCCAGTGACAGAATAAACTGGCCGAAGCCGTCGGTGGTGGTGTCGCCTTCGAAATCAAACAGCAGCCGGGCGCGGCCGCCGTACTTGTTGGCGTCGTTAATGCCCTTACCCGTATAGGTATTGCGATACATGTGGTCGCCATCAATCCCGTAGGCGGACAGGCGCATGGCGTGGCCGGAATCACCCAGCGGTACGTTTACCATGCCGCGCAGTTCCATGCGCTCTTCGCTGTCGTAGCCGGCTTCCGCCAGGTATTCAAACTCATTGGTGGGTTGCTTGGTGATAATGCTGATAGCGCCGGCGGCAGTGTTTTTGCCGTACAACGTGCCCTGCGGGCCGCGCAGTACTTCAATGCGCTCAACATCAATCAGGTCGGAGATGCTCATGCCGGCCCGACCCTGGTAGACGCCGTCGATGAACATACCCACGCTGGGGTCGATGCCGGAGTTGGTGCCGACCGAGCCGATCCCTCGAATGCGGTAGGAAGTGCCGTTGGAGTCGGTGCTGGGTGTGATTTTGAGGTTAGGAGTGTACTGCTCGAGGTCGGTGAGTTGGTTAACACCCGTGCTTTGTAAAAAATCCGAGCCAAAAGCCGACACCGACATGCCAACTTCCTGTAATCGCTCTACCCGGCGGCTGGCGGTCACCAGGATTTCTTCCAGTACCAGCGAGTTGGGGGCGGATTCCTGGGCCAGTGCCGCGGGGCCAGAAACGGGGAGTAGTAGGGAGGCACCGAAAACCGGCAAGTACTTCCTCATAATAAACACCACTTGTCTTATCGTTATTTTCTTGTGATAAGACAGTATCAAATGTGATTTAAAAAACAAACCGAATTGACTGATTTTATTTGTAGCGTTATGTTGGGTCGGTCACATAAATATAAGAGAGTACGTCATGGCTGAACCTATGCCTTCTGATAGCACCTTCCTCAATTTCCCCTGGGCGCCGATCCAGATGGAATGTGAGGCCAGCGACCTGATGATTGAAGGAGAAATGCCCGCTGATTTATCGGGTACGCTCTATCGGGTAGGTCCCAATCAGCGCTGGAAGCCCCGTGGCGACTACCATCTGTTTGCGGGTGACGGCATGGTGCATGCCTTCCACATCAATGGAGGTCGCGTCGACTACATTAACCGCTGGGTGCGCACCGCCAAGTTCAATATGGAGGATGTTGAGGGGCGTGCGCTGATTAACGCTCTCAACCCCTTTGACTGCGACCCGGATTACTCAGATTTCCCACTCACCGATAAGGAAGGTCTGGCCAATACCGCCGCCGTCTGGCATGGCGGGCGCATGCTGATTATGGAGGAGGGCCACCAGCCCTACGAGATCGATCCAATTACTCTTGATTCGATTGGCAGCTGGACGTATCGCGGCAAGTTGCATACTGCGATGACCGCTCACCCCAAGGTCGATCCGGCCACCGGAGAAATGGTGTTCTTTGCCTATATGGCCACCGGGCCCTTCTCGGAAGATGTTATGGTGCACAAGGTCAGCGCTGACGGCCTGCTCACTCAGAGTATTCATATTCCCACGCCCTACTCGGCGATGGTGCACGACTTCGTGATCACCGAGAACTATATCGTGGTGCCCATATTCCCGATTACGGGCAGCCTCGATCGCGCCATGACCGGTGGGCCTCCCTTCGCCTGGGAGCCCGACAAGGGCGTGCATGTGGCGGTGTTGCCGCGCAATGCAGAGACTGCCGAGGATATTCGCTGGCTGAAGATGGACACCTGCTTCGTATTCCACTTTATGAATGCCTTTGATCGTGACGGTGTGATCAGTATTGACGCTGCCCAGTTCCCCCTGGTGCCATTGTTCCCCACGCCCGATGGTGAGCCCACTGGTAGTACCAAGAGCAAGCTCTGCCGCTGGACGATCGATATGAACAATCCGGAGGCGGAGGTGATTTCCGCGCCACTGGATGGGTTCGAACTGGAGTTTCCCCAGGTTGATCCGCGCTATGCCGGCCAGGACTACCGGCATGGCTGGTATACCACCACCGATGGCAATGTGAAGAGCGACATGGAGGTGAATGAAAACCTCTACAACACCATTGGGCACTGGGATCACAGTACCAATACCACGGTTCAATACTCCTGTGGCAACGGCATGGTGTCAGAAGCACTGTTTGTCCCTCGTTCAGAGGACGCGGCCGAAGGCGAGGGGTATCTGCTCGCGGTGGTGACAGACTTCGATACTCGCCTGAGCGGCCTGTGGGTGTTCGACGCCCTGGATATTGCCGCGGGCCCGCTGGCCAAGGCGCATCTTTCGCATCGGGTCCCCCCGGTTTCCACGGCACCTGGCGACCCGCCGGCTAGCGCTGGATTGTGTTAGAGTGCGCGCCTTCTAGTTCATCGAAGAGGCGCACTCATGCTCTATATTCGTCTTCTGGCAGCCGCAATGAGTCTGGCTGCCCCTCTCAGCTTCGCCGCTGTCACCCAGGCCGAGGCTTCCTGGGATCGCTCCGCGTGGGAGCAGCAGGTAGCTGCCGAGCGTGACATCAATGAACTGGGGCGCCTGTACCTTGAACTGACCCTGGAGCAGTCACCTCACAACAGCGTGTTTCGCGGCCTGCATGGCACGGCTGCGGAGCCTACTCGCTATGACGACCGGATGGCGGATGCCAGCCCGGTCGCCCGCGCGTCCTTCGATAGTGCCCGTGAAACGCTGTTGGCCAAGCTCGAGGGCATTGGTGCGTCAGCCCTGTCCCGCAGCGATCAGATCGATTTGCATATTCTGAAAAAACGCGTGGAGTTGCACCTGTTCAACTCGCGCGAGTTGGGCAGCGGTGCCAGCCCCTTCACCTGGAGTAGTGCACTGTCCACTGGGCTCTCCTCACTGTTAATGCGTGACTTTGCACCGCTGGATCAGCGCCTAAGTAGCCTGGGTAAACGCTGTGCTGCGACGGGCGATTATCTTGGTGGGGTGAAGGCCTCTCTCGCGCCGGATGATGTTCTGCCGACAGAACAGCACAAGAAAACCGCCCTGGCACAGCTGGGTGGTCTGGATCGCGACGGCGGTCTGTTTGATAAGACGATTCCCGACTTGTTGGCATCCTCCTCACTGAGTGATGATCAGCAGCGCCAGATTCTTGAAGATTGCAGCGATGCCCGCGAGCAGATCAAGGCGTTCACGGCCTGGTATCAGGCTACCGTGATGCCGCGCGAGGCGAGCGAGTGGCGCACCGGTAAAGCCATTTATGACCGTCAGTTCGATTTGCAGAATGACTACTACCTGACACCGGACGAACTGCTTGCCCGTGCTGAGCAGGCGCTCGAGGATAACAACCGTGAACTGGAGGCGCTGGCCCGCCGTATTCACGATGCCTATCTGGTTGAAGAAATTGAAGCAGGGACCTATGCGCCGGCAGCTGAGCAATCCGATCAGGCGGTGGTGCGCAATGTGTTCGCCAAGCTGTCGGAAGATCGGCCCACCCCGGACTCGCTGGTGGAAGACAGTTATGCCCTGGCCGACGGCATTATCGCGTTTGTTAAAGACAATGACCTGATGGACCTGCCGCCCGCCACCAAATTGCGCATCGAGCCTGTGCCGCCGCAACTGAGTGGCAACTCGGTGGCTTTTATCCAGACTGCTCCCGCCTTCGAGCCGCACCTGGAATCGGTGTGGTTCTGGGACATTGAGCTGCTGCGCAGTGCCCCGGATTACCTGAAAGAGTACAACCGGACCATGCTGGCCATCGTCTACATTCACGAAGGCGTGCCAGGCCATTTCGTTCAGTTGGAGTATTCCAACCGCGCCGAACGCCTGATTCCCAAGGTGTTTTTCAACGGGCCGATGGTAGAGGGCTGGGCGAGTTACATCACGACGCAACTTGTCGCCGAAGGGTATACGGTGTATCCGAATCATCCCCTGGGGCATGAGTTGCAGCAGATGACCGATATCAAGATGGTACTGCGCGCGCTGACTAACGCCATTATTGATCTCAAGTTGAATCGTACGGATTGGCCGGAAGAGGAGGCCCTGGCGCTGATGATTGAGCGCGGCTATCAGCAGCCCGGTGAAGCCCAGGGTAAGTTGGGTCGCGCCAAAATGGGCGCCGTACAGTTATCCAGTTATTACGCCGGCTTCCTGGCCATCGAGGATATTCTCGCCGAGTACCGCGCCAAGAAAGGTGATGCTTTTTCCTACAAGGAATTTAATGAGCGTCTGGTCGGTGCCGGTTCACCACCGTTTTTCGCGATTCGCGAATTTATGCTCGAGGACGAGTGATCACGTAAGCGCTACCCGGGCTTCGCCTTCGAGGAGTACGCCGCGTTCGGCGTGCTCCAGCCAGATGTCACAGTCGGCGTAGCGCTCGCCCTGATCTTCAACCACGGCGGTTACCGTGCCTCTGGCGACAACATGTTCGCCGTCGAGAACTACCTGCGGAAAACGCATGACCAGGCGCCTGATGGAATCTGGTCCCGCCCAGGCGTGCAGCATGTTGACCATATAGCTGAGGCCCAGTGGGCCCTGATTGATTGTGCGTCGGCCGAGCCCCAGAGGGAGTGCGGCTACCGCGTCCCGGTCCCAGTGCAGCGGGTTCGGGTCGCGCAATATCGCCGCCATGGTACGCATACGTTCAGCGGGCACTTCAGGCATAACCCACTCGGGAATGGCCTGACCTTCAACACAGTTCACAACGTATTCCTCGTGTAGTGCCAGGTCACGGTAGAGCGGGCGACGGCCCGGTCCTGTGCAGAGACGTCAAACGCAAACTGAATGCGATCGTATTCGCGCTCGCTGTCGTCATGCCTCTCAGCACTGGCAATATAGCCCTCCTCCCCGTATTCACGCTCTTCCTGCAGTGGCTGGAAAAATTCCCATTCGTAGCTTTCTATCATGATCGAGAGATCTGACTCTGCCTGACCGAGGGCGAACATTTCGGCAATGCTGGTGCCGCTGCCAACAATCGGCAGATGAAATAGCGCGGCGGGATGAGCCAGCCCGCCCGGCAGCAGATCGGCACCCGTGCAGCCGGTGAGCAGAACGTTTTCCCAGTGCTCAATAGTGTAGTGGCCGCCTGGGAACTGGTGGCCGGTCAGGGCGCGGATCTCTGCCTCAGGCGGTACCTTGTGCACAGTCAGAGTACCTCGGCGAAGAAGTCGAGCATGGCGCGCCAGGAGCGCTTATCGGCGTGCTCGTTATACAGCACGCCGCCTGCGGGATTATTGGCCGCCTTGCGGGTGAAGCCGTGCAGGGTGTGGCCGTAGTTGATTAATTGCCAGTCCGCGCCGCGCGCCGTCATTTCCTGCTGGAATGCGTCTATGGCTTCCAGTGGGACCATCGGGTCGTCGGCCCCATTGAGTACCAACACCGGGGCGGTAATAGGGGTGTCTTCCAGGCCATTCGGGGGGAGGATGCCGTGGAACGACACGGCGGCCTTGATGGCAGGCCCGCCCGACCTTGCCAGGTCCAGTGCGCACATGCCGCCGAAGCAATATCCCATGCAGCCTATGCGCGCGGTGTCTGCATTCGGGATCATTGTCACGCTGTCCAGGGCCGCTACCAGCCGCGCCAGCAGCATGACCCTGTCCTGCATGTAGGGCGCCAGCACCGCCTGCACGGTGTCAAAATCGGTGTGGAATGTGCCGTTGCCGTGGACGTCCAGCGCCAGGGCGATGTAGCCAGCGTCAGCCAGGCGCTGGCACTTGCCACGAACCTCATCTCCGAGGCCGTCCCAGGCGTGTATGACCAGTATCACTGGGAAGGGACCCTGGCCTTCCGGGCTGAAATATTCCCCGTGGCAGCGCAGGTCGCCAACCTCATAATCCAGTCTTGTTCCTTGTTGGGTCACAGCGATTTCCTCATGTTATCCGGCGCCGTTATTGTGCCACTTGTTCAGGTGCAGGCAATCGCCGAGCGCCTTGCGCGGGGCAGGTGAAAAGTGGGTGCCCTGGGTGTAAGCAATCGGAATCATGGCCACCTGGCTGTATTCATCGGGAATCCCCAGCAGCGCGGCGATCTCCCGTTCGTAGTTGAGATGCAGTGTTGTCCAACAGGTACCCAGACCGCGCTCTCGGGCGGCCAGCATAAAACTCCAGGTGGCGGGTATGATAGAACCAAACATACCCGCGATGACGCTGGCAGGCAGGCCTGGCGTATCTGCGCGGCCCTGCATACACGGTATGAGTAGCGCCGGTATGCGGTGCAGGTTGGCTGCCAGGTACTGCGCGGAATTGAGTACCCGCGCCTGAGTTGGTGCCATCGAGGGGTCGTCCAGATGCTGCTTTAGCGGTTGGGCTTCGCTGGCCTCATAGGCGGCGAACGCCTCGCGGTAGTAGGCTGCAATCGTATCGATCAGTGATTGCTCCGTGACCAGCATAAAATGCCAGCCCTGCGAGTTTGAGCCGGACGGAGCCTGTAGGGCGATATCCAGGCACTCGCGCAGTAGTGCCGGTTCCACTGATCGGTCAAAATCGAGGCGCTTGCGCACGGCTCGCGTTGTCATAAGGACTTCGTCGGCACTCAGGTTCAGCTTGCTCATCATCTTCTCCGCGGCACTGTCCGGCTTAGGCTAGCGCATGCCTCACAAATAAAACAGTAGGGATTGATTGTTTTGATGTGATGGCCTTGCTAGCATGGCCAAAAACATCAGAGTGTATTGTTGTGGATTTTTCCCTCACCGAAGAGCAGTTACTGCTGCGCGAGAGCGTACAAAAGTACATCCAGCGCGCGGGTGGCGTAGAGCGTCACCGAACGTTGATGGCGGGCGCCGAGGGCTTTGATCCAGCGGCCTGGGCGACGTTCGCGGAACTGGGCTGGCTGGCGCTGCCGTTTGCGGCAGCCGACGGCGGCCTGGATGGCTCAGCCACTGATCTGATGGTGTTATGCGAGGCGCTGGGGCAGGGTGTGGTACGCGAGCCTCTCTTGCATACCGTCATCACCTGCGGCGCGCTCTTGGCATCTCTGGCACCGCAAGCGCTACGACAAACCTATTTGCCCGGGTTGATGGCGGGAGAGCGCCAGTGGGCCTTCGCCTTTGCTGAGCGAGGCAGCGGTTATAGCTGGGACAGCATTGAGGCCTCTGCGAGCGGCGATGCCGACAGCCTGTTTCTGAGCGGCACGAAAATTTCCGTGCTCAATGGCCACATCGCCGACTACCTGTTAGTCACGGCGCTGGTGGGGCATGAGCCGGCGTTGCTGTTACTGGATGCAAACAGCCCGGGCATTTCCCGCAACGATTTCACGGCGGTTGATGGCAGTCGCGGCGCACACCTGACGTTTGACGCGGTGGCGGCGACGCTGGTTTGCCACTTATCGTCCACGGCACTGGAGCAGGCATTGGCCCCGGCGATCATCGCTATGGCCGCCGAAGGCGTGGGCGCTATGCAGGTGTTGCTGGACGCTACCGTGGAGTACACCAAGACACGCGAGCAGTTTGGTCAGCCTATTGGTCGATTCCAGGCCCTCCAGCACCGCATGGCCGATATGTACCTCAAGCTGGAAGAGACCCGGTCTCTGCTGTACAACGCCGCTATTCTCACCGACGAGTGCAGTGAGGAGGCGCCGGCAGCGCGCGCGGGGCTCAAGGTGAAACTTGCGGAAGCGAGCCGGTTCGTTTCACACGAGGCGGTGCAATTACATGGCGGGATTGGCATGACCGATGAACTGATCGTGGGTCACTTGTTCAAGCGCTTGCTGCTGTTGTCAAAACTTTACGGTGACGGCGACTACCATTTGGAACGCTACCTGCAGTTGCGGGTAGCGTAAGCTGCCCGCTTAGCTGTTTTTGGCCGAGTGGCGGCCGATGGCGCCTGATTCGCCCTCCTGGAAAATTTCTTCCAGGCGATCTGCCAGGTAATCCAGCATGCGTTTAACACGCTTGTCGCGATTGCTGACAATCTGCCCGACAGCCATGCCTTCCATCAGGAATTTGGTCAGGTCCATGGCAATCAGGAAACGTTCGCCGTGGTCATTCCACTCGCTGAATAATTCAGAGTTGCTCTCGGCAACGTGTTGATCGAACCGACGCGTGGATTCTTCCAGAATTTCTTTCAGTTCTGCGTCGGTACGGCCGGCCACACACAGTTCGTGATAGGCAGTGAACAGGTCGCCCGTCAGGTATTGCCAGTAGGCGTCAATACCGGCGCGACGGCGTTTCTGGCCCTTGGCTGTGGCGGGAATTTTGCGCACGCGACTGCTGTAGTCTTCCAGCAACTGCTGGTGCAGGTATTCGACCGCGGCCTGGATGAGTTCTGTCTTGGAGGGGAAGTGATGCAGCATGGCACCGCGCGACACGCCGGCCGCGCTGGCGACTTTGGCGGTAGTGACATTGGTGTACCCCAGGCTGATGAAGCAATTGATGGCCGCATCGAGAATGCGGTCCCTGGTCATCGCACTTTTTTGTGCCTGCCAGCTAATATCCTGGCCTGTTGCGGCGTCGCCCTTAGCCTTTTCCATGTCCTCTCCGTTTACGTGCAAAACGTCTCGCCTGTTTGTTCCCTGCGAGCGGGCGACTATTGTAGCGCATCGCGCCCACTTTAGGGCGCGCGTTTCGTAATCGATACCGGGATACTGCTCAGCCGCGGCATGGCCGAGTAACGTTCAATCTCGCGCAGGTTGTCGATGAGTCGATTGGTGTTACTGCCCATGTTGCGAAACTGTGTATCCACGTTGTGCTCAGGGTCGGGGTTGCCGCCCCAACTGTGTGACATGGAGACTACGCCGGGCTTGATATCGTCACTGCGATGCACAATGCCAGGGATGTCGCCGTGGCGCGAGGCAACGCTGATCTCGTCGCCGTCCTCCAGGCCCAGTGCCTCCAGATCGTCCGAGTGCATAAAGGTCGGGTTATAGCTGTTCTTGGCGCGCAGCAGGCTGAGTTCCGGGCCGGTGGAATTGTGGGTGTACTTCATGCGCCGGCTGACGAGCAGCAGCGGGTAATCGCTGTTGTTCGCATCCATATCGGCATACGCCGTTGCCAGTTCATCGCCCAGTCCTTCTGGGAACAGTTCCAGGTGACCCTTTGTCGCCGGGTCCGCCGGCTCGGCGATCACGTCTGCCAGGTCATACACATGACCGCCCTCGCGCGCAGCGATCTCGTCGATGGGTACCCGCGATCCGCGTGTCATGCTGCGTAACAGGTCGAGCTTGGGTGGCAGGGTCTCCATATCGACCGGTTCGCCATTCAGTTCCAGTGTCACGCCCATGCGTTTGGCCAGTTCCCAGAACACCTGCCACTCTTCGACCTCATCGCCACGGGCGGGAACCACTGCCTGGGTATATTGGCTGTAGGGTTTGTCATGCCAGATATCGGTGAGAAGGGTGACATCCTCGCGTTCCAGGCACACCTTGGGCGCGAGAATGTAGTCGGCCAGTTGTGCGGTGGCGGACTCCTTTATGTCCACGCACACCAGCAGGTCCAGATCGGCGAGGGCGCGGTGCATTTTTTCCTGGTCGGGGCAGGCCAGCGCCGGGTTGCCGCCGACACAGATGAGTGCGCGGATTTTGTCGTCGCCAGGCTCGAGGATTTCATCCGCCATCAGGCCCGTCGGCATTTCATTGAGAGGGCCGTAAGGGGATAGCACGGTGGTTTCATAGACGTCATCGACGACGCGACTGCGCTCACCTTCCTGCAGCCACTGTGGCTGAGGCGGCATGGCCTGGGCGAACACCGGTGCCTCGGGAGTCAGTACGCCCGTGTTGGGCATGCGTTCGCCAGCGCGAGTGTGGCGGCCGCAAATGGCATTCAGGCAAAGCGACAAATGCTGCATCAGGTTGGGGTGAGGACCCATCTCCGGGCCGGTACCTGTGGCAGCAGAACCGCGTGGGCCGCGTCCAAAGATGCGTGCCGCCTCGTAAATTTGCGCTTCAGGTACGCCTGCCGCAGCCGCGACTTTTTCTGGTGTGAATGGCTGGGTGGCCTCGTCCAGGGTATCGAAGCTACGCGTGTGTTCCTCGCAGAATGCCTGTTCATAAAGGCCCTCACGAATAACGATCTGAATCATGCAGGCCAGCAGCGCGGCATCCTGACCGGGCTTGATCTGCAGGTGCAGGTCAGCCCGCTTGGCGACCTCGGATTCGCGGGGGTCGATCACAATCAGTTTCAGGCCTCGCTTGCGGCCTTCGCGCAGGGCGTTGGCGGGGCTGAACGAAGGCACGCCGCCGGGCACAGAGAAGTGTGAAATGAGGGTGTTATTGCCTATCACCAGGGAGACATCTGAATCGCTCCACATGTGATTGCCCGCCGTCCACACACCCATGCGGGCGGGGCAATGGCCACTTTGGCGGGCTGGTCGATGGTAACGCTGGTGTAGTAGGAGGGCGATTCGATGGCCCCGTGAAATGCACGTGCTACCGAGTGGGCCGCGGAGTTCTGAAATGAGTAGGTGCCGTTGTAACTCGCGATAGCGCGGGGGCCGTACTTGGCCAGAATCTCGCTCAGCTGTGTCGCGATTTCGTCCAGAGCGTCTGTGCTGGCGATAGGGGAAAGTGAGCCGTCGCTGGCGCGCTTCTGGGAGTGTTCAAAGCGCTCGGGTTGATAGATCTGCTCGAGCATCTGGCGGCCCTTTACGCAGGTATAGCCACCGTAAATCTCATTGTCTGTGTCCGGTGCGAGGGCAATCAGGCGATCGTCCTTTACCGTGGCCACCATGGGGCAGTAGGCGTGGCAGAAACGGCAGTAGGTTTTAACGTCTTTCTGGGTCATCGTCGTGCTCGAATCAGGCAGTGAAGAAGTCGCCGCGCGGACGGCCTTCAGGGTCGTACACGGGCTCCTCGAGCTCGCTGCGGAACTTCAATACCTCTGTATTTACCACGTTGTACTCCCCGAGAATGCCCAACATCTGCAGATAATAGGGACCTGCAAGATGGGCATTGAGAGCCTCTGAGCTCTCCCAGTTCTCGTACACATGGACCCGCGTTTCAGAGGTGGGGTCGGCGGCCCACACATAGTGCCTGCAGCCGGGCTGACTGCGGGTTTCTGCCATCAGTGCCGCGGAAGCGGCGAGGGCCTTGTCGCGGTCGCCATCGAGGATATCTACAGTGCCAGCTACCAGTACAGTCATGCCGTTCTCCGGAGTGTTATTGCGTTATCGTGCGGATGCATAAGACGCTAGCAGAAGCTATTCGATAAAACAATCAGGTCTGACTGCTTTTGCTCAGGCTTCACGGTAGCGGAGTGTACTCCCCGTTCAGGTCGCCGCTGCCCTGGTACAGGAACTGGTAGCTGCGGCGCTGGTAATACCATCGCCCATCCTGGCGGACGTAATCGTCGTCATAGCGGCTCAGAGCCTGCATGGACTGGCCTTCGAGGTTGCGGGTGAATTCCTGCAGATACCAGTGGCCGGTCGCGCGGTCGCCATCGATAACAAACTGGTGCGAGGAGGGCATGAGTATGGCGAATTCAAAGCCCGCCATGACCTGTTGCCAAAGCTCGACCATTGCCTGGCGGCCCTCAACGTCCATGCCCATCAGGCACCAGACGCCATCCTCAGCCCAGGTGGCCGCCCATGCATCGCTGTCACGGCGGTTGGCGGCGTCGACATAAGCGCCCATCAGGCCCTGCAGCGCCAGCTGATCCTCAATGTTATTCATGCTGTTCTCCCGGTTGTGAGTGTGACTGTAGACCGCTTTTTCAAAAAAAGAAACAAACGAGACTGTTTTTATCTTTTGGGTGCTGCTAGTATTTCGAGCAATCCGTTGATTGCCAACATAGTCATAAGAAGGGGTAGCGTTATGGATTTGAGTGCCTTTCCCTATTTGCAGGGTAATTATGCACCTGTCAGCGAGGAACGAGACCTCGCCGAGGCAGAGCTGCGCGTTGAGGGTGAGATTCCCAAGAAACTGCGCGGCGCCTTTATGCGCGACGGCGCCAATGTCGCCTTTCAGCCCAATCACTATGTCTACCCGCTTGACGGCGATGGCATGGTGCATGCGGTGTACTTCAAAGACGGTCACGTCGAGTACAAGAACCGCTGGGTGGAAACCAGCCACCTGAAAACCGAGCGTCAGTTCGGGCGCACCATTTACGGTAGTGTCGGTAAGCTGCTGGAGGTGCCCCCGGAAGTGATTGAGGCGGGCGGTGAGCCCAGTCCGGTCAGAAACACAGCCAACACCAATGTGCTTTACCACGGTGGCAAACTGCTGGCGATGTGGGAGGGCGGTTTTCCGCACCTGCTGAATAACGACTTGTCGACGGTGGGCCTGTTCGATTACGACGGCGCCCTGCAGCCCGGTGATGCGCTGACGGCGCACCCGAAAATTTGTCCCGACAGTGGCGATCTGGTCTCCTGTACTCAGCGCTGGGACAGCCCGAACTACACGGTTCAGGTCTTTGACAAGCATGCGCGCCACAAGCAGAGCATCCAGGTGGAGTTCCCACGCAAGGGCATCATCCACGACCTGCAAATCACCCAGAACTTCATTGTGATCTTCTATGCGCCCGCGTTCCACAGTGTGGAGAAAGCCATGCGCGGCGAGGATCCGTTTGAATGGCAGCCCGAACTGGGCACCAAAATTATCGTCATTCCTCGCGACGGTGTCAGCCCACAGATGACCTTTGAAACTGAGGCGTTCTTTAGCTGGCACTTCTGCAATGGTTTTGAACGCGACGGCAAGATTGTTATCGACTATGTGTGGATTAACTCCATTCCCTTTACCCAGGCACAGGGCACCGGTGTGGAGAAGCAGCCGCGACGCATGTACCGCATGACGCTAGATCCCAAGAGCCGCGCTGTGACCAATGAACAGTTCTCCAATGTCTTCTGCGAATTCTCGCGCATTGATGAGCGCCTTATGGGCAAGGACTATCGTCTCGGTTTTGCCACATGTACGAACAGGGACTGGGGTGATGCCCACGGTTATAACTGTACTGGCAGTTTCGATTTCGAGACCGGTGAAGTGGCACTGTGGGAGTACGGTCCCGAGGCCAATGCCGGTGAACCCGTGCATGTGCCCAACCCGGACAGCGATCGCGAAGAGGATGGCTGGCTGATGTGTTATGTGCACAACCCCGGCGAAGGTCCGTTCCTGAGCATTATCCAGGCGGGCGATGTGGCTGCTGGTCCGGTTGCCAAGGTGCATATACCGGGCCGCGTGCCCAATGGATTTCACGCCAACTGGATGCAAGACCTCACTTTATGATGAATCGAGTTGCCATTGCCGAGGGCCTGTTCACCTGGCCATCGGAAAACCCCGCGCTGCTTGGCAGCCGCTGTAAAAACTGTGGTATTGCGCAGTTCCCTGCGGGCGATTCCTGCATGGCATGCGGTAGTCAGGAGGTCGTCCGTGAAGAGTTGCCGCGCCGCGGCACATTGTGGACCTGGACTATTCAGCAGTTCATGCCCAAACCCCCTTACAACAGCGGCGAAACTATGGAGACCTTTACGCCTTATGGTGTCGGTTACGTGGAATTGCCTGGCGGTGTGCGGGTGGAAGGTCGCCTGACGGAGAACGACCCGGCCAAGCTGGAAATCGGTATGGAGATGGAAGTGGTGTTCGACACATTCCGCAAAGACGAAAACGGCGATGAGGTTGTGAGTTTCTTCTTCAAGCCGGTGCAGGACAACTGATATGGACATGGATGTAGCAATTGTTGGTATCGGGATTCACCCGTTCGGACGCATGCCCGCCTTGAGTGGCATGCAGCAGGGGGCTGTGGCCGCCCGCGCCGCGCTCAAGGATGCAGGGATTGAATGGAAGGATATCCAGTTCGCGTTTGGTGGCAGCGCCAGCTCGGGCAACGCAGACGCGCTCAGCAATGAACTGGGTCTGACGGGTATCCCGTTTATGAATGTGGCAAACGGCTGTGCCACCGGTGGTAGCTCACTGATTTCGGCTTACAACACGATTAAATCGGGCCTGTTCGATCTCGGGCTGGTGACCGGTTTTGATAAACACGATCGGGGCGCTTTTGACGCAGACCCGGCAGCGCTGGGACTGGGGCAGTGGTACGGCGAGGTGGGCATGATGCTGACCACGCAGTTCTTCGCCATGAAAATACAAAAATACATGCACCAGTTCGGCATTGGCAAAGACACCCTGGCCAAGGTAGCGGAGAAGGCTTTCATTAATGGTTCACTCAACCCCAATGCCTGGCGGCGCCAGCCGGTGCCGGTTGAGGAGATCGCCAACTCAATGATGGTGAACGACCCTCTCACCAAGTACATGTTCTGTGCGCCCGCTGAGGGCGGCGTTGCCCTTGTGCTGTCTCGCGCAGACAAGGCCCACCTGTACACCGACACCCCCATCTATCTGAAGTCGGCGGTGCTCAAGTCGCGCCGCTACGGCTCTTTCGAAGTGTTTGCGCCCAGCCAGGCGCTGGTAGAAGCAGAGGGGCCAACCTACGACGCCGCCAAGGCCGCCTTCGAAATGGCCGGTGTCGGGCCAAAGGACATTGATGTCATGCAATTGCAGGACACGGAATCCGGCGCTGAAATCATGCATATGGCAGAGAATGGCTTTTGTGAACACGGCGAACAGGAGCACCTGATTCAGTCGGGCGCAACGCATATCGGTGGTTCCATGCCGGTGAACACTGACGGCGGATGTCTGGCCAACGGTGAGCCGATTGGTGCCTCAGGGCTGCGCCAGGTCTATGAAACGGTATTGCAGTTGCGCCATCAGGCTGGTGACCACCAGGTGCCCGGTGAACCCAGGCTCGGATACACCCACGTATACGGCGCGCCCGGCATCAGCGCCGTCACCATTCTGCAGCGTTGAGAGGTTAGTGATATGAGCAGAACGATTGAGCTGGCAGACGGGCGCAAGGTTATTCGCTCCGATGGTGAAACCTATCAGGAGATGCTGGATAAAGAGACCAATCCGGTGCCTGATGCGTTGCGCGAGAGTACCGACACCTTTCTTGGTTCAGAGAATATTCCCACAGACCGCTACCTGAGTCGCGAATTTCACGACAAGGAAGTGGAGCACATGTGGAATCGCACCTGGCAGGCCGTGTGCCGGGAAACTGAAATCGGTCGCCCGGGTGATTTCTTTACCTACGATATCGCGCGCTATTCGATTGTTGTCACCCGCACCGAAAGTGGCGCCATCAAGGGATATCACAATGCCTGCCTGCACCGGGGCAGAGCCCTGCGGAGTGTGGAGTCCGGCACTGCGCGTGAATTTAAATGCCCCTTCCACGGTTTCCGTTGGAGCCTGGAAGGCGATTTCCTCGGGGCGCCCTGCCAATGGGATTTCCCGCACATCAAGGAAGAGGAATTCTCTCTGCCTGAAGTGCTTGTGGATACCTGGGGTGGTTGGGTGTTTATCAACATGGATTTGCAGGCGGAATCCCTGCAGAGCTACATGGGTATTTTACCGCAACACTTTGAGCGTTGGACACCGGAGAATACGTTCAAGGCGCTGCACATCGAGAAAGTCATTGAGTGCAACTGGAAACTCGCCTGGGAAGCGTTTATTGAGTCCTACCACACGGTGGCCACGCACCCGCAAATCATGACGTATCTGGGCGATTCCAACTCCCAGTACGATATCTGGGGCGACAATGTCAGCCGTACGATTTCGCCTATGGGGGTTGTCAGTCCTCACCTTGAAGACATTCCTCCGAACCAGACGGTGAACGAATGGTTGCACCATGCAATGGCGCTACCAGAGGACGAGACGCTTGAAGTCCCCGAAGGGATGAGCGCGCGCGAATACCTTGCTGACTTTTATTTCAAAATGTTTGGCGAACAGTATGGCGTCGATGTGGGGGCTTTCAGTACCCAGAGCGAGATTATGGATTCGATTCTTTACTCGCTGTTCCCAAACTTTGCGCCCTGGGCGGGTTTTCAGCCCAATCTCACGTACCGCATGAAGCCCTATGGTGATCGCCACGATATGTGCACGATGGAAATCATTTTCCTGATGCGCTACCCGGAAGATCAGCCGCGTCCGGATGACGTGCCTGTGCAGCGCCTGGACAAAGATCAGCTGTTCTCTGAGGCCGAAGGTATGGAAGGTGGTCTGGGCAAGGTATTTGACCAGGACTTCTCTAACCTGAAGATGGTCCAGAAGGGGCTGCACAACCTGCGCACCGGTGAAGTGGTGCTCGCCAACTATCAGGAAGTGCGTATTCGCCATTTTCACCAAACGCTGAGCAAGTACATTGACGACTGAGTTGGACGCGCGCGCTCAGGCGTTACTCGCGCCGTTTTCACTGCAAGGCAAGGTTGCGCTGGTCACGGGCGCGTCCAGCGGATTTGGGCGCGAGTTTGCATACGCGCTATCGGCGGCGGGCGCGAGCGTGGTACTCGCGGCACGTCGTATCGATCGGCTCGAGGAGGCTCGCGACGCCATTCTCGACGCGGGTGGCAAGGCGATGGCTGTGGCTATGGATGTCACGGACCGGGTTTCCATTGACGCGGCGCTGGATGCCGCTGAAGCAGAATTTGGCACGATCACTGTGGTGATCAACAATGCCGGTATCAGCATGCCCCAGCCGCTACTGCATATGGAAGATGAGGCCTGGGATAAGCTGATCAACACCAATCTCAGTAGCGTTGCCTATGTCACCAAAGCCTGCGCAGCGCGTATGGTCGCGGCTGATGTTGCAGGAAGTATTGTCAATATCGCCTCGATTCTCTCGATTCGCGTGCAGAGTTTTCTCACCAGTTATGCGGCGGCCAAAGCCGGGGTGGTGCAATTCACTCGCGCCGCGGCACTGGAGCTTGCGCAACACAATATTCGCGTCAATGCGCTGTGCCCTGGCTACTTTGCCACGGAGATTACCAGTGACTGGCTGGCCAGTGCAGAGGGCGCGCAGCTTAAGTCGCGCATTCCTCAGCAGCGCGCGGGCGAAATTGAAGAGCTGTTCGGGCCGCTGCTATTGCTGGCCTCTGATGCAGGCTCGCACATGACCGGGACGTCGCTAGTCGTCGATGGTGGTCACGTGCATTCAGAACTATAAAAACAGGGAAACACAATGGGTAGTCTGACAGGAAAAACCGCCGTCATTGTCGGCGCTTCCGGCGAAGAAAACATTGGCGTAGCGATTGCACGCAAGCTGGCCAGCGAGGGCGCCAACGTGGTTGTCTCTGCGCGCCGCCGCGAGCCCTTGGAGGCGCTGGCCAATGAGATCGGCGGACTCGCAGTGGCGTGTGATGTCACGGACGAGGCGCAGATCGAAGCCTTGTTTTTCAGCGCGATCAACACCTATGGCAGTGTCGACATCGCGGTATTTTCTGCCGGGGTGTATTCCTCAGTACTGATTGCCGAACTCACTGCTGAAGACGCGCGACCGACACTGGAAGTGAGTTTTATCGGCGCACTGCTGTTCTTCAAGCATGCTGCCGCGGTTATGTCTGAAGGCGGCTCTGTCATGGTGGTGTCATCGCTGACCGCGCGACTTCCCGGCCCGACTCTGTCTGTGTATTCGGGTGCCCGCGCGGGTATCGACTACGCCATCAAGGTGGCTGCTCAGGAGTACCAGGGGCAGAAAATTCGTTTCAACTCCATTGCGGCCGGCTTGATCGAAACTGACATGACCGGGCCATTGTTCGAAGTGGAGCCGATTATTGCAGCCCACGTTGCCGAGACGCCGGCAGGGCGTATGGGCACCCTCAATGACATGGCCGAGGCGGCATTGTTCTTCGCGGACGGCGCACGTTCCGGATTTATCAATGGTCAGATCCTCGATCTGGCGGGCGGTCAGCAGACCGGTCATTTACCACGTTTTTAACGGGAGGCCATTGTGCAGGGCTACGAAGACGTCACACTTTACAAATTGTCAGAGGAGCGCGAGCAGGAGCTTTTGCGCAAGCAGGTGGAGTGCAACTTCATCTGGACGAACAAGGAAGGTCACGGCATGGGCGTGATCATGAACTATGTGGCCAGGGACGGATCGATCTGGCTGACGGCAACCAAACAGCGCCCCCGTATTAAGGCGTTACAGCGCGATCCGCGTGCGTCGGTAGTGATCACGAGCATGGGCACCGATATGGGGCCCGGCAAGCAGATCACCTATAAGGGCAGGGTGGTGCTCCATGAAGACCAGGCCACCAAGGATTGGTTCTATCCGGCCATGGCCGACATTATTTCGCCGTATCCGGCCCCCACGCCCGAGGCGGCCATGCAGCATCTTGATACACCGCTGCGGGTGATTATCGAACTGATTCCGGAAATGGCGCTGAAGTTCGATGGCGATGCGATTTCCAAAGCCTCCTACGACGGCACAGTACCTGGGGGCGATTCCTGATTTTGAGAGCTGATCTCTCCAAGCAATAACCAGGGAAGGTTTCGGTGTTTTTCTGCGGTACCAATAGCGTTTGCAAGCGCAACAATAAGAGGTGACGAACCGATGAAACAACGATGTATGCTTAAAACTGTGCTGGCCTGTGCTGTGGCCGCCTCGGGTGTAACCGCACCCCAGGCCATTGCCCAGTCGGAACGCGTTGCACTGGAGGAGGTGATCGTCACCGCCCGGAAACGGGAGGAGTCTATGCAGGACGTTGCCGTGACAGGACCTCGCTTACCGAAGAGTTGAATCGCTCGACGGTCAGGTCCATCCGGGATGTCGAAAACTATGCCCCGAACGTCAACATTGACCGTATTGCCGGCAATAATGGCGCGTCCATTTCTATTCGCGGTATCAGCTTCCAGGAGACTGACAAGAGTGTCGATCCGCCCGCTGGCGTCATTCTTGATGGCGTGTACATGGGTGTTGTGGCTGGCGGCCTGCTGCACAACTTTGATATGGAGCGTATTGAAGTTCTGCGGGGTCCGCAGGGAACACTGTTCGGTAAAAACACAACGGCAGGTGCACTCAACATTGTGCGCAGCGCTCCCACCGGCGAGTGGGGTGGCAAGGTTCAGCTAACCGTTGGCAGCTGGGATTTACGCGAGTTGCGCGGCTTGTTGAACACGCCGCTGGGCGAGAACGGTGGCCTGAAACTGTATGCCAGCGCCAGCCAGCATGATGGCTATATGGAGGCGACAGTCTACGACGGTGACCTCGGTGCCCAGGACTACACGCAATACGGCGCCAAGATTTTCTATGAGTTCACTGAGAATTTCGATGTTTCGTTCACCGCCGAGCGGATTGATGATGAGTCCGATGTGGGTGCCTGGTCGAACTTTAACAGCTTTGCTGATCTTGCCTGCCTGATTTCAGTGGGCGGTGTGCCGCCTGCCGGTATTCCCCGGAAGCCAGTGGCGCGCCCTTTGGGAGTGGCTGTGAGGAACTGGACGTAGACAGCGCTGAGGATAACTCACCGCAGAATGCACCGAACACCTCGGATGTGACCAACGAGTTCTACAACCTGACTGCCAACTGGACGATCGGCGATTGGATTCTGACCTCGATTACTGGCTACATCGAGCGGACCGAAGATTTCCGAGTAGAGTATGACGCGGCACAGGTGGAGTTTCTGACCGTGCTCGCTGAGCAGGAGTATGAGCAATTCAGTCAGGAGCTGCGCATTAATGGCGATCTGCCCCAGAATATTAATCTCACCGCGGGTCTCTACTACTGGAACTCGGAATACGATCAGTTCCAGGAATCCTTCGACATGTGGTACTACCTGGGCATTGGCTTTGGTCCCGAGGGTGGTCTTTGGCCTGGCGCGGTGTCCAGCCAACTGGACGGCACTGGTGAGAACGAAGCCTACTCTGCGTTTGCCTCCATGGACTGGCAGTTGACCGAGCGACTGATGCTGAACCTGGGTGGCCGCATTACCCAGGAAGAGCGCAAGCTTGCGACCGGTACCCCGAACTTCATGCTCAACCTGCCCGATGGCAGAGCGATGGAAATTATGCCCGGCGGACAGGTGCAGAACTTCAAGGATGACTGGACAGAGTTTTCTCCTCGTATTGCGCTGTTGTATGACATCAGCGACGACATGATGGTGTTTGGCTCTTTCGCCAGTGGTTTCAAGAGCGGCGGTTTCTTCGCTCGTACCCAGAACGTGGATGACATTAATTCCTACGACCCCGAGTATGTGGATACCTACGAGATCGGCCTGAAAAGCGAGTGGTTTGACAACCGCCTGCGTTTCAACGCGACCGCCTTCTACAGTGACTACACGGACAAACAGGAAGAGGTGATTACCAATCTGGGTGACGGCAACGTGACCACGATCGTAAACAACGCAGCAGACGTGGAAATCTCGGGCCTGGAGCTTGAACTGACCGCGCAGATTTCCCGCAGCCTCAGCGGCTTCCTGAACACCGGGTTTATCGATGCGGAATTCTCCGATTTCACCGTGTCTGATTCCGAGGGCAATCCGGTAGACAACTCTGGCCTCGAGTTGCGCAATGCGCCGGAATCTACATTGAATGTGGGGCTGGATTACTACCTGCCCATGGGCGCCATTGAGTTAGGTCTGCACTACAACTACCGCTGGCGCGATGAGTATCACACTATTCTCAATAACGATGAGCGTGGTCTCGTCGATGCCGGTGGTTTCCACAGTGCCAGTGTCGATCTGAACTGGGGTGAGCATTTCACCATCAGTGTGTACGGCCGCAACATTGGCGACGAGCGCTATGCCCGGGTGATCCCCATTGGCATCAGCACGTTTGGCCAGTACAGCCCGCCTGACCACTACGGTGTCGAATTGAACATGTCGTTCTAATAGCGTTGGAGTGAGTTGAGGCCCCTGCCGTTCGCGGTAGGGGCTTTCTTTTTGGTCGACTTAAGCAGTCCGTAATTGAATTCCATAGATTGCTTGGCAGTGGCCAGACCATTGCGCGGAGTTTACCCGGGGGTTTTAACCTGCTCTAATGTTTGTAGTGTTCAGGCCGCATACGTGGCCGGGGCTGATTCGTGACGGGGCAAAGCTATGCAGGGAATAGGCAGAAGAACCTTTATGCAACTGGGGGTGGCGACGGCTGCCACTGGTCTGGTGGCGTGCGATAGCAGCGGTTATAGCAAGGTGCCTGACAGGCGTTTTCCCGTGGGCAGTTTCAGCGCGGATGCCACGGCCGAGTCCGTGGCCAGCGGCCTGAATCTCACAGGCAAGACAGCGCTGGTTACCGGGTGTAACTCTGGCCTGGGTCTGGAAACCATGCGGGTGCTCGCTGCTCGTGGCGCTCATGTGATTGGCACCGGTCGCACACTTGAGAAGGCGGAGTTGGCCTGCGCGAGTGTGGCGGGGGAAACAACGCCGGCGGTGCTTGAACTGTCGGACTTTCAGTCTGCGGTCGACTGTGCACAGTTCCTGGCGTCATTGGATCGGCCGCTGGATATGGTGGTGGCCAACGCAGGCTTTAGCGGCGATACCGAGTTTGTGCTCGACGGCGGTATTGAACAGACTTTCCGCGTGAATTATCTCGGCCACTTTATTCTGCTTAATCGTATCCTGCCCCTGGTCCATGCGGCAGACGCGGGGCGCGTCATTCATCTGTCCAGCGCCGCAGCCTATCTTCGGGCGCCCGCGGGCGGTATTGATTTCGACAGCCTTTCCACAGACAAAGGCCTTAGCCGTCTGCAGAAATATGGTCAGTCGAAACTCGCCAACGCGCTGTTTTCGCTACAGCTCGCGAAACAGTTTGAGGGTACTTCTGCGACGTCCAATTCCCTGCACCCGGGTATGGTGGGTACCAGCATTGCGAGAAGTTATCCTGCCTGGTTTCGGCGCGCTTACGATTCCCTGGCCCCGGTGGTGGGCAAGTCTGTCGAGGAGGGCGCGGCCACCCAGGTGTATCTTGCGGCGCACCCGGAAGTTGCGGGTGTGAATGGCGCCTATTTCGAAGACTGCACTGCCACGCTCGTGGAGGGAGATAGCTACCTCCACGACGAGGCCTTGGCGGATACCCTATGGCATGCCTCATTGGACATGACTCGCGATTACCTCTAGGCGCGGCCAGCACATATGTATCTTGACGACCCCGATCCCCTGAGTGTGTTGCTGACACGCCTCGAATTGAGCGCAAAGGTGTATGTGAACGGCATGTTTTGCGGTACCCGGGCTGTCGATACAGGGGGCTCACGACGCATTCCGTTTCACCTGATCGGTAGTGGCGAAGCCTGGCTGCACTTCGAGAGCGAAGTGCCGCAAAAGCTGCAGGTACAGGATTTGGTCGTGTTTCCGCGCGATGCGCATCAAATCATTTCCGGCCAGGATGACGTCATTGGCATCGGTCTCGACACCGGCCATGGTTACTGACGAAAGGGCCATCGATACAATACCGGCGAGTATTTGGAATACAGACATGGTGTTCTCCATAGGTTGTTGTACACGACGGACGCTATAGTAGTCAGCGTCCGTCGCCCGGCCTATGTCTGAAATCCGGATGGATATGTCTGTTCGTCCGGAGGTGCCTGCACAGCAGACGACACTCAGGATCTGGCCAGGGGCTCAGTCTGCGCTCAAGGCCTCGGTAGTGGCATTTTGCATGACCCCGCCATCGAAGCTGATGGTCTTCTCCGGTACCACTTCGATGATAATGCGCATCGGGGTGTCCAGAAATTCAACAAAGGCCTCAGGTGTGGGTGCCGGGCTATTCGCGTGGCGGGCAAAGTCGGGGTAGAACCAGTCTTTGGTTTCCTGGTCCTTGTGCAGAATGGCGGTGCCCTTGAAGGTGATCGATTGACTGATCTCGGCGTCCACGCCGGCGCTGGAAATCACCACGCTGCAGCGGGGGTCACGGGCCAGGGCTTTCATCCGGGCCCGCTGTTCGGTGGCGGTGCACCAGATACGGCCGTTGCGCCAGATATAGCTCATGGTCACGCCCAGCGGATGCCCCTGTTTATTGGCCCAGATAAAGGTCAACTCGTTCTGTTCCAGCAGCAGCTTTTCCATTTTCTGGTTGCTGAGACCATACTTGGTCACATCGTCGTAGTTTTCCACCTTGTCGTTCACGTTTTCTCCCAATTCCGCCGGTTGCGGGGTGTTGTTATTCTGAATATGATAAACAGTACAAACTGACTGTTTTTGTGATGTTATCACTCGATAGAGTGAAAGCAAGCAAAGGCTTCTCGAATTCATAAGGACAAAAACTATGGGGCGCGTAGCAGGAAAAGTGGCACTGGTAACCGGTGCAGCATCGGGCCTGGGTCTGGCTATTGCCAGCCGATTGGCAGAAGAAGGGGCATCGGTGGTACTCACTGATGTGGCGCGCGAGGCTGGGATGGCCGCTGCTGCGCAACTGCCCAATGCCCGATTTGAGTATCTGGATGTCACCAGTGAATCGGCGTGGGAGTCGCTGCTGCAGTCCATGGATAGCCTGGATGTTCTGGTTAACTGCGCCGGTATCGTTGAGCTGGCCAGCATCGAGCACACCACCGAGGCGCTGTGGCGCAAGATCAACGCCGTGGGCGCGGATGGCACCTTCTTTGGCTGCAAGCATGCCCTGGCGCTGATGAAAGCCAACGGCGGCGGCTCGATCGTCAATATGTGCTCAACAGCCAGTATTCAAGGCGGGCCGAATATCTTTGCCTATGCCGCTTCCAAGAGCGCGATTCGTGGTATGACCAAATCCGTGGCCTGCCTTTCGACCCAGGAAGGCTACGGTGTGCGGTGTAACTCAGTGCACCCTGGCAATATGCAAACACCCATGCTTAGCCGCATGTACGATGTGGTGAAAGCACATGACCCGGAGGCCGCCGCCCAGATGGACCGGCTGTGGGTGGGTGACCCTGTTGATGTCGCCAATATGGTGTTGTTCCTGGCATCGGATGAGTCGCGCTCAGTGAATGGCGCAGCTATGGTGGTGGATAACACCACTACGATCACAGAGGGGGCCGTGCTCAAGCACGAGTAAACCGCAATGACAGTAACTGACGTAAGCCTGGAAGAACGGGCGGCGATTATCGATGTGTATAACGCCTACGCCGAAGGCGTGGACACCAAAAACTGGGCTATGGTGCGCAACTGCTTTGCAGACGAGGTTATGATCGATTACCAGACCGGCGCCCACGACCGCGACCCCAATGTTCCGTGGCCCGCAGATGAGTGGGTCGGCGGCATCAAGGCGGTGATCAATGGCTTTGATATCACTCGCCATATCATTGCCAATCATCGCTTTGAGCGCGATGGCGATGCGGTGATTTGCCGGGCCTACCTTACCGCGGATCACATCATCTGGAAGCATGGCGAACCGGAAGAGCCGAATGCTGCCCCGGATGAGTTGAGCCGGGTGGTGGGCGAATACACGAATCGCTGTCAGAACATTGACGGCGCGTGGAAAGTGGTCGCATCGCGGCTGACGGTGACTTACTCTACCGGCCCGGATGAACTTTTTGTCACAGCAATGCAGCGTGCCGCTGCTATAGTTGAATAACCCGAATAACAGGAGCTCTGGAATGCGCGAATACGACAAGTTTTATATTAATGGCGAGTGGGTCGACCCGGTAGAGCCGAAGTCGATGGATGTTATCAACCCAGCCACCGAAAAAGTGTGCGCACGGATTTCCATTGGCTCCGCCGCTGATGTGGACAAGGCTGCCAAGGCTGCTAATGCCGCGTTCGCCAGCTTCAGCCGCACCAGTCGCGAGGAGCGGGTGGAGCTGTTGGGTGCGATCTGCGAGGTTTACCAGAAGCGCTACAACGATATCGCCGACGCCATTACGGAAGAAATGGGCGCTCCCACTGCCCTGTCGGTACACGCCCAGGCGGCCACCGGTATTGGCCACCTCTCTACGGCGATGGAAATCCTCAAAACCTTTGAGTTCGAGGAAGCGGCGGGCCACAGCCGGGTCTTTAAGGAGCCGATCGGCGTGTGCGGCATGATTACCCCCTGGAACTGGCCGATAAACCAGATTACCTGCAAGGTGGGGCCCGCACTGGCCGTGGGTTGCACTGTGGTGCTGAAACCCTCCGAGGTGGCGCCTCTGTGTGGCTACATCTTTGCTGAGGTGATGCACGAGGCGGGCGTTCCTGCCGGTGTATTCAATATGATTAACGGCGACGGTGCCGGCGTGGGCACTGCCATCTCCTCGCACCCGCTGATTGAAATGGTGTCCTTCACCGGTTCTACCCGGGCGGGCTCACTGGTGGCACAAAACGCCGCTCCCAGCGTTAAACGTGTGACCCAGGAACTCGGCGGCAAGTCGCCCAATATCCTGCTCGACGACGTCAACCTCGAAGAGGCGGTCACTCGCGGCGTTATGCACATGTTCCAGAACACCGGACAATCCTGTAATGCGCCGTCGCGCATGCTGGTACCCGGGCGAAGATGGAAGAGGCCGCGGCTATTGCCGCCAATGCCGCCGCCACGGTTGTGGTTGGCGACCCCCGCGCCGAAGGCACCAGCATGGGGCCGGTGGTCAGCGAAGTGCAGTGGAACAAAATCCAGGGCCTGATTCAGGCGGGTATCGACGAAGGTGCGGTGCTGGCCTGTGGCGGCGTGGGTCGCCCCGAGGGTATCGACAAGGGTTACTTCGTACAGCCCACCGTGTTCAGCAATGTGAACAACGACATGACCATTGCCCGCGAGGAAATCTTTGGCCCGGTGCTTTGCATCATGCCCTATGATTCACTCGACGAAGCCATTGCCATTGCCAACGACACACCCTATGGCCTGGCCGGGTATGTGCAGGGTGAGGACATGGATCAGGTGATGAGTGTTGCGGGCAAGATTCGCGCCGGCAATATCAACATCAATGGCCAGTCTGGCGACCTGATGACCCCCTTCGGCGGTTACAAGCAGTCGGGTAATGGCCGCGAGTGGGGTGCCCATGGCTTCACCGATTACCTCGAGATCAAGGCTATCGCCGGCGCCGCATAAGGTGTCTGGCGGCCGCGGTCTGCGGCTGTGAAATTCTCTGCGTTTATTGCCGCCAGCGTCGATGCATATATCGCGACGCCGGACGGCGGCGCGGAATGGCTGGACCGGGCCGCCGCCCGAGGGCCTGCGGATGCATCTATGGGCGACGGTGGTTTCACTGATTATCTGGCCTCCGTCGACTGTATGGTCATGGGCGCGGCTGCATGGAAAAATTGGTGAGCTTTAATCTCACCGCTGAGCAGTGGCCCTACGGTGATCGGCCCATTTACGTGTTGAGCACGACACTGCAGCGTGCGCCGGAGTCACTGGTCGGCAACGTACAGGTTTTCCCCGCCGGGCTCGATGCACTGGTGGGGCACCTGCGCAGCAGTGGCTATCAACACGGCTATGTCGACGGTGGCACGACCATTACCTCGTTCATCAATGCGGGTTTGCTCGATGAAATCTGCGTAACCCAGGCACCGGTACTGCTCGGCGAGGGCCTGCCGTTATTTGGGCATCTTGGCCAGCAGGTGGATTTGTCCGCAGCCCGGGCTGAGGCCTTTGGCAACGATTTCTTGCAGTGGAAATATTCCCTTAACTATTCGCAATCGACGGGCTGAGGCTCGCTCGCGGCGGACGGTTTTACTACGCTAAGACTTCTTCTTATTCAGCATTGCTCGCGCCGGTTATGGCGCGGGTGCCCATAGCGGTTGCGGTTGCTCGTCGGTGAAAGTCATGCGATCGCTGGCCGGTTGCCAGAGGCGTTGTACGGTGTTGATCTGCACGCGGCCGCGCTCGTGGGTGTTGTGAGATAAGAGCAGTCGGTTCTGCAGGCTGAGCGTGTTTGCTTTGGGCGCAGCTACGGTGAAGAACAGCCAGCTGGCGCGGTAGCTCTCCAGATCCAGGCTTTGCAGTTGCACTGGCAGTGATGGGCCGTCGGCATAAACCCTGAATTCCTCGTTAAGCCAGGCCTCAAGCCACTGCCTGACCTCCGGGGTGTCGACCAGCACCACCTGGCGCTGCTGCCGGGACGAGAGCAGTTCCTCGACATCTTCTGGGATGACCCTCAGCGCCACTTCAAGTGCATCGCCATCGGCACTCCAGCCGATTTCCGCAAAGCTGGTATGTGAGGGATGGGCCCAGGCCTGGGTGGCCAGCAGCAGGGCTGCCACCAGGCGGAGCAGGCGAGGGATCACTTGTCTTTCTTTTCCCAGTTGGTTTTCTCGTCGCGACGCATATGGTTCGGCTTTGGCGAGTCCATGTGTAGGCGGAAGCGCGAAGTCTTCACCTTGCGCGGCCAGCTGTTGTTATACACATCGGCGTCGGCGGTGCTGCGGTACGGGTCGATTTCGATACCGGTGATTTCACGTTCGCTGACAAACAGCTTGGTAACCTGCTCGGCGTTGCGTCGCCAGATTTCCGCCGGAATCTGCATTTCCTCGGTAGCACCGTCGGCATAGCTGATGCGCAGTGGTAGCGGCGTGACCAGGCCGCCGAGATTATCAAAGGTCACGGTGTAGAAGTGCTTGTCCATCGCCAGCAGGGCTTTTTCCTTGTCACTCAGTGCCTTCAGGGTTTTCTCGTACTGGGCGTAATCCCAGGGCGTCACCGTGTAGTCGTCGTAATCGTTGTAGAAGTCATTCAGCGCCGGATACTTGTCCACCAGCCGCTCGAGGTCCTCGTTGCGCTGGTCGTTGAGGGTGGGCTCGAGCTTGTCGTCCTTGGCTTTCTGCCAGGCTTTTTCCACTTCAGGGTCGCGGCTGTCGACTGTGAACTGGGTGATGTTAGAGATCGCAACATCCACGTAGTCGGTGCCGTAGAACCAGCCGCGCCAGAACCAGTCCAGATCAACTGCCGAGGCATCTTCCATACTGCGGAAGAAATCGGCGGGGGTGGGGCGCTTGAACTTCCAGCGATTGGCAAATTCGGCAAACGCGTAGTCAAACAGCTCACGGCCCATAATGCTCTCGCGGAGAATGTTCAGGGCTGTGGCGGGTTTACCATAGGCATTGTTGCCGAACTGCAAAATGGATTCCGAGTTGGTCATGATGGGCACCACGTTGCCGCTGGTCATGTACTCGGTCATGTTCTCCGGCGGGCCGCGACGAGAGGGATAGTTTTCCTCCCACTCCTGTTCGGCAATGTACTGCAGGAAGGTGTTCATGCCTTCGTCCATCCAGGTCCACTGGCGCTCATCGGAGTTGACGATCATCGGGAAGTAGTTGTGCCCGACCTCGTGAATGATGACGGAGATCAGCCCGTACTTGCTGCGCGACCAGGACTCACGGTGATCTTTCTGGCTGACATCCCAATAAGTGCCATCATCGTATGGCCGGGGCGCGTTGAAGGTAATCATGGGATATTCCATGCCGCCCACCGGGCCATTTACCGAGATCGATACCGGGTACGGGTACTCGAAGGTGTAGCGGGAATAAACCTCCATGGTGTGTACAATCGAGGCGGTGGAGTACTGGCTCCACAGTGGCTCCGCTTCGTTGGGGTAGAACGACATGGCCAGCACGTTCTTGTCACCGGAGGGGGTGGACTGGGCATCCCAGATGAATTTGCGGGAAGAGGCAAAGGCGAAATCGCGTACATTCTCAGCCTTGAATACCCAGGTGCTCTCAACCGAGGTGCTGCCCTGTTCGCGCTGGGCGGCTTCTTCCGGCGTTACGATAAACATCAGCTCGTCGACACTCTGTGCCTCTTCATAGCGCTTGAGCTGTTTGCGGCTGAGCACGTCCTCCGCGTTTTGCAGGACGCCGGTAGCGGCCACGATGTGGTCGGCGGGAACGGTGATCGCGACTTCGTAGTCGCCCAGTTCCAGGGTGAACTCACCATTGCCGAGGAACTGCTTGTTGTTCCAGCCCTCGTAGTCGGTATAGGCCGCCACTCGAGGGAACCACTGGGCGATCTCGTAGATGTAGTTGCCGTTCTTCTCGAAAAACTCGTAGCCGCCACGGGCAAACTTGGTGGCATCGACAATGGCGTGATCCCAGGCAACGTTGAAGACGAACTGCTCTCCGGCTTTGAGCGGCTGGGGCAGATCAATACGCACCATGGTCTTGTTTTCAGTGAACGGCAGGGCGTTGCCCTCGGCGTCGGTGATCTTGAAGTTATTCACCCCACCCTGAAATTCCATGCGATATAAAAGACCGGCCATGCTCGAGTAGGGGTACTTCTCGAAGTTGGGCGCGGTTTTGGTCAGCATGTCGTCGGAGTCGGGGCGGAAGCGATTCTGGTCAACCTGCAGCCAGATGTATTTCAGGCTATGCGGGCTCTGGTTGTAGTAGGTAATGGTTTCGCGCCCGGTCAGGTGCTGACGGGTATCGTCGATGGTGACGTCGATCTTGTAGTCAGCGCGCTGCTGCCAGTAATCGGGTCCCGGGGCGCCGCTGGCAAGGCGGACCTCGGTAGGTGTGTCCAGCAGGTGGCCTAACTGGGCAAATTTCTTGGCGCCTGAGCCGACTTCAGCAAGTACGGTCAGGGGCAGGGAGCAGGCGATTACAGCGAGAATTGAACGGAGCTTCATCGTGCGGGTTCCAGAGTTAGGATGGGAATCGGTGGAGTATAACGAAAAAGGGCCCCAAACCCTCAGTTTTGGAGCCCTTGAAGAAGCAGTGTAGCTCACATCTTTTCTTTGTCAGTGCCCCGTGGCCACTGGGTGGAGAACAGGTCGGGGTTGAGCTGCAGGTTGCGCGCCACAAAGCTGTAGGTGAGGGTGATTTCCTCACCGCGGCTGGACGCGGCAATCACCTGCTGGGCAGGCATCCACGAGGCCTGGTCAATCCACAGTTGCGCCTTACCCATTACCGCGCGGGCCTTGTCTTTTTCGGGCGTGAGTTCCAGGCCCAGGGTGCGGTTGCTGTCGATATCGCGCTCGCCCAGTGAGGTCAGCAGGTAGTCGTCTTCCAGGTCGCGGCCGCTATTGGTAAAGCCAAGGCGCATGTACGGTTCCATGCGGGTCTTGTGCTTGGACAGCTTGTAGGACTCCACCCGCTTCTGGATCGGGTAATGGATGTACAGGTAGCTCTTGGTGACCAGCATGGTGCGCGGCTCGTCGCCATCGACATCCAGGCGAATATTGCCCTTTTTGTCCATGAAAATCGTGCCCTTCTCGCGGCTGATCTCTGTGCCGCTGAGGTCAGCGCGGACCATTTCTACCCGCGCCATGGCGGTCTGGAAGTCATCGGCCTGGCGGTCGACCTGGCGCAGAGCGTCCTTCAGGTCCCAGCTGATCTTGGGGCCTTCAGCAAAGGCCGGCGCGACCAGTGTGGCCAGCAGGGTGCAGGTTAGCAGGAATCTCATGGCGTTCTCCTTGGTGTATGTCTGTTTTGGGACGACGAGTCGCCCCTGCAATTTCAGTTCCGCAGCAGGAACTGCTGGAAAAATAACACAGTCGCCTGTTGGTAAATGTCGCGGTTCTCTTTCTTGCGGTAACCGTGGCCCTCATTGAGGGCGTTCATGTACCAAACGGGCTGGCCCTGATCGCGCAGTGCGGCCACGATCTGTACGGCCTCACTGACCGGTACGCGCGGGTCGTTCTCGCCCTGCACTACAAACATCGGCACCTGGATTTTCTCGACGCTGTTGAGCGGGCTGATGGCCTGCAGATGGGCGCGCATATCAGGGTCGCGCTCGTCGCCGTATTCGGCGCGGCGGTGATCGCGGCGGTAGTCCTTGGTGTTTTCCAGGAAGGTCACAAAGTTGCTGATGCCGACGATGTCCACGGCCGCTTTCAGACGGTCGCTGTAGTGCACGGCACTGGCGAGCACCATGTAGCCGCCATAGCTGCCGCCAAATACCGCCACGCGCTCAGTGTCGAGATCTTCCTGGGTGGCAATCCAGTCGAGCAGGGCGCCAATGTCGCGCACCGAATCCTCGCGCTTGAAGCCGTTATCCATGCCCATGTAGGCCTTGCCATAGCCGTTGGAGCCGCGCACGTTGGGCACCAGTACGGCGGCACCCAGGGTCTCCAGCCACAGCTGGTAGGTGCTGCTGAAGTAGGGTCGCGCCTGGGCTTCAGGGCCGCCGTGAATCGAGATGATGACCGGGAAAGGGCCTTCGCCCTTGGGCTTATACAGCCACGCCGGAATGGCATCGGGGCCGCCCTTGCCGCTGTCGAAGGTGGGGTAGCTGATGAGCTCCGGTTCGATGAAGCCCGCGGTATCCAGGCCGCCCACTTCGCTGAAGGTCCAGCGGGTGAGGTCGCCGTAGCTGGTGGCCTTGCGGCCCAGCTCCAGGACAAAGGTGTCAGAGGGCGTGTTAGGTGTATTCAGGG
The DNA here is from genome assembly GCF_001983995.1 of Halioglobus japonicus. NCBI lineage: Bacteria > Pseudomonadati > Pseudomonadota > Gammaproteobacteria > Cellvibrionales > Halieaceae > Halioglobus > Halioglobus japonicus. Next base: position 3,522,968 of record NZ_CP019450.1, on the reverse strand, counting down.
TCAGTGCCAGCTGCTTGTTGTCCGGGCTGAAGCCCATGCTGATCAGCACACCTACCGGCAGGTTCTTCACCGCCTTGTAGCGCTTCTTCGCGCTGTCCAGCAAGTACAGCTGTGAGAAGCCGTTTTCGTTCACCGCGAAGGCGATGCGGCCGCGGTCTTCGCTGAGCCTGACGCCGTCTACATGCCAGGGGATATCTGCGGTGATAAACATCGGCTCGTCGCCCACTTCCAGTGACTGCCACGCGAGCTGGCGGAAGTCGCCGGCCATATCGGTGGTGTACCAGAAGCCCTGGCCGGTCTCGTCAAACCCAACGCCAGCATTGCTGCTGGGGTTTTTCGGATCACCGGCGAGCATCTGGTGTTCGCCGCTGGCCAGGTCGAGCAGGTGAATACGTGAGTCCGCGTTACCTACCAGGTTGGCAAATAACAGGAAGCGGCCATCGGCACTGAAATCAATGGGGTACCAGTAAGTGCCGTCGGGCGAGGCGAACACCATCTTTGCCTCGTCTGGCTTGTCGACGTCCATAATCCAGATGTCGTTGGAGGCACCGTTGCGCCTGGTGCTGCGATAGGCGATGCGCTCACCCGCCTGATCCCAGACGGCGCTGCCATTGAGGGCCTCACCGTCGGTTAGCAGTTTGGCTTCTTCGCCGCTGCCGGGCTCCAGCAGGTAAATCTGGGTATTTTCGTTGCCGCCGGTGTCCATGGTGAAACTCAGTGCAGAGTCACCGGGACGGCTCTGCACGCTGCGCACGGGTTCATCGAAGAAGGTCAGCTGGGTGCGGGCGCCACCGGGGGCGCTGACTTTGTGCACCTGGGCCACATCACCGAAGCGGGTACTGACGTACAGGCCGTCAGCGGTGGGTGTCCACGCCAGGAAGCTGGCGGAGCGTACGTTCTGGTAGCGGCGCAGGTCTCGGGCGATCTGCTCCGGAATCGGCGGCACGTCCTCCATGACCAGTTGGCCATTATTGGCGGTGGTGCGCTCGACTTCGGCATAGGCGGGGCCAGTCATTAGCGCAGAGAAGCAGGCGATAGCTGCAATAATTTTTTTCACGGGAATCTCCGGCAGGGCGAAGAAGCAAGCATACCGCAAAGCGCCGCTGCTGCAGAGGCTACTTGCGGGTTGAGCTGCGATATCCCCGCGGGGAAGCGCCAATGGTTTTACGAAACAGGCGCGAAAAATACATCTGGTCATCGTAGCCGACCTGTTGGGCAATTTCGGCGATACCCAGGTCGGTGGTGTCGAGCAGGTTGCAGGCGTGTTCCATCTTCATATTCAGCAGGTGCTTGATGGGCGAATAACCGGTGAGTGCCTTGTAGCGATTGCTGAAGTGGTATTTGGACATGTTGGCCACTGCGGCCAGTTCATCCAGGGTTACAGCGCGGTCGATATGCTCGAGCATAAATGCCTGCACCATTTCGAGCTCGAAACCCGCCTGCAGGCGCCCCGAATGGGCGCTGATTTCCATGCTGATCTGGGTCATGAGATGGCGCAGGTGGTTGGAGGCGTTGATAAAGGCCCGGGTGGAGTAGCCCGTGCGCCGGACCTCCAGCAGATTGGTAAAGGCGCCGATGAGCAGCGGCGATACGCCGGCGTCTGCCACGGGCCGGCCCTCGCGGTAACCAAGATACTGCATGAATACTCGGGTGCTGGCGCCCTGGAAGTGAATCCAGTAAAGGGTCCACGGGTCAGCCTGGCTGGCCTGGTAGGCGTGGGTGAGGCCCTGGGGCAGCAGCATCAGGTGGCCCGCCCCGATATCACCGCGCCAACTATCGGTTTCCAGGTGGCCCTGGCCAGAAGAGCAATATAGAAGCAGGTTGTCGTCGTGCCTGTCGCGGGCCATGCGATGGCCGCTGGCCTCGGGGTAATAGCCCATGGCCGTGGGGTAACACTCTTTGGTTAGTGGATGTCGAGCCAGCTTCTGTATCATGAATGTCGGCGTGATAAAGCGTACGCCGCGACTCGGCAGGGGCCATTTTGATGGAGTGCTCATGCCGCAATATAGTCCATAAAATTCGCAATTTAGTCAATGTGGCCGAAAAATGCCCAGTGCTAGAATCCATCGCTACTTGAAAGTAAGACCTAATTCAGAGGAATCGTCATGTCAGAAGAAATGAGCCCCGCACAGGAAGTGGCCGAAATGATGGCCCGCGCACGCGCGGCCCAGGCCCAGATTGCCAATTACACCCAGGAGCAGGTGGATGAACTCATCACTGCCATGGTGTACTCGGTGGCGCGTGAAGACCGCTCCGAGGAAATCGCCCGCTTCACTGTCGAAGAGACCCAGCTGGGCAACTACGACGGCAAGTACCTGAAAATCCACCGCAAGACCCGCGCAACACTGCTCGACATTATCAACGACAAGTCTGTGGGCGTGATCGAAGAGTTGCCTGAGCGCAACATCGTCAAAATCGCCAAGCCGGTCGGTGTTATCGGTGCGCTGTCACCCTCGACCAACCCTGAGGCGACGCCGGTTATCAAAGCGATTTCGGCCGTGAAAGGCCGCAACGCCATTATTGTGGCGCCTCACCCGCGCGCCAAACTCACCAACAAGAAAATCTGTGACTACATGCGCGACGCGCTCGAGCGCTGTGGTGCGCCCGCCGACCTGGTGCAGAGCATTGACGTGCCCTCACTGGATAAAACCAACGAATTGATGGCCCAGTGCGACCGCGTACTCGCCACCGGCGGTGAGGCCATGGTGCACGCTGCGTACTCGTCTGGCACGCCTGCGCTGGGTGTAGGTGTCGGTAACGCCGTGATCACCGTCGACGATTCTGCCGATCTCGATGAGGCGGCTGAAAAAATCCGCACCTCCAAGACCCTCGACCTGGCGGCATCCTGTTCCTCCGATAACTCGGTACTGGTATTCGAATCTATTTACGACGAATTCCTCGCCAAGCTTCAGCACGAAGGCGGCTATGTTATCGAGGGCGATGACAAGGCCAAGCTGCAGGGTGTGATCTGGGAAGACGGCCACCTGAATGCCAAGATCGTTGCCCAGTCGGCGCTGAATATTACTGGCCAGGCGGGTATCGACCTGCCCGAAGGCAAGAGCTTCCTGATCGTGCCCGAGACAGGCGCAGGCCCCGATCATCCGTTCTCCGGCGAGAAGCTGACCGTGACCATGGCGCTTTACAAGGTGAAGGACATCGACGAAGCCATCGAGCTGACCAACAAGATCCAGGCCTACCAGGGCCAGGGCCACAGCTGCGGTATTTACTCCTACAACGACGACAACATCATGAAGCTGGCCGGTGCCACCCGCACCTCACGTGTCATGGTGAATCAGCCCCAGGCAGCGTCCAACAGCGGTAACCTATGGAACGGCATGCGCCAAACCTTCTCGCTGGGTTGCGGTTCGTGGGGTGGGAACTCCATTAATCACAACATCACCTGGCGTGATCTCATCAATGAAACCTGGGTATCCAAGCCGCTGGCGAAGACCAAGGAAATTCCGTCTGACGAAGAACTGTTCGGCGCTGTTATCGCCAAGTTCAATTAAGTCAGGTGGCAGACACCACCGCGGCAAGCAGGCGGCGGTGGTGCCTACCCCGCACACACCAATAACAACAGAGGAGAAGCGCCTTTGGATTTTTCCCTGAACGAAGACCAGGTTGCCTTTGCCGACAGCGCGCGCGCTTTCGCTGAAGGTGCACTGGCGCCCCATGCAGCCCGCTGGGACGAAGAGTCCATTTTCCCCAAGGACGCGCTGGCGCAGGCCGGCGAACTGGGCTTTATGGGGATGTATACGCCGGAGTCCGCCGGCGGTCTGGGCATGAGCCGTCTCGATGCCAGCCTGATCGTCGAAGAGCTGGCCAAGGGGTGCACGGCCACGGCTGCATTCCTCACCATTCACAACATGGCCACGAGCATGATCGGCAAGTACTGCAATGCTTCAGTGATCGATGCCTGGTGCCCCGAGCTGGTCATGGGCACCAAGTTGGCCTCCTACTGTCTCACCGAACCGGGCGCGGGCTCCGACGCTGCCTCGTTGCGCACCAGCGCAGAACGAGACGGCGATGACTACATCGTCAACGGCGCCAAGGTGTTCATCTCTGGCGCGGGTGACACCGATGTACTGGTGGTGATGCTGCGAACCGGAGGCCCTGGCCCCAAAGGTATTTCCGCACTACTGATTCCTGCGGACGCTGAAGGTATTTCCTACGGCAAGAAAGAAGACAAGATGGGCTGGAATGCCCAGCCCACGCGCATGGTGACCTTCGACAACGTGCGGGTGCCCGTGGCCAACCGCCTCGGCAAAGAAGGGCAGGGCTTTTCCATTGCCATGGAAGGGCTGGACGGGGGGCGTATTAACATCGCCACCTGTTCTATCGGCACTGCCCAGCAGGCGCTGGAGGAAGCGGTGGCCTATGTGCAGGAGCGCAAGCAGTTCGATACCGCCATTGCCGAGTTCCAGGCAACACAATTCAAGCTCGCAGACATGCTCACCGAACTGGTGGCCGCCCGTCAGATGGTGCGCCTGGCGGCGAGCAAGCTGGACAACAAGGACAGTCAGGCCTCGACCTACTGTGCTATGGCCAAGCGCTTTGCCACCGACGTGGGTTTTAACGTCTGCAACGACGCGCTGCAGTTACACGGCGGCTACGGCTACATCAAGGAATACCCCATGGAGCGGCACGTGCGCGACACTCGCGTGCACCAGATCCTGGAGGGTACCAACGAGATTATGCGAGTTATTGTTTCCCGCCGCCTGCTGATGGACGGCGCACTGGAGGTTATTAAATGAGCCTGAGCAACACCGAAAAACTGAAGGTCGAAATTGTCGGCCACGTCGCCAAAATTACCGTCGACAATCCGGCGGCCAATACCTGGGATACCGAGAGTCTGCCGGGGCTTGCTGCGCTGGTTGAAGCCTTGAACGCGGAAAAAAATATCTATGCCCTGGTGATTACCGGTGCCGGCCAGAAGTTTTTCTCCGCGGGCGCGGACCTGAAAATTTTCGCCGACGGCGATCCGGAAGCAGCCGGCAAGATGGCCGCCTACTTTGGCCAGGCCTTTGAAACCCTCGCTGATTTTCGCGGTGTGTCTATTGCCGCGATCAATGGTTTTGCCATGGGCGGTGGCCTGGAGTTGGCCATGGCCTGCGATATTCGTATCGCTGAAGAGCAGGCGCAGCTGGCATTGCCCGAAGCCAAAGTTGGCCTGCTGCCCTGCGCCGGCGGTACTCAGCGCCTGACCCAATTGGTAGGTGAGGGTTGGGCAAAGCGCATGATTCTGTGTGGTGAGCGCATTAAGGCCGACAAGGCAGAGCGCATTGGCCTGGTCGAAGAGGTGGTGGCCACGGGTACAGCGCTGGAGCGCGCCATGGCGCTGGCCGAACAAGTCGGCGAGCAGAGTCCCATTTCGGTGACCGCCTGCAAAAAGCTGATTCACAGCGCCCGCGATATTTGTATTGCCCAGGGGCTGGAAGATGAGCGCAGCGAATTTGTGGCGCTGTTCTCCACCGAGGACCAACGCGAAGGGGTCAATGCCTTCCTTGAAAAGCGCAAGCCTGAGTGGAAAAACGCCTGATGACTGCGCCTGTTCTGTTTGAAGAGTTAACTGCGGCCAGCGGCAAGGTCGGCCGCATTACCCTGAGTGTGGAAGCTACACTGAACTCCCTGACCCTGGAGATGGTGGATTTACTGCAGGAGCGGTTGGACGCCTGGGCTCAGGATGAGGCCATTGCCGCCGTCTTTATCGAGGGTGCTGGCGAGAAAGCGTTTTGCGCCGGCGGTGATGTACAGGCCCTGCACCAATCCGCGGTCGGTCAGCCCGGAGGTCCCTGCGAGTACGCCGAGGCGTTTTTTGCCCGTGAATACCGCATGAACTACACCCTGCATACCTATGCCAAACCGATTGTGTGCTGGGGTCATGGTATTGTCATGGGCGGCGGCCTCGGTGTCATGGCCGGTTGTTCGCACCGAGTGGTCACCGAGCGTACGCGCATCGCCATGCCGGAAGTCACCATTGCGCTGTTCCCTGATGTGGGCGGCAGCTGGTTCCTGAATCATGCCCCCGGACAGACCGGTGAATTTCTGGCGCTGACCGGCGCATCAATCAATGCCGCAGATGCGATTTACATCGGCATTGCCGACCGCTTTATTGCCAGTGACCGCAAGCAGGTGGTGATCGATGATTTGCTGGCCCAGGTCTGGACCGATGACGTAGAGCGCAACCATGCGCTGGTGCGACATGTGCTGCGGCCCTTTGCCGAGCAGAGTATCTCCGCTTCGCCGGCGGGGCAGGTTGAACCACATGCGGCCACCATTGCCCAGTTACTCGACGGAGAGGATATTCACGACATTATTGATCGGATTACCGGGCAGGATACCGACGATCCCTGGTTGGCCAAGGCCCGCGACAGCCTTGCCCACGGCTCTAAACTGGCCGCGCAGTGGATTCATCGCCAGCTGTGGGAAACCCGCCACATGGGCCTGGCCGATGTGTTCCGCGCAGAGGTGCAGTTGGCGACCAATATTGTGCGTCACCCGGAATTTGCCGAGGGCGTGCGCGCACTGCTGATCGACAAAGATCGCAATCCCGCCTGGCAATACGCCGCCAGTCGCGATGTGCCCGCCGAGGTGCTCGATGCTTTCTTTACTGCGCCCTGGGATGAAAACCCGCTGGCAGACCTGTAAATCGGCTCGCAACTCCACAGCATATAGGAACTGAAACATGGCAAATGTAGCATTCATTGGCCTGGGTAATATGGGCGGCCCGATGGCCAAAAACCTGATCAAGGCTGGTCACCAGGTGACGGTATTCGATTTAATGCCCGCCGCCTGTGCCGATCTGGAAGCGGCTGGCGCCGCGGTAGCGGCATCCGCCACCGAGGCGGCCAGCGGTAAAGACTACGTCATTTCCATGCTGCCGGCGGGCAAACATGTTGCTGCTACCTACCTCGGCGACGATGGCCTGCTGGCGCAGCTCGATGCCAGCACTACCTGCCTGGACTGTTCTACTATCGACGCGGCCACGGCACGCGAAGTAGGTGAAGCGGCCGCGGCTGCGGGTATTGGCTTTATGGATACGCCGGTGTCCGGTGGTGTGGCCGCGGCCGCAGCAGGTACCCTGGCCTTTATGTGTGGTGGTTCCGCCGACACTTTCCCCCGTGCGCAGGCCATTCTTTCCGCCATGGGCAAGAACATTTTCCACGCCGGCCCTGCCGGTGCCGGCCAGGTGGCCAAGGGCTGCAACAATATGCTGCTGGCGATTCACATGATCGGCAGCGCTGAAGCGCTGGAGATGGGCGCGCGCAATGGTCTGGACCCGGCGGTGCTGTCGGAGATCATGCTGGCCAGCTCCGGTCGCAACTGGTCACTGGAAGTCTACAACCCGTATCCCGGGGTTATGGAGACAGCCCCTGCCAGCAACGATTACCAGCCCGGCTTTATGACTGACCTGATGGTGAAGGACCTTGGCCTGGCGCTGGAAATAGCCGAGCAGAGTGGCGTTGATAACCAGATGGGCAAGCTTGCACGTGCCTTATATGGCAAGCATCAGGAAGAGGGCAATGGCCAGCGCGACTTCTCTTCCATCCTGGAGCAGCTCAAGGGCTGATGCGCTCGCCGCAACAGCGCATAGCCGGCCTGCTGGCCCGGGCCGCGCTGCATTCAACCGAGGTTGAGCATACCACCATCGCCTGGCAGCACTGGGGCGGTGAAGGTACGCCGCTACTGCTGGTGCACGGTGGCTTTGGCTCCTGGACCCACTGGGCGGCTAATATCGAGGCGCTGCGCCAGTCGCGCAATGTATGGACTCTGGACCTGCCCGGCCTGGGCAGCTCGGGCGATATGCCCAAGCCCTGGACGACCGAGCACTTTGCTGAATTGGTACTGGCAGGCTGGCGCCAACTGCTGGGGGATACTGAGTTTGAGTTGGCGGCGTTCAGTTTCGGTGCAATGATTGCTGGCCATGTCGCTGCACTTGCCGGACCGCAATGTCAGCGATGTTGTCTCATTGGTGCGTCCGGCTTCGGGCCCTTGCATAAACAGGTCTCACTCTTACCTCCCCCCGGTCCGGAGGTGCCCGCTATAGAGGCTGATCCTATACACCGGGAAAATCTGGCGCGGCTGATGCTGTACCGAAAAGAGGCGGTCGATGATCTTGCGGTGTGTATCCACAGCGACAATCTGGCCAGGCACCGCTTTCGCAGCCGGGCCATGGCGGGCAGTAACGATCTCGCGGACGTTCTCCCTGCGATTAATGCGCATCTGGTAGGTATCTGGGGTGTTCACGATGCCACCGCCGGCGGCATTGAGCAGATTCAGGCCCGCCGCGCCCTGATGCTTGCGTCCCAGCCCGAGGCGGAATTTCATATCCTCGAAGACATCGGCCACTGGGCTATGTACGAGAGCCCAGAGACCGTTAATCGCTTAATCCTGGGGCAGTTGTCGTAGCACAGACTTGGCCGCGCTGATCTTGCCCTCGTCGAAATATTCCTCGTGATTGATCTCGATTTTGTCGAGATCGTAGAGGTAGTTCACCATGATGCTGCCGGATTGCTCCAGGCCCTTGGGCGTTAAATCAGCACCCCAGTGCAGGCGGTGGAGGCGGGCGCCATTGCCGAGGTGGAAGCGGGCGACCGGGTCCTTGGCCAACTCGCCGGATTTTTCCCGCACCAGATAGTGCGCGCACAGGCGCGTGAGTGCTGCCTGTACCTCGGCCTCCATAACCGTGCGGTTTACCGGTGCGCGTACCTTGTCGATAAGCGCCTCGTCGACCAGTTCACTGAGATCGGCCTTGTTGAGCCAACGCCGGAATCCGGGTACGGGCGACAGGGTAACGAATGTCTTAAGGCCTTCAATTTCCTTCTTCAGTACTTCAACCACGTTTTTGATCAGGAAATTGCCGAATGAAACGCCCGCCAGGCCAGGATGGCAGTTGCTGATGGAGTAGAACACTACGGTGTTGAATTTGCCTGGCTCCATGATCTCCCGCTCACGGTCGATTAGCGGAGCGATGGCATCGGGCAGATCGTCGACCAGGGCAACTTCCACAAACACCAGCGGGTCATTGCCCATGGCCGGGTGGAAAAAGGCGAAGCAGCGACGGTCTTCGCGGAGCCGGCCGCGCAGGTCTTCCCAGCCGTTGATCTCGTGCACGGCTTCATAGTCGATGAGTTTTTCCAGCACCACCGCGGGGGACGCCCAGTCGATATTGCGCAGCTCCAGAAAGCCCTTGTTAAACCACTGGATGAACAGGTGCTTGAGGTCCGAATCAACCGGTTTGAGTTCCGGGTGCTGGCGCAGCAGCTGCAGCAGCTCGCCGCGCAAAGCGACCAGGGTGCGAGTACCACCGGGCGCCATGTTAATGCGTCTGAACAATTTTTGCCGCGGCGCCTCGGTGGCGCGGGTAATTGCCTGTAGCTTGTCGTAGTCGGGGTCGTCGCGGTAGCGCTCGGTGGCTTCCAGCAGTGCCTCGCGATCGATATCGAAGTCGCTGGCGAGGCGCTGGAAAAACTCCAGCCGCGCCTCTGCGCTGAGCTCGAGGTAGGCCTCGGTAATTTCCTGGGCCAGGGCAAGGCCGGAGGCTTCGCCGCGGTGCTCAATCAGTTCCTTGCACAAATCGACCAGCGCCTGGGTAGAACCCTCGGCCGCGGTCAGGTTGGGCCGCCGTCGCGCGAGGATTTCCCGGCCGGCGGTAATCACGGAGCTGAGCGCGCGTCCGAGTACGGTAACGCTGCCTTCGCTGGTGTTGGGTTGATCCTTTTCGATGGGGCTGGTCGAAGCCATCGGCTGATACCTCAAAATTGCTGCTTGCCTAGTGATAAGAATGCCACAGAGCCCGTGGCCTTTAATACTTACCCTATAGGGTTAGAGATGCGTGCGGCGTGACGATATTCCCTATTATAGTTTGTCTCCCAGCCGACCCGTCAGGAAGAACCCGGTCGTGCGATTGTGGTTTATTTCTACTGAATCAATCGGTTAATGGATTTCCGTGCAATGAGTGACGCTACGCCTAATTTCACCCTGGTAACCTCCTGTGCCGACCAGATCGGCCTGGTGGCTGCGGTGTCGAGTTTCATTGCCGAGCGCGGGGGGTGCCTGGTGGAGAGTGCCAACCATACCGACGTTCACCAGGGCTGGTTTTTTATGCGCAATGTCGTCAACGCCGACGCCATGAGCTGCAGTATCGAAGCGTTCCGCGAAGACTTCGATAGCCTCGCACAGCGCTATGGCATGCAATGGTACTTGCGCCCCGGAGGTGAGAAACAGCGCGTTGTGATTATGGCCAGCCACGCCTCGCATTGCCTGGCGGACATTCTCTACCGCTGGCAGGCTGACGAATTGCAATGCGACATTCCCTGTGTGATTTCCAATCATGAAAATCTGCGCAGCATGGTGGAGTGGCACGGTATTCCGTTCCATCATGTGCCGGTGGATCCGGACGACAAGCCTGCGGCCTTCGCGGCGGTTGAAGATATTCTCGAGCGCCACGGTGCGGATTGCGTAGTGTTGGCCCGGTATATGCAGATTATCCCGCCGTCGCTGTGTGAGACATACGTCGGCCGTCTGATCAATATTCACCACAGCTTCCTGCCGTCGTTTATCGGAGCCAATCCCTACCAGAAGGCCTTTGATCGCGGTGTAAAGTTGATCGGTGCCACCTGTCACTATGTCACCGAGGATCTCGATCAAGGGCCCATTATCGAGCAGGATGTGGTGCGCGTGACGCACTCTTCCAACAAGGACGAATTAGTACGGTTGGGTCGCGATGTGGAGAGTTCGGTGCTGTCGCGGGGTCTGCGCTATCATCTGGAAGACAGGGTTCTTGTCCGCGGCAACAAGACGGTAGTGTTTAACGCCTGATCGCGTATTCAGATTGATAAGGGCCACGGCGACGGGCCCGGGAGAGCAGCCATGAACCAGATATCAAACCTTTCCGATGTGCACGCCAGTGTTTGCCCGCTGGATTGCGCTGATACCTGCAGCCTTTCTATCGAGTTAGAGGATGGCAAGGTCAGTCGGGTGCGTGGCAGCCGCAGCAATCCTTTCACCCGCGGCAAAATTTGCACCAAAGTCGCCCAGGGTCTTGCTGAGCAGGTGCATGGGCCGAAGCGCCTGACGCAGCCACTGCTACTGGACGGGCCAAAGGGTGGTGGCAATTACCGCCCGATCAGTTGGGAGCAGGCCCTGGATCTCATTTATCAGCGTTTTTCCGAGATCATGGATCGCTGGGGTGCTCAGGCGATCGCGCCGCTCACCTATGGTGGCCCGATGGGGCTGCTGGCGAATGGCTCTATGGATGCGCGCTTTTTCCACCGTCTGGGTAGTAGCGAAGTAGATTCGTCACCGTTGTGTGCGGGCGTATCCGGTGAGGCCTGGGAGCGAGTGTACGGCGATGTGGGCGGCATTGCCTACACCGAACTGGCACAGTCAAAGTTGATCGTGGTGTGGGGCAATAACGTGACCGCCTGCAACCTGCATCTCACCACGATTATTCGCGACGCGCGCAAGCGGGGTGCCAAACTGGTGGTTGTCGATCCCAAGCGCACCCGGATTGCCCGGGAAGCCGATCTGCATCTGGCCGTCATGCCAGGCACGGATGTCGTGCTCGCCTATGCGGTGGCAGCGCGGCTGGCAGCCAATGGTGGCCTGGATGCGGATTTTATCGCCGAGCATGTTCATGGCGCAGATGCTTTCCTTCAAGAGGCTGCGGCATACCCACTGGCGCGAGCTGCCGAACTATGCGGCGTCGCCGAGGCTGATATCGAGCAGTTTGCCTGCTGGTGGCGCGACCTGGCCCCGGCTGCCATTTCCCTTGGTGTTGCGCCGGAGCGCAATCGCAACGGCGGATCGAGCGTCAGGGCGGTGCTGGCGCTGCCAGCACTCACGGGCAATATCGGCCCGATAGGCGCGGGTGTGTGTGATGTCTCCGGTTTCTTCCCGGTAGACAGTGATGCCCTGTCACGCCCCGACTTACGCGCCGAGCCGGTGCGTGAATTCAATGTGCTGGACTTACCTCGTCATATCATGGACCCCGGTGCGGAGTTGCCGATTAAGGGCGTGTTCATTTACAACCACAACCCTGTCGCGGTGCACCCGCGTCAGCGTGAGATGCGAGCTGCGCTGTTGAGCGATGATGTGTTCGTAGTGGGATCCGATGTCAGCATGACGGACTCCATGGCCTGCGCAGACCTGATTCTGCCGGCCACGACCCATCTTGAGTACGGCGACCTGTACAAGGCTTATGGCCATCAGTATCTACAGCGCTCGGCGCCCGTGATTGAGCCTGTCGGTGAGGCTGTGAGCAACACCGAACTGTTTCGTCGTCTCGCCACCCGATTCGGGTTTACGGAGCCCTGCTTCGCCGATACGGATGCTGCCCTGATGGATCAAGCCATTGAGGCGGGCGTGCCCGCCCTGCAGGATAGATCTCCCAGCGAACTGCCCCCGAATGAGGCCATCAATATGGATGACGGTCGCCCCACCAGCCTGCTGCGAGGCACGGCTCCGGCGACGCCCAGTGGCAAGATCGAGCTGTTCTCCGACGCGCTGCAGGCAGAGGAAGGCCACGGCGTGCCGCAGTATCAGGCACTCATGGGACAGCGGCCTTTTCTGGTGGTCTCTCCCGCCTCGGAACATCGTATCAATTCCACCTTCGGTGGTGTTGCTGGTCACGATCGTGATGTCGTTTGTGAAATGGCGCCGGCGGATGCACTGTCGCTTGGGCTTGAGGCGGGGTGTGAGGTGATACTGAGCAACGAGCAGGGCGAGGTTCAACTGCCGCTTGTGGTGAGCGACAACATTCGCACCGGTACGGTTTTTGTACCCAAAGGTGCCTGGATTGGCGACAGCCCCACGGGGCAAACCATCAATGCACTGATTCCCGGACACAAGGCTGATTTGGCTGGTGGGGCCTGCTACTACGATTGTTCGGTGGATATCCGCGCCGTCGGCTGAGCATAGTCCCGGCGTATAGGCGCGGTTGTTCCCGGAAAAAGCGCCAGATAACCTGCTGGCAGATTAAGATTTCTCATAGTTACGGAACACCATTTGACACACTACGACTCTGTTGTAATCGGTGCCGGTCACAACGGCCTGACCTGCGCGGCTTATCTGGCCGCCAAGGGCCAGCGTGTACTGGTGGTGGAGGCTGGCGCTAACGTCGGTGGTCTCGCCGCCCTGCGCGAGTTTCATCCCGGCTTCAAGGTGAACGTTGCCCACTCGCTGAACCATTTTTCCGAGCGCGTCTGCGCTGACCTCAAGCTCGAATCTCACGGTTATCGACCGGCATCAGAGGCAATGCAAACCGTGGGTCTCGGGTTAAACGGGCATCATGTTCGAATCAGCGACGTCGAGGTGACTGGCGCGACTGGCGAAGACGCCGCTCGCTATCCAGAGTATCGCCATCAGTTGAAAACCTTCGCCAAGGCGCTGGCGCCTTTCTGGGGCAAGACCATGCCGGGCATTGGCGACAACTCCCCGGGTGAGCTATTCACGTTCGCCCAGTTGGGATTGAAGCTGCGCATGTTGGGCAAAGACGACATGCTGGAATTCCTGCGTGTGGCAACTCTGCCTATGCGCGACCTGATGGACGACAACTTCGAGAACGAGCTGTTGCAGGCCGCATTGGCCTGGGACGGTGTGATTGGTGGCAAGCTGGCCCCGCGTTCGCCGAATCAGTCGGTGTTTACACTCCTGTACCGTATGTGCGGTGCTCACGACGGTATGCACAGTGTGCCGGCCTCGGGCATTGATGGCTTGATGCAGGCCCTGCGTTCGGCAGCAGAGGCTGCCGGCGCCGAGGTGCGATGCAACGCGCCGGTAAAACGCATTCTGGTTGATGGCACCAGTGGTGAACTGCTGGCCTCGGGTGTCGAGCTGGCAAGTGGTGAGGTGATTACCGCGAGCCGGATTGTCTCCTCCGCAGATCCACAGCGCACGTTCATGGAGCTGGTGGGCGCCCGCAACCTGGAAATTGAATTTAGCAACCGTATCAGCCGCCTGCGCTGTGAAGGATACGTGGCGAAGCTTCACCTGGCGCTCAATGGTATGCCTGCCTTTGCGGGCCTGGAGCAGCCCGATGGCCGGATGATTATTGCCAGCCAGATGGACGATATCGAATTCGCCTTTGATGATGCCAAATACGGCGGCTATTCCGAAGACCCGGTCATGGAAGTGGTTGTACCTTCCTTGCACCAAGAAGGTCTGGCGCCCGCGGGACAACATGTGTTGTCGGCGCATGTCATGTACGTGCCCGCCAACCTCAAGGGCGGCTGGACCGAAGAGGCCCGTCTCAAGTTGACTGCGTCTCTGTTGGAGAAGCTGGAGCGTTATGCGCCGGGTATTCAGTCCCAGGTGGTGCACGCTGAACTGCTGACGCCGGCGGATATCGAGGCCCAGTACCACGTGACGGGTGGCCACTGGCACCACACGGAATTTGCGGTTGATCAGATGCTCATGATGCGACCCACCTACGAGGCAGCGCAATACAGTACACCGTTGGCGGGGCTGTATTTGTGCGGTGCGGGTACTCACCCGGGCGGAGGCCTGACCGGTACTCCCGGATTTAACGCAGCCCGGGAGATCCTCAAATGAAAAAGTACGACGCGATTATTATCGGCGCCGGGCACAATGGTCTGACAAATGCCGCATACCTGGCCAAGGCAGGCCTGGATGTCTTGGTGGTCGAAAAGAACGACTACATCGGCGGTGCCGCGGTAACACGTGAAATGCACGAGGGCTGGCACTACTCCAGCTGCTCCTATGTCTGCAGCATGATGCGTCAGGCTCTGCACCGCGACCTCGATCTGTCGCGCCACGGTCTATTGCTGGTGCCTTATCTTGGTACGGTGGCCTTTTCGGATAGTGGCCAGACCCTGATTGACTACCCGGATGAGGAAGCCAATTACCTCGAGCTAAAACGGCATTCGCCCCACGATGCGGATTCCATGGCGCGCTTCCAGGCGGATCTGGGCCGATATGCCCAGTTGATTCGCAAGACCCTGTTGCGCACCCCCCCTGACCCCAGCTCCTTCAAACCTCGTGACATCGGCGAGCTGTTGTTCCTCGCCAAGGAGTTCTGGGCGCTGGGCGAAAAAGAGCTGTACGAGTATGTGCGCTTTTTCACCATGAGCGCCGCTGAGTTCCTCGACGACTACTTCGAGAATGACCTGATCAAGGCGGCCATGGCGAGCCCCGGCATTATTGGTACAGCCCTCGGTGTTTATTCGCCGGGCTCGGCATACATTTTGCTGCACCATGTCATGGGAGATGTAGATGGTAGCGTGGGTGCCTGGGGGCTGGCCCGCGGTGGTATGGGTGCAATCTCCAATGCGCTGGCCAGTGCGCTGAAAGAAGCCGGTGGTGAGATTCGCACCAATGCCGGTGTGCAGCAGATTCTGGTGAAGAACGGAGCCACCGTCGGCGTGGCGCTGGAGAACGGCGATGAGCTCTACGCCAATATCGTGGTCTCCAACCTGGATGCCAAGCGCACCTTTACTAAGGTGATGGACAAGAACGATTTGCCGCCGGGCATTTATGACCGCGCCAGCAAGTTCAAGATCCGCGGTTCTTCCGGCAAGGTCAATATCGCGCTGTCGGGCCTGCCCAAGTTCATCAACACACCCGACAACCCCTATGTGAATCGCGGTGGTCAGGGCTTTATTGGCTCGCTGGAAACCATGGAGCGAGCCTATGATTGCTGGAAGCGCGGTCGTTGGTCGCAGGATCCCTTCATTGAGTCGGTGATTCCCTCTGCATGGGATCCCACTGTGGCCCCACCGGGGCAGCACTGGATGTCGAACTTTGTTCAGTACTGCCCGGCAGAACTGGCTGACGGGCCATGGACGCCCGAGAAGCGCGACCAGTTCGGCCAGACCGTCGTCGATAAAATTGAGCGCTACAGCCCCGGGTTTAAGGAGTTAATTGTGCACATGGAAGTGCGAACTCCCCATGAAATTGAGAACGAGGTTGGCCTCACTGAGGGCAATATCTTCCAGGGTGAGTTGACGATTGACCAGCTGTTGTTCAATCGACCGTTCCCGGGCTATGGCCAGTATCGTATGCCGCTTAAGAACATGTACATGTGCGGCTCGTCCACACACCCCGGTGGCGGCGTGTCATCTGCGTGTGGTGCCAACGCAGCGCGCGAGATCCTCAGGGACCTCAAACGCCCCAATACCGTGCCTGAAGACGACTGTTACGACGAGTAGTTTATGACGACTGACGCTTTTGCCGGTGAACGGCTGAAACATTCACATTTCCATCCGCGGCAGGCGGAACGCAACCTGCGTGAAGCCTGGTCTTCCTGGAATGGTTTCAAGTTCGCCGATTATTACTACGATGCAGAATACGAGTATTTCTGTGTGCGCAATACCTGCGGCACCTACGATATCTGTCCCATGCAGAAGTACATGGTGACAGGGGGTGATGCGCTCGCCATGCTCAATCGCATGGTTACTCGCGACGTGAGTAAGCTGGGTATTAATCGAGTGACTTACGTGGCCTGGTGCACCGACGAAGGGCGTATGGTCGACGACGGTACGATTTTCCGTCTCGGCGAAGACAAGTTCATGCTCACCTGTGGCAGTCCTTGCCTGGCTTGGTTGCGCATGAGCAGTCTGGGTTTTGATGATTTACACATTGAGGATGTCACCGAGGGCTTTGCGGCACTGTCGTTGCAGGGGCCGACATCGTTTGCAGTGCTCAAGGCCATGGGCCTGGAGGGTCTCGAAAATCTGAAGCCGTTTGGCATCATGCATTTTCCCTATCACGGCGGCATGCTGATGGTGTCTCGCACCGGCTTTACCGGCGACCTGGGTTACGAGCTGTGGGCGCAGCCGGAACATGCGCTGACTCTGTGGGACGAGCTCTATGGAGTGGGGGCTGACTACGGTATTCATCCCTATGGAGAATCAGCGACCAATATGGCTCGCCTCGAGGCGGGCTTCATTATGCCTGATATGGAATTCAATGAGGCCCTTAAAACGGTGAATTTCCAGCACGACCAGACGCCCTTTGAGCTGAATCTGGGCTGGCTGGTCGACTTCAAAAAACCGCATTTCAACGGTCGCAAGGCACTGCTGGCAGAGCGGGATAAAGGTGGGCCAAAGTACATGCTCACCAAGCTGGATATTGAGGGGAATAAGCCGGCTGAAGGTTCACACCTCTACAGCAATGAGAACTGCAGCAGAGAGATCGGTTACGTGACCTCCGCTATGTGGTCGCCCGCGGCCAAGGCCAATATTGCCCTCGCCATGATCGAAACGGACAAGCTCCAGGGCGAGATTTGGGCGGAAATTTACTACGAGAAAGAGTTGCGACATATACATAAAGTGGCTCGCTGCACGATCCAGGACAAACCATTCTGGACGCCTGCGCGAGCTCGGCAAACACCGCCGCCGCTTTATTAGCATGCCGATAGCCTTTGACGATGACCGTCTGATAAAACTCTTCCTGCGCCATGCCGGGGCGGAACTTGGGTAGGTCAAACACCCCTTCAGGGGGCCTCTCCCCGCGTCTGCTGGTCGCTGTGACCGCCTGTTGGTATCTGGCCCAGATGGGATACTACGCCCAGGCCCAGCTGTTCGGTCCGGTGATGGAGCGTTACAGCCTCGATGAGGCCGCCGTTGGCCTGATAATGTCACAGGAAGTCGCGATGTATGCGATTACCGCTCTGCTGATGGCCGGACCGGTCACACGCTTCCCCCGTTCCAGTATTGCTTTTGCAGGATGCGCGCTGGTACTTGCGGGTAACCTGATCGCTGGCTTTACCGAAAACTTCGAAGTCTTGCGCGTGGCTCGCCTCGCCACTGGATTTGGCGCAGGCATGATTGGGGCGGCTGGCGTGGCCTCTGCGGCGTCTTCTAATAATCCGCAGCGGATGTTCGCTGTTGTCTCGGTGACCTGGGGTCTCATGGCCGCGGGTGGTGCAATCATATTCCCTTACGTCACAGTGCCCTTTGGGGCGAAAGGAGGCTATCTGCTGATGGCGGCAACGGTTGTGTTGCTGTTGCCTCTGTTCCGATGGCTGCCGCCGCCACAGCGGAACTTGCAGGAGGAGGCGGCCAGTCAGGCCTTGCTTGCCTCGCTACCGCCGCTCAAGCGCTTTGCGGAAAAACTGGGCGTGCGGGATGCCCCCAACAAGGAGTTCGCGCTTGTTGCACTGCTGGCGCTGTTCATCTATGAAGTCGGCCAGGGCGCTGTACAGGTGTTTCTGGAGCAGTTCGGTCTGCGCGCCGGCCTCGAGGAATACAGGATTGGCGAAGTGCTGGGCATAGCGGGTTTTCTCGGCCTGTCCGGGGGCGTGCTGGCGGCGTGGTTGGCCGACCGATACGGCAATCTGCGCCCTGCGCTAATCGGTATTGCCACAAACGTTATTGTGGCTGCAGCATTGGCATTGGGTCAGAGCCCGATCGCATTTGCCGTGCTCTATCTGGCCTGGAATATGTGCTTCTATTTTGTGGTTCCCTACATCCTCGGCATTATGGCCGAAATGGATCCCAAGGGCCGCTGGGCTGTAGCGACGGATGCAGTGTGGTGGCTTGGCGCCGCACCTGGGCCGGCCATTGGTGGTTTCCTGGTGGCAGAGGCGGGTTACGGCGGGCTGGCGATGCTGCCGGTAGTAGTAGGCGTCATCAGTATATGTCTGTTTTATTTCACCCTGCGCCGTTTCTATGCAACGCAGCAGTAGTTTCTTTATCAATTACGGGCTTCACCCCGAGGCGGCTTCTAGTGTTGGTCTCGCCAGTATGCTGTACTACCTGCTTAGACAAACGACGAAATCGAGGTAGGGGACCATCCAGCAACTCAGTCCAAGAGAGTTTTATGGCAGGGCGGTGGCCCATATGCGCCAGAGCCGGCCTGACGATACCGTCAGCACCTGTGCAGAGGGTCTACGGCAGCACCCGGATGACCCCAACTTGCTGTGCCTGAGCGGTCAGGCGTTCATTGCGCTTCGGCGTTTCGATGACGCCGGCAAGTGCATTGAGCGCGCACTGCGCAAGCACCCGCACTTCGTGCCGGTGATCGAAGTCAGCGGCGACCTGTTGTTGGCTACAGGCAACCCTGCGCAGGCTATTGAAGCCTATCGGGAGGCAAAAACCCGGGCGCCTGAGAGAACCAGTCTCCAGGCCAAGATCGATAAGGCAAAGGAGCGACTGGAGACTGCCGGCAGCGCCACAGATGAGCGGAGCCAGGCTTTTTTTGCCGCTGCCATCGCACGTGCCGAGCAATTCAGGACCGATGGCGAGCCTGCAAAAGCTGAAAAGGTCTATCGAGATATTCTGCAGCGCGACCCGAATCACCCTGAAGCGCTGAGACTGCTGGCAGAAATCGCAGCAATACACAATCAATACCAGGATGCACATACCTTTTTGCAGCGAGCGGTAAAGTACGCGCCGCGTTACTCCCGCGCCTGGCTGGATCTCGCTCAGGTGCAGCAGGAGCTGGGCGACTATCCCGCCGCCATCGCCAGTGCGCGGCAATTGGTTGCATTGAACCCCGAGCTCGGCGAACCGTATGTGACACTGGCCAATGCGCAGGGGCACGCAAACCAGCACAAGGAGGCTATTGCCAGCTACGAAGCTGTACTTGAGCGAGCCCCCACACACCCCGGCGCATTTTCCGGCCTTGCACACCAGTTGAAAACGATCGGGCGCCAGGATGAAGCTGTGGCGGTGCATCGTCGCAATATCGCCGCCAACCCGGGTAACTCGGAACCCTACTGGAATCTGGCTAACTTGAAGACCTTCCGCTTCGAAGATGCGGAGGTTGAGGCGATGGAATCGATTCTGGCGGGCGATGGGTTGCAAGAGGCCGTCATTGAACAGCTCAACAACGCGCTGGGGCTTGAGTATGAGTCCAGGCGTGACTACCCGCGTGCGTTTTCACATTTCCAGCGCTGTAATGAGGTCAGGCGCTCTCGAGAAATCTATGATCCGGTGGCGCATGAGGTTCAGGTCGGAAAAATACGCGAGGTATTCAACGCTGAGTTTCTGGCTGAACATGCTGGTCTGGGTGACCCTGACCCAGCACCCATCTTTATCATTGGCCTGCCGCGCTCAGGCTCGACCCTGCTGGAGCAGGTGCTGGCAAGTCACAGCCAGGTAGAGGGGACCCACGAGCTCAGTGATCTGCCTCATCTGGTGCAGTCACTGAATACGCGCAGCGGCCGTGGGGTCCATTTTCCCGAGAGCCTGGTCACGCTGGAACCTGCGCGTTGGTCGGGTCTGGGAACAGCCTACCTGCAACAGACCAGTAAATATCGGTCCGGCGCCGCCTACTTCATCGATAAGAATCCCAACAACTTCATCTATGTTGGGCTATTGCGGCTGGTACTGCCCAACGCAAAGATCATCAATGCGCGTCGCCATCCCTTGGACAGTTGCTTCGGCAGTTACAAGCAGTTGTTCGCCAGCGGCCAGCCATTCAGTTACGACCTGATGGATATTGGCGAGTACTACCTGCTCTACGATGAGCTGATGCGGCATTGGCATGACGTCATTCCCGGCGCAGTGCTGGACGTCAATTACGCCGAGGTCGTTGCGGATCTTGAAGGCCAGGTCCGACGACTGCTGGCTTACTGTGACCTGCCATTTGAGCAGGGATGCGTAGAGTTCCACCGTACGGAACGGGCCGTCAAGACTGCGAGTTCTGAGCAGGTGCGCCAACCGATTTATTCGAGTTCGGTCAACCTGTGGCGCCGATACGAGCCGCAGCTGGGTGACTTGATAGAAGTTCTGGAACCCCTGCTGCGCGCATTGCCGCCTGAAGACAGGCCCGACGCACTGAACTAGTGCGGTCTGGCTGGGCTAGGTTGCGAACCGTTCCGAACCTATAGGCGAGGTAGCTCGGGTCGGCGAAGTTTGCGAAATTCAGCTATGAGAAGAAGCGAACCTCGGCATGGTGGGACGTTGCCGAAAATAAAAATCACACTCAAAGGTGAATGGTTATGAAGAATCTTCCTGGCTTGAATCGTGCTCCGCTGGCCTCGGCACTTGCCGCTATCCTCGGTACGTCTCCCTTGGCCTATGCGCAGAATGAGGATCCGGAAGCAAGGTTACTTGAGGAGATTCTTGTCACCGCCCGTAAACGCTCCGAGTCCGTAATGGATATTCCCGGCAGCGTCCAGGCTTTGAGCGAAGACGACCTGCGCGAACTCGGCACGCGGTCTGTCAATGACATCAGCCGTTTTGTCCCATCCATTAATACCGTCGATTTCGGTGCAGGCATCACCGATATTGTATTTCGTGGGGCGACCTCTGACCCGGGCTATGTTGTCCAGTCAACCTCTTCTGTCTACTTCGATGAAGTCTCTGTCACCACTCAGGGGCAGCAGCCCTATATTCGCATGGTAGATGTTGCCCGCGTTGAGGCGCTGGCGGGCCCTCAGGGCACACTTTACGGTGCGGACGCCCAGGCGGGCACATTGCGGATCATCACTAATCGGCCTGACACGCAGGCATGGGAAGTGGTGTTCGATGGCAGTTTCCGCGATGGCAGTGACGCCGAGAGCAGTTGGGACGGCTCGCTGGTGGTCAACCTGCCTATCGTGGATGATACGCTGGCTCTGCGTGTTGTTGCCTATGGCGCCGAGGACGGCGGTTTTGTTGACAATGTCTTTGGCTCTACGATCACCAACGACCGCAAGACTGACAACGCTTATGGCCGCTCACCGGCCGACTGGGGCACCCTTAACAATGCGGATGTGGTCGAGGACGACATCAACGACTTCGAAGTCGCTGGCTGGCGTGCCGCACTGCTATGGAATATCAACGAGAACTGGCAGGCGACGGTCAGCTATCTGCACCAGGAAACTAATGCCGGGTCCTATTCCGTGTTTGATGAAAACGTCGGTGACCTAGAGGTCAATCGCTACAACGAGGAATTTTATGATGTGGAATTCGATATCAGCTCGCTGGTTATCGAGGGTGACCTAGGTTTTGCTCAGTTAGTGTCAGCTACCTCCTATTACGATAGTGAGGGCAGCTTCACTCAGGACGTGACCAACTACCAGAAATCGTACTCAGCCTACTACTGTATCAACTACGGTGGCGACTCCAGTTACTACAATGGCGATTACTACTACCTGCCTCCCGAAGGTGGCGTCCTGTTCCAGGCAGGCGCGTATTGTAATGCGCCCACAGTGGAAGGCGACTTCCTCTCAGCCTTCGATGAAGACCCCACTAGCGACCGTTTCGCCCAGGAACTGCGGCTGTTTTCCTCGGGAGAAACGATCGATTGGTTGGTGGGGGCGTTTTATGAGGAAAGTAACTATTCCTATGAGGAATTCTTCGGTTACCCCACGGCCAACGCGGATGGGCGTGGAGACGCACAGGACCTATACCAACAGACCATTTCGCTAGACTGGTTTGAATGGGCCTCGGGTGAGTCCTACCCGAACGCAACGGCGCCTTTCTATGCAAACAGTTCCTCCGACTTTGAACAGGTGGCGGTATTTGGCGAGGTCACCTGGCATGTAGGTGAGAGGTGGGACCTCACCGCCGGAGCGCGCTGGTTTGATCGTGAGAACGAGACAACCTACATCCAGCGCCAGCCGGAGACGGCGCCAGATGCGGATGCGGCCGTGCTCAAGGGTGATGACTCGGAAATCGCACCCAAGTTTTCTGTGGCCTACAACCTCAGCGACGACAGTATGGTCTATGCACTTTACTCAGAGGGTTATAGACCGGGCGGAACCAATCGGCAGCGGGGTGAACCGGCTACGCCTCAGAAATTTGACCCCGATAAAATGATCAATTACGAGGCCGGTTATCGAAGTACCATGGCCAACGGTGCAGTGCGCCTGGCAGCCACGCTGTTCTACATGGACTGGGAGGATTTCCAGTTTGAATTGACCGATCCAGCGAGTAGGCCCTGTCCGGATGGAGGATCCATCGCGGGTGTGTGTGGGCAGCCTTTCCAGGTTGCGGTGTCAAATGCAGGTGACGCGAGTATTCTAGGGTTCAACGCCGAGTTCGACTGGGCTGTGACTGATAACCTTGAATTAGGTTTCAATGCCCAGTGGTTGGAGGCAGAGACTGACACCGATATCGATTCCGACGGTGACGGGGCGACCGACATACCATCGGCTTCTCAGCTTCCAAATACCCCGGACTGGACTGGCGCAGCATGGGCATCGTACAGCTTCCCTGTGCCGATCGCGGATGCCAACGGTTACGCGCGTCTCCAGTGGTCTTACTCTGGCGAGCGTCTGAGCAATCTTGAGCCCTCACCGCTGACCGACGATAACCCGTATCCGCAGTTTACGATGCCGTCCTATGATATTGGTGATCTAACGGTGGGCCTACAGGGCCGAACCTGGGACGTCTCACTCTTCGTCTATAACCTCACAGACGAGCGAGCTATTTATGGCCACGCCCGTCAAGGTGGCTGGTCGCAGGTCAACGTTAACGAGGGTCGCGATCATGTCGATCCGGTTTACGTCAACCGACCCCGCGAATATGGTATTCGGTTCGTGAAGCGCTGGGGCGGTCCGGGCGGCTAGCCGCCCGTTTGAGCCTCAGTAGGGCCAGAGTTCGAGGCCGTGGATCGCGTTGCGGATGTCCATGGTCAGATTAATACTTGCCAGAGTCGCGCCGGTCTCCAGGTCGTGAAGGGTCACAGTGGACGGCGACGAGCCACCGGCGATAGTCGTCCCGTCAATGACGCAGAGCCCGCGGCCGAAGCCCTGGCGGGCGATACGCGATGTGTCCACACCGGCAAACTCAATACTTTCCTCGGCGTATTGCGGCACCTTGAAGGCGCGCTGTGCACCGACATGGGGCACATGGCGCAGGCAGTCCGCCTGTGTGTCATTCAGCAGAATGCCCTCACCGAAGGGCCGCGCGTTATGACAGCCTTGCGGCAGGCTGCACAGGGCGGTCACGCCTGAGCCGCCACTATTGCGCAGCAGAGCACCTGTACGCAGGCCGCTAATGAAGATGCCGCCTCGATCAACGTGGACCATGTTGATGTGCTTCGCATTGCTGGGTTTCGGGCCCTTGTCGCTGCGCGGGTCGAAGCTGAAGCCACTCCACTGGCCACCCTGACTCTGTAGGTAAAAGCCCCAGGAGAACGCTTGCTTGTCGAGATCGAAGGCGAGAATGCTGTCGAATCCCGTCGAGGTCAGAAACAGCATGCGCTGGTAGACACAGATTTCGTGACAGTGTTTTAGATAGGGGTTGCGCCAGGCGCCCACCTGATTGAACTCCGGATCGAAGCAAAAAAGTTCGTCGGAAGCGGCGATAAAAATATGGTCGCGGTCAAAGGCGATGCCTCGCAAACCGCGGTCGGCACCTCGCCCGGCGAAGTCGATGTCTGTGGTGTTCCAGTCGATGTGCTGGGTCACGGCGCAGTTATTGAAGTCGATCGTATAGACACCCCCGTGACTTTCCCCCTGGTGAGAGCCGCGAACGACAGAGGTGGCGATCACGGTAGGAAGCGCTGTATTCATAGTGACTCACGGAAGTTGTTGTGCAGGCTATTATGCCTTTGCGCCGGCGACAGGTCTCCCGTTATAGTATGAATTGTTGTGTGAAAGCACGCGCCCTTTGCTTTGGGAAAAACGATGGATATCGAAGTAGCACTCAAGGATCTTGGCCCGGTCGATCAGGTTGCGCTGTCGGATGCGATCCTGGCATTGCCGCAGGCCGCCTGGGAGGCGAACCGCCAGCGACAGCAGGACTATGACGTGCATCGACGCACCGAATCCGTGGTTCTCATTTTCACCGATGGTGAAGGCTGGCCGGATATCACGGTCAGTCGTGAGTCGGGTTGGGAGTGGCTCAGTGATTTGGCTGTACCGCTGATGAACGAGATTGTGAATACCCATTATGCACCGGGTGGCACCATCATTCGCGCCATGGCAGCCAAGCTGCTCCCAGGGGAGGTGATCACACCGCACCGGGATCACCATCCGTCGTTCCATTCCGGCCACCGAATTCATATCCCGATAAAGACCAACACCCGGGTGCGCTATACAGTGGCCGGTCAACCATATCGGATGACGGTGGGGCATGCCTATGAAATTAATAACCAGAAAACCCACAGCGTGATGAACAAGGGTGCGGACGACAGGATTAACTTTATCTTTGATTACGTACCTCCAGACCGGGTCGCGGGCGCGTGACACGCGAGGTAGCACCCGGTATGGAATATGCATAGAATTAGACCCATAAAATAAAAGGGCATTCGCATGGTAAGCGCAGATTTTGTAGCGAGTTATATAGACGCCTGGAATCAACACGACCCCGCCGGTGTGGCTGAGCACCTGGCAAAGGGGGGGACCTACTTCGACATACCCACACAGCAGCAGATGAACCGCGACGATCTCGTGAGGCATCTAAAGCAGTACTTCGCCAACGATACAAACTACTACACCCTGGTGGGTGAGGTGCTCTCCGGGGAGAGCTCCATCGCATTCCAGTACCGTGCATGCCCTGACGGCGAAAATGGCGAGGGCGGTTGGATGGGCGCCGAGTTCATAACGATGGACGGGGAGGGCGCCGGTCTCATCGAGGATTACTACCGCGATCCGGAACTAGTCTCGCGCCGCAGGAGTGGTGAGGCTGGTGGCAGCCGTTATGCAAAGTCGGGTCTTAACCCCGCAGCGAGGCAGGCAGTATTGACGAGGCTGTTGGACGCAATGGAAAAAGAGCAGTTGTTCCTCGATTCGCACCTGTCACTGCCTGAACTTGCCACCCGGCTTGGCTGTTCGATCAATCACCTCTCCCAGGCGATTAACGAGGGACACGGTGTCAGCTTCTTCGACTTTATCAATCGCTATCGGGTGCAGGAGGCGACGAACATCCTGGTGCAGGATGAAAGTGCGTCGCCCTCAATTCTCGATGTTGCACTGGCGGTAGGGTTTAACTCCACCTCAACCTTTTATGCGGCCTTCAAGAAAAGCACCGGCCTTACTCCCGCTCAGTACCGACGCGAATCCCTCAATGAAAAGAAATAATCTGGCCGGCAGCGCTATTTACAGCGCTCTGAGATACCACTCATAGTCCAGGTCGGGAACCTGGCCATTGTAGTCGTCACTCTCACCCTGACGCAGCGCGGCGAAGGTAGAGCAGTAAGTAGCACCCAGATAGTCTTTCAAGATACTCCCTTTACGAAAATACTCCAGAGCTGCATCCCAGCGCCGGGGTAGAGTGACTTCTGCCTCGGATAGGTCGGCATCTACCGGTACCGGTTCGCCGGGATCAGACTGATGGGTAATACCGTGGAGCATACCTGCCAGTACCGCGGCGGTGACCAGGTAGGTGTTTGCATCTGCGCCAGCTACACGATGTTCCACCCGCCGGTTATGTTCAGACGACACAGGGATGCGCAGGGCAACTTCGCGATGGTTATAGCCCCAGGTCGGTGAGGATGGCGCGAAAGCGCCTGGCTTGAAGCGACGATACGAGTTGGCATTGGGGGCGAATATGGCCATGGCCTCGTCCATGGTGTCTGCCAGGCCACCAATGGCATGGCGCAATGTGTCGCTGTAATGCTCGGGCGGACCGCCTGCGTCGCAGGCAAAAATATTGTTGCCGTCGGCGTCGTAAATGCTGGCGTGAATATGCAGCCCATTGCCGGCGATATCGGCAAAGGGCTTGGCCATGAAGGTCGCCCCCATGCCGTGCTTGCGGGCTACACCTTTAACAATGCGCTTGAGCAACATGCCGTGATCACAAGCCTCGAGCGGGTCTTCAGTATGATGGGTATTGATTTCCCATTGGCCGGAGGCAAATTCGGAATGGATTGCCGTCAGGGGCACGTTCTGCAGGTCACAGGCCTTGCGCACATCGTCGAGAAAGGCGTCGCAGTCGATCAGATCGTCAGCCATGCAATATTGAATACCCTGTTGTACGCGTCCAGTGCCAGGGATATTGCCCTTCAACGGTTGCGGACTACCTTCTGTGCCAGGGGCCAACAGGTAAAACTCCAGCTCAGTGGCCACGACCGGACGCAGGCCGGCTTCCCGGTACCTTTCGAGTACCCGCATCAGTACGTTGCGTGGATCGGGCCATGAGGGCTGCATCTGCATATCGACAAAACGCGTGAGTACCTGCGCCGTGGATGACGCAAGCCAGGGAATTCGAGCGAGGGTGCCGGGAATGGGCAGGAGCAGCTGATCGGGGTCACCGGCCAGCAAGGAGTGGTCCAGGCCTTCGTCGTACAGATCACCACTCATGCCCAGCAGCGGTACGCTCAGTGGAGCTTTGAATTTGTTGTCGAAGAGCAGATCGAACTCGCGTCGGTGAATGCGCTTACAGCGAAGAATGCCGTTAATGTCAGGCATGAGCAGTTCCAGCATCTGAATGTCCGGATGCTGCTCCAGAAACGTATCGACTTCTGTCGCCGTCTTGTTATTCATGATGATAAAAGGCTCCTTGCCTATATCCTACTTTTATCAACAGCGTAGATAATCCTCTCGCTACGCGCCCGTCTACCTGACGTATAGGGCTGGAGCAAGCCGATAGAATTGACTTGGCTGTGCGGCTGTTGCTCAATAGTAACCAGTTAGTAACGGTGCACGAATGAAAAATCGCGCAGACATTACCCCCCCTTTGTTGCCTGGAGTCACTGGGTCTGCACACCTGCGGCCTGGCAAAATATCTTTCAGGGCGAAGACGAAGACCCCGCCTCGATCTGCTGAATCAGACAAGTGCGCTCGCGTGTAGCGGGCAGACATTGATAGCAGGAGGAACAGGTCATGTTCGGACTCAAAAAAACCGCTGAAACCCGTGAGCACACGGGCTCTTATTACGCAGCATCTGCCAACTGGCAAACGGCCTACCCACGCCTGGAGAACGACATCGAGGCCGATGTCGTGGTGGTGGGGGGGGCTTTACCGGGGTAAACACCGCGGTGGAGTTGGTAGAGAAAGGCTACGATGTGGTGTTACTCGAAGCCAACCGCATCAGCTGGGGCGCAAGCGGTCGCAACGGCGGTCAGGTGATTGGTGGCATCGGCCACGATCCGGAGCGTTTTGAAAAACAGATCGGAGCCGCTGGCGTCAAGGCGATCTACCGTATGGGCATTGCGGCCCGGGATATTATTCGCGAGCGTGTGGAGAAGTATGGCATTGATTGTGACCTCACCTGGGGTTACTGCGATGTCGCGCTGAAGCCCCGGCACCTCAAACAATTTGCCGAGTGGCGCGATTTCGAAAAAGAGATTGGCAATCCTCATGAGTACCGTTTGCTTGATCGCGATGAACTCAAGGAGTACGTCAACAGTGATGCCTATCTCGGTGGTTTGATGAATACCGCCAATGGGCATGTGCATCCGCTCAACCTGTGTATTGGCGAGGCCCGCGCTGCAGAACGCGGCGGTGCCAGAATATTTGAGCAGTCACGGGTTCAGGAAATTGTGCAGGGCCAGCGGGTTAGGGTGCGCACGGATGAGGGCAGCGTGTTGGCCAAGAAGGTGGTGCTGGCGGGCAATGCGTATATGGGCGGCCTGATTCCCAAACTGGCGACCCGCGTGTTGCCCTCCAACAGCTCAGTGGTCGCTACGGCACCATTGCCGGAGAGTATGGCCCAGCAGCTTATGCCGGGTAATGTGGCAGTGTGCGATCCGCGCACGGCGCTCGACTATTTTCGCCTCTCCGCTGACCGGCGGATGCTGTTTGGTGGCTTGTCTAATTACACCGGGCTGGAACCCAAGGACCTGGAAGGGACCATCCGTCGCAAGATGGAAAAGGTCTTCCCGGAGCTGACCGGCATTCCCATCGATTACGGCTGGAGTGGCCAGATGGGTATCGGCCTGAATCGCATGCCGCAATTGGGGCGACTGGCGGACAACATCGCCTATATACAGGCTTACTCCGGACACGGCGTGGCGCCCACCCACATGATGGCGAAAATTACCGCGGACATGATCGACGGCAAGCCCGACGACTTTGATATATTTTCCCGCATTCCCCACTGGCCCTTCCCTGGCGGTAAATACCTGCGGCGCCCCGCGCTCGCAGTGGGCATGGCGTACTTCAAAGTAAAGGACGTGCTTTAACGTGAATAAGACGCTAGTGAACATGTTGACCGGGGTTTGCCTGGGTTTGTGCTGTACCTTCGCGGGTGCAGCACCCGGTAGTGCCGCCAAACCCAATATCGTGCTGCTGCTGATGGACAACTTCGGCTATGGCGAGGTTGGGGTGTATGGTGGAGGCGCGTTGCGCGGCGCCCCTACGCCGAATATCGACAGCATTGCCCATCAGGGTTTTCAGCTGACCAACTTTAACGTGGAGGCGGAGTGCACACCCTCGCGCGCGGCCTTGATGACGGGGCGTTACGGCATTCGGACCCGGCTGCGTGCTGAAGGTGAACCGCGCGGCATTTGGTATGGCATTACGCCCTGGGAGGTCACCCTGGCGGAAATGCTGTCCGAGGCCGGTTACAGCACCGGGATGTTTGGCAAGTGGCATCTGGGTACAGGCAAGAATCGATACCCCACTGATCAGGGGTTTGACGAGTGGTACGGTATTCCCAACTCCTCCGACCAGGCATTCTGGCCCGACAGCGACAGTTTCCAGGCCGATGCCGGCGTAGAGCTGACCCGGGTGATGACCGCCAAGCGCGGTGAGACGCCGAAGAAACACGAACTGTATGGCCGCGCCAAGCGCGCCACCATTGATCGGGAGATTACCGATCGGGCTATTGATTTTATCGAGCGAGAGGCCAAGGCGGGCAAGCCGTTTTTCGCCTATCTGCCTTATACACAAACCCATGAGCCGGTGGATGCGCATCCTGATTTCAAGGGTAAAACCGGCAATGGCAGCTTCGCCGATGTGCTTGCACAGACGGACACATATGTAGGCGATGTGTTGGCGACGCTGGAAAAATTGGGCGTGGCTGAGAACACCATTGTGATCTTTTCTGCTGATAACGGCCGCGAGGGCATTAAACGTTCCTTCGGTTTTACCGGCCCCTGGCGCGGCACAATGTTTTCACCCTATGAAGGATCGCTGCGAGTGCCGTTTCTGATCCGCTATCCCGGAGTCATTCCCGCCGGTCAGGTATCCAACGACATTGTGCACATAATCGACGTGTTTCCCACCCTTGCGAACTTCGCAGGTGGCGAACTGCCCGATGATCGCATGCTGGACGGTGTTGACCAGTCAGATTTCTTCAAGGGCAGCGCGCCCAAATCGGCCCGGGAATCAATGGTTATCTACATTGGCAACGAACTCTTTGGCGCCAAGTGGCGTAACTGGAAGATGCTGATCAAGGAAATCGACGAGGACAGCTATGCAATTATGAACATGGCATATCCCTCGTACTACAACCTGATTGTGGATCCGAAAGAAGAGGAGCCGGAGAAGTTCTACCTGGATGATACCTGGGTGGATGGGCCCCTGTGGGAGACGGTGGAAGCGCACCAGGCGTCACTTGAAAAGGACGCCGGCACGCCTGATCCCTGAGGGAGTTATTCGGTGTACAGCATCATGTACACCTTGCGCACCTTCTCGATGACCTCGGCGGTGCCTTTCCAGCCCCGGGGAAAGACCCAGCTGTCGCCGGCCTTGATGTCGGTGACCTGGCCGGATTCCGAGGTGAGGCGCCAGTGGCCTTCCAGCAGGTGGCAGAATTCCACCAGATCCAGGTCCAGCTGCAGAGTGCCCACCTCACATTCCCAGGTGCCTGTCACCATTTTGGCGCCTTCAAATTCACCGTTGAAAAAGCCGGCATCGGTCTGCAGGGGCAGGGGGCCTACCGGGTCACCGAAGCTGTCTACTTCGACGAGTCCGGTGAGAGAGGCACATTGATGTTGTACGCTGATTTCTGGCATGAGTAAGATCTCCCGTTGGTTCTATATGACGACACTGCGTGCAAGTGTGTAGCGAGTGAATCACAGGCCCGAGCTGTGATCTTCCTAGCCGGTCGGCACGGAGGCCGTCAGCGTCGTCGCGGGTATACTGGTTTTTTAAGCGCAGGGGGCAGGGATCAGTGAGTACACCAGACGTCGATGTTGTTATTGTCGGGGGCGGGCACAACGGCCTGACCTGCGCCGGTTATCTCGCCCGCAAGGGACTTAAGGTAACGGTACTGGAGGCCCGCTCCAAAATAGGCGGGGCCGCGGTGACCGAAGAGTTCCACCCCGGCTTTCGCAACTCGGTATATTCTTACTCGGTCAGTCTGCTACATCCCCAGGTGATCGCTGACCTGCAGTTGGAGCAACACGGATTGGAGATCATGGAGCGTCCTGCCGGCACACTCAGCCTGCTGGATAATGATCACTTGCTCATGACTCGCGACGGCGAGCAGGCGCGTCGCGAGATTGCCCGTTTTTCCCGGCGTGATGCCGATCGCATTGATGCCTTCGACGCAGAGATCGCCGAAGTGGCGATTGCCCTGCGTGCGCTGGCCACCCAGGCTCCGCCCAATGTCGGTGGCGGCTGGGGTGACCTGGTCGGCCTCCTCAAAGCCGGCAACGTGATGCGTAAACTTGATGGTCGTCATCAGGCGGTACTCGCGGAACTGATGACCCGCTCCCTGGGTGATTACCTGGACATGTGGTTTGAAGGCGAGGCGCTTAAGGGGGTGCTCGGGCTGGAAGGGGTGATTGGCAACTTTGCTGAGCCCTACCAGGCCGGCACGGCTTACGTACTGCTGCACCACGCGTTTGGCGAAGTAAAGGGCCGGGCTGGCGCCTGGGGGATTGCCCGCGGAGGCATGGGGGCGATTACCGAGGCGATGGCCTCGTTTGCGCGCAGCCGCGGGGCGACCATCGAAACCGAGTGTCCGGTGAATCGCATTGTGGTTGAAAAGGGCAGGGCCGTCGGTGTCGAAACTGCCGATGGCCGGACCATTACTGCGCGCCATGTGGCCGCCAGTGTTCACCCGCAGGTGCTATTGCAACGCCTTCTGGACGTGGAACTTCTCGATGAGGCGGACCAGCGGCGGATTCAGGGGTATCGCAGTCACTCTGCTACATTCCGGATGAATGTGGCGCTGTCTGAGCTTCCGCAATTCACCTCGATGGCCGGACGTGGTGAGGAACACTTCAAGGGGGCTATTGAAGTAAGCCCCTCACTGCAATACATCCAGAACGCCTACTTTGATGCCAGGAACGATGGCTGGTCGAAGCGCCCGGTCATTTCCATGCAGGTGCCTTCCACCCAGGACGATTCACTGGCGCCGGCGGGCGGCCATGTGGCATCGCTGTTCTGTCAACATTTTCAGCGTCATCTGCCCGACGGTCGCAGTTGGGATGAGGTTCGCGATGAGGTGGCCGACCAGATTATTGGTACGATCGACCAGTATGCGCCGAATTTCAGGGCGTCTGTGGTGGGCCGTCAGATCAAGACACCGCTGGACATCGAGCGTGACCTGAACATGGTGGGCGGCGATATATTCCATGGTGCACTGCACCTGGATCAGTTCTATTCATTGCGTCCGATTCCTGGCTACGCAGCTTACAAGATGCCCGTGGAAGGGGTTTATCTCTGTGGTTCTGGTGCGCATCCTGGTGGCGGCGTCAGCGGGCTGCCAGGTCGTAATGCAGCGCAGGCGATTTTGAAAGCGCGCTAAACGGGCGACGTGGTTGCGCTTTCGCCCCCTGGGCCTATCGGTCGCAGCATAACCAGATCCTGCTGCAGATCTGTGCCGAGCATGAACGTATTACCACCAACCGGGTGAAAGCCGTGCTTACGGTAGAACGCAATCGCGCGCGGGTTTTCTTCCCACACACAGAGCCAAAGCACCCCGGCACCCGCCGATTCAGCCTGCTCAATACAAGCCTCCATCAGCGCCTGCGCCACGCCCCTACCATGCCATTGGCTGTGCACATACAGACGTTGAATTTCCATTGAGCTGGCTGCGTCGATGCAGTTGAGATGGGTGTCGACACGTAAGTACGCGTAGCCGGCGATTTTCCCATTCTCTAAATACAGCAGCGTGCTGCTATGTGGGTGCTCGATCTCGCTTTGTTGAATATCTTTGCCAAAGCTTTTCCGACAATACAGGTCCATATCCTCCATTGAGTTGGATGACGCAAATGCGTCTCTGAACGCGTACTCGGCAAAACCTGCAATGGCTTCGGCATCGGTAGTGGTTGCTTCCCTGAGCTCAGTCATCGCGGTCACAGCGTACCTTGGTGGTGGGATTTACGGAAATAGGTGCCTGGTGCTCGTAAGCGGATTGGGCCAGCATTAACGGCGGGTTCAGCATTACAGGAAACCACACCTGGCGCCAGCGCGTCAGTGTCTCGGTTGCGCTCAGCTGCTGGGGCGATGCTGGCGTGGATGGCAGTGTCACGTCAAACATTGCGCTGGCCTGACAGTTAATGGCGCCAATGTAGCCATCGCCATCGGCGATGACGCCACAAATCAGGCGCTCACAGTTAGGGCAGAGCAGAAAAACAGCCTGGTCTGACCCCTGCCGAACTTGTGGCGGTTCAGCCGCGAACGTTACTGTGAGTTGCCCCGCTGGATCGGAAAGATAAGCAGCACCTCGCCGGGTGCAGAAGCTGCAGTCACAAGCGCGCGGCGAATACTCGCTCAGCGGTTTCGGCAATGACAGATCAAGTGTCGCTGAACCGCAGCGACACTCGCCCTGGTAGTGATACATTCGCCTGCCTCTGTTCCTAGAGTTGCCACAAACCGTGGTCATTGCCGCCTTGAATATAGATAGCAAACGAGCCTTTCCCGGGCACGGTCATCGGTGGCATGGCGATCCCGGCGCCGGCAGCGGCGACATGGGCGATCGCCTCATCGATGTCTTCAACCAGCCAGTATGGGCGCACCAAAGTTGCCTCTGTCTCCCTGAAAGGGCCGCGGACTCCAACGATCGAGTCATCTGACAGTGTGGCAGTGCGGGCGCCGCCGAGCAGTTCATCCGGTGCACTAAAGCTGACTCTCTGGGACAGCTCACAGGCATGGCATACCGCATCAATGTCGTGGGTGCCGATTTCGAGATAGTGAACTTTCATGATGCTCTCTCTTTTCCGCTAGATATGTCCTGATGAATGGGTGATGCGAACCTGCATTAGGCCGCAGGGCCGAGACCGAAGTAAGAGTCGATACCTGATAACACGCTGGTGACCGCAACGGCGGAGAGAATCAGCCCCATAACCCGGCTCACGACGCTGGCACCGGCGAGCCCGATTATGCGCGAAATCAGATTGGAGCCCAGCATCAGAATCAGCGCGACAAGCAATACAGCGAAAATCACCAGTGCGACCTGCATCTGGTCGGTGATGCTGTAAACCGCATTCTCAGTTTGCATGACCGCCGCGAGCATGGCGCCGGGGCTGGCGATGGAGGGTACAGCGAGAGGAAATATGGCGTGGTTCTGTTTCGGGGCAAGCATTTTCAGTTCTTCATCGGGTTTGCTGTCGCCAAAAATCATGGTCAGGGCAAACAGGAATAAGACGATGCCTCCCGCAATTTCGAATGCCGGTAAAGGAATGCCGATTGCCACCAGGATTAACTCGCCTACCGTGACGAAAAATACCAGCACTGCTGCGGCGACCAGAATGGCCTGCATGGCCGCTTTTGCCCTGTCGCGCTGTTCCATGCCGGCAGTGACGGCAATAAATACCGGCACAGTGCCTATGGGGTCGATAACGGCGAAGAAGGTAACAAAGGTGGCTACATAGTCGATCATGGGTTGATGGGAAGCTGCCTTGGAAATGTCTAGTAAAAAGTGTAGGTGACGCAGCGGATTTTGGAATGAAAAATCGGAGCTCTCCGTGAACAATTTATGCCGATCACTCCCGCATGGCAGGAGCCATCACTTGTTATCCTGGGAGCCTTTGGTTTGAATCTCGCTGACGAAAAATACCGCACCTTCACAAGGAATCATATGGAGGCCACTACCCGGCTTACACTCGCCCCCAGCCAAAGATCATTCTGATTTCTCAGACCAAAAGCCTAGCCTGTCTCTAGCCGCAGAAATAACTAGTCCCGGTTCAATCATGGCTGTGATGATAAAATGGGCAGCGATGCAAGGTGCCAAGCTACGATCGCCAATGACATAGACGCAAGCCAGGGCTGTACCTAGAATCGTCGTGGATAAAGCGGCATTGATTCCTGCCTTGTAGTTCCTAAGACCCCACAAGAGGTGGGCCAGGCCAAAGGCCAATCCAGACAATACAATTTGCAAGTAGATAGAAAAATTTTTGCCGTGCAAATAGTCCATTATCCACTTTCGAAACACCATTTCTTCAACGATGCCCGCACACACAGCTGCAACAATCGCCGCGGCCTTCAAAAAATCGAGCTTGAAAAGATAGCGTCGAATGTCGGTATTTTTGGACGCTGACTTGATGTACAGGGCCGCGATGATAAGTGCGCAAAGCCAGCTTATTAAATTGCCTGACTCGCCTCGCGCAAAGCCAAGGTAAGCGGTGAATGCGGGGATATCATTTGCAGCAAGAACCACGATGAGAGCGCCCATCCAGAGGATCATCGAGAATAAAACTATATATGCTGATTTTATTGCACTATCCATTGCCGTTCAGGGATATCCATTTATCGACTGGTAGCTTAGGGTCAGAAGCGGACGCTTTCTCAACCGCCGCGCGACTTCCGCTTCCAATTAAACCCGACTACTCAACTAATCCACTTTTCGCACAGATTTAACCTAGATGATGAACGGGATTAGCACCTTCCGCTCGCGCGGGTAGTCGGGAAATTTCTCCTGATACCAATGATGCACCTGGAATGCTCTCGGGATCAAGTTAGCCGCACTCACTGCGAGCACGAAAACTGCTCCCAGCGACCAAGTGGCAATCGCGAACCCCGTGAATGAGAGCAGTTCGCTGAAATAACTAGGATTGGTAACGTACTTGAATAATCCTCCTTCTGGTACCCGATAAACTTTCTCCCCAGATTCAACTTCTTGTCGACTCCGAAGATTGCGAATGATCGAATCGGACTGCAGATTAAGGAGGAAGCCACAAATATAGATGGCAATACCGATGATGAATCGAGGGTCTGACAGCCACTCTGCGGTGATGTGCGTACTCAGGTGTGAGATGAAGACCGCATTGAGGTAGCCGTGGAGAGTAGTTACAAGCCAGCCAGAGACCACCACGATGATCGAGAAAGTTCCTTTCGAACCTTTGGCAACTCGCATCAACAGAGGAAAGATGAAACCTCTATTACCATAGTGAACCAACCATATACCCAGAAAAATCATCGGGACCAAGGCTTGGGCATTCTTCCCATGTATATAGAACCAGACAAAACTCAGCGTTGCGGGTAACTCCATAAGAAACCACCCAAGTCTCGGTGAAAGGTTGATTCCTCCACGCTCCGCCCCCAGCTTCCCATATGGAGCCTCGGTCATAAAAGCGCCGACCAGAATCAATGCCGCATACACAAAGCTCCCTATCAGTACGAACTTGTACACTTCGGCGGACATCAACCAATCCATTTCCAATTCCTACCCCAAGTATTCTCTTTGAGGTCGGCATGTTGGGGGAATCGAAGTCAGTTTTATATAGCCGATCAAGTCACTTAGATTTACATTTTCAGTCAGAAACTGTCGGCTACTAGGCGAAAGCGGGCATTGAAGGGCCGAAATGGCCCAGGTGTCCAGAAAGGTCCGCTATCACCTCAAAGGGGACGTTGATCAAATTTCTTTTCTTGCCGGCTTTATAGTCTCATAGATCATATCGATCTGGGGACAGAGGTATAAAATCGCATATCTGTCGTTGCAGTCAGCGGGCACTCAAGCCTGCACCCTGTCTCTGCGGGCAAACGGGTCTATGCTGTTATAAGATTCAACTCGGAGCCTTCTGTGCGCTTGCAACGCCCTATGAATAGACAGCTCGCATCATCCCTGCTTGACGCTATCGCCGATGACGCCACCATCGATGCAGCCTATGCCTGGCTCTGCCAGCAACGCCGTCGCTACCCAGCCAACGCCGATATTTGGCATCTGCGTTTTCATTGGCAGAGTCGTCGCCCCGCACTCATTGCGCAACTGCGCAGCGGCAACTATCACTTTAGACCGCAGCAGCGGCTGCTGAGTGCCAACGGCAAGCCCATCCACCTGTGGTGTGCCGAAGATGCCCTGGTACAGAAAGCGATGGCGATGGTACTGGGCTCAGCCTTGCCGGTCTCGCCGCGCTGTACTCATGTAAAAGGCCAGGGAGGCCTGAAGGGGGCGCTGCGTTGGTTGCGCGCTAAACTGCCGCAGAATCAGTTTGTCTTTCGCTCCGACGTCAAGGGTTACTACGAGAACATCGACCACACCGTGTTGTTGCAACAGCTGGATGCGCTGGTGCCCGATAAAGCGGTGTTGCGGCTACTCACGCAGGTCATTGGCCGCACGGTGGAATCGGGTGGCATCTTTAACGTCATCAAAAAAGGCATAGGCCGGGGCTCGCCCCTGAGTCCGCTCTTAGCGGCCATCTATCTCAAGCCATTGGATGATGTGATGGACCGCGCTGGAATTGCCTATGTGCGTTACATGGATGACTGGGTCATCATGACGCCTCGCCGTCACCAACTCAGGCGGGGTATTCGCCTAATCCAGCAGACCTTGCAGCAGCTCAAACTCAGCACCCATCCAGACAAAACCTGGGTGGGCAAGATAGACCGGGGCTTTACGTTTCTGGGCTACCACCACACCCGTGCTGGCGTGACGCCAGCCAAGGACACCATCGCGTGTTTTCGTGAGCGAATCACCCAGCTTTATGAGCAAGGTGCGGGCCAAGCCCGCATTGGGGTTTACGCAACACGCTGGTGGCGTTGGGTGTGTGCGGGTTTGCCCGGGACGCAGGTGCTGGTCGAACAGAAAGCCCTCACCCGGACCACGCGCGGGCTATCACCCGCACCGTGACATGAGGCGCTGCCGATGCGTGGCTATTGTTCAAAACAATAAAGACGACCGTTAGACTCGCATGTACGGTTTTCGTTTTCGGTCCATGTAAAGATCGGCCCCAACCCAGAAGCGCCCATGTTTCCGGTGGAACTAAAAAGCTGTCCCCAGGACTCGCAATGTGCAGCCGGATCGGTCGATACAGCGTTCCCGGTATTAGGATCAACATTCGACCAGACGCGAGAAGGTACAGTGGTATTACCGTACTCGTCGATTTGTATATCGTTGAAAAGGCACTGATTTTGCGGTGGGTTTTTGTTGCATTGAAATAAATCTTGGTACGAACTCGCGACCTCGAGACCATTTACCTGACGGTAAGGGAGGTCTTGGGGTAACGAGAAACGGGTCGACGGAGATCCGGTATTGTCCGCGAGCCAGGCCAAGTAGGTGCCATCAAGACCAGCGGCATTCGCAAGCCCCTGGCATAAAGCATCCGCGCCCACGAGTCCGCCGCGGTTGCCATCGTATAAGCCGCTGGAGATAAAAACGGTCTTATACCCTTTAACGCAAGGCACCTCAACGGAGGTGTTGTCGCCGCAGGTAAGCGTTGCCGTGGCGGACGCGGCGCATTCGGAAACGGTGCAGGAATCACCCGGCGCTCCATCTGCTCCCGGTGCTCCATCTGCTCCCGGTGCTCCATCTGCTCCAGCCGCACCTGGTACGCCCTGTTCGCCCTGTTCACCTTTGGCACCAGCAGGCAGGCTGTTAATACCATCGGCCAGCGCCTTGAAGTTTTCGTTCACCTCGTCGGCATCGGCGACTTGGCCATTCTCAAACACATTGGGCACTGTAACCTGCGCGTTCGCTATGGGCGACAGAGCGCCAGAGAGCAGTATTGATACAGTCACAACTAAGCACCGGTGTTGGCTCTGTTTCATCCTTCAATCCTATTTATTACTAATTAGCTGTGTGACGACCTACCTGCATATCAGCGTGGGCGTCGTTTTATTTGATGGGTAGCGATTGTTTTGTTAGGCGCTTGCGCTTCAATAGCGGCCTAAAGGCCTTCCAGAAAGGCAGCAACGCCATGAGAGCGACCAGTGCAGCCAAACCCTCAATCGGCATGGCAGGTATGGGGGCTGCACCTGCAGGCCCACTGGTGCTTGCACCCCAGGTGGCTTGACCCCATCTAGCTTCACCCAACACAAATGACGTTTGGGCCATCGCGCTTACAGAAACAGTCACCAGAAGAAGAGAGCAAAAACGCTTTATTGAAAACATCCGTTTTCTACGCCCCATTGTGCTTTTAGACTTTTTTCGACAATAATCTAAGTATTTGACACTGTCAAACTCATTCAATCATGCGCAATTGCCTGTATTCACGATTTTTTGACCAGTGCCGCGTCCGATTAAAGCTCGCTAGAAGGCAGGAATTAGGCGATAGAAGCTTATTCGGCTTAGGCAATCAAACGGCCGCTTTGTGGACGAAAGCGGACGTTTGCGAAACGATACCAAAAGACCGCAATTAGGCGATAGCGGACAGCGTAAGTAGTCTGTTGCAGCAATCCTGGGCGTACAGCCACTAACCTCGTTATATCCACCGTTGTGGCTGTTTATTCCTTGGGATTCAGTTTTTTGTTGTGTGACGCGGCGACCCTAGCTCCAATAGGAGCTTACGACCGTATATACAGTCGACACTTTGCATCTAACGTTGCCCATTGAGACATTCACGCACTATGACATTCACTGAAGACGAACAATCGCGAATTATCGAAATGTCCTGGGAGGACAGGACACCTTTTGAAGCTATTCACGAGCAATTTGGGATGGGCGAGAGCGAAGTGATTGCGTTTATGCGGCGCCATCTCAAGCCTGCATCCTTTAAACGCTGGCGGGCGCGCGTCAGCGGCAGGAATACCAAACACCAGGAGTTGCGCAGTCCG
The DNA here is from genome assembly GCF_001983995.1 of Halioglobus japonicus. Lineage (NCBI taxonomy): Bacteria > Pseudomonadati > Pseudomonadota > Gammaproteobacteria > Cellvibrionales > Halieaceae > Halioglobus > Halioglobus japonicus. The sequence goes on along the minus strand of NZ_CP019450.1, from coordinate 3,483,301 downwards.
GAGATCTCGCGCGGCTACTGCCGCACTCAGTACAAGCAACGCTAACCCATCCACACCTTTCGAATCTCCCTTACCTAGAGGTAGATAAGGTGTTCAATTCAAAGCTGACACGAAACTTTTTGGACAGGATGCCCGATAACCGCTTTGTAGGCGAAAGTGGAAACCGTATCACGTAATGCCGTTTCGTGCTCTGGATGGATGTTGCGATGAAGACCTTGCTAGATACTGATTCACGCGCGGATGCGTGCCATCTCCGCATCGTAAAGAGGTTTTAGCGAGCAGCGGCAGGGATAGCGCTGGTCCGCGATCTCGATTTCCCAGTCACCGCTATCAAGATAGGCACTGTCGACAACCTCATCAGCTTCGATCATGGCTAAACCTACTGCGCCGCCCAGCGTATGACCATAGCTGCCGGCGCGGATGTAGCCCACGCGCACGCCGTTGCGGTAAATCACTTCCGCATGCCACAGCATGGGTTGCGGGTCCTCCACCAATACTGAGACCAGGCGCTGCTGATAAGGGGCCGCGTCTTTGAATGCCTGGGCCGCCTCGCGGCCGATGAAGTCCGCCTCTTTGTTCAGGGCCACAGCAAAGCCCAAGCCGGTATCAAAGGCATTGTCGGTGTTGTCGATATCGTGGCCGTAGTCGCGGTAGCCTTTTTCCAGGCGCAGGCTGCCCAGGGCGCGCAGGCCGGCATGTGTGAGACCATAAGCGTCGCCGGCTTCCACCAGCTTGTCATACACGGTGAGGGCAAATTCACAGGGCACGTACAGTTCGTAGCCCAGTTCACCGACATAGGTAATGCGAATACACAGGGCGCGGCCGTAGCCGATATCGATATCGTGGGCATCGCGGAATGGGAAGGCGTCATTACTCATGTCGACAGAGGTGACAGATTGCAGCAGTTCGCGGCTGCGCGGACCCTGGATGTTGATCTGGGTGAGGGCGCCGGTGACGTCGGTGACGGTGGCGAATTCGTCGTCTTCAATATGCCTGCGCAGCCAGGTCTCGGTGTGGCGGTGCATGGTGTCGGCCACTACCACCAGGAATTTGTCTTCCTCGAGCTTGGTGACGGTGAGATCGCCTTCCAGCAGTCCTGCCTCGTTCAGCCATTGGGTGTAGGTAATGCGGCCGCATGCGCCGTTAACACGATTAGCGGATACCCGGTCCAGTACGGTGCCGGCATCACGGCCTTGCACCATAAACTTCGACATGAAGCTCATGTCCATCAAAATCACACCCTCGCGGCAGGCGCGGTGCTCCGCTTCCCAGTGAGGCCACCAGTGCATGCGCCCAAACGACAGCTCACCTTCGGTGGGTGTTTCCCCGGGCGCGGCAAACCATGCTGGCGATTCCCAGCCGCTGGTTTCGGTAAAGTAGGCGCCCTGGGCTGCGAGACGATCGTGTAGCGCAGAGCGCTTGGCATTGCGTGCCGTCTCAATGGCTTTGGTCGGGTAGTGGCACTTGTACATGAGGCTGAGCGTCTCTTTGCCGCGATCCCGGCGGAAATCCGGGTTGGCCTGGTAGCGAGCTGCGCGGTCAATATTGAACCCAGTTACATCAACATCGGGCTGGCCGTTGAGAATCCAGTGCGCCAGTACCCGACCCATGCCGCCGCCGGTGAGAATGCCCAGCGAGTTCATGCCGGCGGCCACAAAGTAGTTCTGGAGTTCAGGGGCTTCGCCGATTAGGGGCGAGAGGTCAGGCGTGAAGCTTTCCGGTCCGCAGAAAAATTTCTTGATGCCTGAGTCAAGTGTGACGGGTACCCGGCTCATGGCTGCTTCCAGGTAGGGCGTCATGCGCTCCCAGTCGGGCTCGAGTTCACCAAAGGAGAAATCCCGAGGGATGCCCTCCACCCGCCAGGGAGCGGCGTGACCCTCGAATAGCCCCACCATCATGCCGCCGCCTTCCTCGCGGTAGTAGCCGTATTTTGATGGGTCTTCCAGTACCGGCCAGCTGTTGCTGATGCCGGGAATCGATTCGGTAATCAGGTAGTAGTGCTCGGCGGCCTGGTTGGGAATCACCACGCCGTGCTCCTCACCAAACTGGCGCGCCCACATGCCGGCGCAATTCACCACGTACTCGCAGGCGATGGTGCCTTGGTCGGTGATAACGCCTGTAGCGCGGCCGTTGTGCCGAGTGATGCCTGTAGCGGCAATCCCGGTGAAGGTTTTGACGCCTTTCATCTTGGCGCCTTTGGCCAGTGCCATGGTGACATCTACCGGGTTCACCCGGCCATCGTCCGCCACATAAAACCCTGCCAGCACATCGTCGACGTCGGCCAGGGGAAAAAGCTCCTGTACCTCGCGGGGTGAAATTTCCTGCACGTCGATATCACAATAGCGGTTGAAGGCCGATGCTCGGCGGAATTCTTCGAGCCGGTCCGGGTCGGTAGCCACTTCAATAAAGCCGCACTGATTGAGGCCGGTCGCCTGGCCCGTTTCCGCTTCCAGGCGGGCGTAGAGATCGCGGGTGTATTTGCGAATTTCCGTGGTGGTGTATGACAGGCTGCCATAGGTGACCATCAGGCCCGCGGCATGCCAGGTGGTTCCCGAGGTGATGTCGTTCTGCTCGAGCAGTACGACATCGTCACAGCCCATGTGGGCCAGGTGATAGGCCACAGAGTTACCGATGACGCCCCCTCCCACGATGACGATACGGGCGGAGGATGGGAGAGACTGTGACTGGGTCATTCAGGGTTTCCTGTGGTGAAAAATATCAGTCATCGTACCAGTATTTATCGGGATTGCCCGGACAAATACTTTGGCTTTCATCCCGGCCTAATCGAATTCAAGCCAGGTTGTCTTGAGCTCGGTGTAATCGTCGAAGGCATGCATGGACTTGTCGCGGCCATTGCCGCTCTCCTTGAAGCCGCCGAAGGGCACTGTAATGTCGCCGCCAAAGTAATTGTTAATGCCCATGGTGCCCACGCGCACCTGCTCTGCCACGCGGTGTGCCGTATTGATATTCTGGCTCCACACGGCGCCGGCCAGCCCGTAGATCGAATCGTTGGCGATGGCTACCGCCTCACTTTCGGTGCTGAAGGGTATGACTGCCAGTACGGGGCCGAAAATTTCTTCCTGCGCAATCCGCATCTGGTTGTTTACGCCGGCGAAGATCGTCGGCTCGTGATAATGACCGCCGGTGTCTTCCATCACCGTACCGCCGCCGGCGACCAGTTTGGCGCCCTCATCGCGGCCAATCGCCACATACTCGGCCACGGTATCGCACTGGCCTTTGTCCACCATTGGGCCCATCGCGGTGGCGGGGTCCAGGGGGTTGCCGGGCGCCCAGCCACTGGCAGCTTCGATGACTTTCTCAATAAAGGTATCGTGGATTGATTCGTGCACAATCAGCCGGGTGCCGGCAGTACAGGTCTGGCCGCCGTTGTAGTAGACCGCCAAGGCAGCGGCGCTCGCGGCTTTGTCGATGTCAGCATCCGGGAACACAATGTTGGGGCTCTTGCCGCCCAATTCCAGGAATACGCGCTTCAAATTGGATTGCCCCGAGTACACCATGAGCTGCTTGCCCACGGGGGTGGAGCCGGTAAATGTCAGGCCGTCGATACCCATGTGCGTGGCAATATGCTCGCCCAGGCTGCCGCCGGGCCCCGGTAATACGTGCAGCACGCCGTCGGGCAGCCCCGCCTGGGTGGCTAGGTCGGCAATACGCAGCGCGGTCAGCGGCGTGTTGGACGCGGGCTTCAGGATGACCGAATTGCCGGTGGCCAGCGCCGGGGCCAACTTCCAGGCCGTTGTGGACAGGGGGAAGTTCCAGGGTACGATCGCTGCGACCACGCCCAGGGGCAGGCGGGTGATCAGGCCCATACAGTTGTCGCGAGTGGGTGAGATCTGGTCGTACACCTTGTCGATGGCTTCACCGGTCCAGCGGATGGTGCGCACGGAGGAGGGCACATCCACGTTCACCGTATCGGCAATCGGCTTACCTACATCGAGTGTCTCCAGTAACGCCAGTTCGTCGGCGTGTTGCTCGATCAACTCCGCCCAGCGCACCAGTACCATTTTGCGCTCTGCCGCGGGCATGCCTGCCCACGTACCCTGCTCGAAGGTTTCCCGCGCTATGCGCACGGCTTCATCGGCATCGGCGGGAGCGCAATTGGCCACCTCCGCCAGAGCCTGGCCGGTGGCGGGGTTATAGGTGGTGCGGGTCTGGCCGGAGGCGGCATCCACGCGACGGCCGTTGATGAAGGCGCGCCCGTCGATACGAATGTCGGCAGCGGCCTGCTGCCAGTCTGCTAGGGTTTTCTCTGTCACGGTTGATTCCTGTGGGATCCAATGAGTCGGGTGGCCGAGGGGCCAGTCTGGTTAGCCACCCTATGATTTCGGGGGCATACTGTCTTGCGAACCGATAGGCACGGAAGTGGCTGGCGCGCGCTCGTGGCAGTCTGTAGTTTAGCCTAATCGGCGAGGTAGCCCAGGCGCATAATAACGACAGCCAACGCGCGAACAGGAGACGCTCCCATCGACTTATACACTGCCACTATTGCCATAAGTGTTGTGATCTTTGTTGTTGTCGGTGGTTACAGTGGCCGCAAGGTCCGGGCCCTGGATGACTACTTTGTGGCCGGGCGCCGCGCGCCCACACTGCTTATCGTGGGCACACTGGTCGCCAGTGTCTTCAGCACCACAATTTTCCTTGGTGAGGCAGGCTTTACCTACGACGGCCAATTGGGTCCCTACATTCTGCTGCCCGGTATTGCTGTGGCGGGGTATGTGTACGGCGCGCTGCTGTTTGGGACCTTTTTGCGCCGCAGTCGCGCCCCCACAGTGGCAGATTTTTTCGGCCAGCGCTTTAACAGCCGGCGTGTGCAGCAGGTGGCCGGTATTACGATTATTCTCGGCCTGGGCGGCTACCTGTTGGTGGTCACCCAGGGAGCGGCGATTCTATTGTCGGATCTCACCGCCCTGAGCTACTACGAAAGCCTGGTACTGGCGTGGCTGAGCTATACCGCCTTCACGCTGTATGCGGGCAGCCGCGGCGTCATTATCACTGACACCCTGATGTTTCTGTTGTTTTTGGGTGCCACCGTTGCCTTTGTGTATGTGCTGATGGAGCAGTTTGGCGGCGTGGCCACGGCGGTAGAGACGCTTACCGCCGAGCAAATCAAACCCGACCTGACGGCCTGGCACGGCACTATCGGGCCCGGGACAGGCTGGCCCACGGCACTGGATTTCTTTATCTGGGTGGTGGTGATCGATGCGGCTTGGGGGGTGGTGTATGCGGTGAGCCCCTGGCAGGCGAGTCGGCACCTTATGGCGCGGGATGAACACGTGGTGGTGCGTTCGGCCATATACGCCTGCTTTGCGGTGATTCTCATTCAACTGCTGGTGTACGCTGCCGGTGGCTTTATCAATCTCGCCAAACCGGATATCACACCGTCTGAAACCGTGATTCTCTGGGCGGCGAAAAACCTTGTGCCGGAGTTACTCGGCGCTTTGCTGCTGGCGGGCATTATTGCGGCGGCACTGTCTTCGGCGTCGACGTTTTTGTCGCTGGTGGGATTCAGTGTCAGTAATGATGTGCCGCGTAGCAGCGGTGGCCTGACACTCGGCAAAACACGGCTCGCGGTGTTGGCCACAGGTGTTGTGGTTCTGGTGGCCAGTTTTGTGGTGCCGCCCAATGTTTTCTGGATCACCTTGTTTATCGGTACGGTGTTCGCCTCCGCCTGGGGTCCGGTCGGTTTTATGAGTATCTGGAGCAAGCGAATCACTGCGGATGCGGCCTACTGGGGCATTATCGCCGGGTTCTTTGGTAATGTGGTTCCCGCGGCGCTGGTGTACTTCGGCTGGATCTCGTTGCCCAGTTATTTTGACCCGGCGGTGCTCGGTGTGATCGCCAGTGTTGTCACAATCGTGTTGGTGTCGCGGCGCGGTGAAGTGAGTGAGGTTGAGGCGGCGTATCGGCAACGCCTGCATGAGACGCCGGCCGAGGACCGCGATGCGGCGAAGCTGCGCACCACACTGATCGCACCTGTCCTGCTGGTGCTGTACGGCCTGCTCATGCCATTTGTGCTGCTGTACGGCTATGTCTTGCCTTATCAGCGCGGTGCCGGCGAACTGGCAGCGGATGGCGGCATAGATTTTGCGGGCGCAGAGGCCCTGTTCGCCTTTGGCCCGGCAATCCTGTTCATTCCGCTTGGGCTGGTCAGCACCTGGGTGGTGTGGCGCCGCTACCGCCCATTGTCTGATTAACCGTCGGCTGGTTAGCGGCGATCGCGAAGAATCCGTTGGGCGGCATTGTGCCCCGGCGCACCGGTGACCCCACCGCCTGGATGAGCACCTGAACCACACAGGTATAGTCCCGGCATTGGCGTGGCGTACTGGGCTGCCTGAGGGTGGGGACGGGCGCTGTAGAGCTGATCCGGTTCCAGGCGGCCGTGGCAGATGTCGCCGCGGGTCATGCCAAAAGTGCGTTCCAGGTCCAGGGGTGTCAGGCACTGGCTGGCGACCAGGATATCCGGCAGGTTTGGAATGAACTTCGTTACATGATCGAGAATGGCCTTTACCACCTGTGGCTTGCGATCATCCCAGTGGGCGCCGTCAGCTAGATCATAGGGCATGTATTTGCACAGCAGGCTCATGACATGGGTGCCCGGCGCATCGGTGAGACTGTCATCCATGGTGCTGGGGATAATGGCCTCGATGATCGGGGGATCGGCGGGAATCCCCGCGCGGGATGAACGATACGCCTGGTCCAGGTGCTCCATGCTTTCGATCAGGGTAATGCTGGCGCGATGTTGCGGGCCGGCATCGCTGCCTGGCAGCGCGGCAAATTCCGGCAAGCCCCGCAGCGCAAGGTTCATCCTCAGTGAGGCCGATTCCTGGCGGAACGCTTTTATATCGCGACCGAAGCTGTCTGGCAGGTGCTCCTCACCGAGCAGTGTGAGGAACGTGCGTTTGGGGTCGGTATTAGCGGCGATGACCGGGGCGTTGATCCGCTCGCCATCGGCTAGCAGCACTCCGCATGCGCCGCCGTTTTCAACGAGTATTTTCTCAACCGCTGCCCCGGTGCGAATCTCAACGCCCTTGTCCCGGGCCGAGGCTGCCATGGCCTGGGTAATCGCGCCCATGCCGCCGCGCACAATACCCCATGCGCCTTTGCGTCCAGCGATCTCGCCGACGGCGTGGTGGAGCATGGCCAGGCTCGCGCCCGGCTGGGTGAGGGGGGCGTAGTTGGCCGGCATGATATGCGCTGCCACCATCGCTTTTACCTTGGGGCTCTCAAACCAGCGGTCGATAATGCTCTGGGGGGCACCGATAAAGAACTGTAGTAGGCGCCAGCGCTCATTTTCGCTGAGGCGATAGGCATCCAGCCCGAGTTTAAGCGCCTCCAGCAAATCGCCCAGGCCGCCGCCATGGATTTTGGGCGGTGTTTTCAACCACTGCTTGGCGAGTAGGCCGCCCACGGTATCGATGCTTTCCTCGAAGGCTTCCATGGCGTCGTAATCAACATCGGAAAAGCGCTGGTACTCAGCGCGATCGTGTTGTTCATCGCCATTGAGCAACAGGTAGTCGCCGGCAGAGTCGAGATAGAGAGAGTTTTCCAGCAGGATAGGCTGGTAACCATAGCGTTCCAATTCCAGATCGCGCACCACCTCCGGGCGCAGCAGGCTGACCACGTAGGAGGCCAGTGAATTGCGATACCCTGGGTGAAACTCTTCGCTGACGGCCGCGCCGCCGACGACATCGCGCTGCTCCAGCACGCACACCCGCATGCCCCCCATGGCCAGGTAGTTGGCTGTGGTGAGACCGTTGTGTCCTCCGCCGACGATGACAGCATCGAATGATCTGGGCATATTGATGTCCTTGGTTGATTGACGGCATGATAACGGGAAAAGCCCGCGCCGTGATCATCGCCTATACGTCAGGAGGTACGCGTACGGTCAACGCGCAATCATAAGGCCTTGTCGTCTGCAGGAGCGAGTGGTGAAAAAAACAGACAGCCAATTAGGTATGCATCGACCGATTACCCGGCGCGATTTCGTTCAGGGGGTAAGCATGCTCGCCGCGGGTGCGTCGCTCGGCGGTTCAACGCTGGCGTTTGCCGGCCAGGCAACCGATAGCGATTATCCACCTACCCTGACCGGGATGCGCGGCTCGGCACCCGGATCGTTTGAACTTGCCCACGCGTTGCGTGATGGGGCGCGTATGGGTGCCGCCAAAACGCTGGAGGAACGCTATGACCTCATCGTGGTGGGCGCCGGCATCTCTGGACTGGCAGCTGCGCTTTACTATCGGCAGCGCTTTGGCGACAAGGCGCGAATTCTGGTGTTGGACAACAATGACGATTTTGGCGGCCATGCCCGGCGCAACGAGTTTCATCAGGGTGGGCCTATGCGCCTGGCGCTGGGTGGCACCCAGAATATGGAGCACTGGAGTTACAGCGAGGTTGCCCGCGGCATGATCGAAAGCCTGGGCATCGACATGCAGGCACTGCTGCGCGAACGCACTTTCGCCTACGGCGACCACCCTCAGAATGGCGATGCGGCCTGGTTTGATGAGGCGACGTTCGGCGAAAACAAACTTGTTACCAACTACACCCTAGAGGGCTGGGCGCTGGGAGATTCACTGGACTGTATCGACGAATTGCCGCTCGGTGATGAAGCCAGGGCCGATTTGCGCCGCCTCTACACGGAGCGCACCAACGTTTTGCCGGACCTGGATGACGAGGCTCGCTACGCATTCCTGCAGAGCATCAGTTACCCGGAGTTTCTGCAGAAGCATTGCGGCATTAGCCCGGAGGTGACGCGTATTTTCGACACGACCATGCACAGCTCCTGGGGGGTGGAACTGCGGGCCCTTTCTGCGGCGGAAGCTATGGACACCGGTGCGCCTGGCAGGAATATGGTTGGCTGGGACTTCAACCGCGAAGCATTTCAATACCCGGTGGCCATGTTTCCTGACGGCAACGCCAGTATTGCCCGCCTGATGGTACAGCGGCTGATTCCAGAGGTGAGCCCGCAGGCAACCGCAGAGAATGTCGCCATGGCCAGGTTTGACTATGCGAAGTTGGATCGTGCTGAAACGCCTGTGCGGTTGCGCCTGAATGCCATGGTCACCAATGTGCAGAATCAGGATGATGGCGTGGCCGTGACTTACGTTAAGCGCGGTGAAGCATTGCGCGTCCAGGCCAGGCACTGTGTGATGGCGACGTACCACAGCATGATTCCATATCTGGTCCCGGCGCTTTCGGAAGCCCAGCAAGAAGCGCTTAAGTATCAGGTGAAAATTCCCATGCTGATGACCAATGTGTTGATTCGCTCAAGTAAACCGCTGGAAAAACTCGGTATTGAGGGGGCGCGCTGCCCCGGGCGTATGCATGGCGATATGTATGTGTGGCGCGGTATCGATACCGGCGGCTATACCCAGGGCGCCGCCGAGGATGAGCCGGTGGTATTAGGCTTCTCGGGTACACTGTCGCCGCCTGATGACGCCTACGATCTCAAGGCACAATTACGAGGCTCCCGGCAGCGCATGCTAGAGTTGGAATTTGCCGATTACGAGCGAGAGGTGCGTACGGTACTCGATGGCCTGCTAGGGCCAGCGGGCTTTGATGTGACCGAGGATATTCTGGCGATTACCGTTAATCGCTGGCCCCATGGCTATGCCTACGAGTACATGGATTTGTGGGATGACGACTTTGCACCCGGGCAGGCGCCCCACGAAATTGCGCGTCAGCCCTTTGGCAATATCACCATTGCCAATACCGATGCCGGTGCTGAGGCCTATACCCATACAGCCATCGACCAGGCCTACCGGGCCGTGGGTGAGCTGCCGGCCTGAACAATGATGTCGTTATGATGCGTCGGCCAGCGCCGGGATGGCCCGGCGCAGCCGCACGTACATAAACAGGTAGATGGCGAAGGCAATCAGTGACGCGATGGCACACATGATGAACACGCTGCCATAGCCCGTATTGGCGGCGAGAAGCGACGCGGCCATGTTCGGGCCAATGATCTGCCCCAGGCCCTGGGCGCCAGGCATCAGCGCAGCGAACTTGCCGGTGTGATCGACATTGGCGATGGTGGCCGACTGGTACACATCGACAAATATCCAGCAGAAATTAAAGGCAAACATGCTCACCATCACGTTGATGTTATTGATGCCGTTGGCGAGCATGGCCACGATAATGGCCTGTGCAACCAGGGTGACCAATAGCGGCCTCGCCAGACCGAAGCGGTTGCTGATCAGGGTGGCACAGGCACAGCCAATGACCGAGAACACCGAGGTGTAGACCAACATCTGGCCCACCCAGTCGGGGTCGGCCTCGGAGGCAACGCTCGCCAGTTCGATATACGTCCAGTAGGCGCCGATATTGAGATAGGTGAAGAGTACCGCCGCCAGCACCAGCCAGGGCACCGAGCGGGGAATTTCAATGGCGTTGTGTAGTGGCTGGCCATCGTCGTCGATATAGGTCTCCAGTTGCAGGCGTTTTTCCACCGGGCGTGGTGGCAGCCAGGGCAACAGCAGCAGGCCGACCACATAAGTGCCGATGAAAAACAGGTAGATCTGGTTCATCGTCAGCTGCGGCAGCAGCCATAACTCGCCGCCCTGGGAGAAGGCGAAGGCGAACAACAGCAGGTTGAATGCGCGCGCGGGTTTGGCGGTGCCTGCCAGCGTGGCCACCGCAATGGCGGTGAATGCCCCGCTGCCGGCCCCGGCAATGGCGCGCAGCCACAGGGTCTCCTCATAGCTGGTCATCACCGTGCACAACGCATTGCCGGCAATCACCACCACGGCGGCACCGAGCACCAGCAGCCGGCGGTTGACCCGGGCCACCAGCGGTGCCATGAGCACCGCGCCGAGGGAAAAGCCGCCCAGATCGGCGCCGGCAATCCTGCCGACCTGTACTTCGGTGAAGCCGAGTAACTCCACCCAGGCGGTGCTGATCACCGGAATTCCTACCATGACCGTGTAGCCTGCCAGCGCCATGTAAATGGCCACGGCGATGGAGCGCCAGTCGTCGAAAATGGTGCGCGTGTGGGCCGTTGAGCCAGTGTCAGCCACGTACGTTATCCCCTGTGTTGTTATGGTGTTTGGTGACGAGTCTAGAGTCGCGTTGGGCGAGCGTCTAGTGGGCGTATAGGACAGGAGCTCTATCCTATGCCCGGGCTGCGTTCATGTTCTGTCCGGGGGCTATACTGTACAGAGGCTCCCGGTGCTGCCGGGCGAATATAGGCGAGAGTGAGGTGAGGCAATGACCCACGGCACACTGCTCGAAGAAGAACTTCACACCCGGGTGGTGGCAACCTTTCCCGACACCGATACCGCGCGGGCGGCTCGCACCGCGCTTGGTCGGCAGTTCAACCTCGACCACGCCCGTATGAGCGTGCTCACACCCGACCAGGCCTGCCTGATCACCCAGGGCAGCAAGTTTGATCACGGCCCCAGCGGGCGGGTGCTGCAGCGGCGCCAGCTCAAGTTTACGCTGATGGCGTTTGGCCTGATGTTGGTGGGTATGCTGGTGCTGCATGTTCTGGAGATCAACGGCGTACTGAGCGAAGGGCAGATGAGTGTCGGGCTGGGGGTGTTGATTACCGCAGTGATCATTCTCACAGTGCACGGACTGTTGTCGTGGCAGCATGTGCGTATGCTGGGCGGGCCCAGCCGGGGAAGGAGGGGCAATACTCCTGATCGACCTGCATGATATCAGCGAATCCTATGAGCTCTGCGAGGCCCTGAAAGCCCCGGGGGTGACGGTATTCACTTCATCCATTGCCGGTGACACCTGAGCCGCGTTTACCTACCTGCCTGAAATGGCGACATGTGATTTCCCCCGGCCGAAATTAGTGGCCTGAGGGGGTTGCAATTCAATTTCAAAGCACTGAGTATATATACAGTAGTTTTGCTGTATGACGTTATGTGGGTAACGACGCTGATGGCAGAGCTCGAAAGTAAGTTGTTTTGTTGAATACGTGGGATGTCATGAAAAAAGTGGTTAAAAAGAGTAAAGGGAGCACAACAATGGATGCAAATAAGGAAAAAGCACTCGATGCAGCGCTGGCCCAGATTGAGCGCCAGTTTGGTAAGGGTACCGTTATGCGCATGGGCGAGCAGGAGCGAGAGGCTATTCCCGCCATCTCCACAGGCTCACTGGGCCTGGATGTCGCGCTCGGCATTGGCGGCCTGCCCAAGGGCCGTATCTGTGAAATTTATGGCCCGGAATCTTCCGGTAAAACCACACTCACCCTGCAGGTGATCGCCGAGGCCCAGAAGGCCGGCGGCACCGCGGCGTTTATCGACGCCGAGCACGCGCTGGATCCGGTGTACGCCGAGAAACTGGGCGTGCAAATGGACGACCTGATCATGTCCCAGCCGGATACCGGTGAGCAGGCCCTGGAAGTGGCCGAGATGCTGGTACGCTCCGGTGCAGTGGATGTACTCGTCGTCGACTCGGTGGCGGCGCTGACGCCCAAGGCTGAAATTGAAGGTGAGATGGGTGATTCCCACGTGGGCCTGCAGGCGCGTCTGCTGAGCCAGGCCATGCGCAAGCTCACCGCCAGTATCAAGCAGACCAACTGCCTGGTGATCTTTATTAACCAGATTCGCATGAAGATCGGTGTGATGTTCGGCTCCCCCGAAACCACCACCGGTGGTAACGCCCTGAAGTTCTACTCTTCTGTACGTCTGGACATCCGCCGCATTGGCGCAGTGAAAGACGGCGACGAGGTGGTCGGTAACGAAACCCGGGTGAAGGTGGTGAAAAACAAGGTATCGCCGCCCTTTAAGCAGGCCGAGTTCCAGATCATGTACGGCAAGGGTATTTACCACATGGGTGAAGTCATCGACTGGGGTGTAAAGCTCAACCTGGTGGATAAATCAGGCGCCTGGTACTCCTACAAAGGCGACAAGATTGGTCAGGGTAAGGCCAATGCTTCCAAGTTCCTGGAAGACAACCCCGCGGTGGCGAACGAGATTGAGTCCGCTATCCGCGCCCAAACCCTGAACACAGGTAAGCCCGAAGCGGCAGAACAGGAGACTGCCGAGGAGGGTACCGAGCAGGAGTAATCCCGCTCACCTGATCTGCTGATTGTTCCCACAAGGCGCCGGGGCTCCACGAATCCCACTCTCGGCCCCGGCGCCTTTTTTATTCCCCCTCTCCCCAAAAAATAGTTCGCTGTGCCAGTCGTGACACTATCCGAAGTCAGTGCATTGAATGGCGTATCTACTGGCGGACTGGTTCTTTTTTGAAAGTTTATTGTGAATATTGGTGAATATTGACTATTCATCTGACAAATCAGTGGGTTACGTGCAGCCTTGAGGGATAGATTTAGTCTCTGGGATGGGCTATGGTTGTCGCAGTCGCAGTAGGGACAACTAATCCGGTTTCTCCGTGTTGCCGTAGTTAGCCCCGTAAAAAATGCATAACAAAGCAGAGGTAATATAATGAAGTTTCGCAAAAATTTACTCGCCGCAAGTATCGCAGCAGTGCCCGCCCTGGCCCTGACAGGAAACGTCATGGCGCAAGGCATGCTCGAAGAAGTGATTGTGACTGCCCAGAAGCGTTCTGAGAGCCTGTCCGACGTACCTATCTCGGTGAATGTGGTCGGTGGCGAACAGATCTCCAATGGTGGTATCACCAACCTGAACGACCTGGCCGACTGGGTCCCCAACCTGAGCATGAACCAGACCGGTCTGGGCACCAACGTGACCATTCGCGGCATTAGCTCCGGTATCAACCCGGCGTTTGAGCAATCGGTTGGTATGTATGTCGATGACGTATTCTACGGCCGTCCGCAGTTGGCCCGCGTGCCTTACCTCGATGTTAACCGCGTGGAAGTCCTGCGCGGCCCGCAGCCTATCCTATTCGGTAAAAACGCTATCGCGGGTGCGATCAGCGCCGTGACCAACCGCGCTGCCACCGATGTTGTAGAAGGCTTCGCTGAAGCGTCTTATAACTTCGACCAGGAAGGCTATGAAGTTCAGGGTGCGGTCAACATCCCCATCGGCGACACATTTGCCATTCGTCTGGCAGGTTTGAAGCGCGACGAGGATGGTTACTATGACAACACCTTCCTGGACCAGACTGAGTCCCAGTTGGATCACGAGATCATACGAGCCAACATTCAGTGGGATGCAACCGACAATCTTTCGTTTAATCTGAAGATTGAAAACGCCGACTTCACCACAGAAGGTCGTTTCCTCGAAATTATTAATCCCGTAGGTGGACCGCCCACCTATGCCGATGCCCTGCTGGCCGCCACTGGCGGCGCGGTGATTCTGGATGACAAGCAGGACTTTAAACGTCAGTCCAACGGTGACTCCGACGAGACTGAAGTAGATAACATCACCCTGACGATTGACTGGGATATCGGCGAACACACCCTGACCTCGGTGACAAGCTCGCTCGAGTACGACTACTTCCAGAACTGTGACTGTGACTTTACAAGCGCAGTGATTATTGAAACCGCGGGCAACGAGAATTACGAGCAGTTCAGTCAGGAGTTTCGTTTCGCGTCGTCCACGGGCAACACGATCGATTATATCCTGGGTGCATACTACTCAGACTATGATATAGATAACGATGAGCTTCTCGCGATTGACGCTAACAGCATCTTGGCAGCCGCTGTACCAGCCGCTGCGCCGGTCATCGGTACGGGCAACACTCGCCTCTACACCATGTCTAGTGAGCAATGGTCAGTCTTCGGTCAGTTCACCTGGAACATTAGCGATACGCTTCGCTTGACGCTTGGCGGTCGCTACAGCGACGAAGATAAGGAAGGTACCCGGAACTTGAACGTTGTGGATCTGCAGGGCCAAACCGGACCGTTCGATCAAACAACGTTCCCCATCGTTGATGGAACCTCTTTTGCACCTCTGGTTTACTTTGCTGGTTTCGGTATTGATTCCGAACAGTTCTCCGGCAACGGTGAGGGCCATAACCTGGCTGCATCCCGGAGCGAGTCAAAGTTTACTCCGGCTGTGAATGTCCAGTGGGACATCTCTAACGACACCATGCTGTACGCTTCTTACACCGAAGGCTTTAAGGCCGGCGGCTTTGATGCGCGTTCTAATCTGAACACCAACTTTGAGTTTGAAGAAGAGTTTGCCGAGAGTTATGAAGCTGGCGCCAAGATGAGCCTTGCAGACGGCGCTGCCGAGCTGAACGTTGCTGTCTACTACACAGAGTATAGCGATCTGCAAACCAGCCAGTTCGACGGCGTTCTGGGCTTCAACGTGACCAACGCAAGTTCGGCCACGACTCAGGGTATTGAAATGGAAGGTCGCTGGCAGGCAACCGACTCGCTGTATCTCACCGGCGCGGTGGGTTATCTCGACTTTGAATTCGACAACTTCGATATCTCCCAGTGTTACTACGGTGAAACACCCGATAACCCCGAAACTGGCCTGTGTGACCGCACCGGTGACACTCGTGAGTATGCTCCCGAGCTGACTGCAAACCTCGGCGGTGCTTACGATATTGAAATCACCAACAACATCGGCCTGACCTTCGGTCTGGATCTGGCATACAGCGACGACTACTTCGTCTCGCCCACACTGGACCCCAACCTGAAGCAGGACTCTTTCGTCAAGCTGAACGGCCGCATCGTGGTCGAGGATCTTGATGGAACTTGGTCTTTGGCCTTGATTGCTGAGAACCTGACTGACGAAGAGATCATGACCTTCGGCAACCAGGCGCCTCTGTCTACCACCCTCACCGGCGGTGCAGCGACGGCTTACTACGCTTTCTACGAAGCGCCTAGCAATGTAGCGGTCAAATTCCGCTATAACTTCTAAGCTATAGCGATGCTGAGAAACGGGGCCCTGTGCCCCGTTTTTTTTGCCTTAAAAAAGGCCCGAGTTGCCATCATTTCGAGCTTGTTCCCAACTGCTACAGCTACCTGGGTAAATACGTTTCCACTACTGCTTCGATCGCAGCTGCAATACTGCCAGTTGAGTAGTCGAGAGGCGCATTTTCAGGCGTATACCTGACCTCCGCATTGCGGCCCGCGTACATAATCATATCTGGCAGTAGCGGGTGCTCATCCCGGCTCACAGCCAGTGTTTGGGCATTCCCAGCCTCGCGGCAGAACGCTTCAATGTATTCTTGCCAGCTCCAGTACTCATCCCCCACCAGGTAGGCCTTGCCGGCTACTCCACGCAGTAGAGCTCCTTCCAGTGCCTCTGCCAGTGACTGTGCAGTGATGTGAAATACCCCACCGTCCGGGGAAATCGGCGTCAGGCCTTCGATCAATCCAGCGGCATACTGGGTCATTGCTGCAAGGTGTGCGTCTACAACACCTGGAAACGTACCGATGATGAAGGGCGGATTGACCGAGCATACAGAAAAGTCGTCATCAGACATTTCGCGAATGGCTTTGTCTGCGCGATAGCGCGATTGTACGTAGCTATCGCTTTCGATTTTCTCAGGGGTTACTTGTGGGTAGTAAGTGCCAAGGTAGGCAGCTCGCTTGATACCGGCATGCTTGGCGCAATTGAAGAAACGTGGAATAGCCTCCGTATTGGCTCGATGGAAGAAGGCGGCGGGATCTTCACCTTCGGGCAGCATACGGATATCGGCACCCGCTGCGAAGATCAGCGCGTCGAAACCACGCAGCGATTCTACGTCTATCTTGCTGTCGATATAGTCAGCGCAAATATGTGCAAACTCAGCCAGCGCCGGGTTGGACGGTGCTGAGCGCGACATCAATGTGATCTGGTGGCCCTTGGTGCTGAGGTGTCGGGCGGTGGTTGCCCCCGTCAGGCCGGTACCGCCAACGATGAGAATGTTCATGATGTCCCGCTCCGGTCGTAATCGTATTGAAGGTGTATTGTCAGCTGCTATTGTGTTTCACCTTGCGCTACGGTCACGTGCTCAGGGTGTAGTGCAGGCTGTGATCCTGCTCTCCCGGCTGAACGCTGATGCTTTTCCCAACCAGTTCCTCGTTCAGTGACTGTTGCACTGTCACCTGGTCGGTGGGCGCGCTGCTGCATACGAAGCGCTGTCCTGATGGCGTCTCTGCCAGCGCGGTAACATCCGTGGCTGCGCCGCCGCGAAAGTTGATGGAGTAACTGACGACAATGCCTGAGTCGGGTTGGGTGGCGCGTTCACATTTGGGCGCAAACTCAGAACCTATCTTCGTGTTCGCTGCCGACCAGTCGACCGTACTGGCAGTACCGGAAAATATGCCCGTGGCATGTTTGGTAAGAAAGCCACCATTGGCATGCACCAAGGCAAACTTCCCGGGCGCTTTGCGCAGTTGCCAGACGGTTTCTGCCAGCCCGTGCATGCTGTAGTTGTTGCCGGGCCACCAAAGAAGGGCAGGCCGCCGGTAAGCGTGAGAGGCAGGGAGCCGTCTGCGGGCAAGTGCAGGTGGTCGCTGATAGCAGTGACAGCACAGGGGAAGCAACTGTAAATGTCGAACATGTCGATGCTGTTATGTGAGCGGCCAGCCATAGCCAGTGCAGTATCGAGAACATGACCCGCTACCACAGAGCCACCCAGTGTCGGGCGTACGCTCACGTCGACATCCGTTCCTTCCGCGGCCCCGTGCATAAATATCCAATTGTCCTCGGGAATGCCGAGCTCGCGTGCCTTGCCCACACTGGTAAGCAGTAGCGCAGCGCCTTGATTCACGCTGTCCTGGGCAATCATCCGCTTGGTGTAGAGATGAGTAAGCAGGTCTGCCTGGAGAATGTCGTCGGCAGACTGTGCCCCAGGCCACTGGGAGTAAGGGTTGTGGGAGGCGATCTCACTGAAGGACGCCATGAGCCTGGCAGATTCCGCCAGGTAGCCCTGGCGATCCTGCCCCATGGCGGTGCGCCGGGCCTGTTCTATAAGGGTGTAGTAGTGCAGCGGCATGATCATGCCATTGGCCAGTTCTTGTGGGTCCGGGAAAATATTCCCAATACCACGGTCTTCCAGAGGCTCGTCGTAATCTTCAGCCCAGTCGAGCGCAAGGCCCTGCTTTTCGGCCTTGCGTTGGTTGCGCAAGGCCTCGGCGCCTGCCAGCAGCACCATGTCCCTGTCGCCCCGGGATATGTCGGCGAAAAATTCCATCAGCAGTGCCTGTGGCTCGTTGCCGCCGGCCTGTGAGTAGATGCGGTGGCGGGGCTTGGCGCCAATGGCCCTGGCAATGGATTCGGGCGGGTTATTACTGCGTCCCAGGTTGGCCTGCCACGCAGGTGCAATATCCGAGAACAGCCGAATCATGGCAATGGTGTCGATACTGTCTGCAATGCCCTGCGCGCCGGTATCCTTGACGGCCATGGCGGCAGCCCGGGCAGCCATGCCGACGTGTGACGTGCTGCCCGCGTCGCGTTCAACGCTTTGCCCGGCCCCCACGATAATGGGTGTATTGGTGGGGAGTTTCGAAAGTTCTACGGTCACTGCGAATTATCCTTAAACACGTTTTGCAAAACCCCCAATATAAAGGCAGCGGCAGCGATGTGACAGAGGTGCTGGTGAGTTTTTGTGGGCCGGGGAGGCCGCCAAATTGCAACTCACTTGAACATGTTCCACACTGAATCTCGCGCACACAATGTTGAAGGAGTTCCACTATGTCCGAATCGTTGACGGTCAGGCCAATGGCAAGAGCGGGAGTGGATACACTGGTGGAGTGGGCCGCACTGGAAGGCTGGAATCCCGGCTTGCAAGACGCCGACATTTTCTGGGCGAACGATGCTGACGCCTTCGTCGCCGCTGAGATTGATAATGAGGTCATAGGGGGCGGTGCTATTACCTCCTATGGTGGCGCTTATGGATTTATGGGCTTCTTTATCGTGCGACCCGCGCATCGCGGTCGCGGCCTGGGCGATCAATTGTGGCATGCGCGCCTGAACCGATTACGGCAAAGGCTCGATGTCGGTGCCACCATTGGTCTGGATGGTGTGTTTGATATGCAGGCTTATTACGCCAAAGGCGGGTTCAAGTTTTCCCATCGCAATTTGCGGTATCAATTGGACGATGGTGCGCGTTGCTCGCCTGAGGTGGCGACTGAAATCGTCGCCCTGGATGATATAGCCATGGCCGAGGTTGAGGCCTATGACCTGCGGTGCTTCGGTTTTCCCCGTGACGCCTTTCTGAGCCGCTGGATAGCCCAACCGCAGGTGAAGGCGTTGGGTTGGTACGACGCCGGCGAGTTGAAGGGCTATGGCGTTCTGCGCCGCTGTCGGGAAGGCGCCAAGATTGGGCCGCTATTCGCGGACAACGCCGGTATTGCGCGGGGATTGGTTACTCATCTTTGCGCGACAGTTGCGGGCGGCCCTGTGTATCTCGACGCCCCTGAGAATAATTCCGCTGCCATGGCGTTGGTCAAGGAATTCAATATGACCGAAGTGTTTGGCTGTGCGCGCATGTACATTGGCGAGCCACCGGCGGTTGAGCACGATAAGATCTTCGGGATCAGCACGTTCGAGCTGGGTTAAAGCGGTATTCAGAATCTTGAGTTTCAATAGAGACTGATTACGCGATAAGCATCGATTACCCACGCGACCCGGTTGGCCATTGCCGACCAGCGGTGTGAACAATTTATGCGAACAGGCATATGAGCAAGCAGGCTTATCAGATACATCCCCCATCAAGCTCTACCGTGATTCCTTCGATCCCGCTCCGTTTGCCCGGGCGTTCGGCCTGGCTGAATAAAGCGGGCTCGAGGGTCAGCGGACTCAGGAGTAGCGATACGGTCGCCCAGCCTTTTGCATATCTGCGTTATAGCGTTTGAAGATATCGACCACCTGTTTCTTGGTGGCCGATTCCGAAGCCACCTGGTCCCAGAATTTGACCGCGGCGGCCTCTACCTGGGTCCACTCCTCGTCGGGAATGCTGGTGAGCTCCATCTTGGTGCCGTGCACGCGCAGTGAGGCTTCGCCGCCCCAGTACCACCACTGGCGGTAGTAGTGCGAACTGTCCATGGTGAGCTTGAGCAATTCTTTGAGCCGGTCGGGGAGCTTGTTGTACTGGTCCATATTGGCGTAGAACGAGCCGGCCCAGGCCCCGGAGATATTGTTGGTGAGAAAGTAGTTGGTGACATCTGCCCAGCCCACCGTGTAGTCCTCGGTGATGCCCGACCAGGCCACACCATCGAGCTCGCCGGTTTGTACGGCTACTTCAATGTCTTCCCAGGGCAGGGTGACAGGGATCACACCAAACTGGTGCAGAAACCTGCCAGCAGTGGGGAAGGTGAATACGCGTTTACCTTTCAGGTCAGCCAATGAGCGAATGGGCTCCTTGGTAGCGAAGTGGCAGGGGTCCCAGGCGCCGGCGGACAAATGTTTCACTCCGACTTTGGCGTACTCTTTATCCCAGATTTCATTGAGACCGTATTGATTAAACAGTACAGGCACATCCAATGAGTAGCGGCTGGCGAAGGGGAAGTAACCGCCAAACACGGTGACCTCGGTGGGTGATGCCATGGAGTCATCGTCGGATTGCACGGCGTCGATGGTGCCCTTTTGCATGGCGCGGAATAATTCGCCGGTGGGCACGAGCTGGTCCGCAAAGTACAGCTCAATCTGCATTTCACTGCCGGCGATCTTGTTGAACGATTCGATGGCGGGTTTGACCACGTGCTCTGCCAGAGCAGGCCCGGCGTAGGTTTGCATGCGCCATCTGATGGTGGTTTTCTTGTTGGCGTGCACCGCCGGTGCGCCGAAGGCCGCTGCACCTGCGATACCCATGCCGGCTTTGCCAATGAAATCTCGTCGTGTCGTCACATCAGTCTCCAGGTTGCTTATCCTTTGTTGTAAACCGTCTCTGGCAGCCAAAGGGCGAGCTGCGGAAACAGCATCACCAGCGCCAGCGCTGCCACCATAATCAGTACAAACGGAATAATGGAAATATAAATATCCCGTAGTGAAATCTCTGGCGGCGCCATTGCTCGCATTAAAAACAGATTGTAGCCAAAGGGCGGCGTCATGTAGGCGATCTGGGTGGTGATGGTGTAGAGAATGCCATACCAGATCAAATCAAAGCCCAGCATGCCTACCAGCGGCACATATAGTGGTGCCACGATGACCAGCATCGCGGTGTCGTCCAGGAAAGTGCCCATGATCAAGAACGACAGCTGCATCAGAATCAGGATCACCCAAGGGTTGAGGCCCAGCTGATCGGTAAACAGCGCCTCGATGGCGCGCACGGCGCCCAGCCCATCAAACACCGCACCAAAACCCAGTGCCGCGAGAATAATCCACATAAACATACAGCTGATGGCGAGTGTCTGGCGCACCGAGGTTTCGAACACCTGGCGATTCATGCGGCCCTTGAGTACCGCGGCCAGCAGGGCAGTGAGCGCGCCTATCGCCGAGCTCTCCACCAGGCTGGTCCAGCCATTGATGAAAGGCACCATCATGGCGGCAAAGATGATTATGGGCAGCGCGCCGGCGCGCAGCAGGCGAATTTTCTCGGCCAGTGGCACATTGCGCTCCTCTTCGCTCAGGGCCGGCCCCAGCTCGGGATGCAGTCGGCAGCGGGT
This sequence comes from Halioglobus japonicus, assembly GCF_001983995.1. Taxonomy (NCBI): domain Bacteria; kingdom Pseudomonadati; phylum Pseudomonadota; class Gammaproteobacteria; order Cellvibrionales; family Halieaceae; genus Halioglobus; species Halioglobus japonicus. The sequence continues at coordinate 3,461,868 of NZ_CP019450.1, read as the reverse complement.
GGCAATGTAGACGATGAACATGGCGGCCATAATGAGTCCGGGTACAACGCCTGCCAGCCACAGTTGTCCCACTGGCTGTCGAGCAATCATGGCGTAGAGCACCAGCACCACCGACGGGGGTACCAGAATGCCCAGGGAGGAGCCCGCCTGGATAACGCCAGTAACCATGCGTTTGTCGTACCCTCGGCGCAGCAACTCAGGTAATGCAATCGTTGCGCCGATGGCCATGCCCGCCACTGACAGGCCGTTCATGGCGGACACCAGAATCATGAGCAGTATGGTGCCTACCGCCAGGCCGCCATTGAGCGAGCCCATCCACACGTGAAACATGCGATAGAGATCGTCTGCCAGCTTTGACTCGGACAGCACATAGCCCATGAAAATGAACATGGGTAAAGTCAGCAGCGGATACCATTTCATCAGTTTCATGGTGGCCGCATAGGGGATGTCGGAGCCGCCGGTGCCCCATAGTGACAGCGCAGCGATGGCGGCCACGGCACCGATTGCGCCGAACACTCTCTGGCCCGTCATGAGCATGAGCATGAGTGACGAGAACATCAGCAGGGCAATCAATTCGTAGGGCATCAGAGCGTGACTCCCCGTAGGCGAGCAACGTCCTTGAAGAACTCTGAAATGGCCTGTAGCAGCATTAAGGTGACCCCGAGCACGACCACCAGCTTGATGGGCCACATGTAGGGGCGCCACACGGTATTGCTGCGCTCGTTGTACTCCAGTGCGTAGCTGGCACTGTCCATCGCGCCGTATAGCAGCACGCCTAGATAAAACATCAGGAATAGAACGGTGAAGGCATCAAACCAGGCTTTGCGGCGATCCGACCAGCGGTGGTAGAACAAATCCATGCGCACGTTGGCGCCCATTTGCATGGCGTATGGGCCGCCGAGCATGTAGTAGGCCACCATGGCGAACTGGGCCATTTCCAGGGTCCATAGTGACGGCAGGAAAAAGGTTTTGGAGATGGAGGACCACAATAAAATGGCGATAATGGCGAAAATGCCATACATCACAACGCGGCCCAGGCGATAGTTGATCGCATCAATGATTGCGACGTAGCGTCGCATGAACCCTGTCAAAAAAGCCCCCGGTGGCAGTCGTCTTGTTGCTGTTATTGCCGTCTGAAAATCTAGAGTACTAGAGATCAGGAGCACGCCCTAGCGAATTTTCGACCACACTCCGGCCGATTTTGCGGTTGAAGCCGGGTCTGTATGGATGTACAGTTTTCGTATGTCTGAACGTTGGCAACAAGATGAGGATAGCGATGGCGAATTTGATCAGCTGACGGCCATTAACCCGAATGATATCCGTATTGCGGCAATGGACTTGCTGGCCCGCCGCGAGCATTCACGGCGGGAACTCAAGCAAAAACTGCTGAAGCGATTTAAAGCGGATGACCTGATCGAGACGCAACTTGATCGGCTCATTGAAGACAACCTGCAGTCGGATGCTCGCTACGCCGAGAGTTTTCTGCGCCAGCGTATGAACCGTGGCCATGGCCCGATGCGGATTCGCCAGGAAATGCGCCAGAAAGGCATTAGCGATAGCGAGATTGCGCTCGCGATGGAGGAGGAAGCGCCTGACTGGTTTGCGCTCGCTGAAGCTACCTACCAGCGCAAGTTCGGCGCCTTACCCCGGAAGACATCAAGGAAAAAGCCAAGCGCAGCCGCTTTATGCAGTATCGCGGTTACGCCCTGGATCACTACCAGCACTTATTCGACTAGCGGCTGACCTAAGCTGGCGGTGAAATACTGCAGGCTGAATAATTGATCTTCATCCACCCAATGTTCCCGCGCGTGCAGGCCTGCCTCGGCGGCGAGTTGGGCAAAGCTCTCTACCGTGTATTTGTAGGAGTACTCAGTGAGAATTCGCTCGTTCTTTTTGAAGTCGAAGCTTTGGCCGCCGATCACCACACTTTGACGTGAATCACTCTCCAGGTGCATTTCAATACGATGTTCCGATTCGTTGTAAAACGCGATGTGTCGGAACCGCTCGGGATCGAAATTGGCCCCGGTCAGTGTGTTGATGTTGCTCAGGCAGTTGCGGTTAAAGGCTGCGGTAACACCGGCGGCATCGTTGTAGGCGAGGTTCAGGATGGCGGGGTCTTTCTGCAGGTCTACACCGATAAGCAGCCCGCCGTTGTCGCCGATAGTCCTGCGCACGTGGCGTAAGAATTCAACCGCCTCTGCCGGTGTGTAATTGCCAATGGTCGAGCCAGGGTAGAACACCATACGTGGAATGCCATCCAGATTGTCGGGCAGTTGGATGTCCGCCTGCATGTCTGCGGCCACAGGGCGAATGGGAATATGTGGAAATTCGCTCTGTAGCTGCTGCGCTGCGGCAAACAGGAACTCGCGGGAAATATCGATGGGTATATAGCATGCCGGTGCCAGTGCCTCAAGCAGCAGGCGTACCTTGGCGCAACTACCGGCACCAGGCTCCAGGAGTACCGAGCCGCGACCTGTGGCACGGGCGATATCCTCGGCGAATCGCGTGAGTATGGTGATCTCGGTGCGCGTGGGGTAGTACTCGTCGAGTTGGGTGATCTGGTCGAACAACTGTGAGCCGTACTCGTCGTAGAAGTACTTGGGGTTAATGTGGCGAGCCTCTGCATTCAGCCCAGACTGGATCTCAGCACTGATGGCGTCATCGCTTGCCTGCTCTGCACTCGATGCCAGAGTACTGGTGCTAGCCTGTGCTGTGTCGCTGTCCGTCAGGTTTAGGATGGCTCGCTCTCCCTGGCAAGGCGTACGCCCGTGAATTGCCATTTGTCTGGTGGATAAAAGAAATTACGATAACTGTGCCGGTAGTGCCCCGGACTGGTGGCGACGCTGCCGCCGCGCAGCACTAATTGATTCGCCATGAATTTGCCGTTGTATTCGCCAATGGCGCCCTCGGCGGTGCGAAAGCCCGGGTAGGGTGAATACGCGCTGCTAGTCCATTGCCAGAGTTGGCCAACAGGCGAGACGGACACAGGGTGCGCGGTTTCGTCTGCAGCTGCCTGCTTGGCGGAAGCGGCTGCCAGCTCCCATTCAAACTCTGTCGGTAGCCGGCACCCCTGCCAACGGGCAAAGGCGTCGGCTTCATAGGCCGAGAGGTGGCTGGCGGGGCGGTGCAGGTCCAGCTCGACGAGGCCGTGCATCGTGTACTCCAGCCAACCACCATCGCGTTCAACCCAGTATAAGGGAGCGGTCCAGTCCGGGCGCTCCAGACGTGTCGCCCAGCCATCGGCCAGCCATAACTCCGGTCGATGGTAGCCGTTGTCCTGAATAAAGGCGAGGTACTCACCGTTGGTCGAAAGCCGGTCCGTTATGCTGAAACGCTCGACATACTGTTTGTGGCGGGGTAGTTCATTGTCGAAGCAGAAGTTGTCATCGTCGTGCCCGAATTCGTGTAAACCTGAAGGGAACATTTGCCACTGCAACGGCGCTGCAGTTGGCGCGGTCGGTAGCGGGCTCGCGTTATATGCCGGGTAGAGGGGATTCTGGAACCAGTTGTACTTTAAGTCAGTAAAGAACAGCTCCTGATGTTGCTGCTCGTGGTGGCAGCCCAGTTCGGTTCGGTTCAGCACGTCTTCGGCAGCGGCCAGTGGTGTGCCGGCGAGCAGTTGCAGCATCGCTTCATCAACGTGCGCTCGATAGGCGTAAATCTCCTCTACCGTGGGCCGGGACAGCAGGCCGCGTTGATGGCGCGGGAACTGGCTGCCGACGGCGTTGTAGTAGGAGTTGAATAAATACTCGTAGTGGTCATCGAATACGCGATAGCCCGGCATGTAGGGCTTGAGCAGAAATGTCTCGAAAAACCAGGACGTGTGGGCGAGGTGCCATTTGGCCGGGCTGGTGGATGCCATGGCCTGTAGACCGTAGTCTTCAATGGCTAGCGGCTGGCAAATCTGTACGGAATACTGCCGCACGCCGGAGAACAGCTCGGCCAGCGCCAAGGCCTGCTGTGAGGCAGAAACCTCCCCGGATTGAGCGCGGGGCGATTCAACCATGTCCAATTCTACGCTTGCCATGGGGTCGGGAGATCCTTGTCATCGACCAGTCGGATGTTGCCGCTAATAGCTACACTATCATCTGTCTTGCGAGCCGTCATCCTGCCACCCGTGGGTGAACATTGGATGACATCGAATACGGCTATGTTACTCAGTGTATGCAGGTGGGGAATCAATACCCGGAGCACCGAGCCTGTCGCGCCATCTTCATCGTTGCCATATTGCGGTGCGAAGTATCTCACCCGAACCACGGTCGGGTTCGCTGAATCTGACTGCCAGAGCAATACCGCCCGCCGGGTGTGGTGGCTAATCGTCTCTATATCGACGGATAGTTCGCCGAGATCGTGCTCGGCGGGGAGTTCCAGCAGGAGATAACCATCGGCATTGGCGGTGGCCGCGGCTGCCTTCGGCGCTATTGCTCGATTGCTGCTGTCACGTGCCAGCGTGTCAGTCCATGCCGGAATCCGTGTCGTTGCGGCAATGAGTTCAGGCAGGTACAGCCAGAGGGTTGAGCCGCCGGTCGGGTTGGGCTCGCGCTGAGCCCACACGCCATTGCCCAGCTCTGCGCGAGTCAGGGCCTGTGTATCAAGAAGCTCATGGGCGGTTGCCAGCAAGCCGTGTCCGCAGCACTGTATCTCGCGATTGTGCTGCTCACAGCTAACGTGGAAGCGGGCGTTGCCGGAGGTCGTGGCAACGCATGTGGGAAGCTCGGTGTTAGCGCGCCGGTCGTGCGCAGCCGCTGAAGTCGTGACACTGGCGAGATTGCCCTGTCGCTGCGGAAGTTCGTGGAACACCTGGTACAAGCGCATAGTGGTGGGCTTGTTTGCTGTTAGATACTGCCAGCTTACCGAGCCGCTGCCATGAAAGCGAGCGCTGCAATTGCCTAGTCTGGCTCAGCACCTTTGCAGTGCGCTGATCGCCTTTGCTGCCAGTCCATCATCGGCAGGGTTGTCCGGCATGGGGAAGGTGATACGTCGAGTGAGATTAGCGTAGCGGTTCTTGTAGGTATCAACGATCTCACTATAGGTGCCTCTCGGCACAAACGCCGCCAGCATCTCGTCCGTCACTATGTCTGGCATTGCCTGCCAGTTGCCGGCGCGGGTCATGTCCAATAATTGCTGGCCTTTCGCCTCCCAGCCGAACAGTTCCAGGCTCGGCCAGTAAGCCGGAGTAGAATAGAGAAAGCCAAGCAGATTGCGTTGCTTTTCCCACTGCGCAGCGACCGTTGCTTCGTCTTTGCCGGTGGCGGTCAGCGGCCCGAGTACGAGCTTGAAGTCATCCCCGGTGTTGCCCGCCTGCTCGAAGCCGCCCTGTAGCCGTGGCAGGCAGACGTCACGAATGTACTCCGGGGGCGTATTGGTGGGATGGGTAATCATGCCGTCGGCGATGCGACCTACCATACGGGTCATGGCGGGTCCCACCGCACCACACAGAATAGGGATGTTGGGATGATCGATAGGGCCCGGATTGAAGAATGGTTGCAGGCGGGTCAACTGGTAGTGATCGCCCTCGAAATTCAGACGATCCCCGGTCTGGAAGCTATGGAAAATCGCTCTCAGTGCCTGCACATATTCCCGCAGCTGCGGTACCGGCGAATCCCAGCGTGCGGAATAGCGCTGCTCGATGTTCTGCTTGATCTGGGTACCAAGGCCAAGCTCGAACCGACCGCCGGACATTTTTTGTAGATCCCATGCGGCGATGGCGGTAATCATCGGACTGCGCGGGAAGGCCAGCAATACACCGGTGCCAACCAGCAGTGTTTCAGTGGCGGCCAGCGCCATGGCAGACAATAACAGGCCGTCGTGCACCGCATCAGGAACATGGAGGCCGTCGAAGCCCATGGCCTCCGCGCGCGCTGCATGCGCGCCTATTTCGCCGGGGCCCATATTCTCTGGCGTAGTAGCAAATACCTGGAACACAGATTGTCCTAAGTGTTGTTCAGCAATTGAGGATTCTAAATCTACGGGGCAGTTAATGCAGTGAACCAGCGGACTATTTTTATTCGAGACGGGCTGATCGAACCATCCTAGTTTCGCCTCATGACGGGATACTCCTCTTGTCGATGTTATTTGAGAGCGAAGCAAAGCGTGACACGCTATAGTTAGTACTCATTATCGGCAAGCAGGGAGCGGGTTGTCAGCATGCGGCTTACGATCGCGACGGGGTGTGTTGTTTTTCAGCTGTTGCTGGCGGGGCAGGCGTCCAGCCAGGCACTTGAGCCTCGCAGCTTCAACAATATTCCCGTCGGGGAGACGTTTTTGTTGGTGGGCCTGGGTCGTTCCGATGGTGATTTGAGTCCCTCGCCGTCGTCACCCTTACAGGATGCCGAGCTCACCATGGATGTTGGCCTGGTCGGGGTTTCCCATACCTTTGCCCTGGCGGGCAGTTCATCCAAGGTCGACTTTGTGGCCGGACGTACCTGCTATGAGGGTTCCGCTATCTTTATGGGTGAATTCGCTGAGGGGCGGCGCTGTGAGTACACGGATCCAAATCTCAAGCTCACCTGGAATTTTTATGGTGCTCCTGCTATGGGTCTAGAAGAGTTTGGCGGCTGGCAGCAGGGATTAGTCGTGGGGGCCAGCGTGGCTGCGCAGCTGCCCTGGGGGAGTTACAGTTCCGAGCAATTGATCAACGCCGGTGCCAATCGCTGGAAAGTGACGCCCGCTCTGGGTGTGACCTGGCGCACGGGTCGTTGGCAGTGGGAGCTCAAGGGGCAGGTGAGTGTGTTCGAAGAAAACGATGATTTCTTCAACGGCAATACCATTGAGCAGGATCCGCTCTACCAGGTGAGTGGGCACTTGATTCGCTTGCTGGGTAAAGGACGCTGGGTATCACTGGATGCGAACTACTTCGCGGGTGGCCGCACCGAAGCCAATGGTGAACGCCAGGATGATCGCCAGGAAAACTCGCGTCTGGGAATTACGTTCTCTATGCCCTTCACCCGGCATCAGAGCCTCAAGTTATATGCCAGTCGCGGTGTACTCACCCGGATCGGCAACGAGTTCGACACCTTTGGTGTCGGTTGGGTCTATCGCTTATGAAAAAATTAGGGATTGGAGTTACTGGCATGTTGTTTTCACGTCTGGCCCCGTTGTTGGTCGCATTGGTTTCTCTACTGGCGCAGCCGGCTGCTTCCGAAGGTATGCGAGTCGATGATTTTGTGCTGCTCGATCAACAGGGTAATGCACATCGCATGCACTACCACGCGGACGCGCCGGCGATTGTGCTGATTGTCCATGGCAATGGCTGTCAGATCATTCGCTCCACCATGCCCGACTACAAGGCCCTGCGCGATAAGTACGCGGGCGAAGGCGTGCAGTTCGCCATGATTAACAGCAACCTGCAGGACACCCGCGAGAGTATTGCTGCTGAGGCCGCCGAGTGGGAGGTGGATTTCCCCATTCTGGTGGATGAAACACAGGACATCGGCCGTTCCCTGGCACTGACCCGCACCGCCGAGGTGATCGTGGTCGATCCGAAAACCTGGCGTATTGTGTATCGCGGTGCGGTGAATGACCGGGTGCACTATGAGCGCCAGAAAGATGACGCGGGCGAGCACTACGTGGCCGAGGTACTCGATGCCATGATTGCCGGTGACAGCCCTGCCTACCGCGAAGAGCGCTCGCCTGGCTGCATTGTAAATATCCAGCCACAGCAGGCGGATATCAGCTACAGCGAGACCATCGCGCCGCTGCTCAGGGACAAGTGTGCGGCCTGTCACGTGGAGGGCGGCATTGCCCCCTGGGCAATGTCCGAGTACCGCATGATCCAGGGTTTTGCGCCTATGATCCGGGAAGTGTTGCGCACCCGGCGTATGCCGCCCTGGCATGCAGACCCTGCAGTGGGCGAGTGGCAGCACGACGGTGGGCTGTCCAGTGAGGATCGGTCTGTATTGATTGCCTGGCTTGAAGCGGGCGCGCCCCGCGGTGATGGCCCCGATCCGCTGCGCGATATTCCTCCCCGCCAGAATGACTGGACCCTGGGCGAGCCGGACCTGGTGATTGAGGTGCCGGCGTTTGAGGTGCCTGCGACCGGCACTGTTGACTACCAGTTTCCCCAAGTGGCCAATCCGTTGGACGAGGGCGCCTGGGTGGTGGCGGCCACGGTGATCCCTGGCGACGCCCAGGCAGTGCATCACGTGCTTATGGGTACGGTGAACGAGAAGATCAACGTGAAGGATGCGGACGAAGAGGATATCTTCGAGAACTACATCATGGGTTATGCACCCGGCAATGAGAGTGCATTTATGCCTGGGGGCACGGGTGTCTATGTCCCGCCGGGTGCCTACTATACGTTCCAGATGCACTACACACCCTATGGCAAGGCGTCGACGGATGTCACGCGTATCGGGCTGTATTTTGCGGAGGAACCGCCAGCGCAATTCCTGCGCCAGGAAGTGGTGGTGAACCCCGCCATACGCATTCCGCCCCGCGCGGCGAATCACGAGGAAATGGCGTCGGTGCGCTTCTATCATGACGCCACGCTGTATTCACTAACCCCGCACTCTCACTATCGTGGCAAGAGTTCCACTTTTGAGCTGATTTATCCCGACGGTCGCGAGGAGCTGATTCTGTCGGTGCCGAATTACGACTTTAACTGGCAGCGTACCTACAACTTTGTCGAGCCGATGCAGGTGCCTGCCGGTACCCGGATTGTGCATCGAACAATTTACGATAACTCCGCGAACAATCCGGGAAATCCTGACCCGGATGCAGAGGTGTCATGGGGGCTGCAGAGTGAGGAGGAAATGCTCTACGGTTCAGTCAGCTTTGCCTGGACGGACGAGCTGGCGAGCGAACCTATTCATGACGATCTTCGCTCCGGTGTGTCCCAGTGGGTGGGTTACCTGGACCAGAATCTGGATGGCAAAGTACAGCGCAAGGAAATGTCGGAGCGCATGCGTAAGAATATCGGGTTCAAATGGATTTTCCTCGATCGCAATTTTGATGGCGGCCTCGACCACGATGAAATGGAAGCGATGATCCGGCGGTCGATGGAGAAAGAAGAGGGATAGGCCTCCCGGAGCGGGAGGCCTGCGGCGTTTAGTCGCGAAGGGGCGGCGTGAGGTAGGCGGCGCTGGCGCCGAGCGTCTCGCGGCTCTGCTTGATCTCCATGCGGGCAATACCCTGCAGGTGAACCTCGTCCGGACCATCGGCGAAGCGCAGTGAACGACCCATGGTGTAGATATCGGCCAGGGGGGTGTCCGGGCTCAGGCCCATCGCACCAAACACCTGAATCGCGCGGTCGCTGACCCGGCACAGCAGTTGCGCGGCCATCACCTTAATCATCGAGATTTCCCGACGGGCTTCCTTGGCGCCCACGTTGTCCATCATCCATGCGGCCTTCAGTACCAGCAGGCGCGTGGATTCGATTTCCATACGTGACTGGGCAATCGCTTCGCTCACGGAACCGTGCTGGTACAGGAACTTGCCAAAGCTCTTGCGCTCCTGGGCGCGCTCGGTCATGAGTTCCAGGCACAGCTGGGCAGCGCCAATGGCACGCATGCAGTGATGAATGCGGCCCGGTCCGAGACGGGCTTGCGCCAGGGCAAAGCCTGACCCTTCCTCGCCGAGGAGATTGCTGGCGGGAACGCGCACGTCCTTGAACACGATTTCGCAGTGACCTTCACGCGAATGGTGGTTCATGACCGTGGGTGCCCGAAGAATCTCCATACCGGGGGTGCCTGCCGGTACCAGTATCATGCTCTGCTGCTTGTGCACGTTTTCGTTATCGGGATCGGTCTTGCCCATCACGATAAAGATTTTGCAATCGGGACGTGCGGCATTGGAGATAAACCACTTGCGGCCATTGATGACATACTCATCGCCCTCGCGACGCATCAGCGTAGTGATGTTGGTCGCATCGGAGGAGGCGACGTCGGGTTCGGTCATGGCAAATGCAGAGTGGAACTCGCCGTTAAGCAACGGGTTCAGCCATTTCTCGCGTTGTTCCTCGGTGGCAAACATGTGCAGTAGTTCCATGTTGCCGGTGTCTGGCGCGTTGCAGTTAAACACTTCCGGTGCCCAGCCTACCCGGCCGGTCAATTCGGCGACCGGAGCATACTCGAGATTGCTGAGGCGGGTGCCGGGCTCGTCATCCTTGAGGTGAGGCAGGAACATGTTCCACAGTCCCTCGGATTTTGCCAGCTCGCGAAGCTCTGGAAGAAACGAGATCTCGTAGCCCTCATGTGCCTCCTCATTGAACTGGCGAATGCGGGGAACAACGTGCTCTTCCAAAAAGGCGCTGACGCGCGCGCACATTTCCTGGGTTTTGGGGGAGTAAGTAAAATCCATGATAAATCCTCTCGATCAAAAGGCCGACGTGCCGCCATCCACGGCAATGGTCTGGCCTGTCATATAGCTGTTGTTCGGGTCGATAAGCGTGATCATGACATCGACCATTTCTTCGGGTGAGCCGAGGCGCTTCATCGGGCAGCGCTTGGCGAGCATGCCCTGCATACCTTCGTCTGCCATGCTGGTGACCATGGGGGTGGGGCTGAAGAACGGACAGATGGCGTTTACCCGGATATTTTTGTCGGCGTATTCCACGGCGGCTGTCTTGGTCAGGCCGACCACTGCGTGTTTCGCAGCGGCGTAGGCGCCCAGCATCGGGGCTGCGCCCAGGCCTGCCATTGAGGCCACATTGAGGATGATGCCGCCGTCCTGCTTAAGCATTTGCAGTACCTCATGCTTAATGCCGAAGAAGACCCCCTTGGCATTGACGGCCAGGTTGGTATCGAACTCCGCTTCATCAATCTCAATCAGCGGTTTGAACAAGCCGGATATTCCGGCGTTGTTCACCGCGATGTCCAGTTGTCCGAACTCAGCTGTGGCGAGTGCTACCAGCGCAGCGACATCCGCTTCATTGCTCACGTCACAGCGCGCCGTGGCTACGTCGGCCCCACTGTCACGCAGCGGTGCGGCAAGAGCCTCCAGCGCATCCAGGTCCAGATCACCCAGCACCAGGCGTGCGCCGCGGGCAGCGGTTTTCTGCGCCAGGATCTGGCCAAAACCGCCGGCGGCGCCGGTGATCAGAATGACCTTTTCTTGAAATGTATTGTTCATGATCGCCTCTTACAGTGTCAGGCCGCCGTCGACCACAATGCACTCGCCGGTGGTGTAGCTGGATGCGTCGGAGACGAGGTATAGCACAGTGCCGGCCATCTCTTCGGGCTCGGCGTGGCGGCCCATGGGGATGTTCTTGATGGCGTGTTCGTAAATGTCGTCGTTGGTGAACAGGGCGCCGGCAAACTTGGTTTTAGTCAGGCCTGGGAGCAGGGCGTTACAGCGAATGCCCAGCGGTGCACACTCCTTGGCGAATGCTTTGGTCATGTTGATCACAGCGGCCTTGGTGATGCTGTAAATGCCCTGCATGGGGCCGGGCTGCAGGCCGTTGATGGAGGCGGTGTTGACGATGGTGCCGCCGCCTTGCTCGCGCATGAGCTTGCCGGCTTCGATCGACATAAAGAAGTAGCCGCGCACGTTGACCTCAACAGTCTTGTTGTAGGCGCCCAGGTCGGTGTCGAGAATGTGGCCGAAATAGGGGTTGGCCGCGGCGTTGTTTACCAGGATGTCCAGGCGGCCGTGATTGCTCTTAATGGCCGCAAAGGCTTCGGTAATGGCATCCATGTTGCCCACGTGACAGGCAAGGGCTTCCGCTTTACCGCCCGCGGCGACGATGGCGTCGGCAACGGTTTGGCAGTCCTCAATCTTGCGGCTGGAGACGATGACATGGGCGCCGTGCTGGGCCAACAGATGGGCGATCGCCTCGCCAATGCCACGGCTGGCGCCTGTGACCAGTGCGATTTTGCCGCCGAGATCGAAAATATTGCTGCTCATAGTGGGTTCCTCGTACATAGATTGTGCAGTTCAGCCCCGGAGCTTAGATAAGTGCGGTATATTTTTGAAATTTATTGCGTTAATGCTACTGTATAAGATCTGTCTATAGTGAAGACCCAATATCCGCCGATATGCGCCTTAATCGTGTCGACCTGAACCTGTTCGTGGTGCTCGATACCATCTATACCGAACGCAATCTCACCCGCACGGCTGACGTGTTGTGCGTCACCCAGCCCACGGTCAGCAACGCGCTTGCGCGTCTGCGCAAGACCTTTAACGACGAGTTGTTTGTGCGCACGCCCAAGGGCATGGTGCCCACCCCGCTGACGGAAAATATTATTGGCAGGGTTCGGGAATCCCTGCAGATGCTCGAGACCTCGGTGCTCGAGGGCGACGTGTTCGATCCACAATCCTGTGATCGCTTGTTTCAGCTCAGCATGAACGACGACACGGCGGCGACCTTGCTGCCGGACCTCATGGAAACGCTGGGTCGAGAAGCTCCCGGCATCAGTGTGCAGAATTACCTGGTGCGCCGCCGTGAACTCTTCTCGGCGCTGGCCTCGGGGCAACTTGATCTGGCGATCGATGTGATCGGCCGGGCCGATCCACAATTGTGTCACGAGCCATTGTTCAAGGAGCGGTATGTCTGCCTGGTGCGCCCTGATCATCCGGACCTGGGTGACAGCATCAGCATGGAGCAGTATCTGGCCATGGGGCATGTCCACGTGAGTAGTCGCCCTTCCGGGCTGGGGATTGTTGATGCTGAGCTCAATCGCCTGGGCTATCAGCGCGATATTCGCCTGCGCATGCAGAACCACTACACGGCACCGGAGGTGGTGGGGCGGACGGATCTACTGTTAACGGCCCCCAGTCACTGGGCGCGGCGCACGCAATTGAAGGCGCTGGAAATGCCGCTGGTATTGCCCGGACTGCAGCTTAACCTGATCTGGCATCGCAGTGCCGATAACGACCAGGCCAGTCGCTGGATTCGTGAGAAAATTATGGCCTTTTATCAACAGATACGCGGCTGATGCAGGCCTGTTGAAGCTTAACTGGTGGCGCGCAGCTCCTGCGCGAACGCCCAACTTTGGAGGTATTAATCATGCAATGGACGGTTTACCTGTCCGGTGAAATTCACACCGACTGGCGCGAACAGATTATTGAGGGCTGCGCGGCTGCGGGCCTGCCGGTGAACTTTGTATCACCGGTGACGGACCACGCCGCCAGTGATGCGGCGGGCGATGTCCTGGGCGAGGAGGGCAAGTCCTTCTGGCGCGACCACAAGTCCTCCAAGGTCAATGCCATCCGCACCAAGAATCTGATTGAGAAAAGCGACATTGCTGTCATTCGCTTTGGTGACAAGTACAAGCAGTGGAATGCCGCGTTTGATGCAGGCTTTTGCGCGGCCCTGGGCAAACCCTACATTACGCTGCACGATGAAAGCATCGTCCACCCTCTCAAGGAAGTAGATGCAGCCGCGATGGCCTGGGCCGAGGAGCCAGCCCAGGTGGTTGAAGTTCTCAGGTATGTGGTGAGCTAGGCGCGCCGCGAGCGTCTGCCGCCGTATTACTCTGCGTCGTCCACGTCCAGGGTGGATTGCAGTTCACGCTTGAGGAACTTGCCCGTGGCATTGCGGGGCAGGGGTGTGTCGGTAATCCAGATGTAGCGGGGAATCTTGTAGGCTGCCAGGTGGTCTTTGCAGAAGGCCCTTACTTCAGCGGCGGTAAAGGTGGCCCCCTCTTCAGGCACAATTGCAGCACCAACTTCTTCGCCCAGGCGATCATCCGGCACGGAGAACACTGCGCACTCTTTCACGCCCGGGAACTTGAACAGCGCCACTTCCACTTCCGAGCAATACACGTTCTCGCCGCCGCGCAGCACCATGTCTTTGGCGCGGTCCACGAGGAAAATAAAGTTGTCCTCGTCGACATAGCCGATGTCACCGGTGTGCAGCCAGCCGTCGACAATGGTCTCGGCCGTGGCGTCGGGGCGGTTCAGGTAGCCCTTGATGACCTGCGGACCGCGAATGCAGATTTCGCCGACCTCGCCGGCGGGCAATGGGTTACCCTCGGTGTCCACGGCGCGCACGTCGAACACAGGAACAAAGCGTCCGGCAGCGCCGGGCTTATCTTCGAGGAATATGCCGAAGCTGGCGGCGACGATGCCGCTGGTCTCAGTGAGGCCATAGCCCTGTGCGGGCGAGGCATTGCGGCCCTTTTTGGCCACTTTGTCCACCAGGTCAGGCTGTACCGGCGCACCGCCACCACCGAACATCTGCAGGCTTGAGGTGTCGCGCTTGGCGTAATCCGGGTGGGCGATCATCTCGCGGGTCATAATTGGCACGCTGGAAAAGCTGGTGATTTTTTCCGCTTCAACGATGCGCAGGGCTTCCCCCGCATCCCATTTGTACATGTGCACCAGTTTGCCGCCGAGGAAGGTTTGTACCTGGGCGCCACAGTTATTGGTGGTGACGTGGAACAGCGGGGCGGCAATAATCGACGCCTGTTGCTCCGGCGGCGGAGTGGGCTGCGCATCGGGGTCGGCCGCCGCACGCAGTTTGCCCACTGCCGTGACCTGGCTGAGATTGCCAAAGATCGTGGACACAATATTGTTAGCGCAACTGCGGTGGGTCAGCTGGGCGCCTTTGGGGCGTCCGGTGGTGCCCGAGGTATAGAAAATACAGACGTCGTCATCGGGATCAATCTGGGCGTCGGGCATTTCAGCCGGGGCAGCCACCACGGTCTCCCAGGGCGCGGCCCATGCAGGCGTCTCGGCGCAGCGTACGGTCACTACCTGCATATCGGGGAGCGCATCGCGAATCGGTGTCAAGCGGTCCAGACGCTCCTGGTCGCAGATCAGCATTTTGGTGTTGCTGTCCTCCAGCCCGTACTGTAATTCATCGGCCACCCACCAGGCATTCACCCCCACGGAGACGGCACCGACGCAGGCGATCGCCCAGTAGCTGAGCATCCACTCCGGGTAGTTGCGCATGGCAATCGCTATCCGGTCACCTTCCTTGATGCCGTTAGCGCGCAGCCAGTTGGCGATGCGGGCTACTTTTTCATGGGCCTGGGTGTAGGTCAGGCGTTCGTCGTTGTAGACCAGGTAGTCTTTGTCGTCGTGACCGGCAGTGGAGAGCCAGAATTCGCGCAGGTTGGCCGGGGCATGGGTCCATACTTTCAGGGTCTGGCCGCGCACCTCGGCTTCGGAGATAGCAAACATCTGATCGTCGGCGGTGAGCTCTTCGATGGTTTCTTGCAATACGTCGTACATGAGAATGTCTATTTACCTTGTTGGGTCGAGTTGTTGCCACAGCATGGCCGCGGTCGAATCGCAGAGTTTCTTCAGAGAGGTGGTATCCGTAAATACGCCGTCCAGCAGGAGTCGACTAATGCCGTGCAGGGTGCCCCAGTACATTTGCGAGAACTGTACCGCGTCCACCTCGGCGGCGATCAGGCCGCGCTGCTGGCCTCGCTTGAGGCGTTCGATGTCCTGGCGAAGCACGCCGCGGGCCGTTGATTTGAGTGTAGGAGTAAGCTTGCCGGAGCGCCAGAAATCACTGCCGTACATCAGGTCGTAGTATTCCTGATTATTGCGAGCGAAATCCAGATAAGCTCTGACCAGGGCGCGGGTCAGCACTTCGCCACCCTGGCCGCGATGTTTGTCGCGCACGTCCTGCATGGTCTGGTTAAAGCGGGCAAAGCCCTCTTCGGCAATCGCACACAATAGCGATTGCTTGTTTTCGAAGTGATTGTAGGGGGCGGTACGTGAGACCCCCAGATTGGCCGCGAGGGCGCGCAGTGACAGTGCGCTTTCGCCTTCTTCGCGCAGGATACGAGCGGTTTCATCCAGTAACGCCTGTTTCAGGTCGCCGTGGTGATAGCCTTTTTTGTCGCTTGAGGGTGGCTTGGCCATAGGGGGTCCAGAGAATTCACTGTGCCACGCTATCACTGCATATTGACAGCGTCAATATGCGTCCGGGGCTTTGGCTTCCGGTACCACGCGAGGTCGCGATACCACTGGGCTGGTAGTGCCAATCGCTATTCAGGTGCTGGCCGCGCGTCGCAACTGGGTCAGCTCTGCCATGATGGCGACAGCAATCTCCAGCGGTGTCTTGCTGCCAATAGGAAGGCCCACCGGCGCGCGTAGTTTTGCAATGGCGCGCTCTTCCAGTTCCAGCGCTCGCAGCCGCTGCAATCGTTTCTCGGTGGTGCGCACCGAGCCCAGCGCGCCGATATACCAGGCGTCCGTCTGTAATGCTTCCATGAGCGCCATGTCATCAATGCGTGGGTCGTGGGTCAGGGTGATGACGATAGAGAAGTGGTCGGCAGCATGTTCGCGCACAATGTCGTCGGGCATACCCTGCAGCAGTGGTACATCCGGCCCCATCCATTGGTCGAGCATGGCCTGGCGGGTGTCTGTGACCAGCACCTCGTAGTCCATGGCCAGGGCCAGTTCCGCCAGTGATTGAGCCAACTGGCCAGCACCCACGAGCAGCATGCGCATCCGTGGGCCGAAGCACTGCCGCAGGCTGGTTTCGCGCAATGCCAGGTGAGTGAAGTGGGGCACTTCCCCGGTGGTGCTGATGCCGGTATCGAAGTCCAGGTGACGCTCGATGCAATGGCGCTGGGTAATTGCAGCCAGCGCAGCGTCCAGCCAGGGCAGATCGGCGTCACCTAGTTGCTGTAACAGCACATAGAGGCGCCCACCGCAGGGCAACCCCAGCTTTTCGTTCTCCTCCGGCGATACGCCATATTCGATAACGCGGGGCAGGCTTGCGGCCAGGGCGCCGCCCTGAATACGTTCCAGCAAATCTTCCTCGACGCATCCCCCCGACAGGGAACCCACTAACTCGCCATCGGCGAGGCAGGCGAGCATGGAGCCCACCGGTCTAGGCGATGATCCCACTGCCTGCACAATGGTGCACAGCCAGGGCGAGCGTCCATCTGCGCACCACTGCCGGGTGCGCTCGAGAATATCCAGTTCAAGCGTGCGCATGAAACGTAATCGCGCTCCCGTTTAAACCGTGAACTGTTTATTGAACGGGAATTCGCGCACGCGTTTGCCGGTGGCTGCAAAGATGGCGTTGGCAATGCTCGGCGCAACAGGTGGTACCCGGGTTCGCCCACGCCGGCCGGGAGCGCTTCGCTGGGGATGATGTGGGTTTTGATCACATCGGGAGTCTGATTGATCCGTGCCACGGGATAGTCGTGAAAATTTGACTGCACGGCTGCACCGTCCTCAAAGGTGATTTCTCCCATTAGCGCCAGACTGAGACCGAAGATCATGGCCCCTTCCATCTGCGAATGTACGCGATCCGGGTTTACGACCGTGCCCGCATCGATGGTAGTGTGCATTTCCAGCACGCGCAGGCGTCCGTCCTTCACTTCGACCTTGCAGGCCACGGCGACATAAGCAAGGAAGCTGCGAGCGGCGGCCAGTCCCCAGCCTTGTCCTGCGGGTAGTTTTTCGCCCCAGGGCAGGGTCTCCGTCAATGCCGAAATCGACCGCTTGAATCGCGCCGTGTCGTAGGGATACTCCTCCAGGCTGCGGCCGTAGTTGCCGAATTCAAGGCCTTCTTCTGCGAAGGTAATATGGCGGTCCTCACCGATGCTTTCGAGCCAGAAGTCGCGGGGGTCTTTGCCTGCGGCGTGGGCCAGCTCGTCCATGAAGGAGCCGACGCCGAACGCGTAGGGAATGTTGTATACCGAGCGCAGCCAGCCAATGCGCATATGCGCCGGCGCCTTGTGACTTTCGATGCGCAGATTGGGCACCGCAAAAGGCACGGTACCGAAGCTCTGGCCCAGCGAACCACCGCTCTGGATGTCGACGCTGGCGTCGAAGGTGGAGCTGATGGTGGGGGTGGCCTCACGGGCCAGCCAGGCTGAGAGAACGCCGCTATTGTCGAGACCGCCTTTGAAGTGTTGGGCCGAGCAGGAGTGGAAATAGTCCTGATGAATATCATCTTCGCGGGTCCACACGACCTGCACGGGTTTGCCGGTGGCCTTGGCCAGCAGTGCCGCTTCGACACTGAAGTCCGGCTTGGATTTACGTCCGAAGCCACCGCCTAGTAGGGTAACGTGCACTTTGACCTGCGCCGGTTCCAGTCCCAGGACGTCGGCCACAGTGCGTTGGGTTGATTGCGGGGTTTGGGTGCAGGCCCAGATCTCACAGATGCCGTCGTGGATATGGGCGGTGGCCATGGGCGGCTCCATAGAGGCGTGTGCCAGATACGGCGCCTTGTAGGTGGCCTCAAGCGTTTTTTCCGCAGCCTTCAGGGCGGCATCGGTATCGCCGCGCTCGCGCTGGACAACGCCCGGGCCGCCACTGACTGCACGGGCAAGGCCTTCGAGGTAGCTGGCTGAATCGTAGCTGCCGTGCTCACCGGTATTCCATTGCACATTGAGTTTGGATCGGCCCTGCATAGCCGAGTAGGTATCTGTGGCGAGTACAGCCACGCCTTCCAGCGCATTGTAGGCAGACGGGAGAGGGCTGCCCTCCATCTTGATGACATCAACAACGCCGGGGAGCTTGCGCGCCGCCGCCTCGTCATAGCTGACGGCCTTACCCTGCAATACCGGGGTGCGCTCGATGCTCGCAAACAGCATACCGGGTACGCGCACGTCCACGCCGTAAGTGGTATTGCCGGTGCAGATATCGTCGAGATCGACAATGGGCACGCTCTTGCCGATGTAACGGAAATCCTGTTTGTCCTTCAGCGTCAGACTGTCCAGCGCCGGCATTGGCAGGCTGGCCGCCGCTGCAGCTAATTCACCAAAGCCCAGCGAACGACCGTCACGGTGATTGACCCGATGCTCACGGGCACTCACGTCGGAGAGTTTGGCCGACCACTGGTTGGCGGCGGCCTGTTCCAGCATGGCTTTCGCGGCTGCGCCCATCTGGCGCATGATGTGATAGAAGTTGCGTATCGAGCGCGAGCCATCGGTGTTCTGGCTGCCGTAATCGGCGTTCGCCAGGCCCTGAATGACCTTGACCTGCGCCCAGTCGGCTTCCATTTCGTCGGCGACAACCTGGGGCAGGCTGGTGCGAATGCCCGTGCCCATCTCCGAGCGGTGAGCAATGATTTCTACCGTACCGTCGCCTTGCACGCTGACGAACAGGTTGAGCGACTGACCGGCGGGCTCATCAAGCACACCTGCCAGCGCTGTTGCAGGCAGGCTGCCCATAAGCACGATGCCGGAACTGGTTAAACCGGTCAGTGCCAGAAATCGGCGCCGGGAAATTTTGCGAATGCTGTCCATTATTGTTCAACTCCCATGTCCGCTGCGGCCTGCTTGATGGCGCTGCGAATGCGAGGATAGGTGCCGCAGCGGCAGATGTTGCCTGCCATGGCTGCATCAATCTCCGCGTCGGTAGGGGCGGCATTGGTCGCCAGCAGCGCTGCGGCCGACATGATCTGCCCGGACTGGCAGTAGCCGCACTGGGGTACATTCTGGTCTTTCCAGGCTTTCTGCACCGGGTGCGAAGCGTCGGTTGCCAGCCCTTCAATGGTCACGATCTGTTTGCCTTCAGCGAAGGACACGGGAATAGAGCAACTGCGCAACGGGCTGCCGTCGAGGTGCACGGTGCAGGCTCCACACAGGCCCTTGCCGCACCCGAATTTGGTGCCGGTCAGGCCGATATGGTCTCGCAGGGCCCAGAGCAGGGGCATGTCGGGAGAAACGTCCAGAGTGTGAAGCTGGCCATTTATGGTTAATTTCATGGTGGTATTCCAATGTGGTTCGGTGAGCGACCGATGTCGTGGTGCGAATTATAGTACTTTGCCGCGCTTAAAGTGGGCTTAAGGTTGTCATTCGGTTGAAAGCCCGCGGCGATCTGCCTACCTTGGAGAGGTTACTGGCAATAAATATAACGAGGTAGAGGCAGTGTACGATTTGATTATCCGTAACGGTAGTGTGGTCGACGGTACCGGCCGGCCCGCATTTAGCGCCGATGTGGCGGTGAAGGACGGTGTCATAGCGGCCGTCGGCGAAGTGGCTGGCGACGCGGTTCGAACCATTGACGCCGCCGGCAGAATAGTCACGCCGGGCTGGGTCGATGTGCACTCCCATATGGACGGCCAGGCTACCTGGGATCCACTATGCAGTCCCGCTGCCAACCATGGCATTACCACCCTGGTGATGGGCAATTGCGGCATTGGTTTCGCGCCCTGCAAACCGACCGACGAGGCCCGCGACCAGCTGGTGTCGGTGGTCGAAGACGTTGAGGATATTCCCGGCGCTGCACTCCACGAGGGCATTGAATGGAACTGGGAGACCTTTCCTGAGTATCTTGATGAACTGGACAAATTCCCCCGCGCCGTAGATGTGGCTGCCCAGGTGCCACATTGCGCAGTCCGAACCTACGTCATGGGCGATCGCGGCACGCACAACCAGAAAGCCACCCCCGAAGATGTTGAGCAGATGGCGCAAATCGTCAAGCAGGGTATTGAAGCCGGGGCCCTGGGCTTTACGACCTCCAGAACGGAGCTGCACACCACCCGCCACGACGAAGTCATGCCGGGCACATACGCAGATGAGGCGGAGCTGCTGGGGATTGGCAAAACCATCGGCGAGCTGGGCAAAGGTATTTACGGGGTGGTGTCCGACTGGACCAACTGGGAAGAAGAGATGGAGTGGATGAAACGCCTGTCTATCGACAACCAGTGCAAGGTGAATTTCGTACTGTTCTTCCGCGAGGAGGATGATTGGCCCCGGGTCCAGAAGCAGCTCGCTTATGTGCGCGATGCCCAGCGGGAAGGCGCACAATTGATTCCCCATGTAGGCGCGCGGCCCGTCAATATTCTGTTGAGTTGGGAAGGTACGATCAATCCCTTTAGTTTCAATCCCAGCTATGCAGAACTCTCGATTTTGCCGGACGCGGAGCGCATTGAGCGCCTTAAGGATCCGGAGGTTCGTGCCGCGATTTTGTCCGACGAGCCGCCGCTTATGGGCGATGACTTTATGGATACGATGATTGCCGGCTGGGACAAGCTTTATGTACTGGGAACACCTCCCAACTATGAGCCAGGGCCGGAAGATTCGATTGCGGCCAAAGCGCGTGAGGCTGGCGTAGAGCCTGCCGCCTACGCCTACGACGCCATGATGAAGCGCGACGGCAAGAACGTATTGTTTTTCCCCTGCTTCGGTTATAGCGCGAATGATCTGAGCCGCCAGGTGGCCATGCTGGAAGATCAGGATTCGGTGATCAGCCTGGCTGATACCGGCGCGCATTGCGGTGTGCTGTGTGATGCCAGCGTGCCGACCTATCTGATCTCGTACCTGACGCGCGATCGCAAGCGCGGCAAGCGCTTTGATCTGGAGTGGGCGGTGAAGCTGCACACTCACGATACCGCGCGCTGTGTAGGACTCGAGGACCGCGGCACGCTGGAGGTTGGGATGAAGGCTGATATCAATGTCATCGACTACCAGAACCTGCAACTGCATGCCCCCGAAATTGTGCACGACTTGCCGGCCGGGGGGAGGCGTGTGTTTCAGGGGGCCGATGGCTACGATGCCACGATTGTCAGCGGTGAGGTGGTCATGGAGAACGGCGTGGCCACGAGTGCCCGCCCGGGCAAGCTGATCCGCGGTTCGCAGGCGCGGCCAGTTGCAGCCTGATAGTCCGTTAATGACACGCCACCTGAGGGAGAGACCGCATTGAGTATTGCCACTGAATCCCGCGCTGCCCTGCGCGAACTCATCGATACCCTGGAAGAAATCGATGCCCGCTGGGCCGGCGAGGAATGGAACCTGTTTTCTCCCGACGACGTTGTGGGTGCGCATCGCAATCTTATGCATTTACTTGAGGGTGGGCTGGTCGGCCATTTTGAATATGATCCGCTCAATCCGCAGTTTCGCCGCATTGTCACGCCGTCGCGGAAATTCACTGGCGACAATGCAGATGCCCTGTACTTCGATGCGCCGGTGACCGACGCGGGGCAGTACCGCGTAGTGGGTGAGATGGATGGCGCTGTTTATGTGTCCATTACCATTGAGGCAGGTACGGAAAGTGGCAGCATGGGCACCGGAACCGCAGGTGTCATCAACAGCGAAATGTTTGACGTCAATGACGGCCGGTTCGAACTGTTCCTTGGTGGTGAACCCCGCGACCGGAACTGGCTTCCGCTGGACAATGCCTCACGTATCACAGTGCGCTACTACTGGGAGGAGGAGGAGTCCGTGGCGGCCGATCTCAGTCGCGAGCCACAGATTGTCATCGAGCCACTGCACGAGGTGGCTCCGGCGGCTCCGCCGAGCGACGCCAGTGTGGCAGCCGGTATGCGTCGCGTGAGTGAATTTCTCAGGGCACGCACGCTGGGCATGTTGCCCATGGCCCAGCGTGAGCAGCCCGAGTTTGTCAGCATTGTGCCCAATGAATTTCCGCCGCCGGTGAAACCGGGTGCGTTTGCGCTTGCGGCATTCGACGCCGCTTATTCCATGGCTCCTTATTACCTGGAAGATCACCAGGCGTTGGTCATCACCGGTAAGTGGCCTGAATGTATTTTTGCCAATGTAGTGCTGTGGAATCGATTCCAGCAAAGCTACGATTTCGTCACACGTCAGATCTCCCGCAATCGCAAGCAGACAGAGCTGCAAGCCGATGGCAGTTTCCGGATGATTATCGCCCACCGAGACCCTGGGCTACCGAATTGGATTGATACTCAGGGTACCCCACTGGGGTTGGTGTTCTGGCGATTTATGTTGCCGGAAGGGGAGATCGAAACGCCTCAGGCGGAAGTGGTGGACTTTGCCGATATTGCCTTGAGCACAGGTTGAGCAACAGCGCCTTCGGCGGGTAATGGGCCGTACTGGCCATTGAGAGGTCCGCTATGGCGTTTTACAAACAAGGCATCCAGATAACAATAAATAAGGATAGTGTATGCTACGGTTAGTGTGTAAGCGCAGTGTCATGGCAGCGGCCATCACTGCGATGTATGTTACTCCTGCGACGGTCATGGCGCAGGGCGCCGCGCTTGAAGAAGTGATCGTTACCGCCGAAAAGCGCGAGCAGTCGCTGCAGGATGTTCCCATCTCCATTGTGGCACTCAATAGTGAGGCGCTGGCTACCCAGGGCATTGATGAACTCGATGACCTGAGCACGAATATTCCCAACCTGTACGTCAACAACTTCAATAACGATCCGGTGGCCGTGCGGCTGTTCATCCGCGGCATTGGCCAGAACGATGTTCAGCTCACTCAGGACCCCTCCGTCGCGCTGTACCTCGATGGTGTGTATATCGGCACAACTTTCGGTGCCGGTTTCGAGGGCGTCGATCTGGAGCGAATCGAAGTATTGCGCGGCCCCCAGGGTACGCTTTACGGGCGCAACGCGACGGGTGGTGCGGTTAACCTGATCACCCGGCGGGCGAACCCGGAACAGTTTGAGTTTCATCAGACGTTCACCGCCGGCAATCTGGATCTGTTTAAAAGCCGCACCTTTATCAACGTGCCATTGGGCGACCGCTTCGCCGCCAAGGTTGGTTACATCATGACCGACCGCGACGGCTACGTAGAAAACACGGGTGTGGGAGAGGATTTCGGCACTGAGGATCGCGAAAGCGCGGTTATCGATCTGCACTGGGATGCCACGGATACTCTGGTATTTGACTATCGCTATGAAACAGCGGAGATCGCCGACGCCGGGCGCATGGAACAGTCACTGATCGCCGGACAGGAACAGGAACTGCCGCCGGGCGTGCCAGATCTGAGCTTCTTCACTACACCGGGTACTGTGTCTGATGATCGTCAGGACAAGGTCGAGTCACTGTGGCAGAACGGCCCGACGGATCTGGATATCAATGCACACACTCTGCACGTTGACTGGGAGTGGGGCGATGTTTTCACCCTGCGCTCGATAACCGCGCAGCGTGACATGGAATCTTCAGTGCAGGCCATTGTGCTGCCGGACTGGCGAGTCAATCTGATACCGGGCGGCGGCTCCGTCAGCACCATGATTAACGACATTGAATTTGAACAGTTCTCCCAGGAGTTTCAGTTACTGGGTAGTTGGGACAATGTCGAACTGGTTACCGGGCTGTACTACTACGATGATGAAGGTACCCACGATTCCAGCGGCAGTGCCACTCTGGGCCTGCCCGGGCCCGAATTCGATATCACCTTTACCGACAATACCTCCATGGCGGTTTTCGCCCAGGCGACCTGGAGCCCGGAAGCGCTGGACAGTCGCTGGCACTTTACTCTGGGCGGGCGCTACTCCGATGACGAGCGCGAAGCGTTCCGGCGCAACACGCGCTCAGCAGATTTTGCGGAAAGTGCCCCCGACGGTGCCAGCTACAAACGCGACTTCAGCAACTTCAATCCCTCTCTTACCGTGGCCTGGGACGTCAGCGATGACGCCAATGTCTACGCCAAGGTGGTCAGTGGGTACAAGTCGGGGGGAACCTCCACGCGCTCTGCGAATGCCGACCTGTTCCGCGCGGGCTTCGATGAGGAGGACGTTTTGTCCTACGAGCTGGGCCTGAAGGCCGACTTTTTCAGTCACCGGCTGCGCTTTAATGGTGCGCTGTTCTATATGGATATCGACGGCTCACAGACCAGTATCCAAACGGGTAGCACCGCCGGCGAGCGCGATTTCCTGCCCGTGGATGGCAACGTGATCCAGGGCGTGGAAATGGAGCTGACAGCGGCGATTTCTGAAAACCTCATCGGCAGCTTTAACTATGGTTACCTTGATACCAGCGTGGGCGAGGACTTTGTCGACAGTGCCGCGGGTGTTTTTTATCTCACCGATCGCTATTCCTATGCGCCAGAGAACAGTGTTTCTGCCGCGCTGGATTACCGGCGGGATCTGGCCAATGGCACTGTACACGCGCGTCTTGGCTTTTCCTACCAGGATGAAACAGTGAGCTCGGTCAATGAACTCGACCTGACCGACCAGGATGATCGTAGCATTTGGGATGCCAGTCTCGGTTGGTCAGGTATTAGTCTGGGAAGCCTTGCCGGTGAAGCCAGTGTCATGCTGTGGGGCAAGAATCTCACGGATGAAGAGTACGTGATTGTGTCCGCCGCTTCCTGGGGGTTCGTGGGTTCCAACTACACTGGCACGTTCGGTGATCCCCGCACGTATGGCGTGACATTGACTTGGGACTACTAGCGGCGCTTGCGCCGCCAATGGCGCGCTGCTAACTTGCTCAGGCGAGTATCAAGGAGCGCCGCATGAGCGAGGAGGAAACGGTCAGAAAGGAAATCCACGAGGAATTTCCCGAGGAGCATCCTGACCCGCTGATCCGTCAGCTGCATCATGTTATCCGGGTGGCGGTTAAATTCATGTCGGTGCTGATGGCTATCGTCATTCTGCTGGGCGTCGCCGATGTGATCTGGGTGCTATACGAGCGCCTGAGCACACCGCCCTATGGACTGCTGCAAGTTGCGGATATCTTCCAGGTATTCGGTGCCTTCATGGTGGTGCTGATTGCCATCGAGATATTTATCAACATCCGGCTTTACCTGGGTACCAATACATTGCCGATCAAACTCGTGCTGGCCACCGCCCTGATGGCGATTGCGCGGAAAGTCATTGTGCTCGACCTGAACAACGTCGACGCTATCTATGTCTTTGGTATTGCTGCAGTGGTGCTGGCGCTTGGTGTGACCTATTACCTAGTTGGTAGAACGTCAAAATACTTTGCCTCAGACTCCACCGTATCCTCAGACTGAATCTGGCCGCCGGTTCCGGCGGCTCGAAAGACGGCGCCAACCGCAGTAAAATGTCGCTGTTTACCTGATTCTGGATCCACTATGCGTTACTTCAAGCTTTTCTCTGGCCTGGCGGCCGGACTGTTGTTAACAGGCCAAACTCTGGCCCAGGGGCCCACACCGGCCCAACTGGCCAAGTCAGAGGAGTTGGCGCAGTGGGCGCTGGGGCAGCACCTCGGCTATGAAATCGTCGAATCGCTGACCACGGAAGTGGGCCCACGGCTCGCCGGCACCGAGGCGGAAGAGCGGGCCCGGAACTGGGCGGTGGCCAAACTCAAAAAGCTGGGCTTTAAAAATGTTCGGGTGGAGTACTTCGACCTTCCTGTGTGGGAGCGCGGGCTGGAGCGAGCTGAAATCCTTGAGCCTTACCCGCAGCCGCTGGTCATTATTGGCCTTGGTGGCAGCACCTCAACAGGGCACCAGGGCGTTGAAGGCGATGTCGTCGGCTATCCCAGCCTCGCCGCTCTCAGAGCCGCTGAAGCAGACGAGTTGAAGGGCAAGATTGCTTATATCGGCGAGGTTATGACCCGCACCCAGGATGGCTCAGGCTATGGCGTGGCGGGGCAGAAACGCCGTGAAGCCGCCTATGTTGCCAAGGAGAAGGGCGCAGTTGCCGTGCTGATCCGCAGCGTCGGGACTACCAGCAATCGCTTCGCCCATACCGGACAAATGCGCCGGGTAACCAGTCAGCCGATTCCTGATGGCGTCCCCGCGGCGGCATTGGCCGCCCCGGATGCCGACCAGTTGGAGCGCATTCTCGACAGCGGCGAAACCGTTCGAATTCATTTTTTGTTGACGCCTGAGAGCCGTCCCGCGGGGCGCTCGGGCAATGTCATTGCCGAGATTCCCGGCAAGAAGAAACCAGAAGAGATTGTGCTGCTTGGCGCGCACCTGGATTCCTGGGATATGGCCACCGGCGCTGTGGATGACGGCGCTGGTGTAGGTATTGTGGTCGCTGCGGCGAAGCACCTGATGGACGAGACCAAG
Organism: Halioglobus japonicus; assembly: GCF_001983995.1. Classification (NCBI taxonomy): domain Bacteria; kingdom Pseudomonadati; phylum Pseudomonadota; class Gammaproteobacteria; order Cellvibrionales; family Halieaceae; genus Halioglobus; species Halioglobus japonicus. The sequence goes on along the minus strand of NZ_CP019450.1, from coordinate 3,435,319 downwards.
CGCCCTGATCGCACTGTGCGGGTGGTATTGTTTGGTGCCGAAGAAGTCGGTCTGGTGGGGGGGAAAGCGTACGTGGAGGCCCATAAGGACGAGTTGGCCCAGCATGTGATTGCCTCCGAGTCAGACTTTGGCGCCGGCCGTATCTGGCGCTTCGAAACGCGTGCCGGTGAAGGCCGCATCGAAGCCGCGCAGGCGCTGGGCCACGGCGTGAAGAAGCTCGGTGCTGCGCCCGGCGGCAATACCGCCAGTGGTGGCCCGGATCTGTTGTTTATGCGTCAGGCCGGTGTTCCCGTGGTTACGCTCAAGCAGAATGGCTGGGACTATTTCGACCTGCACCACACGCCCAATGACACCCTGGATAAGATCGACCCCGACGATCTGGCCCACAACGTGGCGGCCTGGTTGAGTTTCGTATACCTGGCGGCAAATACCGGCGAATACTATCGCTGAGTAACACCGCGGTCGGGCTAGTCCAATCTGTTGGACCGGCCTGCTACCGGCCCCCGCGTATAATCTCTCGCTGATTTGCAGGAGAGAATAACTATGCAGCGTTTAGCAGGTAAGGTCGCCATTGTCACCGGTGGCGCCAATGGTATGGGTGAAGCGACAGTGCGTACGTTCGTCGAGAACGGCGCCAAGGTTGTCATCGGTGATATCGCCGAGCAGCAGGGACAGGCCCTTGCCGATGAGTTGGGAGACGCTGCGGTCTTCCTGCGCATGGACGTGACCTCAGAGGCAGACTGGGCTGCAGCGGTTGCCGCCGCCGAACAACTGGGCACCCTCAATGTCCTGGTAAACAACGCCGCAATTCTGCACATTGCCTCGATCACTGATACCACGCCGGAAGACTACATGCGGGTGGTGAGCGTGAATCAGCTCAGCGCCTTCCTGGGAATCCGGGCGGTGATTCCTTCGATGAAGGCCGCGGGTGTCGGTTCCATCATCAATGTATCCTCCATTGACGGCTTGCATTCGCAAGCGGGTCTTAGCGCCTATTCCTCGACCAAGTGGGCTCTGCGCGGTCTGACCAAGTCGGCAGCGATTGAACTGGGCCAGTACAATATTCGTGTGAATACCGTGCATCCCGGTGGCATCTTTACCCAGATGGGCGGCAAGGGTGCTATTGAAGAAGAAGACATCAATCGCACCATCTACAACAAGATGCCGATTCCCCGGGTGGGACAGCCGGAAGAAGTCGCGGCAGTCACTCTGTTCCTGGCCACGAATGAGGCCAGCTATAGCACCGGGTCTGAATTTGTCGCCGATGGCGGCTGGTTTGCCGGTCAACTCGGCAATGGCATGCCCACTGCCTGATCAGAGCTGGTATTCCAGCCGCAGCCCGTAGGTTCTCGGCGGGGTGAGCTCGCTACTCACTCCCAGATTGCGGCTGACAGTACCCGGCCGCTCTCGAAATACCCAGTTGCGTTCATCGCGTAGGTTTCTGACCCACGCGGTGATCGTCCAGGTGTCCCAGCTGAGTCCCAGTTGCGTATCCCAGCGGTCCCAGGCATCCACCAGATCGTATTCATCCAGGTTAAATGGCGACATGTACTGTTCACCCACATACATGTAGTTCAGCATGTACTGCATGTCTATGTCGTTCCAGGTCCAGTTGAGTAGCGCATAGAGATTGAGCTTGTGCTCGGGGGTTAGCGGAAACGTATTGCCCTCGAGGTTCTGCTCATCGGTGCACAATGGATTCTGGCTGTTGCCCTGGGCCAGCGGCCCCAGCGCACAGGCGTTGGCATCCTTGGAATAGAAATCACCGTAGCGGGTCCGGTTGTAGGACCAGTTACCGCCCACGCTGATCAGTTCACTCAGCTGGCTGGCGGCTTCCAGTTCAAGGCCCCAGGCGGTGGCCTCCTCGGCATTTTCAAATGTCCGCACGCCCACGCCATTCACGACATCCTGACGGATGACTTGCAGATCCTGATAGTCGTAGTAATACGCCGCCCCGGACAGGCGCAGCTGCCCGTCGAGCAGCGCACCTTTATAACCGACCTCAAAAGAAAGCAGGTCCTCGGGCGCGACCTCGTCCACGTCTGTGGAGGCGGTGGGTTTCATCAGGTTGAACCCACCGCTGCGATATCCCGTGGCCAGGGTGGAGTAGAACAGCTGGCCGGTGAGGGGACGCCAATTCAGCCCAAGGCGCCAGTCGACGCTATCCCAGTCGTCCTCGACATCTCTGGAGATATAGCCGTCGCCGACCCACTGAACGAAGGTGGTATCGCCGCCGCGCTTGTCGTCCTGTGAATAGCGGAGGCCCGCAGTCAGGCTAAGCGCATCAGTAAAGTCCCAGTCTGCCTGGCCATAGGCCGCTTTCGATGTGGTAATCAGTTGTGACTGGCCCTCGTAAAGCCAGTTCTCGTCGCTGGTATTGCGGCCCACCAGGTCACCGAGAAACTGGTAGACCGCCATGATGTCGTCGTTTTCTTCCTCGACGGCAAAGTACTGGTTTTCATCGCTGCGATAATAGTAAAGACCGGCCACAAAATTGAGGTTGCCGGGCAATTCCGAATACAGCTGTAAATCGTGTGAGGTGAAGTCGGCTTGTTGGGCAATGGTATCGGTCATGCGCGGGCTGGTCTGGCTGATGCCGGTGAGCGCCGATACCGGCAGGCCGAACAGAAACAGATTGTCCCAGTTGAAATTCGACAGATCGCCATTTATCGCATCGTTGTCGACGTAGCGGTCGTATTCGTACTCTGAGTAGGCTGCGAGGTACTTAACGCGGTAGTCGCCAAAGGCTACCTCATTGAGTAGCCAGGCACCCTGGGTATCGGTCGCTTCAGAGGGCGTTACATCTGCCTGGGTTTTACTCTCGTCGCGCACCGCGGCGTTGGGCTGCGGATAATCCTGATGAGGATTGACAAAGTTCTGGCCGGGAAATGTGCCCGGTAGGTTGAGTACGGCACCGGTGTCGATGTCAGTAACGGGTTGCACGTAGTCAGTGCTGAAGTCCAGGGGGCGGTAACCAATTGAGGGGGTGCGGTCGAGTTTGACCTTGGTGGCCTGAATTTGTGAGTACCAGTTGTGAGTCCAGTGGAATTTGAACGAAGCCCGCAGTGTCTGGGTGTCACGGTCATCAAACTCTTCGCCCCGGGTGACCTCTTCCTGATAGCCGTCGCGGGTAATCGTCGACCCTGAGACAACCATGGAGAGCTGGTCGGTAATTGGGCCGCTCATCACGCCCTGCAGTACCTGATAATCGTAGTTGCCAAGTTCGGCAATCACCTTGCTGCGCCAGGTAGGGGAAGGGCCCATGGTTACCAGCTTGATGGCGCCACCTACGGCATTGCGGCCGTACAGCGTGCCCTGTGGGCCGCGCAAAACCTCCACGCGCTCCAGATCGAAGAGGTTGTTGTATTCCATCAGCGCGGCTTCAGTGTTGTAAACACCGTCGGTATAAATCGCGACCCCCGGGTCGGAGCCCAGCGCATTGTTGGGGCGACCCACACCGCGCAGGCTGATTTTGCTCGGGGTGCCGGTAATGCTCAGGGAAGGTGTGCGCGATGCTAGGTCCTGGCCGTTGTCGATACCAAAATTGTCCAGCGCACTACTGTCATAGGCGGAGACGGCCAAGGGAGTGTCCATCAGCCCAGTGGCGCGTTTGGTGGCGGTGACCACCACCTCTTCGAGTATTTGCGCAGCGATCGGGCCACTGGCAAAGGAGAACGCCAGACTAAGCAGGACTGGCGGCAATGTTGTACGGTTCATACAGACTTTTTTGTTGTTATTTCAGACTGAGATAGTAACCGATTTCTGCATCGCGCGGGAAGTTAAGAGTCCTTTCGTTTGATAGCCTGCCCGTCGCGCAGGCGCTCGAGGCCGCGCACGGCCACGCAGTCGCCTGGCTGCGGCCGGTAACTGTTGTGAGACGGGTAGCTAAGCATACCCCTCAGCCTGAAAACGGGACTGGAGCTAATCTGTCGGTTTCTCGTACTATACGGTCGTACAGTGAGATGCAGGCATACACTCCGGGAGGTTTCATGCTGTCCAAATTCGACGACTATCCAATCCACCAGACCGCTGAGCCGGTGTTTCATACCGCCAGTAGCGATCGCTTCCAATACGACCGCTTCTGGTACAACGCCCATGCGCTGGATGGCAGCTTTTACTTCGGGGTAGGGCTTTGCCGTTACCCCAATCTTGGCATTCTCGACGGCAGCCTGAGTCTGGCAATTGATGGCCGTCAGTATGCGTTTCACGGTTCGCGTCGTGCGCCCCAGGAGCCTACTGAACTAAGCGTTGGCCCTATGGAGTTGCAGATTCTGGAGCCCATGGGGCGTCATCGCCTGGTGATTGGCGAGAACGAAACCGGCATTAGCTGTGACCTGACTTTTACGCCGCGCACGGCCTGTATCGAGGAAGGCCGCCAGACATTGCGCAATGAGCGGCACATCGTGATGGATGCCACTCGCCTGGATCAATTCGGCGCCTGGTCGGGTTGGATCCGCTATGACGGCAAGGAGCTCAAAGTGGATGGCGCGACCACCTTCGGTCTCAAGGATCGCTCCTGGGGAATTCGCCCGGTGGGCGATGCCTATACCGGCGGAGCCCCCATGGCAGACTTTCAGGCCGTGCACTTCAACTGGTTGCCCATTTTCTGGGAAGACCACTGCAGTTTGGCAGGCTGGTTTGAAGACGGCGAAGGTCATCAGTGGCATACAGACCAGGGTTTCCTGCCGCTCTATGCCGGAGTTGAAGACGTGCCCGGCACCAACGATTCCGGCACGCGACTCTGGCAGGGCAAGGTGCAGCATAAACTCGACTTCATTCCCGGTACTCGAAGAGCGCGCAGCGGCGTGATTACCATGCACCACAAGTCGGGCGAGAGTATGGAGATCAGCGTGGAGCCGGTGCTGGTGCATCGCATGAAAGGCCTGGGCTATCAGCACCCCGAGTGGGGACATGGCAAATGGCACGGTGAGCTGGTGATTGGTGGCGAAAGCTGGACTGACGCGGAGCTCGACCCTCTGGCACTGGAAAATATCCACGTACAACAGATTGTGGTGGCGCGCTGTGGCGACAAGGTTGGCCACGGTGTGCTCGAGCAAATGCACATTGGCCCCTCGCCGACACACGGCTTTGACGACTGGTTCGACGGTGCCAAATAGTGCGGACCGCGGCTTGGCCGCGGTCGCTGAGGTGCTTTAGAACGCCCATTGGTAGAAGAAGCCTGCTCCAATGGCCATGGACAGGATGACGGCGACAAAGGCTGCGACCAGCGCATTGCGGAACAGTGACTTCAACAGAATAACCTCTGTCAGACTGGCCCCTGCGCTGCCAATAATCAGTGCCATTACCGCACCCAGCCCCATGCCTTTTGCCGCGAGGGCAGCGCTCAGGGGGATCACGGCTTCCGCGCGGATGTAGAGCGGTATGCCGATGACCGCGGCGACAGGGATCGCCCAGGGGTTGTCTTCGCTCGCGACACTGGCGACCAGGTCTGAGGGCATGAAACCGTAGATAAAGGAACCGACCGCGATGCCGCCCGCCAGGTAGGGAAGGGCTTTCTTGAAGTCAGCCCAGGTGGCATCCCAGATGACCCGCCACTTACTGGGCACTGCCTGCTGAGCGCCACAGCTGGCGCTGCATCCGGAAGCCTGGGGTGCCATATAGGCCTCTGCCTTTATGTACCGCTCGAATCCCAGCTTCTCCAGGACAATACCGGCCACAATCGACGACACCATGGCAATGGCGAAATAGGTGGTCGCGACCTTGATACCGAAAGTCACCACAAACAAGCCGATGATGATCGGGTTTAGCAGGGGCGAGGCAAACAGGAACACCATCATGGTGCCAAAGCCGGCCTGTGCGCGCAGCAGTCCCTTGAGAAAGGGAATGGTCGAGCAGGAACAGAAGGGCGTAATTGCACCCAGTAAAGCGGCGATAAAGTAACCGCGACCGCCCCGCGAGGCGAGGATGGACTGAATACGCTCCGGTCCCAGGTGATGCTGCAGTAATCCCACACCGTAGCTGATGATCAGGTACAACAGGGTCAATTCCACACTGAGGAACAGGAACATGTGCATGGCTTCTTGAAGCATTTGCATATCAAATGTCATGGGGTTCAACTCTGTAATTCTAGAAATATCGAAATATAGAGGCGCCATGTTCCCTTGTCAAGAAATTACTAGTAATATCGAATTATGAAAAACAACACGACTCTCTCCCTCGAGGAGGCTGCCAAGGCGCTCAAAGAGTTGGGCCACCCGGTACGGCTTTCCATTTATCGGCAACTGGTGCGAGCGGGGGCCGATGGCACGCCAGTGGGCACTGTGCAGGCGCAGCTGGATATTCCTGGCTCAACGCTTACCCATCATCTTTCGGGGCTGGTATCCGCGGGGCTGGTGACGCAACGCCGTGAGGGGCGAACGCTTTATTGTGTGGCGCAGTATGAAGAGCTCGACGCGCTCATCGACTACCTGCAGGAAGAGTGTTGCGCCGGCAGTTGACGGCGCATCCGAGGCCTAAAGAAAGCCGGGATGAACGCCCGGGAAAAATTGCGCTACGGCAAACCCGGGCATGGAGTGCTGTGGATAGCTTTTACTGGTATTGGATTCATGCAGTATTTGCAGCACCAGGCCTTCCTGGTCCTTCATCGCGTGGCAGTTGAATTGCTCGATCGCCTCGAGAATAAAGGTCGTGTCCTCTGACCAGTTTTTGTCTGGAAAAGGAATTTGCTCGGCGACGTGTCGCCGGTAGGCATAGCTGAAGCCATAACCCCAGTACGCCTCTTTGTGGACGTGTGTATTACTCAGATCCTTACGTGCCAGGCCCAGAGGGCCCGCAGACCAGATCTGGCAATAGTCATCTTCGCTGCTCAGGTCCCAGTAACCCAGCTTGCGGTAAACGCTGCTATACAGGAAGAAACCACTGAGTTTGACCAGATCGTGGCCCTGCTCGAGTGCTTCGACCATGGTTTCCACGTACGTTGGCGCGTAAAAGTCATCGTCGTCCAGATGGATGATGACGTCGCCTTGAGCTTCTCCAATCAGGAAATTACGCTTGCTACCGATGCTCATTTCACCCGGCTGGTGGTAGTACCTGATGCGCGTATCGTCGCTTGTCGAGAGCGTTTCGCTCGCAGCGTCGCTGCTATCGTGAACCAGCCACTCGATGTTGGAATAGGTCTGGTCTTTGAGAGTCTGCGTTTGCAGCGCGAGAAATTTTTCCAGGTTCAGGGTCGGGGTGATAAGGCTTGCAAGGGGTTTGGTGGAACAGGACATGGGGTACCGCAAAAAGATCCGTTTAATGTGGTGAGGTCAAGTTTACCCTTCTCCGAGGTATTTATCAGAATCAAAGTTTTTTACCGCTTCCGGGTTCAGCACCACAATGACACTCAAAATCATGCCGTTGATGAAGCCCTCCGGGAACGCAATGAGCGCAATCATAGGCCAGTTTTCCAGCGCGCCACTGACGTAGTTGGTCTGGCCGGCCATGCTGAGGATAAACAGGCTTGCGGCGACCAGTGCGAATGAGGCGAGCACACCGCCGCCGAACCCTGCGCCCAGCAAGTAGATAAACAGGTTGCTCTGGGGGCGTTCGCTGAGCCACTGCACCAGCAGTCGGGTAACCCCTGCAGGCACAACGACATTTACCAGCCACGCCACTGGCGCACCTGCCAGCGGTTGCTCAATTAACAGTGCGTGAACGCCACACGCTATGGCGCCCACCATCAGGGTAAATCGCAGACCAATAAGCAACGTAACGGCGGTGACGCCCAGTAAATGCAGCCAGAGACCGTCAAAGGTGCGCACCGAGATCATCCACAGTGCTACCAGGCCCAGCAGGCTGCCCAGTACCAGGTGCTGACGCAAGGGAACGGCAAGTGCGCGCCACTCGGCCGTGCGCACCAGAGCAGCCAGCCCAATGGCTGCCAGAATCGTCGCCGCCCAGGCGATTTCGTCGGGTATAAGGGCGATATCCAGATACATGAGCTAGTACGTTACCTTGCCGCGCAGTGATTTCACCTGGCCGCGTTTTGTCTTGCTGTCCATACGTTTACGTTTGGCGGCGCGGCTTGGCTTAGTGGGGCGGCGGGTTTTTTGTACCACTGCGACAGAACGGATCAGCGTTTGCAGACGCTGCAGCGCATCCTCGCGGTTCTTTTCCTGGGTTCGGTAGCGCTGGGCCTTGATGACTAAAACGCCCTCGTTGTTAATGCGACGATCACGCAGGGCCAGGAGCTTCTCCTTGTAGAACAGCGGTAGTGAAGAGGCATTGATGTCGAAACGCAGATGAATAGCCGAGGACACCTTGTTGACGTTCTGGCCGCCGGCGCCCTGGGCCCGGATCGCCTGCATGTCGATCTCCTCCAGTGGCAGGTGGACCTGATTGGAGATGGCCAGGGTATTGTCGCTAGGCGATTGGGTCGTCATGACTGCGTTGGGATCCGGGGTTTAACAAACTGCGCCGCGCGGTGTTTGGCGCCTAAAATGGACGTTAAGTAATACGGTGGTATTACATTTTATGGCATAGTGGACTCTTGATGCTCCCCGGAGGGATTTCCCCAATGCGCAAGCTGATAATTATGCTGTTCGCTGTGCTGCTGCCAATGACAGCCGCGGCGAATGACCGTCCTAATATTATCATTATGGTCGCCGATGACCTAGGCTGGGCAGACGTTGGCTTCCACGGTGGCGACATTGATACGCCGTCGCTGGACCGAATTGCCGCCGAGGGTGTGGAATTGAGCCGTTTCTACACGACCCCGATTTGCTCGCCGACCCGGGCCGCACTGATGACAGGCCGCGACCCGATTCGCCTTGGCGTCGCTTACGCGGTGATCTGGCCCTGGACGAATGCGGGCATTCATCCCGAAGAACATTTTATGCCCCAGAGTTTCCAGGCGGCCGGCTATCAGACGGCCATGGTGGGCAAGTGGCACCTGGGACACTCGCTGCAGGCCTATCACCCGAACGAACGGGGCTTTGATCACTTCTACGGTCACCTGCATACGGAAGTCGGCTATTTCCCGCCCTTTGCCAATCAGGGCGGCAAAGACTTCCAGCAAAACGGTGTCTCCATCGAAAAAGAGGGCTACGAGTCGTACATCCTCGCCGATGAGGTATCGCGCTATATCCGCGATCGTGAACAGGACAAGCCCTTCTTTATCTACATGCCGTTCATTGCACCGCACACACCGCTGGAAGCCCCCGACGATCTGGTGGCCAAGTATGCTGACCTAGAGGACAAGCGCGGTCCGGCACGCAGTCGCAATACCGATGAGTCCCGCAAGATCAGTCGCCTGACCGGCCAGCCCACTGCCAGACCCATGTTTGCCGCCGTGGTAGACGGCATGGATCAGGCCATCGGCCGGGTGCTGGACACCCTGGACGAGGAGGGGATTGCCGACAATACCATTGTGTTGTTCTTCAGTGACAACGGCGGCGCGGCTTACGCATCCGGTGGCGCCGATAACGCACCGCTGCGCGGCGGCAAGGGCGAGACCTGGGAGGGAGGCATCCGGGTGGTATCGCTGCTGCGCTGGCCTGCTGCGCTCGAGGGTGGTGCCAAGATGGATCAGATCATGAGTGCTATGGATGTTTTTCCCACGCTCGCTGAGGCTGCTGGTGTAACGCCGGGCAATGAGCAGTTTGAACTCGATGGGCGCAGCATGTGGCCGGCTATCGCTGACGGCAAGCGTCAGCCCCGTGAAGACCTGTTGTTCTTCACCTCGGAAACCCCGATTCGCGGCCGCTTCATGTTCACGGCGTTCAACGATCACTGGAAGCTGGTGCAGGAGGTGGAGCAGGGGCTATTGTCAGCCACAGTGACCAATCATCTGTTCAGGATTTCCGAGGATCCGAATGAGTACAACAACCTGGCGAGTGAATACCCGGAGGTTGTGGAGGAACTGGCCGGTGAAATTCACTACTGGCGCACCCTTTACCCTGTCGCAGGTACCCGCTCTGAACTGGTGCCACCGCCGGGCTGGCGCGCTCCCAAAGACTGGGCGACTTATCCGCGCCCCATTGAAGAGACTCAGGAGACATCGGCCCCGGGGATGCCGCCGCCCTATGCGCTCAAACCCCTGGACTGGCAGCACGGTGAAGCTGGCAGGCTTATTTACAACTGCGAGCCGTATAAGTTTGCTGGCGGCGGCCTTTGCAAGCAGTGAGCGAGCGGGTTAGGCCTGCTCCAGATGGCGGTCAATCACGGCGATAAAATCATCCCCGTACTTGTCGAGTTTGCGCTCGCCGACGCCGCTAATGCGCCCGAAGGCGGTTTTGGAGCGCGGCAGGACAACGCACATTTCCTGTAAGGTGCGATCGTGAAAGATAACGTAGGGTGGCACGCCCTGTGACTCTGCCAGTTCCCTGCGGCACTCGCGAAGGGCTTCCCACAGTGCAACGTCGATGTCTTGAGGCAACGAGGTGCGGGTGGTTTGCCGGGCGGTTTTTTTCTTCACATCGCGACGCAGGTCTATCCGCTCTTCGCCCTTGAGCAGTGGCCGGCACTGTTCCTCAAGGCGCAGCGCCCCGAAGCGTTCCAGATCAACACTCAAATAGCCCCGTGCGACCAGTTGGCGAAACACCGAGCGCCATTGATTATTGTCGAGATCCTTGCCGACCCCGTAGGTGGGCAACTGGTGGTGATCGAACTGATAGATTTTCTCGCCTTCGCTGCCGCGCAAGACATCCACCAGGTGATTCACGCCAAACCGCTGACCAGTGCGATACACCACTGACAGGGCTTTTTGCGCCGCTTCCGTGCCGTCGAAAGTGTCTACCGGCTCCAGGCAGGTATCGCAATTGCCGCAGGGCTGTTCGAGATCGTCGCCGAAATACGCCAGCAGACTCTGGCGGCGGCAACTGGTGATTTCGCATAGCCCGAGCATGGCGTTCAGCCGGTGCTGCTCCGCGCGCTTGTGGGTCTCGCTGCCCTCGGAGCTGTCGAGCATCTGCCGCAACTTGATGACATCTTGCAGGCCGTACACCATCCAGGCGTTGGCGGGGTCGCCGTCGCGCCCGGCTCTGCCGGTTTCCTGATAGTAGGCCTCGACGGTTTTCGGCATATCGAGATGAGCGACGAAGCGCACGTCCGGTTTGTCGATGCCCATGCCGAAGGCAATGGTTGCCACCATGATGATGTTCTCTTCCCGCAGGAAGCGCGCCTGATAGTCAGCGCGAATCGAGCTGTCCAAGCCGGCGTGATAGGGCAGTGCGTTGAAGCCCTGCTCCTGCAACCAGAAGGCGGTGTCCTCGACTTTCTTGCGCGACAGGCAATACACAATGCCCGCGTCTTGCGGGTGTTCCTCCCTAAGAAAGCCCAATAGCTGCTGACGGGCGTTGTGCTTGAGCGCAATGCGGTAGCGTATGTTGGGCCGATCAAAGCCGGCGATAAATTGGCGGGCTTCGCCGAGATCCAGGCGTTGAATGATTTCTGCGCGGGTACGCTCGTCAGCGGTGGCGGTCAGGGCGATACGCGGAATGGCCGGAAACCGTTGATGTAACAGGCTCAGCTGGAGGTAGTCGGCGCGAAAGTCATGGCCCACTGGGACACACAGTGGGCTTCGTCGATGGCGAACAACGCGATTGGTGCTCGCTCAAGTAGTGCCAGGCTGCGTTCCTGGTTAAGCCTCTCGGGGGCGATGTAGAGCAAATCGAGTTCACCGCGCAGCAGGTCTTCCTCAACCTGCATGACCTGCCCTGGATCCAGGGTGGAATTGAGGTAGGCGGCCCGTACGCCGAGCTCCCGCAGCGCGCTGACCTGGTCCTGCATAAGGGCAATCAGCGGAGAGATCACGATGCCACAGCCACTGCGGGCCAACGACGGAATCTGGTAACAGAGTGATTTACCGCCGCCAGTAGGCATGAGTACCAGGGCATCGCCGCCGTTGATGACGGTGTCGATGATCTGGTCCTGGGGCGAGCGGAATTGGTCGTAACCGAATACGGTGTTGAGCAGGGATAAGGCGTCTTTCATGGCCGCGCAGTATACCGCTTTTGGCCGCGCTCGCGGCCATCATTTAAGCTGACGGGGGCTCGTTCAAATCCTGGGGCAGTTCCACTTGGAGGCTGCTCAGGGCGAGGACCGCCTGGGTGCGCGAATGTACGCCGAGTTTGCGAAAAATTTCAGTCATGTGGGCCTTAATCGTGGCTTCCTTGACGTCCAGCGCATAGGCAATCTGTTTGTTGAGCAATCCCTCTACCAGCATAGACGCCACCCGGAACTGTTGTATTGTGAGACTCGCCAATGCCTCCGCAACGTCCAGTGACTGCAGGCTGGCGCCGTCCGCTCGCGAGTCCAGCCCCGGGTGCAGACCACGCTCGCCGGCGATGACGCGCTGGATACAATCCTGCATATCATTGATATCTGCCGATTTGGACAGGAAGCCTGCTGCGCCGTGGTCGATTGCCCGGCGCACGGTTTCGGGGTGGGCATTGGCGGAGATCATAATGACCGGCGTGGCTGGCTTGTGGCCCACGAACCACGAAAGCGCTGAAAAACCCAGCGCTCCCGGCATATGCAGGTCCAGCAGCAGCAGGTTGAGGTCGGGGTGTTGTTCCACCTGGGATTGCAGCTCGGCGACATTGGCTGCCTGATGGAGAGTGGCTTCGGCAAACAAGGGCCCAAGCACCTGCTGCAGGGCGCTGCGGAACAGCGGGTGATCATCGGCGATCAGAATGGAGTGCGGTGCATTGCTCAAAGGAAATACGCCTCGACTTATTGTATTTAGTTGTACGGTCTATCACCGCTTGTGTAAAGCAAAAAAACCGGGCCGTGGCCCGGTTCAACACATCGGCCCCAGAGGGCCTTGGGGGTGAGAAACACACTGCAAAGTTTAGGTGAGTGGTTGTGGCGCAACATTCAGTGACAGCGAGGGTAAGCCGGGTAATAATCTCATCGAGGATTTCCGGGTGCCGTCATTCATTCCCGTGTCCGACGGCTCAGCCGATTCCTATAGCTCCAGCAATTTACACGCGAAAACCTCTCGATTCTTCTTCACCACGGCGACCGATACTGACGTGGGCAAGATATCCACGCGCGTAGAACTCGACTTCCTGTTGGGGAACAGCGGAGATGAGCGTATCTCGAACTCCTGGAACTCTCGCCTGCGCCACGCGTTTGTGAAGTGGAACTAAGACGAGGGCCAGTCGCTGCTGGCGGGGCAGACCTGGTCGACGTTCTTTAATGTGGGCGCCCTGCCCAACCGGATCGATTTCGTTGGCCCGGTCGGTACCTTGTTTAATCGCCAGCCCATGGTGCGCTGGACCAGTGCCGGCCTACAGTTCGCGGCCTAGAATGCCACCACCCGCCTTAACTATGCCGTCTCTGACGGGAAGGGCGGACTTGGCCTGTCGGCCCCGGTAGATAACTTTCATGCGGGTATCCCGGATATGGTCGCTCGGTACAACGGCAAGGCCGGTGATCTGAATTGGAGTGTAGCGGGGATATTGCGCGAGTTAAGCTATGACAGCGGCAGCGCCGATGATGCCCAGATGGGCTACGGACTGAGCCTGTCGGGCAAGTGGCTGCTGGGCAAAGACGACTTGCGCTTTATGATGAGTTACGGCGATGCGCTGGGTCGTTATCTGGGCCTGAATGCCTTTAACGATGGCTATGTGAATGCCGACGGTGATATCGAAAACCTCGATCAATGGGGAGCGTTCGTGTCATACCAGCATTTCTGGAATCCAGAGTGGTCCAGTTCGTTCACGCTGTCGATGGCTGCCGCGGATAACCCGGATGGCGGCGATTTTGCCCCAGCCGGCTCGCTGGGGAAGGAATACCAGTCGGCGCATGCGTCGCTGTGGTATCACCCGGCGCCGAAGTACTCTGTGGGCGACGAACTCATTTACGCCACCAAAGAGCAGGAAGACGGCCGCGATGGCGATCTGAGTCGCCTGCAGTTCGCCGTGACGTACGCATTCTGAATGCGTCGACCAAGGTCTAAATGATTAACCTGGCTGCCTTGGATAGTATCTGAGGCAGCATCAAACGATAAAAACACCACAGGAGGTGTGCGATGTCTCCACTTAATGAAGATCAGGCGAAGGAGTACTGGCGCCGCAACGTGGCCTTAATGGTCAAGTTGATGGTGATCTGGTTCGTCGTCAGCTATGGCTGCGGCATTATCCTGGTCGATGTCCTCAATACCATCCAGATCGGCGGATACAAGTTGGGCTTCTGGTTTGCCCAGCAGGGTTCTATTTATGTGTTCGTGGGGCTGATTTTCTATTACGCCAAAAAAATGGGCGACCTGGACCGAGAGTTCGGCGTCGACGAAGACGAATAGGAGCCCGGGCCATGGAACTTCAAACAATGACTTATATCGTAGTGGGCATTACGTTTGCCCTCTACATTGGTATCGCGATCTGGGCGCGTGCTGGATCCACCAAGGATTTCTACGTCGCTGGTGGTGGGATTAACCCTGTTCAAAACGGTATGGCCACGGCGGCAGACTGGATGTCGGCGGCCTCCTTTATTTCGATGGCGGGCCTGATTGCCTTTATGGGTTACGGTGGCTCGGTATTCCTCATGGGATGGACCGGTGGCTATGTGATCCTGGCGATGCTGCTTGCACCTTACCTGCGCAAATACGGCAAATTCACCGTGCCGGAGTTTATCGGCGATCGTTTCTATTCAAATGCGGCTCGCGCCGTGGCGGTGGTCTGCCTCATCATCTGTTCGGTCACCTATGTGATTGGCCAGATGAAGGGGGTCGGTGTGGCGTTCTCGCGTTTCCTGGAAGTGGATTACGATACCGGCCTGTATGTGGGAATGACGATTGTATTCTTCTACGCCGTACTCGGCGGCATGAAGGGGATTACCTACACCCAGATCGCCCAGTACTGTGTACTCATTCTGGCTTACACTATCCCCGCTATTTTCATCAGCCTGCAACTAACCGGTAACCCGATTCCGCAGTTGGGCCTGGGTAGCACCATGGTGGGCACTGATGTCTATCTGCTCGACCGCCTCGATCAGGTCGTGATGGAGCTTGGGTTTAAGGAATACACGACTGATGTGCGCCTCAGTGGGCTCAACATGTTCGCCTACACGCTGTCACTGATGATTGGCACGGCGGGGCTGCCGCACGTCATTATTCGCTTTTTCACAGTACCCAAGGTCAAGGACGCGCGGTCCTCCGCCGGTTGGGCGCTGGTGTTCATCGCCATCCTCTATACCACGGCGCCCGCGGTTGCCGGCATGGCTCGCCTGAATCTCATGCAGACGATTGAGCCTGAGCCCGGTAACTACCTGGCCATCGATGAGCGCCCGCAGTGGTTCAAGAACTGGGAGACCACCGGTCTGCTGGGCTTTGAAGACAAGAATGGCGACGGTCGCATTCAATACAGCGCCGACCCTGAAGTGAACGAGATGACCAAGGTCGACAACGACATCATCGTGCTCGCCAATCCTGAGATTGCCAAGCTGCCAAACTGGGTGATTGCCCTGGTGGCCGCCGGTGGCCTTGCCGCTGCACTATCGACAGCCGCAGGACTGTTGCTCGCAATATCTTCGGCAATCTCACACGACCTGCTTAAGGGTATGATTGCGCCGAATATCAGTGAGAAAACCGAGCTCAACGCATCGCGCGCCGCCATGGCCGTGGCGATCGCCGGTGCCGGTTATCTCGGTCTTAATCCGCCGGGCTTTGCGGCCGGTACGGTGGCCCTGGCCTTTGGCCTGGCAGCATCGTCCATCTTCCCCGCGCTGATGATGGGTATCTTCTCCAAGGGTATTACCAAGGAGGGCGCTATCGCCGGTATGGTGGCGGGTATCGGCATCACCCTTTACTACGTGTTCCAGCACAAGGGCATCATGTTTATCCCCGGTACTGCTTGGGTGCAGCCTGGTGGCGAGAACTGGTTCATGGGTATCGAGCCCAACGCCTTCGGCTGTGTCGGTGCGATCGTCAACTTTGCAGTGGCCTATGGCGTATCCAAAGTCACTGCTGCTCCCCCGCAAGAAGTGCAGGAACTGGTCGAACACATCCGTGTGCCGGTGGGGCCGGAGAGGCCACTGGCCACTGAATCATTCAGCGTTCATCTTGAGGGAGGTGCCGATAGGCACCTCCTTTTTCTGTCACTTTTGCCCAATCTACATTCGATGATGTTCCCACTGAGTGTGGATAGTGCAACAGTGAATCAACCGGCGACTGAGAGATAACCCAGGCAATGTTGAGTAACAAGCACGTTATTATCGCCATGATCGTCGCCCCTATTCTGGCAGTCCTCGCCTGGATCGCGGTGGGGCAACTGACGGGCGAGCAGCCTCGGGCCGCGGTGGAGGGGCAATCCTATCCTTTGGTTGAAAAGAGCAACTGCCGCTATGCGAGTGGTGCCTGCGATCTAGAGAACGAGAGTTTCAAATTGCGTCTCACTATTCAGGACGGCGCTTCCGGGCCGGAATTTCTGCTCAGCGCATCCCACCCGTTGGAGGGGGTTGTACTGGCCGTCGCTGCAACAGAAGTCGAGGGAGCACCAGTGGCTATGCGTGCCCTGGATGGTCAGGGTCTCAGCTGGCTGATGCCGCTGCAGCGGACCCCCCAGCCCACTGACAGGATTCGGTTGGTCGCTCGTGCCGATGGCAGCAGCTTTTACGCCGAGGCCTCAACGGCGTTCCTGCAGCCGGCCCAGTAGGCAATCCAAATGTCTGGCCACTACCAAGATAAGCAGGCAAACCATCAGCAAGACGATATAACGCCTCCGGAGTTGGAGACGCCTGAGCTGGTCTCACTTGCGGAATTCATTCAGCAAATGCTTCCGTTCAATGCGCTGGACGAAGCGCTCTTGTACCCAATAGTGGGTAAAATACTCATTCAGTAGCACTGTCAGGGAGACAGTTTTACGGCCGCGACCCCCGAGCGCGGTTTGCGCATTCTTCGCAGTGGCGCGGTCGAGTTGCGCGACAGCGACAATAAATTGCTTGTCCGATTGGGGGAGGGCGAGAGCTTCCACATAGCGGGTCTTAATGCCGAGCGGGGTGAGGTTATCGCCACGGTTATCGAGGACGCTCTGTTCTATCTTGTTCCCGACGACGTCTACCGTCAGCTGCGCGATAGCGATCGCAACTTCGATCGCTATTTCTCTGGACAGCGCAATCGGCGCTTGCGACGCGCCGCGCGCTACCAACCCGAGCCCAATACCATGATGCAGTAAGTGAGTACGGTGATGAGCACCGAATTGCTGACGGTTCTGCCTGATGACACGGTACAGCAAGCGGCAAAAGCGATGTCCCAGCGGCGTGTATCCTCCGCTTTTGTGGTGGAGAATGACACGCTGCTGGGCATTGTTACTGATCGGGACTTGCGGGTTCGATTCGTCGCCGAGGGCCTGCCCACGGACACCCCGGTGCGCGAGATCATGTCATCGGATATCGAATGGGTTGATGGATCGACCACGATCTTTGCCACCACGCTGTTGATGACCCAGCGCCGTTTCCACCATTTGCCGGTCAAGATTGATGGCCAGACGCGCGGCATTAATGCTGGTAGGCGCCCTTGCCGTCCACTTCGAGCGACTGGCGGCGGGTGTCGTATCTGGTCGTCGATGAGGAGATGTCGTCGCTGGACGCGGCCACCGGAGAGCTGCTCAGTGTCGGTTGGGTCATGGTCGAGAGCGGTTCGATTGTGCTGGGAACGGCGGAGCACCATCTGATCCGGGCTGAACGCTCCGTCGGCCAGAGTGCGACCATTCAACACCTGCGAGATTTCGATCTTATTGACGCCGCCAGTGTCGATCGCATCCTGACCCACTTCCTTGAGGTTGCTGCGGGTAAGGTACTGGTGTTCCACAATGCGGCACTGGACCTGGCGTTTTTGAACAAGATCAGCCGGCGTTACTTTAATGCGCCACTGTTGATGCCGGCCGTCGACACGCTGGCACAGGAGGAATTACTGCTGCGGCGCCGGGACGCACCTTTGTTGCCAGGTGCGCTGCGTCTGCAGGCATGCAGGGAGCGCTACCAGCTGCCACACTTTCACGGCGCACAATGCGCTGTTGGATGCCCTGGCTACCGCTGAATTACTGATTGCACATGCCTCGCATCGCAGTCGGAACGGAATGCTATCTTTGCGGTCTATGATGTAGCGTCTGCCTGGCAGGCGATGGTCAGATTTACAATTCTTTAGCTTTTTTCAATCTGTAAATTATCGATCTCACGTAAACTAGCTATCTTTTTGAAAGGCGCACCCGGAACGGGCGTGCCGCTTTTGAGTGTCTGGAATGCCCAAACTAGCCAAAAACCTGCTGTTGCCACTGGTAGTGATCGCCCTGGCAGCCTTGATTGCTTTTCTTATGGTCAATAGCCGGCCAGATCTGCCCCGACGTGACCGCGTAGCAGCGCTGCCACATGTCGATACGGTGGTGGTTGAGCCCGGGCCCGTGGCGGTGCAGATTCACTCGCGGGGTATTGTGACGCCGCAGCACAGTATTGAGTTGGTGAGTGAGGTTAATGGCAGAGTGGTCTGGGTTGATCCCGGCTTCCTGCAGGGCGAGGAGGTGTCTGCTGGCCAAATTTTGCTGCGCATAGATCCGATTGATTACGAGGTGGCTGTGTCTGAAGCCAGATCGGCGGTGGCCACCGCGGAGTTGGCACTTCAAGAAGCGACCGTGCTGGTACAGAAAGCCTCGATGGCGGAGGCAGAAGCCAGAGTGGCTGCTGCCAAAGAGCGCTTGCGTCAGGCCGAAGTCGATCTGGCCAACACGGAAATTCGAGCCCCCTATAACGCGGTAGTCGATGTAAAGCGTGTGGATCTGGGGCAGTACGTGACGATGGGCGCCGCGCTAATGGAGCTGCTAAGCACTGATATTGCAGAGGTGCGTCTGCCGATTTTGAGCTCTGACATTGCGTTTGTACGCGCAGGTTCTGGTCAACCCATCACCTTGACCGCGTCTTTCGGTAAGCAGCAGCTGTCCTGGGAGGCACAACTTGCACGTGTCGAACGGCGGGTCGACGAGCAGACCCGGGTGTTTTTTGGCGTGGCCCAGGTACGCAACCCCTACGATGTGAGTCTGCATGAGCAGATACTCGCACACGGTTTATTTGTAGAAGCAGTATTCCCCGGCGATGCCGTGCAGGATGCGGTGCGGCTGCCGCGTTCCGCCGTGCACAATAATGCCCACGTATACCTGGTGGAGGAGGGCAAGCTGGTGCGGCGCTCCGTGGCCGTGTTGCGGCGTGAGGGTGACGCGGTGGTAATCATTGATGGCCTGGACAGTGGTGACCCGGTGGTGTTGAGTCGTCTCGACCTGATGGTTGAGGGCATGGCGGTCGAAGCGAGTGAGTAGTATGCAGCCATTAGAGGAGACGGGGGCAATCGCCTGGATGGCGAACAACCCGGTGGCCGCCAACCTGCTTATGCTGGTGGTGTTTATCGGCGGCCTGGCGGCGATAAACAACCTCACCAAGGAAGTCTTTCCTACGTTTCCTACCGAGCTGGTCACCGTTACCGTTCCCTATCCGGGCGGTGCCACCGAGGAAGTGGAATCGGGCATTGTGCGGGTGCTCGAGGAAGAGTTGCAGGACATTGTTGGCGTAGAGGAAATTACCTCTGTGGCCCGGGAAGGTGCCGGTGTCGTGACGGTGGAAATGGAGACCGGTTCGGATATGGCCCAGGCTCTGGTGCAGATTAAAACCAGGGTAGACGGCATCACCTCGTTTCCCACCAATGCTGAAGAGGCGGTGGTGGAAGAAGTACTGGCGCGTACCCGGGCGATGAATCTTACCCTGTACGGCAACCTCGACGAGCATCAGCTCAAGGAGATGGCCGACGATATGCGCGATGAGTTGCTCGGGCTGCCGGGGATCACCCAGGTGGCCGTCGTGGGCACGCGCAATTATGAAATTGTTATCGAGGTGTCCGACGAGGCACTGCGGCGTTACGACCTCAGTTTTGATGATGTCGTCAACGCGATACAGGTGCGCTCGCGAGACCTGCCAGGTGGCAGACTGCGCACCAGCGAAGGATCTATCACCCTGCGCTCGGTCGGGCAGGCCTATACAGCCGAAGAATTCGATCGCCTCAACCTGATTACCCGGGCCGATGGCACGGTGCTGGAGGTGGGTGATGTGGCCACGGTTATCGATGGCTTTGAGGACCAGCCGATTCTTAATCGGCTCAATGGCCAGCCCTCGATCACCCTGCAGGTGGATCGAGTCGGCGACCAGGACGTGCTGGCAATGACTGACAACCTGCGTAAATTTGTCGATAGCAAACTCGACGAGCTGCCACCGGGTGTGGAGTTTACCGCCTGGGCGGATCGCAGTGAGATTCTCAAGGGACGCATCAACCTGATGCTGAACAGTGCCTTTCAGGGTGCGATTCTGGTGATGATTACCCTGGCGCTGTTTCTCAATACGCAGCTCGCCTTCTGGGTGATTCTGGGCGTGCCGTTCTCGTTCCTCGGCGCGCTGCTGGCGATTGATGTGCTCAACATCGGTATCTCGATCAACGTAATGTCGGTGTTCGGCTTTATCCTGGTGCTGGGTATGCTGGTGGACGACGGTATTGTCACCGCCGAGAGTGCCTACGCGCAGCTGGAGGAGGAGCGCAAGGGCGTTGACAGTGTGGTGCGCGGCGTCCGGCGAGTGACCGTGGCCACCGTGTTTGGCGCGTTGACCACCATGATTGCATTCTCGCCGGCCTACGGGCTAAGCGAGGGGATTGGCCGGCTGTTTTCGGTGATTACGCCGATTGTGGTGTTCAGTTTGTTGTTTTCCCTGATTGAAACCAAGCTGATCCTGCCCGCCCACCTGCGCCATATTCGCATCGATCACGACAGCGAACCCGGCCGCGGCCCGCTCGGTTGGCTTCAGCGCGCCCAACGTCGCTGTACCGAGGGCATGGTCAATTTCAGCGAGAATGTATACCGGCCGGTGCTGCAGCTCGCAGTGGAATTTCGCTACGTCACGGTGGCGATCTTTATCGGCTCGCTGTTGATCACCATCGCCCTTGTGCCCTCGGGCATTGTGCGCTTCGTGTTTTTCCCTAACGTGCCGTCCAACAGCGTTAATATCGATTTGCAAATGCCCAATGGCACGGCCTGGCAGCAAACCCATGAGTACGCCCTGAAAATTGAACAGGCGGCCATGGCCATGAATGATCGCTACCGGGAGGAAACCGGCGAGGCCGACGGCGTGATAGTGGAGCTGCTGACCACCTCCAGCGCCGATACCGAGGCGCGGATTCAGGTAGAGCTGTTGCCGAGTACCGAGCGCGATATTACCTCCATGCGCCTCGCCGGCTGGATACGCGAGGCGCTGGGCGAAGTCAGTGGCGTGCAGTCGCTGACTTTTGATTCCAACGCGGGCCGGGCGGGTCACCGATTGACGTGGAGTTGTCGGGCGACGATCTTGACGAGATGCGCTCTGCCGCACAGGCCCTGAAACTGGCGCTGGTGGATTTTGAAGGCGTTTCCGATATTCGCGATACCTTTGATGCCGGCGGCCCGGAACTGGATATCCGGGTGACGCCCGAAGGCGAAGCCCTTGGTCTGGGGCAGGTAGAGCTGGCCCGCCAAGTGCGCCAGGCGTTCTTCGGTGCAGAGGTGCAGCGTATTCAGCGCGAGCGTCATGAAGTGCGGGTTTACGTTCGATTGCCGGCCCAGGAGCGAGGATCCCTCGACGCATTGCGGCTGCTCTGGATCGATGTGCCGGGCCACGGCAAGGTGCCCTTTGATGTGGTGGGCGAGGCGGTCGAGCACACTGGCATTAGCGTCATTAATCGATTTAATCGTCAGCGTGTCGTGAATGTGCGGGCCGATGTCGATCGCACCCTGGTGGAGCCGGGCAAGGTCAACGCTGAAATCGTCACTGAGATTCTGCCGGATGTCCTGGCTCGCCATCCCGGTGTAAAGCACCGGCTTGCCGGTGAAGCCGAAGAGCAGGCGGAAACCACCAGTTCGCTCGAGCTGGGCCTGGTTGTCATCCTGCTGGTGATTTATGCCGCGCTGGCGGTACCGCTACGCAGTTATACGCAGCCACTGCTGATTATGGCGGTGATACCGTTCGGGATTACCGGGGCCATTCTGGGGCACCTTATTCTTGGGGCAGATGTCAGCATGCTCTCTGCCATTGGCATACTCGGGCTGATCGGCATTGTCGTTAACGATAGCCTGGTGCTTGTCGATCACGTGAATCACCGCCTCAAGGATCGCGGCGAGTACTGGAAAGAGGCGGTGATTACCGGCGCTGTGCGCCGCTTCCGTCCCGTGGTGCTTACCTCAATGACGACCTTCCTCGGCCTACTGCCGATTCAACTTGAGACAGCCATCCAGGCGCAGTTTGTGAAGCCCATGGCGACCTCGGTGGCCTTCGGCGTGTTGTTTGCCACTGGTGTCACGCTGGTACTGGTGCCTGTACTGTATTTTGTCGGGCGCGATATTCGCGACTTGTTTGTCGGGCCGGAAGCACAAGGACAAGAGGTGAATGTATGAAGCTGACGCCGTTTCATCTGGCCGTGCAGGTGCGGGATATCGCAGAGGCACGCCGTTTTTATGGTGAAGGTCTCGGCTTTGCCGAGGGACGCAGCGCCGAGCAGTGGGTGGACTTCGATATGTTCGGGCACCAGTTTGTGGTGCACCACAATCCCGCACTGGGGCTCGACGGGCAGATCGCCCAGATCAGCAATGCCGTCGATGACCACAGTGTGCCGGTACCGCACTTCGGTGTGGTGCTGGAATTTCCTGACTGGGAACAACTGGCGGCGCGGGCCCGGGCGCTCGTGGATAACTTTATCATCGAACCTTATATCCGCTTCGAAGGGCAACCGGGCGAGCAGGGCACGATGTTCTTTGCGGACCCTTCGGGGAATGCGCTGGAATTTAAGGCGTTTCGGGATATCGAAGCCGAGTTGTTCGCTACCTAGGCTTCAGTCGCTGGCCAGAAAAGGCGCGCGCCGCCTGAATTGTCCATTCTCGATTTCATCCAGCGCAAATCGGGCCAGCGCCCCCGCCTGGACCCGCCAGCCCGGTGGCGTCGAAAGCGACATATCCGCCACGTTTTCACCCATGGCCGATTCGATCAGGGGACATCGCAGCAAGATCCATGGGATTGGGCTTTCTGCCAGCAACTCATATTCCCGCTGTCGATCGGCCGCCAATGTCGGATAGCGCCACAGCGCCAGTCGCCTCATCACCTTCCCGCTGAAATTGCGCTCATCGACCGATAACTTCACAGCTGCACCACTGACGATCAGGTACGGCCTCGTCGCCGTATTGCTCATGGCCGCAATCACGTTAGACGTCGTCCGGCTGTTTAGATTTTCAGGCCCGTTCGCGCCGGGGCCAATGGCACTGATAACGGCGTCACTGCCTTCGAGCAGGGCGGCAATAGTCGACGGATCAAGGGCGTCACCGACCACAACTTCAACCCGATCGGACAGGTAGGTGAACCTGTCGCTGGCGCGGCTGAGTAAGCGTATCCGATAGCCTCGGGCCAGGGCTTCGCGCAGCAGATAGCCCCCGGTCATGCCGGTGCCGCCGAGCAGGGCGATGGTTTTCTCTCTGGAGACGGGCGCGCTGGCTGATTGAATTGACGCGGGGTCGAGTCGGGTTTGTGTGGGGGCACAGCCCACTACGGCGAAAGCCAGCAGGAGCAGGCCCAGGCTGCGGCGGACGCGACTAATCCAGTTTGAGTTCATGCCAGAACATGGCCGCCGCCTGGTCACAGGCCGGGCCCATGGCTTCCCGATCGAGGTAAATGCCGTCGATGAGCAGGCGGCTCATACCGTGTAGCGTGCTCCAGCTCACCTGGGCGTAGCGCAGCGGGTCGAGGTGCGCCGAGACCGCGCCCTGTTCGAGCCAGTGGCGCACCTGTTCCAGGTACATTTTAAAGGCGCTGTAGGCCTCCTGCTTCAGGGTTTCGGTAATCCCGGGGACTTCCACAGCCGGCTGCCAAACATCAGGTCGTAGTATTCGACGTTATCGAGTGCGAAATCCAGATACTCGCGCACAAAGCGCTGTAGCCGCTGTTCCGAAAGATTGCCGGCATCCAGGCTCAGGACTTCGATGTAGCGCCGGAAGCCCTCTTCAGCAATGGCACACAGCAGTTCCTGTTTGTCTTTGAAATGGTGGTAGGGGGCCGTGCGCGAGACGCCCACCCGGGCCGCCAGCTGGCGCATGGACAGCCCCGCTTCGCCTTCTTCACGCAGCAATTCTGCGGCGGCATCGAGCAGGCTACGGCGCAGGTCGCCGTGGTGATAGCGCGTCTTTTCAGTCATGGGGGCATCATACATTTAATCTTGACAGTGTCAAAATTGAGGCTAGAATGGCTTGTCATAACTTGACGGTGTCCAGATGGGCCCATTGCCACACGCTTGGAGAATTCACATGACCGCATACCCCAAGATGCTAGAACCACTTGATCTCGGCTTTACCACGCTGCGCAACCGCGTGCTGATGGGGTCGATGCACACTGGCCTTGAAGAGGCCCCGGATGGCCATGAGCGTATGGCCGCGTTTTTTGCCGAACGGGCTCGAGGCGGTGTTGGGCTCATTGTTACGGGCGGGTTCGGCCCGAACAAGCGTGCCGCGACCCACGAGCACACCAAGATGCTGTCCTCTGAGGCGGACTGCGCAGACCACAAGATCATTACCGATGCTGTGCACGCCGAGGGCGGCAAAATCTGCATGCAGATTCTGCACACGGGGCGCTACGCCTTTAACGAAAATCCGATCGCGCCTTCGGCAGTGCAGGCGCCGATTAATGTGTTCAAGCCCAAGGCCGCGACGGAAGACGAAATTGAGCAGCAGATTGAAGATTTCGTCCGCATGTCAGTGCTCGCCCAGAAGGCGGGCTACGATGGCGTTGAAATCATGGGTTCGGAAGGTTACTTCCTGAACCAGTTCCTGGCGGCACGCACCAACCACCGTGAAGACGAGTGGGGCGGCAGCTATGAAAACCGTATGCGCCTGCCTGTAGAGGTCGTGCGCCGGGTACGCGAAGCTGTGGGCGAGGCGTTTATCATCATCTACCGCTTGTCCATGCTCGACCTGGTGGAAGGGGGCAGCTCGACCGAGGAAATTATCCAGTTGGGCAAGGCGGTGGAACAGGCCGGGGCGACGATTATCAATACCGGTATTGGCTGGCACGAGGCGCGCATTCCGACCATTGCCACCAAGGTGCCCCGTGCTGCGTTTACCTGGGTGACTGCACGCTTCCGCAAAGAATTATCAGTGCCAGTGGTGACATCCAACCGGATCAATACACCGGAGGTGGCCGAAGAGGTCCTGGAGCGCGGCGATGCGGACATGGTCTCTCTGGCGAGACCGTTCCTGGCGGACGCGTTCTTCGTCCAGAAGGCGGCCGAAGATCGCGCCGATGAGATTAATACCTGCATCGGTTGCAACCAGGCCTGCCTCGATCACGTGTTCTCCGGCAAGATGACCAGCTGTCTGGTTAACCCCCGCGCCTGCCACGAGACTGAGCTGGTGATTGAGCCGGCGGCCGAGAAAAAGACCTTTGCCGTGGTCGGTGCCGGCCCTGCTGGATTGGCCTTTGCCACCACTGCTGCCAGCCGAGGCCACACCGTGACCCTGTTCGATGGCGCCGATGAAATCGGTGGTCAGTTCAATATCGCCAAGCTGATCCCGGGCAAGGAAGAATTTTACGAGACTCTGCGCTATTTCCGGGGCGAACTGGAGCGTACCGGGGTTAATGTGCAACTGGGTACCCGGGTATCTGCTGATGACCTTGCCGATGGCGAATTTGACGAAGTGGTTCTGGCGACAGGTATTACGCCACGTGTGCCCGCGATTGAAGGTGTCGATCATCCCAAGGTGCTGAGCTACCTAGATGTGCTCAGGGACAAAAAACCAGTGGGTGAAAAAGTTGCCGTTATTGGCGCTGGAGGCATTGGTTTTGATGTGTCGGAATACCTGACTCACGGCGAAGAAACGCCCTCCACCAATATCGAGCAGTTTATGCAGCAGTGGGGTGTGGATATGAACCTCGAGGCCCGCGGCGGCATTGAGGGTGTGCAGGCAGTGGTGCCGCCTTCACCGCGTCAGGTAAGCCTGCTGCAACGCAAGGCCAGCAAGGTCGGCGGCGGCCTGGGTAAAACCACGGGCTGGATTCATCGCGCGGGTCTTGAGCAGAAGGGCGTGCGCATGATGCCCGGCTGCGAGTATCACAAGGTTGATGACGCGGGCCTGCATATCTCCATTGGCGGTGAAGCCAAGGTACTGGAGGTCGATAACGTCATTCTGTGTGCCGGACAGGAGCCCAACCGCGAACTGGCGGCAGGCTTGAACGGCAAGCCGGTGCACCTAATCGGCGGTGCCGATGTGGCAGCGGAGCTGGACGCCAAGCGCGCCATCGATCAGGGCACCCGCCTGGCCGCAGCCGTGTAAAACGTTGCAATCTTTTGCACTCCATCGGCGAAGGTCTATGCTTATCACGAGATAATGTAGAACTGACGCCGTTGGAGTTTTGCCATGGCACTCGCCCAGGCAATCATGACATCACTGTTGGATGCTGACCTGTCTGGGTCGGAGCTCGCTCGCGACTTTGAAAAGTCCATGGGTTTTTTCTGGCAGGCATCCCATCAGCAGATCTACCAGGAGCTGCGTAAGCTGGCGGAAAAGGGCTGGCTTAACAAGCGCGAGGTCAACCAGAGCGGTAAGCCCAATAAAATTGTCTACGGGCTGACCCTGGCCGGTCGCGAGGCCCTGGCCGACTGGGTGTTCGGCCCTACCAAGGTGCAGCCCACCAAGGATGAGCTGCTGCTCAAACTCTATAACCTGACCGAAAACAATGTGGAGCACCTGGTCGGTGAGATCAGCCGCCGTCGCGAAGAGGTGATGCAGCGCCTGTATCTTTACGAGGCCATTCGTCGACGTCACTACGATGCGCCCGAAGAATTGCCGGTGCGCCACAAAGGTGTCTTTCTCGCCCTGCAATCGGGTATTCACCAGGGCGAGCAGTTTCTGACCTGGTGCGACGAGGCACTCGCACTGCTGGCGACGGTGGAAAAGGCCCCTAGCTAGACGCCAGAAAATCCAGTGATTGCTTGTGCATATCCCTCACTGGCGGGCAGTGACGTGAAATCCCCCACAGTAGCCGCGGCAGCGCTAGCAGATGGCTGCCAATAACCGGTTTGCCGCTGTTGAGGATGGCGACGGAGATATCCCGCTCGGGATCGGCCCAGCAGAACACGTTGGACAGGCCCAGGTGGCCGTAGGCGTAGTGGCTGTTCTTGCCATAGATCCCGGCGGGGCTGCCGCCTAGCATAAAGCCAGGGCTGTAGCGCATGGGCACTTTAAGTGAAGCGTCGATCTCGGCTTTGCCCGCTTCCTGGATGGCGCGGTGCACCGTCAGCGGCTGCATGATCTGTTTGCCGTCATACCTGCCATAGTCGAGCATCATCTGGAAAAAGCGGCTCGCCTCTTCGGCAGTAGCGTACATGTTGCCCGAGGGCAGGACGGAGCTCATGAACTCGTCGGAGTTCGTCACATCCATGACTTCCATGTAGTCCAGACCGAGCACGTTTTTCAGGGTCTCGCCGATATAGCCTCCAAGGGGCAGGCCGGTGAAGCGGTTCTCAGCGGCGCGGGGGATATCCCGTGCGGTCAGGCCGTAGCGGAAGTAACGCATGCCCATGGGTTTGCGCACATGAGCGTCCAGGTACTGGGAAACCGTTTTGCCGGTGGTGCGTCGAATCAATTCATCCAGCAGAAAGCCACCGGTAATGGCGTGATAGGCCGAGGTGCGACCCAAGGCGTCGATCGGGTCTGCGGCGCAAATGGCCGCCACTGCGGCTTTGCGGTCGAACAGCAGTGAGGGATCGACGTTCTCGCCGAGTCCGGGCACGCCGGCGCGGTGGGCCAGCAGTTGGTAGATGGTGATATAGCCTTTGCCGTTCGCTGCGAACTCGGGGATGTAATAACTGAGCGGGTCCATGAGGTGGATTTTGCCCTGCTCCTCAAGCAGGTGGACGAGCATGGCGCTAACCGACTTGGAGGCCGAGAACAGGCAGACCGGCGTGTTCACGCTGGCAATCACCGCATCGTCGCTATGCGCGTCGCCACGCTGGTAGCCGAGGCTGCGGTTCAGCACGATCTTGCCACTGCGGCGAATACACAGGCTGAGCAGTGGATGCATGCCGGTGCGGAACAGTCTGAGCGTGTCGTGCCAGATGGCGTCAACGCCGGCCTGGGACAGGCCGACGTCTTGCGGGTCGGTTTCGTTGGCGGAGTCGATATCGATGAGCGAATCGATATCGTCCGGTAGCGGGGTGCGGTTAAAGCGTGCTTCCAGGCTCTTGCGGAGCATGCGCATGGCTGATCTCCTGTGCGTCCGGGATCAGCTTACTCCTCTTGAGCCATGCATAAAAGGAACATCACAGGTGCAGCAGTGATTCCTCCAGATCCATGACGGATCCCGCGCCGGCCACGGCTGCTCGCGCATGTGCTTCCGCTCTGGGCAGAATGCGTTGGAAGTAAAAACGTGCTGTGGCGAGTTTGGCGGTGTAGAAGTCGCCGTCTTGTTGCAGGGCAATCTCCGCCATTTGGGCCCACATATAAGCGAGGGCAACATAGCCACCAAACAACGTGTAATCAACACTTGCGGCGCCGATTTCATCGGCGTTTTCCATGGCCTTCTCGCCAACCTGCATGGTGATCTCACCCCATTGGGCGTTAACGGCAGCCAGCGGCTCAATAAATTCGCTGATGGCGCTGTTGCCGGCCTGGGCTTCACAGAATTTGTGAACACGCTTGGTGAAGTTGCGCAGCAATTTGCCTCCGGACCCCATGACCTTGCGCCCGAGCAGGTCCAGTGACTGGATGCCGGTGGTACCCTCGTAAATGGTGGCAATGCGCATGTCGCGCAACAGCTGTTCCATGCCGTGTTCGCGAATGTAGCCATGGCCGCCGAACACCTGTACCCCGAGATTGGTGACCTCGACACCGGTCTCGGTGCAGAAGGCTTTGGCGATTGGTGTCAGCAGCGACATGAGGTCGTCTGCCTCTGCGGCCTGTTCTTCGCTGCCGTACTGCGTCAGGTCGTTAAGACGCGACAGCCAGTGAATAAACGCGCGCGAGCCTTCGATCAGGGCTTTCTGGGTCATCAGCATGCGCCGTACATCCGGATGGGCGATGATCGGATCGGCCGGCCCGTCGGGATTCTGCACGCCAGAGAGGGCGCGCATCTGCAGGCGCTCGCGGGCGTAGGCGAGGGCGCCCTGGAATGCCGCTTCGCCCAGGCATACACCTTGCAGCGCAGTGCCGAGGCGGGCGGTATTCATGATCTTGAACATCACTTCCAGGCCCCGATTCTCCTCGCCCAGCAGGAAGCCGGTAGCGCCGTCGAAGTTCATCACGCAGGTGGCGCTGCCCTTAATGCCCATCTTGTGCTCGATCGAGCCGCAGTGAACCGCGTTGCGCTCGCCGAGGCTGCCGTCGTCGTTGACCATGACCTTGGGTACCAGGAACAGGGAGATACCCGAGGTACCTTCAGGAGCGCCTTCTACACGTGCCAGCACGGCGTGAATAATATTCTCGGTAATGTCCTGCTCGCCGCCGGAGATGAATATCTTGGTGCCGGTAATGGTATAGCTGCCATCGCCGTTGGGATTTGCCTTGGTGCGTAGGAGGCCGACGTCGGAGCCGCAGTGGGACTCAGTCAGGCACATTGTGCCCGCCCACTCCAGCGAATACAGCTTGGGCAGGTAGGTGGCTTTCTGCGCTTCGGTGCCGCCGGCGCGTATGCAGGTAATGGGAGCGTGGGCCAGGCCCGGGTACATGCTCCAGGCGTAGTTGGCCGCGGCGGTCATTTCAGTGAGCAGGGTGCTCATGGAGCCTGGCAGGCCCTGGCCGCCTTCGTCCGTGGGAATGGACAGGCTCTGCCAGCCCGCTTCGCCGTACTGGCGGAAGGCCTCGGCGAAGCCCTCCGGCGTGCTGACCTGGCCGTTGTCGAAATCGCAGCCCTGTTCGTCGCCGTTGCGATTGAGCGGGGCGAGCACGTTCTCGGCAAATTTGGCGCCACCGTCGACAATGGCGTCCCATAGGTCTTCAGTCAGCGGTTCACAGCCGTCGAGCTGCTGGTAGTGATCCATACCCAACAGTTCCTTGTTAACAAAGGCCATGTCGGTCAGGGGCGCGCGATAGTCAGGCATTACTAAATCCGTGATGTTTTCAGTGGGCGTACTACACCAGTTCGCGAATGCTGCAGCAATGCTCCCTCGGGCCAATAAAAAATGTCACAATGATCAGCGATCATCCGCCATCTGGTGGTCAGGAATCCAAGGAGTTTTAAGGAATGAATGTAGTCATGATCGGTGCCGGCTATGTCGGGCTGGTGTCCGGGGCCTGTTTTTCGGAATTCGGCGCCAATGTCATGTGTATCGATCTCGACGCGGAGCGCGTCGAGCGATTGGCGGCGGGCGAAATGCCCATTTATGAGCCAGGCCTCGAAAACCTGGTGGAGCGGAATCTTGATGACGGGAGGCTGCAGTTCGGCACAGACCTGGCAGCAGCGGTGAGTGAGGCCGATCTGGTGTTTATTGCCGTCGGTACACCGACCCGGCGCGGTGAGGGCTATGCGGACCTCAGCTACGTGTACCAGGCCGCCCGCGACATAGCGCCTCACCTGAGTGGCTATACCGTTGTTGTGGACAAATCCACGGTGCCCGTGGGTACCGCGGCGGAAGTGAAGCGGATTATTTCGGAGACCAACCCGGAAGCCGATTTCGATGTGGCCTCCAATCCGGAATTTTTGCGCGAAGGGGCGGCGATCGGGGATTTCATGCGGCCCGACCGGGTGGTGCTCGGGGTTGAGTCTGAGCGCGCCGAGCGAGCGCTGCGCGAGCTTTATCGGCCCCTCAACTTGATAGAGGCGCCCATTCTGGTGACGGACCTGGAGAGCGCCGAGCTCACCAAGTACGCTGCCAATGCCTTTCTGGCCACCAAGATCAGCTTTATCAATGAAATCTCCCAGCTTTGTGAAGAGGTGGGGGCCGACGTACACGCGGTGGCCAAGGGCATGGGGCTCGATGGGCGCATCGGCAAAAAGTTTCTCCACGCCGGTCCGGGTTATGGGGGCTCCTGTTTTCCCAAGGACACCCTGGCTCTGGTGCGTACAGCCCAGGAGTACGGTGTGTCCTCGCGCATTGTTGAGGCGGTAGTGGAAGTGAATGCGGCGCAAAAAGCCCGCATGGTGACCAAGATTCGGCACGCCCTGGACGATACGGTGTCGAGTAAGCGTATTGCGGTTTTGGGACTGACCTTCAAACCCGGTACCGACGACATGCGCGACGCCCCGGCCCTAACGATTCTGCCGCAGCTGGTGGACCGCGGTGCCGATATTATTGCCCACGACCCCCAGGGCATTGATGAGGCTCGCGAGCTGCTGCCACCGCAGGTCAGCTACAGCGATGATATTTATGCCACGATAGAAGGCGCCGATGCGGTCGTGTTAATGACTGAGTGGAACGCCTATCGCGGCCTGCATTTCAAGCGGGTTCGAGAGCTGATGCGGGGCAATGTCTTTGTCGATCTGCGCAATGTCTACGAACCACAGACCATGCGTGACCACGGTTTCCACTATGCCTGTGTGGGCCGCGAGGCCTAGAGATTAAGCTGGTAGTTGCCCAGGTGAATACCGTGGGTACCGGGGGGTAGGTTGGAGGCAATCGCCACAGGCTCGCCCCGACTGCGCCCCGACGCTTCCTGTAAATCCACCAGCTTTGGTGTGTCGTACTCGCGTTTACGCGGGTCCAGCACCAGGATGATTTTGGGCAGCAGGCGACGGGTGCGGCTGTCCGCTACTACGATGCCGACCTCACCGCTGGTCAGTTCCACCAGGGTGCCCGCGGGGTAAATGCCGATAGCCTGGATAAAGGCCTCCACCAATTCGCTCTGGAACAACTGGTCGCGCTCCTGGTAAAGCTCGCGCAGGGCATCTGCGGGTGCCTTGGCTGGCGCGTAGGGTCGCTCTGAGGTCATGGCGTCGTAGGCATCGACAATCGCCGCGAGGCGGGCAAAGGGGGAATGTTGTCGCCGCTCAAGCCGCGCGGGTAGCCGCTGCCATCCCAGCGCTCGTGGTGGAAACCCACCATGTCGAGTACATCCTGATTCTGAATGCCGCTTTTTTTCACCAGATGCACACCGTGGGCCACGTGATGCCGCACTTCGCGCATTTCCTCCGGCGTCAGGGTACGCTCGGCCCGCAGTAATTCCGGGTCCACCAGCAGCTTGCCCACGTCCATCAACATGCCGCCTACGGCGAGCGAGCGCAGATCGTGGCGCTGCATACCGAGCTGGCGGCCCAGGGCAATCGCCCAGATGGTGGTACTGATGGAGTGGTGATAGCTGTACTCATCGTGCTGTTTGAGTCGCCCCAGCCACAAACAGGCATCCGGGTTGCGACTGATACTGTCGATGAGAGGGCTGGCAACTTTCTTGATCCGCACCGCATCGATCTTGCCGCGAACCGCTGCCTGGTCGTAAATGTCGCTGATGTCGACCACGAGCTTGTCGAGCGCGGCCTTGGCTCGCGGGTGCTCGTCTTTCCAGTCGTTGGCGTCGCGGTAGGGGGTGAGATTGCGGCCGGTAAAAATAGCGTCAAGTGGGATGCGGTTGCGCCCCACCTGGCCCTGACGGGCTATCTTAGGGGTAATGTAGCGACTCTTGCGCGTATCGATATAGACGAAGTTGCACAACTCGCGCACCTGGCGCAGGTCATCGTCTGATTCGAGGAGAAACCCCTGGGTATAGAACGGTGTTCCCAGCCACGGCCTGTCCAGTCCACTGACGAACATGCCCATGGCGAGATCGGAAACACTGACTTTCAGGGTTTGGAGCATGGCGCCCAGCCCAACTCAACTACTATTGCAGCGTTGAACATATCCCATGGTCCGGGGGATGTCCGTTAAAACCTCGACATTTCTGCAATTACTGCGAAACAGGTCAAAAAAGCAGCAAGGGGTTAAATTTGGCCAATATTCGGCTAGCGGACGCTGGCGTGCCGCTGGCGGGCGAGGTATACCGTTAACAGGCCGCCTGCAATGACCAGCGCACTGCCCAGCAGCGACCAGGCGTCGGGTACCTGGCCCCAGATAAGCCAACCCCAGAACCCGCCGAGCACCACAGCGAAGTAGTTGATCGGTGCAATATGGTGGGCCGGCGCCAGGGAGTAGGCGAGGGTATACAGGCGTAATGTGAAGTAGATGGCGACACCCACGTAAAGCATGGCCAGCCAGATCTGCCAGTCGAGCCCGCTGAAATCGCCGATGCTAAAGGGTGCGACGCAGGCCAGCGACAGCACAAAGTAGTAGAACAGGATGCGCGAGGCCGGCTCGGTGGGAGCCAGTTTGTGGGTGGCGACCATGGAGATCGCCAGGCAGAGCGCCGACAGGAATCCGCCGGCGTGCCACCAGCTCAGCCCTTCCGCGCTGGGCCGGAGAATCACGCCCACACCGATAAAGCCGATAATCAGGGGCAGCCACGAACTGGCAGTGATGCGCTCCTGACTCCAGGCCCACACGACCAGGGGCACGGTGAGTGGAGCGCTCTGGCGCAGCAACATGGCATCGACCATGGGGATGTTGTCGAGCGCCGCATAGAACAGATAGAACCCCAGTACCCCGACGGCGCCGCGAAAAAGGTGCAGGCCTGCCTTTCGCGTGCGCAGATTGTGCAGTCCGGGGCGCAGGGTAATGGGCAGGCACAGTAACAGGCAGATCAGGTATTGCACGGTCACAATGGCTTCCGTGCTGGCTTGGCTGGAGGCTAACTTGGTGGCGACCGCTGCCGTACTGGCAATGGTCACCATGAGCAGGGACAGGTATATCGCCCGCCTGACGTTGGAGGGGCTTGTGGTCACTCGAGGCCCTGGTAGCGTTCTTCCCGCGCGTACTTACGCCGTTCTCCCTCGCCTTTATAGTCGTCGCTCAGGCCATTCATGGAGGCGCTGAATTTGGGGCCCCACTGGCTGCCCAGACGTTGGGTCCAGGCCGTCAGCGATTCGCCCGGAGCGATGCTGGCGGTACGCAGGCGCAAACCGCCGACACTGTCACGCTCTGAGCTTGTCAGTGGGCGCATGCTGGCGACGGTCTCGCGGAGCTGTGGGCGGAACTTCTCCAGGCCCATGGCCATAATCGTGTAACTGCCTTCCGGGGTAGCAAAAAATACATAGTGCAGGCTGACCGGCGCCTCGCCGCTGCTGTCGGTGTACGTGAGCTGGTGTCCAGGCCAGTCGCCGATGGTCACTGGGCGATTCATGTCGGGGCTGATTTCTGCCCGGTCGCGCATGCGGGTCACCAGGGCCGCTGCATAGCCTTCCGGGCTGAATTCGCCGGCGTTGGAACCCAGAGCAATATAGGCGCCTTGCTCGTCCTGCTCACCTGCGCCGACGAAGCGGGGCGTGTTCACTGTCTCCCAGCTTTCGGGGAAGGTGATGGTGAGATCCATATCGAAACTGAGAAACTGGTTGTCATCGACAAAGATGCCCTGCTGCGGATTCTGGGTGCCCCACCACATACCGTCCAGCGTCTGATACAACTCATCACGCGTGGCGATCGGTGCGGTGGTGGAATAGGTCAGGCCGGCGATGGTCTTGGCAATATCCTCAACGCGTTGCGGCGTCGTAGGATGGGTGTCCATGTAGTCAGCTTCGTGGTGCTCACCGGTAAGCAGGTACAGGGTGCGTTCGATGCCTTCCAGCGCAGCCGCCAGGGCGTGAGGGTCATAGCCCGCATCGGCAGCCAGACGCAGGCCGTACTCATCCGCTTCGGTTTCCTGCTCACGGCTATAGCCCGACAGGTAGACCTTGCCCGCGTGCTCGATCGGCGAGTTAATCATGTTGCCGAGGTCCTCGCTGACCACGCCGACAGCGCGACCGGGCAGGGTGAGCAGGCCTGTGCCCAGCGAGCGTCCCATTTGGCGCACATGGTGGCGGCGGGTCACGTGACTGATCTCGTGAGCCAGTACGCCGGCGAGCTCATCCTCGCTGTTCATTTGCGAGAGCAGGCCGCGCGAGACATAAATGAAACCACCGGGTGTGGCGAAAGCATTGGGCTCGAACTGGTCCACAACGGCGAAATTGAACGTGTACGGGGTGTCTACCAGATGCGAGGCCAGGCGTTGTCCAACCTTGTTAACGTAGGCTGTCAGCGCGGGGTCGTGATACAGGCCGATCTGCTCGCTCACCTGCTGTGACATGGCCTGCCCGGCAGAGGTTTCTGCCTCGGGGGTGATCACGGTGGTGATGCAACCGCTGAGGTTGATGACCGCTGTGTAAGACAGCAGGCGTGCCAGAAAGCGGGGAGAGAAAACGGCAGAGGCAGACATAGTTGTCATTCCGAATCGTTGCTTTGAGTGGCCTGCATTATCCCAGCACAATCTGAAGCGGTCCATGCTCGAGCGCAATCGACAGTTGTCGGTGTGATATAGCGGACGATGGTGCATAATGCCCTGCATGTATTTTCAGTACTTTGGACTCAACGAGGCTCCATTTTCCATCGCCGTCAATCCGCGTTATTTGTTTATGAGCGCGCGGCACCGCGATGCCCTGGCGCATCTGCTGTATGGAGTGGGCGCGGGCGGTGGTTTTATTCTGCTAACTGGCGAGGTCGGTACCGGCAAAACCACGATCAATCGCTGCCTGCTCGAACAGCTGCCCGAGGACACGGATCTCGCGATTATTCTCAACCCCGCGCTCAATGCTATGGAGCTGTTGGCTACAGCCTGTGATGAGCTGGGAATTGAGTACGATCGGGAAGGACATACGCTGAAGAGCCTCACCGATGCCCTGCACGCCTACCTGCTGGAGAATCACAGCAAGGGGCGCAAGACCGTGCTGATGATTGACGAGGCACAACACCTGGATTTTGAGGTGTTGGAGCAGATTCGCCTGCTGACCAACCTCGAAACTAACAGCGAGAAACTGCTGCAGATTATTCTCATCGGCCAACCGGAACTGGCGCAGCTGCTCGCGCGACCAGAACTGCGCCAGCTAAACCAGCGCATTACCGCACGTTATAACCTGGAACCGCTGAACCTCGCCGAGACCGGCGCTTATATCCAGCATCGCCTGCAGGTGGCTGGCATGACAGCGGATCGGCAGATATTTCCACCGGCGGTGGTCAAGGGTATATATCGGCAGACCCGGGGTATCCCCAGGCTGATCAACGTACTCTGTGACCGTATTATGCTCGGTGCCTATGGCCGCAATAAGGGCCGCGCCGATATGGCGATGCTGCGCCTGGCCACGCGCGAGGTCATGGGCGAAGAGATGACGTCGACATCGGCGGGTCGCTGGTGGCCCTGGGCGGGCGCCGCTGCGCTGATGGCCATGCTGTTTGCCGGAGGTTGGTGGTATTACGGGGAATTGGCCCAGACGCCAGCCCGAGCGCAGTCACCAACAGCCAATCAAACCATTCCGATGGCGGCGTCTGTGGCTACTGCCCCTGCCCCTGTCGAGGAGCCGATGGCCGAGCCTGAGCCTGAGCCTGAGCCTGAAGCCACGCCAGAGATTAACTGGCTCTTGGCACCCGAAGAGGCCGAGGGCCTGTTGTGGTCAATGCATTCGCGTCAAGCCTACCTCGGATCACTGTGTGAGTCTCGGCAAGAGCCTGGCCTGCGCTGCGGCGACGGCGTGGTGTCCACCTGGGATGAACTCACTATTTATGATCGCCCGATTCTGATCAACCTGGTGACGCCGGAGCGGTTTGCTGCCGCGGCCCTGTTGTTGGGCGTGCAGGGTCGCGAGGCCTGGGTTGTGGATGCCAATGGCTCCGTGCAAAGCCTCGCACTCGCCGAGATGGCACCGATGTGGGACGGCAATTACCGCTTTCTCTGGCGCGCCCCGGCTACCTTTGAGCAACCCCTGGCCGAGGGCGATGAAGGACCGGCGGTGGTTGATGTAGCGGCCCTGTTTGCACGTTTGGACGGGCAGACACGCCCACTGACCACGCGTCGTTTCAATCGCGCGCTGACCCAGCGTGTCATCTATTTCCAGGAAGCGCGTGGGCTTGAGGCTGACGGTGTCGTGGGAGAACAGACCCTGCAGCAACTGAATGCAGCGCTGGGCATAGATCCAGTGGCCAGTGCCCTGCGCCAGCAATTGGCGGACGGCTCCGCCGCGCAATGAGGAACATCGCTTGTCACTAATTCTCGACGCCCTGAATCGATCGCGTACGGAGCAGGGCGCAGTGCCGAACATTGAAACCCAGCACAGTCATGCTGCCGAGCCGGGCGATGTACGCCGCTGGCCGGTGCTGCTGGCGCTGGCCGTTGCCCTGCTGGTGATTGTCATTTTACTGGTGGAGCGGATTACCACTGAAAAGCCAACGCAACCCGCGGCCGTCGTAGGCGAGCAGGCCCCCGTGGTGGTGCCGCCCGAACCGACAACGTCCGAATCCATGTCGATTAGCGGTGAAGCGACAGGAACCGTTCCGGTTGCAGCCTCACGTCCGCAGGTTTCCTCGGCGCCGCCGCCTAAAGTCAGTTCGCGTGACACCGGAGTGCCAACGGCGGCAACCCAACCCGCGGCTCGCTCTGAAGTGAGTGCGCTGTATGCACAGCAGGAACAGCCCGCGGCCGAATCCGATCCGACCCCCAAACCGGTTGCTCGTTCCACTACCCCAACGCCTGCGCTCTCGGTCGAGCCAGAACCGCGGATGGCTGAGCAAGAGGTGAATATTGAAGCGATGGTGCGTCAGGCGGAAGCTGAGTTGGAAAACGCACGCCTGGAAGAACACCCTGCACCGTTTCTGGAGTCCTTATCTCAACAGGTCAAGGACACTATCCCCACGCTGTACTACCAGCGTCACGACTACTCCGGTAAACCGGGACGGTCGCGTGTCACATTGAATGGCAACCAGTTGGCGAAAGGTGGCAAGGTCGTTGGGGTCAGGGTCGACGAGATCCTCGCCGACTCCACCGTCCTCTCCTATCAGGGCACCACGTTTCGTCTGCGGGCCCTGAACAGCT
The DNA here is from genome assembly GCF_001983995.1 of Halioglobus japonicus. Taxonomy (NCBI): domain Bacteria; kingdom Pseudomonadati; phylum Pseudomonadota; class Gammaproteobacteria; order Cellvibrionales; family Halieaceae; genus Halioglobus; species Halioglobus japonicus. The sequence goes on along the minus strand of NZ_CP019450.1, from coordinate 3,397,430 downwards.
GGGTCAATCTCTGATTACAGGCCGAGGTAGTTTTTCATAATGTCGAAGATCTCCGGCTGGCGCAGATAGGGCGGTACCAGGCCCTGGCCCTCGGCATTGGCGTATAACGGTACTGCCGCGCCGGTGTGTTCTTCCATCATGAAGTTGGTGGTTGCGTAGTTCACCATCATGACCCCTCCTTCCGGTGTCTCGATAAGCGAAACATAACCGGGGCTGTAGGTGGGAATGGGGTAGGCCGCAAACAGGCTGGGATGGGGAATCAATTGCGCGGCCTGGGAGTGGTCCGCCGTCACCAGGACCAGCGTATTCGGGTGCTGCTCGGCGAATGCCAGGGCGCTGGCCAGTGCCTCATCGAGCTGTTCCACCTCACCAATCGACCCGCAGGGCTTGCGCTCGTGTGACTGCTTGTCGATAGAGGCGGATTCAATGGTCAGGAAAAAGCCCTTGTTATTGTCCGCTGCGAGGTGGGTGAGGGCCGCGTCCGTCATCTGCTTGAGTGTCGGAACACTGGCAAATTCCGGGTTGGGCTGGCATTCCATCGATTCTGGCAGCGTGACATCGCCGAGATACTGATGGACATGGTTGAGCAGGCTCGGCGCGGGCTGCTCAGAGGCGCGGCCGTCTTCGCCCTGCATTCGCACCGGCATGGTGCTCTCAGAGAACAGGCCCAGCAGGCGTTCTCCAGTTGGTGCCTTGCTCAACGCATCAGCAGTTTCGACGACATTGAAACCGTTGCTGCGCGCCAGGTCGGCGACCGAAAGCTGGCTGCCCTCTGCCTTGGGGGTAAAGTGTTTGCTGCCACCACCGAGAATCACATCCACGTCCGACTCTGCGAGTTGCTGGGAGATCGCTCCCGGACCACCATTTTTCTGCATGTCCTGCGGGCAGCCACCAATGTGAATGCCACTGAATTCGACCCGCTCGATCTGGTCGGGGTTCTCGCAAAAGCGCTGGCTGACGTGGGCGGCAAAAGAGGCCGGTGTGGCATCGGTCACGCTGGCCGTTGAGACAATACCGGTGCGGTAACCTGCCGCCTCGGCTATTTCGATAATCGTTGGAATGTCCTCGTCACCGCCGGCGGTGGTCGCCAGTCGGCCGCGGCTGGTCACTACGCCCGTCGCCAGGCTGGTCGCGGTATTTGCCGAGTCAGCCACGTAAATCGGCTTGCCGTTGACCCGGTCCTCAATGGTGAGAATCTGGGAGGCACCCCGCACAGGCATGGAGTCCAGCAGCAGTTCGCCCTGGGCGCCCTTGAGGTAGTTACGAGCAATGGTGACCTGCTGTTCATCCATGCCGTCGCCGATGATGAGAATCACCTGGCGAGGTTCCTGCGACGCGGTTTCCGCCAGCAACGGCGCCCCTGGGATGGCGATGGCAAGTGCGGCGAGTGCCGCAGACACAGCTTTGTTCATGCTCAATCCTGTTATTGGCAAGTCGTTGGACAAAATAACGGCGTCATTGATAGCACAAAGCCTCTAGCGATGCCCAGAGCCTATGCGGCCTTTGCGTCCGGGAGCCTAGTAAATTTTACCGCTGCACGCATTTGGTGCCCGCGCACCGATATGGACGCCCTGTGCTTAAATTTTGCCCCGATATGTGGCACGATTTGCGGTTCTGTCCGGTTCAGCTTCCGCGGGCTGCGGCAGAGGGGGTGGCGCACAGCGCCTGACAAATAAGAAATTAGAGGTGATTTCAATGAAGATGATGACCGCCATCATCAAGCCTTTCAAACTGGACGATGTTCGCGAAGCCCTGCACCAGATAGGGATTGCGGGCATGACAGTGGAAGAGGTGAAGGGTTACGGCCGCCAGAAGGGCCATACCGAGCTATACCGAGGTGCAGAGTACCTGGTGGAGTTTCAGCCGAAAGTCAAAATCCAGATCGCGATTGCCGATGCGCAAGTAGACGCGGCTATCGATGCGATTTGTGAAGCAGCCAGCACCGGCAAAATCGGCGACGGCAAAATATTCGTCGCACCACTGGAACAGAGTATTCGAATCCGCACCGGCGAGACCGGTGAAGAAGCACTTTAAGGAGCGCGGCCATGCGTAATTTTTCCAAGCTGGCGGTGCTCGCCAGCACGGCGTTGGTGGCTAACACCGCCAGCGCCAGTGAACTTAACCAGGCGGATACCGCCTGGATTCTGACAGCCACCGCTCTGGTGCTGTTTATGACCATTCCCGGCCTGTCGCTGTTTTATAGTGGCCTGGTGCGCGCCAAGAACGTGTTGTCTGTGCTGATGCAGTGTTTCGCGCTGACCTGCCTCATGTCGCTGCTGTGGTTTGCGGTGGGCTATACCATTGCGTTCGGCTCAGACGGCGTGGAGCAGGGTGCCTTTATCGGTGACTTTGGCAATGTGTTCTTTGCCAGCATGACCATGGACAGCCTCAACGGCAGCATTCCCGCCACACTGTTCGCAACCTTCCAGATGACGTTTGCCATCATTACCCCGGCGCTGATTGTGGGTGCGTTCGCCGAGCGGATGCGCTTCTCGGCAATGCTGATCTTCAGCTCGATCTGGCTGCTGGTGGTCTATGCACCGGTATGTCACTGGGTTTGGGGTGGCGGCTGGCTGGGCAGCATGGGCTTGCAGGATTTTGCCGGCGGCACCGTCGTACACATTACCGCCGCTGTTGCCGCGATTGTCGCCGCCATGATGATGGGGCCGCGCAAGGGCTTTGGCACCGTGGCTATGCCCCCGCACAACCTGACCCTGACCGTCGCCGGCGCTGGCATGCTGTGGGTAGGTTGGTTTGGCTTTAATGCCGGTTCCGCCGTCGCTGCCGACAACAGTGCGTCCATGGCGATGCTGGTGACGCATCTGTCTGCAGCCGCAGGTTCACTAGCGTGGATGGCCATGGAATGGATTCGCCACGGCAAGCCCTCAGTACTGGGTATTGTCACCGGTATGGTCGCAGGCCTGGGCACCATTACTCCGGCGTCCGGTTCGGTTGGTCCTGCTGCGGCAGTGGTCATCGGCCTCAGTGCCGGTGTGGTGTGTTACTTCGCCACCAACTGGATCAAGAATACGCTCAAGATCGACGATAGTCTCGACGTATTCCCCGTACACGGCGTGGGCGGCATGCTCGGTACTATTCTGGCCGGTGTTTTCGCTTCACAGCAGCTGGGTATCTTCAGCGGCAATGGTTTCTCCGACGGCATTGACAGCATGGGCGGTCAGCTCATGGTGCAGGCCACCGGTGTGGTGGCAACGTTTGTTTACACCGCCGTTGTCTCCTGGATTATCCTCAAGGTTGTGGATGCCATGGTTGGCCTGCGGGTCGATGAAGAGGAAGAGACCCAGGGTCTCGACCTGGTGCTCCACGACGAGCGCGGCTACGATCTCTAAACCATCGCGATTAAGCAAGGGCGACCAACCGGTCGCCCTTTTTGTATCTGAGCGCGGTACAGAAAGCACGGGCTTGTTAAACTGGATGCGCGACCCGAACACCAGCGATCGGGTTTTGCCTATAGGGAATAGCGGCGGACAATAATGAAAAAAACTACAGTGCCATTCCTGGCGATACTGGCGCTCTCGGCCTGTCATCGCGTCGATGATCCAACGCTACAGTGGGAGCAGGCTGAACTGGCGCCGCCGATTGATCTGCCGTTGATCGTTGCCAATCCGCAGCGCGAGGTGTTTTTTGGCGATCTGCATATCCATTCCAGCTACTCTTTTGATGCCTATACGATGGGGGTGCGTGCCTTTCCCGAGGATGCTTATCGCTTTGCCCGCGGTGGGCAGGTGCGTCATGGTGTTGGGTATCCCGTGCAGATTGATAGGCCGTTGGATTTTGCGGCAGTCAGTGATCACTCTGAGTATCTAGGCATCGCCCGGCGTCAGGCTGAACTCGATGATCCGGGCAAAGTACAGGAAACCTACGACGAGGTGCTGGCGACGGCCCTTGCCGGGCGGGCCTGGCGCTATCTATGGCATTTCATGCGCGAGGGGATACGTTCTTCATCGGCGCAGGCGAGGGAGCGCAATTTCGGTGTGCCGGAACTGGCCCAGGCGAGTGTCAATGCCTGGGCGGATATCCGGCGTGCGGCCCAGGTGCATAATGCGCAGGGTCGTTTTACGACCTTTGTGGCTTACGAATGGTCCTCGATGCCGGAGGACCAGCACCTGCACCGGGTGGTGCTTTACGGTGACGATAAGGTACCCGGGTTGCCTTGGTCTTCACTTGAGTCGGAGAATCCTGAGGATTTGTGGAAAGAGCTGCAGCGCCAGCGCGATGCGGGTCATGAGGTGATTGCCATCCCGCATAACAGCAACCTCAGCAATGGGTTGATGTTCAGCGCCAGCCAACACAGCGGCGAACCCTATACAGAGGCTCTGGCTGCGTTGCGTCGCAGTATCGAGCCGGTGGTCGAGATCTACCAGGTCAAGGGGCAGTCGGAAACCCACCCGGCGTTGAGTCCCGATGATACGTTCGCTGATTTTGAGTTGGTTGAGCAACCCGTGATGGCCTCGGCTCCGGCCAGGGAAACTCGGGGCAGCTATGCTCGCGATGCGCTGCGACTGGGCATGGAAATGAATCACGCGGCCGGGATTAATCCGTATCGACTCGGCGTTATCGGCAGCAGCGACAGTCACAATGCAACCAGTCCGGTTAACGAGGCGACATATCACGGCAAGTTGCCGCTGCTCGACGGTACTCCCGGCATCCGCCTGGGAGCGTACTCCAAAGACGTGCATGAGCAGACAACCATGCATCGCTGGAGTGCCATGGGGCTGGCCGCCGTTTGGGCCCCTGAGAATACTCGCAGTGCCCTGTTTGCCGCGATGAATCGCAAGGAGACCTATGCCACCAGCGGATCTCGAATCAGGCTTCGCTTTTTTGCCGGCGACTATCCCGACACATTGATTGACGCGGCCGATGTCATCGAAGTTGCTTATGCGCGGGGCGTGCCCATGGGTGGTGAACTGCACGTGTCTCATGAACGGCCGCCGGCGTTTCTGCTGTGGGCGAGCAAGGATCCCGAGGGTGCCAATCTCGACCGCATACAGGTGATTAAAGCCTGGACCGATGCGAGCGGCCAGAGTCACGAAGCTATCTACGACGTCGCAGCTTCCGGTGATCGTATGCGGCAGGCCGGTACAGAACCGCTGGCGCCGGTGGGTAATACGGTAGACGTTGCGCGCGCCACCTACAGCAATAGCATCGGTGCGACTGAGCTGCGAGTGCTGTGGCGAGATCCGGACTATCAGCCGGGCCAGCAAGCACTCTACTATGCACGCGTACTGGAGATACCCACGCCGCGCTGGTCGACTTACGACGCGGTTACGCTAGGTGTGCCGGCACCCGAACCGGGCTGGATACAAGAACGTGCAGTCAGTTCTGCAATATGGCTGCATCACGAGGGAGACGATACATGAATTGGTCGCATCACTACGCCACGATTAACGGCATTCGTATGCACTATGTGGAGCAGGGTGAGGGTATGCCTGTTGTGCTCTGTCATGGCTTCCCCCATATCTGGTTTAGCTGGCACCGCCAGATTGCGGCGCTGGCAGAGGCCGGTTACCGGGTGATTGCGCCCGATATGCGTGGCATGGGCCAGACCGACGCACCGCCAGAGCCCAGCGACTATGATGTGGAATCGATAACGGGCGACTTACTGGGATTGCTCAAGCATTTGAATATTGACGCGGCCGTCTTTGCCGGTCTCGACTTCGGTGCCTTTGCCATTTACGACCTGGCGTTACGCCATCCGGAACGCGTGGTTGCGGTGATTGGCCTGGAAAACCCCGCTGCTCCGCACAATCCCGAAGAAGCACCGCTTAGCGAATACCAGCGGATGGGCGAGCAACACTTCCTGCACATAGAATACTTCCGGGTGCCTCCTCGTGCGGATGAAGAACTGGCCGCACAGCCGCGACGATTCCTACACAAGGTATTCCATACCTTGAGCGGAGCGGGTAATTACTTCGATTGCTTCAAGCATCCGCCGGGCACGTCCTATATCGACGCCATGGCCGAGCCGCCAGCATTGCCCTGGCCGTGGCTGTCGGAAGTGGAGATGGAATTTTTCGTCAGTGAATACAGCCGCTCGGGTTTCACCGGTGGGTTGAACTGGTATCGCTCCATGGATTTGAAGTGGCAACAGCGTCGACCCCTCGAGGGAGTGCAGAGTGCTGTTCCCGCGTATTTTCTCGGCAGCGAACATGACGTCGACCTGGAGGGCTTTCACGGCGACGATCCAATCGCATTGATGCGTGCTATTTTTCCGGACCTTCGGGCGGTGAAGATGATTCCCGGAGCCGGGCACATGGTCCAGCTGGAGGCCTCGGCCGAGGTCAACGCCATATTGCTGGAATTTCTGGCAGATATTCACCGCCAGTAAGCATTGTCTAGTTCAGGGTCAGGGTGAAGTCGAGCTTGGCCATGGTGGATTGCTCCTGCTCAAGTTCGACGGCCGTCAGCGGGTGGTTTTCCAGCCAGCCTTCGGGAATCCCCAGTGACAGAGTGAACTTATCCGCCGTGATGCCGAAGGCGGGCAATCCTTCCAGGAACTCAACGTGTTTCAGGCACACCGCCAGGCGTAATATGGCCAGCAGATACAGCATTTTCCGACGCTGTTGTTTGGGTAAATCCTCCAGCAGACTGGCGGGCAGTTTGCCACGCTGGCCCTGCGTAAGAATAGCCAGGCTCTCCTGCTCCTCCTGTGAAAAACCCGGGAGGTCTGCATTGCGCAGCAGATAAGCAGTATGCCGGTTGGCGTGTTTGTGGGAAATCGCCATGCCTATCTCGTGGCAGCGCGCGCCCCACAGCAATAAATCGCCATCCTCATCGCTGAGTTTCCAGGCCCCGCGGCAGGCGCTGAACAGCATGCCACAGCGTCGCTCGACAATGTCGGCGGTTTCCTGGTCGGTGCCATAGCGTTGCACCAGCGCGTTGACGGTACGCTCGCGCACGTCCTCATGGCTGAGCCTTCCCATTAAGTCGTAGATGACGCCTTCGCGCAGTGCGCCCGGTGAGGTGCGCATATGTTCTACGCCCAGGATATCGAACAGTGCCGAGGTGATGGCCACTCCGGCGACGATGACATTGCGGCGATTTTCGGACAGGCCGTCCAGATCAATGTCATCGAAGTGATTAAATGTGAGTAGCTTTTTCTCGAGCTTTTCCAATGCCTTGCGGGTAATGCCGCCCTCACTCCAGCCATTATGGGTGACGATGGTGTTAATGGCGTTCAGGGTGCCGGAAGAGCCCACCGCCTCTTCCCAGTGTTTGGCGTTGTAGCGGTAGTGGATATGGGCGACCTCGACTCTGGCGCGATCATAGGCGCGACGATAGTTTTCCTTGCTGATCACGCCATCGGCAAAGCAATCGCGACCAAAGGAAACACAGCCCATTTGCAGGCTTTCCAGTCGCTTCGGTTCGAAGCGTTCACCGATGATGAATTCGGTGCTGCCGCCGCCGATGTCGACCACTAACCGCGATTGCGCGTCATCGGCCAGCGTGTGGGCTACCCCGAGATAGACCAGGCGCGCTTCTTCGCGCCCGTAGATGACATCTATTTTTGTGCCGAGAATTTCTGCTGCGGGCAGGGTGAAGTCGAGTCGGTTGTGCGCCTGGCGTAGCGCATTGGTGCCCACGGCGCGAATTCGCAGTGGTTCGACACTGGACAGCAATTGCGCAAACCGTGCCAGACACGCGAGGCCGCGATCAATGGCCTCCTGGGACAGGTGGTGATCTTCCAGGCCTGCACCCAGCTGTACTTTCTCCGCCAGCACTTCCTGCGTGCGCATCTCGCCATGCTCGGTTTTGGCAATGATGAGATGAAATGAATTACTGCCGATGTCGATGGCTGCAAGCAGGCTGCCATCGGGTAACTGGTCTGGGTTTGGATCCGCCAAAGTGAGGGCTCGTTGTCGCAACAGTAGCCCCATGGTAATCGATCAGGGCGCTGTGATCACCCGCGGTGTGCGCGCCGGCATGCGTGTTGTCAATTCATAGCCGATCGTCTGGGCATGGCCTGCCACTTCGCCAGCAGTCAGCTGCGGGCCCCACAGTATCGCCTCGTCGCCTATAGCTACTTCGCTGAGGTCTGTCACATCTACTGTAATCATGTCCATGGACACGCGGCCCACCAGTGGAACGCGCTGGCCGTTGATCAGGACCGGGGTGCCATTGTTTGCCAGGCGCGGATAACCATCGCCATAGCCTATTGAGATAGTGGCAATTCGGGAGGGGCGCTCAGCCGTCCAGGTAGCGGCGTAACCAACGCTGTCGCCGGGCGCCAAGTCGCGCAGTGAAATAACCGCCGAGGTGAGTGTCATTACCGGGCGCAGCGCTTCGGTGTTGGCATGCGCCTGCGCGAATGGACTGTTGCCATAGAGCATGTAGCCCGGGCGAATCCAGTCGAAGTGAGAGTCTGGCCAGCCCAGTAGCCCTGGGGAATTTGCGGCGCTGCGCGGCCCCGGTAATGATGCGGTGATGGCGTTGAACAGTTCAATCTGCCGTGCCGTCTGGTCGCTGCTCAAGTCATCAGCGGAGGCAAAGTGAGTGCAGGTAACCAATTCGCCCGTGCGGTTGGCGCAGGCCATCAGCCGGCTGTGAAAAGCTTCAGCTTCCTCCGGCTGCACACCCAGGCGATGCATACCTGTGTCGACTTTCAGCCAGCAGGTTATGGGCGCGGCAAGTTGCGCTTGTTCAAGCCATTGGAGCTGCTTGTGATTATCTATCATCACCCACAGATTGTGCTCGGCCGCCAGAGGCAGTTCATCGGCTGCAAATACACCTTCGAGTAGCAGTATCGGACAGCGAACACCGCCTTCGCGCAGTTCCAACGCCTCTTCGATGCAGGCAACAGCCAGCGCGTCGGTGTGAGCTTCCAGCGCTTGCGCAATAGCCAGCCCACCATGACCGTAACCGTTCGCCTTGACCACACACATGGTGCGCGCTCCGGGCGCCAGTGAGCGCGCATGCGCCAGATTGTGGCGCAGTGCGTCGAAATCTAGTCTGGCCTGGTTGGCGCGCATTAGAAATCGAATTTGTGCGCGGAATAAAGTGTCTGGGCGGCGAGCCACATGTCGCCCACCTCGCCATCGCCCACGGGTTTGTCCTCAATGGCAATCACCGGCGCGATTTCCTTGGACGAGCTGGTAATCCACACCTCGTCAGCGGTGTCCAGTTCCTCGAGTTTTACCACCCGTTCTTCTACCGGCAGGGTGCCGTCTTTACGCAGGATTTCCAGCAGCATCAGGCGGGTAATGCCGGGCAATTTCTGGTGATCCAGCTCCGGCGTGGCAATCACGCCGTCCTTGACGACAAACACGTTGCAGGCAGCGGCTTCGGTGAGTTCGCCGTGCTGATTGTAAAGCAGTGTTTCTGAATGGCCTGCGGCATGTCCCTGCTGGTAATGCATGACGTTGCCGAGCAAGGCCGTGGACTTGATATTACAACGCTTCCAGCGCAGATCTTCGGCAGTAGAGACCGTATAGGGCGTCGCGTCGCTTTTGGCGGGTTGGGGGCCGGGGGGATCTCGAAGGCGAAGGCGAACAGCGTTGGGTCAATATTTTCCGGGTACGCGTGCGCGCGTTTGCTATCTGCGCCACGGCTCACATGAAAATAGATGCCGAGATTGCCACCGCCATTTTTAGCAATCAGCTGATCGGCAATCTCGCGCCATTGTGCCTGGTCGACTTTAAGCTGGATCTCGATGGCGTCCAGACCATCCTGCATGCGATCGAGGTGCGGCTTAAAGCCTACCAGCTTGCCCGCATAGGAGGGCACAACCTCGTAAATACCATCGCCGAACAGGAAGCCGCGATCCATTGGGGATATGTGCGCCTCTTCCATCGGCATGTATTCGCCATTCAAATATACGATACTCATTGTCAATCTCCTCGGTATCTGTGCCGCTGCGACGCGTGATCGCCGGCAATTGCCCGGGTCGTCGCAGGACCCGGCCAGGTGTTTTCAGTTAGGGGTGAATCCGCACACGTCACGCAGTTCGCGAATAATGTGTTGTCCTTCCTCTGCCTCGAGACCATCCTCTGTCAGGGTGTTCTCTCGCGTAACGCCGTCGACGCTGCCGTGGCTGGACAGGTAATTAAGTATGGCTAACGGGTCTATGTCGCCAAGCAGGTCGCGCTCTGCCCAGCGGGCTAGCAAGGCGATGATGCCGTACGCTCCCCAGTTTGAGACGTCCGCCACCAGCAACTCGTCACAGGTGGTGGCTGAGGCCTTGATATCCAGTGTGGCAATTGCATCGCGGATGTTGCCCATGCCGATCTCGTTGCCGCCGTCGCCAATGGCAATAGTCGGGCACTCTGCAAGCTCAAGGTAAGGGTCGAAATACGCGCTGCGTGCTGAAATATCTTCGCCACGCATATTGTAGTAGCAGTTGTCGTCGCTGAGTCCGGGGCGCTCGATGGACACAATGGCAGAGGGTTTTAGGTCTGCAAGTCGGGTTCGAGCCTCGTCACGTGCCGCGTCGACATTGCGGGCAAGCAACTCGATCACGGCGTAGTCGTCCTGCAGGCAGTGTGCCAGTGGCGCGCCGCAGGCGAACACGGGTTCCGCGCCCAGTGCGACCAGCGCATCGTAGAGTGCTATTGCACCTACCGGCCCGTCGGTCTCGAAGGTGTCGGTCACGGGAAAGCCGGTTCCAATGATAACGGTTCCCTGAATGTTGCGCAGAATGCTGGCCGCACGCAGGTAATAGCCGGGTTGGAGCGCCGCCTGTGCTACCTGCATATTGCGCAGGTTGCGGGCGACGAGAATATTCTCGATGGCAATACTGAGATCGAGATCATTCATGCGCGGCGTTCCTTGAAAGTGAGGCGCTGTTGAAAGCTGTTTGCCAGGTGCAGCGCATTGTGAGCCGCGTGCTGGGTAATCGGCGCAAAGTGCACCTGGCCACCGGGGCGCAGCTGGGCCAGGCGGGCGCAGTCCAGGGACAGTGCCGCTCCGATCTTCGGATAGCCACCAATCGTCTGGCGATCATTGAGCAGGACGATAGGTTGGCCGTCAGCGGGGATTTGAATGGCGCCAAAGCAGATGCCCTCCGACAGAATGCCTTCGATATCACATTCGATCGCGGGGCCCTCAAGGCGATATCCCATACGGTCACAGCGGTCGCTGACGGTGTAACCATGGGAGAAAAAACGGCGTTGCTGATAGCGATTAAAGTGCTTCTGTTGGTATCCGGGGATAACCCTTACGGTCGTAATATCCTCATACTTCGGCTGCAGGTGTTCCTCGAGATACAGCCGTTGACGTATTTCGCCAGCAGGGCAGGGAAGCACATCTCCGGCGGCGAGTTTGTCGCCGTTGAGGCCACCAATGCCCTCGCGCATCACCGTGGCGGTGCTGGTAAAGCTCGGCTCGACGTCGAAGCCGCCGGCGATGCCCAGATAACCTCGGCATCCCTGCTCGGCAAATTCAATGTGAATGCTGTCACCGGCTGTTACAGGCAGTACTTCCCAGCGGGGCTGTTCCTGCTGATTGATGCGCAGGGTCATGATTGCGCCGGTCAGGCAGATAAAAGTATCAACCTGAGCTTCCAGCTGCAGTCCGCCAAAGCTGACTTCGATTGCCGTGCTGCCCTCGGGATTCTGCAGCAGCCGATTACAAGTGTGGAAAGCCTCGGGGTCCAGAGGGCCGCCGTTCGTGAGTCCGATGCGGTGCTGGCCAAGGCGGCCGCCATCCTGCAGCAGGCTGAGCAATCCGGGCTGGATAACCTTGACGCTCACAGCTCGCCTCCCAGTGCCAGGAAACGGTCGCGGTCGATGGCTTCAAAGCGAACTTTGTCGCCCACGCTAACGGGCATGGTAGGCGTAGCCTTGGGGTCAAACATACGCTGTGGGCAGCGGCCGATCAGGTTCCAGCCGCCGGGCGATTGCGCCGGATACACGGCGGTTTGTCGATCGGCGATGGCCACTGCGCCGCGCGGCACTTTCAGGCGTGGTGTGCTTTGGCGCGGGGCGGCAATGCGCTCGTCCACCTGCCCGAGATAGGCAAATCCCGGCGCGAAGCCAATAGCGTAGACACGGTACTCGGTGCCGCTGTGAATAGCGATGACATCATCGGTGCTCATGCCCGCTGCCGCAGCGAGGGCCTCCAGGTCTTCGCCCACTTCCGGGTGGTAGTAAACGGGGAGTACCACGGTATTGCCGTCAGCCTCATCGTCTGCACTGAGATCGGCGATGCAATCGCGTACTGTCGCGGCAACCGCCATGTGGTCGGTAGTTAATGCGTTATAGATGATGAGCAGCGACGCGTACGAGGGTACGAGATCGACCAGATCAACTCCCAGCGCCTGCTCGATGGCTGCGGCAGCGGCCTGTACCCGGGCGGACACCGTCGGGCTGGTCTCTTTGCCAAGGTAAAGTATCAGGGCGTTTTCGCCGGCACTGTGCAGTTCCACGACCAATCAGTTCCCGGCAACCAACTGACGAATCTCGCGGATGGCCTGGACGCCCTCGATGTTGTCACCGTGTACGCACAAGGTATCCGCCGCGAGGGGCAATGCATGGCCGCTGACAGTCGTCAGTGTGCCCTCACGCTGCAGTTGGCTGACCTGCGCCAGCATCTTTTCACGTGTGTGCACAGCACCGGGCTTGCGTCGTGACAGCAGTTTGCCGTCGTCGTCGTAGCAGCGATCTGCAAAAGCTTCGAGTAATAGCTCGAGGTCAAACTCGGCAGCCTCACTGCGATGCAGGTCGGCATCGGGTGTGGCCTGCAACATGAGCTTCAGGGGGCGGTGGTAAGACGCGACAGCCTGCATAATGGCGCGGCGGGTCTCGGCGTTAGCCATCATGTCGTTGTACAAAGCGCCGTGGGGTTTTACGTAGGCCAGGGTAACGCCGCTGCTGGCAGCCATGCCGTCAATGGCGGCTACCTGGTATTGCACGCTGGCAATAATTTCTTCCGCGGACAAGGCCATGGAGCGGCGACCAAAGCCCACCAGGTCGGGGTAGGCGGGGTGGGCGCCGACGGATACGCCGTGTTCGGCGGCCAGCTGCAAGGTTTTGTGCATGGTAAGCGGATCGCCGCCGTGAAAGCCGCAGGCAATATTGGCCTGATCGATATGCGGCATAACCTCGGCATCCAGACCCATGGTCCAGCTGCCGTAACTTTCACCCAGGTCGCAATTGAGCAGCATTGTGTTGTCCTCAGAGCACCGCCAGTTGGCTGTTGCGTAAATCCGTTACCAGCATATGGCCAGGGCTGTGGGTGATGGCAAAGGGCGGCTTTGCCGCCTCCAGCGCCACTTGCGGTGTAACGCCGCAAGCCCAGAACACAGGCAGCTCATCGTCAGCCAAGGTGACCGGGTCGCCGTAGTCCGGCTGGTTAATATCTTCTATACCTATCAGGCCTGGATCGCCGAGATGAATCGGTGCTCCGTGAACTGAAGGAAAGCGCGTACAAATCTGTACAGCGCGAATCGCGTCGGCGGCCTTGAATGGACGCATGCTGACCACCATGTTGCCTTTGAAGGGGCCTGCCGGTGTGCACTCAATATTGGTGCGATACATGGGTACATTCACGCCTTCACTGACGTTGCGCACGTCCAGGCCATCGGCCAGCAGGGCTTCTTCAAAAGAAAAAGAACAACCCAGCGCAAACACCACCAGATCATCGCGCCACAGCGCGGTGATATCGTTTACTTCTTCGGTGAATTCACCATCGCGAAAAACACGGTAGCTTGGCACATCGGTTCTGATGTCAATACTACCCAAAGGTGGTAAAGCGGTATCGCCTGGCGATGTCGACATGCCCACCAGCGGGCAGGGCTTGGGGTTGGCCTGGCAGAAACGCAAAAAGTCCGACGCCCAGTCAGCGGGTAGAATAGTGAGGTTGCACTGGACGAAACCTGCGGAGTAGCCCGAGGTGTTGCCGGTAAAGTCGCCGCGACGGATGGCCTCGCGCAGAGCCTGGGGGCTGGTGTCCTGATTCATTCATAGGGTTCCACTGAAAATTTGCCGGATAAGTTTGGCACAGAATGGGATTTCTGGATAATGGCCGTTCAATTCTCATCCATGTGATTTTTTGGATTTAAGCATGCTGGAACAATTACTCCGGGTACTCGAGCCACAAGCCGTTGGCGAGGACAGTTTCGTCGGCGAAAACATGCACCCCAAGGGCTTTCGAATTTATGGGGGGCAGGTGCTGGCGCAGGCGGTGAGCGCAGCCCAGCAGACGGTGGCCGAGGAACGGCCCATTCACTCGCAGCACGCCTACTTCCTGCGTCCCGGGGATTGCAGTAAACCCGTCACCTACGAGGTGGAGCGAGCTCGCGATGGCGGCAGCTTCAGCTCGCGCCGGGTAGTGGCCCTGCAGGAGGGTAAGCCAATACTGGTGAGCTCCATGTCTTTTCAGCTCGCGGATGACAGCTTCGACTTTCAGCCGGAGTTCCCCGAGGGTATTACACCCCCCGAAGACCTGCCTTCAGAGCGCGAGCGCGCGCTAGAGCATAACGTGCTGAATGAGGACTTCATGATTACCGACGGCGAAGATCTGGACGTCCGTATGGGTACACCCATTAACTGGCGAGAGCCCGAGCAAATGCCCGGGCGTTTGTACAATTGGATGCGCACCACTGCCCCGGTGGGCGATGACCCTACCTTGCACCGATCGCTGCTCACGTATTTTTCCGACACCATGTTGCTCGATGCCGGCCTGATTCAGCACGGCCGCTCCTATTGGGATCGCTCTTTGCAGGTGGCGAGCCTTGATCACGCGATCTGGTACCACGGCGATTTCCGGGCCGATAACTGGCTGCTGCATACCGCCGACCTTGAGCGCAACAGCGGCGGCAGAACCCTGGTCAGGGGGCGCTTCTTTACGCACGAGGGCCGCCACGTGGCCACGGTTATGCAACAGGGTCTTATGCGTAAAAACTAGCCACTTAACAACGCGGATAAGGCCTATACTAGTTACAGCAAACGCCTATAAATATTAGAGAGACGCTATGCCACATCCACGCCACACCGCCGCCCTGTATCCCCACAAGCCCGCCTATATTATGGGTGACTCCGGGGAGATGGTAACGTATCGACAGCTCGACCAGCGCTCCAATCAGGGCGCGCAGTTGTTCCGCAGCCTGGGTTTGCAAGCGGGCGACCATATTGCCCTGATGATGGAGAACAATCCCCGGTTTCTGGAAATCTGCTGGGCGGCGCAGCGTTCCGGTTTGATCTATACCCCGATCTCCACCCACCTCAAACGCGATGAGACGGCCTACATTCTCGACAATTGCGGTGCCAGTCTGTTTATCGGTTCGCACGAACTGGAGGCGGTCGCCAGTGATGTCAAATCCGTGTCCAGCGGAGTCGACCACTACTACATGGTGGGCGGAATCAGTGAGGGTTATGAGTCCTGGGAAGAGGCGCTTAGCCTGCAGCCGGAAACGGAAATCGCCGATCAGGAAATGGGTGCGGCCATGCTGTATTCATCGGGTACGACCGGTCAGCCCAAGGGCGTATTTGTGCCGCCGACTGATACCGATGTCGACGCGGCCCCGGGCCTTGCCACCACGTTGGGGCAGGCCTTCGGCTTTGCTGAAGAAACGGTTTATCTGTCGCCTGCGCCGCTGTATCACGCGGCGCCGCTCTACTACAACATGATGAATATTTTTCAGGGCGGCACCTCAATTGTCATGCAGGGTTTTGATCCCGAGCGTGCTCTGGCATTAATTGACGAGCACCGAGTTACCCACAGTCAGTGGGTGCCCATTATGTTTGTGCGTATGCTTAAACTGCCCGATGAGGTGCGCGCCAAATACGATGTGAGCAGCATGCAGTTTGCCATTCATGCGGCGGCGCCTTGCCCCGTGGAAGTCAAAGAAAAAATGATCGACTGGTGGGGCCCGGTCATCGTCGAATACTACGCAGCCAGCGAGGGCATCGGCGCGACGATTATTGACTCCGATGCCTGGTTGACCCACAA
Organism: Halioglobus japonicus; assembly: GCF_001983995.1. Taxonomy (NCBI): domain Bacteria; kingdom Pseudomonadati; phylum Pseudomonadota; class Gammaproteobacteria; order Cellvibrionales; family Halieaceae; genus Halioglobus; species Halioglobus japonicus. The sequence continues at coordinate 3,381,524 of NZ_CP019450.1, read as the reverse complement.
GGGCTCAGTCGGCCCGGCATTTGTCGGAGAATTGCATATTGTCGACGATGAAGGCAACGAACTGCCTACCGGGGAAATCGGGACCATTTATTTTGGCGGTGAGGCGGCAACGTTCACCTATCACGACGAACCGGAGAAAACCGCTGGGGCCTACAATGACAAGGGTTGGGCCACCACCGGTGACGTGGGTTATGTCGACGAAGACGGCTTCCTCTATCTCACCGACCGCAAGAACTTCATGATTATTTCCGGTGGCGTGAACATATACCCGCAGGAAATTGAAAACGCACTTATCAGCCATGAAAAAATTGCTGACGTGGCGGTGTTCGGCATTCCCTGCGAAGAGTTTGGCGAGAAGGTGCAGGCTGTGGTTGAACCCATGAACTGGGCTGATGCCACTGACGAGACGGCCATCGAAATCATGGAATGGCTGCGTGAGCGCATCTCCAATATCAAGCTGCCCCGGGCATTGGATTTCCATCCCAAGTTACCGCGAATGGATAACGGCAAGCTGTACAAGCGCCACCTCATGGAAGAGTACAAGGGCGGCGCCAGAGCAGACGATAAAATCGACTAGGGATTGCTTACCGCCTCTGCTGCGGGGACAGGGGCGGTTGTGGATGCCTGTTTGCGTTTACTGAAGGGCAGATAGAACACCGGTACGACGAACAGCGTAAACAGTGTGCCTACCAGCATGCCGGCGGTAATCACCAGCCCGATGCTGAAACGGCTTTCAGCGCCGGCACCGGATGCAATCACCAGCGGCCATACGCCAAGCACCGTCGCAAATGTGGTCATGAGAATGGGCCGCAGACGCTGGCTGGCTGCCGTGAGCACCGCCTCGCGCCGATCCACGCCGTGCTCTGCCAGTTTATTGGCAAATTCCACGATGAGAATACCGTGTTTGCTGATTAAACCAATCAGCGTGAGCAGTCCCACCTGGGTGTAGATATTGAGCGTCGCGAAACCCAGGGCAATGGGAACGATGGCGCCAAAGATAGACAGCGGCACGGTGACCAGTACCACCAGCGGATCTCTAAAGCTGTTGAACTGGGCCGCGAGCACCAGGAAGATCAGCATCATCGACAAACTGAATAATACCGGGAATGAGGCTGTTTCCTCGATAAACCGACGCGACGCTCCGGTATAGCCGGCGCGGAATGTCGGGGGGGCGATCTCCGCCAAGGTGTCGTTCAGGAACGTCAGGCCGGCACCGAGTGAATTGGGTGGCATGACGATGCCCTGAATCACCGTGCTGTTGAGTTGCTGGTACTGGGTCAGCGAATTGGGCTCCACCTGGCTGTCCAGGCGCACCACGGCCGACATGGGCACCAGGTCCCCGCCGCCGGTACGCAGGTAGTATTTAGCCAACTCCTCGCGCGTCATTCTGAAGTTGCGTCCCGCCTGGGGAATCACCTTGTAGCTGCGTCCCTCCAGGGTAAAGCGATTGACCTCCGCTTCGCCGAGCATGACGGCCAGGGTTTCGCCGATCGACTGCATGGAAATACCCAGCCGTGCGGCGCGTTCTCGATCAACGTGTAGAACGATTTCCGGTCGGTCAAAGTCGAGGCTCTGAGTAACAAACGCAAACAGGCCCGATTCTCTGGCTGCTTGAAGTAGTTCGTCGCCGACACGTTTTACATCGCGGTAGTCAGCCGTGGAGGCGACCACGAAACTGACCGGCAGGCCGGCGTCTGCTCCCGGTAGCGACGGCGAGGAGAACGCAAACATCTCCATACCGGCGACCGCGCCGAGATTGGCCTGCAATTCCTTCATGGCCTCCTGCTGGGTGCGCTCGCGCTCATCCCAGGGGTGCAGAGTGATGCCGCCAAAATTACTGCCGGGTTGAATCACTTGCCAGGAGTGGCTGAACTCAGGAATTTCCCGCCAGATATCGACCACCTTGTTGAGGTAGAAATCGGAGTATTCCAGGTTGGCGTAGCGCGGGGCATTGCCCACCATGAAGATACCGCCGGTATCTTCCTCTGGTGCCAATTCTTCCTGGGCCAGGGCAAACAGCAAGGGCAGACTGGCGAGCAGGCAGAACGCCAGCAGCAACACAGCCCCACGGTTGGCCAGGCAGGCATCCAGGATACCGCGATAGGCTGCGACCAATTGCTCAAAACGGTGGTCCAGCCAGTCTGCAAAACGTCCCTGGTGCTCGGCGTCCTTGAGCACCCGCGAGCTCATCATGGGACTGAGAGTGAGTGCCACTACACCGGAAATAACAACTGCCCCGGCAAGCGTCAGTGCGAATTCACTGAACAGGGCGCCGGTGAGTCCGCCAATAAAGCTGATGGGGGCGTATACGGCTACCAGTGTGAGCGTCATCGCCACGACCGGCAGGGCAACCTCGCGCGCCCCCTGCAGGGCCGCATTGTAGGGGGTGGCACCTTCCTCGATATGTCGGTGCACGTTCTCCACCACCACAATCGCATCGTCCACGACGAGGCCGATCGCAATCACCATGGCCAGCAGTGTGAGCAGGTTGAGGGAGAAGCCCATGGTCCAGATCAGGAACACCACGCCGATCAGCGACAGTGGTATGGCTACCAGGGGAATGAGCACGACCCGGAAAGAACCCAGGAACAGGTAGATCACCAGAATGACAATGAGCACCGCCTCGATCAGCGTTGCGATAACCTCTGACAGTGCTTCGTCGATGACAACCGAGCCGTCCCAGTCGAGCAACATTTCCATGTCTGCTGGCAGCATCGCCTCGATCAGTGGCAGCGTGTCGTGGATCGCCCGCGAGACTTCCAGTGGATTGGCATCGGGCGCGGGTGTAATAGACATGAATACCGCGTCACGACCACTGGATAGCGATTTAAACTGGCGCGACTCGGCATCCATTTCCACGTCGGCCACGTCACCCAGACGAATGCGCTCGTCGTCGACCTGGCGCACCACCAGATTGGCAAAATCATCCGGTGATTGCAGGTCGGTGCGGGCATCTACGGTTACCCGCACCATCTGGCCCTCGGTGGCCCCTGCAGCGGAAATGAAATTGTCGCGCCGAATAGTGTTGTTGATGTCTTCCGCTGTCACGCCGAGAGCGGCCATGCGCACAGGGTCTAGCCAGACGCGCATGGCGAGGCGCCGGGAGAAGATGCCAGCCTGGCCAACGCCGGGCAGTGTTGCCAGTTCCGGTTGGACATTGCGAGACAGGAAATCCGTCACCTGGTATGCGGTCATCTGCTCGCTGTAAAAGCCGATGTAAATCATCGCTTCGGCGCCTGATGCATTGGAGATTACTGGATCTTCGATCTCCCGTGGCAGGTCACCCCGGGCTTCGTTTACCTTGGCGATGACCTCATTGAGCACGTCGGTACTATTCTCACCCAGGCGTACATGGACGGTAATCGAAGACACGCCTGGCTGGCTGTCAGACACCATGTACTCGATGCCCTTGGCACCGGCGATCTTGATCTGCAATGGGTTGGTGACGAACCCCTGCACGGTGCGCGCGCTGGCGCCCGGGTAGTAGGTTTCGATATAGATAACGCTGCGCTCAAGCTCGGGAAATTCTCGGACACCGACCTTTGACAGGGAGGCACCCCCGAGCAGCAGCAACAGGCTGCTGACGACAATGGCCAGGACCGGGCGTTGGATGAAGCGATCGGTAAACCTCATTGGGTGAAGTCCGCCGGATTTTCTTCCAGCACAATCCGGGCGCCGCGATACAGCTTATTCTGACCGACGCTGACAATACGCTCGCCGGACTCTACCCCGCTGCGAATCTCAGTTCGGCCATCTCGCACTTCACCGGAGCGTATTACCCGGGGCATGACGAGCAAGCCTTCGTCGTCGTTAGTGACCACGTAAACGGTATCGCCCTGGGCAGAGTAGGTGACGGCAGTCTCGGGCAGGGTGACCACGTCGCGTGCCTGATCGAGGTCTATATCCAGTTGCGCGAACATGCCGGGCAGCAGTCCCTCGCTATCACTGAGCAGGGCCCGCAGCGCGAGGTTGCGGGTGCCGGTGTCAACGGCGGCGTCGACGGCTTGCAGCGTTGCCGCAAAGGTCTGCTCTGAGGAGGCTGTGCGCACGGCAATGTCGAGGCCGGCGCGAAGTTCGGGGTAGTGGCGGGCCGGGACCGAAAAGTCCACTTCCAGTTGGGATAAGTCCTGCAGCGTCGTAATCGATGTGCCGGAATCGATATAGTCGCCGGCCTTGACCTCGATAATGCCGACGCGGCCGGCAAAGGGAGCCACGATGCGTTTGTTGCCCAGCTGTGCTTCGATCTCGGCAATGCTCGCCACCGCTGCATCCAGATCTGCCCGGGAGCGATCGTACTGGCTCTGGGGAATAGATTTCTGCTTGATCAGACTTTCATCGCGCTCATACAACTGTCGCGCCAGTACCAGGTTGGCTTCTGCCCGGCGCTTGCTGGCCTGCTCTAGGCTGTCGTTGAGGGTGAGCAGCAGTTGGCCTGCCTCTACCTCCTGTCCGGAGGCCACGCTGATGTTGGTCACTTCACCGCTGGCTTCCGCAGCGAGGTTGGCACCATTGACCGCGCGAATAGTGCCTACCGCCTGCAGCACCGAGGGCCAGGTTTCCATTCTTGCGGTCGCTGCTGCGACCGTAACCGGCGGAGGACTGAAGTCAGTGTTCGCAAGAACGCTGAACTTGTTATAGAGGTAGCCTGAAATGCCACCAAAAATCACCAGCAGAATGAGCGAAACGTACAGATAAGCGCGCAAATTGGACCTCGGTTTGTATTTTGGTTTGTAAGTGTCTGTATTTTAAGTGCTTTTCAACTGTTTACCCAGTCTTGACCAACTAGTCACTAATGTGGACAAAGATGGTACGCGATCCTGCGGGTAATTGGATTGATTGTGGTCAAATCTCGACCGGGTGCGACCGATAAAACGGGTATGCCCGGCGCAGCGAATGTTTTATGCTTGGGCTCCCCACGTGGTTTCAAAACGCAATAGAGGTATCCCGGTGCGCAAATCCCGCAAGCTGAAAAAGCTCGAGAAGCGAATGTATAAGGCTGACAGCTACGAGCAGTGGCGCGAGGCCGCTCTGGAGCACGACGAGATTAGCGGCGCCAAGCGCTGGCGCGAGGTGGACCAGAGCAGTCAGTATGATGCTTCCCAGATTCGCCTGCGTCTGGACCGGTTGCGCACACTGCGTGCCCGCCACGATTACCACGGTCTGCTTTACACCCTGAACGAAGGTATCCACGGCAATATGGGTGGCATGGGACGTGCCAGTTTATACCGTCGGGCCAATTTCGGTACCAAGCGCCTGATTGAGCAGTACATTGACGAAATCGACGAGTGCCTGCGACTGTTAGCGGAGCTGCCCGCTGACGTGATCGACGTACAGGAAAAACTGGATTTCTTCTATCGCGCGAACATCTGCTTCGGCCGTTCCGCACTCATGCTCTCAGGTGGCGGGATACTCGGCTTTTACCATCTGGGCGTCGTAAAAACTCTCATGGAGCAAAACCTGCTGCCAAGGGTCATTTCCGGCTCCAGTGCCGGTTCAATCATGGCCGGTGTCGTGGGAACCCATTCTGACACCGAGCTCGAACACTTTTTTGAGCCCGCCAATGTGCACTTCGAGGCGGAGAGCGAGGCCAGTGCCTTTACCCGTATGTTCTTCGGCGCCAACCCGCAGATTGATGCCGGTGATCTCGAGCGGCTGATCGCGCGCATGGTCCCTGATATGACGTTTCAGGAAGCCTATGAAAAGACAGGTCGTCAGATCAGCATCACTGTGGCGCCCGCTGAGCCGCATCAACGCTCGCGCCTGCTCAACGCCATTACCTCGCCGAACGTGCTGATTCGCTCCGCCGTCATGGCCTCGTGCGCTGTGCCCGGCGTCTTTCCTCCGGTAACCCTGATGGCCAAGAACATGCACGGGGAAGCGCAGACCTATCTGCCCACTCGCAAGTGGGTGGACGGCTCTATTGCCGACGACCTGCCGGCCAAACGCCTGTCGCGCCTTTACAGCACCAACCACTATATCGTCAGCATGGTGAACCCCATCGCTACGCCGTTCCTCGATGCGGATCAGGACCGCAGTCCCCTGACCCGGGCCCTCGGTTCGCTCGGTGTCGGTGTCGGCCGGGAATTACTTAATTTCTATCGCGGCATTGTCCAGAAGCAGGGCGACAACTGGCCCCGGTTCAACTGGATGCTTAATACCGTCCACGCCTTAATGGACCAGGACTACAGCGGGGATATTAATATTGTCCCCAGCTTCAAGTGGTACAACCCTACCAAACTGCTGGCGCATATCTCTGAAAATGATCTGATTGAATTGATGGAAGGTGGGGAGCACTCAGCCTATCCCCAGGTGGAACAGATTCGTCTGTGCACCCGCATCAGCCGCACGATGGAAGAAATACTGGTGCGCTTTGAATCCGGCGATCTGCGCCCGGATACGGTCGAGGCGAATCGCCCACGGGCATCGCGTCGCCGGCCGCCACCCACCCGTACCGATCGCGAGGCCTTGCGTGAAAAGCGGGCCACGGTAGAGCCTGCTACATCCAAGAAAAAACGCGCCGCGGCCAAAAAGAAACCGGCAACCAGGCGCAGTCCGCCGGCAAAAAAGCCTGAGGCGCCCGCTGAAGCAGCCTGATACTGCTATAGTAGGGTGACAGGCAACCACGAGGAAAATCTCTATGCCAGGACCCAGCGTTATCGGCGATTGTATGCGCCGCAATCCACTGACGATTGGTAGCGACGCCAATCTGGTGGAAGCGATTGAGAAGATTGTCGAATACAAGCTCACAGGCCTCACGGTGACCGACGACGAGGGTCGCGCTGTGGGCATTCTCTCTGAACTCGATTGCATCAAGGCGGTGCTCACCGCGGTGTACAACGATGGCGATCCTGAGCAATCATTCGTTCGGGATGCCATGAGCACCGATCTGGCAACCGTGTCGCCGCAAGACGGTATTGTTGAAGTGGCTCAGGCCATGCTCGATACCCGCCAGCGCCGCCGCCCGGTATTGGAGGACGGCAAGCTGGTTGGTCAGGTGAGTTCCAGCAATATTCTATGGGCGCTGATGGAGCATTCGCGGCGCAAAATTTTCGACGCCCGTTAGCCGATTTGCCGCTCTGCGCCCTCCCAGTATGGGGCGCGCAGAATTTTCTTGAGTATCTTGCCCGACGGGTTGCGCGGTAGTTCTTCGATGAGTTCCAGTTTGCGCGGAATCTTATAGCCGGCAATGTGCTCGCGCAGGAATGCAATCATTGTCTCAGCGTCAAGCTGCGCACCGTCACTGAGTACGACAAAGGCCAGCAACGCCTCGCCAAACTTGTCATCGGGGACACCGATCACAGCGACATCCTGTACCGCCTCGTGCTTGGCCAGGGCATTCTCCACTTCTACCGGGTAGATGTTTTCCCCGCCGCTGACGACCATATCTTTCATACGATCTTTTAGATACAGGTAGCCTTCATCATCCATGTAACCTGCGTCACCGGTGTGTACCCAGCCGTCGGTGAGGTTGGCCGCAGTGGCGTCGGGCAGGTTGTAGTAAGACAGCATATTGGTATCGGAGTACAACCAGATTTCTCCGATGTCGCCCCGTGGAACTTCGTTGCCTTCCAGATCGACCACTTTGGCGCGCCCACCCACCGAGGGGCGGCCGCATGAGCGCAGCAGTTCGGGGCGCCCTGCCAGTGCCTTGCGGTGATCGTCGGCGGTCAGATTGACGACAGTACCGGTAGTCTCGGTCATGCCGTACATCTGAATAAAGTCGCACTGGAAAATCTCCAGGGCACGGCGCAGCACCGATTCAGAAATCGGTGACGCACCGTAGAACACCTGCTTGAGTTTGCTGAAGTCCCGCTGCTCGATGTCCGGTAACTGTAGAACGGCCATAATCATGGCCGGCACCATGAACACGTTATTCACACCGTACTGCTCGATGTCGTCGACAATCCGCACCGGGTCGAACACGCGGTGCATCAGTGTGCGTATGCCGTGGGTAATGTTGTACACAATCGACCCGGTGCCACCGATATGGAACATGGGGGCGCAGAGAATGGTGGAGTAGCCGGGGCTCGGTCTGTGCGGCGTCGCCGTGGTATTCATGGCAGCGAGCGACAGCATATTAAAGTGCGAGCTCACCACACCTTTTGGGTTGCCGGTTGTGCCGCTGGTGTAAAGCTGTACGAAAGGCTGGTCAGAGGCTACATCTTGATCGGGATTTGTGGTCGGGAAGTCGGCGCTCCAGTCGTCTAGCACCAGGGTGTTGTCAAATCCCTGGGAAATGATCTGGATTTCATCGTCGATCTGGCGGCGCAGGTCTATGAGTGTTTCGTCCATACCATCGAGTGCCAGCAGTGCGCGGCACTGGGCGTCGCCGATAATGTAGGCGAGTTCGGCGGGTGCCAGTCGATAGTTGAGCGAGACGCTGACGGCGCCGATCTTACTGGTGGCCATATACAGCAGCAGGTGCTCCAGGCTGTTTTCACCGAGAATTCCCACGCGCTCACCAACGCTAACACCGAGCTCGAGCAATCCATGGGCGAGTCGATTGGCGCGGGTGTTGATGCTGCCATAGGTGTAGGTTTGGCCTTCGGTGGTCAGGCAGGGAAGGTCGGGAGTATTGCGTGAATAGTACTCGAGATAATGATGAACCAGCATGCTGTTGTGTAGCACCTTTTTGTTAGAATTTATGGCCGTTGGGGAGTCTGCGGGGTGTGGTCAGCTGTGTCAAATCAGCTGTGCTATCGTAGCCGCCATGAATTTGCTTAAGCAGGTTTCACTAACTATAACTATTGCAATGCAATCTACGCTGCGAATGTCGAGGGTAATATAGAGATATTCGTACTGTGCGTGGTTGTAGAGCAAACAAAGGGGGCACTATGAGCGATAACGAACAGCCCGGTCACGCGATGACCGTGCAGGAATTCACCGATGCACTTATCAGAGTGGGCCTTGTGGCCCTGATGGTTGTGGCGTCTTTCCGGGTGTTCAGCCCGTTCCTCAGCCTGATGATATGGGCATTGATTCTGGCGGTGACAATATATCCATTGCATCAGGGACTAGCGGCGCGCCTTGGGGGCAATCAGGGGCGCGCATCGACGGTAATCGTTATCGTCGGCCTGCTGGGTATTGGTATTCCTGTTGTGCTGTTGGGCGGTTCGCTGGCTGAGCATGCAACATCCATTGCCGACCGCTATCACGCGGGCACGCTGGAGTTGCGCCCGCCCAAGGAAAATGTGGCGAACTGGCCGGTCGTTGGCGAGGATGTTTATAACGCCTGGTCTGCTGCTTCGGAAAACCTTCCGGCGTTTATTCAGGCGAATAAGACTTCCTTGGAATCCCTGATAACCAGTGGTATGTCCGCGGCCAAGAGTACCGTGGGCACTGTTTTGCTGTTCCTGGGTTCACTGATTGTCGCCGGCATTATGATGGCGTTTGGCCACAGCGCCAATGATGCAATGGAGAACATTGTGACGCGGATCGTTGGTCCTAAACACGGTGCGGAGGTGCATAATCTGGCGACCATGACGACGCGTTCAGTGGCTGCCGGGGTGCTGGGTGTGGCCTTTATTCAAGCAGTGCTGGTAGGCATTGGCTTGCTTGGCGCAGGCGTGCCAGCTGCGGGACTGTTGGCGCTGGTGGTGTTGCTTCTGGCGATTATGCAATTACCGGCGGCGCTGGTGGTGATTCCTGTGGTCATCTGGATATTCAAAAATGGCGACAATTCCCAGGTCATGGCGATCGTCTGGTCGGTTTACCTGGTCGTAGCGGGTCTTGCCGATAACGTGCTTAAGCCCATGCTGTTGGGCCGTGGCGTCGAGGCACCCATGCCGGTCATACTGCTCGGTGCGCTCGGCGGAATGATGTCCATGGGCTTTGTTGGCCTGTTTGTTGGCGCGGTTATTCTCGCTGTCGGGTATCAGCTGTTCATGAAGTGGGTGGCGATGCATGAGGCCGAGGAAGCTGCCGAGGCCGCCGCTGCAGCCGCCTCAAATGAAGAGGCTGAGGCATCGGAATGAGGCTGTGGGTGAGGGCGCTCGCGACGGGTTGCGGCCTGCTCGCGCTGCAGGCCTGTACCAATCTCGGACCGGACTATGAAGAACCCGCAGTAGATTGGATCGACACCTGGGCAACCGACCTGTATGGCCAGGCCCTGTCGACGTCTGATGAGATGGACGATCTCAGTTTCTGGTGGGAGGCTTTCAGTGACCCGGTACTCAATGACCTGATCTCGACCGCCAGAAAAGAGAATCCGACGTTGCGCCTGGCTGGACTTTCGGTGCTGGAGAGCAAGGCATTATTGGGCGTGGCCACCGGCCTGCAATATCCGCAGGTTCAACGCGCCAGTGGTTCCTGGGCGCGCACCGACAGCTGGCCTACAGAAGGTGACAATTCCGGCGACCACTCCGACCTCAACGCCTACGATGCCGGTTTTGATATCGGCTGGGAAATGGATTTCTGGGGCAAGTACCGCCGCAGTATTGAATCTGCTGACGCGGCATTTTTTGCGTCTGTGACCAACCAGCAGAATGCCCAGGTGTTACTGGCGGCTCAAGTAGCCCAGGCTTATTACTCCTGGCGCACAACCGCACGCCTGATCGATATAGCGCAAGAGAATGCGGCGTTACAAAAGCGTAGCTTGGAGATTACAACCGCCTTGTATGAAAGCGGCCAGTCGGCAGAGCTTGACGTGCAGCAGGCCCGCACGCAGTATCTGGCCACGTTGTCGTCCATTCCCAACTTTGAGATCGCCCTGCAGCAACTGGAAAACGCGCTGGCAATTCTGTTGGGACGCGAGCCTGGTAATGTCCCTGAGCTGGATGCCGTGCCCGCCACCCTGCCCAATCTCAATCCGCTGTTTATCGAAGCTTACCCGGCGGTGCTGTTAATGCGGCGGCCAGATGTTCGCACCGCGGCCTGGACAGTTGCTGCCCAGTCCGCCCAGATTGGTGTCGCCAAGGCCGATCTTTACCCGTCGATCTCGCTGTTTGGCACCATCGGCTGGTCGGGCAATTCGCTGGATGTCACCAACGATACCCTGGGCACGGCGATTGGCCCCAGTTTTACCTGGAACCTGTTCAACTACGATCGCATTGAAAACAGCGTACGCGTCCAGGATGTTCGCCTGCAGCAGACGATTCAAGCCTATCAGCTGACGGTGCTGGCTGCCGCATCGGAGATTGATAACGCCGCGGTGAGCGTGGTGAAAACTCGGGAACAACAGGCCTTGCTCAGTTCGGCACTGGAAGCGGCAGACCGCTCACTGGCACTGTCTACCAAGCGTTACCAGGAAGGTTACTCGGACTTTCAGCGCGTGCTGACTGCGCAGCAGTCGCGCGCTGCAAGGTCGTCTGCGTATGTGAGCAATCAGGGTGAACATATCAATTCGGTGATCGATTTTTACCGGGCGCTGGGCGGTGGGTGGCAGCCCGCCGAAGCCGAGGATCTGGTGCCGGAAGAACTGCGCCAGATTATGCAGGAGCGCACCGATTGGGATGGCATGCTGGATGATCCGGTACCGCTGCCCGAACAATAATTCGCGATGAAATCAGGTGAACTATGAGCGACACTGAAACACAACAAGATGAAGCTCCAGAGGCCGACGCCGCCGTAAAAAAGGGTGGGTTGGTGATTGCGGTGGTCATTCTGCTTAGCCTCAGCTGGTACCTGGCCTCTGATCGCTATACCCCCTATACCACCCAGGCGCGAGTACAGGCTTATGTGATCGGTGTTGCCCCACAGGTGTCGGGCATCGTTACCGAAGTGCTGGTAGAGACCAACTCCCGGGTAGAGGCCGGGCAGCCGCTTTTCCAGATTGATACCTCACAGTATGAGATTGCGCTCGCCAAGGCGCGCTCGGATTATCAGAATGCCCTTAGTCAGGTCGATGCCGGAGATGCTGCAGTAGAAGCAGCGAGAGCCAATTTGCTGGCCGCCCAGGCGAACCTGGAAAAAGCACAGAAAGATACTGATCGCCTCGAGCGTCTTTATAAGGAAGATCCAGGCACCATTTCTACCCGGCGCCTGGAGGTGTCTCGGGCAACCCTGGATCAGTCCCGGGCCGCTGTCACCGCTGCAGAGGCGGGTATTCAGCAGGCGATTAACGCCAAGGGTGGCGAGTCCGATGAGGAGTTCAACACCATTCTGGCGATTGCCAGAACAGGCGTTGAAAAAGCTGAACTCGATCTGGCCCACACCACGGTGACGGCCACAGATCGCGGTGAAATTACCGACCTTAAAGTGGACGTCGGGTTATTCGCCGGTGCCGGACACCCGGTGATGACGTTGATTTCGCTTAACGAAGTGTGGGTGCAGGCAGAATTTACCGAGAATAACCTGGGCCACATGGTGTCCGGTACACCGGTGGAGATTGTGTTCGATTCATTGCCCGGTCGGGTGTTTGACGGTGTGGTTGATAATATCGGCAAAGGCATTTCCGCGGGCCGCAGTGCCAAGCCAGGCACGCTGCCCAGTATCGACAACGATCGCGATTGGTTGCGTCAATCACAGCGCTTCCCGGTGGTCGTCAGGTTTGACCCTCGTCAGGACGAAGCACTGCTCGGCCAGCTTAGAGTGGGCGGACAGGCGGCGGTGATCGCCTACAGCGAAGAGGCGTGGTTAACACGGTTCTTTGGCCACCTCTATGTGCGTTTCATGAGCATCATGTCCTACGCCTACTAGCGTAGCGAAGGCCCTCCCATGAACCTCGGCACCAGGCGCGTATTCCGGCTCAGCTTTAACATCTCGCTGGCTCTGGTGGCCGGGTATTCGATGGCGCTGAGCTTTCCGTTCATGGCGCCGCTTTTTGCTTTCATGCTGGCGGCGCAACCCAAACCGCCGCCGGGTGTGAAAGGCTTGATCGGTCTGCCATTGGCAGTGGCCCTGTGTCTGGGCATCGGTATTCTGATTACACCGCTGTTGAGTCACTACCCCTTTGTCGGGCTGTTGCTGGTGCTGCTCGGCCTGTTTCTGGCGAACTACCTGACCTTGAATATGGGCAAGGGCCCGGTGGGCGCATTGCTCACAATGGGGTTGACCATGATTACCATGGTGGGCCAACTCGGGCACAGTCTCGCGGTTCTCCTAATCCAGGAACTGATGATTGCGATAGCGATTGCCATTGTCTGCCAGTGGATTGTCTATCCCTTTTTCCCCGAGCCGGATGAGCCCGCCCCCAGCCGCCGCCACCAGAGCCTGTGGAGTCGCGCTGGCAGTCTGCGCGCGCTACGCTCATTGTATTTCCCGCTTACCTGCTTGGCCTGACTAATCCCACGTTTTATATGCCGATTATCATGAAGTCGGTAACGCTGGGTCAGCAGACTGAATTGACGTCGGTAAAAGGCGCTGGCGCCGAGTTGCTTGGTTCGACGTTTATGGCCGGCGCACTGGCTATCGTGTTCTGGATGTGCCTGAAGATTACACCGAACCTCTGGATGTTCTTTTTGTGGATGCTGATATTCAGCGTATTCATCGTGTCGCGCCTGTATGGCGTGGTGGCGAGTCGCTACCCGCCGACTTACTGGCAGAACGTTATGGTGACCCTGTTGATTTTCATTGGTCCGGCGGTGGCCGACAGTGCCAATGGCAAGGACCCCGCCACAGCGTTCGCGGTGCGTTTCGGTCTGTTTATATTCGTGGCGCTTTACGCCTGGGTGGCAATGCTGTTCCTGGAGTATCTGCGGCAGCGGCAATATCAGAAAAATCATGCACGGAGACTCAAGCATGCTTAATTTGTTCGTCGGCCTCGCGGTCATGGTCGTCTGCCTGCTTGTGCAGGCCATGTTGGCGGTGCTGTCAGTGGCGTTCTATGCGCGGCATATCGACAGCAGTAAGGCGCCGACGTTTGTCAGCATACTAGGGGTGATCAGTGGCGTTATGGTAGTGCTGGTCATGGGCAATTTTATTCAGATTGCGATCTGGGCGGCGGTCTTTGTTCAGCTGGGTGAGTTTACTGATTTCCTGACGGCCTTTTATCACTCGGCGGTGAACTTCGCGACGCTGGGCTACGGCGACATTGTCATGAGCGAAGAGCATCGAGTGCTGGGCCCGCTGCAGGCAGTGAATGGCGTGCTGATGATTGGTGTGTCCACGGCCGTGATGATGTCTGCACTGCAGGATGCATTGAAGCGGGTGCGCGCTGCCCGCCGTCAGGCGTCCGCCTGATGGTCATGTTGCGCAGATTACTGCTGGCCGTCGTTGCTGCACTGGTGTTGCTGATTGTCGGACTGAACCTATGGGGGTTGCTGACGCTTGGCACCCTGGAGCCGCAGCCAAACCCGGTGCTCGCAGAGGAGGCGAACCACACCGTGATGGTGTTCGGAGCGACAGGTTCAGTCGGTGATGGATTGCTGAAAGCGGCGATGCTCGCGCCGGAGGTGGACACTGTTTATGCTGTAACCCGGCGCATGTCTCCGCGGCTTGAGGAAGGCCAGGCGACGGGCCGGGTCAAGGTTATCATGCATGAAGACTTCACTGATTACGCTACCTTATCCAGTCAATTGGCAGAGGTGAACACGGTGATGTGGGGACTGGGGACGACTTCCATTGGTATGGACGAGGACACTTACCGCTGGATTCACGTGCACTTCCCGGTGGCGTTTGTGACTGCTTGGCTGGATGCGCGCACCGAGGGCCCTATGGCATTCCATTACGTCACAGGAATGGGCACGGGCGAGGAGGAGAGCGCCCAATGGGCCAAGGACAAGGGCCGCGCAGAACGTGAGGTCTCCGAGATGGCAGCGGGCACTGGCCTGCGGACCTTTGGTCACCGTTCGGGCTGGGTGCGTCCCACCAGTGAATACGCCAATGCGTTGGTGTACTTCGGCGAGTGGTTGGCCACGCCGGGGCATCTGGTGATTCGTGGAACCGATTTGGGCCGGGCGATGTTTGAAATAAGTGCCCGTGTCGAGGAGGTGCCCAACGGTGCGCTGATCGACAATCTGGATGCGATACGCTTCGCCGAAGCGTATCGGCAGCGCCAACCCTAGTCGGAGGCGGTTGTTCCCAGTGCCTCGGCAATATGCCGGGCAACCAGGGCGGGATCCTGCATGGGGATGAAGTGATTGAGCTCCGGCAGGTACACTTCCCGGCACTGGGCAATCTGCCCGGCCAGTTCCGGCCATGTGGGTGAGCCCGACAGATCGGTGATGTCCAGCCCCTTGAACTGGGCACGCAGCAGCGTCACGGGCAACTTCAGCCGCGTCAGATCATCCAGCACAGCATCGCTGTAGGCCTGGCTGATATATACCGAGGCTTCATTGAGTGGATCGCAGGCCAATTGCTGAAACGCCTCGTCGGACGCCGGTTGCAGAGCGTAGTCGCAATAGTCGCGCAGTACCACGGGGTCCCAGCTTGAGAACGGCGGTTTATCCTTGAAGCGCGTAAACATCTCGTCGGCATCCTTCCAACGATTTTTGCGCCGGCTCACCGGGTGATCACTGGCGCTGAAGCTGTCCGATACACCTTTTGCCATTTCATAGGTTTCAGGGGCAGTAATCACCGGGTCGATTAGCAGTATCTCCCGAAAGCGTTCGGGCAGGGCCGCGGCGGCACGCGCAGTGAGGTAGCCACCAATAGAGTGTCCGACGCCAATAACTTCGCGCAGGTCGAGCCGTTCGACCAGCTTGATGATATCCGTTGTGAGTACGTTCCAGTCGACCTCACCAATACTGCCGCTGCGACCGTGATGGCGCAGATCAACGGCAAAAATATGCTGGCCCGGCAGGCGTCTGACAACCTCATTCCAGCAGCGGCTGTGAAAGCCCGTGGCATGGAGTAACAAGACCGGCGAGTCTGGGCCGTCGTGGCCCGCGGGTGCGGGCCACTCAGTGATAGCGAGTTCGATATCACCAATATCGAGGTGATATTCGTGTGTGGTTACCACTGAGCGGATCAGATCCGCTCAATAATGATTGCGGGGGCCATGCCGCCGGCGGCGCACATGGTCACCAGACCAAACTGCTTACCCTGACGCTCGAGTTCATCCAGCGCGGTATTGATCAGCAAAGAGCCCGTCGCGCCAATGGGGTGCCCCAGCGCCATAGCACCGCCGTTAATATTGACCTTGTCTCGGTCCAGATTCAGGTCGCGCATAAACTTCTCGGAAACGACAGAGAAAGCTTCATTGATTTCCCAGACGTCGATGTCATTCACGGTGAGGCCGGCCTTCGCCAGTACGCGCTTCGCCGCGGGAACCGGGGCGTTCAGCATCAGGGTAGGGCAGTCGCCCTGGTTGGCCATGGCCACGATGCGGGCCCGGGGCTTCCAGTCCTGCGCTTTCGCGTAGTCCGGCGATGCGAGCAGCAGTGCGCCTGCGCCATCGACCACGCCGGAGGAATTGCCCGCGTGATGGAAGTGCTGAATATCGATGTCCGGGTACTTCTGGTTGACCAGCTGGCGATAGGTAGTGCCAGATTCGTCCAGCGGGTAATCAGCGACCGGTGCAAAGGATGGCTGCAGTTCACCGAGGCCTTCAAGCGTTGTCTGGGGACGGGGGAACTCTTCCTTATCCAGCACCAGTTCACCGTCAATGTTATAGACCGGCACCAGGCTCTTGGCGAATCGGTCCTCGGCAATGGCGCGGGCTGCTTTCTGTTGACTCTGGAAGGCATTGTTATCGAGGTCTTCTCGACTAATACCTTCCATAGTGGCGATGGCGTCAGCGCATACGCCCTGGTGAGGCTGGGGATGCAGGGCGCGCAATTTCATGTTGCCGTTGTCCATGAACATGGATGGCATCGCGCCTTCTTCGCCATAGGTAGACATCATTTCAGCGCCGCCGCCAATCACGACGTCTTCGCTGCCGGACATGATGTTCATAGCCGCGAGATTCACCGACGTGATACCCGAGCCGCAGAAGCGATCCAACGTCACGCCAGAGGAGGTAATGTCGTAGCCGGCTTCCAGGGCTGCCATACGCGCCAGGTCGCCGGATTGACGGCCCCGTTGCGAACTGGTGCCAAAAATAATGTCGCCGACATCGGCAGTGTTCAGGTTGGTGCGGTCGCGCAATGCTTCCAGAACCACGGCGCCGAGGTGCTGCGGATGTTCATTGGCCAGGGCGCCTTTGCCCTTTTTGCCAACACCACGGGGAGTGCGGCATGCGTCAATAATCCAGGCTTCACTCATGGTCGTGCTCCTTACTTGCCTTTCCAGTTGGGGGCGCGCTTCTCAGCAAATGCAGTGGCGCCTTCGATAGCGTCTTCGCTGGTGAACACCGGCATGACGATTTCGTTTTGCTTGTCCCACATTTCAGCGGCGGTCCAGTCACCCGATTCGGCGATGACCTGCTTGCTCAGGCGCACGGCCAGGGGGCCGTTTGCGACAATGGTGGCAGCCAGCTCTTTGGCACCTTCCAATGCAGACCCGGCCGGGACTATGCGGTTGACCAGGCCAACGTCGGCGGCTTTGGTTGCATCGATGAAATCACCGGTCAGCGCCATCTCCATGGCCACGCGCGGCGGAATCTGCTTGGGTAGGCGCACCAGGCCACCGGCTGCGGCGGCGAGGCCGCGTTTGACTTCGGGAATGCCGAATTTGGCATTGTCGGCGACGACGACCAGATCGCAGGCGATCATGACTTCCAGGCCACCCGCGAGGGCAAAACCCTCGACCGCTGCGATCAGCGGCTTTTTCGGTGGGGCTTCGACAAAGCCGGCAAAACCGCGACCGGGGAGCATCGGCATTTCGCCAGTGACAAAAGCCTTGAGGTCCATGCCGGCGCAGAACGTATTGTCCGCGCCGGTAATGATTGCGACGCGGATATCGTCATTGCTGTCCAGTTCATCCATGGCGGCGGCGACGCCTTCAGCCATAGCTTTGTTAACCGCGTTTTTGGCCTTACCCCGGTTCAGGGTAATGGTCATGACACCGTCGGTGACGTCTACGAGTACAGGTTGTTCTTCAGACATGATGTGGCTCCTTGAAGATGTGAATCAATCGATGAGAGAGGCGGTGAGTTCAGCGAGTGGCTTGACCATGGCGCCACGGGCCTGCGCTTCCTTGCTGGATGCGTTGCCCTGATGAGCGCGCATGGCAACGCCCTGGAGAATGGCCGCAAGCCGGAACAGTGAGAACACGATATAGAAGTTCCAGTTCTCAATGCTCTTGCGGCCCGTGCGCTCGCAGTACATTTCTATATATTCCTCGTCCGAGGGAATACCCAGTGCGGCGCGATCCGCGCCCTGCAGCCCCTGGATGCCGCCCATACCCGGTAACAGCCAGGCCGCACACTGGTTGGCCAGGTCGGCCAGCGGGTTGCCCAGAGTGGACAGCTCCCAGTCGAGCAATGCAATGGTGCGATTCTCGGTGGGATGGAACATAAGGTTGTCGAGGCGATAGTCACCGTGAACCAGGCCCAGGCGCCCGTCGTCTTCGGGCATGTTGGCCGGGAGATAGTCGATCAGGCGGTCCATCTCGGGAATTTTCTCGAGTTCAGAGGCGCGGTATTGCTTGGTCCACCGGTTCACCTGGCGCTCGAAATAATTGCCGGGCCGGCCGTAATCGGTCAGGCCCACTTCGTCGATGTCGACATTGTGCAGGGCGGCCATAGTGGCATTCATGCTGTCGAAAATTTCAAAGCGTTCCTGTTTGCTTTTGGCGTCGGGCAGGGAGGGATCCCAGAGGATGCGCCCTTCCAGGTATTCCATGACATAGAACATGGAGCCAATAACCGACTCGTCCTCGCACAGGGTATAGGTGCGCGGCACGGGCACGTCTGTGTTGTACAGGGCACTGATGACGCGAAACTCGCGATCGACCGCGTGGGCCGACTTGAGCAGCTCACCCGGGGGTTTGCGCCGCAGTACGAAGCTCTGGTCACCAGCGGTGAGTTTAAAGGTGGGGTTGGATTGTCCGCCGGCGAATTTCTCTGCGGTCAGTGGGCTTTGCAGCCCCGGAATCGTATCGGCGAGATATTGCCCCAGCCTGGAGGTATCCAGATCTTGTGCGCTCATAGTTTGCTCTTGTCAGGTGTGGTGGGCCATGAAGGCAGTGGCAAAGTCTGTGGTTTGTCGAGGTCGGTGCCAATGACGTGGTGAGACAAAAAAATAGACCACAGGTGACAGCCTGGCGCGTCTGACTCTGGTAAGCTCAAGCCGTTGTTTTTTATGATAGTTCCCCGTGATAGAACCCATTGATCAGAGTCGACGCGAACAGGTGCTGGAGCGCACCGAGCATTTCATTATTGAGGCCGAGGAGGCGCTGGAGCGCCCCTTCGACCGTATTCCTGTGCGCTTTGATTTGCGCGGGACTACTGCGGGTATGTTCCGGGCAGATGGTCGCCAGCGTGAGATCCGTTACAACCCCTGGATTTTCGCCAAGTACTGGGACGTGAACCTGGACGGTACGGTGCCCCACGAAGTGGCGCATTACATTGTTCATGAAGTCTATGGCCCGCGCAGGGTTAAGCCCCACGGCCAGGAATGGCAGGCACTGATGCATTATTTCGGGGCCGACCCGGAGGTGACATTCAAGCTGGATCTGGAGGACATTCCCCAGCGCCGCCAGCGCACCCATCCCTACCGCTGCGATTGCCGCGATCACCAGATATCGACAACGCGCCACAACCGCATGCTCAAGGGCGCTGGCCAGTATCTATGTCGCTACTGCAACGGACCCTTGCGTTACGCCGGCTGAATCAGTTGGCGAGGTCCATCAGCACGCCGCTGTAGGCAGTTTCCTCACCGAGATTTTGGGTGACTTCGACCACCGCACGGTCCGCTGGCAGGCCTTGCTGGTTAACCAGATAGTCTTTGGTGGCCGCAGCCCGGGCGATGGCCAGATTGCGCAGCGCATCGGCCGGCAACGGGATGCTCTTCAGAACTTGTCGATACTGGTCTGTCAGGCTCATATCTTCCGGCGGCTCACCGTAAGTGGCCACATAGCGTGCCTTGACTGCTTTCACCACTGCAGGGTCTCGCCGGTCAATGGCCTGTACATCAAAGCCTTCGCTGACCAGTTCCTGTACGAGGATCTGGTGTTGCAGGCGCTCCGCATCGGCCGTTGGGTCGATGGCGCCGGACACTACCAGGGTTAACCCGGGGCGCTGGCGCAGCGCTTCTGCCAGTTGGTCCAGTTTGACCTGGCCGGCCTGATTCAGTTCGCTGCTGCCGGCGCCATAACCCAGCCGCTGTAAATCCTCTTCGCTGCCAACGAGGCTGGCCAGTAGGGTGAACGGCGCTGTGACGGCTTTGGTGATGAGGTTCAAAAAGGCGTTGGCGATGACGCCACCCAGGGCAAAGGAGGGGTCGTCGATATCACCTTCCACCGGCACCTGTAAATCGATCACACCGTTAATGTCTGTGAGCAGCGCCAATGCCAGCTCCAGCGGCAGATCGACGGCCTTGTCGCTGTCAACTTTCTCGCCCAGCTTCAACTGATCCACCAGCACCTGGTTGTCGCCTTCGATACGTCCGTCAACCAGCTTGTACTGCAGCTTCAGGTTGAGCAGGCCACGTTCGATCGCGTAGCCGGCGTACGTGCCGGAGTAGGGCGTCATCATCACCAGGTCAACACCATCGAAGGTCAGCAGTAGATCGAGGTTGGGTGGTGAGGTCAGGGGTTCTGCGTTGCCGGCGAGCTTCACCGGGGCGTAGCCGTCGACCGAGCCACTGATGTCAATGTCTGCCGCTGCACCGGGTGCTGAGCTGATATTTAGAATCTGGCCGTCAACCTGGCCAATGACCGTGCGGAAGGAGATGGGCAGTGATTCATCTTTAAAGTCGATGGCACTGCCGGAGATCAGGATCTCAGGCACGCTGAAATCCCATGGCTTGTCCAGTTCCAGTTCCTCGGCAATTTCCTCAGCCTGTTCGCCCACTTCTTCCTGCCAGATTTTGGAGGCGTTAATACTGCCATCCTCGGCAATATGCACGCGCCCCTCGTACTTGTGGATAAAGAGTTGTTGCAGGCTGGCCTGACGCTTGGGCAGGTCAACGGCCAGTTGTTTGAGGCGCACACTATCCCAGCGGGTAATCGCCTCTTCTTCGTTGGCTATTTTGCCGGAAAATTGTTCGATCTGACTGTCCAGGTTCAGGCGAACCGGCGCGAATTCCTCGAGCTCTACCGACCCGTTCACACCCAGCTGGCCGTCGGTAATGGTGGCCTTGAGTGCCGCAGGTAGGTTGGGGTTAAACCAGGTAAGTGGCAGCGCAGCCAGTTCATATCTGATATTGGCGCCGCCAGAGGCCAGCTCCAGATCCGCCTGTACCTGCATGCTGGCGATGCCATTCACCTTCAGTGCCAGGCTGGCGGGGGAGCTGCCCGCAAAGGGCCAGCGGATGTTGCCGGTGCTGGCGGTGATCGGCGCTATGGTCATCTGGGGTGGGTCGGTGTATTCCGAGCGCCATTGAATACCGCTGTCTGCCAGGGCTGCCTGCACGAGTGTCACTTGCCATGGGTTGGCCTCATCGGCAGCGGCGCTTTCTGAAGCCTCCACTTCCGGGAACGAGGTGATGAACATGTCCGCGAGGCTCACCTGGGCGCCCTCACTCCAGCCCTGAACCTGCAGACCCTGGCCGCTGATTGAGCCGATAGTGACGGCGCTTGTGCCGCTGTCGACACTGACGTCGCCAATGTCCAGCTGATTCAAATTGATCGAGGTGTCGGCAAGCGCAGCAGTATCGCGTGGCACCA
This sequence comes from Halioglobus japonicus, assembly GCF_001983995.1. Lineage (NCBI taxonomy): Bacteria > Pseudomonadati > Pseudomonadota > Gammaproteobacteria > Cellvibrionales > Halieaceae > Halioglobus > Halioglobus japonicus. The sequence continues at coordinate 3,359,936 of NZ_CP019450.1, read as the reverse complement.
GCGCCAGCGAGTGAAGCTGTGCCTGACCCTCAGCAATCTCGAAGGCAACGTCATCCCGCCAGGACAACTGGTAGTTTCCCTCCATGCTGAGGCGACCATCCATAAGGTCAAAGTTGAGCCAGGGCCGTGCAAAACGCCAGGCGGCGGCCAGGCTCAGGTCGTTAATGGCCAGCCAGCCCTCGCTTTGGGCCAGCGGTACCGAGACGTTGCCCTCCCAGCGCAGCGAACCTCCTGCTTCAGCGGTCACGTTGATCTGGTAGGGCTTGCCATCCTCTGCGATGGTGGACAAATCCTTAACAGCAATGTCCAGGCCATCATAGTGAGTACTGAAAGGTTCTTCGCGGGCGTTGTCGATCAGGGTAATGCGTTTGGCAGTAAAAATCAGTTCACTTATGGTGACGCCCAGCAGATCCGAGTCGGCGGTATCAGAGGTTTCCTCGGTGGCTAACAGGTCGGAGAAATTGAACTCGCCGGGGCTGTCCTGGCGCAGCGTAATCTCCAGCCCTTCGATGGCTATCCGGTCGAAGACAATGCCCTCGCTGGCCAGGGTTGCCAGGGAAAGATTGACTGTGGCCTGATCGAGGGCCGCAAAATCGCTGCCATCCGGCTGCAGTAGCGTGGCGTTGTGCATTTCGAGACTGATATTGAACGGGTTGAAGAGCGTGATGTCGGTGCTGAAATCGCGATCGTAGTGCTCTTTCAGGTACCACGCGGGGACAATGTTCAGGGCTGGCAAAACGACAAAAACGGACAGGGCTATCCAGGCGATGTAAATGCTTATCAGTACTCGCGCTGCTTTCCTTACCACGTGTTTTCCCTCCCCTTGATCGACATTAAATATAGCGTATTTCCGCGGGGAGACTAGCGGCAGTTACAGGCCTTTCCGATAGGTGTAGGGCGTGACCCCGGTCCAGCCTTTGAAGGCCCGGATAAAAGCAGACGACTCCGAGAAGCCAGCGCGATGGGCAATCTCTTCAATCGAGAGCCCCTGCTTACCCAAAAAGTGCAGGGCGGTATCGCGACGCACCTGGCTTTTGATTTCCTTGAAGGTCGTGCCTTCGGCTGAAAGGCGTCGGCGCAGCGTCTGGGGATGTACCTCGAGCATGGCGGCCACGTCGTTGAGTTCGGGCATGTCGGCGAGGTTGTGGTGGACCAGCTCCCGTACCTTGGCGGTCCAGCTGCTCTGGGCATAGGACTCGGTCATCAGCATGAGAACGGGGTGGCGTAAGAACCGTCGCAGGCTTTGTTCGGTCTGGGTGACCCGGCGATCCAGTAGCGAGGCGGAGAACACGAACTCGGCCACGTCCTGCTCGTAGGCCATGGGCGCTCCAAGGAACATGGCGCGATAGTCCCGCTCACGCGCGGCCGGCGGATAGGGGAGGTTTACATGCTGAATCGGCAGGTGCTCCTGAATCAGCCAGCTGGCAAAACGATGGGCGTTAAACAACACCAGTTCGGTCATATAGGGCGCTGCCTCTGCGTCGGCCTCATCCACGTGCATATTGACCTGCACTCGCACCTGATCGCCTTCAATAAGCAGACAGGGATGGGCGCCAAATTCGAACAGCTGGAAAAACCGGCAGTAACGGGAAATGGCTTGACCCAGGGTTTCGCAGTTGATCACCGCGTGACACATCATCGACCAGGTGCCGATGGGCATGCGCCGTGAGGCGTAGCCGAGGGCTTCATCGCCCATGGCCAGTATGGTATTTACCTGCAGGTCAGCGTGGCGTTCGATGGAGATTAGCGCGTCTTCTTCCAGCAACAGACGCGGAGAAATACGCGATTTCCGCAGCAAGCTGATGGGGTCCAGTCCCTGGGCGACGGCATTCTTCAGGACGGCCCGGGCAAAATACACTGAAATGGAGAGGTCGCGCACGCTCTACGCCTGTTCCCTTACCGCGGTGCTGCTGATGCGCACCGGTTTATTGACGACAGAGGCAACCTGGTTGCGTCCGCCCTGTTTCGCCAGGTACATAGCCTGGTCCGCTTCCTGGATCAACTGATCGAGGTCGATCTCGCCGTCGTGGCACGCAACCCCGAGGCTGATCGTAATTGCGATTCGCTGGCCATCGACCTGCAGTGGATGATCGCCAATAGTGGTGCGAATGCGCTCGGCAAGTATACGGGCGGAATCGAGATCTGTCTCCGGTAGCACCAGCAAAAACTCCTCGCCGCCAGTGCGTGCCACCACATCGCTGGCCCGGCACAGCTGCTGGAGGCAGTTGGCCACAAAGCGAATGACCTGGTCGCCAGTATCGTGGCCGAAGTTGTCGTTTACCTTTTTGAAGTGATCGATGTCGCCTACGATCGCCGCGGTCTGGTGTCCCCCCCGCGAGGCGTGGGCAAAACTGATCTTCAATGCATCCTCCATGCCGCGTCGATTCAGTAGTCGCGTGAGCGGATCTTCCGTCGCCAGATGGGACAGGTGCTGCTGATATTCAATGAGTACGCTGGCCAGAAAGCCGATCGTAACCAACGCGTAGGACCAGCTGTAAACACCGAAGATGACGGTCTGGGCGAGCGTAATATCGTTGTCGACGGCGACAAAGTACATAGCCACCGGCAGGCCGACGACGGTGAGTAATGACGCGTAGGCGATGATGGCGTCGCCGACATTTCTGGCTTGAATGCTGCGCAGCGTACAAATGATGCCTGTGCCCGCAATAAACAGGCCCACTGCCGCAGAGTGCACAAAGAGCATTTGTTCCTGTGGAAGGAAAAAGATACTGAGTGTGGCAAGTACACAGACAACGCCGAAAACAACTCTTCCACGGGAAATGCCCGCGCGCTGACCGGCGGCGGCAAACAGGATGTAGCTGTTGATCATCGCTGTGACCGAGGGCACATCAATGCTCAGGTAGGCGTCGCTGCCCTGTTGCAGCGTGAGGGCAATCCAGCCGATGAGTGCTGTCATGAAGTATACGGTGAACAGGCCCAGCCCCTGTGGTGGGCTGTAGGAATCGCTCAGCACATAGACCACCAGCATCTGCGCCAGAGTCAGGGAGAAGATCAACCCGAGGTGCATTGTCGCCCAGTTTTCCGTGAAGATTTGCTCCATGCGTTACCGCTCAGTCCGCTGTCAGGTTAAGTCAATATTTTTGTCGGGGGTGGTCATTGTTGCGTTTGAGCCCCCTCCCCATACTGTGCGCCGATCCATCCAATGAATTATAGGGGTTTAAGCCAATGCTGCCGAGAGACTTTACTGAAGAACAGAACATGTTCCGCGATGCCTACCGCAAATTTCTGGCGGCTGAGATTGTGCCACATATGGAGGAATGGCGAGAGGCAGGTGTCGTCGATCGCGAGGCGTTCCGCAAGGCGGGTGAGCAGGGCTTTCTGATGATCTGGCCCGAAGAGCGCTACGGCGGTATGGGCGACGACGACTTCCGTTTCGAGCAAATCATCATCGAGGAAACCAACTATGCCCGCGTGGGTGATTGGTTTAATACCCTCCACAGCCGGCTGGTCGGCCCGTACCTGACGCGCTTTGGCAATGAAGAGCAGTGCGCCCGATTCCTGCCCAAGTGTGTCAGCGGCGAGTGTATTCTTGCCGTGGCCATGACCGAGCCCGACGCCGGTTCTGACCTGGCGGGTATGCGAGCAAATGCCGTAGAGCAGGATGACCACTGGGTGCTCAATGGCTCAAAGACGTTTATTTCCAACGGCATCAACGCTGACCTGGTGGTGGTGGCCGCCAAGACGGACCCGGAAAACAATCCGCACCACATGACGCTGTTCCTGGTTGAACGTGGCATGGAGGGATTCGAGCGGGGGCGCAACCTGAAAAAAATGGGTATGAAAGGCCAGGACACGGCTGAACTGTTCTTCAACGACGTCAAGGTACCCAAGGAAAATGTTCTCGGTGAACCCGGCAAGGGCTTTATCTACCTGATGATGGGACTGGCCGAAGAGCGACTGTTGGGCGCCGTGGGTTACCTCGCCGCGGCACAGCTGTCCTGGGATCTCACCGCCGACTATGTCAAAGAGCGCAAGGCGTTTGGTAAGCCCGTCTCAGCCTTCCAGAATACGCAGTTCAAACTGGCCGAAATGCGTACCGAACTCGACATGTCACAGGTGTATATCGATCAGTGTGTCAGCGCGTTCAATGCCGGCTCGTTCACCGCGGTAGACGCTGCCAAGGCCAAGTTGTACACCAGTGAACTGCAGGTGCGCATGGCAGAGCTGGGCGTGCAAATGCACGGTGGTCACGGTTACATGGATGAGTACCCCATCAGCCGCCAGTACACCGACGCCAAAATTTCTACGATCTATGCAGGCAGCTCTGAAGTGATGAAGCTCATCATCGGCCGCGAGTGCCTGGGCGACGATTACGTGCCCTTCAATACACGGAATTTTTAACACCAGAATTTATTTAGAGGAGAGATTTCATGGATTTGAATGGAAAAGTAGCCATTGTTACGGGCGGAGCGTCGGGCCTTGGCCAGGGAACCGTTGAGGCTTATGTGGCTAAAGGCGCTAAAGTGGCAATCTTCGATCTGAACGCGGAGCGGGCCCAGGCGGTTGTCGACAATCTCGGGGCCGACAACGTGGCGTTCTGGAGTGTCAATGTCGCCGACGAAAACAACGTGCGCACCGCCATTGCCGAGGTGGTAGAGAAGTTTGGCGCCATTCATGTGGTGAATAATTTTGCCGGCATCGGCAGCGCAGCGAAAACCTATGGCAAAAAAGGCGTATTCCCGATTGAGCAATGGGACCCTGTCATTGCAATCAACCTCACCGGCACCTTTAACGTGTCCCGCTACGCGGCCGAGCAGATGTCTAGGAATGAGCAGATTAATGATGACGGTGGCCGCGGTGTCATTATCAATACCGCGTCGGTTGCCGGCTACGAAGGGCAGGTGGGTCAGGTGGCGTACTCCGCCACCAAGGGCGGCGTGATCGGCATGACCGTACCCATGGCTCGTGACCTTGCCGGCTACGGTATCCGGGTGAACACCATTGTGCCCGGCCTGATTCATACGCCGCTGTTCGAATCGCTGCCAGAGCCGGCCTACAAGTCGCTGGAAGCGTCCGTGTGCTACCCACAACGCCTGGGCAAGCCTGCTGAGATCGCGCACCTGTCAGTGTTTATCGCCGAGAACGATTACCTGAACGCGGAGTGCATCCGCCTCGATGGCGCCATTCGCATGCAGCCACGCTAAGGAGCACATTATGGGACCTTTAAACGGCTATACCGTATTGGAACTGGCGGGCATTGGTCCCGCGCCCATGGGCGGCATGATTCTCGCCGATATGGGGGCCGAGGTGATCAGGATTGATCGCGCCGGTACCCCTCCCGGATTGCAGATGAAGGATGTTAGCAGCCGCGGCAAAAAGTCGGTGGCAGTTAATCTGAAAGATCCGGAAGGCATCGAAACGTTGCTGCGCATGGTCGAGAATGCCGATGTGATTATCGACCCCATGCGCCCGGGCGTGTGTGAGAAGTTGGGCATTGGTCCCGATGTCTGTCTGGAGCGCAATCCCAAGATTATCTTCGCCCGCATGACCGGTTGGGGGCAGGAGGGGCCGCTGGCCCAGGCGGCCGGGCATGACATTAACTACATCTCAATCACCGGGGCACTCTATGCAATGGGCCGCAAGGATGAGAAGCCGGTTGCGCCTCTCAACTTGGTGGGCGATATGGGCGGTGGTGGCATGCTGCTTGTCAACGGCATTCTCGCCGCGCTGCTTGAAACAGCCAACTCCGGGAAGGGGCAGGTGATCGATGCAGCCATGGTCGATGGTGCCGCACAGTTGATGTGGATGTTCCATGGCTTTCAGGCCATGGGTATGTGGAACGAAAAGGCGCGCGAATCCAACCTGCTCGACGGCGGCGCTCACTTCTACGATACCTACGAATGTGCCGACGGCGAATACGTGTCTATAGGATCCATTGAGCCGCAATTTTATGCGCTGCTGAAAGAGAAGATGGAATTATCCGAAGAGGAGTTCGGTGACCAGAACAACCCCGCGCTCTGGCCCGACCTGAAGGTTCGTCTGGAAGAGATATTCAAAACCAAAACCCAGGCCGAGTGGTGTGAGCTGATGGAAGGTACTGACGTGTGCTTTGCACCGGTGCTCAATTTTGTCGATGCGCCCACGCATCCGGCCAACGTGGCCCGGCAAACCTACATCGATGTTGATGGCGTGACCCAGCCGGCACCGGCCCCCGTTTTTCCCGCACACCTTCTGAAGTGCGCAATGGCGGTTCCGCCGCCGGCGCGGATACCGCCGATGTACTGGGCGCCATGGGTTTTGGGGAAGAGGAAGTGCAGGCCCTGAGAACCAACGGCGCTATCAGCTGAGGACGGGACGATGAGTAACTACGAAGCGGTAACCATTGAACGCCGAGACGGTGTGGCAATTGTCAGCTTTAATCGCCCTGATGCGCTGAACTCCTTTAATGCGGCACAGCGCCGGGATATTTTGCTGGCGGCACGTGAAGTGAACAATGACGACAGTATTCGCGTGGTCGTGTTGGCGGGTGCGGGTCGCGGCTTTGGTGCGGGGGCAGACCTGACTGAGTTGCCCATGAATGATCCTACCTGGCGTGTGGATGATCAGCTTAACCTGGAGTACAAGCCGGTCATGCTGGAAATATATCGTGCACCCAAGCCCTGGATCAGTGCAGTCCAGGGGCCAGCTGCCGGTGTCTCCAGTGCCTTCGCCATGGTCTGCGACCTGACGGTAATGGCGGACAACGCCTACATTTATCAAGCCTTTACGGCCATTAGCCTGGTGCCCGATGGCGGCGCAACCTGGCACCTGGTGAGAACGATCGGTCGTAAACGCGCCTATGAAATTATCGCTACCGGCGAAAAGCTGGGTGCCGAGAAATGTCTCGAGTGGGGGCTTTGTAACCGCGTGGTACCCAGGGATGAGCTTATGCCAAGCACGCTTGCATGGGCTGAGGAGCTAGCCGCGAAAGCGCCGCTGTCGTTGCGACATGCTAAACAGGCCGTGATCGAGGCCAGCGAGCAGGATCTTGGCCACACGATTTCCCGTGAGGCGGACCTGCAGTACCTCTGCCTGGAAAGTGAAGATGCCAAAGAAGGTACGCTGGCTTTTCTCGAGAAGCGCGCGCCTATCTGGAAAGGACGTTAAGGGCAAAATTCGTTATCCTAGGCCGGATATAAACATAAGAGAGCCTACTATGCGTGGATTGTTTACAGTGGCTGCCTTGTTGGCGGCCACGTCTGTTTCTGCTGCCGATAAACAGTTGCTCTGGGGCGACACACACCTCCACACCAATAACTCGTTTGATGCGATTACGATTGGCAACCGCACCATTGGCCCCGCCGAGGCCTATCGCTATGCCAAGGGTGAACCGGTGGTGCACCCCTATCACCGGGCACGTGTGCAGATCGGCGAGCCACTGGATTTTCTGGTGGTCTCAGATCACGCCGAATACCTTGGCACTGTTCGCTACATCTACGAGAACGGTGTGCCTACAGAGGGGCTCGGGGTGTTTGAGACGCTGGCAGCCTGGTTCTCTTCAGCAGTGATTACCTTTGGTATCGAAACCAAGTATGGGCCACTAGTGTTTGGTTCTCGCCTGCCCGTGGCTGAGGATCCAAAGATCGCCGGTGAGCGCATTATCGAGGAGGGTATGCCCATGGGGGGCTGCCTCCTATGCCCGACGTGGAGCGCTCCGTGTGGCAGGAAATTACCAATGCGGCAGATGCGGCGAACGAGCCGGGTGAGTTTACGGCGCTGATTGGTTGGGAGTGGAGCTCCAACGCCGGTGGCGTCAATATGCACCGCATCGTCATTACTGACTCCGGCGCAGAGACAGCGCAACAATACCAGCCCTTCAGTTTCCTGAATTCCCCTTTCCCGGAGGACCTGTGGGCGTGGCTGGAAAAAGCCAGTGCGAGCACCCAGGCTGATTTCATTGCCATTCCCCACAACTCCAATATCTCCAAGGGGTATATGTTCGACAAGCGTACCCTGCGCGGTGAGGACTTTTCCCCGGAGTACATCGCTTTGCGGGCCAAGTGGGAAACCGTTACTGAAGTGACCCAGATCAAAGGCGATTCGGAAACCCATCCGACGTTGTCGCCCGATGATGAGTTCGCCGACTTTGAGACGTTTGATTTTTATATTCAACAGGACGAGACGCCCTATGTAGTCGCGCCGGGTGACTACGTGCGCTCGGGGCTGCGCGCCGGGCTGGAAGTTCAGCAGGCGCTGGGAGACAACCCGTTCCAGTTCGGCTTGATCGGCTCGTCAGACGCTCATTCAGGCCTGGCAGGAGCCGAGGAAGACAATTTTCACGGCAAGTTTGCCGCCGACAGCACGCCCGAATCCAAGCAGGGCCTGGTCGATCTTGGCGATCGTCGCACGCCGGTGGGCTGGGATATGGCCGCGGCGGGGCTTGCGGCAGTGTGGGCAGAAGAAAACACTCGCGAGGCGATTATGCGCGCGCTCAAGCGGCGCGAGGTTTACGCCACCAGTGGCCCTCGCATTGGTGTGCGATTCTTCGCCGGCTACGAATATGGCGAAGGCATTCTCGACAGCGCCGAATTCTACGCGGAAGCCGCTGCCGGTGGCGTGCCCATGGGCGGGGAGCTTGCAGCTCGCGGTGATACCGCACCGGAGTTTCTGCTGATCGCTGAGAAGGAGGCCGATGGCGCCAACCTCGACCGGGTGCAGATCGTCAAGGGATGGGTTGACGAGGACGGTACAAGCTATGAGCAGGTGTTTGACGTTGTATGGTCCGGTGAGCGCGTCCCGGACGAGAACGGCGATCTGCCAGGCGTGGGCAGCACCGTGAATATCGACAATGCCTCCTATGCCAATACGATAGGCGCCGCCCGTTTGCAGGCGCGCTGGCAGGACCCGGATTTCAATGCCGAGCAGCATGCGTTTTACTACGCCCGCGTGCTGGAAATTCCCACGCCGCGACATTCGTTGTATGACGCTGTTGCCATGGGTGAGCCGTTACCGGCAGAGGTGCCCGCCACTGTGCAGGACCGGGCCTATACATCACCGATCTGGTATCGCCCACAATAGTTTGCCTCCTGGCAATAGACCTCGGGGCTCTGTTGCGCGAGAATCGTTGCTGGTTTGAGCGAAGAGGGTCGCCATGAGCGAGTCGTCATATACCGGGTTGGGCGACGGTATTACCAGTATCGACGCACATTACCTGAAACCGGGCCTGGTGAGCTTTTATCTGCTCGAACACGGGGGTGAATGTGCTGTTATCGACACGGGGACAGTGCACAGTGTCCCCGTTCTGGAGGCCTTGCTCAAGCAGCGCGGTATTGCCTCCGAACAGATTCGTTACATTATGCCTACCCATGTACATCTGGATCATGCAGGTGGCGCCGGTGCAATGTTACAAAGCTTCCCCGAAGCAACACTACTTGTGCATCCCCGGGGTGCCCGTCACCTGATTGACCCGGTGCGGCTGATCGCCGGCTCCATTGCCGTTTACGGTGAAGATCTTTTTGCCCAACTTTATGGGGATATCGTCCCTGCCCCCGCCGAGCGTGTGATCGAAGTGGGCGATGGCGATCGCTTTGAAGTGGGCGGCCGATCCCTTCTGTGTCGACACACGCCCGGTCATGCCGATCATCACTATTGCGTCTGGGATGAACACAGCCGTGGCTGGTTCGCCGGTGATATGTTTGGCATTTGTTATCACGAATTCCGACTGTCCGGTGGTGATTTCTGTATGTTGTCCACCACCCCGACCCAGTTCCGGCCGGATGCCATGCGCGAGTCGCTGAGGTTGCTGGGAGCTGCCAATCCGCAGCGCATTTACTTGAATCACTTTGGCGGCATCGACTATTTTTCTTCACAGTTAGAAGGATTGCTGGCGCAGGTGGATGGTTATGTCGATATTGCCGAGGGTTGCGGCGGGGATGCCGCCTTAATGGAAGAGGCCATTATGGATTATTGCAGTGAACAAGTGTTGGCGATGAACCCCGAATTAAATATGAGAGAGGTGCGTGAGAGCTTTCGCTTTGATGCCCAGCTCAATGCCCAGGGTCTGGCGGTATGGAAGGCGCGCCAATGAAAATGCTGTCGCGCTCTGATGATGCAACCATTGCCTATGAGCATGTGCCGGGTGTAGGCCCGGGCATCGTATTTCTCAGCGGCTTTAACTCCAATATGCAGGGCGACAAGGCCTTGTATCTCGATCAATGGTGTCGCGAACAGGGACGCCAGTTCACGCGCTTTGACTACTTCGGTCACGGCAGCTCCAGCGGTGATTTCGCCGAGGGTACGTTGGGACGTTGGATAGAAGACGCTATTCACGTTTTCGATGAGGTGACGGACGGACCACAGCTATTGGTCGGCTCGTCGATGGGTGGCTGGATTATGCTGCATGTTGCGCTGGCGAGATCAGAGCGCGTGCGTGCCCTGGTGGGAATTGCAGCAGCGCCTGACTTTACTCGCGGACTCGCGGAACATGGTTTGTCTCCCGAGCAGAAGCTGCAATTGGAACTGTCTGGGCTGTGTTTTATCGACAATTGCTACGACGATGGCGAGCCTTACCCGATCAGCCAGCAATTACTTGAAGAGGGCGCAGGGCACTGTCTACTGGCGGGCGAGGACATTGCTATTCCCCAGCCGGTGCGCCTGCTACACGGTCAATGCGATGGCGATATTCCCTGGCGCACTTCGCTAAAACTCGCCGAAAAACTCACCTCCACGGATGTGGAAGTACACCTGGTAAAGGACGGCGATCATCGTCTATCAAGGCCCGGTGATCTTGCGCGGCTGGGGCGCACTCTGCAGGCACTGCTCGGTCAGGAGTCTGTACATGGTTGATGCCGGCTATCTGATTCATGACTCCAGTCTGGATGAGCGGGCCCAAACCTGGGGTGAAGGCTTACAGTTTGTCCCCTGGGCTGAGCGCGAAGCGCTGCCGCAGGACGCAATTGTGCTGCTGTGGTTGGGTGATGAACAGATTCGCGATCTTGCGCCGCTGGTCATGGAGCGCAATTGGGCAGTAGGGGTGTTGCCACACCCGGATGCTCATGAAGCCTGCGTGACCCTGGGGGTTAAGGGTGACATGGCGACGCTGGTCGAACACTATCGCAATTGTGAGCCGGTTCAGGCCGATGCCCTCACCTGCAACGGAGAACTGGTGTTTTCATCCGTAGTGATCGGCCGGGTATTGTCGCTGCGGCCCTGGGATATCAATAGCCAGCACACCGCGACAAGTTTTTTCCGCGGCGCGCTCAAAGGTCTGGGGCAGCTCACCTTGAAGCCCTTTCGAATTACTACCGCCAAAGAGCAGGAAATCAATCTGGCGGCGCTGGGCCTGGTGGCAGTGTCGCAGACGCGCAGTTCCATGGTGGGAAGGCGGTTTGAAGACGGTGCTGGTGCCAGCGATGGGCGCGCATCACTGCTGGCGCTGGCCCCGCGCAGCATTCTTAGCTATCTGTGGTTTATGTTACGCCTGGCGCTGCCGGGTAAAGTTCAGTTCTCACGCCTGCCTGGGTATCTCGGTCTGATCCAGAGCAAGTCTCTCCACCTGGATGCACCCGAGGGCACTGAGTATCTGCTCGACGGTAAACCGGTGCACGGTAACGATCTCGAGTTATGTGTACACGAGAAGAGTCTGCGCGTATTGCCAGGTCCGGCGATGCGGCCCCGGGAAGAGCCTTCCGGCAATTCCTCGCGGGAGGTGCTGCGAATCAATCATGTTCCCGTCGATGACGCCGCGCGGGCCATGCAGGGCAAACAGCTGCCGATGTTCAATCACGCCAGCGAGAGCGAGTATCGGGAGCTGTTCACGTCGCTGCGCGAAAACGCCACCGCCAGTTCGTCGTTCCAGGTCCTGATGGTGCTCAGCGTCATGCTCGCGCTCACCGGGCTGTACGCAAATTCAGCGCCCGTGATTATCGGCGCGATGATTCTGGCGCCGCTAATGGCCCCAATTATTTCCCTGGCAATGGGCCTGGCCCGTTCTGAGGCGACGCTGATCCGCGGTTCGCTGCGTACACTGGCGATTGGCGTGGCCTGGGGCCTGGGCTGCGCAATTCTGCTCGCCTGGGTAATGCCATTTGATATTGCCACTGCTGAGATGCAGGCGCGAATGTCGCCGACCTTGTTAGACCTGATGATTGCGGTGATATCAGGCATCGCCGGCGCCTATGCGCATGCAAAGGAGGAGATTGCCAAAAGTCTTGCCGGGGTGGCCATCGCCGTGGCTCTGGTGCCGCCGCTGAGTGTGGCGGGTATCGGGCTGGGGTGGGGCGATTGGAATATGGCGTCGGGCGCACTGCTCCTGCTGACCACCAACCTGGTGGGCATCGCTGTGGCCGCCAGTGTCACCTTTCTGGTATTGGGCTTTGCGCCCTTCGAGCGCGCCCGCAAGGGACTGGCGGCATCACTGTTTTTGGTGGCAGTTATCAGCGTGCCGCTGTACGTCGCTTTCGCCCACCTCGTCGAGCGGAGTTCGCTTGAAGAGCGGGTCCCGGTAGGTGAGCTACAGCTACTAGGGCGCAAGGTGCACGTGGTGCGCGACCGAGTGAACCTGGGCGACCCGCCGGTGATTGCGGTGGTGGTCAGCTCCCGTGAGCCGCTGGATAGCGAGCATATAGACGCGTTAAAGGAAATTGTTTCGCGCAGTGTTGGCCAAGAGATCGAGTTGGAAGCACAACTCCACATCCGGCGCTGAATCTATGCGCTGGCTGCTGCTGTCATTTGCGCTGTTATTGGCGGGTTGTGGTGGTTACGAGGTCAAGAATCTCGCCAAGTCCGATATCGACCTGGTGGCAGATGAATTCATTGACGAGTCGCGTCGCCTGGTCCGCGAACTGACGGTCAAACTCTACAAGCGCAATCCCGCAGAGCTGGCCAAGAACCCTGGCATGGACCTCGAAAAGCGCTTGTTGCAATTGGTTCACAATCGCGGTGAGCTCAATTTCGCTGAACTCGGGGGCCGCCAGGAGACCGATGCATTGGGGTTGGTGTTTGATTCGCAGTTCAAGGGCGATCGGGTCTTTGCGCTGGTGGTTGGCCTGGGCGGCATGTTGCGGCATGCCTATGGATATAACGAAGAGCTGTTTCTCTTCGATTCACTGCAGCCTGAACCTTTGTGGACCAGCGCACACAATGTTGAAGTGCTTGCCTGGAAATTGCGACAGAACCGCCGGCCGGACGGAAGTCCCTGGTTGGTGACCAGTGAATATCAGGGTGAGATCGATAACCTGAGTTTCGAACGCCTGTTTGGCAAGCTTATTGTGTTACAGGAAATGATGGCCAAGATCGCTGGCGATGCGGACGATCGGCGAGTGACAAAGGTCGTACATACCGCCGGATCGGTATTTATTCCACTGCCGATCTAGGAGCGTGCATACAGGCTGAAATCATCCAGCTGCAGCGTTTCATGATCCCGTCTGAAAGTGCTGGCGCTATACGGGTAGAGCGTATCGTTCTCGCCCTTGTCGTTTACGTACCAGCTCTTACACGCGCCAGCTCCCCATACCGTGCCCCGCAGGGCATTGCGAATATCATCGACGTAGGCGCTACAGGCGCTGGTGGTCGGCTCGATCAGTTGGTTGTTGCCCGTCAAATCGATGGCCTGCATGATGAGCTTCATCTGGGCTTCGATCATTCCTACGACTGAGGTTGTGCCGGTGCCTGTATTGGGCCCGGTCGTCATGTAAAAATTCGGCAGCCGGGAATGAAACCACCCTTGTACACGTCGGGGCGTCCCTCGTCCCAGCGCTCTTCCAGCGTTTTTCCATCCGCCCCGATTACCTCGATGGCTACCAGGTGTTTTTCCATGTCGAAACCGGTGGCGTAGACAATGATGTCTGCAGGGTGATGGCGGTTATCGTTAGTATTGACCCCCTCGGCAGTAATAGCCTGGATGCCCTCTGTCACCAGTGCCACATTGTCGCGGTTGAGGCTGCTGTAAAAATTGTCTGCAATAAGAATGCGTTTACAGCCCATCGGATAGTCGGGGATAAGCTGCTCTGCCATTTCGGTATCGTCGACGCTGGAGCGGATATGGGATTTCACCATGTTCTGCATGGCTGTGCGCCGCCGGGTTTCTTTGCTGGTTTTGACAATGGGATAAATGCCAAGATCACCTTTGTAGAACAAACACTGGCGGTACAGCCAAGTCAGCCCCGGCACGTTGGCGAAGAGTTTTTTCATCCAGCCGGGGTAAGCGAAATCGTTGCGCGCGGCAATGTAGTTGGGGGTGCGCTGGTAAACATCCACATGTGCGGCCACTTTGGCTAATTCCGGCACCAGTTGTATTGCACTGGCTGCCGAACCAATCACGGCGACTCGACTTTTGCTAAAGTCGACGGTGTGGTCCCACTCGGCTGAGTGCATGCTGGTACCCTGGAAGTCTGATGTACCGGGTATGTCGGGAAAGGCAGGTACGTGCAGACCACCGGTGGCAAAGATAATGTGGCGCGACCATTGCACCTGGCCGTCGGCGAACGTGGTGCGCCAAAGCCCGTCCACGAGAGCGTGCTGGCGAATTTCCCGCTGTAGATGTATCTGATCGCGAATGCCGTACTTATTCGCACAGTGCTCGATATACGCTTGAATCTCGGGTTGTGGTGAATACTTGCGTGACCAGTCAGGATTGGGCTCAAAGGAATAGCAATACAGGTGCGATTCAATATCGCAGGCCGCGCCAGGGTAGGTGTTGTGCCACCAGGTGCCGCCAATGCCTGCGGCTTTGTCGTAGATACCAAAGTTATCAATACCTGCTTCGCGCAGTTTGATGCCGGCACATATGCCGCCGAACCCCGCGCCAACAACGAGTACGTCGAGAATGTCGGACATGTTTGCGGTCTGGCTCATGAGGCTCCCGAAAATGTTATTGTCTGCTGGCGTGCTATTTTTGAGAAAAAACTGCTGTTAATCAATACGCGGGCACAAATAGGTGTCACTTGAACCCTTGTGAAGTACAGTGAATAAGGTGGAAGGGATGAAAGAGCGCTCTGATGGAGCGCCTGGCGAAGGGGGCTTGAGGCTTGTCGGGGCAATTTGAAATACTTGGCACAGAGCACACCGATCGGCTGCTGGCCTTCGAGTCGGCGAATCGCCGCTGGTTCGAGTCGTTGATTGCGGCGCGCCCCGACGCCTTTTATTCACACGGCGGCGTTACCGCTCATATTGATGAGTGCCGGGACTTTTTCAGCGCCGGGCGGCTGGTGCCTCTGGTGTTGTGTGACGGTGAGTCAATCATAGCCCGGGCAAACCTGAAGGATATCAGTAGCCAGGGGCAGAGCGCCGAGGTCGGTTATCGCGTGGCCGAAGACTATTTTGGCCAGGGCGTGGCCTCAGCATGTTTGCGCCAGTTGGTGAATGTTGCTCGAGAGCGCATTGGTGGATGCCGGCTCTGGGGCCGTGTGCTGGACAATAACCCGGCATCGCGCCGCGTCCTGGAGAAGCAGCGTTTTTCACAGGTGGCCTATCAGCCGGCATTCGCAAAAATTCGCGGTCATGTCCTCGGATGCACTGTCATGGAGCGCCGCCTGGGCGACGTTTGATACGTCTGTTTATCAGCTCTCGCGATAACCCCTGGCCAATACCAGGGCAACAAAACCAAACCCTATCTCCAGCAACAAGTAGACGGCCAGCATCGGGCTGGGCATACCGTCGACGAGCAGGCTGAGTGCCCTGCCTGCTGCTAAACCCAACATAAATACAGCCACGCTATAGAGCGCCGCCAGTTTGAGTGCTTCGTTTCTGGCGCCGATTACCCAAAACAATGCGGTGCTCAGGTATAAGCCCATGACTGCGCGGAATACATGCTCTGTACTGACATTGTTGACCTTTATGCCGTAAAGAGCAGGTACGCTGCTGGAAGGCATTGCGCCGTGCGCGAGAGCAATAGGCGTCAGTCCCACCGCCGCCATTATCAGAAACAGGCTTTCTTTGTTCATAATGCCTTCTCAATCGATTGGGGGGTTAAGGTTGTTTTGCTATTCGGCCTGGAGTGCTTTGCCGAAGACGCTGCCCAGGCGATAGTCGATGACCCTGAGTGCAATGCTGGTGGGTACCTGCTGTCTATCGGCCAGGGCGGTTAAGTCATTAAATGAGAGATAGGTCTTGCCCGCGCCATCCTGCCAGACCAGAAACCTCTGGCAGAACGCATCCAGTCCCAGGGTGGGAGCCTCAGCCATGGCTTTGCCCCCCCGGGCGCGGGGCCACAGAATAGAATCATGTAAGCCTTCGGCAGTTCAATGCCCACAGTTGCCTCATTCGCCTGAAAATCGACCGTGGCCAAACATCACGGTATCGTCCTGTGCGTTGATAGCTGAGTTAATTTTGGTCAGTGATTCTTCAAAGTCGAATGGGCTGGCAATTGTGATAATGCCATCGGGCTGCATACGATTGTCCGTGAATGCGGAGATCGCGGAGGCGGGTACGTCTGCCAGGGCAGTATTCATTGCGTTTTGATAGCGTTCGGAAAATGTCGCGGTTGTGTCGTCCGCCAGCCGATAGCGCGAGGCAATATAATCGAAGCTGTTGTAAATCACTTCGCTGCGACCGGTTGTCAAGTTTTCAAAAGCCAGTGCGCGTAACGGGAGGTCGATTGCGATGAGCGGATTCAGCGCAATCAGCTCGCTTTCCAGCTGCGCATCGCTGAAGATAACCACACGGGCAGGCCCCATAATCGCACCGGCCTGATGCGCCAGGCGGGAGTGGTCAATATCCTCTATCAATTGCATTGACCTGTCTGCGGCCACGTTGGCGCTGATGCGGGCAATGTACTCGTCACTCTCGTGATACCGTTTAGCAGTTACCGGTGTGTCTTAACTGCAGGCGCTCAGTGCGGCAAAAATAGAGAGCAAGATCGTGCAAGCAAGGGCCTGTTTCATTTGTTGTGTCTCACTCAGCATTGATGGAGGTTCCTCTTTCACCGTAGGCGGCAAATGAACGTTTGTCATCACTATGTGATAACTTCGGTCTGTCTGCTAACCGGAAACTGAATATGACCCGTTCGTTTGTCTGTGCACTCCTGTTACTCAGCGCTGTACTTCCCGTCGCGGCCCGCGACGCCGGGGGCACGCTGGACGCTTTCCACCAGGCGGCTGCCGATGCGGACTTGTCAGCCTATGTGTCGCTAATGACCGACGACATTGTGTTTCTCGGTACTGACGGTGAGGAGCGCTGGGAGGGCGAGGAATTTCGGCGCTTTGCCCGGCCGCATTTTGAGTCCGGCAAAGGCTGGGAGTATCGTCCGGTGAGTCGCAATATCGCCTATAGCGCAGACGGAAGTGTCGCCTGGTTTGATGAGATGCTGGACCACGACAAGCTCGGTCAGTGTCGCGGCAGCGGAGTACTGTTGCGCGATGGTCAGCACTGGAAAGTCGCCCAGTACAATCTGAGCGTGCCGGTGCCCAATGAATTACTTCTCGATGTGGTCGAGCAAATTCAGGAAGGGCAGGATGCTGAGAAAGAATCGCCGGATGCCGAGAAAGTCAGCGAGTTGGAGCAGTCCGCAGCAGTGCCGACCTCGTGCCGCAAGAAACGGCACAAGACCAATCGGCCCGCAGGTTGTTAATCAGGTGGTGATGATTAACCTCAGTGCCTGCAATTGCAGGTTCGCGTGCGTAATATGGACCGCACACTCCTCGATCCGATAGCGCAGGTTGTCGAGCTCTTCTTCGCGTATTGAAGGGTTAACTTCACGCAGTGCCTCCAGGCGGGCAAGTTCTGCGCCCAACTGGCTGCGCATTTGCGACTCAGCATCCTTCAGAATGTCCTGGAGTCGCGCTTCTGCCTGAGCCGTAGCCAGGCTCATTTTTGCGTCTACCTCGCGGTGTACCTGTTTGATGATGGCCAGGGCCGTGGGCTTTTTTACGCGCTCGATTAATGTGTTGAGTCGCTCGTGGGGAACCAGTGCCGCCAGCTCCTTGCCGCGGGCATCAACGAGCAGGCGCATGGGCGTCAGGGGGAGGAAACGCTCCACTTGCAGCGCCTTCGGTGCGACACAGTTAACGGTATACAAGGCTTCCAACAGCATGGTGCCCGCCGGGACGCCCTTGAGCTTAATCGTACCGATAGCCGCATTGCCCAGCTCGGTGGAGTGCACCATGTCCATGGCTTCATGGATCATGGGGTGCTCCCAGGTAATGAACTCCATGTCCTCGCGTGACAGGGCCTTCTCGCGATCGAAGGTAACGGTGGTGCCCTCGTCGTTAACGTAGGGGAAGTGACCCGTCAGCATGTGTTCGGAGGGACGCAGCACCAGGGTGTGCTCCGAGTGAAACTCCTGGTCAACACCAAAGGCTTCACATAGCGCCTCCAGGTAGTTTTCCAGCGTGTCGCCCGCTTCGAGCGCATTGATCTCTTCGATAAGCGCGTCGGCTACATCCCGGCGGCAGGAGTTGCGTTCTATCAGTCTGTCACGGCCATCGCGGAGTTCCTCGCGGGTGCGATTAGTAAACTCGGCCGTATCGACGAGCAACTCGTCAAACGCCTCGGTGCGCTGATCCAGCTGGTCCTTGAGTCGCTCGCGGAAAGTCTCGAGAATCATGGTGCCGGCGCTGCAGCTGTCGCGGAAAACATCCAGGCCGCGGTCATACCAGTCGACCAGGGTCTCCTGTGGTGTGTCTTGCAGGTAGGGTACGTGGATTTCCACGTCGTGCTGCTGGCCCATCCGGTCCAGGCGGCCAATGCGTTGTTCCAGCAGGTCGGGATTGGCAGGCAGATCGAACAGAATGAGGTGGTGGGCAAACTGAAAGTTGCGCCCCTCGCTGCCAATTTCGGAACACACCAGGGTTTGAGCGCCATTCACTTCATCGGCGAAGTAGGCCGCCGCGCGGTCGCGCTCGATGATCGACAGGCCCTCATAAAAGGCAGACGAGCGAATGCCAGCGCGCATGTGCAGATAGTGCTCCAGAGCAACTGCGGTGGTTGCATGGGCGCAGATAACCAGCACTTTCTCCGGCCGCAGCTTCTTCAGGGTCTGAACCAGCCACTCCACTCGCGGGTCGAAATCGAGCCAACTCTCGTCGTAGTAGGGGAGTTCCGGGTGCAGGCGTTCTTCAAGCTCGACCTGGGCGTGAACATACTGTTCAGGTGCAGGCAGTGGGTAACGGTGCAAAACGCGCTGGGGGAAGCCTTCAACTGCCGCACGCGTATTGCGGAATAGAACCCGCCCCGTGCCATGCCTGTCCAGCAGCTGTTTTACCAGCTCCGTTGGCGCCAAATTGCGATCGAGATCAGCGGGTAGATTGTCAGGTATTGTGCCCGATTCCAGCGTGTCAGCCATGTCGCTCATCTGGCGATATTCGCGCTCTTGTTCCTGGAAGGCCTGCAGGTCGTGGAAGCGCGACGGGTCGAGAAGTCGTAAACGGGCAAAATGGCTGGCCTGGCCGATTTGTTCCGGGGTTGCTGTGAGTAGTAACAAGCCGGGGCTGCTTTGGGCCAGTGCCTCCACGAACCGGTAGTCTTCACCGGCCTGCTCTTCAGACCAGTGCAGGTGGTGGGCCTCATCGACGACCACCAGGTCCCATCCTGCGGCAAGGGCCAACTGCTGCAGGTGGTCGTTGTCTTCGAACATTTCGAGACTACACAGCACCAGTTGTTCGGCTTCGAAGGGGTTGCCGTCGGTCATTTGAGACAAGCGATCGATGTCGAACAATGCAAAGTGCAGGTTGAAGCGACGCAGCATTTCTACCAGCCACTGATGCATCAGGCTGGGGGGGAGTAATACCAGCACACGGCTGGCTCTTCCGGTGAGTAATTGCTGGTGAATAATCATGCCGGCTTCAATGGTTTTGCCCAGGCCGACTTCGTCAGCGAGCAGCACTCGCGGCGCGTGGCGCTGGCCAACCTCGTTGGCAATATATAGCTGGTGGTGTAGCAGGCTGGTGCGCGAGCCCATTAGCCCACGGGCGGGACTGCGCTGGAGCCGATCCACATGCGTCATGGTGGCTACCCGCAACGCGAAATCGCCGTTCTTGTCGAAGTGGCCATTGAGCAGGCGCTGCTGTGGTGTCGTGAGCTGGACAAAGGCATCCAGCTCGAGTTCTGAGACTGATAGCTGTTCTTCGTGGTGATCGGTACCTGTGTACATCAAGAGCCCATGCTGCTCGGCAACGTCGGTAACGATGAGCTCGACGCCCTCCACGGTATTGATGTGGTCGCCTTCCTTGAACCTCAGACGCGTCAGGGGCGCATTATCAATAGCATAGGTGCGCTCCTCGCCGACTGCGGGAAAGCTCAGGGTAATACGGCGCGGTTCAACTTCGACCACTACGCCCAGGCCGAGCTGGGCATCAGCGTGACTGACCCAGCGTTGTCCAATGAGGTATTCCATTAATGACTCTTGAAACCCATTATTTGTCAGGGAAAAAAAGTGCCAGGCTATTACGGTAGACCTGTCCCAGCAGTTCTTCCACCTCGATCTGCATCGTGGTGGCGACCTGTTCCGCCACAAAAGGCAGATAGAAGGGCGCGTTTGGTCGCCCGCGATAGGGCACGGGGGTGAGGTAGGGCGCGTCTGTTTCCAGCAGCGCCTGCTCAACTGGCGTGGCTGCAATCACCTCGCGGACGTTGTCGGCGCGATTAAAGGTGGCAATGCCGTTGAAACCCAGCATGAATCCTTCGCCCAGGCAGTATTCAGCCAATGCCAGGGAGGAAGTAAAACTGTGGATGACGCCTTTGCGCGGTAGCTTGCCACTGAAATTCGCCAGAATCGCTTGCGTGTCCTCGTCGGCCTCGCGGGTGTGGATAACCACCGGCAGGTCGGCGTCGACGGCAATCTGTAGCTGCTGCTCAAAAACCTGGCGCTGTACCTTGCGATCGGCGTGATCATAGAAATAGTCCAGACCGATCTCGCCCACCGCAATAATCCGTTCGTCCGCCACGTGTTCGCGAATCTCTGCTTCAACGCTGGGGGAGTAGTGCTCGGCCTCGTGTGGATGGATGCCCTGGGTACCCCAGATGTCCGCCGCGTAATCGCTCAGAGCGCGTACCCGGGCGAGGTTGTCGGGTGATACCGCAATCGTAATGATCCGTTCGATGCCGACATCGCGGGATTTTTCAAGGGTGCTGTCGAGCGCTTCGCCGTCCAGATAATCCAGATGGCAGTGGGTCTCGATGATTGGCGTCTGAAAGCGGGGTATGTCCCGCCGCTTCTTCTTGCTCATAGTCGTGTCGTAGTCTCAGGTGCTGCCTGCGGCCACCCGTTGGCGCAGTTTCCTGGGTTGGGTTGGGCGCAGCTCGCGGATGGTACAGGTGATCTGCTCCCATAGCCAGCTATGCATGGGGGAGTTTGCCGTGCGATGGTGGCTGACCAGAACGTAGTCGACGGAGATGTCCTCGGCGCCCGGGAAAGGTTGCGCGGTAATGCCCTGTGCGACGCTCTCGTTCTGTAGCAGAAACGCTGGGCCCGGCATGAGATAATCGGTGTTGCGCAAGACCTCCATGGCGGTCATCAGGTGGGAGATCTCCAGGGTGCCCCGAGACCACTGCCGAGCCTCCTCAAGGCTGGAGCTGATGGGCGTCACATCCAGTTGTTCGCGGTCAGAAACGTACAGGCGGATGATGGGGTACTGACCCAGATGCGTCTCGGTAACCGGCACCTGGCTCAAAGGGTGCTCCGCGCGCATGAGCAGCACTGGTGGGCTGCCGCCGAGATCAGCGATCCGGAAATCGCCGCCGTACTGGTTCTGGCGGATATGAATCGCAAAATCAAGATTGCCCAGGGCCAGTTGCTCCAGCTGATTTTCCACCCGGGTGATGATTTTGAGATGGAGCAGAGGCGCCTGCGCCTGTAGCCGGGCTGTGAGCGCTGGAAGCAGGGTGACACCAATGTATTCCGAGACCGCCAGGGTGACTTCTGCACTGCATTGCGCGGGGTCAAAGTGTGAGTTGCTGACCAGGTGGCTGATCCCGGCGAGGATCTCTGACAGGCCCTGGGTCAGTTCGTCAGCCCGGGGGGTGGGTTGCATGCCGTGGCTGGAGCGGGTGAAGAGGGGGTCATCAAATAGCGAACGCAGCCTGGAAAGGGTTTTGCTCATGGCCGGTTGGGTGATATAGAGGCGCTCTGCGGCCCGCGAAACATTTCGCTCTTCTAGCAATACTTGTAGAGAAATCAGAAGGTTAAGATCAATTTTGGCGAGTTCTCTGGTGTCCATAAGGCTGATATTACTCTAATTCATGTTTGCCATAATAATAATACATTGGATGCATATCACAACCAGGGCTATGCTTATCACAACTCGAAACACAGAGCCCCAAATGCCGGGGCTGACAGCGACACAAGCGCTGTCGATGGCATCCCATCCAGGTCCAACATAGAGTTATTTGTTCAAACCCGCCTTCTGGCGGGTTTTTTTATGCCCCGGCGATATGCCGGGCTCGTGCGAGGGCGTCTTCGGGTAGCTTTCCTAGCAGCACAATATGTAGAGCGCTTGGGCCGTGCGCGCCCTTAACCAGGGTGGCTTCGACATCTGCGGTGCTCGAGGGGCCCGCGATACAGTGGATGGCCCGGGGGCGTCGGGTCTGCTCCAGGGCAGGTGTCAATACGGCCCACAGCTGCTCCATGTCGACGAGTATATTCTGGGTCTCGACCAGCACGATCTGCTGTTCTGGGAGGAAGTGATTCAGGGCCGGGTTGTGTTTGCCGGTGGTCGTCACCAGTGCCCCGGTTTCTGCAATGGACCAGGGAGCATAGGCCAGGGTCACGGGCTCGCCCGGCTCCAGATCACCAAAGCGCGGCAGTACGCCACCGTCACGCCAGGGCATCGCCGCCAGTTGCGGGGCATTGCTGGACACCAGGCGGTGGCTGCGGTGGTGTTCGTAAAGATACTGGCCAATGGCCTTGACCGCGGCGATACGATCCTCTGCAACGGCGACGCTGGCCTGATTTTTCAGCGCCCGGGCGATGAAAGCGATGGCAGTATTGGCGTGCAGGAGGGACGCCGCAGGGGCTGTTCCAAATGTGCTCAGGTCGCGGGCAATATGCTCGGCGCTCTGGCCCGCGCTGGTGCCCCGAATACGCGCCATGATGCGCGATCGACTTTCGCTATTCATCGATTGCCTGCCTGGCCTGGTACTGGGCCATAAAGGTCTTACCCTGTGGTGCCGGGAAGTCCCTGGCGGAGGTCCATCCCCCGGCCAGAGGCAGGTGTTGAAAGCTGCCCTTCTTGCGCCCCAAGCGGGCCAGTAGGCCAAAGCCCAGATTCGTCAGTGCCCGATACAGTCCTGGCCTGGCAGCGACAAACGCGTGCAGCCGCATGCCAAAGCGCCAGCGGCGGGGTGTGACTTTCTGCTCGCTGAGGTCATGGCGCAAATCGCGGAGTAAATCGGGAAGCGGGATATCTGCTGGACACACTTCAGCGCAGCGGCCGCAGCTGGTGCAGGCATTAGGCAGTGCCTCGGCCTGCTCCAGTGAGCTAAGCAAGGGGGTGAGCACCGAACCTACCGGCCCCGGATAGACCGAGCCATAGCTGTGGCCTCCCACCGCCGCAAAAATAGGGCAGTGATTCATACAGGCGCCGCAGCGAATACACTGCAATACCTCGCGGTAATCGCTGGCGAGTATGTCGGTGCGCTCGTTGTCGAGCAGCACGATGTGAGTTTCCAGGGGACCGTCGCTGTCATCTTCGCGGCGGGGGCCGGAGTAGAAACTGGTATAGCAGGTCTGTGGCTGGCCGGTCGCGGAGCGTACCAGGAGTCGTTGCATGGCGGAGGCATCTTCCCCCCGCGGTAACAGCCGGTCCAGGGTGGTGCAGACGATGAGCACCGAGGGTAGATTGGCGCAGAGGTCGCCATTGCCCTCATTGGTGACCAGCATGCTGTAACCGGTATCAGCCACCAGGGCGTTGGCGCCGATGATGCCTACATCCGCCGTCAGAAAGGTTTCGCGCAGAACCCGGCGGGCTTCCGCGACAATGTCGGCCGGCTCATTGAGCTCGCGCTCGCCCAGGGCGTGTTTTTCCAGGAACAGATCG
Organism: Halioglobus japonicus; assembly: GCF_001983995.1. Taxonomy (NCBI): domain Bacteria; kingdom Pseudomonadati; phylum Pseudomonadota; class Gammaproteobacteria; order Cellvibrionales; family Halieaceae; genus Halioglobus; species Halioglobus japonicus. The sequence continues at coordinate 3,336,027 of NZ_CP019450.1, read as the reverse complement.
CGAATCGACTCCCGGGATTTGTGCAGGGCCGGGCCCACAATATGGCTGGGTGTTTCGCCCGCCTGCTGCACGATATATTCGCCCAGATCAGTTTCAACAACGTCCAGGCCGCCGCGCTCGAGATAGTGATTGAGGCCTGTTTCCTCGGTGACCATGGATTTACCCTTGGCTACCCGGCGGGCGTTGTGTTGCTGGCAGATGTCCAGCACGATGGAATTGAGCTCGGCGCCATCGCTGGCAAAGTGCACCTGGTTGCCGTTGTTGGTCGCCTCCAGTTCAAACCGTGCGAGGTAGTAATCCAGATTATCGAGGGTGTGCTGGCGAACGCGCTTCACGTGCTGGCGCAATTCCTCAAAGGCGCCGAACTCGTCCATGGCCATGTCGCGCATGAGCGGCAGGAATTGCGCCATGGCAGCGCGTCGTTTGACTTCCGGACCATCGCTGAGAGCGTCGTGGCTGAGCGCGTAGAATAACTCGCTGTGGTTTTCCACCGTCAGTGGTCCCCTTCGCCTATCGCCGGTCCGTACAGGTCGCCACTGAGAATTTCAGCCACGTGGCGGACTTCGATGGCAAGGCCTTCCCGGCGAGCACGACCTGCCAGGTTGAGCAGGCAACCGAGGTCGCCACCGGTCAGGATGGCGGCCTCCGTCGCAGCTGCGCTGGCCAGTTTGTCGTCAGCCATCTGAGCAGATATGCCCGGCATCTTCGCGCAGAAGGTCCCGCCGAAACCGCAGCAGACGTCGCTTTGGTGCATTTCGGCCACTTCGACGTCGCACAGCGTTTTCAGCAGCTGGCGCGGTTGTTCGCGAACGCCCATTTCCCGCAGTCCCGCGCAACTGTCGTGATAGGTGATGGGTGGCAGGGCCGTGGGATGGGCGGGGGCGGTGTCGAGCTTGACCACGTCGGTGAGAAAACTGGTCAGCTCCCAGGTCTTCTCCGCCAGGGCCAGGGCGCGTTCACGCCAGGCGCCCTCCAGCAACCGTGGGTAGTGGTGGGCAATCATGCCGGCGCAGGAGCCGGAAGGCGCTACGACATACTCGGCGTGTTCAAATAACTCGATGGTGCGCTTGGCCAGAGGAATTGCGCTGGCGAATTCGCCGCTATTGTAGCCGGGCTGGCCGCAGCAGGTTTGTTCGGTCGGTACCGATACCTCGCAGCCCGCCTGCTCCAGGAGGCGCAGCGCGGCGAAAGCAACCGAGGGGCGCATCAGGTCTGCCAGGCAGGTGACAAACAGGGAAACTTGTGGCGCGGTAGTGTCGTTCATTCAGGCCAGTGCCCCAGGATATTGGCAGCCAGTATATCCCAATAACGACAGTGAGCCAGTGTCCTGGCGCTAGAAGCTGCCGGCAACCAGCACCACCGCGGCGATGACCAGTGAAGCAGCGCAGGCGAACACACCTACGGCGATGGGATGACGTACTTCAAGCAGCTTCACCAGTGCTGTTTTGCGGTCCACCCGAGCGCCCTGGCGCGCCAGCGGATAAATCTGGTCGGCCACTTGCTCGGGATTCAGATTGGGTATCAGTGCTGTCCCGGTAAAGACAACAACGTCATCAACCATCAGAAAAGGGCCGCGGTAATGGATGCGCGCGCCCTTTGCCAGGTGGTACATATCCCGGTGGTCGACCAGGGCGAGCGTGTCGTCACAACGGCCCACGTGGCCACTTTCGCCCCTGCCGTAGAGCAACAGGCCGACAGCGGGGCCGGCCAGGGCGATGATTGCCGCCAGCGCCTCATGCGCGCTGGCGTTGAGGCCCGCCACCACAAGTAATGCCGCGAGACAGATTAGGCCGTAGCCCAATCCCGTGCGCAGTAAGTCGCGGCGACGATCTTCAACGGGTTCTACCCAGGTGATGCTGTCACTGTACTGGTCCAGTGGCTCGGCGCCGCGGGCAGGGCGGTTGACGTAAACCAGGCTGCGCAGGTACTGGTGGCCGGTGTAGGCGAGTGCGCCGACCACGGCGATCAGGCATAGCGAGAACGCGACAGCCCAGACCACACTTTTGATGGTTTGTGTGCGCTGCTGTTCTCCTTTGAGTTCTGCCAGCAGGTCTGAGCTGACGTCTGCCTCCGGCTCACCGGTCTCACTAAAGCGCAGTATCTGTGTGGTGCCAGGATGAAACAGCAGTACTTTCTGGCCCCAGCGCAGGAGTCGACCGTCGGCGAGCGGGTCCGGCGCGGGGAGGTCGCGCAGATACTTCCAGTCACTGTCAAACAAGTACAGGCCGGCGCTGCCCGTTTCCGGGTTGTAGAGATTGACCCACCAGTAGTCGTCAGAGCGAACAAAATCACGCACCCGGGTCTGGGCCTCGGCCAGGGCCTGGGGCGGCAGAAGCAACACTTCATCCAGTTGTTTGCCAAAGGCTTGATCTTCATAGCGGAATACGCCCACCGCAGGTCCTTCGGCGCTGTTGATCAACATCAGCCCCTGATCCAGGCGCAGGGCCGGCCCGGGGGTGAAGCTGTGATCCACTTCGGCGAGCACGCTGCCCTCGGGTGAGAGTTTGAGCAGGGAAGAGGCGGCGGCGCTGGCGGCAAACAGCTGGCCGTTGAGTTCGTGCACAGCCACGGCGTCCGGCGCGCTCTGCAATGGAGTGTTTGCAAGCGAGTTGCATTGGCGTGTGCTGAGGTCGCAGCGCCATAGTCCCGCAGCCGCGTCATTTTCCGCTTCGCTAGCCCAGAGGAGCAGCTCGCCAGCGGGCGTAAAGGTGAGGCTACGGGCACCTGTTGCCAGACCCAGTTCTGTCAGTGACAAGCGGGTACGGCCCACACCGGAGCGGTCGTGGATCAGCAGCATGTCGGCGGCCTGCACCAGCAATGTGCCATTGGATGCCGCCAGCACATAGGCGGGCCCTGACACAGGTTCGACCGGATCTAGACTGATGTATCGGCCACTGAGTAGAAGGGCTACAGCCAGTACGGCGGCAGCGATCGCCAGCGTGCGATGAAATGTTTCCCGGGCCAGTTCAGCGCGGCCGCGCACCTCCGCGTTATTGCGGAAGGGGTGGGTGCGATAGTCGTTGGGGGCGCCTGTCTGACGCTTGCGCACGGGGCCCTGGCCGAGTTTCTCTCGGCGGGGAAGTTCCATGGCAGAGCGAACCGTGCCCTCCCGGCTTGCCAGGGACGTCTGGCTTGCGAGCTCGGCAGCGCCGCGGGCAATGGCCTGTTCTTCGAGACGTTGGCGTTCGGTCTCGCGTTCTTTTTCCAGCGCCAGCTCGTGTGCCTTGCGTGCCTCTTCCTGTTGCTTGATATGCGCCTTTTCGGCTCTTCGTGCCTCGCGCTCCGCCTCCTGTGCCGCCCTTCTTGCATCGGCCTCGCGTTGGCGCCGGGCCGCTTCCTCGACCCGCTGGCGCTCAATTTTCTGCTGCTCGATACGTTTCTGCTCGGCGGCTTTGGCAGCGGCGAGTGCCTCGGCCTGTTCGCGCTCTCGGCGCTCGGCGGCCTCTCGCGCTTTCTTTTCCTCCAACAGACGGGCTTTTTCCTCTGCCGCCGCTTCCTTTTCGGCTTTGCGTTTTGCGGCAGCCTCCTGCTCGGCTTTTTTGCGCGCCGCCTTTTCCGCCCGTCGCTTTTCGGCCTCTGCCTCGCGCCGCGCTTTATGTTCGCGTCGCCGGGCCTCTTCTTCGGCTTTGCGCTGCCTGGCCTCTGCTTTGCGCCGGGCCTCGGCTTCGGCCTTGGCCCGGCGTTGTGCCTCTGCCTCGGCCTCCTTGCGGGCTCGCTGCTCTGCCTTCACCCTGACTCGCTCGTCGGCTTCGGCCTGCTTGCGGGCGGCCTCCTCGGCATTGCGTTGCGCTCTCGCCGCAGCGGCTGCCTGGCGTTGGGCTTCTTCTTCGGCCAACTGGCGGGCGCGCGCAGCCGCTTCTTCCTGTTTGCGCCGGGCCTCTTCCTCGCGCAGCATGGCTTGCTTTTCTCGCTCGGCCTTGCGCCTTGCCGCCTGGGCGAGTTGCTCACGCTCCAGCTCTTGCTGGCGTGCTTTCCACTGCGCTTCCTGGGATTCGCGTCGTTCGCGCTGCTGGCGCTGGCGGCTGCTCTCGAGTTTGCGTTGTTGCTCGCGAGCGATGCGCTCCTGGGCCTCTTGCTCGGCCTGGAGCCGGGCCTCTTCCCATTTGGCTTGTTTGGATTGGCTTTCCTGTTCTGCCGATTCCTCAACCTTGCGTGGGGCGTCGGGTTCGCTGGCCATACCGGAGGCATCGATTTTGCGCAGCTCTGCCTCAACGCCCAGCTTGCGCAGCTTGGCGTAGTATTCGGCGGCGACTTTGCGCTCGATATTGCGGCGAAGAATAATGGTTTCGCCGGAGAAGAAGCGTTCGAGTTGCTCCGGATCCCGAATGTCGAACATTTTGGCAAAGCGAGCCTTTACCTTTGCCGGGTCACGGCCCGGCAGAATCTCACCCCAGAACGTGAGGTTGAACTTATTCACCTCGCGTTTTCCATCCCCGTGTTATGTCGTTGTAAAGGGGCAATGTACGGCGTGCAATGCCCCTTTGCCAAGCGAGAACTTGCGTTTAGTGCACTCCGTGCATCAGGCGACGCAGAACAGGGGAAACCAGGAACAAGAGCACGGCAACGCCCAGGCCAACCCACAGCAGGTCGGTGAACAGGCTGTTGTAGCTGGCCAGCGCTGCACTCACATCGGTGACGCCGCCATCAACGGTGTCGATAGCGGCCAGTTTGGCCAGCTGGGCTGCGACAAATTCGGAGTAGGCGGTTGCCAGGAACCAGGCGCCCATCATTACGCCAACAACGCTGGGCACCGACAATTTGGTGACAGCTGACAGGCCCACCGGTGATAGACACAGCTCACCTGTGGTGTGCAGGAGGTAGGCCAGTACCATCCACCATGCAGCGACCAGGCCTGCCTCGTCCGGGTTGGCAGCACCCCAGACCAGGGCACCGAAGCCGAGACCGGCCTGGGCGATACCCAGGGCGAACTTGACCGGTGTTGAAGGCTCCAGACCGCGTTTATCCAGCGCCGTCCACAGCCAGGCAAAGAAGGGCGCCAGGGTCATGATGAAGAAGGCGTTGAGGGAGCCGAACTGCGATGCGGTAAATTCAATACCGAACAAGGTGCGGTCCATAACCCGGTCTGCGAACAGGGTCATGGAGGCGGCGGCCTGTTCGAACAGGGCCCAGAACACCACCGTGGACATCGTCAATACGATGAGCGCAATCATGCGGCCACGTTCAACGGCGTTACAGCGCGTGGTAATAAACCAGGCTAGGCCGACCAGCACGACGACTGACAGTACGTTCAGCAGCGTGCCCACCGCACCGTGGAATTGCAGCATTTGCCAGGCCGCAAACACACCGAGCAGGGACCCCAGGTAAATGCTCCACTCTTTGTTCAGGCCAATCGGGGATTTCTCCTGCAATACTTCCGGGTTGGCTGGCTCAGCGTGCCCATGCAGGTGCTTCTGACCGAGAATAAAAGTGACCAGGCCGATCAGCATGCCGATACCCGCTGCGCCAAAGCCATAGGCCCAGCCGTAGGTCTCGCCCAGGTAGCCACACAGCAGCGTGGCCACAAACGAGCCGATGTTAATGCCCATGTAGAAAATGGTGAAACCGGAATCCCGACGGTGATCGTCTTCCGCGTAGAGGCGGCCGACGATGGTTGAGATATTGGGTTTCAGGAAACCGACGCCCATGACAATCAGGGCCAGGGAGAAATAAAAGACCTGTAGCGCCCCTTCATCGCGCACTACCTCGCCTTCCACGTAGCGCGCCTGTTCGCCTTCCACGGCCATACCCAGGTGGCCCGCCACCAGCAGTAGACCGCCAAATATGACCGCCTTGCGCATGCCGAGGTAACGGTCTGCCAACAAGCCGCCAATCACGGGCATTGCGTAAACCAGTGCAGCATAGCTGCCCAGAACTTCCAGGCCATTGGCGTCAGAGAACAGGTGATACTTGGTGAGGTATAGCAGTAACAGATACTTCATGCCGTAGAAGGAAAATCGCTCCCACAGCTCGGTGGCGAAGCAGACGAAAAGGCCACGCGGATGGCCGAAGAAGCCGGTGTCATCCGCCGGCAGAACGGCGCTGTTGCTGGTCATGTAAAGTCCTTGTGTTCCGAGGCCAAGTCAGGCGTTGGATTGTAAACGAACGAGAGCGCCAATACCGCAATCGAATAATTGTCCGTATGATATCGCTCCACGCCCTCAATAGGAGACATCTCATGCGAAAAATCATCCCTGTTTTGGGGGGAGCCCTCCTGGTGGCCGCCTGTGGTCCTGCGCTGCAATCTACGTCGGCGACGGTTGATCCTGTCGAAGCGAGCGGGGCATTCAGCCCCGAGGCCAGACTCACGGCAAGCCACTGACACTTTTGGGAACCAAGTTATGAATGGTGCAGAGAGTCTGCTCACAACCTTGACGAACAATGGCATCGAGGTGTGCTTTACCAATCCAGGCACATCCGAGATGCATTTTGTCGCGGCGCTGGATGAGGTGCCCGAGATGCGCTGCGTACTGTGCCTGTTTGAAGGCGTCCTCAGTGGCGCCGCAGATGGCTACGCCCGTATGGCCGGAAAGCCGGCATCGACGCTGCTGCATCTGGGGCCGGGCCTGGGCAACGCGCTGGCCAATATCCACAACGCCAAGAAAGGCTTCTCTCCCATGGTGAATATTGTCGGCGATCACGCGACTTATCACCTGGAGTACGATGCGCCTCTCACGTCCGACATTGAAGGTATTGCAGGCCCTGTTTCGCATTGGGTGCACACTTCAACGTCATCTGGCGACATCGCGCGTGATGCGGCCGAGGCCGTGCGCCAAGCAGGAGTATCGCGGGTCGCAACACTGATGTTGCCGGCGGATGTCTCCTGGAGCGACAACCCCAATGGGCCCGAGGCTGTAGTCGAGGTGGCGACACCACCCTCGGTGCCTGTCGAGCGGATTGAGGAGGCGGTCACAGCGCTGCAGTCGGGCGCGAACACGCTGATTCTTCTCGGTGGCCGGGAGGTGGGTATGCCCCATGGGCATTTGGCGGATCGCATCGCGCAGGCGACCGGCGCGCGTGTGCTGATTGAAGTGCTGCCCGCGAAGATTGCCCGCGGTGAGGGCACGGCGAACATCGATCGGCTCGCCTATCTCGCTGAGCTGGCAATCGACAGTATCAGGGACATTGAGCAGTTGATTCTGGTGGGGGCCGCCGACCCGGTATCCTTCTTTGCCTATCCCGGTGTCCCCAGTGCTATCGCGCCGGCCACTGCCCGGCGGATGGTGCTGGCCGGGCCGCGAGATGACACAGAGGGAGCGCTGACCGGCCTGGCAGAGGCCCTGGGCGCCATGGCAACGGAGCCGCGCGTACACGCGCTTAATTTACCGGACCTCCCTGCTGGTGAACTGGATGCAGCCAAGGTGGGCATGGCCATTGCTCATCATATGCCTGAGAACGCCATTCTCGTGGATGAAGGCATTACCTGCGGCATGATGGTCAACATGTTTACCGGCACGGCCCGATATCACGAGCAGCTCAGCCAGACCGGCGGTAGTATCGGCTGGGGGCTGCCGGCGGCGCTCGGTGCCGCAGTGGCCTGCCCGGATCGCAAGGTGGTCTGCATCGAGGGCGACGGCAGTGCGATGTATACCATTCAGGCGCTGTGGAGTATGGCGCGTGAAAATACCGATATCACCGTCGTAATTTTCAGTAACCGCAAGTATTCCATTCTTGAGATGGAGTATGGGCGCACGGGTGCGCGGGACGGTGTGCCCGGCCCCAGTGCCGCCAGCACCCTGAATATTGGCAGCCCGGATATGGATTTTGTTGCCATGGCCCGGGGCATGGGCGTCCAGGCGGATCGCGCCACCACCGCTGAAGCGTTTACCATGCTGTTTGAGCAGGCTATGGCCCAGCGCGGACCGCGTCTGATCGACGCCATTGTACCGCCGGTTTTCTAGGTGGCGCGGGTGCAGGTCAGTTCACTTCGGGATGCTCCGTGGTGGTTTGGGCTGGGTTTCAGCCTGTGCCTGTTGGTGGGAGCGTTGCTGCGTTTTTCCTACAACGAAGTAACCGTTAACGCCACAGCCATCCAGGCAGATGCGGCCAGCTATGTGCGTTATGCCGATAATCTGCGCCAGCACGGCGTATTCTCGAAGGATCGAGGTCCCAATCCACAACCTGATGCCTACTGGGCACCCGGCTATCCGATGTTTCTCGCAGGGCTCGCTACTGTGGCCGATGCTACAGACTTGGAGCGGTATCGATTAGTGCTGGCCGTCCAGGTCATTCTGGGTGTGCTCAGCATTTATTTCACTGGGCTGATTGCCTTGAAGATGATGGACCCCGGCTGGGCTCTTTTGCCGCCCGCGCTGCTGGCGCTCTCGCCACACGTCGTCGCGGTAGGCCAGAACCTGTTGACGGAGACTCTGTTCGGGTTTCTGTTGCTTGCCAGTCTCTATCAGCTGATCTTGTGGTTGCAGAATCCCAGGCCTCTGGGGCATTGGTGGCGGGGTTGTTGTTAGCTTTGGCCTGGGCTGTTAACCCTGTGTCGCTATTTCTGGCCCCTGGTCTGGTGCTGATAGCGGGTTGGTCTTTGAGGCGTGAGCAATCTATCCCGACACGGGCTCTGGTCGCGTCATTGGCGCTGCTGGTATTGCCGGTGGCACTGGCCTTTGGGGCCTGGTCGTTGCGCTCCGAGGCGGCTGTGGCTCCGGAGCGACTGTCATCATCCGATCGCTTGCTCAAGAATCTCGTGATCGGGATGCACAGCGACTACTACGCCATATGGAGAGCGGAGAAGCGCGACCCCGCTAATCCCGCCGATAGGGACTACCGAGACATCGATGGCGATTTCGGCAGGTTTGTCGATACCTGGCGCGCTAAAGTGGTTGCCGATCCATGGGGAATGTTGTCCTGGTATGTTCTCGAAAAGCCACGCTTGTTGTGGGGTTGGGACGTGCAGGTCGGTTACCGGGACATTTACATCTATCCAGTGCGCTATTCTCTCTACCACGTGTCAGAGACGGCTGACTTCACCTACCGTTTGATGCGCACGATGCACGCGCCACTCCTTTGGTGCGGCCTGTTGGGCCTGTTGCTGGCCATGTTGGTGCGCCCTGCGACGATACCCTTTGCCGTCGGCTTCCTGGTCCTCTACATCAGTTTGGTCTATCTGTGTACACAGTCAGATCCCCGCTACTCGTTCCCCTTGCGCGGGCCGCTTTATCTGCTGGCCGCGTTCCTGGCATTCAGTCTCATGCACTACCTTCGCGCTCCGCGGCGTCACTGATCGCAGCCTAATTGGCGCCGATAAACATGCAGCTGTCGTGAACGGCAATGCAACCTGTCGCCTCGATGCGATGCAATAGACAGCATGAAAAACATGCCCTGCAGTGCATTGAGGAGGCAACGTGATGGCAATTTTTACCCGTATCTTCGGTCGGGGACGAGTGGAGGAGAAGCAACTGGGTTATGTCGATGCTCAGCGCAAGGTACTGGACTACGCCCGTTACCTGGAAATGCAGCCCCCCATGCCGGGACGTATTGTTGATCAGGATTCCCTGCCACATCCCAAGAATGAACTGAAAGTCGCGCTGAAGATGTGCATTGCCAATAGCGAGGACGTGCGCCTGGCCGAGCATCTCAAAAGCGGCTATCTGATGCTCTCTGCGTTCCAGGCCGGTGTCGGTGTCAAGGCGCTGGGCACGGATTTCGGTGTGCTCGATCTCGAGCGCGACCCACTGGATATCGCCACCCAGATTGAGGAGGAAGCAGAGATTGCCAGCCTCTGGAAAGCCTCGGTGCAGTCGGAGTTGGAACAGCTTCAGCAGGACATTTATGCCCTGGAGCTGGAGGTCAGTCAGCCCGCCAAAGTCTCCGCCTGATTCAGCTCAGGCCGCACTGCGTCCGGTAACGGGCGCAGCTTCTATTTCGTCGTCCAGTAGTCTGCGCAGTTCCTCGGGGGCTCGCAGACGCTTGATACGCTCAAACAGCACCGCAGCCTGTGGGTAATAGCAACGCAGGTACACCAGCCATTGCTTGATCGGATTGCCCACGCAGCGTGCATCGTATGCCTCGATCGTGGCATCCAGATAGCCACTCACCAGCAGCAATACGTGCTCCCAGCGCAATGCATGCGCCGGTTCACCGTTGTCCAGTGCCCGGATGATAGCGGGCAGATCGGGGCGGCACAGGGCGCCGCGACCTAGCATGAGATCATCGCAGCCGCTGACCTCGCGGCAGCGCTGGGCATCCTCTGGGCTCCATATCTCACCGTTGGCTATTATCGGAATGTCGAGCAGCTCGCGCGCAGTAGCAATCTCTTCCCAGTAGGCTGGGGGCCGATAACCGTGACGCTTGGTGCGCGCATGCACCGTCAATTCAGTTGCGCCGGCCTCCCCAATGCCGCGGACGATGTCCTTGAACAATTGACTGTCTTCGTAGCCAAGGCGGGTCTTAACGGTCAGCGGGACGTGGCTGGGCACTGCCTGTCGCGCCGCCGCAGCGATGGCAGCAACCCGCTCAGGCTCGCGCAAAAGTATGGAGCCGCCATTGGAGTTGTTCACGGTTTTGGCCGGGCAGCCAAAGTTAAGGTCGATACCCGGTGCACCCAGTTCTGCGGCACGCGCAGCATTCTCGGCCACCACCTGGGGGTCGCCGCCCAGAATCTGAACATATACTGGCGCGCCTGACGGGGTGGTGCCACCGTCGTGCAGTTCGGGACACAGGCGATAGAACACCCGCGGTGGTAGCAGTTGATTGCTGACGCGAACAAATTCAGTGACACAGCGATCCACCCTGCTCACAGAGGAGAGCAGAGTACGCATGGTGTGATCAACAACGCCCTCCATTGGGGCGATCATCAGGCGCATCGCGCGGTACCGGTCAGGGGGAGGCCGCGGATTATACGCTGGCCTACCCCCATAGGGGAATGTCAACCGCAAGCCCCGCCAATGGCGCAATAAGCCCGACTGATTTATTATTATGAACTTTCGGTGGGAGCCTCAATCGGCTCCCGCAATCCCTTTCCGGTTACGGTAGTGAAATGACAGACGATATTGTTGGCCAGGGCGTTGAGCTGATGGTGTACGGCATGGGCACCGTTGTGGTATTTCTGGCGCTGCTGGTGGTGATTACCACCATGATGTCACGCCTGGTGACACGTTATTTTCCCGAGTTGCCAGCCCCCGAGCCCGCACCGCGCAAGCCCGTATCCGCCGCGCCCGCGGAAGGTGAGGTCGTCGCTGCGATAACGGCCGCCATTCATCAGCACCGCAATAAAAAGTCGCAATAGAGGTATGTCCATGGAAGAGAACAAACGCCCCCTGGGCCTTACGGATGTCGTGCTGCGGGATGCTTCCCAATCGCTGTTGGCGACCCGGGTGCGCATTGAAGATATGCTGCCGATTGCTGCCAAGCTCGATCAGGTGGGCTTCTGGTCTCTGGAAACATGGGGTGGGGCGACTTTCGATGCCTGTATTCGCTATCTCGGTGAAGATCCCTGGGAGCGCATTCGCGAACTGAAAAAGGCGATGCCGAACACACCGCAGCAGATGCTGTTTCGCGGCCAGAATATTCTCGGTTACCGCCACTATGCCGACGATGTCGTCGAGAAATTTGTGGAGCGGGCGGCATTAAACGGTGTAGACGTATTCCGAGTGTTTGACGCCATGAACGATATGCGCAATATCGACGTTGCGCTGCGGGCGGTTAAGGCTGTCGACAAGCATGCCCAGGGCACCATCTCCTATACGTCCAGCCCCGTTCACAATATCGATACCTGGGTGGACCAGGGCAAACGTATTGAGGACATGGGGGCGGACTCGATCGCTATTAAGGATATGGCCGGTCTGCTCCATCCCTATGAAGGCTATGAGTTGGTCAAGCGCCTCAAAGACGCCTGTGATATTCCTATCGGCCTGCACTGTCACGCGACCACCGGTTTATCAACGTCCACGATTTTGAAATGTGTGGAAGCCGGAATTGATAATGTGGATACCTCCATATCGTCAATGTCTATGACTTACGGCCATTCACCCACCGAAACGGTGGTGGCTATGCTCAAGGGCACCGATCGCGATCCGGGGCTCGATATCAATCTGCTGGAAGAAATCGCCTCCTACTTCCGCGACGTGCGCAAAAAGTACGCCAAGCATGAAGGTTCACTGCGGGGTGTCGATTCGCGCATTCTGGTCGCCCAGGTGCCCGGCGGTATGCTGACCAATATGGAGAGCCAGCTCAAGGAGCAGGGCGCAGCGGACAAACTCGACCAGGTGCTGGAAGAGATACCACGCGTGCGCGAAGACCTCGGTTATATTCCGCTGGTGACACCGACCTCTCAGATCGTTGGTACCCAGGCGGTACTCAACGTATTAACCGGAGAGCGTTACAAGTCCATTTCCAAGGAAACCGCCGGGGTACTCAAGGGCGAGTATGGCTCGACGCCGGCAGCCGTAAAGTCCGAATTACAGGCACGGGTGCTTGACGGCGAAGAAGCCATTACCTGCCGCCCCGCAGACCTGCTCGAACCCGAGCTGGATGTGCTGCGCGATGAACTGCTGAAGCTGGCGGCAGAGAAAGACCTGTCCCTGGCAACAGGCGATGGCGAAATCGATGACGTGTTGACTTACGCGCTGTTCCCGCAGATTGGTCTCAAGTTTCTCGAAAACCGCGGTAATCCGGATGCCTTTGAACCAGCACCGGGCAATGAACCGGAGCCGGTGCCCGCAGCCCCGGTTGCAGCGCCTGGCGAGGCCGAGGTTTACACAGTGAAGGTCAACGGCAACGCCTATGTTGTCGAGGTGAGCGAAGGCGGCGATATCTCCAGCATTGCCCCCGTTGCAACACCTGCGGCAGCGCCCGCGCCAGCTGCTGCTGTGGGCGGCGCGGGCGAACCGCTGCCAGCGCCGCTGGCCGGTAATATTTTCAAGGTGAACGTCGCCCCCGGTGACAGCGTTTCTGCCGGCGATGTCATTATTATTCTCGAGGCGATGAAGATGGAAACCGAGGTTCGCGCCAGTCGCGATGGCACAGTGGCCAGTGTCGATGTGAAAGTCGGCGATACGGTGGCTGTCGGCGACTCCCTGATTACCCTGGACTAAGTCAGCGATGGATAATCTTCTCGTTCTTTGGAATTCTTCTGGACTCGCCCAGATACAGGTGGGCCAGGTCGTCATGATGCTCATCGGCCTGGGGCTTCTGTTTTTGGCCATTCGCAAAAACTTTGAACCACTGCTACTGGTGCCAATCGGCTTTGGCGGTATTCTCGCCAATATTCCCGGTGCAGGGCTGGCGTATTCCGCCGTCGAAAATGCGTTGCATGCAGCTGACCCGGCGATGCTGGCAGAATTTGCCCGTGCATTGGGCGTGACAGTCTACGACAGTGCCAAAGATATCCAGGTCGCCTATGACAATGCCGGGGCCGGCGCACATCTTGCGGCGCAGCAACTGGCACTGGATGCCGGCTACGGCAACGGTATGTTGTACAGCTTTTACTCGGTCGCTATCGCGTCGGGCATTGCCCCGCTGGTCATCTTTATGGGAGTGGGCGCTATGACTGATTTCGGGCCGCTGCTGGCGAATCCAAAAACCCTGTTTCTGGGTGCCGCGGCGCAGTTCGGCATATTTGCCACGGTATTGGGCGCGGTGACCCTGACCTCGCTGGGCGTGATGGACTTCAGCGTCGCGGATGCCGCTGCGATAGGCATTATCGGTGGCGCCGACGGCCCCACGGCCATATATGTCTCCAGCGTTCTGGCGCCAGACCTGCTCGGAGCGATTGCCGTGGCAGCCTACTCTTACATGGCGTTGGTGCCGCTGATTCAGCCGCCGATTATGCGTGCCCTGACCACGGAAGAAGAGCGCAAAATTGAAATGGTGCAGCTACGGCCGGTTTCCCAGCGTGAGAAAATTGTTTTTCCACTGGCGTTGCTCATTCTGGTTGCCTTGCTATTGCCTGACGCAGCGCCGCTGTTGGGTATGTTCTGCTTCGGTAATCTCATGAAAGAGTGTGGTGTTGTCGATCGGCTGTCGGACACGGTGCAGAACGCGCTGATAAACATCACTACCATTTTTCTCGGGCTGTCTGTCGGCTCCAAACTGGTTGCGGATAAGTTCCTGGACATGAATACGTTGGGTATCCTCGGCCTGGGCATTGTCGCCTTTGGCATTGGCACCGCTTCTGGCGTACTCATTGCCAAGCTCATGAATCGCCTGAGTGCCACGCCGATCAATCCGCTGATTGGGTCCGCCGGTGTTTCTGCGGTACCCATGGCCGCCCGAGTCAGCAACAAATTGGGCCTGGAAGCCAACCCCCATAATTTCCTGTTAATGCATGCCATGGGACCTAATGTGGCGGGTGTGATTGGGTCTGCGGTGGCTGCCGGCGTCATGATCAGCCTTGTCGGAGGCTGATGGCGTGGGAATTCCTGTTACGCGGATTACGCCGCGTTTTAATGAGACCGATGCCCTGGGTCACATCAACAATGCGGTGATGTCCGTGTGGTTTGAGGTGGCGCGCACCGACGCATTGAATTACCTGCGCGATGGCCCTCGGTCTGAGGGGCGTTGGCTGGTGGCTTCTGTCACCCTGGATTATCTTCGCGAAACTTTCTACGGCTCAGATGTGACTATCAACATGTCGCGCGTTTTTGCCGGCAACACCTCGCTTACGATGGAATGTGAAATGCACCAGAACAATGAGCTGGTTGTGAAGGGCAAGGCGGTGCTGGTACACGTGGATATGGACAGCAAAGCCAAGCTGCGGGTGCCTGATGTAATGCGCGAGAAACTCGCAACGCTGTAAACGCTAGATTGCCAGCGTCATATCGACCCGGTGCATATCTGGTCCCCAGCCATGCTCAAGCTCCGAAAGGATGTTCGCTCCGAATCGTGCGAAGAACGGCGCGGATTTATGGCTGGCAGCGATGGTGATTGCGCTGGCACCATGTTGGCGAGCTGCCGCGATAGCCCGCGTCATGATGGCCGAACCGAGACCACTGCCCTGATGATGCGGAGACACTAGAATCCAGTTAAGGCTTGCTTCCTGCCCGCTCTGTGAATAGATCCCGTAGGCACCTACTGTGGTCTCTCCCTCCGTACACACTTCGTAGCCAGTGCCCGCGCTGCGTATAAAGGCAAGATAGTCTTCCCTTTCATTGGGGGCGAAAAACATCGGACAATTGTCATCGAAAATCGCCAGGCATGCCGCTTCATCGCTGCGCTGAAAAGCGCGGAACACCGGGTCAGGCACGGCCGTTCGCCGTGCACGACGGCGCATCATCGCCCAGCGCCATGACCATCGATGCAACCCCACCTTCAGAGGTCGTCACGGGTTGCTGAATCGCTTCTGCCAACCATTCCAATGCGGAGGGCGGTACAGCTAATAGATCTTCCTCAGAGCTAATAGCACCAGCATCGTTGGCGCACAGATCCTCGTCAACGGAAAAGCCGACGCGCTTCTCAAATTCGTCCATGTCACGGGATTTGCGCCGCAATAGCTTGTCGTACAGGGTGCTATGAAAGCGCAGGGGCGGACCTTCGAGTTCGGTGAGACGGCGGACGATCTTGCGGTCGTTAATGTCCCTGGCCGGTTGCGCCTTGCGGTAGTGATACAACAATTGGATTGCCGGCAGGGACAAGCTTTCATTGTCCACAGAGAGCGTTTGGGCCGTGTGGTTTTCCCCGATGGCATTGAGAAAATGCTGAACGATATTGCCATCCGGAAAGTGGCGGCGATCAAACTTGTGCACATGGACCTGGCTTTTGCCGAAGACCTTGTCGAGAATTCTGATTCTGGAGGGATAGGCAAACGCGTAGTCTTCCTCCAGGTTGGTGTGGCGATGCTTCAGGCGTTCCTGAAACGAGCTCTCCATGAGTGACTTCATGGGCCTGAAGTAGATGTGGGTGGCGATATCCGTGAAGCGTTGGCTGAAGAAAGTGCGTGCCTCCGCCAGTTCTTCCTCGCTCATGGACGCCATCACCTCTGCTGATAGCACAGCGTCTTTTGAACCCAGCTTATTAATTTGCCGGGAAAGACCCCAGCGAGCCAGCTCGCGCAGTCGTGCCAGTTCCTCCGGTGGAAGGTTTCGTCCTTTATAGATGCCTTTGTCACCGAGGTTGTCGCTAAATGCCTGGGTCATCCATAGTGAAGAGTTGGGGTCGCCGCGGTGCAGGAAGTGCCTGGAGAGGTCTTGCTGATGCTTCGCCAGGTACTGTTGAATGGCGGTCGTGCCGGTTTTACGTGTCCCCAGGTGCAGCACGATTTGATGGTCGGGCCGCTTCCGCAGACGTTGCAAGCGAGTAAGTAAAGCGCGCGGCCCGAGCATAGTGAGTGAGCTTATTCGGAAGGTGAGCTGATGGCCTCTTTGACCTTGTCCACATCGACA
The DNA here is from genome assembly GCF_001983995.1 of Halioglobus japonicus. Classification (NCBI taxonomy): domain Bacteria; kingdom Pseudomonadati; phylum Pseudomonadota; class Gammaproteobacteria; order Cellvibrionales; family Halieaceae; genus Halioglobus; species Halioglobus japonicus. Next base: position 3,319,702 of record NZ_CP019450.1, on the reverse strand, counting down.
GAATCTGCGGCCTTTTCCATGTCGACTGCATCGTAGGCTTTCTTGTAGTCGATATTGTCACCACTCACGGCATCCGTCATCTTGTCGGTATCGACCGAATCTACGGCCTTCTCTTTGTCCACTGCCTCGACCAGTTTGCCGAGATCTTGAGCGAAACTGAGAGAGGCCAGCGGCAGCAGTGCCAGGGTCATGATTTGTAGGGTACGTTTGTTCATAGGGGTTACCTTGTGTTGTTGTTACTGTTTGACATTATTTTGTCCGTTCACCGCGTCGCAACAGCCGGAAGAATGAGTAAGAGGGGTCTTGTGGCCCGGGCAGCCGAGATGCGATCCGTCGATCAGTGGATGGGATAAATCTACCGCCGAAGGTGAGGTAATTGTAGCCCAGTCCGCCACCACCGCGCGCTCGGAAAATTTCCATTGGCCTGCGCGCTTGGCGTATTTATCGAAGTAGCGGCCGCCAATCATCAAGTCCAGGGTACCTTCTTCTGTGCGCACCTTGTGGAAGGCCAACACGTAGATTTCACCTTCCGCGTAGTCAACTTCCAGCGCCAGGTTCACGGTAGTTACATTGTGATGGAGAATTTCCATGGGGGCCTGGATTTGCGGCAACTGGTCGATGAATTCCATGGCTAGGCCCTTAAAGAAGGCTCCGTGGTCATCGGTAGCATCCGGGTGGTAAAGCTCACGCAGTTTGTCGTGATCATGCCGGTCAGAGGCATTGCAGTAGGCGTGCACCAGTTCAGTGATGGCCTGCTTGTCCAGCAGGGCCTGAAGCTGCGGGTCCACTATTTACCCAACGCGCGCTGATAGGCAGCGACAGTAGTGGCAAGGCCCATACGAATGGCATCGACGGTTAATGCGTGGCCGATAGAGACCTCCAGTAGTGCGGGAACCTCAGCGGCGAAGCGCGGCAGGTTATGCAGGTCCAGATCGTGTCCGGCGTTCAGCCCCAGGCCTTCTTCCGCGGCCACTTCACCGGCACGAACAAACCTGGCGAGTGTCTCTTCAACTTGTTCACCTGTCTTCACGGCGTGCGCGTAGCTCTCGGTATACAGCTCTATGCGCTGTGTGCCCGTTTGCGCGGCGAGGCGAATCTGCTCTTCATCCGGGTCCATGAACAGGCTGGTGCGAATGCCCAGCGATTGCAGCTCGGCTACCAGAGGGGCTACACGATCACCATCTTTTTTGAGGTCAAAGCCGTGGTCAGAGGTGAGCTGGCCATCCCCATCCGGTACCAGTGTGACCTGGGCCGGACGGATTTCCCGCACGAGCTCCATAAAGCCTGGGTAGTCGCTAACGCCTGGGCGCTCGCTTTTGCGCGCAGCAGTGAAGGGGTTGCCTTCGATGTTGAACTCCACCTCGAGCATCGCGGCCAGGTCGAAGCAGTCCTGGGCGCGGATGTGTCGCTGGTCCGGCCGCGGATGGACGGTAATCCCGTCGGCACCTGCATCAATACACATTTGCGCGTGCTCGGGAACGCTGGGATTGGTCGTATCCCTGGAATTGCGGATTAGCGCAATTTTGTTGAGGTTGACCGACAGGGCGATCACAGAATGGATTTCCGTTTGACCTCGATAATGGTCACGGTTTCTGTGGGTACGTCGCTGTGCGGCCCGGCCTGACCGGTGGGAACAGTAGCGATGAAGTCGATCACTTTCATGCCTTCAATGACTTCGCCAAACACGGTGTAGCCGTCGCGTCCCGGTGCCCAGTCCAGGCGCAGGTTATTGCGCAGATTGACAAAGAACTGGGAGGTGGCTGAGTCGGGATCATTGGTTCGCGCCATCGCCACTGTGCCGCGGGTATTGTGCAGGCGGTTGCGAGATTCGTTCTTGATGGGCTCGTGGGTTTCTTTCTCGCTCATGTCGGCGACAAATCCGCCGCCCTGAATCATGAAGTCAGGGATGACACGATGGAAAATGGTTCCATTGTAAAAACCCTCATCGACGTATTTGAGGAAATTCTCCACTGTGGCTGGCGCCTTGTCGCGGAACAGGCGCAGGGTAAACGTGCCATCGGAGGTTTTTACCGTGACCAGTGGATTGGGCAGCGGCGTCTCTTCTTTGTCAGCCGCGACAGCGGCGGGGGCCAGGACCAGGGCCAGGATCAGGGTAAACGTCTTCAGCATTTCTTGTCTCCGTATGCGCGGCGGTGGGCTACCAACTGGAGCCCCAGCTTGAGGGTTTGCGGCGTTTTGGCCACAGGCGGGGCACAACCAGCGTGATGATGACGCCCAGCAAAACAGCAAGTGCCCCATTCATGAACGCCTCGCTCTTGAGCTTGTCGTTCAGGCGCAGGTTTTCTGCTTCGAGAGTGTCTACGTCAGCGCGCAGCTTCTCAGATTCTTCCACCAGGCGCCGATTGTCCACGTCCAGTTGCACAGCATTACCGGAAATGGTCTTGAGTTCGGACAGCTCCCCACTGACCGCGGCCAGGTCGGCTTCGGTGCTGGCAATGCGATTGAGTAAATCGTTTTTCTCAGCCTGCAGTGAGCCAAGATCGCTATTGAGCGTGGCATTTTGTTCGGAGAGTTGGTCGGCACGCGCGACGGCAGCGGTTAGTTGCACCTGGGCGGGGCGTTCTGCCGTCAGAAATTCGGTGCGTACCCAGCCGGGGGTGCCCCGCGCTGTGGTGACTTCGGTCCAGTCACCCTGTGTGCTCCCAGCGTTGAGACGTGTGCCCGGTGTCAGTTTTGCAGCCCAGCGATATTCTGCGCCCGGGCCCTTGTGCAGAACAATGAACACCTGGTCACTGACGTAACGGGTTTCCTGCGCCTGGGTACCCATGGTGAGAAATAGAGAGAACAACAAGATGGGCAAAGAGCGCAACAAAACAAGAACCTTTTTAGCGTGTGGTGGAGGGGCGCTAGTTTAGCGCCGAATCAGGTGCATTAGTAGGCGTGACATGTGCCTGCGTTGCAGCCGTCGACACGATGCCAGCAGGGGTCAGGGCAGCACCTTCTTGTAGGGCTTGACCGTGACTTTGGCAAAAACACCGGCATCGACATAGGGGTCGGCGTCGGCCCAGGCGGTGGCTGCCTCGAGGCTATCAAATTCAGCGACAATCAGACTCCCGGTAAAGCCGGCTTCACCGGGATCTTCGGAATCCAGGGCCGGGTGGGGGCCTGCGACCAGCAGACGGCCGGCATCGACCAGTTCCTGGATGCGCTCCAGGTGGGCCGGTCGCGCTTCGGCGCGCAACGACAGGCTGTTTTCGACGTCTTCGCAGAGAATGGCATACAACATGTTTCAGGCTTCCTGATTGTCAGTCACGGGGGTGTCTTCTTTGAGATGGGGGCTGATAATAATGGCAGTAAGAATGGTCAGCGCCAGGGTAAAGCCGATAGCGGAGTAGAGCTTGTAGCTGACCCATGTGGCTTCAGAGAAACTGTATGCGACGACCAGATTGAGCGCTCCCACCAGGGTGAAATTGCCCACCCAGAGCATGTTCAGGCGCGTCCAGACGTAGCGGGGCAGGACGATCTGGCTGCCGAGAGTGCGCTCCATCAGGTTCTTGTCGCCGATAAATTGCGAGCCACCAAACGCCAGTGCCAGCACCCAGTTGAAAATGGTCGGCTTCCACTGGATAAACAATTCATTTCTCAACACCAGCGTGGCGCCGCCGAAGATAATGATGGCGGCCGCCATCCACAGGGCGCGTTTTTCCAGTTCCCGGGTCAGTGCCCAGGTGAGCCCCACTTGCACAAGAGTGGCTACCATGAGGACGGCGGTGGCGGTGAAAATACCGTCAAAGGTGTATTCCCACCCACCCAGGGCAAGGGTTTCGCCGTCCAACTGGTAGACGATGAAAAAGAGGGCGATGGGGATGAATTCTGCCAATTGCTTCATGGTGTGCCGTATACCTCGGCTGTTACTATGTGGGATGTCCACTGATTATTGTTGATCCGGCACTGAAGTGTCGGAGCGCCTAAGTGTAAAGATTGTGTTGATTGACTTCCATACCCATACCACAGCTTCAGATGGTGCCCTCGCGCCGCGCGAACTGTTACAGCGCGCCAGCGATGCCGGTATTGAGCTGTTTGCCATGACCGACCACGACACCGTGGCCGGGTATCTTGAGGCACGCCAGTATCAATCAGACTTCCCGGGTGTAGAACTGGTGCCTGGCATCGAGTATTCCTGCCGCTGGTCCGGCACCACAATTCACGTTGTGGGTCTGGGTATGGACTGCAGTCACCCCGCGATGCAGGAAGGCCTCGCAGAATTGGACGTGGCCCGGGCTGAGCGCGGCGTCAAAATCGGCAAAAAGCTGGCGGATCGCGGCTTTACCGGTGCACTGGAGGGCGCCCTGGCAGAGGCGGGTAACAGCCAGTTGGGGCGGCCGCACTTCGCGGCCTGGATGGTGGCTCAGGGACATGTGCCAGACCGCAACACGGCCTTCGACAAATACCTGGGCCAGGGCAAACCCGGCGATGTCAAAGCCTTCTGGCCCGAGCTTGCCCGCGCCGTTGGCTGGATTGTCGACGCCGGTGGCATTGCGGTGCTGGCGCATCCCCTCAAGTACAAATACACGCGCATGAAACTGCGTCGGCTGGTGAAGGACTTTGCCATCGCAGGCGGCAGCGCCATTGAGGTGCTTAGCGGGCGGCAAACGCCCGACCAGGTGGCCCAGTTACTGCGCCTGGCGGAAGATTTCGAGCTGGAAATTTCCGCCGGCAGTGATTTTCATCGCGACGGCCCCTATAGCCCGTCCTTGGGTGTAGAATTGCAGCGTCTCGAGGCCCGGGCCGGGGTGTGGCAACACTTCGGCCCCGGCCGTTCGGCAGTGCAATCGCAGGAGGCCCGGTGAGCCAGTTTTTCCAGATACATCCCGAAACCCCGCAGAAACGCCTGATACGCCAGGCTACCGATATCGTGCGCGAGGGCGGTGTGGTGGCCTATCCAACGGATTCCGCCTATGCCCTGGGCTGCCATCTGGGGGACAAGAATGCCCTGGACCGGATCCGCCGCATTCGCAAGCTCGATGATCGCCACAACTTCACCCTGGTCTGCCGTGACCTGTCGGAGATTGCCAGTTACGCGCGAGTCGACAATGCCGCATACCGGCTGCTCAAGCACTGCACGCCGGGCCCCTACACGTTTATTCTGCGGGCCACTTCTGAGGTGCCGCGGCGTCTCATGCACCCCAAGCGGAAAACCGTGGGCCTGAGGGTGCCGGACAACGCTATCGCCCAGGCCCTGCTGGCGGATCTGGGTGAGCCCATGATGAGTGTCACCCTGATTATGCCCGGTGATGAGTATCCGCTGATTGACCCCTACGATATTCGCGAAACCCTGCAGCACGATGTCGATCTGGTCATCGATGGCGGCTATTGCGGTATGGAGGCTACCACGGTGGTGGACATGGTCGAAGATACCCCGCTGGTGATGCGTGCCGGCAAGGGCGATATTGCCCCATTCGAGGACTGATCCTGTATACTGTTGGCAGATAACCACAGGTAATCCCGTGTCTGCCAACGAACCCGAATCCGAAGTACCCGCCGAAGCCCCCGAGGGGCCGCCGACGCGCCTGAATCCCCGGTGACTGCCGGACCGGATTTTCCTCAGCAGGGCGAGATGCCATTCGCCGTGGTGATGGGGCAGGCGGTCACTGAACTGCCCAAGGATTTGTACATCCCCCCACAGGCGCTGGAAGTGTTTCTGGAGGCCTTCGAAGGCCCCCTCGACCTGCTCCTGTACCTGATTAAACGCCAGAATCTCGATATTCTCGATATTGACGTATCCAAGATCACCGAGCAGTACATGCACTACGTCGATCTCATGGATGCTATGCAGTTTGAGCTGGCGGCGGAGTATCTGCTGATGGCGGCTATGCTGGCAGAGATCAAGTCACGCATGCTGTTGCCGCGCTCCACGGACGTCGACGAGGACGAGGAAGATCCTCGCGCCCAGCTGATCCGGCGCTTGCAGGAGTACGAGCGGTTCAAGAAGGCCGCAGAGGATATCGAGGAAATGCCGCGCATGGAGCGCGACACCTGGGTCGGCAGCGCCAATCCGCCGGATATCAACCGGGTCCGCCCCGATCCCGACGTCGATATGCGCGAGTTGCTGGTGGCGTTGTCGGAAGTGCTGCGCCGCGCCGATATGTACGAGAGCCACCATATTCAACGCGAGGCCCTTTCGACGCGTGAGCGTATGTCGGATGTTCTGGAGCAGCTCGCAGGGCAACAATTTGTGCCTTTCGTGGCGTTGTTTACTGCTGAGGAAGGTCGCCTGGGCGTGGTGGTCACGTTCCTGGCGGTGATGGAATTGATCAAGGAATCATTGGTGGAAATTGTGCAGACCGATTCATTCGGTCCCATCCACGTTAAGGCAAGGTCCGAATAACATGTCAGAAACTGGTCTGGTACAGGTTCTCGAAGGTGCGTTGCTGGCCGCAGGTAAGCCGCTGTCGGTGGCGCAGCTGGCCGAGTTGTTCGAGGAGCACGAACGGCCTGAGAACGCCGCGATTCGCGAGGCCATGAAAGAAGTGGCCGAGCGCTGTGAGGATCGTGGTTTCGAAGTGGTAGAGGTCGCCAGCGGCTTTCGTTTTCAGGTGCGCCAGAATCTCAGTCCCTGGGTGGCCCGACTGTGGCAGGAACGCCCGGCCAAATACTCGCGTGCGCTGCTCGAGACGCTGGCACTGATTGCCTATCGTCAGCCCATTACCCGCGGTGAGATTGAGGAGATTCGCGGCGTGGCGGTGAGCTCCAACATCATCAAGACTTTGCACGAGCGTGAGTGGATTCGCGTTGTGGGGCATCGCGATGTACCAGGTCGCCCGGCCATGTACGCGACGACGCGTCAATTCCTGGACTATTTCAATTTGAAGAACCTCGATCAACTGCCGGCCCTGGCAGAGATTCGCGACCTGGAAACGCTCAATGCCGAGCTGGGCTTCAGTGAGCCGCTCAAGGACAGTGAAAAAACTGCCACCGGTGAAGAGGGCAGTGCCCCGCAGGATGCGCCGGAATTGATCGTGGTAGGCGGTACCGATCACGTCGCCGCTGATGAGCCCTACGCCGACTTTATCGCCGCTGCCCCGGCGCCTGTAGACTCCGACGAGGCAGCGCCGGAGACCCCCGAATCTGCTGATGACCTGGCTGAGGCCATGTCTGACCTAACCGACAGCGCCGAGCCCGTGGATAGCGCTGAGCCGGGCGACAGCCCTGAGCCGGTCGACAGCCCTGAGCTGGCAGACAGCCCTGAGCTGGCAGACAGCCCTGAGCTCATAGATGGTCAAGACAACCTGGCGGGACTCGCCAAGCCCGAAAACCAGGCCTGATTAGTATGTCATCTCCCTATGGAAAGGCGCGAGGCAGCGCCGCTAAGCCCAGCTCCAAGCGCAAGCCCAGCGACAATGTCGTGGAGGTGGATGCGGATGCAGCGCCTGAAGAGAAACCTGTTGCGGGTGAAAAACTGCAGAAGGTGCTGGCGCGAACCGGTATCGGCTCGCGTCGCGAGATGGAGCGTTGGATTGAGTCCGGCCGCGTAGCGGTTAACGGCAAGCCGGCCCGTCTGGGTGATCGGGTAGAGGATCGCGATCGGATTACTGTTGACGGTCGACCGCTGGATCGCGCGCCGGCACAGGAAACCCGCTGCATTTTGTATCACAAGCCCACCGGCGAGGTTTCGTCGCGCAAGGATCCCCAGGGGCGCCGCACGGTGTTCGAGCGCCTGCCAAAACTCAAGGCCGGGCGCTGGATATCCATTGGTCGTCTCGACTACAACACCTCGGGCCTGCTGCTGTTCACCACCGATGGCGAGCTGGCCAACACGTTGATGCATCCCTCGGCCAATATCGAACGCGAGTACATGGTTCGAGTCATGGGTGAATGGGATGAAGAGATGCTCAAGCGCCTGCTTGAGGGGGTGATGCTGGAAGACGGTGTCGCCCGCTTTACCGATATTCAGGACGGCGGTGGCGACGGTATAAATCACTGGTTTTACGTCGTCATTATGGAAGGCCGCAATCGCGAAGTGCGCCGTCTTTGGGAGTCCCAGGGCCTCACCGTGTCACGTCTGAAGCGCGTTCGCTACGGCGATGTTTTCATTCCCTCCAAGGTCAAGCAGGGGCAGTGGGTGGAACTGGAGCCCAAGGAATTGAAAAGCCTGTATCGCATGGCCGATATGGAGCTGAAGAATCAGAAGCGCGGCACCCACAAAGAGCGCGAAAAGATGGAGCGCCAGTTCACCAAACGCAAAGGCCCCGGTGCGGCCAAGTCGCGGCGGCGTCCCCGTTAGCTGCGGCTCTTCTGCGAGGGCGAACAGGTGCCCTCGAATGTTTGTTTCCCAATTGCCTTATTGTACCGTGTTGCAGCGGCCTCATACCTGATGGCGCCGCTTGAGGGGGTGTAGCTCAGGCTGCGGGTGCCGAGCATGTTGGGCTCATCGCTGTAGGCGAGCTGCTTGCCGTTATCACTGGCCTCGATGAGTGCCCCTTTTCCCAGCCCCAGATACATTTTGCCCTCGTGGCGGCGAATCAGCAGCGTATTGTGCTCGGAGCGCGATTCGCCACGCTGTCCGGTTTCCAAACTGTGCGCCTGGCTGGTGCCGACGCACTCCGGCACCTGGTCAGCCGCATACAGAGGGGCGGCTGCAAATGTGAGCAGGGGCGCGAGGAGGGGGTGAGCAGGCTGCGCAGGTTCATTTCGCTGGCGGATATCTTGGTTCGGGTGCCAGCGCTACGGCTGAGCATCGAAGGAACTACCGCTGATCTCTCCGCTATCCTTGCCCATCAAGTACAGGTAAGCCCCCATGATGTCTTCCGGTGCAGGGTTGGTGTCCGGGTGTTCCGCCGGATAGGCAGAGCGGCGCATGGCCGTGTTGGTAGCGCCTGGGTTGATACAGTTCACCCGGATGTTGGACGTTTCATCGAGCTCCGCCGCGAGCACTTCCATCAGACCTTCGGTGGCAAATTTGGAGACCGCATAGGCTCCCCAGAAAGCCCGGCCCGTGCGGCCTACGCCGGAGGATGTGAATACGATGGAGGCGCTGGGCGCCGCCTGGAGCAGCGGCAACAGGTGACGTGTCAGCAGGAACGTGGCATTCACATTGACCTGCATGACTTCCTGCCAGGCTGCATAGGTGGCGCTTTCGATCGGGCGCCGCTCGCCGAGCACGCTGGCGTTGTGCAGCAGTCCGTCGATGTGCCCGAACTCGTCTGCCAGTTGGGCCACCAGTTGCATGCATTGCTCTTCAGACACGGTCAGCAGATCCATCGGCACAATGGCCGGTTTCGGGTAGCCTGCCGCTTCGATCTGGTCGTAGAGGGCGTCCAGTTTACTCTCTGTGCGCCCCAGCAGGATGACAGTAGCGCCGTGGGCGGCGTAGGCGAGGCTGGCGGCCCGACCAATGCCGTCGCCGGCGCCGGTGACCAGTATCGTTCTGCCCTCCAGCAGGGTGGCTGAAGGCTGGTAGTCGGCGGGCGCGGGTACGATGTTCATAAGGGGTGCTCGGTCAGTCGTTGAGTATCAGTGAGTAGAGGTCTTCGCTGCGCGCGGCCACGACATCAGCGCCCCAGTCGGCGGCGTTGTCGCCCGGCTCGATATAGCCATAGGCGGCGGCGATGGTGTACATGCCGGCCCGTTTGCCCGCTTCAATATCCCGTAGGTGATCGCCCACGTAAATAGCTTCATGGGGTGCGCAGTCCAGTTCCCGGCAGTTGAGGTATAGCGATTCCGGGTGGGGCTTGCGGTCCTGGACATCGTCGGGGCAGACCAGACTTGGGCAGTCCAGCCCGATCCGGGGTAGCAATGGCTCTGCATAGGCTCTGGGCTTGTTGGTGGCAACACCCCAACGGATGCCGCGCTCCGCAAAAGCGTCCAGCAAGTCCCTGATGCCCGGGTAGGGTGCCGCCGCAGTGCCGAGCACCTCGGCGTACAGCTCGAGCAGGCGCAGGCGCTTGGATTCGAATTCCGGTGCGTCAAAATCGATACCCAGGCTCAGGTTGACCAGCGCCCTGGCGCCGTTGGAGACCGAAGCTCGAATCCGTTCCGGGTCCATGGTATCGAGGCCGTGCTCGGCGCGCAGTTGCTGCACAACCACTACAAATTCAGCCGCAGTATCAACCAGTGTGCCGTCCAGATCGAACAGCACTGCTTTCAGGTTCATGGGCTTCATGCGGGTTTTACCGCGTGCACCATGTAGTTCACGCTGACATCCCGGGGGTTGAGTCGATAGGTCTGGGTGATTGGGTTGTAGGTCAGCCCGGTCTGGTCCTTCAACAACAGGCCTGCGTCACGAATCCAGCCAGCTAGCTCCGAGGGTTTGATGAACTTGTCGTATTCGTGGGTACCCGCCGGTAGCAAGCGCAGAATGTGCTCGGCGCCGACGATGGCAAAGGCGTAGGCCTTGAGGTTGCGGTTGATCGTGGAAAAGTAGAGATTTGCACCGGGTTTGGCCATGTCGGCACAGGCCTGGATGATAGCACCCGGGTCGGGTACGTGCTCAAGCATTTCCAGGCAGCACACGATGTCGAAGGCCGCCGGTTCATTTTCCGCCAGCGCTTCGGCAGTGCTCTGGAAGTAATCGACCTCTACGCCGGACTCCAGGCCGTGCAATTTGGCGACAGACAGTGGCGCTTCGCCCATATCGATGCCCGTGACGTTGGCGCCACGCTGGGCCATGGCTTCTGCCAGAATGCCGCCGCCGCAACCCACATCTACCAGGCGCTTGCCCGCCACCGGTGAGAGCAGGTCGATGTAATTGGCGCGCAGGGGGTTGATGTCGTGCAGGGGTTTGAATTCGCTGTTGCGGTCCCACCAGCGCGATGCCAGTTCTTCAAATTTGGCGATTTCCGCCGGGTCTACATTCTTGTGTGTGCTCATGCTTGTTGGGTCATCTCAATTTTAATGCGCCAGTCGTTCGCTCGGGCGAGCAGCTCTGGCAAGTCTATACGGGTCAGGTGACGATCACGGAGCAGTTGGCTGCCGGCCACCCAGCTGTGGCGCACCTGGCTGCCATTGCATGCATAGACCAGCTGCGACAGCGGGTTGTAGAGCGGCTGGCATTCCGGGCCGGACAAATCCACGGCGATGACGTCTGCCTGTTTGCCCGTTTCCAGACTGCCAATCTTGTCGTCCAGGCCCATGGCTCGGGCGCCGCCCAGGGTGGCCATGTAGAGGGCGTCTGCGGCGGTGAGGGCGGTGGCATCCTCGCTGGAGAGTTTGGCCAGGAAGGCGGCGCTCTGCATTTCACCAAACATGTTCAGGTCGTTATTGCTGGCGGCGCTGTCGGTGCCCAGGGCCACGTTGACGCCGGCCTCCAGCAGTTTCTTCACTGGTGCTGCCCCGGACGCCAGTTTCATGTTCGATTGCGGGCAGTGCACCACCGAGGCCCCGGACTTGGCCAGTGTTTCGATATCCTGATCGCCCAGATCGGTCATGTGGACGCATTGGGTACGCGGTCCCAGCAGGCCGATCTCGTTGAGCGTATCCAGCGGGCGGGCGCCATCGGCCTCTACGGCCTGGAGTACCTCACCGCGGGTCTCGTGGAGGTGAATCTGGATGCCCGCGTCGAGCTCTGCGGCCAGGGTCGCCACCCGTAGCAGGTTGTCGGTGGACACGGTGTAGGGGGCGTGCGGGCCGAAGGCAATATTGACCAGGTCCAGATGCTTGGTCTCATCGCGCAGGCGCAGGCCCTTGCTGATGTACTCATCGGCATTGCGCGCCCAGGCCGTCGGAAAATCCAAAACCGGGAAAGTGATCTGACAGCGCAGTCCCAGACGCTGTGCAGTGGCAGCGCAGGTGTCGGGAAAGAAGTACATGTCAGAGAAGGTAGTGGTGCCGGAACGGACCATCTCGGCGATGGCGAGCTCCGTGCCGTCGGCGACAAAGCCGGCATCCACGTGGGCGCCCTCGGCGGGCCAGATGTGTTGTTCCAGCCAGGGCATGAGCGGCAGGTCATCGGCATAGCCGCGCAACAGGCTCATGGCGGCATGGCCATGGGTATTGACCAGTCCCGGCAGCAGCGCATGACCGGGTAGTTCCAGCACTTCATCGGCAGTGATAGCAGTGGTTTCATCGCGCGGTAACAGTGCGCTGATGTGATCGTCGGTCAGGCCCAGGCTGTAGCCCTCAAGCACGGTGCCGCGCGGGACGACAGGGATGACCCAATCGGCGTGGATAAGGGTGTCCACATGGCTCGGTATCTGGCTCATTGCGCTCCCGGTTCAGGCTTGTTGGTGGTCAATTTTTCATCAGCTTGGCCGGCGCTTTGTAGCGGGCCTGGCAAAGGCTCGAGAGTATACCCCCTGAGCGGCGTAAATGTCGGCGAAATTCAGCAAAAACATGGTAGTTACGCGGTCAATTCCGTATAATCGGCGGTTTGTGTCCGGGGGTGTTTAGGGGCGTTTCACCAGGCCGTAAGGTCACGCTCCCTGGCTCTCGATCGCAGCATAATTAATTTAGAACAAGGCCTCCCGGATAGGCCGTGGGAAACCATCATTCATGGGTGATTTAGCCAAAGAAATTCTCCCCGTCAATATCGAAGACGAGATGAAGCAATCCTACCTCGATTACGCCATGAGCGTGATCGTGGGTCGTGCACTGCCAGATGTGCGCGATGGGCTCAAGCCGGTGCACCGGCGCGTGCTGTTCGCAATGAATGAGCTCAACAACGACTGGAACAAGGCCTACAAAAAATCGGCACGTGTGGTCGGTGACGTGATCGGTAAATATCACCCGCACGGTGATTCCGCGGTGTACGACACGATTGTGCGTATGGCCCAGCCTTTCTCCATGCGCTACATGCTGGTGGACGGTCAGGGTAACTTCGGCTCCATCGACGGCGACAATGCGGCGGCGATGCGTTACACCGAGATCCGCATGCAGAAAATCTCCCACCAGATGCTGGCTGATCTGGACAAGGAGACAGTGGACTTCGTTGACAACTACGACGGCACTGAACAAATTCCCGCCGTTCTGCCAACGCGAATTCCCAGCCTGCTGGTGAACGGCTCCTCCGGTATCGCCGTGGGCATGGCGACCAATATCCCGCCGCACAACCTCACTGAGGTTATCAGCGGCTGCCTGGCCCTGTTGGCCGAGCCTGAACTCACTGTCGAAGACCTGATGGAGCATATCCCCGGGCCTGACTTCCCGACTGGGGCCATCATCAATGGCCGTGCCGGCATCATCCAGGCCTACCGCACCGGCCGCGGTCGTATTTATGTGCGTGCCCGTGCTGAAGTGGTCACTGACGAGAAACGCGGCAAGGACACTATCATCATCCACGAGATTCCCTACCAGCTGAACAAGGCGCGCCTGATTGAGCGTATCGCCGAGTTGGTGAAAGAGAAGAAGGTGGAAGGGATTACCGAACTGCGGGACGAATCCGACAAGGACGGCCTGCGCGTGGTGATCGAACTGCGGCGCGGTGAGGTGGGCGATGTCGTCCTGAACAACCTCTACGCTCAGACGCAGCTGCAGTCTGTTTTTGGTATCAATATGGTGGCGCTGGTCGACGGCCAGCCCAAGATCCTCAATCTCAAAGAGGTGATTGAGGCATTTATCCGCCACCGCCGCGAAGTGGTTACGCGCCGTACGGTTTACCTGCTGCGCAAGGCACGTGAGCGCGGCCATATCCTCGAAGGCCTGGCGATCGCCCTGGCCAATATCGATCCGGTTATCGAGCTGATCAAGGCCTCTCCCAGCTCTGCCGAAGCTAAAGAGAAGCTACTGGCGCGTTCCTGGGAGCCGGGCGATGTCATGGGTATGCTGGAGCGTGCGGGTGACGATGCCTGCCGTCCGGATGATCTCGACCCCATGTATGGCCTGCGCGAGGGTAACTACTACCTGTCACCGGCCCAGGCCCAGGCGATCCTCGAGCTGCGCCTACACCGCTTGACCGGCCTCGAGCACGAGAAGCTGCTCAACGAGTTTGAAGAGAAGCTGCGTGAAATTGCCGAGTACCTGCAGATCCTTTCGGATCCGGAGCGCCTCAAGGCGGTTATCCGCGAGGAACTCGAAGAGGTCGTCACCGAGTATGGCGACGAGCGCAAGACCGAGATTACTGCGTCTCAGCACGACCTGACGGTGGAAGATCTGATCACCGAGGAAGATCGCGTGGTCACCATTTCCCATGGCGGTTACGCCAAGACCCAGCCTCTCACCGATTACCAGGCCCAGCGCCGCGGCGGTATGGGTAAGTCTGCGACTGCAGTGAAAGACGAGGATTTCGTTGAGCACCTGCTGATTGCGAGTACCCACGCAACCATTCTGTGCTTCTCCAACCTCGGCAAGGTTTACTGGCTCAAGGTTTACCAGATTCCCCTGGCCGGGCGTAATTCCCGCGGTCGGCCCATGGTTAACCTGCTGCCGCTGGAAGAGGGCGAACGCGTCACCTCGATTTTGCCGGTGGAAGAGTACACCGAAGGCTATTACATCTTTATGGCAACCGCCAACGGTACCGTGAAGAAGACCGCCCTGACCGATTTCTCACGCCAGCGTTCCGTTGGCCTGCGCGCCCTCGACCTCGAAGAAGGCGATGTGCTCGTGGGTACCGCGATTACCACTGGCGATTGCGACGTCATGCTGCTCTCCAGTGAAGGTAAGGCGGTGCGCTTCAAGGAAGGTGACGTGCGCAAGATGGGCCGTACCGCCAAGGGCGTTCGCGGCATCAAGCTTGGCGATGGCCACGAGATGATTTCCCTGATTGTGCCGCGCGAAGATGGCCGTGTACTGACGGTATCTGAAAATGGCTACGGTAAACGTACAGAAGTCACTGAGTTCCCCACCAAGGGTCGTGGCAACAAGGGTGTCATCGCGATGGCGACCACCGAGCGCAACGGTAAATTGGTTGGCGCTGTACAGGTGTTTGATGGGGATGAACTGATGCTTATCTCCAACCAGGGCACCCTGGTACGCACCCGCGCGGATGAGATTTCCATCCTGGGCCGTAACACCCAGGGCGTGCGCGTGATTCGGACCAAAGATGGCGAATCGCTGGTCAGCGTTGAGCGTATCGATGAGCCCGAAGATGACGAGGTGCTCGAAGGCGAAATCGTTGAGGCTTCCGTCGAGAGTTCTGTCGCTGACGAGCCCTCAGCTGGTGAAGAGCCTTCAGTCGATAGCGAATCCGAATAATGGGGACAGACCCCCTTTTAAAGGGGGTCTGTCCGCAGTCCCCGTTTTGATACCTTAAAAGTGAGATCCGACCTATGACTCGCAAGTACAATTTCTGCGCCGGTCCTGCTGCTCTGCCTGAGGCGGTGCTGGAAAAAGCGCGCGACGAGATGCTCGATTGGCACGGCGCTGGCCTGTCCATTATGGAGATGAGCCACCGCAGCCCCGAAGTTGTGAGTGTGGCAGAGCGCGCCGAGGCGACTTTGCGCGAGCTGATGGGTATTTCCGATGACTACGCCGTGCTGTTCCTGCAAGGGGGTGCCAGCACCCAGTTCTCGGCGGTGCCCCTGAATCTCATGGGCGACAACGGCACAGCGGATTACATCAATACCGGACAATGGTCCAAGAAAGCCATTGCCGAGGCCAAGCGTTACGGCAATGTCAATGTGGCTGCCTCTTCCGAAGACACCAACTTTGCCACCATCCCGCCCCGGGACAGCTGGCATCTGACTGATGGCGCGGCCTATCTGCACTACACACCCAATGAAACGATCGGCGGTGTGGAGTATTTCTGGGTGCCCGAAACGGCGGCGCCGCTGGTGGTGGATATGTCGTCAACGATTCTGTCCCGTCCGGTCAGCGTCGACGATTACGGTGTGATCTACGCCGGCGCCCAGAAGAATATTGGCCCTGCCGGCCTGACTATTGTCATCGTGCGGCGCGAACTGCTGGGCAACGCCCAAGCGGTGTGTCCGGCCATGCTGAACTGGCAGACGGCGGCGGACAACGATTCCATGTACAACACCCCGCCCACGTTTGCACTGTACCTGGCCGGCCTTGTGTTCGACTGGTTGCAAGAGCAGGGCGGTCTGACGGCGATGGAGGCGGTTAACCGCCGCAAAGCCGAGAAACTGTATGCAGAGATTGACGGGTCGGATTTTTACGCCAACCCGGTCGAGTTGCAGAGCCGCTCGCTGATGAACGTGCCATTCACCCTGGCTGATGCCGGCCTGGACAAACAGTTCCTGGCGGACGCTGACGAAGCCGGCTTGCTCAACCTGAAAGGGCATCGTTCGGTGGGCGGAATGCGCGCCAGCATTTATAACGCAGTGGGTGAGGACGCGGTCGACGCGCTGATAACTTTCATGCAGGACTTTGAGCAACGCAACGGGTAAGCCCATGGCGGACAACGGTGACAATCGTACTCTCGATGAAGTGCGCGTCGATATCGACGCGATTGATCGGGAAATCCAGCAACTGATCAGCCGTCGGGCCAAGTGTGCCCAGCGGGTGGCCGACATCAAACTGGCCGAGGTGCAGGCTGCCCAGGAAGCGGGCGACGCGGAAGCCGAGGTGGTGTACTACCGTCCTGAGCGTGAGGCCCAGGTGTTACAGCGCATTATTGATCGCGAGCAGGGGCCGCTGGCGGGTGAAACCGTGGCGCATATTTTCCGCGAGGTTATGTCCGCCTGCCTGGCGCTGGAGAAACCGCTGCAGGTGGCCTACCTTGGCCCCGAGGGTACGTTTACCCAGGCGGCAGCCATCAAGCACTTTGGCCACGCTGCGGTCTGCGTGCCTCAGGGCACGATTGCCTCTGTGTTCGCCCAGGTAGAGTCGGGCGAATGCAATTACGGTGTGGTACCGGTGGAAAATTCCACTGAGGGCATGGTCAGCCACACTCTGGACAATTTCATGGATTCTTCCCTGAAGATCTCCGGTGAAGTCGAGATGGGCATAGCCCACCACCTGTTGGTGGCCGGCCACACGGGCAAGGGTGAGATCAAGCGCATCTGCGCCCACCAGCAGGCCCTGGCGCAGTGTCGCAATTGGCTCGACCGCAACTGGCCGGACATCGAGCGCGAGGCTGTCAGCAGCAACGGCGAAGCCGCGCGTATGGCCCTGGAAATTCCCGGTGTCGCCGCAATCGCGGGCGATATGGCCGCGGAGCTTTACGGTCTTGAGAAGCTCGCCGAACATATCGAAGACTACGCCGACAACACCACCCGCTTCCTGATCATCGGCCGTGAAGAAGTGCCTGCGTCAGGACGCGATAAAACCTCAATTATTGTCTCCAGCCGCAACAAGCCCGGAGCCCTGTTTACCTTGCTGGATCCGTTCCGCAAGGCCGGTGTCAGCCTCACGCGTATTGATACCCGACCCTCGCGCACGGAGAAGTGGGCCTACGTCTTTTTCATCGAGTTCGAAGGCCACATGCAGGACGAGAACGTCGCCGGCATTGTCAGAGAGCTGGAAGAGCAGTCGATTCTGCTCAAACCTCTGGGCTCTTACCCACAGGCGGTGCTCTAGGTTCCGATGGCAACACGTGTGAATACAGTGGCCGTGCTCGGCCTCGGCCTGATTGGCGGCTCCCTGGCCCGGGCGCTGAAAACGAATGGCTTTTGTGAGCGGGTTATTGGTTATGGCCATCGCGCGCCGTCACTGGAGAAAGGTGTGGAGCTGGGCGTTATCGACAGTTTTACCCTGGATCTCGCGGAAGTAATCGACAGCGCGGACATACTGGTGATCTGTACCCCGACGCTGGTGGCCGAACAGGTGCTGGCGCAGATTCTGCCGGCCATTGCCGGGCGCGCTGACGCGCCGATTGTCACCGACGCCGCCAGCGTTAAAGGTAATCTGGAGCGCGCCGCGCGGCGTATCTGCGATGGCCAATATCCCCCCCGCTTTGTGCTGGGTCACCCTATCGCCGGTTCCGAGCAGAGCGGTGTCGCCGCTTCGCGCGCGGACCTGTACATTAACCACCGTGTCATTCTGACGCCGGTGGCCGAGAACGATGCCGATGCCGTGAGCCTGGTGCGCGATATGTGGCTGGCCACGGGCGCCGATGTGGTCGACATGGACGTGGCTCAGCACGATGCGGTGCTGGCCGCGACCAGCCATCTGCCGCATGTGCTGGCCTATGCGCTGGTGGATGCCCTGGCGCAATCAGATGCCAGCGATGACATCTTCCGATTTGCGGCGGGTGGTTTTCGAGACTTTACCCGTATAGCATCCTCTGACCCGGTGATGTGGCGAGATATAGCGATAGCCAATAAAGCCGCATTGCTCGAGGCGATAGACCTGTTCAGCGGTCATCTGGCCGATCTGCGGACCGCGGTGGCCGGCGAAGATAGCGACGGAATGCACGCTACATTTACGCGTGCCAAGGCGGCCAGGGACGAATTTGCCGCCATACTTGCTGAGCGCGCCAAGGGCAAATAAATTTGCGTCGTCATGCCAGCGTTGGCCGGCGTCCGGAGAGGTATGGGTTTGTAGCTCATGGCTCTCTGGATTCCTACCTTGGCAGAAATGACGGTGTGTAAGTTAGAGAGAAAGAAAAACTATGGAATTCCTGCTCAAACCCGGTGGCACCATTAATGGTGAAGCCCGTGTTCCCGGCGACAAATCCATGTCGCATCGCTCCATCATGCTCGGCGCCCTGGCCGAGGGCACTACCCACGTAAAGGGCTTCCTCGAAGGCGAGGATGCGCTGGCAACCCTTGGAGCCTTCCAGGCTATGGGTGTGGAGATCGAGCGCCGCGGCGAGGGTGAAGTCATCGTGCACGGCGTCGGCCTGCACGGTCTCAAAGCACCGTCCGAGCCGCTGGATCTGGGCAATGCCGGTACGGGTATGCGCCTGATGGCCGGCCTGATGGCGGGCCAGCCCTTCGATACTGTACTGACAGGTGACGCCTCGCTGTGCAGTCGCCCGATGGGCCGGGTGATTACCCCGCTTGAAAACATGGGCGCGGAGATTGCGTCGGAAGAGGGTGGCCGTCCACCACTGCGTATCAAGGGCGGCAAGACCCTGGAAGGGATTCACTACGACCTGCCCATGGCCAGCGCCCAAGTGAAATCCTGTGCGCTGCTGGCGGGCCTGTATGCCCAGGGACGGACCTCCGTCACTGAACCAGCCCCAACACGCGATCATACCGAACGCATGCTGCGCGGTTTCGGCTATGAGGTGAAGTGCGAAAATGAAGTCATCAGCCTGCAGGGAGGCGGCAGCCTCAAAGGCGGTGAAATCGATGTGCCGGCGGACATCTCCTCGGCGGCATTCTTCTTGGTGGCCGCAAGCATTGCCCCCGGTTCTGATCTGTTGTTAACCCACGTGGGCATTAACCCCACGCGGATTGGCATTCTCAATATTCTCACGCTCATGGGGGCGGATATCACCCTTAAAAACGAGCGTGAGGTCGGCGGCGAGCCTGTCGCAGACATTCATGTGCGCTACGCGCCGCTGAAGGGCATCGAAATTCCCGAGGACCAGGTGCCCTTGGCGATCGACGAGTTTCCGGTACTGTTTATTGCGGCTGCCTGTGCCGAGGGTCGCACAGTTTTGCGCGGCGCCGAGGAGCTGCGGGTTAAGGAAAGTGACCGTCTCGCGGCCATGGCCGAGGGCCTGGACACACTCGGCGTCAGCAACGAATTGCTCGACGACGGCATTATCATTGAGGGCGGCAAAATGGGCGGCGGCGAGATTCGCACGCACATGGATCATCGTATCGCCATGGCGTTCAGCATTGCCGCCCTGCGGGCCGAGCAGGAAATCCGGGTACTGGATTGCGATCATGTGGCCACCTCCTTCCCGGGTTTTGACGCATTGGCGCGAGGGCTCGGACTGCAAATTACGGCGCAGGCGGGCTAGCCTATGACGAGTCCGGTTATTACCGTGGATGGACCCTCAGGCGCCGGTAAGGGCACCATCAGTCACCTGCTGGCGGAGAAGCTCGGCTGGCACTTCCTCGATAGCGGCGCCCTGTATCGTGTCACCGGCCAGGCCTGCCTCATGGAAGGGCTTAGCTTGGATGATCATCCGGCGGTCACCGAGGTCGCGCGTCACCTGGATGTCAGCTTCACCTACGCTGACTCCGGTGAGGTGCTGGTGGCCTATAAAGGTACCGATGTGTCCGGTGTCATTCGCACGGAAGAGGGCGGTCGCGGTGCTTCCAAGGTCGCTGCGATTCCCGCCGTACGCGACGCATTGCTCGCCCGGCAGCGCGAGTTTTGTCGCCCGCCGGGACTGGTCGCTGACGGTCGCGACATGGGTACCGTGGTTTTTCCGGCGGCTCCCCTCAAGTTTTTCCTCACGGCCTCTGCCGAAGAGCGCGCCGAGCGCCGCTATAAGCAGTTGATTTCAAAGGGCGAAAGTGTTAGTCTCCCGCGCCTTCTGGAGGACATCCAGGAGAGAGATGCGCGCGATTCAAGCCGCTCTGTCTCTCCCCTGGTGCCCGCAGAAGACGCCATCGTCATCGATAGTACCGCCACTCCGATCGAGCAGGTTTTTGATCAGGTGATGCTCGAAGTGACGCGAAGAGGTCTGAACTAGCGGCTAACGTCCGTAAATTCCTTTAAATGGCTTAAACATCTCGGTTCCTGCCGAAATCCAGACAGGGCGGGGCAGAGGTGTGAATTTAATTGACCCGCGCCTGCTGGAGGCCCGGACAACCAAACCTATAGGTAATGTGTAATGAGCGAATCTTTCGCCGAATTATTTGAAGAGAGCCTGAAAACCGTCGACATGCAGCCCGGTGCCATCGTAACCGGCGTTGTTATCGACATCGACAACGACTGGGTTACCGTTCACGCGGGCCTGAAGTCTGAAGGTATCATCCCCCGTTCCCAGTTCACCGACGCCACCGGCGAGTGCACACTCAGCATTGGTGACGAAGTACAGGTCGCCCTGGAATCCGTAGAAGATGGCTTTGGTGAAACCAAGCTGTCTCGCGAGAAAGCCAAGCGCGCCGAAGCCTGGAAAGAGCTGGAAGCCGCCCACGAAGCTGAAGAAGTGGTTAAGGGCGTCATCAACGGCAAGGTCAAAGGTGGCTTCACCGTCGACATCAACACTATCCGCGCGTTCCTGCCGGGCTCCCTGGTTGACGTACGTCCCGTTCGCGAGACCGTCCACCTGGAAGGCAAGGAACTCGAATTCAAGGTCATCAAGCTGGACCAGAAGCGCAACAACGTGGTTGTTTCACGTCGCGCTGTTATGGAAGCAGCCAACAGCGAAGAGCGCGAAGCTCTGCTGGAGACCCTGCAGGAAGGCATGTCCGTCAAGGGTATCGTCAAGAACCTGACCGACTACGGTGCTTTCGTAGATCTGGGCGGCGTAGACGGCCTGCTGCACATCACCGATATGGCCTGGAAGCGCATCAAGCATCCTTCCGAGATCGTAGAAGTTGGCCAGGAAATCGACGTCAAGATTCTCAAGTTCGACCGCGAGCGCAACCGCGTTTCCCTGGGTCTGAAGCAACTGGGTGAAGATCCCTGGGTGGAAATCACCGGTCGCTACCCCGAGGGCAGCCGCGTCAAGGCCAAGATCACCAACCTCACCGACTACGGCTGTTTTGCCGAGCTGGAAGAGGGTGTCGAGGGTCTGGTACACGTGTCCGAAATGGACTGGACGAACAAGAACGTACACCCCTCCAAGATCGTCCAGCTGGGCGACGAAGTGGAAGTTATGGTTCTGGACATCGACGAAGAACGTCGTCGTATCTCCCTGGGTATCAAGCAGTGCATGCAGAACCCCTGGGACGCTTTCGCGGCCAAGTGCCAGAAAGGCGACAAGATTTCCGGCTCTATCAAGTCCATCACTGACTTCGGTATCTTCATCGGTCTGGAAGGCAACATCGACGGCCTGGTACACCTGTCCGACATCAGCTGGAACGAAGCTGGCGAAGAAGCGGTTCGCAACTACAAGAAGGGCGACGAGATCGAGACAGTTATCCTGTCCATCGACCCCGAGCGCGAGCGCATCTCCCTGGGCATCAAGCAGCTGGAAGACGATCCCTTCGGCAACTACATCGCCGTTAACGACCGCGGCTCCATCGTGAGCGGCGAAGTTATCGAAGTTGATGCCAAAGAAGTGATCATCAAGCTGGCTGACGAAGTTGAAGGCATCCTGAAGGCGTCTGACATCTCTCGCGACCGCGTTGAAGATGCTCGCAACTCCTTCAAGGTTGGCGACACTGTTGAAGCCAAGATCGTCTCTGTGGATCGCAAGAACCGCGGCGTAGTACTGTCCATCAAGGCCAAGGACTACGACGATGAGCAGGAAGCTGTGAAGTCCCTGAAAGAGTCCGAGCAGGAAGCGGCCTCTCCAGGTACTATCGGCGACCTGATCAAGGCGCAGATGGGCGAGAATTAATTCTCCAGCCCCTCAAGAGAAAGGCCCGCATTAGCGGGCCTTTTTTTATGGGGCCCCTGTTGAGAAACCGTGTTGGTTAGCGGCGACGCTGCAGTCCTCCACCCAGTCCTGCGATCAGCAGGGCAAGCACAGCCAGCTGCCACAGCCCCAGGGCGGGAACGGGGCGCGGGTCGGCAGCACTCAGAACTGCCTAGTAGCGGCTGCCCGAATCGGCGGCGACGACGCTTGGGTTGGTCAGCCTGATACCTGAGGCCAGCCCTTCAATGAGCACCGAAGCACTGGGGTCAATCGTAATGTTGTCGGCATTGAGCAGGTTGATGGTCTCTGAATCACCGGGTGCGTGCTGGTAGTTGACGCGAATCACCACTTCACCGGCAAGCACGACATTGTCTGCGTCGATCGCTGCATAGAGGCCGTCGCTGCCAAGATTGTCCGGTGATGCCCGGGTGGGGCCGTTCACATTGAGGATGACCCGGCCCCTTCGCCCACAATGAGTTGGTCTGCTTTCAGGTAGCTCGGGCTGAGTTCCAGTGAACCGGTGGCCGTGCCTTCATGGTTTGCGGCAACCATGCCCACCTCGACGGAGGGGCTATCAAGCGACGAACTCTGCAGGGTCAGGGTGCCAAACGCATTGCTGGTAGTGGCGCTGCTTGGCACGGTATTGCCACCTTCCAGCGAAGAGCTGATATCGATAACTCCCACGCGCACAGTGCTTTGTACTTCGGCCTTCACGTTGGCCATGGTGACCGTGCCCTGTGCTGTCGCAGTAATCTGGTTGACGCCGGTATCTCCCTCATCATCGCCCAGGGCGATACCGCCGATATCAAACTCGCCATTGGTTGAGTCTGTGCCAATCATCAGGCTGGGGATGTCAGTCAGGAGCAGGGTGCCAATGCTGTTAATGATGGTCTGGGCAATGGTGTCATCGCTATCGTTAGTTTTCCCATAGATTTTTCCCACCTCAACATCGTCGCCAATATCCAGCACGCTCACATCGGACAAGCGGGCTATGTCGTTGCTGTTGATGGTGCCGGTGGCATTCTCCCCACCATTGGAGAAACTGCTCGCGCGGCTGACTTCAATGTCGCTGTCCATCAGCAGTGATTGGAGCGCCGTACAGCCCCTGTCTGTCGGTCCCAGCATTTGTAGGCCTGGAGGGGGTAAAGCGCGCTGAGCTGTGAACAAATTCACACTTTTTCTATATAAAATAGGAACTTGCGCTTCGTAGAATCTGGGTCCACAATATCTTCCCGGTGAAAAAACAATCGATAAGAGCCATGACCAAAAGCGAATTGATCGAATCCATTGCGGCCAAGCAGAACCAGCTGTCCTCCAAGGACGTTGAGCTGGCGGTGAAGACCATTCTCGAGCATATGTCGCAGTCGTTATCGACTGGCGATCGCATCGAGATCCGCGGCTTTGGCAGTTTCTCCCTCCACTACCGCGAGCCGCGTCGAGGCCGGAACCCGAAAACCGGTGATGCAGTAGAGCTGACCGGCAAGTACGTGCCCCATTTCAAGCCCGGCAAAGAACTGCGCGAGCGTGTGAATCTGGGGCTTCAGCAGGGCCTTTAAACTTGCCCTGAACAATACAGGCGGTATGATCGCACGGGTCATACCGCTTTTTTATTTCCGCTATTCTGGATATTCACATGAAGCTGTTACGCAAACTGATTTCCATTGCTCTGATCCTGGCGTTTGCCGCGGTTGGTGTACTGTTCGCGTTGCAGAATGAGCAGCTGGTACCGCTGGATATGCTGTTCTATACCTTCCAGCCCCACAGCCTGGCGCTGTGGGTGCTCAGTGCGTTTGCGATCGGTGGGGTGCTGGGCTTGTTGCTGTCTTCCGGTATGATCGTGCGTCAGCGCGCATCGCTGGCCAGCGCCAACCGCCAACTGGCCAAGGCGCGAGCCGAAGTGGACAAACTGCGCACGGCGGGCCTCACCGACGGTGAATGATTATCTTGTCTTTGCTCTGCTGTTTGCGGCCATCGCAATCGGCTGGTTTCTGGGGCGTCGGTCCCAGCGTAAGGTGGTCGCCAGTCCGGAGCTACCGGGGCAGTATTACAAGGGCCTGAACTATTTGCTCGACGGTCGCCCCGACGGCGCGATCGATGCTTTTATCAATGCCCTTGAAGTGAATTCCGAGACCATGGAAACCCACATCGCCCTCGGCAATCTGTTGCGTAAGAAGGGCGAGGTGGATCGCGCCATCCGTATTCACCAGAATTTACTCGCGCGTCCCAGTCTGCCGCGTGCCCAGGTGCACGCGGCACACCTTGAGCTGGCCCGCGACTACATCAGCGCCGGCTTGCTGGATCGGGCTGAGCGCCTGCTTCTCGACCTGGTCGAGGAGTCGCCACAGCAGCGTCGCGCCAGCCAGCGCCACCTGTTGGACATTTACCAGAGTGAGCGTGAGTGGCAGCGGGCTATTGATGTCGCCACCAATCTGATGCCGCGCAAAACACTGCTTGGCGGTACGCCGCAGGAACCGGCTGAGCTGGGCCAGGACGTGGTCACCGTGATTTCGCACTATTTCTGTGAGCTGGCGGCCGAGAAGCGTGAGCTGGGTGACCTCCAGGGCGCCCGGGGGCTGTTACAGGACGCGCTGGATCAGGATCGGGCATGTGTGCGTGCCTCCATCATGCTGGGCGAAGTGGAATGTGATGCGGGTAACTTCAAACAGGCGATCAGGGCATTGCGACGCGTGCGCCAGCAGGACCCCGACTACATTAGCGAGACGATTGGCGTGCTGCGCCGTTGCTACCGTGAACTGGGCGACGAAAAATCCCTGCGTGCCTATTTGCGCGAGTGCCTGGAGGCGCATTCTTCACCGCCGCTGGTGATTGCCGCAGCAGAAGATATTCTGATGTCTGAGGGCACTGACGAGGCGGAGGCTTTTCTGGCCAGGCAGCTGGAATTGCGACCGTCGATGCGCGGCCTTGAGCAGCTTATTGGCCTGCAGATGAATGTCAGTGAAGGGCGGGCGCGAGACAACCTCGATCTGCTGCAGAAACTCGTTGTGCGACTCATCGAGGAGCGTCCGGCCTATCGCTGTAGTCACTGCGGATTTTCCGGGCGCCATATGCATTGGTTCTGCCCGGGCTGTAAATACTGGGGCACGATGAAAACCATCCGTGGCACCAGCCTGGAATAAGCGAGAATTGACGATGAACGACAAACCCGTACTGGTTGCTCTGGACTACCCCGATGCCGAATCCGCGCTGGCATTTGCCGCCCGGCTGTCGCCGCAGTTGTGTCGGGTGAAGGTGGGCAAGGAATTATATACCCGCAGCGGTGCTTCCTTGGTGGAGTCATTGCAGAAGCAAGGCTTTGAGGTGTTTCTCGATCTCAAGTTCCACGACATTCCAAACACCGTGGCCGGCGCCGTTCGTTCGGCTGCAGAGCTCGGCGTGTGGATGGTTAACGTTCACGCCAGCGGTGGCCGGCGGATGATGGAAGCGGCGGCTGAGGCACTGCAGGCTTACCAGCAACGACCGATCTTGATCGCGGTGACCGTGTTGACCAGTATGTCTGACGACGATTTACGCGAATTGGGTTATACCGAATCTGCGGCAGAACGAGTGTCGCGCCTGGCCGCACTCACTCAGTCCAGTGGCCTGGATGGCGTGGTCTGTTCTGCCATGGAAGCGCCGGGACTGCGCGCCGACCGCGGCGACGATTTTTGTCTGGTGACTCCCGGCATCCGCCTGGCGGGAGATGATGCCGGTGATCAGCGCCGCGTGCTTACTCCGGCGGATGCCATCGCCAACGGCTCTGATTACCTGGTGATCGGCCGGTCCATTACCGCCGCGGCGGATCCCATTGCGGCGCTGGAGCGGGTCCACCGCGAGCTGGGACTCAGCAGCTAAATCCCCGTTTCATCTATTGTGCTCTCCTGCGCCCTGGGCGTGGTGGCCGCTGCTACACTCAGCCTTGATACGGATGCCTGCACGGATGCAGCATTCCAAGCGCAAGGAGAGTCGCTATGCACACAATCATTTACCGAAAATTCATGTTCGCGGGGCTGCTGGCTCTGTTGCTCGGCCTCGGATTGGGGCCAGCCCAAGCCGACAGCTCGCCCGCAAACACTGTTAATCTCAATACAGCCACCGCGGCTGAACTCGCCGCAGCGCTCAATGGGGTCGGGGCGAGTCGCGCCGAAGATATTGTCCGCTACCGCGAGGCATTCGGGCCTTTTACAACCCTCGAGCAATTGACCGAGGTTAAGGGTATTGGCCAAGCCACCATCAATCGCAACCGCAAGGTAATAACGCTGGATTAAGCCGGGCGCATCCGTATCATGAGGGGGCTTATGCCCCCTTATTTTTGCCACATTCTATCGTGACCAGGAAATGCCTGGTTACCGGCGCTACCGGATTTGTCGGTCGCGAGCTATGTCCTGCGCTCGTTGCTGCGGGCGCTGACGTGGTTGCTGTCAGTCGCACAGCGAACCCTTCGGCGGTGGGGCAGATGCTGGCGGTTGACCTCGCTGAGCAGCCTTTGCCAGAGCAGGCCCTGGAAGACGTTGCCACCGTGATACATCTTGCGGGGGTGGCTCACCAGAAAGCAGATGCCAGCCTCTACACGCGCCTTAATCTCGACGCGACGCTCGCGCTCGCGCGCTCCGCACAAGCCGCTGGCGTGCGCCACTTCATCTTTGTTTCCAGTGTGAAGGCCATGGGGCCCGCTTCTGATGATCATGCCCGCAGTGAAGCCGATGTGACACCCACTGACGATGCCTATGGGCACAGTAAGTGGCGGGCTGAAGAAGGCCTGCGCGACCTCGCCCGTGAGGGCGATATGGCCGTGACCATACTGCGTCCCGCGCTGGTCTATGGCGCCCAGCCCAAGGGCAACCTGGCGCTGCTGGATCGCGGAATCAGCATGGGATTGCCGCGCCCGCCGGAGGCGGGCGGGCGTTCCATGATTGGCCTGCCCGATCTGGCAGTGCTGTTGGTGAAGTTGGTGTTCCATCCACCGCAGGGATGCCATACCTGGATCGTCTGCGATGGCCAGCGCTATTCCAGTCGCACTGTCTATGACGCGCTGCGAGCGCGCCGCGGCCTCGGCCTGGCGCGCAGCTGGTTGCCAGCGTGGATGTGGCGCAGCGCCGCGAGTGTGCTCGGTGTGCGGGACAAGCTGTTTGGCAGTGAGTATTACGATAACGGCGCTCTGGTGGCGGCACTGGGATGGGCGCCAACAGTCTCCCTGGCCGAAGTTTTGGGAGAGCGCGACTAGTGCCACTGGTGATGATTACGCTGGCGATATCCATCGTTTTTTGCGGCCTGTACCTGTTGCTGGCCCGGCGCCTGCAGATTCTCGATCAGCCGAACGAGCGCAGCTCCCACACGCTGCCCACGCCTCACGGCGGTGGGGTGGCCATGCTGACGGCGTTTGCCGCGGGGCTGGCCATCGGTCACGTGATGGGCGTGGCATGGGAGGGGCCCTACCTGATACTTGCCGGGGCGCGCTATTGTTGATGTTGGTGGGTGTGGTCGATGATCTGCTCAGCTTGTCGGCGCGCTTGCGATTCGCGCTTTATTCGGGCGTTGCGTTAATGGCGGCGAATGCGCTGCTGGCGCCGGCAGGCGGGCACTGGCTGGTTCAACTGGTGGCGGCCTTCGCCTTGTTGTGGATGCTCAACCTCTACAACTTCATGGATGGTATCGATGGCATTGCCGCACTCCAGGCAGTGAGTGTCTGCGTAGCTGCAGCGCTGCTCAGTTGGTTTTACGCGGGCGATTTGCAGTTTTTGTCTTTTTGTCTGGTGCTGGCGGCGGCCCAGGTTGGGTTCCTGTGCTGGAACTGGCCGCCCGCACGGCTGTTCATGGGAGATGCGGGCAGCGTCCCCACCGGCTTCCTGCTTGGTGGTCTGGCGCTGCTGGGCGCTGTTGAGGGGGCGTTGCCGCTGGCTTGCTGGGCGATATTACTGGCGCTATTTGTGACCGATGCCAGCTATACCCTGTTGGCGCGAATGCTGGCAGGTGAACGCTTCACTGAGCCCCATCGCCAGCATGCCTATCAGCGCCTGAGTCGCCACTGGGGCAGCCACCTACCGGTGGATATTTTGCTGCTCGCAATTAATGGCCTGTGGTTGTTTCCTTTAGCCCTGACCACAACTTTGTGGCCCAAGTTCTCATTTTTATTGGTAATTTTGGCATATATACCCCTGCTCTACGGCATGGCGAAAGCCCGAAAATTGGGCTAGTATTTCCTTCTTGCTGCCGTCACAAAAATTTAAAGCAGCGACGTGACCATACAAGGATTGAGGGAAGGATTTGCTGAAAGTTCTGGGCAGCATTGTATCGCGCACCGTCTCCACTCTGGTTGGCGGCCTCCGGGACGTCCTTGAACGGCTCATAGAGCTTCCCCGCAATATCAAACAGGCAGGCCTGCTGGCGCTGGACATGTTCTATGTGTCCGTGGCGATGTGGGCCGCCGTGGCGTTTCGCTACGGCCATACCGATTTCAAGCTCGGCTCAATAGAAATTATGTGCGGCGTGTTCACCCTGCTGGTGAGCGCGGTGATATTCCTGCGCCTGGGCCTGTACCGCGCGGTGATCCGGTTTATGGGCCAGCAGGCAATCTGGGCCATTATCACGGCCGTGAGCTATTCCACCCTGGTGCTCGGCGGCGCGGTATTCTTTGCCCAGGCCGAGGTGCCTCGCTCCATGCCCTTTATCTACTGGGGTCTGGCCATGCTCGGTATTGGCGGCACCCGCTTGAGTGTGCGTGCCTATTACCAGGCCAAGCTGCGCTCCATGTCCGAAAACGTGATTATCTATGGCGCCGGCGCCTCCGGCCGTCAGCTGCTGACGGCGCTGAACCACGGCGACCAGTATCGGGCTGTGTTCTTTGTGGACGACGATATTCGTCTGCAGCACGCCGTTATCAACGGTCTGCAGGTTGCCCACCCCGACCATATTGAACAACTCATTGCCGCTCACGATATTACCCAGGTGTTGCTCGCGGTGCCCTCCGCCTCGCCCGAACGTCGCAAGGAAATCATTAATTCGCTGGTGGGCCTGCCCGTTTATGTGCGCACTGTGCCGCGGATTACCGAACTGGTGGCCGGTGAGGCCAGCGTGAACCAGATTCAGGATATTGACCTGGACGATTTGCTGGGACGTGAGCCCGTGCCTGCCAAACCCGAGCTGATCGACCGCTGTATTACCGACAAGGTAGTGATGGTGACCGGCGCCGGCGGCTCAATTGGCTCGGAGCTGTGTCGCCAGATTCTCACAGCCGCGCCTCGCGAACTGATTCTGCTGGATAACTCTGAATACGCGCTCTACAACATCGAGCGCGAATTGCGCGCCAGCCTTGAAAACGCCGATCTGGAAGTGAATATTTTGCCCCTACTTGGCACCGTCCAGGATCAGCGTCGTCTGGAGAGCATTTATCGCACCTTTGCCGTGAACACCGTGTATCACGCCGCGGCCTACAAGCACGTGCCAATGGTTGAGTACAACGTGGCCGAGGGTGTTGCCAATAATGTGTTTGGCACCTGGTATGCGGCCGAGGCAGCCCGCAAGGCTGGCGTCGACACATTTGTTCTGATCTCCACCGATAAGGCTGTGCGTCCCACGAATATCATGGGTGCCTCCAAGCGTTTCGCAGAGATGATTCTACAGGGGCTCGCCCAGCGCGATACCCATACCCGTTTCTGTATGGTGCGTTTCGGCAATGTGCTCGGTTCTTCCGGGTCGGTTGTGCCGCTGTTCCGCGAGCAGATCGAGCAGGGTGGCCCTGTTACCGTGACTCACCCTGAGGTGACCCGCTATTTCATGAGCATTACCGAGGCCGCACAGCTGGTGTTGCAGGCCGGGGCCATGGGTACGGGTGGTGACGTGTTTGTGCTGGACATGGGTGAGCCGGTGCGGATTGTGGACCTGGCCCGCCGTATGATCCGCCTGAGCGGTTATGAGATGGATCACGACACCCACGTGGGCGAGCACATCGATATTGAATTTATCGGCCTGCGCCCGGGTGAGAAGCTCTACGAAGAGCTGTTGCTGGGCAGTAACGTGACCGGTACCGGCCACGCCATGATTATGCGCGCTGAAGAGGAGTGCCTGTCCTACGGCCAGGTTCATCACTATGTGTCAGAACTCATGCGCTACTGCGACGCGCTGGATTGCGATGGCATTACCAAGGTGTTGCGGGCTGCGGTGAGTGGTTTCACCGAACACGAGGTACGTCACGATCACCTTTGGACCAAGCAGGGCCAAGTGGGTGAGCAACCGCATGCACCCACCGTGGTGTCCAATGTGAAGGAACTGTTCCCGGAAAAGTCGCCCTGACGTTTTCCGCTATTCCTCGATATCGTCGACGTCGACCTGGCCAGTGAGCCGGCGGCGGATATGTGACCATGACAGTCCCACCGCCAGAATCAACGCCAGCACAATTAATGCCAGCCAGGTGATGGCGCCTGTTGAGTCGATACTCAGCCAGCCCAGGTCTACGAACAGCCAGATTATGCAGCCGAACAGGGCCGCTCCCAGGGTGACTCCGAGCCAGCCCAGGGATAGAAACGTGGCGCGCAGAAAAACAATCCAGGCAATGAGCAGTAGCAGGCCGATGATGGCAGTGATCGGCCCGAATTCGTGGCCTTCGGCCAGCACATAGCTCACATAGGAGAAACTGGTGGGGTTATAGGTGCCGAACACCAACACCGCTGCGAACAGTACCCGCAGCAGAAAACTTCCCCCGTCAAAATCTTTGGCCATAGCGATTCCCTTTGTTTTTGTAGAGCTTATTCGAGTCAGGCAGCTTCAAGCAAGCCGCGAACAATGCCGGTGATTTCCGCTTCAGACATGTAGCGGGGTACCGGGTACAGGCTGCCGGCTTCGGCGATGGCCTCCTCGACAATATCCGGCACGTCGCCCTGTGTCAGGCCCTTGGGCTTGAGGGGCAATTCCATCTCGACGCGCATGTCGACTATGGCCTGAATAAATTGCTGCGCGAGTGCGGCATCGTCGTCACCCGGTGCGCCAATTCCGACGATACGGGCCAATTGGGCCAGGCGCTCGTGAACACAGGCGCCGTAGTTGGCTAGCACCTCAGGCAGCACCATGGCATTGGCGTTGCCGTGGGGCGTGTGACAGACCCGGCCGAGCTGGTGAGCAATACCGTGAACATAGCCCACCGAAGTGCGACCAAAGGCGGAACCAGCGTAGAAGGCGGCGAGCGCCATGGCATCGCGCGCTTCCAGGTCATCGCCCTGGTGCCAGGCACGAGTCAGGTATTTGAAGATCAGTTTGACCGCTGCGGTCGCCTGGACCTCGGTGGCAGGCGTGGAAGAAGTCGCCACGTATGACTCTACCGCGTGGGTGAGTGCGTCCATGCCTGTGGCCGCTGTAATGCCCGGGGGCATGCCCTTCATAATATCCGCGTCCAGGGCCACGTAGCCGGGCATCAGCTTGCTGTCGATCACCGGGACTTTCTTGTGGGTGTCAGGATCCGAAATCACCGACACATAGGTGATTTCAGAGCCGGTGCCGGCAGTCGTGGGCACAACAAACAAGGGCACGCCGACATTCTTGGCCTTCTGGATACCGTCAAAGTCTTCCAGTTTGCCGGGGTTGGTGTGCAGCAGGGAGATCAGCTTGCCGGCATCGAGCACGGAGCCGCCGCCAACGGCCAGTACTGCGTCGCAGTTCTCAGTGCGCAGGGTGGCTTCGCCAGCCTGGATCTGGTCAAACGCGGGGTCGGGGAGTACACCATCGAAGATGGCGTAAGCCGTCCCGTTTTTATCGAGCACGGCTTTGATGCCGTCGAGAATGCCGGAACCCCCCAGGAAACTGTCGGTAACGATCAATACCTTGTTGTGGCCCAGAATCGCGAGCTGCTCGGCTAGGGTGTTGGCCGAGCCTATGCCCGAGAAAAGCACCGGCGCCGGGCGCGGCAACAGTCGCAGCAGCCAGGTGACAACAAAGGCGCGGAATTTGTAGTACAGCGATTTCATTATGAGCGTTCCGTATCAGGGCAATTGGGCGCCCATCATACGAAACGCGGGGGCATCAGGCCACCTTGCGGGATTTGCCTTTGCGTTGGGTCTTGCGCTGCCAGCGCTCGACACTGGCAAGGCTGTTAATGTCGCCTCGGGCGATGGCCCTGGCCAGATTTTCATTGACGAAACGGGTCATCGCAGCGGTGATCTGGCGGGCCATGCGATTGCCCTCGTGATTGGTGGCCATAATCAGCAGGTGGGGGTTGAGCGGATCAATCGGGAGATCCTCATCGCTGCGCTCAATGGCTATGTGCCTGATAGTGGTGCTCAGTTGGTCAGGATGGTTTACACCTTCCTTGAGCATCCGCGCGCTTGCCAGATATTCGAATTCCTCTCGATGACGCCGCGCGGAGACCAGAAAGTCATCTCTGTGAATAACGCTTAGCCAGGGAATGTCATAGGCGATGAGAATATCGAGGGCCTTGAGATGGCGGCGCTGGTATTGCGCCGGATTGCACAGTGCCGCTTCGATTTCCCTGGTCAGGCCGTACATGGAGACGGTGCGCAGCAGGCGGCTGCCCACCAGGCGCAGCGCATAGGGCATATCGGCATTGAGCAAACGGTGCTGGACGGTCGTGCTATTGAGTAGCGCCCGCACGCCCAAGTTGAGGCTATTGATCAGTGGTCGAGCGATTTTCCGCTGGAGAAATCGCTCCAATCCCGCGATGTCCTCGTTGCTCCTGGCAATGGCTTCGGCGTGAACAGGATTCAGCTTACCTTGCCGATCCACCTGGTAGGTTTGTTCGAAACCTCCATAGTCCAGGGCGGTTTCATTGCGCCAGTGCGAGACCAGCGATTTAATGTTCTCGCCGGTGTTGGGGCCATCTGCAGGTGACCACGTGGCCAGGTGCACCATGCCCGCCGTGCGCAGGGCATCGACCAGGTCACGGTCGTCGCGGTCCAGGCGCTCGTAAGGCAATGGTTTGCTGTCTTCGTCCGGTAGCAGCGATAACAGCAGATGATCCATGATGACGCCGGCGATACTGTGTCCGGCCACGGGCGTAGGACGGCCCTGGCGCCAGTTGCGCAATATGGCCTTGCGCACTGCGAGGGCGTAGTGGGGGAAAATCTCTTCCCGGGGCAAAAATTTCGCCCGACTGCCGCGGTGCAGGGCCGATACCGTCCATGAGCTTGGCAGGCGCACGAGCAGGTTGGCAAAGCTGAACAGACCCAGAAAGCCATGCAGTAACAGTGCGTGAACGCCATTGTCTTCATCGCCCAGGCGGGTCTCGGCCTTGTTCTGAATGCGTTGACCTTTAGCCCGGTACTCGAAGATGGTCTCGTCAAAGTGCAGGGCCTGTTCATCGGCAAACAGATAAACTTTGTTCGCTAT
The DNA here is from genome assembly GCF_001983995.1 of Halioglobus japonicus. Taxonomy (NCBI): domain Bacteria; kingdom Pseudomonadati; phylum Pseudomonadota; class Gammaproteobacteria; order Cellvibrionales; family Halieaceae; genus Halioglobus; species Halioglobus japonicus. Next base: position 3,286,146 of record NZ_CP019450.1, on the reverse strand, counting down.
CTCCCAGGTCTCCCGCAATAGCCGCAGCGGTGTCTCCATGACGGTTTGCTCAAAAGGGGTGGCCTCTTCCATCTCCAGGCGGCCCAGGGCTTTCAGCTTCAAGGTCCCAGCGACCATCAGGTGAATACACTCGGCGTGGGTGAATACGCCGCGATTGAGGGCAATGCGCAGCGCTCCCTGCGGCTGCTTCAGTAGCGTGGTGGTCGGCGCTGTTTCCTTGAGCCGTGGCGAGTAGGGGCTCAGAGCACCCAGGCTGCCGTCTTTGCCAACGCCGCTGATGATCTGGTGAAACGACATTGTGGCGCCCAGATGACCGCATATCAGCGCCTGATAACGCGCCTGTTCCTGTTGCGCGAGGGCGAGAGCGCGGCGGGGCTTATTGTGGCGCAATGCCTGCTGTGCCGGTGTGAGGTCAATTGGATGACAAAGGCGTTGTACGAAGGCTTCGACCACTTCGGCGGGGGATGCTGAGCGGGGCAGTTTCAGCTTTCTTCGCAGTGTGTTGCTACCGCGCCCATGGCTCAGTCGTTCAGCCAGGGGTTGCAGGAAATTCACCCGCAGTGACTGTTCGGGGCTTTCCCAGCCCGCTTCGCCCGTGGAGTCTTCGAGAAAGAAAAAACGCACGCGGCCCAGCCAGTCGATGGAGCGCGCATATTGATCAAGCCACGTGTTATACAGCGCCTTGAGCGTGTTGCCACCACCAATGGCGATAGTGAAATACTGCTGTTTGTATGTGCCCCAGGCGTGTAATCGATCGTGTCCCAGCCACTGCCGGTAGCGGTCGAACATCAGCTCTGCGGCATGGTTTGCGGCTGCGGGCAGATCTGGAGAAATACCCACATGAATACCGGAATCTTCCTGCACCATAGCAGTGGTGGTAGCGGACATACCTGGCAAGCGGGTTTTCATGACGCCCATAGTCGCACACTTCCCGTTTCTGGACATAGCCTGTCTGGGGTAAATGATTGAGGATTTTGCGCATAGATGCCCGAACGGTGAAATGGATTCTCCCTCGTCTCGGATGAACGTTTCTTCACCTCACACCGCGCTAAGCGGCATGCGCTGTGCTGGCGGTTACTGCAGGAATGGGACATGATCTACCCGACGCACTGCGCCGGCAATTCCTTTACCTCATTGCCAACACGCGTGACGCCTAACAGGACCATTACATGACTAATAATATGAAGACTTGTTCCACTCTACGTCAGCTTATACTGCTGGCCCTCGTCCCTGTGGTGGTTGCGTGCAGCGAAGGAAAAGCGCCACAGAACGATACCGCCTCGGCGCCCCCGCCCGCAGTGAGTGATCAACCTGCCCCGGAGAATTCCAGGCCTGCGGGAGTGGATGCCATTCGCCTGCTCGCTGCCGACAGCGAGCCGGGAAACTGGATGAGCCACGGGCGTACCTACGCAGAGCAGCGCTATAGCCCTCTGGCGCGAATCAACCTTGATAATGTCGAGCAACTGGGCCTTGCCTGGAGTTTTGATTTCGGTACAGCGCGCGGCATCGAAGCCACCTCTATCGTCGTCGACGGTGTGATGTACACAACCTCTTCCTGGAGTGTGGTACACGCACTGGATGCACGGACAGGTAAGGAATTGTGGACCTATGATCCGAAGGTCGCCCGCGATAAGGTGCGCCATGGTTGTTGCGGCCCTGTAAACCGAGGGGTCGCCGTGTGGGAGGGACAGGTTTTCGTCGGTGTCTTCGACGGTCGGCTGGTCGCGCTGGACGCTGCCACTGGCGAGCAAAACTGGTCTGTGGCCACGATCGACCCGGAACTTCCCTATACCATTACCGGTGCCCCCCGCATCATCGACGGCCGCGTGTTGATCGGCAATGGCGGCGCTGAATTTGGTGTACGTGGTTTTATTGCTGCTTATGATGCGGGCTCGGGTGAGCAACTCTGGAAGTTCTACACTGTGCCGGGAAATCCGGACGAGCCTTTCGAGAATGATGCCATGAAGATGGCGGCCGAGACCTGGAACGGCAAGTGGTGGGAGCTCGGCGGCGGAGGGGGTACCGTGTGGGACTCCATGGCCTACGACCCGCAACTGAATCTGCTGTATTTCGGTGTGGGCAACGGCGCTCCCTGGAACCGGGAAATCCGCTCCCCCGGTGGCGGCGATAATCTATTCCTGTCATCGATTGTGGCGGTTCGGCCTGATAACGGTGAGTATGTCTGGCATTATCAGACAACGCCGGGAGAAACCTGGGACTACACGGCGACTCAGCACATCATCCTGGCGGATGTAGAGATAGACGGCAGTACCCGCAAGGTGCTGATGCAGGCGCCCAAGAACGGCTTTTTCTATGTGCTCGATCGCACCGACGGTAGTTTGATCAGCGCTGAAAACTATATCGATATCAACTGGGCGACCCACGTGGATCCTGAAACGGGCCGCCCGGTAGAAGTGGAGGGGGCTCGCTATGTCGACAGCCCTTACACGGTCACACCCAGCTATCTAGGCGGGCATAACTGGCACCCCATGTCCTTCAGCCCTGACACTGGGCTGGTATATATCCCGGTGCTGGACTTCCCGGCCAGTTACGGTCAGCCGGAGGAATTTGTCTATCGACCGGGCTTCGCCAATACCGGGGCCGATGGCATTGTGGGCAGTCTGCCTGATGACCAGGCCACTCGGGATGCGCTGCGGCCTTTGATCAAGGGGCGCCTACTGGCCTGGAATCCGGTTACCCAGACAGAAGCATTCAGGGTAGAGCACCGGGGCGCCTGGAACGGCGGGATGCTCACTACCGCCGGTGGGCTGCTGTTTCAGGGTACTGCCGACGGTGAATTTGTGGCGTTTAATGCCGCCACAGGTGAAAAGCAGTGGGCATTCCCAACCCAAACCGGGGTAGTGGCCCCGGGTATCACGTATGAGATAGATGGCGAACAGTATGTCTCAGTGAACGTAGGTTGGGGCGGAGCTTTTGCACTGGTGTTCGGCGAGTTTGTACAGCCTGAGAGCCTGCCGAATGTCAGTCGCGTGCTTACCTTCAAACTTGGCGCCGAGAAGCAACTGCCGCCGGTGGAATGGAAGCCCGTTGTGGTCTTTAACCCCCCGGAGCGCACCGCTGACGAAGCGACGGAGCGCGAGGGATTCGGCTTGTACCAGGATATTTGCATGGGTTGCCATGGCCTGAATGCGGTTTCAGGCCTGCTCGTACCTGACCTGCGCGGCTCTGCGTTGCTTCACACGGCCGATGGTTGGGACAAGGTGGTGCGAGAAGGGCTTCTGGCAGAGCGAGGCATGGCTTCATTTGCACGCCACCTCAGTAAAGAACAGAGTGAGGCGATCCGCGCGTATGTGATTTCCCAGGCCTGGCGCGGTAACGAATTGCAGCAATCGCTGGCCAAAGAAGAGTGAGGCTTTCTCATGCGCTGCGCCTGGGATGGTAGAAATCTGGGCCAGCACTCAGGATGCATCGCTGCTCGCTAGTCGCTCGCGCCTCTTGCTGTGGCGGTAGCATATGCCGTGCGGGCGGTTGAATCGGGTTTCAGTCAGGTTTTCTTGTCAGGAAACGCAACAACGCCCTGCTTAGCTCGACGTTCCTCTGCGGAGGCAGCAAGGCTGGCCTGGGCGTCGTTCAGCAGCGACTCGCGATGATGGACAGACTCTCGTTCGGCGCGATGCAGGCGGTGTGCCTCCAGGTCGCCACTCCATTGTTTGTTCTGTCGGGCAACATGCCGCTCTATCGTCTCCCGTTCTGATTCCGGTCGGAACAGACGATAGCTCAGCCAGCTGAATCCGATGACCAGCAGTATGTTGGTCCACGGACGCGTCCAGGGATAGACGACATAAGTCGTAACGATCAGAACGAGGCTGAGGCTGTAAAAGATGCCGGTTAGGGTCTGCATGTTCTAAGCATAGTCGCTTTTCAATCAGGTGCACTGTCCGAGACAGCGCGTCAACGAAAGTTGAGACTGGGGGCAAACCGAATCATACAATTCAGCCTCCTGGAAGCAATGCCGAGAAACAATAGGCAAAATTTGCCAAGCAGATGACAGCATGGCCTTGGGCCTGGAAGAAGCGGCACCGCAGTGTGGCGCTGCCGTGGTCGGATACCGCTGGATAGATAACGCAGGCCGAGTGAGTCGAGCCTGATATTGCTGCAGTGCGAACATGGCCACAGCAAGTTGTATTATTCGCCTGATTGCCGCTCCCTGAGAACGAATGTGTCCGGTTAAGAATAGCTGATGGCGGCCCAGTCGATGGTCTGTTGTCCATGGCTCGGCAACATTGGTCCGGCAGTATGCGCCGGAGTTCTTCCGAGCGTTACAGTGCTACCAGGTAAAGGCCGCTTCTATTCCATACATGCGCGGCAGGTTGTACTGCTTGCCAGCAGTCTCCAGCACATCCACCAGCGGTACGCCGCCTATGACATAGCGCTCGTCGGTGAGGTTTGTGCCGTAGGCCGTAATACGCCACTGTTCTTCCGGCGACGTCCAAGTGAGCCGGGCGCCCAATGATTCCTGATCGCCTCTGTAAATGCCGGACTCACAGCTGGACTGGTCGAAACAGTTCTCAACCTCCGTGCGATAAGACCATGTAAGCAGCGGAGTAATCAGACCAACAGAGGTTTCCCAATTGTACTGCAATGCCAGGTAGTAGATTTGCTCTGGCAGGCGGGGCAGGTCTTCGTCAGAGCGATCAACCAGGCACACATCGATGCCTGGGGGGTGGCCGGTGCCACGCAAGTGGGGTTATCAAGTGCGCCCGAAGTCACAATGCGCACATCTTCATACTTGTCTATATCGCCCTTGTTAAAGGTGACGTTGGCGATGATCTGCAGGTTGGGAATGGGCAGCAGAATAGACTCGATTTCCAGGCCTGCGATGGTGGACTTCTCGGCGTTAATCGTAGAGCCGGCAATACGGCCGGTGGTGGGGTTAACCGTTACGGTGGTCAGCTGGCGATCCTGGTAATCCGTATAGAACAGCGCGGTGTTGAGTCGCAGGCGTCGGTCCCAGGCGTCCATTTTAAAACCTATTTCATAGTTCCAGACTTTCTCCGGCTTATAGGCATAAATCTCACCGGTGAACACGTCTGTTGTGTCCGAAACACCGCCAGACAAAAAGCCGTTGGCCGCAGTGATATAAGCAGTGCCGTACTCCATGAATCCCGTCTCGCCGAAGTTGCGTTGCAGGCTGACCATGGGCGTCCAGTCATCGTTATCGATTTTCATTGTCTGGTCATACAGGGGGTCGACAGATCCAGGGTCCAGCGGGTCGGTGAGGGAGGGCACAAAGCCATGATGTGGGTTGAAAGACGATGGCCCATCGGGGAAATAATAGAAATTCCCGCCTTTGAATATGTCGCCGATTCCCGCGATTTCAAGCGGAGGCGTGCCAGTGGATACATCATTGGAGAAGTCCGGCGTTTGGAAAATACGCTGTAGCTCCCGCTCCTCACTGGTGTAGCGCAAGCCCAATGTCAGGCGCCAGTCGTCATTGAAGTTCCAGTCCGCCTGGCTATAGAGTGAATAGGACGTATTTTCGGTGTACAGCGTGGTGGTCTGGTTAATGTAAAAAGCACAGTTACCTGTGGTGCAATCCTCACCGGTAACAAACGGCGGGAGATCGTAGAGAGAGCCGAAGAATGGTCCTGAAGGCGATACCGCGGTGCCTGCATCCGTCTCTTCCCAGAAGCCGAAGAAACCGACAATGTAGTCCAACTTGTCGTCAAAGGCCGTGCCAGTGAATTGAAATTCCTGGGAGAATTGATCTGTGGCCCTGAGCTCTGCATCAGCAAAGTCGAAATTGGTCCTGTGAAGCAGTGGAATGCCCGTGCCATCCAGATCATTGGTTTCCCCACCTTCGGTGGTGCGATAAGCCGTAATGCTGCGAAAGCTCAAAGAGTCGCTAATATACCAATCTGCAGTGAGTGCCAGAGATTGCACCTCGGACTCGTAGCGGCCGGGTAAGTCAGACTGTATCGTTTCGGGCCCAAGATCGGCATTGGCCTGACACCAATCTGCGATTGATTGCCCCGTGGCGGGTTCAACAATGGTGGAGTTTTGCAGTGCAGCTTGCCAGCCCGTGCCGTCAATACCCGTCACCACCTCGCAGTCTAGCCCCCTGGCACTCTGGTCGCTGGCGTTATAGTTGTAGTTCAGATCGAATACCAGGTCGTCACTCGCAATCCAGCGCAGTTGTGCCTGGCCGCCATGTCGGTTCACGTCTGTAAATTCATCGCCATCGAGCGAATCATTCCCTGGCGCGCCGCTCAGGTCGTTAGTCATCAGGCCGTCGCGCGATGTGCTGTACAGTGAGAAGCGCGACATTAGCGTATCGCCCACCAGAGGTATGTTAACTGTGAGCTTGCCATCGAGACGGTCGTAATTGCCCACGCGGACCTCTGCGCTGCCTTCAAATATATCCACCGGTTTGTTGGTGGTGTATAGAATGGCGCCGCCCGTTGTGTTCTTTCCAAACAGTGTGCCCTGCGGCCCCCTCAAAACCTGAATACTCTGGAGATCGACATTGTCGAGCACTGCGCCGTCTGGACGCGAAACATAGACCCCATCGACATAAATGCCCACGCCGGAGTCAAAGTTCACCCCAGTGTTGCGCGCACCAATACCGCGGATAAACACACTGCCTGCACCGCTGGTGCCATTGCCATCACCAGAGTCTACGTTGGGTACTACTTCACTCAGATTGGATATGTCGCGAAGGCCCAGATCCTCGAGGTCATCGCCGGAAAGTGCTGATATGGCGACGGGAGTTTCCTGTAGCGATTCTTCCCGCTTACGCGCGGTGACAATCACCTCTTCCAATACCATTTGGCTGTGCACCACTATGGGCGACATGCCGGCTGTTCCAATAGCGATTGCCAGGGCCGACTTGGATGCGACTACGTGGCTAAACATACGAAACTTGGCGTACATAGGTATTCCCCAACATTTTATAGTTATAAGTAGAGGTTCACCGTCTTAGAGTGATCAAATTTGCGGGTTCGTGCAAGTTTTCATGGCGATTAGCAGCGAAATTAAGCCTTCTTCGAAAGTAGACAAAATCAGGGCAAAAGATAGTGGTAAGCGTAGCCGTGATAAACCGTGCGGTTAATCCCAGCCGAAAACGCGTGTCCCGCAAGAAAGTAGTAGTCGTCCGGTGTCAGCGCATCGAAATCCAGAGTGAGCGAGATAAACGACTCTGATGAAATAAAACGTCGTCCGGCCACATTGCCCGCCGAGGCGGCAAGTTTGAGAAAATCGTAGCTGCCAGAGGCAAACAAGGCTTCAGATTCTGGAACGTCCGCAATCTTGTAGCTGTCAAGATAATCGCCGTAACCACCGTGCGCTTGTACCCGTAATTGCACGCCACGCTGCTCGCTCCAGGCCTTTATTGGCCGTAGAAATCCAGATTCAAACAAATGTTCACGGGTAAGCTCATAGTCTTCCCTGATACGCACGGCCATCTCGTCCGTCGACTGATAAGCCGAGTCGGAGGGAATCACCACATTGACGTACTTGGACTCGCCGCGGCTCTTGAAGACCAGTGGCAGATAGGGGGTGATGTCATAGTCGTGCATGCTCTCGAATGTGGACGCGAACACCGAGGACCAGGGTAGTTCACCGATCAACTCAAAGCTGTCGATAAACACTGCGCGGGGTTTATAGGGTGCGAGTGCATCCAGCCAGGGATTGGCCAGTGTATCGATATACTCCGCAGCCCCCGCCGGGTCCAGATGGTCCACTACAGGCGATTCCAGACGGCCGTTGGTGTAAGCAGAAGCCGCCACGTTGTGCGCTGTCTTATTCTCGTACAGCGCGAAAATGCGATGTTTGCCAGCGGGAACTTGCCATCGCAAGTTGCCGCCGTCCACGTGTTGAGTCAGGTCTACCAGCTGTGTCAGCGTGGGTGGATCAGTAGCGTCGTCGAGCTTGCCGGCCACAACGGCGTGGAGAACCGCTCCGTCATCAAAGGTGCCAATGGTATTCTTGATCACTAAGTTGGTCAGGCCAACATAGCCCGGTTCGCTTGCCGGTGGCAGCGGAGCGCTATGTATGGCTGGGCCGATCACGTCCACACTTGCTGGTAATAATTGCTTTTCAGCAAAGCGTTTAATAAATGGCCCGCCACTGGACCAGCCGCTGCCCAACGTGATATCTATGCTCATACCCAGTTCCTTGGCAAGAGACATAACCGTTTTGATATTGTCGAAGTAGGCGGGGCTACCCACCTGATAGATACGCTGTTCCTGATCCTGTAAATGCTGCTCGGTCATCCCGATCGTTAACGTCTGTAGTTCCACTGCGCGGAACGCCGCTGCGTGCATGCTCCTCAGTTCAGTGCGCAGTTGTGCCGCTTCCACCGCATTGCCCGGCCACCACCAGCGAATAGAGGGGTACATTGACTCGGGTGGGCTTTTCCAAAGGCGCCAATCAAATTGATTGACCTCCTCTTCGGTGCTGGCTGTCCGTGCTTGTGTCACTTGTAGCATGAGCAGCCTGCTCCGCCTGGCTGGCACTGATAGCGACAACTCGCCTTTCGGTCCGCTGGTTATTTCAGTCGCGTCGCCGGTTTCAGGATCGAGCAGAAATGCGCGCTCAAATGGCGTGTCCGGTATTACGGTCTGTTGGTAGCCGCTGTTGTGTTCGTTAAACAATAGGATTAACTCGCCGGCCGCGAACCGGCGGCGTTGACTGCGGATCGTCGCGGGTGCATCGCCCACTACACGCAGGCGTGGCAGGACCCCTGCTGCATGCAATGTATCGACCACCTCACTCGCGGATGCCTGTTGCACCTCTTGTGTAAGCTGTGCGCGCTGCTCGCTGACCAACTGATCACGTCGCACGTGGTCGGACCAGCCAATAGCGCGTCTCGGCAAGTCCCCAAGCCAGACAACGGGTATGCCTTGACGCGCAAGCGCGATCACGTTTGCCAGCATGAGGGGGTTGGCCGCGCTCACATTGTCGATGAGCAACGCGCGATACTGCGCTTGGCCGACCTGTAGCAGGCCATTCTGGCCTGTGGCAGTGGTGAGGTCCTCGCGGCTGATACGGTCATAGTCATAGCCCGCTGCGGTTAGTGTTTTGCTAAGCGCTGTCTCGGCGCCATTGGGGTTGGGAGAACCTCCTATAGGGCTTGGGCTATCTACCCATTCACCGTGATTGAACAACCAGGCGATTTCGATATCGGCCTCACCCCGGCTCATGGCATACGTCATGCGCGCCTGGGTGAGATTCAGGGCCGGCATCGCATCCCATGCGGGGCTGTCTTCTCGCGCATTGGTGGTCATCGCGAAAGGGCCCGTGGTGTAGTAATCAGAAAATACCGACACAATAAAGGGATACCACCATCTTTCGGGTGGCTTGGAATAGCCGAAGGTTACTAGCAGGATCGCGCCAGCGACAAGGACGCTCCCGACCAAGGCTGAGGCTGCCAGAAGCAGTTTCTTCAGGGGAGGGGGTTCAATATGCACCTGTTATTATTGTTGGACCCAGCCAACATAGTGCATCGAACAATGCATGCATGCAAATGACTATTGACCCGGCAATGTGGAGCGTGTTCGCTGGCTAGATGGGGGCTTCCCGGTTCGTTGATTGATTTGTAGTCGCAGCAGTGATCTGACGGGTAAAAAAAAGCCCCGAAGCAATGCTTCAGGGCTTTTTCAGAATTTGGCTCCGCCTGCTGGGCTCGAACCAGCGACCCAATGATTAACAGTCATTTGCTCTACCAACTGAGCTAAGGCGGAATTGATCTCGTCAGAGGCCGCGTATATTAATGATGGAGGGGGGATGGTCAACACCCCGAATCGAATTATTTCAGATTCTTTTCGAGGGTCGAAAACAGGCTGCAATTCCGTCCTATGTGGATGATAATTAACGGCTATTTTTTGATCGCAAGAGCTGTCCACGATGTCGCGTCCCTTCAAGGTAGAGTCCAAGTTCGAGCCCGCTGGCGACCAGCCGGAGGCGATTCGTCAGTTGGTGGAAGGGGTGCAGGCGGGGCTGGCTTCCCAGACCCTGTTGGGGGTGACCGGATCCGGTAAGACCTTCACCATGGCCCAGGTGGTGGAAAAGCTGCAGCGGCCCACCATTGTCATGGCGCACAATAAGACACTGGCGGCCCAGCTCTACGGCGAATTCAAGGAGTTCTTCCCCAATAACGCGGTGGAATACTTTGTCTCCTACTACGACTACTACCAGCCTGAGGCCTATGTGCCGTCTTCGGATACCTTTATTGAGAAAGACGCCTCGGTGAACGACCACATCGAGCAGATGCGGCTATCCGCCACCAAGGCGTTGATGGAGCGCGATGACTGTCTGGTGGTGGCCACGGTATCGGCGATCTATGGCCTGGGTGATCCAGAGTCCTACTACAAGATGCGTATGCACCTGTCCCGCGGGGAGATTATTGACCAGCGCAAGATTCTCCGGCACCTGGCGGAGCTGCAGTACACCCGCAACGACGTGGATTTCTCCCGTGCCACCTACCGGGTGCGCGGCGATGTCATCGATATCTTCCCGGCAGACTCCGAGCGAGAAGCAGTGCGTATCGAGCTGTTTGACGAGGAAATCGAGAACATCTACCTGTTCGACCCCTTAACCGGAGCTGTCGAGGCCAAGATACCCCGGATTACAATTTTCCCGAAAAGCCACTATGTTACCGAGCGCGATGTCATGCTGCGCGCGGTAGATCAGATCGAGGCAGAACTGGAAGTGCGGCTCGATCAACTCAAGGATCTCGACAAACTTGTTGAGGCCCAGCGTCTGGCCCAGCGGACCAAGTACGACCTCGAGATGATTCGTGAACTGGGTTACTGCCAGGGGGTGGAAAACTATTCCCGCTATCTGTCTGGCCGTGCCGCCGGTGAGCCGCCGCCGACGCTGTTTGAATACCTGCCCGATAATGCGCTGGTGATTGTCGACGAATCCCACGTCACCATTCCCCAGATCGGCGCCATGTATAAAGGTGACCGGTCGCGTAAGGAAACCCTGGTGGAATACGGTTTCCGGCTGCCATCTGCCCTGGATAACCGGCCGCTGCGTTTTGAGGAGTGGGAGCGCTTGGTGCCCCAGGCAATCTTCGTCTCGGCCACGCCCGGCAAGTATGAAGACGAACATGCCGGACGGGTGGTGGAGCAGGTGGTAAGACCCACCGGGCTGCTTGATCCCGGGCTCGAAGTGCGACCTGCGACCACCCAGGTCGATGATTTGCTCGGCGAAATCCGGACAACTGTGGAGCGGGGCGAGCGTGTGTTGGTGACCACCCTGACCAAGCGCATGGCGGAGGACCTCACCGAGTACTTGAGCGACCACAGCGTGCGCGTGCGCTACCTGCACTCCGATATCGATACCGTGGAGCGGGTCGAGATTATTCGCGATCTACGCCTGGGTGAATTCGACGTGCTGGTGGGCATCAATCTGTTGCGGGAAGGTCTGGATATGCCTGAGGTGTCGCTGGTGGCTATTCTGGATGCCGACAAGGAGGGCTTCCTGCGATCGGATCGCTCGCTTATCCAGACCATTGGCCGGGCGGCGCGAAACCTCAATGGTCGCGCAATTCTGTATGCCGACAACATTACCGGCTCCATGGAACGGGCCATGGCCGAAACGGAGCGTCGCCGGCAGAAACAGCTCGCCCACAATGCTGAGCATGGCATTACCCCGAGGGGCGTGGAAAAATCGGTTCAAGACATCATGGAAGGTGCCCGGCGCATGCCCACCAAGGGCAAGGCAAAGGCCAAGAAGGTGGCGGAGCCCAAGCTCGCCTTTGGGGCCGAGATCGCCAGCCTGTCACCGGCGGCCCTGTCGCGCAAACTCAAGCAACTGGAAGACCAGATGCAGGAGCATGCCAAGAATCTGGAGTTCGAGGAGGCCGCTGCGCTGCGCGACCAGGTCGCCGAGATCAAGCAGCAGGCCTTCCTCTTGGAGGCCTAGTTGGCGGCCTCCTTGGCCATCACGCTTTCGAAGTAGGCTTGCGCTTCTGGCGTGGCAGTCATTTCCAGGGTTTCCAGCTCGCCCTCATCGTTGCGCCAGCTGACGACACTCAGCTCGTTATTCGCGGGTGTGGCGGCGGCCTCGTGCTTGTTGACCACTTTTTCCTTAGCGGCGCACATTTCTTGGCGAATGGACTCTGCGCCATGAAAGTCGCCGCGAGCGAGCATCTCTATCAACTCCCGCTTACGCGAATCATTGGCTGGCACCTGGGCCTCAGGCTGGTGCGGGCGGGGGCGTTTGGGAATAGCAACAATAGCCATATTCTGATCCTCCTGTGGTCATAAGAATCATCCTAAGGAGGCGGCAGGATGGCGCACATGGCAGCCGGCGACAGGATCATGGCCGTCAACGCCATGTAATGGGAAAGCGCGCATTGCGGATCAGGTTGCGTGGTCTATATTCAGACAGGAAAGCAACTTTCCGCAAGACATTCCAAGGAGTTATCAATGCTGAAATACACCAAGTTGTTAGTGGCTGGAGCCTTCGCGTGCATTGCGCTGGGTGCCCAGGCGGCTGACAGGCCCAACATCCTCGTCGTATGGGGTGATGATGTTGGCCAGTCCAATATCTCTGCCTATACCAAGGGGATGATGGGCTACACTACGCCCAACATTGACCGCATCGCCAAGGAAGGCATGATTTTTACTGACTACTACGGTGAGCAGAGCTGTACCGCTGGTCGCTCATCTTTCATCATGGGACAGTCGGTTTTCCGCACCGGTCTGAGTAAGGTCGGATTGCCGGGTGCAGACCTGGGCATGCGGGAAGAAGATCCCACCATTGCCGGTCTGCTCAAAAACCACGGTTATATGACGGGGCAATTTGGCAAAAATCACCTTGGGGACAAAGACGAACACCTGCCCACCAACCATGGTTTCGACGAGTTCTACGGCAACCTGTATCACCTCAATGCAGAAGAAGAGCCCGAAAACTACGACTATCCGGATGACCCTAGCTTCCGCGAGCAGTTTGGCCCGCGAGGTGTGATTCGCTCTTTCGCCGATGGCAAGATCGAAGACACCGGCGCACTCACCAAAAAGCGCATGGAAATTGTCGACGACGACACTGTGGCGGAAGCTCTCAAGTTTATTGAGAAGGCCGTCAAAGTCGACAAGCCGTTCTTCGTCTGGTGGAGCGGCACGCGCATGCATTTCCGCACCCATGTCTCTGATGACAAGCTGAAGTGGTGTCAGGAGACGTATCCACGTCGTGGTCGCGATCCTTACACCTGCGGCATGTTGGAGCATGATGCCCACATCGGCCTGTTTCTGGAGAAACTGGAAGAGCTGAATATCGCGGAAAACACCATCATCTTTTATTCCACTGACAACGGGCCTCATATGAACACCTGGCCCGACGCTGCCACGACGCCGTTCCGCGGTGAGAAAAACACCAACTGGGAAGGCGGCTGGCGAGTGCCGGCCATGGTGCGCTGGCCTGGCAAGATTGAGGCTGGCTCCGTGTCCAATGAGATCATGCACCACATGGACTGGCTGCCCACGTTCCTGGCCGCAGCCGGTGAAGCAGACGTAAAAGACAAATTGCTCAAAGGCCACCGAGCGATTGGTCGGCGCTACAAGGTGCACTTGGATGGCTACAACTTCCTGCCATTCCTCACCGGTGAAGCCACCGATACACCGCGTAACGAGATCTTTTACTTCTCTGATGACGGTGACCTGACCGCTATGCGCTATCGCGACTGGAAACTGGTATTCATGGAGCAGAAAACCCAGGGTGGTTTCCGGGTGTGGATGGACCCCTTCGTGCCTCTGCGTGTGCCCCTGATCTTCAATCTGCGCCGCGATCCGTACGAACGCGCGCCGCTCACCTCCAATACCTATTACGACTGGCTGCTGGACCGCGCTTATTTACTTGTGCCCGCACAGGCTTACGTAGGGCAGTTCCTGGAGACATTCAAGCAGTACCCGCCGCGCCAGAAAGCGGCGAGCTTCTCGCTTGATGAGGTGATGGACAAACTGACTGATCCCGGCGGTCCGCAGTGACGGACAACGGTAATTGATCAAGGGCCTCTTCTGAGGCCCCTTTTCTTGGTCCAGTGTCAGCGATTGCCGCTCACCAGGCTTAGCCGCCATCGCCGGGCAGTGAGAGCGTAAACCGTACACCGCCGGCCACGTTGTCCGCGAAAACGCGGCCTTCATGATATTCCGCAATCAGTCTCACCACGTGCAGGCCCAGGCCCAGATGCACTTCACCGGCGTCGCCTTTGCGCAATGACACCATGGGTTCGAACAGCCGATCGCGCAGTTCGTTCGGCAGCGGCGGACCTTCGTTGCTTATCGCTATCCGCCAGTGGTCATCGGCTGCCTCCAGGCGAATCACAATCGGTGTCTGCAGTGGCGCAAATGAGGCGGCATTGTCGAGAAGTTTATCCAGCGCCTGGGCGAGTAGTTCGGGTGCGGCACAGACGTTTGCCTGCTCGCTGCCGGTCTCGAAGCGCACCGTATGCCCGCTATGTACGTCAGCGTAGGCCGCGCTGATCTCCAGCAGGAACGGCACCAGATCGAGGTCCCGACGCGGATTGCTGCGCACGCTTTCTTCCAGGCGATTGGCTTCGCTCATGGCCGTTAGAATGGCTTTGAGTCGGTCCAGCCCTTCTCTCGCGCGCAACTGGTAAGTCTGGTGCTGCTGCGGTGAGGCGTCGGTGTGCTCCAGGTTTTCCAGTGACGACTGAATCACGGCAATGGGGGTGCGTAGCTCGTGGGCAAGCTTGCGGCTGAGGGTGCGCAGGTAGTCATTGTACTCGCGCAGTTTGGCCAGCAGGTCTGCATAGGCACGTGATAATTCGCCGATTTCGTCCTGTGCGCGACTGCGGGGAAACACGCCCTGGATAGAACCGTCGTTGGCGATCACACTGTGTGCGGCGCGATTGAGCCGGCCAATGCGGAATGACAACACACTGGCATAGCCCAGCAAACCCAGCACGCCGGTGCCCAGTGCCAGTAGGCTATAGCCCAGTAGCCGGCTAAAAGCCTGGTCGGTAAGCGAAAGGTATTGCTCGCCACTCTGGCTGACGATGACGGCGCCTATCGGCTGCTCGGCACCTTCCACTGGGGCGGTCGCCAGTAAAAGGTTGCGGTTGGCATTTCGCGGATCGCGAAAGCGCAGGTTCTCGGCGGTGCCTGCCAGGGCCTCCTCAATCACCGCTGGTGCGGCCTTGCCCGGCGTCTCGCTTTGTGGCGGCACCGGCAAGGTTTCCTCGGCGAGAATGCTGCGATACAGCAGCCGTACTAACCAGAACGTATTGCCGTCGGCGCGATGGCTGATGGCGCCGGCGCTGGCCAGCTGCCAACCGTCACGGTCCACTACTTGAATATTGACCTGTTGTTTGTCGAACAGGGAGAGGGCGGCCTGCAGGTTATCGCTGGTGTAAATCAGCCAGGGTGGTGAGCTTGCGCGCAGGGGCCGGATGTTGCCCAGGGTGACAACGTTGCGCCCTTCGCCGTGGCCCACGTCATTGATATACAGCCCCAGGCGGCCACCGGTCATGGCCATCGGCATCTCCACTTCGATCGTGTAACCATCGACGGCATCCTGCCAGTAGCCGCGAATTTTGCCGGGGTCCATGCCGCGGGTGCGACGACTCGCGGCGCGGGCACGCACACTGCCCGGGGCAGCTGTGGCAATCACATAGTCCTGGCGCCGGTCGGCCTGCCAGGTGCGAATCACCAGCCGATCGCCATTGGGTTCTGGAGAGAGGCCTGGGTTGTGGTACACCACCTCGTTGTCTTTGACTTGTACCAATAACAGTAGCCGGTCGTCGCGGGTCAGGGCCTTGATGGAAAGTGCCAGCTCAGTGTTCTGACTCTGCAGTGTCAGTGCCGGTGTTCCTTCCCAGCCCTCGGCATAACCATCGATGGCGATGGGCAGCGTCGCGGGATGAGCGTGAACGCTGGGGCGCTCTTCAGCAGGCGCGCTGAGTCGATCGGGATAGGGGTAGATAATCTGGGTGTCTGCCCCCACCACCGCGGCCACGGCCTGGGCGGTGGCCTGTAGCGTCTGGGCCTGACCATGGCGCAATGCGCCTTCCATCTCGCGGACGAACTGGCAGCCCGCCCAGGGCAGTGTGAGCAATAGCAGGGCGACAACAATCAGTTGCCGGCGCAGGCTGAATGTCAGCCTTTCCATCGGTAGCCCACACCGTAGGCGGTTTCGATGTTCTGGAACGTGTCATCGACGGTCTGAAATTTGCGCCGAATCCGCTTGATGTGCGAGGTAATGGTATTGTCGTCGAGAACCACATCGGCGCTATTCATTAACTGCTGCCGCGATTTCACATGGCCCGGGTGGCGAGCCAGGGCGTAGACCATCCAGAACTCTGTCACGGTAAGCTCTACCGGCTGGTGGTTCCAGCGAACCGTCATCCGTTCACGGTTGAGTTCAAGCTTACCTTGACGGATTACATCATCTTTCTTTTCCGGGCTGGCCAGCGCGCGAACCCGTCGCAGCAGTGCATGGATGCGCGCCATTAACTGCGCTTGGCTGATGTCCTTGGTGAGATACTCATCCGCCCCCAGGCGCAGGCCCGAGATAATGTCGAGTTCCGAATCGCGCGCCGTTAGGAATACAATCGGCAACTCTGCAGAGCGCACCCGCAATTCCCGGCAAAGCTCGAAACCACCTTCCATTTCGTCGCCCAGGCCCACATCAATAATCGCCAGATCCGGCAATGCCAGGGCAAAGGCGCTCGCCGCCTGCTGGCGATCGGCGTAAAGCTGGACGGCGAAACCCTCGCGTTCCAGGTGGTCGCGGTAGTTGGCGGCAATGGCCGGCTCGTCTTCGACAATGGCAATCTGTTGTGGCATTTCGCGATGGTTTCAAATATTCGGTGCCAGCTCAAGCGGCTGCCACAATTCATCATAATTCATCGCTGCATCGCCACGCTTCAATCGTGGTTTTGCCACGGTGGCGATTTTCAATACAGGTTCCCTGATCTGGAGACCTGTTATGAAAACCGAACGTTTACCCCAAACCTTACAGCGCGAGATGTTCGACTTTGGCGGACCCTTGCTGTGGTTGTGTTTCCGTTGCCTGCCGGTGCTGCTACTGGCGGGTATTTCGCTATTGTTACTGGTCAGCACAACGGTGCGGGCCGAGAGCACGCTTAATGATGCCGAAACCGGCCAGCTGTACTTGCAGGGCGATGCCCCTGGGTACCAACCCGCCGTGCTGCACGGCAGCAGCATGTCTGTTGATGCCTCCGGGATGATCGCTGTGGTCACGCTAAAGCAGGTCTTCAGTAACCCCTCCGATCAATGGCGAAAGGGAGTTTATGCCTTTCCACTGCCCGATGACGCGGCGGTGCGGGCCATGGAAATGCGTATTGGCGAACGTCGGATTATCGGCGAGATCCGCGAGCGCAAGGAGGCGCAAAAAGCTTACAAAAAGGCTCGCGAAAGTGGCAGGAAAGCATCGTTGGTGGAGCAACAGCGCCCCAATTTGTTTACTAACCGGGTGGCCAATATCGGCCCTGGCGAGGAGATCGAGGTTACGCTGGAGTATGTACAGCCGATAGCCTACCGCGACGGTGTGTTTGCGCTGCGTCTGCCCACGACGATCACGGCGCGCTACATCCCCGGTGGGGCGCTGACTGAGCCTGCGCTTGACGATGACACGCCAATGACGGTGTTGCCTGCCCATGGCTGGGCGAGGGCCACATCACAGGTGCCGGATGCGGCAGACATAACGCCTGTGCAGCACCCGCAGCCCGGCGCTGACGGCGCGCCCCACAATCCGGTGGTCATCGATGTGCGTCTGGATCCCGGTGTCCCACTGGCGGGGGTGGAGTCGCTGTACCACGACGTGGCCCTGAGCCGCAGTGGTGGCGTTTACACGATCACGCTGGCCACAGGGAAGGCTGAAATGGATCGAGACTATGTCCTTGAGTGGCGTCCCGCGACCGGCAGTAAACCTGCCGCCGCGCTATTTACCGAGCAGGTGGACGGCCAGTATTTTGGTTTGCTGATGGTCGTGCCGCCGGCCCTGGAGCGTGTGTCTCCTGCCACGCCCAGAGAGATGATCTTCGTGGTAGATACTTCCGGCTCCATGGGCGGTGTGTCGATTCGTCAGGCCCGCGAGAGCCTGCACGAAGCCCTGCGTATGCTGCGGCCTGAAGACACCTTCAACATTATCGCGTTCAGCAGTGATTATCGCAGTTTGTACCCGCGTGCCGTGCCGGCCAGCCGTCACCACCTGCAGCAGGCGCAGGAGTTTGTGCGCCACCTGGACGCTAATGGCGGTACGGAAATGTTGCCAGCGCTGCGCGCTGCGCTGCAGCCAATCGGGGAGCCGGACGAGTTCACGCCGCATGCCAGTCTGCGGCAGGTAGTGTTTATTACCGACGGGGCAGTGGGGAATGAGGAGGCATTATTTGCAGAGATTCAGCATCTGCTGGGTCCCAGTCGCCTGTTTACGGTGGGTATTGGTGCTGCACCCAATAGCTGGTTTATGCGCAAGGCCGCAGAGTTTGGTCGCGGCACATTTACCTTCGTCGGTGATGTCGGGCAGGTCAGTGAGAAAATGACCGCCTTGTTTCGTGAGCTGTCCAGCCCGGTAGCGGTGGATCTTGCGGTCAGTTTACCCGAGGGCGCCGATATGTGGCCCCAGCGGCTACCTGATCTGTATCGCGGCGAGCCGCTGCTGATTGCAGTGAACTTCGGTACACAACTGCCTGCTGATGACGTCATTGTCAGCGGTACCATTGCCGGGCAGGCATGGCAGCGACAACTGGGTTTTGGGGGGCAGATCCACAACAGATAGCGCAGCATGAGGGTGTCGCCTCCCTGTGGGCCCGGCGCAAAATTGAGGGCTTGCTGGACGACAAGGTACGTGGCGCCGACCCCGACACCATTCGCGCCGCGGTGCTGCCCCTGGCGCTTGCGCACCAGTTGCTAAGCCCCTACACCAGCTTTCTGGCGGTGGAGCAGCCTATTTCCCGGCCCGCTGAGTCGCCGCTGCGCAGCCATCCGGTACCCAACTCGCGGCCCCAGGGGCAGACGAGCCAGCCTTCCGCGGCCGCGCAAACTTATGCCTACCCGCGCGGGGCGACTACTGGCCCGGCGAAGCTCTGGTTTGGCGCTCTGCTGATGTTTGTGGCGCTGCTGGTGCGGGCTGTCCGCGGGGAGGGTGCCGATGCCTGATCTGCTGTGGCGAGCGCTGTGGCCATTGCTGCTGCTGGTGGCCCTACAACAGTTGGGTGGGGCAGGGCTGATTCATGCCAAGGCCTGGCTGGCGCCACTGCTTATGGAGCGCGCCTTCGCCGAAAGTGCGGCTCGTGGCGGTGCGGCGGTGCGACCCTGGCCATGGGCAGATACCTGGCCGGTGGCCGAACTGCGGGTACCCTCAATGCGTATCTCGCGCATGGTGCTCGCCGGTGATAGCGGTAACGTGCTGGCGTTTGGTCCGGGTCATAGCGCGGGTTCTGCGCCGCTGGGTGGGTCCGGTGAGAGTGTGATCGGCGGGCATCGGGACACCCACTTCGGCTTTCTTGAGCAGGTCACTCCGGGCACGCCTGTACTGCTGCAACTTGCGGATGGTCGCGGGGTGCACTATCGAGTGGTCGCCACGGAGGTTGTCGATACCCGCCGTCATGCCCTGCAGACAGGTGTCAATGAAACACGCTTGCTGTTGGTCACCTGCTATCCCTTTGATGCGCTCGACAGCAATGGGCCGCTTCGCTATGTCGTTACCGCCGAACCTGTGGCGCGTATGCATTTGTAGTGATATTTGCCCGTGGCTGTGGTTACGGGCGCTGCTATAATGCGCCGTCTTTCTGGTGCCCGAGCACAATGTTATGTCTGCTTACAAGCTGAAGCCGCTGGACTCCGTGTGGATGATGATGGAGACCCCTGATACCCCCATGCACGTTGGCGTATTGGCGATTTTTCGCAAGCCTGCCAAGGCCGGGGTAAATTACACGGCCGATCTGGCCGCGCAATTGCGTGAAGCCAAAGCTGTGGCCCCCTGGAATTGTCGCGTCAGTGGCAGCCTGAATCGACAGCTTGTCGAAGACGATGAATTTGAGCTCGACTACCATTTTCGTCGCTCAGCCCTGCCTGACCCCGGTGGTGAGCGGGAACTGGGACGCATGGTGTCGCGCCTGCATAGCAATTCGCTGGACCGTTCCAGGCCACTGTGGGAATTCCACCTGGTGGAAGGTTTAGAGAACCATCGCTTTGCGTTCTACATCAAGATCCATCACACCCTCGTGGAGGCAGTAAACGGCGTGCCAGCGCTGCTTTCGACCCTGGCGAGCAATGCGCGGGCTCGCAATGTTCTGCCGATCTGGACCACGCCGCTATCTGCCTCGGGTGCCGGCGGTGACCTGATCGAAGAGTTTGCCGGCAGCGGCGTGGAAGAGGCGATTGAGTCTGCTGGCGCGCTGGGGCGCGCCGCGGTGGAAATGGCTCGGGGCGCCTTACAGCCAGCCGAGCGCAACAGTTTCCTGTTTCCCCGGGGAACGCCTCGCTCCACCCTGAACCGACGCATTAATGCCCAGCGCCGTTTCGCCACCCAGCAGATTGAGCAAGGCCGTATCGAGGCTCTGGCCGAGGCCACGGACAGCACGGTTAATGAAATGCTCACCTACCTAATGGGGAGTTCGCTGCGCCGCTTTTTCAAGGAGTACAACGCGCTGCCGGACGAGTCGCTGGTGGGTATGATGCCGGTGTCTCTGCAGGAACGCGGCCAGCATCTGGCGGGCAATGCCATCGCCGGCCTGCGAGTCTCCCTCGGGACTCATCTCGGTGATCCGCTGGCGCGCCTGGAGTCAGTGAAAACGTCTATGCAGGAGGTGCGTCAGGATCGCGCCTCGCTGCCGGAAGATGCCGTCACCTCATATGTGATGCTGCGCGCTGCGCCGCTGTATGCGAGCCAGGTGGGCGCTCTCGGCCGATTCATTCCGCCGCTGTACAACCTGGCCGTCTCCAATACGCCGGGCGCTGAAAAGCCGCTGTACTTCAATGGCGCGCGTCTGGAAGCGGTATACCCGATGGCGCAGCTGATGCAGCACAGTGCCCTCAGCGTTGACTGTGTCAGTTATAACGGTCATTTCAATATCGGATTTACCGGTGCCCGCGATACCCTGCCGCATTTGCAGCGCATGGCCGTATATGTGGGTAAGGCCTTGCAGGATCTTGAAGAACTGGTTGCGAGCGGGGAGGTCGCCTGATGAATAAACTGGCCAATACCCTGATTCAAAAGGGCCTGGAACTGAATCACCGCATGGCCTCGTCCACGGCCAATAGCGTCGACTGGCTGTTCAAGCGCGATACCCTGATCAAGTCCGGACGCACCTGGTTTGAACTGGTGCACGATGGCGACCTGATGTCGGTGCGTTACTACGAACTGCCGGATGATGACGAAATTGAACTGGTCGATGGGACCCGTCTGCCGATTGAGCGACAGCAGCACGCGCTGCCGCTGGTGTTGATTCCACCCCTGGGCGTGACGACCGAAACCTTTGATCTGATGCCCCAGCGCAGCCTCGTCCGTTACATGGTGGCACGCGGCTTCAAGGTGTACCTGGTTGACTGGGGTAAGCCCAGAAAGGAACACGCCCACCTGGGCATGCTCGATTATTGCGACGACATGATGGGTACCGCGCTGGACAAAATCCGGCGCCATTCTGGCATCCAGGAACTGTCGTTAATGGGTTGGTGTATGGGCGGCCTGTTCTGCCTCATGTACCAGGGGCTTAATCAGGATCCCAATATCCGCAACATGATTACTGTGGCCAGCCCGATTGATCTGGAAAGTGGCAAGGGTGTGGTCGGCATGGTGGCCGGTGCGGCCCAGGCGCTGGATGGCCCTGCCCAACTGGTGAGTAACTACACCAACCTGCGCCTGAATACCCTAGACCCGGCGCGCCTGTCGCTGCCTGACTGGGCCACCACGATTGCCTTCAAGATGACAGACCCGGTGGGCAGCGTAGCCACCTACTGGGATCTCATGACCCGGCTGTCAGATCGAGAGTTTGTTGAATCGCACTCCACCACCTCGGATTACCTCAATCACATGCTGCGGTATCCGGGTGGTGTGGTCAGGGACATGGTGGGCAGCGTCAACGAAAACCAGATGGCCAATGGCAAGGTTTACATTGGCGATACGGTGGCCGATATCGACGAGATCCGCTGCAATTTGCTGGCATTTGCTGGTGAAACGGATGCGTTGGTGCACCCTGATGTGGCCGGCGCTATTGTCGATGTGGTCGCGTCAGAAGAGCGCGAATTCCGCGTCGCCCCTGGCGGCCACATGGGGGTGATTATTGGCAGCAAGGCCCCCAACGCCGTGTGGAAAGAATCCGCCGACTGGCTGACGCCGCGTTCTGAAGCCAAGCCCGTGAAGAAGAAACGCAAGGTCGCGACTCGAAAAGTTGCCGCCAAGCCAAAGGCCCGCGCGAAAGCTAAGGCCAAAGCTAAGACCAGAACCAAGGTGAAACCAAAGCTACGGTAGTCCCAAGGCCGTCCTGTTTGGATAGCCTTCATGTGGCATCGAGTGCGTTAGATAACGGATTTCGGAGCCCATGAAGGCGCCGCCAGCGCAGTTGCTGTCGCGGTAATTCTGCCCCTTTCAATTCCACAGCCATTACCTGATAATGCGCGTCCCCCGGTTGGGGGGCAGGCGGCCGTTCACCGAGCGAATTCCAGTGTAAGGGGTTACTCGAATGGTCGCCAAAAACCAGCCATACCCATTGAATGCTGGCGATATCTGTCGCTGGTGATGACATGTGGCCTTTAGTAGGGGTCACCACTGACACAAGGAAAGCTCATGCCTGTTATTACTCTCCCCGATGGTTCCCAGCGCGCGTTTGATGCGCCCGTCACTGTTATGCAAGTCGCCGAAGACATCGGCCCCGGTCTCGCCAAAGCGACCCTGGGTGGCCGTGTGAATGGCGAGCGTCGCGACACCGTTGACCTGATCACCGAAGACGCAGAACTCGCTCTGTTCACCGCCCGTGACGAAGACGGTCTGGAAATCATTCGCCACAGCTGTGCCCACCTTATCGGCCACGCTGTGAAGCAGCTCTGGCCGGATGCCAAGATGGCGATCGGCCCCACCATTGAAAACGGTTTTTACTACGATATCGATCTCGAACATCGCCTGACCGATGCCGATATCGAAACGCTGGAAGCGCGCATGCGTGAGCTTGCTGCCACGGAATATGAGGTCGTGAAAAAGAAAGTCGATTGGCAGACCGCCTACGACACTTTCCAGGCCCGTGGCGAGAATTACAAGATGGAGATTCTCGACCAGGATATCGCCAAGGACGACCAGCCCGGCCTGTATCATCACGAAGAATACGTGGACATGTGCCGCGGCCCCCACGTGCCCAACATGCGCCACTGTCAGCACTTCAAACTGATGCGCGTATCCGGTGCCTACTGGCGCGGTGATCACGACAACAAGATGCTGCAGCGTATCTACGGTGTGGCCTTTGGCGACAAGAAGTCCCTGAAAAAGTACCTGCAAATGCTGCAGGAAGCGGAAAAGCGCGACCACCGTAAGATCGGCAAGAAGCTCAACTTGTTCCACACCCAGGAAGAAGCCCGGGCATGGTGTTCTGGCATCCCGCCGGTTGGAGTGTGTACCAGACGGTAGAGGACTACATGCGCGAGCAGCAGCGTCGCCACGGCTACCAGGAGATCAAGACGCCGCAGCTGGTCGATTTGACCCTGTGGGAAAAGTCAGGTCACGCTGACAAGTTCGGCGACGACATGTTCATGCTCAAGTCGGAAGAGCGCGACTTCGCGGTCAAGCCCATGAACTGCCCCTGCCACGTGCAGGTGTTCAACCAGGGCCTAAAGTCCTACCGCGATCTGCCGCTGCGCCTGGCGGAATTCGGCTCCTGTCACCGCAATGAACCCTCGGGTTCGCTGCACGGCATCATGCGTGTGCGCGGTTTCACCCAGGACGACGCCCACATCTTCTGTACCGAGGAGCAGATCCAGCCCGAGGTGTCGACCTTCATCGACTTTCTGCACGAGGTCTACAAGGACTTCGGCTTCGACGATGTAATCTACCGCCTCTCGACCCGCCCGGAAAAGCGGGTGGGTACCGATGAGGACTGGGACCGCGCCGAAAAGGCCCTGGCCGACGCGCTGAATGCACATGACCTGCCCTGGGAAGAGCTGCCCGGCGAGGGCGCCTTCTACGGGCCCAAGATCGAGTTCTCACTCAAGGACTGCATTGGTCGGGTGTGGCAGCTGGGCACCATTCAGGTGGACTTCTCCATGCCGGGCCGTCTCGACGCCCAGTATGTGGCTGAAGATGGCTCTCGCAAGGTGCCGGTAATGCTGCACCGCGCGATTCTCGGCTCCTTTGAGCGCTTTATCGGTATTCTGATCGAGCACTACGAGGGTAATTTCCCGGTCTGGCTGGCGCCGGAGCAGGCGGTGGTACTTAATATCACCGACAAGCACGCGCCCTATGCCGAGGAAGTGGTCGCCAAACTGCAGACCCAGGGGCTGCGAGTGTCTGCGGACCTGCGCAACGAAAAGATTGGCTTCAAGATCCGCGAACACACCATGCAGCGGGTGCCATACCTGCTGGTTGTGGGTGGCAAGGAGATGGAGGAGGGCGCTGTCGCGGTCCGTACTCGCCACGGTGAAGACCTCGGTTCGATCAGTGTTGACGATTTTGTGGCGCGAATATCGGCTGAGGTGGCTGCACACAGCTAACACGTGGCCAAATAGGCCCCTTGAGAACCCTTGTAAAACAAAGGGTTCGGGCCAGATTTGGGGTTGAGAAAGCTGCTCAACCTCTATACAATCGCGCGTCCGAATGACGTGTGGGTGGTTTCCATGGGTTATTTGTTGCAATTTACAGTGGAGAATCAGCATTAAGAGAGATAGCAAAGGCGCCGCCAAAAAGGCGCTGACCAACGACCAGATCACGTCGGACCCGGTCCGACTCATTGGTGCCGATGGCGAGCAGGTGGGCATTGTGTCCCTGTCTGAAGCCAAGGCGGCGGCGGAAGCTGCCAGTATGGATCTCGTATTGATCGCTGATTCCGATCCCGCAGTCTGTAAGGTGATGGACTACGGGAAGCACATCTTTGAAGCGAAGAAGCAGAAAGCGGCCCAAAAGAAAAAGGCCAAGCGGACTCAAATCAAGGAAATGAAGTTTCGTCCAGGGACGGAAGAAGGAGATTATCAGGTAAAACTACGCAACCTGACACGTTTCCTAGAAAACGGCGATAAGGCCAAAGTCACCCTGCGTTTTCGCGGGCGTGAAATGGCTCACCAGGAAATTGGCATGGAGCTACTCAAGCGAGTAGAAGCTGATCTGGCCGAGTTGGGTGGTGTCGAGCAATTCCCGAAAATGGAAGGCCGACAGCTCACTATGGTTATTGCCCCCAAGAAGAAGAACTGACGGCTTGTGACGCCCCAGTTTCTCAGTGTTTAACTTGCAAATGCGGAGTATTTGATATGCCCAAAGCAAAAGTTCACAGTGGTGCAGCCAAGCGGTTCAAGAAGACTGCTGGCGGCTACAAGCGCAAAAGCGCACACAAGAGTCACATCCTGACCAAAATGACCACCAAGCGGAAGCGTCAGCTGCGTGGAACCTCCATGATTCACAAGAATGATGAGGTTCTGATCGATCGTATGCTGAAGACCAAGTAACCGGTTATAGGAAAGGAGTAGACTAATGCCTCGAGTAAAACGTGGTGTGGTGGCTCATCGCCGTCACAAGAAAATCCTGAAGCAGGCCAAGGGTTACTATGGTGCCCGCAGCCGTGTCTTCCGTGTTGCCAAGCAAGCCGTTACCAAGGCTGGCCAGTATGCATACCGTGACCGCCGTCAGCGCAAGCGTCAGTTCCGCGCGCTGTGGATCACTCGCATCAACGCCCAGTCTCGCGCCAATGGCCTGAGCTACAGCCGTCTGATCAATGGCCTGAAAAAGGCTGACATTGCCCTGGACCGTCGCGTACTGGCGGACCTGGCTGTGCATGACAAGCCGGCTTTTGCAGCGATCGTGGAGCAAGCGAAGGCCCAACTGGCCTAAGCCCACCCCGCCGCAGTGATGTTGACTGCGGATTCGCTGGCTACACTGTAAAACCAAAAGGGAAAGGGCCTCGCTCTTTCCCTTTTTTATTTTAATTCCGTCATCCCCGCGCAGGCGGGGATCCAGAAAGGATGGGAATATGCCTCGGGCTTCACTGGATCCCCGCCTGCGCGGGGATGACGGCCTGAGATGAAATCGAGACCAAAAAATGGAAAACCTCGAAGCCTTGGCCGCCGAAGCCAAAGCCGCAATCGAAGCAGCCAACGACGGCGCCGCGCTGGAACAACTGCGTGTAGATTACCTGGGTAAGAAAGGCCAGATCACCGGCCTACTGAAAGGCCTGGGCAAACTGTCGGCGGAAGAACGTCCCGCTGCTGGCGCCCAGATCAACGTCGTCAAGCAGGAGCTACAGGACCTGATCGGCGCGCGCAAAACCGCGATGGAAGCTGCGGCGGTCGAAGCGCAATTGGCTGCCGAAACTATCGATGTGACCCTGCCGGGTCGCGGCCAGACCACGGGCGGCATTCACCCGGTAACCCGCACTATGGAGCGCATGGAAGAGTTTTTCGCTGCTATTGGTTTCGAGGTCGTCGAGGGTCCTGAGGTAGAAGACGACTACCACAACTTTGAGGCGCTCAATATTCCCGCTCACCACCCGGCGCGGGCCATGCACGACACCTTCTATGTGGATGAGCACACGGTATTGCGCACGCACACCTCTCCGGTGCAGGTGCGGGTGATGGAGTCCCAGCAGCCGCCACTGAAAATTATCTGTCCGGGCCGCGTTTATCGCTGTGACTCGGACCTGACTCACTCGCCCATGTTTCACCAGGTGGAAGGCCTGCTGATCGATGAGCAGTCCAGCTTCGCCGACCTCAAGGGCATTATCGAGCGCTTCCTGCAGGTGTTCTTCGAAAAAGACCTGGAAGTGCGCTTCCGCCCCTCATTCTTCCCGTTCACTGAACCCTCTGCGGAAGTGGATATTCAGTGTGTGAACTGCGGCGGCGAAGGCTGTCGTGTGTGCAGCCATACTGGCTGGCTGGAAGTGCTGGGCTGCGGCATGGTGCATCCGAAAGTACTGGAGTACTCCAACATCGATCCGGAAAAGTATTCCGGCTTCGCCTTCGGCATGGGCGTGGAACGCCTGGCCATGCTGCGCTATGGCGTGAACGATTTGCGCCTGTTCTTCGACAACGATCTGCGATTCCTCGAGCAGTTCTAAGCCACCGTATTCTGGAGTAAGTGAAAAGTGATTATCAGTGAACAGTGGCTGCGCGAATGGGTCAGCCCTGCCATCAATACCGAAGACCTCGCCCACCAAATTACCATGGCGGGCCTGGAAGTAGACGCGATCGACCCCGTGGCCGGTGACTTTTCCGGCGTAGTCGTCGCGGAAATTATCTCTGCGGAGCAACACCCTGACGCAGACAAGCTGCGTGTGTGTGAAGTGAATGCCGGAGGTGAAACAGTACAGATCGTGTGTGGTGCACCGAATGCACGCGCCGGCCTGAAAGCGCCCCTGGCTGCGGTCGGCGGTGTTTTGCCCGGTAACTTCAAGATCAAAAAAGCCAAGCTGCGTGGTGTGGAATCCTTTGGGATGCTCTGCGCCGAGCAGGAACTGGGCCTGTCGGACGAGAGCGATGGCCTGATGGAACTCGCTGCGGACGCGCCGGTAGGTACCGACATTCGCGAGTACCTCGGTCTGGACGACCAGGTGATCGAGATTGGCCTGACCCCCAATCGTGCCGACTGCCTTGGCGTGGCGGGCATTGCCCGTGAAGTGGGCCTGCTCAACGATGTGCCGGTCAACGCCCCCGAGATTAATGCCGTAGCGGCCAGTCACCAGGAGAGCTTCCCGGTAGAACTGGTGGCGCCTGAGCGTTGCGCCCGCTTTGTGAGCCGGGTGATTCGCGGCATCGACGTGAGCAAACCCAGCCCACTGTGGATGCAGGAGAAACTGCGCCGGGTGGGTCTACGCTCAATCGATGCGGTGGTGGATGTGACCAACTACGTCATGATGGAACTCGGCCAGCCCATGCACGCCTTCGACTACAGCAAATTGTCGGGCGGCATTCGCGTGCGCCTGGCAGAGCAGGGCGAGGAGCTAGAGCTGCTCGACGGCCAGACTGTTGAGTTGAACGACGATACCCTGGTGATTGCCGACCACGACAAAGCCGTTGCCATGGCGGGAATTATGGGCGGCCAGGCCACAGCCGTGTCAGACGCCACCACCGACCTGTTCCTGGAAGTGGCCTTCTTCACGCCTGAGCTGATGGCGGGCAAGGCTCGCAATTACGGCCTTCACACCGACGCCTCGCACCGCTTTGAGCGCGGGGTTGATTTCAAGTTGCAGGCCACGGCTATGGAGCGTGCCACGCAACTGCTGCTGGATATTGTCGGCGGCGATGCTGGGCCGCTGTGTGAGGCCGTTAGAGAGGAACATCTGCCAACGCGTCCCGATGTCAGCCTGCGCGCTGCCCGAATCAAGAAAGTACTGGGCTTTGAGATGGACAGTGCCGAGGTCGAGCGGATTCTGTCCGGCTTGGGGCTGGGCGTTACCACGACAGCAGATGGCTGGACTTGCACTGTACCCAGCTGGCGTTTCGATATCGCCATTGAAGCCGACCTGCTCGAAGAGCTGGCGCGCGTGTACGGCTACAACCGCCTGCCGGTCAGCCACATCAAAGCCGATCTTATCTTGCCGGAAAAGACGGAGACTGAGCTCGGTATTCGTGGCCTGCGCCAGCACCTGGCAGCGGCGGGCTACCAGGAAGCGATTACCTACAGCTTTGTCGATCCCAAGTTACAGCAGCTGTTTGATCCCACACTGGACCCTGTGGCCTTGACCAACCCGATCTCGGCGGATATGGCGGTGATGCGCACCAGTCTGTTGCCTGGTTTGCTGACCGCGTTGACGCGCAATACCAAGCGCCAACAGCCCCGCGTGCGTCTGTTCGAGACTGGCCTGCGCTTCCTGCCCGGGAGCGAGGGCCTGGTACAGGTGCCCACCCTGGCCATAGTGATCACGGGCGATCAACTGGAAGAGGGTTGGGCCGAGAAGGCTCGCCCGGTCGACTTCTTCGACCTCAAAGGGGATATCGAGGGCCTGCTGGCACTGACCCGTGCCGCCAACACCTTCGCGTTTGCTCCCGGTCAGCGCGATGCGCTGCACCCCGGCCAGACAGCGCTGATCAGCCGCGGCGGCGAAGCCATTGGTTTCCTCGGTGCCCTGCACCCATCCGTGGCTAAGGAGCTGGGGGTGAGCGGCAGCGTCTACGTAGCCGAAATCACCCTGTCGGCGGTGCTTGAGTCGAAGCTCCCGGCCTTTACCGAGCTGTCCAAATTCCCCGAGGTTCGCCGCGATCTGGCGGTGCTGGTGGACAAGGAAGTGCCAGCCTGTGACATCCTGGCAAATGTTCGAGCGTCAGCGGGCACTTACCTCACAGACTTAACCCTCTTTGATGTGTATGAGGGCAAAGGCATTGATCCTAAACGAAAAAGTCTTGCTTTAGGTTTGACATTCCGGGATTCTTCGCGCACTCTTAGTGACCAGGACGTGAATCTAGCGGTAGAGCAAGTGGTTGATTCGCTGGAAAAAAATTATAAGGCCGAGCTTAGGAACTAGGTAAGGGAACGTGACTGCGCTGACAAAATCTGAAATGGCGGAACGCCTGTTTGAGGAGCTTGGGCTCAACAAACGGGAAGCCAAAGAGATTGTTGAGCTCTTCTTCGAGGAAATCCGCGCGTGCCTCGAAAACAACGAACAGGTGAAGTTGTCGGGTTTCGGCAACTTCGACCTGCGCGACAAGAGCCAGCGCCCCGGACGCAACCCCAAAACCGGCGAGGAGATCCCCATCTCTGCTCGCCGCGTTGTTACCTTCCGCCCTGGGCAAAAGCTGAAAGCCCGAGTAGAAGAGTATGCTGGAACCGAGCAACAACCATGAATTGCCCGCGATCCCGGGGAAGCGTTACTTCACCATTGGCGAAGTAAGCGAACTCTGCGCAGTTAAACCCCATGTGCTGCGTTACTGGGAGCAGGAATTCCCGCAACTGAAACCCGTCAAGCGTCGCGGCAACCGCCGCTACTATCAGCGCGACGACGTCCTCACCATCCGCCAAATTCGCAGCCTGTTGTACGATCAGGGCTACACCATTGGCGGTGCCCGTCAGCGCATGACCGACGAAGATGACGGTGCCGCCGGCCCCGAAATCCAGGCTGTGATTCGCGAGACGATCGAAGAGTTGGAAGAACTGCTCAAAACCCTGTCACCGGGCAAATAAGTATTTGTAAGCAGGGTGGTTTTGAGTATAATGCCGGCCTCGCAAACAATGCGATTCTCGGGCGTAGCGCAGTCTGGTAGCGCACCACACTGGGGGTGTGGTGGTCGTAGGTTCAAATCCTGCCGTCCCGACCAACTCATAAAAAAAGGCCACCCTTTTGGGTGGCCTTTTTTTATGAGCCGGCGGCCCGGCGGGTTTGTTCTGTAGCGATCGCCAAAAGCGATCGCGTACCCAGGTTCACAAATTCTCCCCACCGGAGAATTTGCAACGAGGCGCAAAGCGCCGAAGCCCGCAGGGGCAGAACAGCCCCAAGGCTGTTCTGATTCAATCCTGCCCCTACACCCATAGCCGAAACGCACCCTTTTGGGTGGCCTTTTTTTATGAGCCGGCGGCCCGGCGGATTCATTCTTAAGCGAGCCCTCCTGGCGAGCCTAACCAGACTCACAAACTATCCTCCACGCAGTCCATACGCCCGCAAAAATTCAACCCCCTGTCAAACACCACCCCATCCATGGCACATTAAGCCTCCATACCCTTGGCCTTAAACTGACATCACCCGTGCAAGCACTCCAAAACTTCCAGTTCACTCTGCGCAATCGCCTGCAAATCGTCGAAAATCTCGGCCTGTTCAAAAGCGATGAAGTAGGGCACACGCAAGCCAAGCGTGCCGCAGTCGCTGTCACCATTATTCGCAACCACGCGGAGTCTGTCGTAGTTATTACCCGGCGCTCCAGCGCCCTGCGCGCACACGGCGGGCAGTGGGCATTGCCCGGCGGCAAAATCGATCAGGGGGAATCCGTGGTCGAAGCGGCGTTGCGTGAGTTGTACGAGGAGGTCAACGTGTCCCTGGATGAGTCATCGGTGCTTGGCACGCTGGATGACTACACGACCCGATCCGGATATCTGATTACCCCGGTGGTGATCTGGGCCAATATCGATTGGGATGCAATGTCACCTAATCCTGATGAGGTCGAAAGTATCCATCCGTTTACTTTTTCGGAGCTAGCCCGGCCCGAGTCACCTTATCTCGAAACCATCCCGGAAAGCACCGCGCAAGTGCTATCAATGCATTACGAGCGTGATCGGATCTATGCTCCGACGGGAGCTATTCTGTATCAGTTCCGTGAGGTGGGAATTCTGGGGCGACCGACCCGGGTTGCTCACTTCGAACAGCCGGTGTTTGCCTGGCGCTAGCAGCCTGATTTATGCTTGCAACTAATCCCATAGCTTCTGATCCGTCGTAACGGGCGCTATCACGATTGACCAAAAGGAAGCCCTTGGTCAATAGCTAGCCGTTACTGTATCTCCTCATACCAAGCACGGCTCGGCCGACCCGACGGAGACCACCAACATTATCAAATTCAGCCTCAACATCGGCATGTGCGACCCTTCCCATTGTCGCGGTTAGTTCGCAAATGTTCTGTTGTTCACGGTAGGGCAGACACTCGCAGCATGAATGCAGCACTTTACCTGTCAACCATCTTTATCTGGGGCACGACCTGGCTGGCGATTTACTACCAGGTCGGCGAGGTGCCGGTGGTCGTCTCGGTGTTTTATCGCTTCGTGTTGGCTGCGGCTATCATGTTGCTGGCGATGTTGGTGTTGCGCAAGTTGCAGAAGACCACCCGCCAGGATCATCTGTTCTTCCTGCTGCAGGGCGGCTGCCTCTTCTCGTTTAACTTCATTTGTTTTTACACGGCTACCGAGTCCATCGCGAGTGGGCTGGTGTCGGTCGTATTCTCGCTGGCGACGATATTCAATGCGGTGAACAATCGCCTTATCTGGAAAGAAACGATCCCGGCCAGAGTTGTTCTGGCGGGCGCTGTGGGAGCACTGGGGCTGGTGCTGTTGTTTTTGCCGGAGCTTGGTGGGCAGTCCATGGGGATGAGGTCCGTTAAAGGCCTGCTGCTGGCCACCGTGGGCACTTATCTGTTCTCGCTGGGCAATATGATTACCCGCCGCAATGGCAGTCACGGCCTGCACCCGGCTACGACCAATACCTACTCGATGCTCTACGGCACAGTGATACTGGCGGTAGTGCTGCTGATAACCGGCCAGCCCCTGGTCGTACCGAAGGGTGAGTTTTATCTGCCGGCGCTGCTGTACCTGAGTATCTTTGGCACGGTGATCGGCTTTACCACCTATCTGATGCTGGTCAATCGTATAGGCCCCAATCACGCGGCCTATGCCACGGTGTTGTTCCCGGTGATTGCGCTGTTCCTGTCGAGCTGGTTTGAAGGATACAACTGGCAGCTGGCGAGTTTTGTCGGCCTGGGCCTGGTGTTGCTGGGCAATGTCATCCTGATATTCAGGAAGCCTGGTTAGTTTGCTGGCGGCGCTGCACGTACTTGTAAAGGCCGATGAGCGAAGCGGCAATCCAGAACAGTTCAATCACAAAGCTTGCCAGATTGAAGTTCACACACAGGCTGATGAGCAGCAATATGGCGCCTATCAAATTTAGGGTGTTGTAGGTCAGACTGGTCGCTGCAATGCGCTCCAGTTGCAAAAGCAGGTAGGCGATAACAACCAGTGCGGTGCCGGTCATGCCGATCAGGTCGGTGAGATCAAATTCCAAAATTCAGGCCCGTACAATGTTGGATTGAAGTTGTTATCCTACTAGAAACAAACCGTCGATGTTTCCATGGCTCTTTGATAGCCATTGTGTAGGGCGCGACACTGGCGCAACTATTCGCTACAGCATTACAAGGTTATTCATGTCTATTCGTATCCTCGCCCCTCTGATCCTGTTGGTATTCCTGATTGCTCAAGCCCATGCCTTCGAACCAGCGGCGCTCAGGGAACGCGCCCAGTTGCTCGACAAGATAACCCAGGAGCGCCTGACCGAGGTGCTGCCCGGATTAATGCGCCGTCAGAACATCGATCTCTGGGTCATCATGTCGCGCGAGTACAACGAAGACCCGGTCCTGAAGACGATGCTGCCCGCCAACTGGATGTCGGCTCGTCGCCACACCATGCTGGTCATACATGATCCCGGTGCGGGTAGGGCGCTGGAGTATCTTGCAGTCGCTCGCTACCCCGTCGGTGAGTTATTCCAGTCCGTCTGGGATCCTGAGCAACAGCCCGATCAATGGCAGGCGCTGGCACAGCTGATCGCTGCGCGCGATCCCGACACCATTGCAGTGAATACGTCTGACAGCTTTGCGCTGGCCGATGGCATGTCGAGCACCGAATGGCGCGAACTCAACGCCGCGCTCAGCCCCACAATGCGCGCCCGCGTGGTCTCTGCCGAGTCACTTGCCATCGCCTGGTTGGAAACTCGCAGTGCCACCGAAATGGCGTATTATCCGCAGTTGGTGTCCAAAGGCCACGAACTGATCGCCCGGGCGTTTTCTAATGAGGTGATTACGCCCGGGGTTACGACGACTCAGGCCGTGGGATGGTGGTTGCGCGAGCAGTCACAGGCGCTGGGGCTGGCGAACTGGTTTCATCCCGCGGTTTCATTGCAGCGTCGCGGTGAAGCTGGATTTAACCGGCAGGGTGTTATTCAGCCGGGCGATCTCATCCACGTGGATTTTGGACTGACCTGGCTGCGCCTGAATACGGACCAGCAACAGCATGGCTATGTGCTGCGAGAGGGGGAAACCGAACCGTCTGCTGGCGTCGTGCAGGCCATGGCTGCGGCGAGTACGCTGCAGGACATTCTCACTAGCAACTTTGTCGTCGGTCGCACTGGCAATGAACTGCTCGCCCTGAGCAGGCAGCAGGCTTTGGCCAGTGGCTTGCGCCCCACCATTTATTCGCACCCACTCGGGTTACACGGCCACGGTGCCGGCCCGACGATAGGTATGTGGGATGCTCAGGAAGGTGTGCCGGTTAATGGCGATTATCCGCTGTTCGCCAATACGGCTTACTCTATCGAGCTGAGTAATACCGCAGCGGTGGCTGAGTGGGGTGGGGATGTGCGTATCATGCTGGAAGAGGACGCCTTTTTCGATGGCCAGCAGGTACGCTATCTCAATGGACGACAGACTAAACTGCACATTATTCGCAGCGGTGCTGCCGCAGTAGTCAGGTAGCTGTTGTCCAGACCTCTGGTCTCACAGGGCCCGAGCATCCGGGGGTAGATTCCGCTGCCCACCCTGCGGGCAGCGGGTTGCAGTTGCAGCGCCTCAGAAGGCGTAGCGCAGGTCGAGGCCGTAGGTAATGGTATCGCGGATACTGGTGTGGGCGGCTCCCAGGGTATCGGCAGCGAGGCCACCGGGGTTGGACGCGTACTCTTCGTCCAGCAGGTTGTCGCCCCACAGCGCTATCTCAAGATTCTCCTGCTCGTTGGTCCACGCCACGCGCGCGTTGAGAATTTTGCGATCCTGGAAGTACCAGGGCCCATCTACAAAGATCGCCGTATCCGGGTCAAACTTGGCCGGGTCCTCATTGAACACATAGTTCATATGCAGCAGCAGGAAACCGGTGGGGATCTCCGGTGTCCAGTCCAGGCGCAGGGTGTAATCGTTGTTGGTGCGCGACGTGAATTCCTCGCCACCGGCAGGTTCACCGGCCGCATTGAAATACGCTTCTTCGATTGAGCGGGTCTCGCGATAGGTGGTGAGGCCGGCGATGCGCAGGGTGTCGGTAATGCTCCAGGTCACGACAATCTCAATGCCTTCGGCTTCCTCATCACTGGTGACTACCGTGGGGGCGGCAGTGGGATCATCGGGGCTGTCCTTGGTCGATTTGGAATTCTGCTTGCCATCGAGTTCGTGGTAGAAAAGCGCCGCCTCCACCCGCAGGGTATCTGCAAAGAAGTCGCCTTTCAGGCCGATTTCGTAGCTGGTCATGTCTTCAGGGTCGAAGGGACCGGCCGCGTAGGCGGAGAACGACTGGCCGTCGAAGCCACCCGATTTGTAGCCGGTGGCTGCCGAGGCGTAGAGCATTGCATAGTCACTGAACTCCCAATCCAGCACCAGGCGTCCCGTGGTTTTACTCCAGTCGTCCTTCAACTTGAACTGGTCCAGCCAGACTTCTTCTGGGGCGCCTGATTCTGCCGGGTTGTATGCGACACGCTCTGGGGCGTACGGCCAGTCCAACTGGGATTCGTAGGTTTGCCAGGTGTACTCTTTTTCGTCGTAGCTGTAGCGTAAGCCAGCAGCGAGACTCAGCGTGTCGGTTAACTGGTAGGTGGCATCGGCGAATATACCCCAGTTAACGAAGTCGCCTGTATTGTCCATGGTCTCGGTGAAAAATTCGCCTGAGAACGAGGGGGGTAGCACCGCAATGCCTTCTGCTGCAGAGAGTGCGAGATACAGTTCCTCGCTGGGTGGCAGTAAATTCCAGATGTGGTCATCCGGACCGCCGAAGCCGCCAAGGATAGTCAGGAATTGCATGTACGAGTCGGCCAGCAAGCCGATGTCGGTGCGCTGAAACACGTCTTCCTTACTGTAGTTACCACCGGTAATAAAGTTCAGTTTGTCGGTGACGTAATGGAAGCGCAGTTCAGAGTAGAAGATGTCTGAGTCTTCGATATTGTTGGTGTCCAGGTAGCGACGCGGATCGGCGGTACCGTCTTCTTCCTGGAGATTGGTGGTGTCCCAGTCGCGATAACTGACGATACCAAACGTCGACCATTCATCAGTCAGCTCACTCTCCAGTTTCAGCGACACACCGTACATTTCGCGCGTCTCTTCGCCGCCAATCACATCGTGAGCGGTCTCTCCGGAGAAGGGGTCATCGCTGGCCTCATAGGCATATTTGCCTACGCCGATGATGACGGATGGCGCTTCATCGCGATCTTCCACATCCACGGCAAGTTGTAGCGATGTGCTGTCGCTCACGTCCCACAGCAACGCTGCGCGAGCTGCAATGTATCCCTCGTCCTTAACGTCGTCGCCCACGCCTTTCTGTTCAGTCAGGCCATCGCGCTGATGGCTGAATACATTCGCCCGCAAATACACTTCGTCGGTGACGGGGGTGTTTACCATGCCTTCCAGACGCAGCAGGTTGTGGTTGCCGACCCGGGTCTTCACAAACGCTTCGAACTCGTCGTGGGGGCGGTTGGGTACAATATTGATCACGCCGGCGGTGGCGTTGCGCCCGAACAAGGTGCCCTGTGGCCCCTTCAGAACTTCTGTGCGAGCGATATCGGTAAAGGGAATCGACGTTGCTGCCCGGGGCATATAGGTGCCGTCGTAAAACGTGGCCACCGACGGATCGCCACCGGAGCTGATGTTGGGGCTGCTGACACCGCGGACGGTGACACCGGCCTGGGTAGATGAACCGGAACCAAAGGCGCTGCCAATTTCCACGCCGGGCATGAAGGTGTCGATGTCGCGAATATCATCGGCGCCGGTATTTACCATGTCCTGCGCGGTGAAGGCGTTTACCGTGACCGGCACGCTCATGAAATTCTCTTCGCGCTTCTGGGCTGTGACCACCACTTCCTCCAGTTGCAGACTGTAGCGCCTGCTGTCTTCCTGGGCAGTGGCGGGGATGGCGAAATTGGCTGCGATTAGCGCAGTAGCGATTGGCGTCAGGCGCCTATTGCGGGTGTGCACGATAGGTACTCCTTATAATTATAGTTTCTTATACTAACTTTTTTGCATGACTAAGACACGCGTGGTCTAGTGAATGCATCACCAGCCTGAAACAAACATTAAAGAAGGTCTGTTATGTCTGACTATCTCGAATCGCTCTTTTCGTTGAATGGGAAAACTGCGCTTGTCACCGGCGGTGGCAAGGGCATTGGCCGCATGATTGCCGAGAGCCTGCTGCAGGCGGGTGCCCGGGTGTATATTTCCTCGCGCTCGGCAGAGGACTGCGAGGCCGCGGCGGCCGAAATGGCGGCGCTGGGCGATTGCCGGGCCTACCCCTATGACTTGTCACAACTAAACAATATTGAAGCCCTGGCGGGCGAGATTGAGGCGGCGGGGCAGGGCCTGCATATCCTGGTGAATAACTCCGGAGCCACCTGGGGTGCACCACTGGATGAGTTCCCTGAGGCGGGCTGGGACAAGGTCATGAACCTCAATGTAAAGAGTCCCTTCTTTCTGATTCAGAAACTGTTGCCGCTATTACGTGCAGCGGGTACCCAGGAAGACCCGGCCCGGGTGATCAATATCAGTTCAGTGGCCGCGACCATGGCCGGTAGCCAGAGTGCCTATTCCTACATGGCCAGCAAGGCGGCTATTTCCCATCTGACCCGCGGGTTGGCGGTGGATCTTGCCAAGCAGCACATTGCCGTGAATTCGATTGCGCCGGGTTTTTTCCCGAGCAAGATGACCAGTCATATGACGACCGACGAAGGGCTGGCGTTCATGCGATCGCTGGCGCCCATGGGGCGCATTGGTGAACCTCAGGATATTGCCGGTGTGATGCTGTTGTTATGCGGTGCAGCAGGGTCATTCATGACGGGCGCCACGATTCCGATCGCCGGCGGGATGGATCTCGGAGCGGGCTATTAGCGGCGACTCTGCTCGCCGCCGGGTCGGCGAATCGGCGTGACGTTGTCACACAGTTCGACCCTGTTTCTGCCCGCGGTTTTGGCTGCATACAGTGCCGAGTCAGCCTGTTGCAATGCATCACTGAATTCGCCGCGTACTTGGGCGACGCCGAAACTGGCGTGAATAATCGCCTCGCCATCGGGGAATGCGAAGGGTATTTCATACAGCTGACGGCGCAGCGCTTCCGCCACCACCTGGGCTTTTTCCGCCGAGGTCCCGGGTAGTAAAATCGCAAACTCTTCTCCGCCGATCCGGCCGCAGATGTCAGACTCGCGCACCGACTCGCGCAGCATTTTCGCGACGTGTTGCAATACGTCATCGCCCACCGCGTGGCCGTAACTGTCATTCACAGCTTTGAAGTGGTCCAGGTCCAGCAGTACCAGCGACAGCGGATTGCCGGTGCGTTGCGCCTGGGCGGCCTGCAGGCGGCTGTACTCATTGAACGCGCGGCGGTTGTAGAGGTTGGTCAGTTCGTCGACGCGTGCCAGTCGTTCTGCGACCGCATTGGCGTTAATGAGTTGGTGTTTGAGGCGCAGGTTGGTGTCGATGGTGCCGGCCAGCACCCGTGCCGAGCGCGTTGCCGATAGCAGGAATATGAGGCCGGCGGTCGCCATACCCGCTTCGGGCAGGGAGCCCTGGGCGAAAAACCAGGACACAATGGGCAGCAGCAACAGTGCCACTGCACCGATTTGCAGCGGCCAGTTGGCGGAGAATACCGCCACCGCGCTGCCGGCGAGACCAATCATAAAGTACAGCACAATGATCTGGTCGGCGTAGGAGGCCTTCGGCATGATCCACAGGCTGCCAATGCCCCACCAGGCAAAGTAGGTCAGGGTGGCGGCGAAGTAGATGAATTCCCGGTGGCTGTTTTCGTCGACCTCCGGGGGGTGGCGCCGGAAGCTCTGGTACATGACAACGCGCACACTGGCTGTGGCGACAATGCCCCCCATCCATGTCAGCAGGCGATCAGACGATTGCTGCTCCCAAAGCACAGCCACCAGAATCGCGGCCACCCCCACAGAGATGTAGGCGGCAATATGGGACTGCTGCAGGAGTAAGGTCAGTTTCTCCTGATGTACAGCACTGGGCAGGTTGGCGGGGCCCGCGCGCTGGTCTTTATTTATCATCTGCTGAGTGTAGCAGCCTCGGGGCGGGCAGGGCATTACCGCGAGTAACAAAAAAGGCGCCCCGTGGGCGCCATTGCGAGTGTGGATGCGGGCCTAGAACTGTACGCGCTTGGTAAAGCCACCGTCGACCACCAGGTTGGTGCCAGTGACAAAACTGGCCGCGGGGCTGGCGAGGAAGACGACCGCGTTCGCTACCTCTTCAGCGCTGCCCAGTTTGCCTCCGGGGAAGCCACTCTCAACCTGCTGGAACACTTCGGGTGCACCCTGGTTCACCATGTCCCAGTTGCCACCGTCGAAATAGGTGGGGCCGGGGGAAACGCAATTCACCCGAATGCCCTGCTCACCCACGGTCTGCGCGAGCTGGCTGCTGTAGGTGATCAGTGCGGCCTTGAGGGCATTGTAGGGCTGGGGGGCAAAGAAGTTCTCTACCGCCGCGGTAGAACTCATCAACACGATGGAGCCCGCGTCAGATTTGGCGAGATAGGGGACTGCGGCGTCCACACCGCGGCTGGCTCCCATGATGGTAGTTTCAAAGTTGGCGCGCCAGGAGTCTTCGTCCACCGCACCGCCAACGCCGCTGGCCATGATGATGAGAATGTCGATGGTGCCCATGGCTTCGCCGCAGCTCTGGATCCAGGCCTCATAGCCGGCCTTGTCTGTGACATCGACCGCGGCGCCAGAGGCGTTACCGCCGTTTGCTGAGAGAGCGGCAACCGCTTCATCTACCGTAGCGGCATCGCGGGCACAAATAGCGACTTCTGCGCCTCCGCCGACCAGCAGTTCTGCCGTGGCGCGCCCAATACCTCGGGCGCCGCCCACGATGACTGCCTTCTTGCCTTCAAGGCCGAGAGAAAATTTCATGATTGTGAACTCCGGTGTTGTTTATTGGCTTATGGAACCGAAGGTCTACGCTAGCTGAGCTGATGAAATAAAACAAGCCTACCTGATTGTTTTTATGCTTTGGCGGGGGCCACCGGTATCGCGGTCTCGTTCTTTACTTCCT
Source organism: Halioglobus japonicus (assembly GCF_001983995.1). Taxonomy (NCBI): domain Bacteria; kingdom Pseudomonadati; phylum Pseudomonadota; class Gammaproteobacteria; order Cellvibrionales; family Halieaceae; genus Halioglobus; species Halioglobus japonicus. The sequence continues at coordinate 3,246,307 of NZ_CP019450.1, read as the reverse complement.
CGATCACCACGTAGGTATGGGTCTGGGAAATCATCGGTATCGCGCCCAGGTGTTCGCCGAGGAATTGCTGGTAGTCCTGCATATCGGCGCAGCGAATCTTGAGCAGGTAGTCAAAGCCGCCGGCCACCATGTGGCAGGATTCCACTTGGGGCAGGGCCTGCATGCGTTGATTGAACTCGCGCAGTATTTCAGTGCTGGTGTTGACCAGCGATACCTGAATAAAGGCCAGGGTATTGGCGTGGAGTCGTGCCGGGTCGGCCAGGGCGACATAGCCGGTTATGTAGCCCTCGCGCTCCAGGCGCCGCACTCGCTCCAGGCAGGGTGTCGGGCTCAGTGCAACTTCACGGGCAAGGTCTACATTGGATATGCGGCCATCCTGTTGGAGCAGGGTCAGAATTTTGCGATCGGTTCGATCGAGTTCACGCAGTCGTTTGTTCATAGTGAATAATCCTGATAAACCCTGTTGTTCAGCATAATACGCTGTTTAAGTGGCAAATTAAGAGACAAATATTATGCTAAATACGGAAAATACAGCCAAACACTAAGGAGAATGGCTGTGACTGATACCTTGCAACACTACCGGGATAACATCCGTGGGGCGTATTGCGCCGACGAGCACAAGACTGTGGCGGGGCTGTTGGATGCCTGTCGCCTCGGCGCTGAGGCTCGCGATCAGATTCGCACTGACGCGATTCAGTTGGTGGAGCAGTGTCGCGGCCAAAGCGATCGCGCCGGCACCCTCGATGCGTTCCTGCAGGAGTTCGGTCTGTCGAACAAAGAAGGCATCGCGCTGATGTGTCTGGCGGAATCCCTGCTGCGGGTGCCGGATCAGGAAACGGCGGACAAGCTTATCGCCGAAAAAATTCTCTCCGGTGACTGGGCTGCCCACAAAGGCAAATCCGGTTCGCGTTTTGTGAATGCCTCGGTATGGGGCCTGATGTTGACCGGACGCATCGTCCATCTGGATGATGAAATCACCGGTGACACCGCCTCCTGGATGAAAAAACTGGTCAGCGGCATGGGCGAACCCGTGGTGCGTCGCGCTGTGCTCCAGGCCATGAAGATTATGGGCGGGCAGTATGTCTTGGGCCGCACCATAGAGGAGGGCGTGCAAAAAGGGGTTGCCGGTAATCGCCCCGGCACGCGTTTTTCGTTCGATATGCTGGGAGAGGGAGCGCGCACCGACGCCGACGCCCTGCGCTACTATGACGCCTATGCGCAGGCCATCGAGTGCATTGTCCGCCTCGGTAGTCGCGAGGGCGTGATTCAGTCTGACGGTATTTCAGTCAAACTGTCGGCGCTGCACCCGCGGTATGAATACCGACAAAAGCGCCGGGTGGTCGCGGAGTTGCTGCCCAGGGTTAAGGCCCTGGCGCTGATGGCAAAGCAGGGCAATATCGGGTTCAGTATCGACGCCGAGGAAGCCGACCGACTCGACCTCTCCCTAGACCTCTTTGAAGCCCTGGCCCGCGATCCCGATTTACGTGGCTGGGACGGCCTGGGTTTCGTGCTGCAGGCTTACCAGAAGCGCGCCGTGGAAGTGGCCCGCTGGTTGATTGCGCTCGCCGAGAGTGCCCAGCGCCGGTTGATGGTGCGACTGGTGAAAGGTGCCTACTGGGACGGTGAGATAAAACATGCTCAGGAAATGGGTTTGGCGGATTACCCGGTATTTACTCGCAAGTGCCACACGGATTTGTCGTACCAGGTTTGTGCCCAGGTGCTGTTAAGTGCCCCTAAGGATATCTTCCCTCAATTCGCTACGCACAACGCCCATACCGTGGCATTGGTTCAGGCGCTGGCCCCCGACCCTGCCGCATTCGAGTTTCAGCGCTTACACGGCATGGGCCATCTGCTGTATGACCAGGTTCAGGAAGCCTCACCGCAGACGGCTATCCGCGTGTACGCGCCGGTCGGCAATCACCGTGACCTGCTGCCTTACCTGGTTCGACGTCTACTGGAAAACGGCGCCAATAGCTCGTTCGTGAACCGTTTCCTCGATGCACAGGTACCTGCGGCAGAACTCATTACGGACCAGGTGGATCTCACCCGGTCGTCGCAGCCGTATCGTCACAGTCGTATCCCGCTGCCCATCGATCTGTACCAGCAGGCGAATGTGTCCTGGCAAAATTCCCGCGGCATTGATCTGGCCGACCCGGTCGCGGTTTCGCCACTACTGGAAGCCATGGCTGCAGGCGTTCGACCTGACGCTTTAGCCGGCCCTGTCATTGGGGGAGAGCGCAAACCTGGCGACTCAACGCTGGTCATCTCGCCGGCCGATCACAGCGTTCAGGTGGGCAAAGTTATCGACGCCAGTCCGGCCCAGGTGACTGAGGCTATGGCGCGCGCCTATGCCGCCCAGCCGGCCTGGGATGCATTGGGTATCGATGCACGCGCTGCCTGTCTTGAACGCGCGGCCGATTTGCTGGAGCAGGAGTGCGAATCGCTGATGGGGCTGATTGTCGCCGAGGCCGGACGCACGATTGATGACGCCCTGTCCGAGGTGCGCGAGGCGGTGGATTTCTGCCGCTACTACGCGCGCCAGGGGCAGCACAGTTTGCGCGGCGATGATCATCTTCCCGGGCCTACGGGTGAGGATAATCGACTCAGCTGGCACGGACGCGGTGTGTTTCTCTGCATCAGTCCCTGGAATTTCCCCCTGGCTATTTTTGCCGGCCAGGTGGTCGCCGCACTGGTCGCGGGCAATTCTGTGGTCGCCAAACCTGCCGAGCAGACACCGCTGATCGCGGCACGCGCCGTGGATATTCTGCACCGCGCCGGTGTGCCCGGTGATGCATTGCAATTGTTACCCGGTGACGGCGCCACAGTGGGCGGCGCGGCGGTTCGTGATCCGCACCTGGCCGGTGTCGTATTCACGGGTTCTACAGACACGGCAAAGCTGATCAACCGTCAACTTGCGGAGCGTGACGGTACTATCCTGCCGTTGATTGCCGAGACAGGCGGCCTCAATGTCATGCTGGTTGACTCAACGGCCCTGCCGGAACAGGTGGTTGACGACGTTATCAGCTCTGCCTTTCAGAGTGCCGGCCAGCGTTGCAGTGCGCTGCGCGTACTGTATTTACAGGAGGATGTGGCGGATAACATCATCACCATGCTGCGCGGTGCCATGGCTGAATTGAAACTCGGTGACCCCGCGGCGCTGAGCACAGATATCGGTCCCGTGATTGACCTGGACGCGCGCCAGATGCTGGAGCGTCACGAGCAACGCATGCAGCGCGAGGGGAAACTACTCGCCAGCTGCGAACTCGACGCCGCCCACCGCGAGGGTAACTTCTTTGCCCCGCAGGTTTACGAAATCGAAAAACTCGGTCAGCTCGAGCGCGAGGTGTTTGGCCCTATACTGCATGTGATTCGTTACAAGGTCGCCGACCTGCCGCGAATCTATGATGACATCAATGCCAGTGGTTATGGCCTGACCCTGGGGGTGCACAGCCGTATCGATGCGTTCGCCCGTGAGGTGTTCCGTGCAACGCATGTCGGCAACACCTATATCAACCGCAATATGGTTGGTGCCGTGCCGGGTGTGAATCCATTTGGCGGTCACGGCCTGTCCGGCACCGGACCCAAGGCGGGTGGCCCGAACTACCTGTTGCGCTTCGCCACGGAGCGTACCCGCACCGAGAACGTCGTGGCCCGCGGCGGCAACACTCAGTTATTCGGGCTGGAGGAATAAATCTGACTTGAGGAAATCATGCAGATGAATAAGAAAATGCTGATCACCGGTGCCACCGATGGCATCGGTCTGGAGACAGCTAAAAAACTGGCGGCAATGGGGCGCGAGGTGCTGATCCACGGGCGCAATCCGGCCAAGCTCGACGCTGCGGCCCATGCGGTTGAGGAACACGCACGCCTGCCCCGGTACTCGCTAACGGCATGGACGTGCGCTTCGTCGTCAACGCGCTGGCGCCGCTGCTGTTAACGCGTCGCCTGCTGCCATTGCTGGGCAACGAGGGCAGGGTAGTGAACCCGTCATCCGCCGCGCAGGCTCCCGTCGATCTGGATGCGCTTGCAGGGAAGGTTCAGATTCCCGATCACTTTGGTGCCTATGCCCAGAGCAAACTGGCCCTGACCATGTGGTCGCGCAAAATGGGCTTGGCCGAAGGGCCGGCCGTCGTCGCAGTGAATCCGGCATCTATGCTCGCCAGTAAAATGGTGAAGGAGGGGTTCGGTGTTGCCGGCAACGATCTCAGCATCGGCGTAGACATTCTGGTCAGGGCCTGCCTCGACGATGAGTTTGGCGCGGCCTCCGGTCAGTACTTCGACAACGATCAGGGGCAGTTTGCGGCACCCCATGCTGATGCGCTTGATGACGCCAAGGTCGAGCAGGTCTGTGAGGCGCTGGACAGCCTGTTGTAGAAGATCAATTTTTTTTCATTCTCTGCTTGCAAATGCGACTGGGAATGATAATAATTCTCATATGGTTGAGCGGACGGGGAATTCCCGGTAACGGGGGAGTTCGCTTAGCCAGTTGTCAAAGAGGAGCAATGGAGTCTCCCCCGGAGTGACGCTTTGGCAGCATGGAGGTCCACCTCGGCCTTCAGAAGACAATTGTCTTCATGTAAATGTGTGGAGCTTAAAGCCCGCCGGTGTGAGCAACCGGCGGGCTTTTTTTTGCCTTGCAAGAGGGTGGATGGTCGCAGGCCGGTTATGTCACAGCGCTGACGTGATGGTGTTGCTCATCTTTACAAGCCCGCACGCGGGACAGAAGAAGACTGTGCCTGCGCGGCAGCGTAGAAGCAGAAAGGGCGAAAAGGTCAGGCGACCACGAGAGCACCATCGGCGGTGCGCATGAGTTGCGCGTTGTAACCCCAGTATTTCGCTATGCTGTCACTGCTCAACACTTCCTGCGGCGCGCCCTGGGCCACGCTGCGGCCGGCATCGAGATGCAGGCAGTGAGTGGTGTGGCGCAGTGTCAGGTTCAGATCATGGAGAATGGCCACAACAGCATAGTTGTGTTCGCGAGCGAGGCCGCTGGCGAGTTCCAGCATGCGGTGTTGCTGGCCGAGATCCTGAGCAGAAGTGGGTTCGTCTAATAAGAGCACCGGCGCGTGTTCTGCCTGGCTGAGCTGCACCAACACCCGGGCCAGGTGAATACGCTGCCGCTCGCCACCGGACAGACGCGGATAGGGCTTTTTCGCCAGATGGGCACAGTCGGTCGCGCGCATCACGGCTCGCACGGTATGTTGCGCGTTGCGCCAGCCGGTGTTCAACGGAGTCAGGCCCAGTGACACCACTTCTTCAGCGGAGAACGCAAAACTCAATGAGCTGGCCTGGGGGAGTACGCCGAGATGGCGGGCGCGTTCCAGTGCGCTCCAGTCTTGCAGGCGTTGTCCGTGCAACCTTATGTCGCCGCCGGTAGGAGCCTCCTCGCCGCACAGCAGTTTGAGGAATGTCGATTTACCCGCGCCATTGGTTCCCAGCACTGCTTGCACGTGACCGGGACTAGCCCGCCAGTCGGCAACTTGCAGGATGAATTCGCGCCCGCGGCTGAACTTGAGATCGTGTACGTGCAACATGTGGCTATGCTCGCTGTCGCTGCTGCAATAGCAGCACCAGAAAAAAGGGCGCGCCGAGAAGCGCGGTCAAAATGCCCACGGGTAGTTCGGCCGGAGCGAGAAAAAGTCGTGCGCCGATATCAGCGAGCAGTAGCAACAAGGCTCCTCCCAGGGCCGCCAGTGGCAGTAGCGTCGTGTGATTGGGTCCCGTCAGCATGCGCACAAAGTGGGGCACAACCAGACCGATGAAACCAATGACACCCGCGGCAGAAACCGCCAGCCCCACACCCAGCGCAACCAGGAGCACCAGTTCGCGCTTTAGCTGTTCGACATCAATACCCAGATGGCGAGCTTCAGCCTCGCCGAGTAACAGCGCGTTGAGGCCGTTGGCGCTGCGCTGCAGTCGCCAGGCTATCAGCGCGAATGCGGCGGCTAGAATCCAGAGCCGGCCGCTGTCAGCAGAGGCCAGAGAACCCATTTGCCACAAGCTGAGATCCCGCAGCCGGGCGTCGTCAGCGATATAGCTGATAAACCCAATAAATGCACCTGCCAGCGCTGAGATGGCAATACCCGCCAGAAGCAGAATGAAAACCGACGTGCCTGTGGACCCTCTGGCCAACTGGTAGATAAGCACGCTGGTGCCGAATCCGGCGGCAAAGGCGCCCAGGGGGACGATCCACCAGGCCAGCTCGGGCGGCGAAAGAAATATCGCCAGCACCGCCCCGACAGCGCTGCCGGATGACACGCCGATAATACCGGGGTCTGCCAGCGGATTGCGAAACATACCCTGCATTGCCGCGCCACATTGCGCAAGGATTGCGCCCACCAGTAAGGCGAGCAAAGTTCGTGGCAGGCGCAATTCGACAATGACTGCGCGCTGGTAGTTGGCCAGATCAGCCGCGTTGCTGCCAATGGCTGCGTCAATCAGTGCCAGTAGACTCTTTTTGGCCGGGATAGCCATTGCACCTTGAGTGACAGAAGCCACGGCGCCGAGCATCAGCAGACTCATGAGCGCGATGGCACTATTTCTATACGACAAGCGCTTCATTGTGCCGCGGTCGATTGGCCAAGCGAATCTGCCAGACGCACCGCGTCAGCGATCGCACCGGGGCTCAGCCCGGCAACAAGATTCGCCGCGTTAACGCTGAGTATTCGTCCGCGCTTCGCGGCATCCCCGTATTCGAGTATGGCGTTCAATTCCAGGAGTCGCGCTGGGGAAGCACCCTCGTGGCTCGCGACCAGAATAAGCGAGGGGTTTAGCTCTAGCAGTGCTTCGGCAGACAGTGTGCGATAGGCATCGAAGCCGCCGATATTGCTCGCGCCAAGTAACTGGATGAAGGCATCGCCGGCGGTGTTTGTGCCAGCTATGAGCAGTTTGCCGGGTTCGATACTGAGGATGAATGCGACTCTCTCAGCGCCGAGGTCTGCTGCGGCAAGTCGCTGCGAATCTGCTTCGATGGCCGAGATTACTTCAGCGGCATGGTCGGTGGCACCTGTGGACTGCGCAATTTCCTGCACGTTGGCTTTCAGGGTGGCGACACTGTCGGGGGAGGGCAGTTGTAGCACCGCGACGTCAGCGCTGGCGAGTGTGGATAGTACCGCCGCGGGCCCAATGTGCTCCGAACCAATGACCAGATCAGGCTGAAGTGCCAATACGCCCTCCGGGGACAGTGCACGGTGGTATCCGACATTCGGCACTGAACGATATCCCTCCGGGAGAGCGCTGGTGACATCGACGCCGACCAGAGCGCTGTCCACGTTAAGCGCGAACAGAATCTGCGTAGCACCGCCGTCGGTGCTGATCACGCGAGGTTGGGCGTGGACGCCAAAAGAGACGGCCAGCACCAGGCCGAACATCAGTGCCATAAATCCGCGTTGCATTCGTAGTACTCCAATTTTCGTCGAAGGCCTGTCAGGCCCTGTGTGGGTGAGCGAGCTCATAGTACTTTTTGCAAATAATAAATACAATAAGAATCATTATCATTTACATGTGGGGAATTCGCTGCTAGATTGCCGGCCTTTCCAACACGCAATCCCAATACACAGGAGATCGAGCGATGCACAAATGTGGGGTATTCAAATCACTAACCATGGTGACCGCCGTCGCTGCGGCGGTTAACCCGTCCTGGGCCGAAGAGACTGTCAGCGAGCAGCAAGCCGCCCTGGAAACTGTTGTCGTAACCGCAACGCGTATCGAAAAGCCGCTCAATGAGGTGGCGCGTAGTATCGCTGTGGTGGACCAGGAAGAGCTCTTGCAAATTCAGCCCAAGTCAATTGCTGAAGCCCTGGCGTACTCGCCGAACATCACAACCAGTGGTGGGCCTCGAGCGGCCAACCAGACGGTTAACGTGCGAGGCCTGACTGGCAACAAAGTATTGCAGACTATCGATGGCGCCCGACAAAACTTCGAGTCTGGCCATCGTCCCAGTTATTTCCTCGATCCAGAGTTGGTCAAGTCCGTTGAGGCGGTGCGCGGTCCGGCGAGTAGTCTCTGGGGATCCGGTGCCATCGGCGGGGTGGTCGCGCAGAACACGATTAACGCTGACGATCTGGTCGACGGTGACAGCGGGTTGGGCGGTTTTGCGAAGGGTGGTTACAACGACAATAACGACGGTGCCACGGCCACTATGGCCCTCGCCGGCAAGCAAGGTGACTTTGGCTGGCTTGTGAGCGGCTATGGACGCGATAGCGACCATCTCGAAATGGGTAATGGTCAAGAACTGCTGGGTTCAGAGTCTGAGTCCTGGGGGGCGATGGGTAAACTGAACTGGAACCTTGCAGAGGGCCAGGATATTGAGCTCGCCTATCGTCACTCTGACTGGGACGGTGCGGTCCCGACCAATGCCGCTGCAGAGCTCAATGGCACCAGCAACTTCATGATTGACCGCAAGCAGACCACCGACAACACCAACCTATCCTATCGCCTGGATGCAGGTAACGACTGGCTGAACCTCGAGGCCCGTTTGTATAACAATCAGGTAGAGATGGATGAGGTCCGCGTCGCCGACGGCCGCGCGGATACCACAGAGATTGACACCTGGGGCTTCAATCTGACCAACCAGAGCCTGTTGGGTAATACGCGTCTGCTCTACGGAATCGATACCTACATTGAAGATTTCGACACCGCGCGCGGCGGCGAAAATCGCCCACAGCCGCCGGAAGCTCAGACCACATCCTGGAGCGTGTATGGCCTGGCGGAGGTGCCACTGGCGGATGCCTGGAACCTGGAGTTCGGATTGCGCTACGACGATTTCGAAACCGAGGCGAAAAATCTCGATGCCAGCTCCAGTGACAGCGCCACTTCACCGTCGGCAGCGATTGTCTGGGATGCAGCAGATTGGTTGGTTCTCAGCGTGCGTCACGATCGTGCTTTCCGCGCGCCGGGTTCCGAGGAGTTGTACAGCACCGGTTATCACTTCTGCATGTTCCCCGGTTTTTGCAATACCTTTGAACCCAATCCAGAGCTCGAGCCAGAAGAGGCAGCTAACACGGAGTTGAATGCCAAGATGGCTTTCGCGGACACGCTTGGCGCCGATGTTATTCACGTGGAAGCGGCAGTGTTCCAAAACAATGTCGACAACTTCATCGAACAGGTCGTGGCGTTCCCGGACTTTACCCGCTTCGATCCGGGCACTACCTCCTGGTTTAATGTTGATGAAGCCATCCTGGAAGGTGCGGAGATCTCTGCAGCCTACCTGCGTGGGCCTCTCGCACTGAAAGCCTCTTACGGACAGGTGCGCGGCGAAGATGACAATACCGGTGAAGACCTCACCAATATTCCTGCCGATACCTGGAAGCTTGATGCGTCCTTTGGTTTTGAATCCATCAATATGCTGGCCGGCGTGCGTTACGTATACGCCGATGACCAGGCGCGTACGGATTACGAAGAAAATGTGGGTGGCACGGTTTATGACAGCTATGGCGTTACCGATCTGTATCTCAGCTGGCAGCCACAGGCAGTTGAAGGCGTGCGCTTCGATCTGTCTGTTAACAACCTCGAAGACAAATACTATCGCCAGGCCTGGGAACAGCTTTACTCCGCTGGCCGCGAAGTGATTTTCAGCGCGCGATATCGTTTCTAGGAGTGATCGACATGGGTCATGAATCAGCGCCCGCACTTGCGGGCAGTGAGGCCGAGGCGCTGCTGCGCGAAGTGGCCACCTGGGGAAAATTGACCACGGTTATCCTCCATGGTGGCTGTGTGTTTGAGTTCAAAGGCAGTTTCCCCGCCGGTGACATTGGCATGGGGTTCTACAACCTCGATGGCTGTACCTCGGGTGGCTTTGAAGGCCACATCCGCCTCGACGCCATCGCATCGATCGGCTTTCAGGACAAACTCCATCGTGGGCGCGCAAGTTATGCGTTTACCTTTAATAACGCCAGCGGTGAAAACCTGTTCAAGGTCTTTCTCGGGCGCGACGAGCAAGGTGAGGTTTTTGCCGCACAGCTCGAAAAATTCAACATGATCCGCGATCAACTCAAGGTCGCAGCGTAAGGAAAACTATGAAAAACAAAGCAATGCAGGTTCGCCTCAGTACCGAGGTGAGAGACTTTATTGATGCGCGCAAGAGTTTGCAGTTGGCCAGTATTGATGCGGACGGTTACCCCTACGCTTCTTATGCGCCGTTTGCTATCGGTGAGGATTGTCTCTACGTGCTGTTGAGTGAGATAGCCGTTCACGGCGTCAACCTGCAGAAGAACCCGAGAGCATCAGTATTAATCGTGGAAGATGAGGATTCAGCGGAGGAACTCTATGCGCGTATTCGCGTTAACTACGCCATGGACGTGCAGCAGCTTGAGCACGGTTCTGACGACTGGCAGACAGCGCTGGACTGTCTCGTCCAGCGCCACGGCGACCGCCCGGGCAATCTGAGTAAGCTTGCCGATTTCAAAATGTTCCGCCTGGTGCCGACCCACGGTCGTTATGTGAAGGGCTTTGGTCGTGCCTTCCATCTCGCGGGCAAGACTCTCGTGGGAGAGGTGCTGACCCACATGACCGACGGCCACAAGCCCCGGGCTGAGGCAGCGAACGCCTGAGTCGTGGCTTAGCGGCCTACCCAGCCACCGCACATCGGAAATACCTGGCCGACAAAACAGTCGGCCACGTCCGAGCACAGGTAGGCGATCAGGCTGACATCCTCTTTAGCGGTGACCAGCCTGCCCAGGGGGACCTCGCGTTTCAGACGCTCCTGAAAGCGCGGGTTCTCCTGCACTTCCGTGGGAAAGTAACTCGGGTTCTCCACAAAGTTCTGTGCGATACAATTCACCTGAATGCCATGCCGGGCCATTTCCAGTCCCACAGCCTGGACCCACGACACCTGGGCACCGCGCGCGGCGCAGTAGGTCGACGTGCGATTAATGCCGCGCAGCGCAGAAGCACTACCAACGACAATCAGCTTGCCGCTGCCACGCGCTTCCCAGGCAGGCAGCACGGCACGGGCAAGTCGCGGCAGGGGGTGAACCAGGGCGTCAAAAACGGCTGTCCACTCTTCATCCGCAACCTCGGTGGCCGGTGTCGTTGGAGCTGCAATGGCGAGGTTGGCAATGAGGATGTCGAAGTCACCCGCTGAATCAATGGCATCAATCACGGCCTCTGGTGTTGTCAGTGCACCCTCTTGCCGAATGACGTCGGCACCCTGAGCCGTGAGTTCGTCACAGATTGCGGGCCCCATGAATGTTTCAGCCTGGGTGACGAGAATACGTTTGCCTTGTAATACCGGGCTCATAATGCGATTCCTCTAGGGGTGTTTTCCCAATGTTGGGATGTAAAAGTCTTGCCATCGGCATAGCCTAGATCATAGGTGTCCTGGAGTCCCTGCGGATTGGCGTAGTCAAATTTATCGAGATGGATTTGCTCGCTGGGCTGTACGTAGATACGCGTATCAGATGTGGGCAGAGCCTGGCGATAGCGCTTGCTCAGTAGCACCAACGTGTTTCCCTCGCGGTCGTCGGCCATGAAGGCGGGCACGTTGTCGATGATACCGCCATCGAGTACACGCATCCCCCGATAGCGACCAAAAGGCAGTACCGGCGGCACACAGGACGATGCGAGGATCGTGTCGATCAGATCGGCAATGGTGGCGGCGTTCTGGTTGCCGTAACGCAGTGGCTCAAATCCCAATTTGCTTGTCCAGTTGGGGTGCAATACACCGGTGAGATGTTTTTCCAGGCCGTAGATGCTGAACGCCAGCGGTGTGCCGATGGCGTTGGGAAGCCACGCGGGAAACCGGGCCATCAGAAATTCCAATTTGCGCCCGGCCAGTGCTTGAAGATCATCTTCCGTGAGAAAGTGCTTCAGGGCATGACGGTACATGTTCATGTGCGGAAGCAGCGGTGTACCAGAGCCGGGTTTTAGATTGTGCCAATGGATGTTGGCGGGGTTCTGATCGGTTAGCACCTTGAACATGGCCAGCGCCTCGGCCCCGCGCCCGAGCATGCATGCGGTGGCCATGGCACATCCCGCGCTGGTACTGGCGGCATAGTCCACGCTGTCCTGCAGGCCCAGTCCCGCGCTATTGGCACCGTCCCAGAAACCCACCTGCCAAAGGCAGCGGCTGCCGCCGCCAGCAAAAATAGCGTTCTTGATGGGCGCGCGCGTAGTCGATGTCATTGCGTTGGAAAGTTACCGTCGGACGAAGCCCCATAATATGTTCCCCGAGCTGGGAAAGTTAAGGTTTATTTCATACGCCGGCTCAATACTTGACGCCAAGCCGCTAGAACCTGATTACCACCAGCGTGAGACAGACTATGAAAGCCCAGCGCTTTATCGCCGTTACGACCAACATCAGCACCGTTGCGATGCTCGTGTTTCTGTATTTCTTTGTATAGACCGGGGCTTCACGTTTCTGGGCTACCACCACACCCGTGCCGGTGTGACGCCAGCCAAAGACACTATCTTCAGCGGCCTTTTTTGGCCAATGATTAGGCCTCGGTTCCACGCGGTGCGTTCACAAGTTGCCTGGTGTATGGCCATATCCAGGACCCCGCTATTTGATTATGGGAGCCTTTGGGATAGGCTGTTACCAACGTCTGCTTTCGTCGCCCAAAGCGGACATCGCCCAGCCCGATCCAGAACGACCGGTTTCGCCTATTTTGAGTCGTTGGGAGAATCTTGGGCCGATGACCGCTTCATCGGTTGTGCCTTCCTCCGCTGCTCTGTGTACCGCCTCTTGCGTAAACTCCGTGCGATAGCGTTTGTACGCCTTGGGGTTTCTCATCTGACACATCCGCCGGGCTTTCTGGCTCTATTCTAGGTGTTCACGGATTTAGGTCAAAACCACAAAGCGGTCACGATTAGAGGTTGTTGCTCCGCCAACGGTATAGCCCTTCCAGCCTAGTGGCTTTGACGTACTAGTAATCGCACATCTCCATCTTCACGCCGGCTCGCTCCAAGCGGGGCAGAAACTCTAGTCCTAGCGCCGTTGCGGGCGTTACCACACCGAAGGAAACGGGCGGCCGAGTGTTCTCCTCCGCAAGAAAAAGCCCCACCTCCGCGACGATCTTTGAAGTGGATAAGTAGCCAGGATGCCCTTTAGCCCTGGCTTGTGCCCGTATAGAACGCCCTCTGTCAGATTCGCCAAACAGTCTCAGCGTGTAGTCAACGAAGGGCAGCGACTCCTGGCTGGGGCCGTCACCGGGCTCGACACCCAGGCTATCAAGTCGGCGTCGGATAAGCCCACGCAGTGGCCTGGGCCCTGCAAGCGCTATTGAGGTAATTCTGTTGATCCTCGCACTTCTCTTCGCGGCTCGCTGCTGACCCTCAGGGCTGTCAGCATAGAACTCCATAGTCATGGAATCGCTGTAGGAGAAGTTTGCTCCGTAGTCGATACCAGCCTGGGAAAGGAGGTGTGCAGAACGAAGAACGACAGGGACGTTCAGGAAGGGCGCGGGCTGCAGCGGACCTGTAAAAGCCTGGACGTCCTCATCATAGCGAGCAGCATAGCGAATCTTGTTGCGGTCTCGCACCCGACCGTTGTCTGCCTTGGGAGGCAGGAGGCAGGCCATGTCATTAAACGCATTGCAGTCATCCCCCGCCAAAATGTTCCTCATTGTGCCGATGCTTCCTCCGCTAATACGGTTATCTCGGACGCCCCCTAATCTGTGGAATGAGGTGACAATTTTTATCTTTTCGCAGTGCTCCTGATAGGCGCCTTCAAGATGTGTTATCGCAAGCAGGGTTAGCAGATCAAAGGGTACTGATTCGTACCCGGCCGTGGGGAGCAAAATCACTTTTTTTTCGCTCGCAGCCTGGTGGTACTTTTCGATCATCCTCTTAATAAAGAACGTTTCGCCGCCGATATCGACATAATGCGTGCGATGCTCGATACATTTTTCAAAAAACAGTTCGCCGTGCGTGGCGTAAGGGCCCGCGAGGTGAATCAGCACGTCGCAATTTTTGATTAGGGCATCGACGGAATCTCTGTCTACGATGTCCGCCGGGATGTAAGCGGGTGTGGAATTCCTGTCTGGGAAGTCGGACACGAGCTTCTTCATTTTGTCCGGATTTCTCCCGGCTATCGCCCAGCTAAAGTCCGCCGGAAGATGCTCAGCAAGATGCCGGAACGTGTTTTGACCCGTAACGCCAGTGGCACCGAGCACGACCAATCGATAAGTTTTCAAGAGCTGAACCACTCCTCGCTGATTAGCATCTCCGACGAGTATCTTGGTCCGGCAAAAGTGCTGAACAAGGCCAGAGTTGCCTGTTGTAAAAAGCGCTCATCATCTGATCGAAGGTATCCATGGATGGTGAGATCGATGTACCCGTGCGCCGTGGACCAGAGGAGACGTCCAATTTCGTCTGGTGAGCCGGATAGAATTTCATCAGCTATAGCTTTGTTGACGACATTGATGGTGATGGAACTCCACGGCGCCGCGTGCCGTAGCTCCCGATCAGGCACGGTAACGCTGCCAGTGGCCCGACCGATCATTAGCGTGTAGAACTCCGGATTCTCTTTGGCAAACTGGATGTAACAACGGCCTAGGGAACACAGGGTTTCCAGGGGGTGGCTGCTCTCTGGCACATCGCGAAGACGATGAGTCAGCGTATTCCAGCACTCCTCAAAAAGAGCGGCGATTAAACCTTCCTTCCCGCCGAATAGTGTGTAGACCGCCTGTGTCGTAACCCCGGCGTCTTCGGCTACGTTTCGTATAGTCAGCTTTCGGTTATCGGGCGTGGTCGCCAATTTAGCTGTGCAGTTCAGGATGCGATCTCGAGTAGCTGTCTTCATAAATAAAATAAAATTACAACGTTATAACGATGTTATTATTGAACCGGTACTTTGTCAACCTCGCTGGACTGGCGGTTGGATTTTCAGATGCTAAGTGTTTTTCCTGGCAATAAATCAGATTCATTAATCTACAGTCCCTAATTGATCGATAACAATATCCAACGCTGCGCTGCTCCCGGCCGATCAGTGCCCTTCGATTCTGGCTGGAGAGCGTTTCCAGAGCTTTCGCTTCAACGTTTCTGGAAATTACGTCAATTCTGGCAACTTCAAGCATCACAGATGTGATTTAAGTTGGCTGCTCCTGGCCGGAAGCGGTCCTAAAAAAACGTTATTTTAACTTCACCGACCGGCCGCTTTGAGGTGAAAGCGGACATTCTAGGAATTAGGTCCAAAGTCCGCTTTTGGCCCCAAAGCGGACACTCCGATCTGTGGCCATGCTCTATATTTGAGCAGATTTCGCGAAAATCCAGTTAGGTTTGGCATCTCGGATGCTCGCCCTTGTAAGCAAAAAAACATGAAAACTCTTACATGGCCACTTGCTAGCAAAATCAATGAGTTACACGTATGTAAGGGTTGCGAGACAAACTAAAGGAGCGTCGCGGCAAGTGTGGCAATGCGACACCGCTGTTTGATGCTGTGCAGGGGCGGGTGGTACTCGGCTATAACCTCAGCGGCCTCAATGAACCTGTCCTACACCACAGCGCCGCGGTCATGACCAGCGACGATGGCGGCCTGAGCTGGGCCCGGTCGCGGCATCGGCGATGGTCTGTTGTTTTAGGGCCGCCGCATCGACCTTGGGATGACAGTAGCCGAGCAGATTGGTGCCATAGCCGCACATAAAGTCGATGTACTGATTGCCATCGGTGTCCCACAAATACGGACCTTCGGCCCGGGTGAAGAACTGCGGATGCATGGGTGACAAAGAGGCGGAGGCCTGGTGGCCATAGACACCGCTGGGAAACGCGCGCTGGGCGCGCTCGCGCAGCTTGAGGTCGTTGTCGATCGAGTACATGGCGTATCAGTCCTTGTTGAGTTTGTTGCCTCTGGCCAGGTCTTTGCGCTCAGCCTGTTGTCCGTAGCTGGCGAAGGCGACCAGCACGTCGTCCATTTGCGCTTTGTCCAGGACGACGGGGCCGCCTATGGCCAGGGTGCCCCAGTAGCAGTGCGCCTGCTCCTCGACTAATTCGGCGAGTTTGAGTGCGCTTTCGATGTTGAAGCCGGTGGCGAGTTGGCCGTGATTGGCCAGCAGGCAGGCCAGCGAGGAGGACAGCGCGTCGACGTTGGCGTCAGACAAGGCCTGACTGCCAAAGGTGGCATAGTCCGCCAATGGGATACAGCAACTGCCGGTTGCCGCCACCATATAGTGCATGGCGGGAATAGGTTTGCGTGCGCACGCGAGTATGGTCGCGTAGGGCGAATGACAGTGGACAACCGCAGTAATGCCCGGCTTGTTGGCATAGACATCGGCGTGCATTTTCCACTCGCTGGAGGGCGTGAGCTGGTCTGCATCGGGTTGCCCGTCAAGGGTCATGTGAACAATATGCTCTGGCTGCAGTTGTTCCGGGCTGACGCCGGTCGGCGTAATCAGCATGCCGTCGCTGGTGGCTATCGAGACGTTCCCCGATGTGCCTTTGTTAAGGCCTTTGTCCCCCAGAGCGACCAACGCATCAACCACCACCTGGCGGCTCCGGGTATCGTTGCTGTATTGAGTCATGTTGTAGTCTCCTCAGTGGGCATGATGCCTGCATTCATGATCGCCAGCGTATCTGTATAACTGCCCACAGCGCCATTGGAGCCAACGGCGCTGGCCACCTGGGCGGCGGTGGCGGCGCCAAAGCGGGCTGCCTGCTCGGGGATGCTGTCGATCTGATAGCTTAAGATATCGAGGATTGTGGCCCCCACACTGACAAATGACCTGGTCATCTGGCGCTCCGCTCAGAGTTATGATTGAGCCTACATAGTAAGTGGCACTGCGTAAGGTTAGGAGGGCGAACTCCTTCAAATACTGGTTAATTTCGGTCGATTTTCTTAGACTGGCGACAGAACTTGATGGGGTTAGCTATGGGCGCGGACACACAATGCATACCTCCGTTCATGATCAACCTGATGGTCAGGGTGCTGGAAGAGGAGGGCAGTGGCGGTATTGCGGAGCAGGTACGCACACGCCTGGTGCAGCAACCGGGCCGCTACCCACCCATAGCGGAAGTTGCCGCAGATTATGGTATGAGTGAGAGTACGCTGCGCCGTGCTCTCACTGCGGAGGGAACGTCTTATCAATTGCTGCTCAATGACGTGCGACGCAAACTCGCGATCGAATACCTCACAACCTCGCGGTTGAAGCTGGAGTAAATAGCGGTACTGGTTGGTTACACCGACCTGAGTAATTTTCGTCGGGCGTTTAAATTCTGGACCGGCGAAGCACCACT
Source organism: Halioglobus japonicus (assembly GCF_001983995.1). Classification (NCBI taxonomy): domain Bacteria; kingdom Pseudomonadati; phylum Pseudomonadota; class Gammaproteobacteria; order Cellvibrionales; family Halieaceae; genus Halioglobus; species Halioglobus japonicus. Next base: position 3,229,141 of record NZ_CP019450.1, on the reverse strand, counting down.
GGCCTGCCGGCGCAGGGCGACAGCTAGCTAGCGCTGCCCACCCCAGAACTCAGAGGCCTGGTAGGCCAGATAATCATCACTTGGCTGGCTGATAATACCGTGCGGGAACGCATCGAACAGACGGTGGAATTCAGCCTGGGTAATTTCGATCAGCCCCTCGTGATCGCCCGCCTCGAAGTACACACTGGGCTGTTGGCCCAGATCATCATCCCAGACCATATCCAGTTGGTAGGCCTGACCAAGGCCCGGCACCGCGCCTAGCTCAAAGTCGGGGAAGACATCACTCAGTTCTGCTTCGCGGGCAAGTACCGGATCTGCCGCTGTGTTTTCGCGCACCCAGTCGAGATTGACCCGATAACAGGCGGGGGTGAGTGCTATCAGATACTGCCCGCTGCGTCGGTCGCGCAGCAGCACGGATTTGGCTACCCGGGCTGTCGATAAGTGGGCAGCATGTGCCGAACCGACGGCTGATTCGGTGTGGCGGTGATCGACAGTGCGGTACTCGGTCTGGCTTAGGCGCAGGAAGTTATCCAGTCTCGGCGCAGTGCTCATAGCGTGATCTCCCTTTGATGTCACATAGGTATGGCGAAAACTTGCGGCGACCTAATAACGCTTACTGCTATCGAAATAGTGCTGTTAGTCCGCCTTGTAGATGCCGGTTTTCACTGGTTGTTCCCTGGAGCGCGAGGCCCGATACATGCCCGGTGTATTGAAACTCATACTGATGTTCCCGGACGGATCGAGCACGATAACGCCCCCGGTTCCACCTGCCGGCATCAGCACATCGTGAATCACATTATCGGCCGCCTGTTGCGCGGATTTACCCTGATACTTCACGCGAGCACAAATATCGGCTGCAACGTGGAAGCGGATAAAGTATTCACCGTGACCGGTAGCGGACACGGCACAGCTGGCATTATCCGCCCAGGTACCCGCGCCAATAATGGGTGCATCGCCAATTCTGCCGTAGCGCTTGGCCGTCATGCCGCCGGTAGAGGTGCCTGCAGCAAGATTGCCGGAAGCGTCGAGGGCTACGGCACCGACTGTGCCATAGCGGTAATGGAGGGGGAGGGCGTCGAGAGCGGCCTGGTAGTCCTTGCCCAGTCGCTCTTCTTTCTCCAGTTTCTGTTTGGCCTTTTGCAGGGCTTCGTAGCGTCGCTCGGTATTGAAAATACTGTTGTCGACCATGGGTACATCCTGGCTGCGGGCAAATGCCTCGGCACCTTCACCCATTAACATCACATGTGGAGAAGCATCCATCACCAGGCGAGCGAGCGAGATCGGATTGCGGATATGTTGGACCCCCGCCACAGCCCCCGCGTTCTGGTCGGCACCGTCCATAAGTGAAGCGTCGAGTTCGTGGTGCCCTTCATAGTTATACACCGCCCCGCGTCCCGCATTGAACAGCGGCGAATCCTCGAGAATACGAATGGCAGCGATCACCGCGTCCATGGCTGAGCCATTGTTCTCAAGCACCGCATAGCCGGCGTTGGTGGCCTCTGTGAGCTTGGCGCGTACCGCTTTTTCAGTGACCTCGGTCATATTTTCCTTGAGGATTGTGCCCGCCCCACCGTGGATGACGATGGCCAGCGGCGCTGACGTTTCTGATGATGCTGCCATTCCCGAGGCAGCTACCGCGAGGGAGAGGGCGGCAATGGCGGGTTTCAGAATCTGTACCTTGAGCATAATTTGGTCTTCCTTCCGCTGAGTGTGGAGCAGAGCGTATTACACTTTGCAGTAACGCCCAAAACCGGAACTCCCTCTATGGCTATTCCCGACAGTGTTGCCCAGCTATCCGCCGGCTGGTTGAGTGAAGCGTTGCAGACCCCAATCGCCAGCGTGAGCACCCTGGACCAACACGACGGCACAACAGGACGGGCGGCACTCGCACTGCAGCGGGAGGACGGAACCTCGCAACGCATCTTTGCCAAGCTACCGCCGGCAGATGAGCAGCAGCGGATGTTTGTTGTTGCCACCGGCATGGGCGAGCGCGAAGCGCGCTTCTACGCGGAACTCGCTGCGGAAGTGCCGGTGCGTGTGCCCGCATCCTACTATTCAGAATGGGCTCCCGGTGGTGAACACTACATCATGGTGCTGGAAGATCTTGAGGCGAGTGGCTGCGGGTTCCGTACTGCCAGCGAGCGCTATTCCCTGGCCTACGTGGAATCCGTGCTCGATGCGTTTGCCACGCTCCACAGTCAGTACTGGGAGACACCGCGCTTTGCCACCGACCTGGACTGGATAAGTGCGCCTCCCCAACACCCGATTGCCCCGGTACTTGTCGCCCAGGCGCACGAGGCCTTTGCAGATCAGATGCCTCCGGTGTTCAGTGAGTTGGCCCAGCTTTATACCGAGCACACCGATGCCATTCACCGGCTCTGGGAGCGGGGGCCGCATACGCTGGTTCACGGCGATGCCCACGACGGCAATATGTTTGCCGACGGCGATTCGCCGGGTTTTCTGGACTGGGCCTTGCTGGCCAAGACTAACCCGATGCGCGATGTGGGCTACTTCCTGGCGGGCACGGTTGAGCCGAACGATCTCAAAGCCTCGGCAGGCACATTGCTGGCACGATACCGGGAGGCCCTGATCCGCGAGGGTGTGACACCGCCTGACGCTGCCCAGATGTACTGCGACTGCCAGTTGCACGCGGCCTACGTATGGGTGGGGGCCGTCACCACCCTGGCCATGGGCGACGCCTGGCAACCCCAGAATTATGTACTCAAGACCCTGGAACGGCTTCATCAGTCGCTGGAATTCCTGGAAACTGCAAAAACTATCGAATCGGAACTTGCTGATTTATAAAGGAAAAGTAATTTATTCCGGCTCACGGGCAATTTTTTTCAATTTTTTTGTGAATTTTGGGAATAAAAGGGGACGCCGAACCGTCAAGTAGTCAAAGTGGAGTGAAACACCGCTTGAGGTTGCAGTGGTGGCATACCATTTGGGTACGCATCACAGGCCCCTGAGGCCACCATAGAATGCGTGGTAGTCACTGCTCTCCTCTACTTCTTTTACCGGGGCGTTCCTTGGGGACGCTCCGGATCACAGCTCCCAGAGCGGGGACCGCTAGCCCTCCGCACTGAACTTCAGGGTCTGTCATCTACATGGGGTGGCAGGCCCTGTATCTCTTCTGGGGTTCTAATTTTTTGTTATCTACGCGACGGTACGGGAGCAGGTGAAGCTTTGCGAGACCGCTGCAAGGCCATTCATGGCGTGCTTTTGCGTACGGCATCCTGCCTCCCGACAATTTCGCAAAGCTTCCGCTGCCCCCGCACCTGGGGTTGTTCTACGTTGCCAAGATTACCCATAGCATCCTGTTCCTAGATGCAGGCGCTGTTTGAGTGTTTCGAAATCGTCGGGAGCTATGGAGGGCGCGGCCGGCGTTCCGGGACGCGAAAGTGAACATATGGATGTGTTTGTAGTGATTTCGAAAAGGCTAAACACCGTCTGCTCCGGCTTGCGGTTAATAAGCGCTTTCTGTGTGCCTTATGATCATGGTTAGGCGCAGGCGCAGCTGGAGTCTTTCGAAATTGTCGGGAGCCAGGGATGGCGGACGCCGAAGCGCGCCATGGATGGCCTTGCAGCGGTTTCGAAAGACTCCAGCTGTGCCTGTGCCGACGGGTAGAGAAAGTGCAAAACTAATTGCCAGTCAGCACTCTGGGGCACGAACACCCACCAAATCGTAGGCAAAAAAATACCCGGCATATAGCCGGGTACAAGTGGAACTGGCGTGAAATCAGTTCCAGTGATTCTCGATCAGGCTGGCTTCTTCAGAAGCGCTCAACGGGATGCTGTCGGCTTGTTCGGCCAGGAAGTTGGCCACCGGGTTGGCGTCAGCAGCGCCTGCGGGGCGGAATTGGCCAGCGTCGCCGGGGATCTCAGTGGCGGCCAGTACTTGGGTTTGCCATTCCCCAGCGGCGCGACAGGAGACACCGCGGGAGGCTTCGCCTGCTTCGGTGATTAGAAACTCGCGGCACCAGTTGCCGGCTCTATCTTTAAAGCTGAGGACCGGGCGAACCTGGTCGCCGTTGTCCAGGGTCTGCCAGCCGCTGGCCATGGAGGGGCTGGTTTCCAGTACGTTGGCCAGCATCTGGTCGGCGCTGGGGGCCTGCTGCCAGGCCGGGCTGATCGCCAGGCCGGCTGCGGCAATCAGGGATGCTGCCACCGCGTATTGCCAGGTGGGGCGAGCCTTGCGCTGCGGCAGGGCAACCACGTTGCTTGCCGGTTCCAGCATGGCGCGAACCGCCGCCGGGGCTTCGGCTGTGGTGTTCAGGGCGCCCCGAATGGCGGCGTCCTGGCCTTGCAACTGTGCCAGTGTGGCAGCGAGCTCAGGCTCCTGCTGGAGGCGCTGTTCCAGCTGGCGTGTGGTGAATACATCCAGTTCACCATCCAGGTACTGCGACAGCTGTTGGTAATCCTGTTCGTTCATGGTCTCATTCTCTTCAGTCCGCCCCTGGCGGGCTGTAAATGTCTAGTAAGTTCTTTCTCGCCCGGGCGATTCTGCTCATGATGGTTCCCACTGGAACCTCGAGAATCTCTGCCGCTTCGGCGTAACTTTTACCTTCTACCGTGACCAGGGTGAGCGCCAGTCGCTGATCTTCGGGCAGTTGTTCCAATGCCCTTGATACTGCGTCCAGTGCCTGTTCGCCTTCGGCGACGGCTTCGGTGGACCGCGCATCTTCCTCTTCATCTGCGATGCTGGGATAGCGCTGGCGCACCTCGCGGGACCTCAGTTCGTCAATCCAGACGTTCTTGCAGACCCGATAACTCCATTTAGCAGTATGCGCATCTTCCGGAATTCCTTTACTCAGCAGCTTTTCTACGGTCCCCTGCAGCAGGTCATCCGCGTCAGCGGCATTCCCGGTGAGGGAGTAGCAGAATCGGCGTAATCCACCCAGTTCGGCCATAAGGGCCTCACGTTGTGAATCGCTGAGCGATGGCATACGAATCCTGTTAGAATGAGTGACGTTTGGGCGGCGGATTTTATTCCATGATTTGGAATTTTTCTTCGCGTAAATCGTCTTTAATAGTAATTACGGCGTTAAATCCAGGTGGTGGATACTACCATGTTTTTGTGCAAGTCATTGAATTTCCGACATTTAATATCCTTTGAGGGTAATTTTTCCGCATTTTGCCTCGCGTTGGCGCTGGTGTTGGCCGTCGCGCTGGCCACGCCGCCGGCAGCGTTTGCCCAGGTCCCAGGGTCGCTGACCGGGGCTGAGGAGCAGGTGGAAGAGGATGTCGAAGAGAATGTTGAAGAAGAAGTAGAAGAAGAAATTGTCCAGGAAGAGGTCGAAGAGGCCGTTGAGGAAGAGGTCGAGGAACAGACCAGTGAGCTTGTGCTCGGCTACACCGAAGACATTCTGGAAGACGACGTCGAGGAAGAAGTGGTTGAGGACGTCGAGGAATCCGTAGAGGAAGTGGTCGAGGAAGAGATCGTCGAAGAGACGGTGGAAGAGACCATCGAGGAAACTGTTGAAGAGCAGGTGGCGGAAACCGTCACCGAAGACGTCGAAGAGAATGTCGAGGAAACCGTTGAGGAAACGGTGGAAGAGACGGTTGCCCAGGACGTCGAAGAGGTCGTCGAAGAGAGCGTTGAGGAAGAGGTTCAGGAACAGGTTGCCGAGACGGTTGAAGAGAGCGTTCAGGACGATGTTCAGGAGCAGGTCGCCCAGACCTTTGAAGAGACCGTTGAAAGCGGCGTAGAGCAAAATGTCGATCTCGCTGTGGCCGTCCAGGTTGAAACCGCAGTCGAAGAGCGCCTCGAATCAGAAATTGACGATATTCTCGACGCCGTTGAAAGCGATCTGGAAATTGACGAAGAGCGCATTCATCGCGAGCAATGGTTGGTTATGGCTGAGCCTGAGGTCTTCGAAGAGCTGGCCGAGGAAGGCTATTTGTTCGATACCGTCACTGATCTGCCAGGCCTTGGTATGCGCCTGGCTGAGGTTGCCGGACCTTCAAGTTTCGACATCACAGCGGTGCGCCGCGGCGTGCTCGACGTGGTCGGTAAAGATCGCGCCGAGGTCGACCTCAACCACATCTATACCGCAGGCACCCAGCTGGCCAGTGCAGAACACGGCGTAGCGCCGCGCACGGTCATGCAGTTACCGGCAGGGGCCGAAACGGCTGCGCCTCGTATTGGCATGATCGACAGCTCAGTGGATACCTCGCATCCAGCGCTGGCGGAGTCGCAGATTGAGAGCCGTGTCTTTGTCGGCAAAGGTGCCGATGTACCTGAATTCCACGGCACCGCCATCGCTTCGATTATCGCTGCCAATTCACCGGACTATAGCGGCCTGGCACCGAATGCCGAGGTATATGCTGCCGGCGTATTTGAAATCAGCGAAGAGCACGGCGAAATTGCTTCTACCGTCAGTCTGCTTCGCGCTCTGGACTGGTTGATTTCATCCGAGGTTGATGTGGTGAACATCAGCCTGGCGGGTCCGCCGAATCGTCTCCTGGAGGCTGCGCTGGGTCGCGCCAAAGAGCAGGAGGTGGTGGTACTGGCTGCCGCGGGTAATGGCGGTCCGGTCGCCGCACCCATGTATCCTGCCGCCTACGATACGGTGGTGGCAGTCACAGCCGTGGATAGCAGTCATCAGGTGTTCCGCCTTGCTAACCGGGGGGAATATCTGGATCTGGCAGCGCCCGGTGTCGACCTGTTGCACGCCCGGGCGGGTGGTGGCTTTGTGGCATCTTCCGGCACATCGTTCGCGGTGCCCTTTGCGGCGACAGCTGCGGCGAGTCTGTTGAGCCAGCAGCCCGGTGAAGATGTGATGAACCTGCTTTATCAGTCAGCCGAGGATCTTGGCCCACCGGGACGCGATGAAATCTACGGTCATGGCCTGTTGCGCCTGGCCGGTAACTGATTTATTCCCAGCGCCAGGACAGGCGCGTGCCGACTACGTGCTGGTCGTAGGCAGCCCGGGGAAAGTTTGAGTCGTAATCGGAGTAGCCGCCGTAGATTTGCAGCAGCGTTCGCTCGCTTAGCGGGTACTCCATGTCGATCTTCCAACGATGGCGCTGATCAGCGCGCTCTTCATCAATGCTTGGCGTAATGCCGCTGTAGTCGCGGTCCTCGTAGCGCCAGGAGAATTCCATTTTCAGCACATCGCCCCACAGGTCGAAGCGGTGGATATATCGCAGCTTTACGTTGTGGGCCTTGTAGTCGTAGCGCTCAGCTGTGGCGTCTTCGTCTTTGAACTTGTAACCGGCATTGAAATAGCTGCGAAGTCCGCGGCGAAAAAAGTACAGGTCAAATTCGCCGGCGTGGCTCTCCGCGTCCCGGTCTGGATTTTGGGCAATGGTTTTGTCGGAGTACACGTAGGCGCCGCGGGCAAACCATTTCTTGGCCAGAAAGCCCGATACATAGGGCGAGCCCCGGTAGTACTCCAGGAAGTCGTTACCGTCGAGCTGGGCGTTGATGTAGTAGAGCGCCATGCCTGTGTTAACCGCACCCAGGTCGGCGCCGAGATCTGCACCCACCAGGTGAGTGGTGCGGTCGAGGCGTTCGAAGCGGTCGTAATTGGTCTGGCTGACGTTGTAGTTCAGTGACAGGTCGACCTTCTCGCCCAATTGCTGATCGAACCCGAGGTCGGCGTCTGCGATGTAGGCGTAATCGCTTTCGTTGCTGGTGGCGTCCAGTTCATCGACAGAGACGTTGCTGTCGTATTCTGCGCCCAGGCCAAACTCTGCTGAAAACTCAGTGCCGGCGGCTATGACAGGCGCAGCGGCAACCCACGCGATCAACGCGCAGGAAAATCTAACCGGTTTTATAGGCCATGCCATTTATTCTAATCCTGGAAAGTCCGGAGCCAGCGCTGCGGCGTTGCCCGGCGCGGGAATCGGCTAATGATAGCAAAAAGCCGCGCAAATCGAATCGAAAATACCAGGGAAAGCCAAAGGTATACTTTGTGTCCAACGTTCTGCAGTGAGCCATCCATGCCTGTTGTTCGAAAAGTCGCCAGTTTCGGTCTCATACTCTGGCTGTTGCTTGCCCCTCAGGTCCGGTCCGATGATTACCTGGTGGCTAGTGCGGATCGCTGCGTGATCCTGCTGCACGGTTTGTTTCGATCGTCGCTGTCGCTCAAGCCCATGCAGTGGTACCTCGATCACGCCGGCTACACCACGGTCAACCTGAGTTACCCCTCACTGCTTTATCCGATTCCTGAATTGGCGGAGATGGCGGTGACCCAATCGTTGCGCACCTGTCATTCCAGGGGTGCCCACCAGATCAACTTCGTGACCTATTCTTTCGGCGGCATCCTGGTGCGCCAATATGCGAGCGTTCAGCCCATCCAGGGTATGCAGCGAGCGGGAATGCTGGGGCCGCCCGACGGCGGTAGTCATGTGGCCTTTTACTATAGTTCGTTTGAATTTTTGCAACCGATTGAATCAGATGTTTTGGTGCAGCTGGGGAAGGGCGATGAATCTATTCTGCTGACGCTTGGGCCGGTGGCATTCGAATTGGATGTCATCGCCAGCACGATTCCCGACATTACCCTGTTGCCCAGTTTCCCGGATGAACTCAGCGATGGCACCGTGTCACTGAGCGAGGCCAGGGTGCCCGGCGTGAAGGAATTGCTGACCATGCCGGTGACGCATACGGTCATGATTCTTAATCCTGAGGTCATGCGCCATAGCGACGAGGTGGAAAGGGGCATGCATCTGGGTCTTGTTATTGCACTCCTCTGACATTCAAGAAAGCACAACCCCACGTCAATATAGTGCTAGAATCCTGCGCCACTTTTGTTTCGAATCACTTTCAGGAGAATCGCCATGTCCAAGACAGAGGCTCAGCAGCACCACGAAACCATGAATCGCTTTATCGACCTGGCCAATGAGATCAAAAATGAAGGCGTAGGGACCCACGTGGTATCCGCAGCGTTGATGACGGCATCGGCGGTCTACGCCAGCTATGTGGCTGCAGGCAATGAGGGTGGCCTCAATCCTTCCGGTATCGAAAAGGTGGTTGACGCCTATCGCCACCAGATGGAACAAATCCAGGAAATGAAGCGCGCTGAGCTGCAGCAAAAGCAGCAGGATCAGTAAGTTCGAGTCACTGTTTGTGGAAGACCAGGAAAAATCGCTGCTGGAACCGGCTGACTGGGGCAGCTTTCGCGAGGAGGCCCACCGCGCATTGGATATAGCGCTGGACTTTGCACGCGATCGCGCCAAAGCGCCGGTCTGGGCGCCGCTGCCCGAATATGCCCGCAATATCGAAGAAGGGCTGCCGCGAAGCGGTGCGCCGCTAACGACTGTTGTCGATGAAATTCAGCAGCGCGTGCTTCCCCATACACTGGGCAATACCCATCCGCGTTTCTGGGGCTGGGTGAATGGCTCTGGTACCCCCAGCGGCATTGTCTCGCAACTGCTCAATGGTGCCATCAATGCCAATGTGGGCGGGCGTGACCACAGTCCGATATACATTGAGCGCCAGCTGATTCGCTGGATGTGCGAGCTGTTCGATTATCCGCTGGATGCCGGCGGTATCGTCTGCACCGGTACGTCGACAGCCACGTTGTATGGTCTGGCTGTCGCCCGTCACCGCACGCTGGGTGACGACGTGCGCCAGTTGGGCAATCAGGACACAAGGCTGGTGGCCTACTGCTCCGCTCAGGCCCACGTATCTGTCAGCAAGGCGATTGAACTCATGGGGCTGGGTAGCGATGCCCTGCGGGCAATCCCCGTGCAAGACGATTTCGCCATAAATGCCCACGCACTGGCCGAGCAGATTGTTGCCGACCGCGCGGCCGGCTTGCAGCCCTTTGCGGTAATCAGCTCGGTGGGTAGCGTCAACACCGGTGCCATCGACGATCTCCAGGCTATCAACGCGATTTGTGCCGAGCATCATTGCTGGCACCATGTCGACGGTGCATTTGGGGCGCTTATCGCCCTCTCTGACACCATGCGCCCGCGACTTGCGGGTATTGAGCAGGCGGATTCCATCGCCTTTGATTTTCACAAGTGGATGCACGTACCGTACTCTTCTGCCTGTTTGCTGGTGCGTGATCGTGAAGAGCACCTTGCGACCTTTGCTACAGCCCACGCTTATCTCAAAGGCGAAAACCGGGGTGTGGCCGGCGGAGCACCCTGGCCGAATGACTTTGGTATTGATTTGTCGCGGGGTTTTTCCGCGCTTGGGCCGTGGATGCTGCTTAAGGAAATGGGCAGTCAGCGCCTCGGTGCCGCCATTGAACGCAATTGCCGTCAGGCGGCCTGGCTGGGCGAGCAGGTGGATGCGCATCCGGCGCTGGAACGACTGGCGCCCGTGTCACTGAATATCGTCTGCTTCCGGTTTGTCACCGGCAGCATCGGCGCCGACCAGCTGAATCGTCTCAATCGTCATCTGGTCGTTGAGCTACAGTGTCGCGGTATTGCCGTGCCTTCATTTACCCGACTCAACGGCAACACAGCCATCAGGGTGTGCATTGCAAATCACCGCACCACGCGCGCTGACCTGGCCGCGCTGATCGAGGCTGTGCCGCTGCTCGGCGAAGAGTTACTGCGCGCCGGCGGCGAACCCGCTGCTTTCGAACTTCAATAGCGATTTCGACAACACGCCTTTGCCAAGCGGGTAACGCTTGGGCAAACTAACTGCTTTCAGGGCCTCAGTGCCTGGTCATGTGTTTAGGATAACAATGTATAAAACAGCAGCGGTAGTGGGGCTTGGCTATGTGGGGCTGCCGGTGGCGGTCGCCTTCGGGCGTCATCTTCGCACCATAGGCTTTGATCTCGATGAGAGCAGGCTCGATCAATACCGCGCCGGTACCGATCCCAACGGCAGTGTCACCACCGCGGAACTGGCTGCGGCGAATCAACTGGAGTACACCAGTGATTCCGCGGCGCTGGCGGAGGCTGAAATTATCCTGGTGGCTGTGCCCACGCCTATCGACGATGCCCGGCGTCCGGATCTCGAACCGCTGCACGGTGCCTGCCTTACGGTCGGCCTGAATATGTCAGCCGGTGCCACGGTCGTCTTCGAATCGACGGTGTATCCCGGGTGCACTGAGGAATATTGTGTGCCCCTGCTCGAAAAAGCTTCAGGCATGCAGTGGTCGGGCAGAGGGGCGCGCACGCAAGAACAATTTCACGTGGGCTATTCGCCCGAACGCATTAACCCCGGTGACAGCGCGAACCGATTGGAAACCGTGGTGAAGGTAGTTGCTGGTGATAGCGCGGATACTCTCGAGGCCGTCGCCCGGTTTTACGAACTGGTGGTTGCGGCGGGTGTGCATCGGGCGCCCAGCATTAAAGTCGGTGAAGCAGCTAAGGTCATTGAAAACGCTCAGCGCGATCTGAATATTGCCCTGATGAATGAGTTGGCGTTGATTTTCAATCGTCTCGATATCGATACCCAGGATGTGCTGGATGCTGCCGGCACCAAGTGGAACTTCCTGCCGTTCCGGCCGGGCCTGGTAGGCGGCCACTGCATCGGCGTCGACCCCTACTATCTGACCTATAAGGCCGAAACCGTGGGCCACCATCCCCAGGTGATTCTTGCGGGCCGCCAGACCAATGATGACATGGCCAAATTTGTCGCAGAGCAAACAGTGAAACAACTGCTCAAGCAAGGCTGTTCTCCGGACAAGGCCCGAGTCGTGGTGCTGGGGCTGAGCTTTAAAGAAAACTGTCCGGATATCCGCAATTCCAAGGTGGCAGATATTGTGACGGAGTTGCGTGATTACCAGTGCCAGGTGCTGGTCCACGATCCCATGGCCGATCCCGCCGAGGCTGAAGCTGAATACGGTATTGCCTTGTCCGGCTGGGAGGCTTTGCCGCCTGCGGATGCATTGGTGCTGGCGGTGCCACACGCGACGTACCTTGATATGGGCGAGGACGCCATTGTCGGACTGCTCTCGGAGCGGGGCATCGTGATCGATGTGAAATCCTGTCTCGATCGCGACAAGCTCGCCAGCCTGGGCGTCCCCGTATGGCGGTTATAGGCCAGGGGCCTGTCTAGTCGCCGCTACTGCGTTGGTATTGCGGCAAGGGCTGAGCCTCCGGGTGCAGGGTCAGCATCGGCTGCGGCAGGCCGACCTCGTCGATGATCTGGGCGTGACTGCGATCCAGGTCCTGGGGCTCCTCCACCCCGCAACAGTGCGCAATGACTTCCACCTCATGCATCAGGTTGCGGGCGTAGTTGGCTACCCGGCGAGCCTTGTCCGTTGGGTCCAGGCCCTTCTGTAAATCTTCGTCGTGGGTGGTAATGCCCGTTGGGCAGGTATTCTTGTTGCACTGCAGTGCCTGAATGCAGCCCAGAGAAAACATAAAACCACGCGCAGAGTTTACCGTGTCGGCGCCGAGGCACAGCGCGGCTGCCACCCCGGAGGGATTGACCATTTTGCCCGAGGCAATCACTTTGATGCGCTCGCGCAAGCCATAGGCCACCAGCTTATCCACTACCAGCGGCAGACTGCGGCGCAGGGGAAGCCCCATAAAATCGATCAGGCTCTGCGGGGCAGCGCCGGTGCCGCCGTCGGCACTGTCGACGGTAATAAAGTCCGGTGCGCATTCCAGGCCGCGTTGCTGAATATGCTGGCACAGATCATCCAGCCAGGCCGATTGTCCGATCACTGCCTTGAAGCCAGTGGGCTTGCCCGTGACCTGACGGACCCGGACGATCATGTCGAGCAGTTCATCAATGGTGCTGATGTCTGTGTGGCGATTGGGACTTAAAGAGTCTTCACCGGCGGGGATACCCCGGGTGCTGGCAATCACTTCGGTCACCTTGGCGCCAGGAAGAATACCGCCCTTGCCCGGCTTGGCGCCCTGCGAGAGTTTGATCTCAAACATTTTGACTTCAGGGTGGCTGGCGATCTCGCGCAGTTTCTCCTCATCCAGTGCGCCGTGTTCATCGCGCACACCGTATTTGGCGGTGCCGATCTGGAACACAATGTCGCAGCCACCCTCCAGATGATAGGTTGAGATAGCCCCTTCACCGGTATTGAGCCAGATGCCGGCTTCAGCGGCACCGGCAGACAGCGCGCGGATGGCCGGCGCTGACAGTGCGCCAAAACTCATGGCCGAAATGTTGAAAAACGCCCGGGTGTGGTACGGCGTTTCGGCGAAACCGGCACCGAACACAATTTCGCTTCTGGGCCGTACTTCTTCTTCCAGTGGCGGGAACAAGCCATTGAGAAAGACAAAGTCACCCGGTTGGTTTAGCGGGTGGGTGGAGCCGAAGGCCACGGTGGCGTCAACGTTCTTGGCGGCGCGGTAGACCCAGCTGCGCTGGGCGCGATTAAACGGTAGTTCCTCGCGATCCAGGGCAAAAAAATACTGCCGGAAAAACTCACCTAGGTGTTCGAAAAAATAGCGGAAGCGGCCGATGATCGGGTAGTTGCGACGGATGGTCTGCTCGCGCTGAGTGACGTCAGCAACGTACATATAGACCAGTGCGATAACCAGCAGCAGTACCCCTAAGGCCATCACCAGGGCGCTGATTTCGAAGAAGGCCAGGGTAAAAGCCTTGAGTGTATCCATTTCCATGATCTGTCCCCCGGGGCGTGGTTTGGCGGCCATTCCACCGATTAAGTTATAACGCTATATTTATATAACAAATAAGCTGAAGGCTATGACCCGCCGCTCAAAATGACTCTGCACTAAAGATATAGCACAGCTATGGCTGCAACTCTTTTTGACAAACTCTGGCCTGAGCATCTGGTTGAGACCCAGTCAGATGGCACCGACCTTATTTACATCGATCGGGTGTTCCTGCACGAGCGCACCAGATCAATTGCGCTATCGAGCCTGCAGGCCGATGGTCGTGAGGTGTTTTACCCGCAGCAGGTTTTCTGCTGTATGGATCATATTGTCGATACCTAACCTGACCGCACGGACGACACGACCATGCCCAGTGGTAGCGACTTTATCGTCGCCACGCGTGAGGGCGCCAATGCGGCCGGATTGACCCCGTTTGATCTCGACGATTCGCGCCAGGGCATTGTTCACGTGGTGTCACCGGAGCAGGGCATAGTCCAGCCGGGTGGCACACTGGTCTGCCCCGATAGTCATACCTGCACCCAGGGCGCACTGGGTGCGTTGGCGTGGGGTATCGGCTCCAGCGAGGCGGAGCATGCACTGGTAACCAAAACCCTGCGAGTGAAGAAACCACGCACGTTGCGCGTGCGGTTTGACGGTGAATTGCCGTTTGGGGTGACCGCCAAAGATATGATTCTGCACCTGACCGGCATTCATGGTGCCAGTGGTGGCAGTGGCTATGCCGTGGAGTTTGCCGGCGAAGCGGTGACCGCACTGGGCATGGAAGGCCGCATGACGCTGTGTAATATGGCGGTGGAATTCTCGGCCTTTACCGGATTAATCGCCCCCGAGGCAGGTCTGCCCAAGGGGTTTAGTGCCGCTACTCCCCAGTAGCGGCATCGTCTCTGGCCTCACAGCTCCTGAACGGTGAGCGCCAGGTCACTCAGCTGCGCTTCGTTGGCGTCCCGCTGAACGCTGTTACTTACCACGGCCGTGCTGGCGGCGTCTGCGCGTAAGTAGGTTTCGCCGACGCGCATCAGGTCGTCCAGGCTGACCGCCAGAATGCGCTCGCGGAACTGCTTGCGGTGCGCATGAGTGCGGCCAAAGAGGCTGTTGTGGAAGTGCTGTTTCGCTTCCCCGGCCGGTGAGCTGGGCTTGTCCAGCGAACCGATGACACCAAGAATGGCTTCTTCCAGGGCGCGGGCATCGTGGCCACCCTGCAGCAGCCAGTCGATGGCCGCGTCAAAGTCAGCCAGGGTATCTGCCAGCCGTGGGTCGCGGTAGGAGTAGAAGCGGAACGCCGCGGAGCCTGAGTCCTGGGAGGCGCCGCCACCATAGGCGCCACCCTGTTCGCGAATGGCGCGGTGCAGGAAGCCATTGCGCATAAAGCCGCCCAGCACTGACAGGGCCGCCGCGTCAGGGTGCCCCACAGGTACTGTGGGATAGGCCCTGGCGCAGAAATTCACCTGGGTATTGGTCACCCAGAACTCACCGCGCCGCTCGCGCACCGGAGCCAGTGACAGGGTCTTGGCGCCGCTGTTCGAAGCATCTGCATAGATCGCTGACAGGTCCGTCGCCAGTCGTTCCGCTTCCTGGGGCTCTGCTACCACAAGCAATTCACCGGGCATGCTCTGCACGTTGGCGTGAATGTTGGCCAGGGTATCGCCAAACGTTGCCAGTTCGCCGTCGTCCTTGAGCGCTTCGTCCAGCGCCCGCAGGCGGCGAATACCCGCCAGGCCGGTTAGTTCATGATTGAGGTTGGCCAGTGGGCTCATCCCGGCACAGGCCGCAGCCATGGCCAGGCCGTGCCCATTACCAGTGACGGATTGCTCGCGTCGGGCACGCTGCTGGCTGACGAGATCGCGCAGGCGAGCATGTTCGTCGAAACGGGCACTGTGCAGGGTGTCGCGCATCAGCTCCGCCTGGGCAGCGGCATTGCGCAGCAGGGCTTTGGATGACAGCACGAAGTTCGCCTTGATGGCCTGCTCGTCTTCCACTTTGCCGCGCATGGAGGTGAATGCGTGTATAGAGCCGACATCGGCGGATTGACGGTGCTGGGTTTCCAGGTAGGTGCTCTCACCCAGGCCGAGTTCTGAGAGAAAGCTGGTATACAGCGGCAACACCGCGCGCTGCTTGTCGTCCAGTGCCGGCAGGGGCGCCACCCACTGCTGATACACCAGGCCGTTGGTGCCCTGGCCATAGCGGGTGACTGTCAGGCCATTGATGGGTGATTGCGTGGGGCTGACGTCGCTGACTTCGGCAGGGATGTCGGTCAGCTCTACCTTGGGCAGAATACTTTCGTCGTCGGTACTCTGCTGGCGTTCAATCAGGTCGGCGGCCAGTTTTACGGTGGCCTGCTTTTGCTCTTCGCTCATGGCTTGCTTAATGTCTGCCAGGCGAGCCGCCTCGCGCTCGAGTCGACGCGCCGAGAGCTCGCTGTCAGGTTCGACGACCAGCGTTAAGCGGTGGCTGTTGTCCAGCAGTAATTGCCGGGCGAGGCGCTTGATGTAGTCAGGATCCTGAATCTTGGTGCGCAGTGATTCGATCACGGGGTCGAGGTTCATTGCCGCAATCGGGTCGGCGTAGTGGGTTGCAGAGCCCAGCGCCTGCAGAATCAGATGCAGGCCATAGGGGTAGTTATCACCGCTGACCTCGCGCTGATGTAATTCCAGCTGGTGTAGCACGGCTTCGAGGCGTTCGGCGGCCACGCCGTTATTGGCCACATCCTCAATAATCTCCAGCACCATCTGTTCAAATGCGTCAGCGTGCTCAGCCTCGCTGCCTTCGATACCGCACACAAACACCATCTCGCGCATGGATTCCTCCAGGCCACAGAGAGGCGAGGGGGCTTGACCGAGCTCGGTGGTTTCCAGAGCGTGCTGCAGTGGTGAGGCGCTGTTCTCCAGCAATACGCTGGACAGCAGCTGTGCTTCGAGCATGCCTTCCAGGTCGCTGCTTTCACCGAGCATCCAGCCCATCACCAGGTGAGTCTTGCCTGCGGTGTCAGTGTTCTCGTCGAAGGCATAGATGTCATTGACACGAATGGGCGCGGCCAGCCGTTGCTCCGGCTGAACCTCGATGCGTTGATCGAGTCGCTCGAACCTGGCAAGGGCGCGCTCTTCAAAGGCGGCCTGATGCTCGGCGGCGGGAATGTCACCAAAGGTCATAAAAATGGCATTGGTCGGGTGATAGTGACTTTCGTAGAACGCCTTCAGTTGTGCGTAGCTGAGGTCCGGGATGTTTTCCGGCTCGCCGCCGCTGTTGTAGTGATAAGTGGTAGAGGGGAACAGGTGTTCGCAGAATTTCTGCCACAGGGTGCTGCTCACGGAGCTCATGGCGCCCTTCATTTCATTGAAAACCACTCCCTTGTATATCAGCTCAGAGCTGGGGTCATCGGGGGTGGCAAACTCCACCCGGTGTCCTTCCTGGGCAAAATCCAGGGGGTCCAGACGCGAGAAGAAAACGGCGTCCAGATATACGTCGAGCAGATTGTTGAAGTCTTTGCGATTCTGGCTGGCAAAG
Source organism: Halioglobus japonicus (assembly GCF_001983995.1). Classification (NCBI taxonomy): domain Bacteria; kingdom Pseudomonadati; phylum Pseudomonadota; class Gammaproteobacteria; order Cellvibrionales; family Halieaceae; genus Halioglobus; species Halioglobus japonicus. The sequence goes on along the minus strand of NZ_CP019450.1, from coordinate 3,212,131 downwards.
GGGTAGGCCGTCCAGTCGGAACTGGTAAAAGCGTTCATGAAGGTGTTCAGGGAGCGGCGCAGCATCATGAAGAACGGGTCGCGTACCGGAAACCGTTCCGAGCCACACAGGGCGGTGTGCTCGAGGATATGGGCGACCCCGGTAGAATCCTGCGGCACAGTGCGCAGCGCGACCAGGAACACGTTCTCGGTGTTGTCGGCGGCCATATGATAGTGCACGGCGCCAGTCTCGCGGTGGCGAAACTCCTGGATTTGCAGGTTGAGGGATTCAATGGCCTGGGCGCGCACGGGTTCAAACGTCGCGTGGGCGGTGGGCAGGGGGTTGCTCATTCGCTGTCTCGATCAGTGTGGTAGGAGGCTATTCTAGCGCGATTACTCGCTCGGGTGGGGTATCAGTTCGATTCTGTACAACCACGGCCAGCGTTTGCCGGTGACCCAGAGGGCGCCGTCCTGAGGATTGCGGGCAATGCCATTGAGTACATCGGTATTGGGTTTGCGATCATCGCGGGGCAGCAGGCCAGCGAGATCGATATTGGCGGTGACTTTGCCGGTGGCCGGATCGATGATGACGATGCGATCCGTCTGGTAAATGTTTGCCCAGATCTTGCCGTCGATCCACTCGAGCTCGTTCAGGTGGTTCACAGGTGCGCCATTGAGAGTGACGGCCACTGAGCGTTTGTGCTGAATTTCACCCGGGGTGAAAAAGTGCAAATGATGGCCGCCGTCGGTGTAGATCAGCTTTGAACCATCGGTGGTGAGGCCCCATCCCTGACTATTAATGGGATGCCATTTGATCGGTTTGAGGGTCGCAAAATCAAATTCCAGCAGCATGCCTTCGCGCCAGGTGAGCTGATAGAGCTTGTCATCCAGGCGGGTGAGACCCTCGGCAAACAGGCGCGGATTCAACGGAACATCGTGTTCCAGCGACATGGATTCGAGGTCATAGCGGCGCAGTCGCGATTTGCCGTACTCGCCGGCGCTGACATACAGCTTGCCGTCGTGAATTTCCAGGCCCTGGACATAGTTGGCCCGATCGTGGGGGCGCTTTTCCAGCACGCGATAAGTGTACTGTTCGACCGCCATACTCATCGGTGCCAGCACGAACAGGAGTAAAGCGATGGCTGTACGCATCAAATGCGATTCCTCGCCAGATCACGGATCAGGAAGCGCGCCGGTGCCAGCGCCCGTTGTAATTCCCGGCTCAGGGGCACAGCTTCGCGACACACCATGCTGGCCAGCACTTGTGCTGTCAGTGGGGCTGAACTCAGGCCGCGTGAGCCGTGGGCTGTGTTGACGTACAGATCTCGCATGTAGCTTCCATGATCCGGGATCACCTGCCTGGCATTTTTACGCAGCCCGGCATAGTTGTGCAAGAAGGCGTCGAAGTCGGGCACGGGGCCGGCTATCGGCAGGTAGTCGGGGCTTGCGCAGCGAAAGCCGACCCGGCCTTCGAGCGTGCCCACGTCGATGGCGTAGATAGCGTCGCGCCACTCGGGCAGTGCCGCCGCCAGGCGCCGTAGATTGTGCAGGTGGTCTGCGTCACGAACATCTCTGTCGTCGTCCTTGAGGTTAAAGGTGGCCCCGATGCAGTGCCGGCCCTGTCGTGCTGGCGCAATATAGCCCTCGTGACAGAATCCGGCGGTCAGGGCGGTAACGGCAGGGTTCTCCGGTACTAGGCTGGTCTGGCCGCGAATGGATTGCAGCGGCAGCCACTCAAGGCCCGCAAATTGGTGGGTTGCCACCCCAGTGCAAATAATTGCAACCTCCGCCTTTGTCACGGCACCCTGGACGCTAGTGGCGACCCAGTGCTGGTCGTCACGGGCCAGTGACAGCGCACCGCAGTGCTCGGTAAGCGTAATGTTGGGGTGGTTGGCCAGCGCGGCACATACCCCCGGTGGACGCAGCCAGCCTGAGCGTGGAAACCAGTAGCCTGGCTCGCTCGGTTTAACACCCAGGTGCGATACGGCGGCATCGGGTTCCAGCACTGCCGCGAGCTGGGGTAGCGCCTGCAGGCGCTTCCTCAACACCGCGAGGTCCTCGGCGTTGCGGTGCTGATGAAAGCTGCCACACAGTGCGCCGTCGTCACCCTCGCGCAGCAGACCCAAAGCAAACATCGACCGATACATCGCTGCGGCAAAGGTGAAACTCTGCAGGGCGAAATCCGTCAGGACCGAGTGGCGCCGCGACAGCCGTGTGTAAAGTATCCCCTGATCGTTGCCCGACGCTTCGCCCGCCAGTGGTCCCGAATCCAGCAGGCTGACCTGTATCCCGCGTTGGGCGAGCGCCGCGGCAGTGGTGCAGCCCGCCAGGCCGGCACCGATGATGATAGCGGTGCGCGGTTGCGGGGTTGGCGCAGCAGATGCTTTGCTGAGGTCCCATGGGGTGAGCTGCGCGGGTGATGGGGCGGGCCGGGTCTCGAGCTGGCCGCGCAAGCACTCTCGCTTGCGCCCGAATCCCGGTACTTTCTCGACCTTGAACCCACTGGCCTGCAGGCCGCGTCGTACGTGCCCGGCAGCGGTAAAGGTAGCGAAGGTGGCGTCGTCGCGACTCGCCTGGGCAATGGCGGTATACAGTGCCGGCTGCCACATGGCGTCGTTGCGCGCCGGGGCGAAACCGTCCAGAAACCAGGCGTCGATCGTAGGACCACGGCTGGCAATATCAGGGAGCGCTGCACCGACGTCCTCCCACCACAAGTCCAGAATCACCTGGCCGTCTTCGAATACCAGACGATGCTGGCCGGGCAGTAAGTCTGGCCAGTGCTGCAGCAGCTGGGTCACGAGCGGTGCGAGCTCTGGCCAATTGCTCAGCGCCCGTGTCAGATCGTCCCGTTGGAGTGGAAACTTCTCGACAGACAGGTAGTGCAGGCGCGGTCGTTGCGGACCGAGCTGGCGCCACAGCTGCCAGGTGAGCAGAAAATTCAGGCCGGTGCCGAAACCGGTTTCACCGACGCCGAAGGTCGGGCCGCGGGCTTCCATAAGGCGCTCGCCGAGCCGATTGCCGTCCAGAAACACGTGGCGGCTTTCGGCTGCGCCGTCTTCACCCGAGTAGTAGACGTCGCCAAAGATCTCAGACAGCGGATCGCCGTTGTCGGTCCAGTCGAGCCGTGCGGGGGTGACAGGTGTCCAGGGTTCGTTCTCGCGGTTCACGCAAAGCCTTGTTGAATGCTGTTGTGGGGGCGGTTCGTCGCGCCGCACAGCATAGCAAAGGCCCGCCTTTATGGCAGGGTTTTCGTTGCTCGCAACCGCCTGTGGCAGTAGACTTGCAGCTCTTTTCAGCCGAGGTAAACATGGCAGACAATCAGACCCATTCCATCGAGCGCGACAAGTTCCTGACGATGGCCGTAAATATTCTCCACCGGGCTTTCATCGAGGCGCCCCGAACCGACGCCAAGAACCTGTTCAAACAGGTTGCTGAGGGAAAGGCGGTGCCCCTGACCAAGGTTGAGATGGAAGATAAATCCGTGGTTCGTTTCGACCTGGCGCTGGACCACAGCGAGTATCCAGGCACGTTAAACTACAGTGCGTTTCGCACCAGTCTGGCGACGACCCTGGGCAACCTGGTGAACGCCCTGCAAAACAAGCAGAACATTCCTTCGTTCACAGCGCAAAATCAGCCCAACAATCAGATCATTGGTATTACCGGTGTGACCGTCGAGGACGACGAGCCTTCGGTGATGGTGTTGTCCGTGCAGACCGCGGATCGCGAGGCTGCGGTACTGCTACGCCCCATGTACCTGGACTACGAACAGTTTCAGCGCTCTCAGCAGCAGGCAGAAGGCGGTGAATCAACCGCCTGATACGGTGGCTATGGGCGTGGCCGGCACGGGCAACTGCAGCTTCTCTGACGGAGCGATGACGGTCGACGTGCCGGTGAGTACCAATTTGCCGTCCTGGTTGTAGACCTTGTTGTCTATGATGAGCGTTTTGCGGCGCTCGCCCGTATCAACCACTTCCAGTTCCACCCGCACCTCGTCACCGATCTTGACCGGCAGGCGGAATTTGAGCGATTGCTCCATAAAAATACAGCCTGGCCCGGGCAGTTTCATGGCCAGCGCGGCGGAGATCACCGAGGCGGTCAGCATACCGTGGGCAATGCGCTCCCCGAATCGGGTGCTGGCGGCAAAATCGGGGTCCAGATGGAGTGGATTGACGTCGCCGGAAACTGCGGCGAACAACTGTATATCGAGCTCGGTGACCTGCTTGGAATAGCTGGCAGTTTGGCCTATGGTGATTTCGTCGTAGGTGAAGTTGGTCAGCGTACTCATGGTCTCTCTCATATCAGCGGGGCCCAGAGCATAACCCAGGGTGCAATTGCACCGCCACGATAATAGGCTCGTGAGGGAGCATGACAAACCAGAAGGGGGTGCTCCCCGACCTACAGATAGAATACCCAGAAGCACTTCCGGTCACTCAGCGCCGCGAGGAGATTGCCCGCGCCATTGCCAATCACCAGGTGGTGATCGTGGCCGGTGAAACCGGTTCCGGTAAAACCACCCAGTTGCCGAAGATCTGCCTCGAATTGGGTCGCGGCCAGAACGGGCTGATTGGTCACACGCAGCCGCGGCGTCTCGCTGCCCGCACCGTTGCCCAGCGTATTGCCCAGGAGCTGAAGGGGGAGTTGGGCCAGCTGGTGGGATACCAGGTGCGCTTTACTGACAAGGTATCGGAAGACACGGCCATCAAGCTGATGACCGACGGTATCCTGCTGGCGGAAATTCAACGCGACCGCCTGTTGCGCCGCTACGATACGATTATTATCGACGAGGCCCATGAGCGCAGCCTGAATATTGATTTTTTGCTCGGTTACCTCAAGCAGTTACTGCCCCAGCGCCCGGACCTGAAAATTATCATCACATCGGCAACCATCGATGTGGACAGCTTTGCCCGTCACTTTGACGATGCCCCGGTGATTGAGGTATCGGGCCGAACCTACCCCGTAACCACCCATTACCTGGATGCCGATCCCGGCGAGGGAGAGGATGTCCCGCAGCGTATTGCCACACTGGTTCAGGACATCGACGCGGGCGACTACGGCAAACGGGGCGATATTCTGGTGTTCCTGTCGGGTGAGCGAGACATTCGCGAGCTCGCCAAATTGCTGCGCCGTGAAACCCAGCTCGACATATTGCCGCTGTATGCCCGTCTCAGCGCCGCGGAGCAGAACCGGGTGTTTGATCTGGGTAGCCGTCGCGGGCTGCGCGTCATTCTGGCGACCAACGTCGCAGAGACATCGCTGACCGTCCCGGGCATTCGCTACGTCATCGACCCGGGCGATGCCCGCATCAGCCGCTACAGTTATCGCACCAAGGTGCAGCGGCTACCGATTGAGTCGATTTCCCAGGCCAGCGCCAACCAGCGCATGGGACGGTGTGGCCGGGTAGAAGAGGGCGTTTGTCTGCGCCTCTATAGCGAGCAGGACTTCCTGTCGCGCCCTGAATTCACTGACCCCGAAATTCTGCGTACCAATCTGGCGGCGGTCGTCCTGCAAATGACAATTTTGGGGCTCGGTGATGTGGAGGCATTTCCGTTTATCAACCCGCCGGACCCGCGTTTGGTGCGCGATGGCTACAAACTGCTCGAAGAGCTGGGTGCGGTGACACCGGATCGTGAACTGACTTCGGTGGGCCGGCGCATGGCCCGACTGCCGGTCGATCCCCGGTTGGGGCGAATGGTGCTGGCTGCGGGCGAACTGGGTTGTATGGCGGAGGTGCTGGTGATTGCTGCAGCACTGGCGGTGCAGGATCCAAAGGAGCGACCGGCCGATAAACAGCAACAGTCCGATCAGGCCCACGCGCGTTTTCGTCACGAGAAATCTGATTTTCTCGGCTGGCTGAACCTCTGGCGTTACTACGAAGAGCAGCGCCAGGCACTGAGCCAGAATCAGCTGCGCAAATTGTGCAAGAAAGAGTTTCTGTCGTTCATGCGCATGCGCGAGTGGCGCGATATTCACGCCCAGTTGAGCATCGCCTGTCGTCAGCAAAAAATTAAAACGCCTGCTCAGTTACCCGAAGAAGAGAACTATCAGGGTGTGCATCGCGCCCTGCTGGCGGGCCTGCTGGGTAACATTGCCCAGCACCATGAAGATCGCGAGTACCTGGGCGCACGCAATCGCAAGCTGCAGATTTTTCCGGGGTCCGGTTTGTCGCGTAAGCGGCCGAAGTGGATTGTGGCGGCTGAAATTGTTGAAACCAGCAAAGTCTTTGCCCGTACCGTCGCTGCCATCGATCCGCTGTGGGTCGTGGACATCAACCCCGATTTGCTCAAGCACCACTACTACCAGCCGCGCTGGCAGTCGCGCAGTGGCAGGGTCATGGCCTGGGAACGGCTGACCCTGTACGGGCTTACGATTGCCGATAAACGCTCTGTTCACTACGGCCCGCTGGCGCCGGAGGAGTCACGTGAGCTGTTGATTCGCGAAGGCCTTGTCGCCGGTAAGTACCGACAGCATCCGCCCTTCCTCAAGCACAATCTGCGCCTGGTGCGCGAGGTGGAGGAGCTGGAATCGCGCACCCGTCGGCGCGATATTCTGGTGGACGAGGAAGTCATCTTCGAGTTCTACAATGAGCGCCTGCCCGATAACGCCTACACCGCCGGCCGATTGCAGTCCTGGTTGAAGCGCAGCCCGGAGCGGGGCGAGAGCCTGCAAATGGCCCGCGAGCAGCTGCTGGCCCGGGACCCGGGTGGGGAGCTGGAAGACCAGTTCCCCTCCAGTCTCGATTGGCAGGACATGAGTTTTCGCCTGAGCTATCAGTTCGAACCGGGTAAGGAGGCGGACGGCGTGTCGGTCACTGTGCCGGTAGCGCTGCTGAACCGCGTGCCGCGGTTTCTGTTTGACTGGCTGGTACCAGGCCTGCTACGTGAAAAGTGTATTGCACTGGTCAAAAGCCTGCCTAAGGACAAGCGCAAGCGGCTGGTCCCGGCGCCGGATTTTGTCGACCGGGCGCTGGCGACACTCGAGCCGGATGATAGTGACCTGCTTCAGGCGCTGTCGCGTACCCTGGACAAGATGGGTAATGTCCAACTAACGCCAGCGGACTGGTCCGCGGGCAAGCTCGATGACTACTATCGGATGAATGTTCGTGTGGTCGATGCCCAGGGCAAGCTGCTCGCTCAGGGCCGCAATCTGCAGGCGCTGATCGACCGCTTCCGGGACGACACCCGCCAGAGTGTAGGAAAGGCCAAAACGGCTTCACCGGCCCGCGATGGATTGACTCGCTGGGACTTTGGCGATGTGCCCCGTGAATGGCGCTTTCGCCAAGCCGGTCAGGATATTGTTTCTTATCCTGCCCTCGTGCCCCGCGAGAAGGGCGCTGCTATTGAGTTGTGTGATTATCCGGCGGTCGCCAGGCTGGCGCATCGCGAAGGTGTATTGCACATGCTACGCCTGCACAGCGCACAACAAGTGAAATATCTACGCAAGCAACTGTTGCGCGGCAATGACTTTAATCTGGTGCTCGCCGGCGCCGGTCTGGACCGAACCGCGCTGGTCGATGATCTTATCGACGCAGCGTACGTTCAGGCGATGTCATTGGACGAGCAACTTCCCTATAGCGAAGCGGACTTTGGCAAACAGCTTGAACGCGGCAAGGGAGATGTCATCAGTCGCGCCAATGAGATAGAAACTACCGTGTTGGCGGCGCTCAAGCCCCTTGCTACCGCTCGGACCAAACTAGCGGCATCGCCCATGCAGCGCTGGCCGAACATCAAGCGTGATATTGATGACCAGGTCAGTGGCCTGTTGGTCGCGGGATTTTTGCGCGATACACCTGCCAGTTGGCTGGTCCAGTACCCGCGGTATATGAAGGCGCTGCTGAATCGAATCGAACGCCTCAGCGGACAGGTGGCCAAGGATGAAAAATACTGTGCATTGCTGGCCGGGCTCACTGAACCATTGCAGCAGGCAACGAGCCAACGTGCCGGGTTCCTCGCGGCCTGTCCGGCGGCCATGCAGTATCGATTCATGCTCGAAGAGTACCGGGTGTCACTGTTTGCCCAGCATCTGGGGACTCGCCAGGCGGTCTCTGAAAAGCGCCTTGCCCAGCAATGGCGGGAGGTGGAGCAGTGGTTGGAAGCGAATCCACAGTGATTGTTAGTGATGACCCTCTAAAAAAGTTGAAGTTGACGAAACTTAGTTCATCAACTTGAGTCATATCTAGCACGCCAAGGTGCAACGGATGATTTCAGGTCATCGTGGCGGCAAAACTATGAAATTTGGATAACCACAGGGAAATAACCATGTCACAGTCAAAAAAACCTCTTGCAGTCGCTTTCGGTGCCGCGTTCCTGGCGACTTCTATTGCACCTCTGGCAACTGCCGAGGTTAACCCGTTTTCTTCTACTCAGCTGAGCGGTGGTTACGACCTCGCCAACTACGACAAGCACAGCGAAGGCAAGTGCGGCGAAGGTAAGTGTGGCGAAGGCAAATGCGGTGAAGAGAAAGCCGGGGCGAAGGCAAGTGCGGCGAAGGCAAATGTGGCGGCGAGAAAAAAGCCGGCCATGAAGGCAAGTGCGGCGAAGGAAAGTGCGGCGGCGAAAAGAAAGCCGGCGGTGAAGGCAAGTGCGGCGAAGGTAAGTGCGGCGGCTAATGCCTTCTAAAGCAACAGAGTTCCGCGGCGCGGGACTCGGACTCAGGCGGGCCCTTTTGGGTCCGCTTTCGTCTATGCAGCAAGGCGCTGTTGACTTCCTGGAAGTAGCGCCGGAAAACTGGATTGGTGTGGGCGGCCGTTACGGGCGTCAATTTCGCCAGATGGCCGAGCGTTATCCGATCGCACTGCATGGCCTGTCGCTGGATATTGGTGGCCCCGATGAGCTTGATACCGAGCTGGTGAAATCAGTGCGCCGTTTTATGGACGAGTTCGATGTGCCACTGTACAGCGAACACCTCACCTACTGTGCAGCAGAAGGGCACCTGTACGATTTGCTGCCGATACCGTTTACCGAAGAAGCCGTGCACTACGTCGCTGAGCGCGTGCGTCGCGTACAGGACATCATCGGTGAACCGATTGCCCTGGAAAATGCGTCCTATTACGCACAGCCCCATAGAGACCTCAGCGAATCGCAGTTCATTAATGCGGTTCTGGAGGAGAGCGGCTGCGATCTGCTCCTGGACGTGAACAATATTTACGTGAACAGCATTAACCATCAGTACGACCCTATAGAATTTCTCGATGCTTTGCCGCTGGCGCGCGCCAGGTATATTCATATCGCAGGTCATTTCGATGAGGCGGATGATCTCAAAGTGGATACACATGGTGCCGATGTGATCGATCCGGTCTGGAACCTGCTGGCCCAAGCTTACAAGCGGGTAGGCGTGTTGCCGACATTGCTGGAACGCGACTTCAACCTGCCGCCGCTGGAGGAATTGCTCGCTGAAGTAGAGCGGGTGCGAGCGATCCAGCGCGATGGAAGTAACGCTCCGGAGGCCATGACCGCATGACAGTCCAGCAGTTGCGTGACAGCCAGATGCGCATGGCCAGTTACCTACGCGATCCTGAGCACAACCCGGCGCCCGAACAGGTCGAGGAACGCCGCCTGAAGGTGTATCGCGACCTGATTTACAACAATGTGGAAGGTTTTATACGCGGCGGCTTTCCAGTGCTCCGCAGCCTGTATGCCGAAGACGAATGGCGTGCGCTGGTGCGCGCGTTCCTGGATGGCCATCGCTGTCGTTCGCCGTATTTCCTGGAAATCAGCCAGGAATTTATTCAATTCCTTATGAATGAGCACACGCCGCGCCCATGCGATCCGCCGTTTCTGGACGAGTTGGCCCACTACGAGTGGGTGGAGTTGGCTCTGGATGTCGCCGAGCAGGAGTTGCCGCCACGGCTGGAACTGGATGACACCGGATCAGCCTTGCTGACCCTGTCACCCCTGGCCTGGGTATTGGCCTACCAGTTTCCCGTGCATCATATCGGCCCCGGCTTTAAGCCGGAGGCGCCCGCTGATCCCTGTTATCTGGTGGTGTATCGCGATAGACATGATGAGGTGAAGTTCATCGAAATCAATGCGGCAACGGCGCGCCTGTTGGAGCTGTTTCGCGACGGCGATGCTCAGCCGGTCGATACCTTGTTGGCGACGCTTGCCAATGAACTGGGCATGCCATTGGAAAATATGCAGGCTTTTGCCCTGGAGCAGGTTGAGCAAATGCTTGGCCTCGACGTGCTGGTCGCGCAGATGTAATGGTGTGTGATTTGCTTCCCACTGCACCCGCGCGTAACATCCACGTTTCCCGCTGACTCGTATACGTCGATATGAAAACCCTTACTCGCCTGATGCTCACGCTGGCACTTTTGTTGCCCCTGGCCTCGATGGCACAGGAGCAAGAGAAAAATATCGATCCACTGGAGTCGATCAATCGCCCATTGTTTGCGCTGAATAATACGCTCGACAAATACCTGATGCGCCCGGTAGCCGTGGGTTACGACTGGGTCATGCCGTCGTTTGCCAAGCGTGGCGTGGGCAACATGTTTGCCAACATGTACGACTTTAACTCAGCGATTAACGGCGTCTTGCAAGGGCGCTTTGGCGGCGCGGCACAAGGTGGTGGCCGTTTCTTGATCAACAGCACGTTGGGTCTGGTCGGATTATTTGATGTGGCCACGCCCATGGGTATATCACCTTATCGAACCGATTTTGGTCACACCCTCGCCATCTGGGGAGTGGATTCGGGCCGTATATTATGGTGCCGTTCTTTGGGCCACGGACGTTCCGTAGCGGGACCGGCACCATTGTTGATACCTACACGTCGGTACCCACTTATATCGATAATGTTCCACTGCGAAATTCATTGTGGGGTCTGGAGCTGGTGGACGGCCGCGCCCGGTTGCTGGCCGCAGATGAACTACTCACTGGTGACCCCTATATCTTCGTTCGCGACGCGTACCTGCAAAACCGCAATACCTTTGTAAACGACGGCGTTGTCCAGGACAATTTCTCTGACTTTGACCAGGAAGAAGACTGGGAAGAGTTCTGATCCACCCTTGCCGGGCGATGATTGAAAAAGTTGTGAAATCTTGCCAAAACCGGCCAAAGGTATGTTGCCTGTGCTGAGTGATGGGCGTAGTGTCAGCGACAGTTACACGCGAATTATCACTGATGGATGCTCCCGGAACTGCACTGGTCGTAGACCACGACAAATCCCGCGTTTTAGCCTTGGCCGAGCTTGTCAAAGGGCTGGGTTTTGAGCCCGTAATTCATACCACCGCGCTTGGCGCACGTGAATTTCTGCACTCGCGTCCGGAGTTGGACGTCATCCTCTGTGAATTCGATATGGAGGGTCTGACCTGGGATGCCACTCGGCGCTCGGTTCCCGAATTGGACCACCAGATCCCCATCGTACTGATCAGTGATGAGGCTCGCGCAGAGTCAATAATGCGGGCATTGCGCTGGGGCGCCAGTGATTTCTTTGTGCGTCCCCTGGATGACATCGAAGCACTGGAGCGTTCCCTGGAGCGATGCCGGCGCCAGCGCCAGGTAAGGCGTGAGCTTGAACGTTCGCGCAAGCGTCTGGAAGCCGCCAATACCGAACTGCGTGGCACGATCAAAGTACTTGAGCAGGATCAGCAGGCCGGCCGCCAGGTACAGATGCGTATGCTGCCCTCTACGCCGATGGTGCTGGACGACTACGTATTCAGCCACACCGTGATTCCATCGTTATACCTGAGTGGCGACTTCACCGACTATTTTACGGTGGGCGATCGACATGTCACCTTTCTCATGGCCGACGTCTCCGGGCATGGCAGTTCTTCCGCCTTCGCTACGGTCTTGCTTAAAAACCTGTTTGCGCGCAAACGTTCCGATCTGCTGCGCAAGAACGACGATGCCATATACAGCCCGGTAGCTATGCTCAAGCAGGCGAACCTGGAGCTCATGGACCTTGAGGTGGGTAAGTTTGCCACGATGGTTGTGGGCGTGGTCGATACTCAGGAAAATACCTTGCGCTACAGTGTCGCGGGGCACTTGCCTCAGCCGGTGCTGGTGTCCCATGAGGGAGCCCGATATCTGCGAGGAGAGGGCTCCGCGGTGGGCATTATGGCAGACGCCCATTACGAGGAACATCTCATCGATCTGCCAGACAGCTTCATGTTGGCGCTGTTCTCGGATGGGATTCTCGAAATCCTGCCGCCGAAAAATCTGATCGAGAAAGAAAATTACTTCATCCGGGTGTTTGAGGAAACTGCTGACTCACCGGAAGAGTTGGTGACCCGCCTGGGGCTTGACCGGGTGGAGACGGCACCGGATGATATCGCCGCCCTGTTTATTAGCAAACGCGACTGAGATGGACGGAAGAATTCTTGCGGCGAGCCACGACGGCGCCTACGTCATCCGGATGAAAGGTGATGTGCGTGTGACGTTGTGCACTACCATCGAAGAATACTTTCATACCATGTTCGAAGACCCTGAGTTTACGAGTGTCTGGGTGGATTTGTGCGATGCTGAGGGTATCGACAGTACAACGCTGGGTCTGCTGGCCAAGTTGGCCATTAACGTGAAGGAAAAGTACGACTTTCAGCCCGCCATCTTCTCCTGCGAGCCGGGGATTAATCGCCTGCTGAAAAGTATGGGGTTCCAGCGCCTGTTTGAATTGCGCGAAGAGGCCTGTGCCAGTCCCAAAGATATTCAGGAACTGCCGCAGGTCACGGGTAGCGAGGCAACTGTGAAGGCCAAGGTGATCGAGGCCCATCGTGTGTTGATGGGCCTCTCGGAAGAAAATCAGGCCAAATTCAAGGATTTGATGATGGCCCTGGAACGGGGCTGATCAGCGCAGGCTGTAGCGCACTTCTGCGTACACACCCAGGGGCTCTCCCACAAAATATCGATAACTGCCAAAACCGAAATCGGCCCGTTCAGCGTAGTCTTCGTCAAGCAGGTTGGTGACGCGCAAAGCCCCCGACCAGCTCTCGTTGAACGCTGAACTTACCCTCAGGTTAACCAGTTCGTGGCCATCGTACTTGTGCTGGTTGTCTGGCTCCAGATAGTGCGAGCCCAGATAAATCCACTCCAGTTCCGCGGTGCTACTATCGTTGAAGTTCCACCCAAGGCGCGCGCTGCCCGTATGGCGTGGTGCGGTGTCGATGTCGTTACCTTTTATGTCGCCGCTGGAACCGAGCAGCTCGATAGCGCTGGCATAGCGGTGGCGGGCTACGGAAGCGACCGCATTCAAGTACCAGTTCTCGGTAAAGCTGTAGTCAATTGAAAGTTCCAACCCCTGGTGCTCCGTGCTGGCTCCACTGACGTTCTGACGATTGGCATCCTGGAAAATGACTTCGTCTTTCTCCATGTAGTACAGCGACGCGGTATAGCTGAACTTGTCTGTGATGTTGCCGCGCAGCCCCATCTCGATGCTGTCCAGTTCTTCCTCATCCAGGTCGGCGACCTCCTGGCCGGACTGCAGACGGTAGAGCTCCGTCGCCTGAGGCGCGCGGAAACCTCGCGCCAGACGCAGATAGGCACTGTGATCATCGAGCCACTGGTAGTTGACACCGGCATTGAGTGACAGGCCGGTGAAATCGTCCTCGCGGTCGGCGGGACGATAAAAGCGACAGGCAGATGCTTCCGGGCTGCAGGCCGGACCGTCGTCAGTGCGATTGTTGTAGTCGTAGCGGTTGTATTCAAGGCGCGCGCCGCCAGAGAGCTCGAGGCGCTCGGCCGCCCAGGTGGCCTGGCTGAATAACGCTGCACTCAGTGCGTCGACCTGATAATCGTAGTGCACGCCGGCAGGCTGATTGGGGCTGAAGGGCTCTGCCTGGGTTTCCTTCAGCCAGCCGTCGGTGTAATCGAGGTCGGCGCCATTAGTCCAGGCCCAGTTACCAGCCTCTGTGTGCAGTGCACTCTGCAGGCCCAGGCTGGTGTGGCCGTTTTCCTCGACCGGCTGCCAGGGCAGAAAGTGCATGAGGAATTCCATGCTGTTGTCACGCAAGTAAGGCGTAACGACCAGCGTATTCTGCCCGTCCAGATCGCGGCTCATGCGGCTGTAGGCGCGCACCGATCGCGCATCTCGATAGGCTTCAGGATTGGGGTTGGTATCTTTCAGGTCTTCGTCGGCGTAAGCCTTATAGCCGGTAATGAACCCGGCAGTTTCCTGATTCAGATTGGCATAATCCAGTACTGAGGTGATGCTCCAGTTTTCGCCCTGATAATCATCGCGCAGGGTAAGTTTCTGTTGGTCAAAACCTGAGTCAGCTTTGTAGCCGCCGTCGCTGGTGCCGTTGAAGCTGATGCCGAACTTGTGAGCCCCCGCGCTGCCGGCATAGCGGTACTTGCCGCGGTAGTAGTCGTGTGGCCCGGCCTCCAAGGCAATACTGTGCTCTGGAACGTCTGGGGCTGCACTCAGTATATTGATGACACCGTGCATGGCATTGGAACCATACAGAGCCGTTGCCGGTCCTTTGATGACTTCAATAGCGCCGGCCTGTTCAGTGTTGGCGTCAAACAATTGGTTCACGTTACAAAAACCGGGTGCACGCAGGGCAATGCCATCGGCAGCCATGTAAAATGCACCACAGCTACCCGCACCGGTGAGTACCGGCGAGCGCAATGAAGGCAGACTTTCCTGGCCATTGCCGCGACTGATCCAGGCACCCGGTACCTGTTGCATCAACTCGTTGATGTGGACCTGGCCGGCCAGGTTAATGGCCTGCTGATCGATACTGGACCAGCTCAGGGGCAGGTTGTCGGCATTGGTGGGCAGGCGGGTGGCGGTAACCAGCACTTGCTCCTCTACCAATTCGTCGGCGAAAGTCGGGTTGAGGGTGCAAAGCAATACAGCCGCAGCCAGCGGTAGTCGATAACTCATAAGATTAGTGTGACGCGATAATGTTGGGATTGGTAGCAGAGGCCGCCGGCCCCTCGCGATTGCGCACCGCGTCAGCCACGCGGAACATGGGGTGTTTGAGCATTTGGATCAATTCATCGGAAGCGCCGGTGCGCTCCAGTGCCAGATCCATACATTGCAACCACTGATCTCGCTCCTCGGGACCGATGTGGTAGGGCTCATGGGGTTCGGTCATGCAGACCGTGCCGTGCTTGTCGGCGTACAGCGGTGGCCCGCCCATCCAGCCGATCAGGTAGTCGGCGAGCTTTTCCTTCATGGGCCCCAGGTCGGCCGCGTGCATCGCCCGCAGCCTAGTGAGCTCGGGGTGCTCGTCCATGATGTCATAGAAGGTGCTGGTGAGATTGCGAATGCCTGGTTCACCAAGTATCTGATAGGGAGTTTGTGGTTGATTCATCGTTATTCATTTCCTGCTGGACCACATACGGCGAGGTCCTTGGGCGCCTATTGTAGCGAGGCTGGGGGTAGCTTGTCAGGCTTGAGTGCGGATATTTGCGGCTGCTGGTATGGCACAGTTATGACAAAGCCGGCAACGCTCGCCGGGCCCGTGATGGCTCTGCTAGAATGCGCGCTTCCATAGAGGGCTACGAAGCCCTGTTCGTGTGCTGCAACCAGGTGAATGTTCCTTATGAGTCTTGCCCAACAAGTGATGGCTGTGAACAACGATCTCCCCATACGTACAGGCGCGCCTGTGCACAGTGGCAAGGTGCGCTCAGTGTATTGGTTGACGGATGAGGACAGCGCCCGCCTGGTGCAGGAGCGTGGCTACGATGTTCCGGCAAATGCGCCCCTGGCAATTATGGTTATCTCGGATCGAATCTCCGCCTTTGACTGCATCTGGCATGGCGAGGGGGGGATGGCCGGCGTGCCAGGCAAGGGCGCCGCGCTCAATGCCATTTCGAATCACTGGTTTGAGTGTTTCCGCAACCAGGGCCTGGCCGATAGCCACATTCTCGAAATTCCCCACCCACTGGTGTGGATAGTGCAGAAAGCCAAGCCTGTGATGATCGAAGCGATTGCCCGGCAGTATATTACCGGTTCCATGTGGCGCTCTTACGCCAATGGCGAACGGGAGTTTTGCGGTATTTCGATACCCGATGGTCTGGAGAAGGATCAAAAGCTGCCGCAGTTACTGATTACACCATCGACCAAGGGAATTCTTGAGGGTATTCCCGGGGTACCTGCGGTGGATGACGTGAACATCACGCGCAGCGATATCGAGAACAACTATGCCGCCTTCAATCTTCGGTCAGCCGCGGATGTATATCGCTATGAGCAGTTGCTCACGGAGGGCTTTGCCCTGATCAGCGACCAGTTGGTCGCGCTTGACCAGATCTTTGTCGATACCAAGTTTGAATTTGGCTATGTCACCGACAAGGCGGGCAACGAGAAGCTGATTTACATGGACGAGGTGGGCACGCCTGATTCGTCGCGGATCTGGGATGGGCCGGCCAGGCGCGAGGGTAGGGTGGTCGAAAACTCCAAGGAGAGTTTCCGCCAGTTATTGCTCAACCACTTTCCCGACCCCGACATTCTGCTGAACAAAGATCGCATGGCCGAGCGCACAGCGCTCGCGGCAGACAACGCACTGCCCGCGGACGTACTAATGGATGTATCCGTAACCTATACAGGCATAGCCGAGAAGATTATCGGCAAGCCCGTGGATATTTCTGCTAATCCCAAGGCCGAGATTATTGCTGTGCTCAGGGACGAGTTTGGCCTGATCGACTAGGCGCCGATTCATGATGCTGACAGATCCCGCGTTTTATCTGGTCAGTATTCCGGCTGTGCTGCTGTACGGCATTTCCAAGGGCGGTTTTGGCGGTTCGGTAGCGGTGTTGTCGGTGCCCATGATGGCGCTTGTTATGCCGCCGACCCAGGCTGCTGCCATTATGCTGCCCATTCTGGTTGTCATGGATTTTTTTGTAGTGCGCACCTATTGGGGGCATTACGATCGCCTTGCCCTGAGGGTGTTGTTGCCGGGGGCAATTTTCGGCATTTTGCTCGGCTACCTCAGCGCTGATGCTATGAACGATAGCTATATGCGCATTATGGTGGGAGCCATTTCCCTGTTGTTTGGCCTGCAGAGCCTGTTCGCGATGCGCGCAGATGTGCAGCGCAAGCACAACCCAGTGGCGGGCACGCTGTACGGTACCGTGGCCGGCTTTACCAGCTTCAGCATTCACGCCGGCGGGCCGCCTTTTACCATGTATCTTATGCCCAAGGGCCTCGCGCCGCTGTTGTTCGCCGGTACGGCGGGGCTTTTTTTTGCCGTGGTGAATGTGGTCAAACTGGTGCCGTACACCTTGCTCGGACAGTTCAGCGCCGACAACTTGCTTTACTCCCTGGCACTGGTGCCTCTGGCCCCGGTAGGCGTGCGTATCGGACACTATCTGGTGCGTCGCTCTGAGCCGGCCGTGTATTACCGCATCATCAGTTTCTTCCTGCTGGTGGTGGGTGCCAAGCTGTTGTGGGAGGGCGTTACCGGTGTGTAGGGCAAAAAAATTGGCCGCGTCCGGCATGGTGGAATGGTGCAGCGCTGACTAGGCTAACTGTTCTTACGTCGGGAACTACCGCTATGAGCGCCATACAATTCGAAAAACGCGGCCACCAGGCCTGGATTACTCTCAACCGCCCCGAGGCAAAAAATACGCTCAACGGCGAGGCCTTTGTCGGCCTGGCGGACGCCTGGGATGAGGTGCGTGCAGACACCGATATCCGGGTGGCGGTTGTCACGGCGGCGGGCGATGAAGACTTCTGCTGCGGCGGAGACCTTGGCGATGTTATCCCGCTGTGGACTGGTGCTCGTGAGCCCACCTCGGAACTGGAAGAACGCCTCAAGAACGACCCGCTGATTTCCGATAAGGTGATGTTGAAGGGAGAACCGTTGTACAAGCCGGTGGTGGCCGCGATTAATGGCCGGGCGCTGGGCGGCGGCACTGAGCTGATCCAGGCGACTGACATTCGCATTGCCGCTGAGCATGCCCAGTTTGCGCTGCCTGAGCCGAAACTGGGTATTGTTCCCGGTGCCGGTTCCATGGTGCGCCTGACACGGCAGTTGCCCTGGGCCCACGCGATGAAGATTCTGCTCGGCGGCGCACCGGTGAGTGCAGGGGAAGCGCTGGCCATGGGGCTGGTGTCGGAAGTGGTGCCCCTGTCGGATCTTCAGGCGCGCGCCGAGTACTATGCGGATGCCATTTGTGCACAGGCGCCGCTGGCGCTGCAGGCGATTAAGCGTACCGCGCTGGAAACCCATACCCAGCCCTGGGCAGAGGCCTTTGGTTTTGAAATGGGCCAGGCCGCGGACATTATGATGAGCAAGGATGCGCGCGAGGGCACCCGTGCATTTCGTGAAAAGCGTGCGCCTGAGTTCAGCGGTGAGTAAGTAAAGCTACGTTCAGGTATTAGCCGCAGGGCTGCTTCTTCAGCAGCGTGACTGGCACCCTTGGCATTGCTCTGCTATAACGCCTCAATCGGAGGTATCAATGAACGTTTACAAACTTTCCCCTACGGTCGGCGTTGCCGGCCAGATTCGCCCGGAGATTATTCCCCAGATTGCTGAGGCCGGTTTCAAGGTGTTGATCAACAATCGGCCCGACGGTGAGGAGCCCGGCCAGCCCAGCAGCGCAGATATTGCCGCAGCGGCAAAGGCGGCGGGTTTGGAGTACCACTACCTGCCGGTGACCGCGATGGACTTTCCCGGCCCCGCAGTGGATCAAATGGCGGACTTTTTCGACGATGAAGACCGTCCCGTGTTTGCGTTTTGTCGCACCGGCACGCGCTGCACTAACCTGTGGGTGGTGACCCGCGATGTCGATGCTCAGGACGAGGCCGCCGCCCAGGCTCGCGGCATCGGTTTTGATCTGAGCATGGCTGCCCGGGTCATCTAGGCGGGCTGCGGCCATGGAGACGCGTTCCGCGGCCGACGTGCTGGCTCAATACGGGCTGCCGTATTTTCGTGAGTTGGCCACCTTTGGCGCGCTTTCTGATGAGGCCATTGAAACCCTGTTGTGGGATGGCGAGATCCAGTTTCTGGCTCAGGGCGAGAAGTTGGAGCGAATTGAAGAGCCGGCGGACGATTTCCAGGTGGTGCTCTCAGGTAAGACGGCGTTTTATAAGCGCGGCGATACCTGTGAGGTGCTGACCCGCTACTATTGCCCCGGCGATCAGGTCGGTTTCGATCTTATGATTGGCATGATTGAGCACAACGGCACCGATGTCGCTGTTAAGGACACACTGTGGCTGAACATCGACAAAACGCTGTTTTATCGCCTGCATGTGGAGTACCCGGCGGACTTTGGGTTGCTGATGATAAATCTCTCGCGCGAGCTGTCGCGAGAGATAGAAATTCTTGAGGATGTTCTCGTGGGCGCCGGTGACGGCGCCCAGCAGGCGGGTTGAACTCAGGCTTCCGGCGTGTGCCAGATCGGCGAACTCCAGGCCCGCTCCTGGATGACTTTCTTGTGATCTGCCGCGCAGCAGTTTTCCATGCCTGCGGGAATCGTGGCCGGGTCGTCGCAGCGTACGCCGGCGTCGACACAGATTAGCTGGCTCCAACGACAGGTTGGGTTTTCCAGTACCCGGGTGTAGTAAAACGCCTGTGCCTCAGGATCGAAATCGTTGTCCTGCCAGACGCTGCACAGCTGTCCGTGGCCCGCGCCCTGGGTTTCGCAGGTATTGATATCGACCGTGGCGTCGTTGTCAGCACCGGCAACATTCAGCACCTTCTCGTGCAGTTCACCGTCTTCATACCAACGTTTGATCAACTGCAGGCGCTGTAGCGGCATGCCGGGATACTCATCGGTGCCCGCATCCGCCACGGCCGAGACAATAAAGCGTGGTGCCGTGTTGTCGGCGTCCGGTGCGGCCATATCGCCGCCCATGGGTACGCCACCCTCGTAGCCCTGGGCGACCATGTCAGGTGCGCTGCATACGTCTTCCGGGTAATCCCAGCCACCGAAGAAGCGCAGAACAGGGCGGGTGCCACTGGTGGCATAGGCTTCGCGGCGCTGCATTGCGGCGAACAGGGATTCACGGGTGTTTTCCTCGGCGTACAACACGGCAAGGCCGCCGGGGCCGTACTCGAGTTCGTCAGGCAGGCCCACGGGCACACCGTCACCTGCACCCATGCCGGCGCCGCCGTGGCCCGGGTGGTTCTTCTCCATAGCCAGGCCGGGAGCAGCAATGTGCGTATCGGTGCTGGACACCAGGCCGTACTTGAAGCTGTTTACGCCGAGTTCTTCCTGTTGCTGCAGACCTTTTTTCAGCGCGTAGCGCAGGAAGTTTGAGGCATCGGGCTTCTTGGTGACGGGCTGATCCTCTTCAGGCGCAAGCCGTGCCAGCCACGATAGTGGCAGCCCGCCGGGGGTGCCGCTGTCTTTGCCGCCGAAGGTATCGTAGTTCAGTTTTTCAAAATCACAGTACTCATCTTCGGACCACACTGGCAGGCGGCTGTCACATTCTGATGAGCCCTTGTGCTGCATCACCTCGAACAGCGTGTTCCAGCGCGCGCGGCGCTCGGCTTCTTCACGAGTGACAGGCTCGGGGGGAGTAGTGGAGTTTTCCAGGCGAGCAGTTTCAAACATGAGGCCGCCACTGAGATTGGAGTTGTGCGGGATAACCACCGCATCACAGCCGGGGTTGTTGGCCACACACTCGTTTTCCAGGTAGTTCCATAAGTCTACCTGGGAGGGTGTGTCGATCCAGGACAGTGCGTAGTCGGGCACCTTATCGTTCTTGAATACGACATTGTGATGCAGGTTCTGGCCCGAGCCGACGGACGCTGTCCATTCATAGGCGATGAAGCTGGTGAAACTGCAGTCGGAGCTGCGGTCATAGGCTTCTTCGGCGGCGCGCTGCACGTCGGCCCAGGTGTTGGTCGCCTGCTCCAGGCAGACCTCGTGATTGTCACCGCACATGCTGCTCCAACGCATCTTGCCGCTTAGACCCATAGCGGCCAGCGTGGCAAAGGTGGTGCTGGGGACGTAGCGATGTGCCATGCATACCGGGTGCCAGTAGCCTGGCGAGCCTTGCACATTACACATGCGCATCTCGCCCATGAACTCCGAGTGATCAGTGACCGCGGTGAAATCCAGTGCCCGGTCAATCTTGATCGTGCGCAAAGGCTTGTCATTCTCGTCGTAGGGTTTGATACCCAGCGCCTCTCCTTTGGCAAAACGGTAGGCCGCATCCGGCTTGTTGCGGGTGTCCTGTGAGCGGGCGTCAAACGACCAGGCTGTGTGTACATGGGTGTCGCCAAAGTGAGGTCGGCGCAGCGGGTCGTGATTATCGCAGGGCTGGGCGGTGCTGGTGTGCGCGAAGGACGCGAGCAAAGCCGCACTGGAGAGTAGGGTGAGAGAGCGCATATGAGTACCCGCTTTGATTTTTCGCTGTTGGTGCACAGGCTTTCATGGATGTAACACGCTGGTAAAGCGGGCGGTATTGGAAGTTGGACCCTCGTAAAATTTAATACGAGTATCTCAGGTCTAGCCCCCAGCTGCGCGGTTCGCCCCAGTATACGGCGCGGCTGGCGTGGGGGAGGTTGTCGATCGTAAACGTGACATAGTCTTCATCCAGCGCATTTTGGATCCAGGCGGATACCGACAGTTCACCCTTCGCCACGGCGATGTCGCTTAGCGACAGCCTGGCGCCCAACAGGCTGTAGCTATCTATGGCTAATTGATCGTCCTGCTTTTTGCGCTCATCTGTATAGCTGCCGTTGATGTTGAGGGCCCAGCTGCCCCAGCTGAAATCGGCGATCGCGTAGTCCACGTTAAAGCTGGCGCTGTTGTTTGGTGCGTTATCGAAGTAGAAGCGGCGGGATTCACCGCTAAAGGGGTCGATCACGTCGTCTATGTCTGTGTCCAGGTAGGCATAGCTGACCCGGGCTAATAGCTTGCTGGAGAGAAAGGCCGATGCCTCAAGTTCGATCCCGGAGAGTGTGGCGCTGCCGCTGTTAAACACCCGGGTGTCGGAAATACTGTTGGGCAGCAGGAAATTGAGTTGCATGTCCTCGATATCCGAGTAGAACGCCGCGAGGCTGAAGCGCAGTGCCTGTTGGAGCCATACACCTTTCAGCCCTATTTCTGCAGTGCGATTAATCTCCTCGTCAAAGCCCTTGGCAAAAGATTCGGGGTTGGGGTCGCGGGTATTGAAACCGCCGCTCTTGTAGGCCTCCACGACCTTGGCGTAAAGCCGCGTACCCTCGCTCCAATCGTGCTCTACGCTGGCACTGAAGGACAGGTTGTTGAAGTCCTCTTTTGCTGCCGCCTCGAAGTCCGAGGTTTCAAAGGGGCCGAGTACAACGTCGCCGAAATCAACGTAGTTTTCCTGTCGAAACAGCCGCTCGACCTCACGCTGGTCGCGCGAGTAGCGCCATCCGAGGGACAAATGCCAGACGTCGGTAGCGTGCCAGGTCAGCTGGTTGTAAATGGCCAGGGCCTGGTTCTCGATTTGGTTGTCTTCTGCGCGGATGTTCACCGCCACGGCCTGATCGCCCGACTCAATAATGGGGAAGCTGAAAATGTGGTGCATGGGAAACCAGTTCTCACGCGCTTTTTCCTCGAAGTAATACAGTCCGGCAATCGCATCCAGAGATTGCCATTGCCCCAGCGCCTGAAACTCCTGGGAAAACTGCTCCTGATCCACCCGCGTGCGCACGCTAGGGTAGGTCTGCTCGCCATTACCCAGGCTAATCGCCGAGAAGTCCACGCGATACTCCTCGCTCGCGCCGCTGGCGAAATCAATGTAGCTGTCATCGGTCAGCTCGCGCCAGGCGGTAATGGATTTGAGCGTCAGTGGCGACCAATCCCAGCTCAGTGACAGCGCGTGACCTTCAATCGTTGTGTCGGTTGGCAGCAGCGGCACACTGGTGGCAAGGGTATCCAGGCGGCGTTCGCTGTAGGTGACAAAGCGCTGCGAACTGATGATCGCCGCGTCTACGGGGGTGCCTGTGGGAATGCCGGGGGCCACGGCCTGGGGAGTGTAGTTATAGGTCTCCAGCCGTGATTTATCCCAGCTGTAGTCGAGGGTTAACTGATCACCCGGTTGCCAGCGCCAATCGAACCTATAGGCCTCACCGCGATAATCGCCAAAGCCTCCGCCCGGGCCCTGGTTACCGATGAAACCATCGATCCTGTGTCCGAGTGCCGCCAGCTTAATGGCGTGCTCGCCACCGAGGGGAAGGTTTACACTGGCTTTGGCAAAGCGCCGGTCGCGATTTCCCGCGCCCAGCTCCATGTTGGCCGCGGGCCGCTCGGCATCCGGTTTCGACGTGACCATGTTCAGCGCGCCGCCGGTGGTGTTGCGCCCGTAGAGCGTACCCTGGGGCCCCCGCAATACTTCGATTCGTTCAAGATCAGCGACGTCGGTGGCCAAGCCCGTGGAACGGGCGAGGTAAACCCCGTCGAGATACACGCCGACGGCGGGGTCCTGGGTGATCTGGACATCGGTAATACCCAGCCCGCGGACAAACAGGCGCAGCGTCTGTTGGCTGGAGGGAAAACGATCGATGACAAAGTTGGGTACCTGAGCGCGGATGTCGTCGATACCGGCGATGCCGAGATCGCGCAGCGTGTCCTGTTCCAGGGTGACAAGTGACAGCGGTGTTTCCCGGGCGGACTGTTCCACCAACTGGGCAGTCACAATGACCTCCTCGAGCCTGGTGTCGAGTGGCTGGGCCTGGGCGGCAGCGGCCGTCAGGGAGGTGGTGAGTCCCAGGGTGAGGCTAAGGCGCAGTTGCATGCACGGTCTCTTGTCGTTATGCCGCCACTTTAGCATAGCGGTTACATCGGCTGTTACACTGATGAGGCCTGCCAAATGTAGCGAAAGAGAACTGACATGCATCCGATTTGGGATATACCTACCCGGTTGTTTCACTGGTCATTGGTCACCGCTGTGGGACTCGCCTGGTGGAGTGCCGAGACTGAACGGCTGGATGTCCACGAGGCTGCAGGGATAACCATTCTCGTGCTTGTCGGCTTTCGCCTGGTGTGGGGCGTGATTGGCAGCGTGCATTCCCGTTTTTCAGATTTTGTAACGGGCCCGGGCAAAATTCTGGCGTATATCCGCGGGCAGGGGAGTCCCACACCCGGTCACAACCCCTTGGGCGCCTGGTCTATTCTTGCGCTGCTAGGGCTGCTCCTGCTACAGGCGGTCAGCGGCCTGTTCAATACTGATGATGTCTTTTTCAACGGCCCCCTCTACTACGCAGTGGATTCCGATGTCAGGGACACGATGGGCGCCATCCACGATTGGGCGTTCACCTTACTGCAGGTTTTGGTGGGATTGCATATCACCGTGGGCCTGTATCACCAGTTCCTGAAAAAGGATGGCATGATTGGGGCGATGTTTACCGGGCGGGCACCGGACCGCACCGGGCGTGCTGCGCCTGTGCCATTCTGGTGGGCGATTATTGTGGTTGCCATACTGGCCTGCGGCTTGTGGTGGGGGCTGGAGCAGGCGCCCGGCCCCCGCCGTCCCTCTGGTAGGGACGGCGTTATTTGACGCTAGTACAGGTATTCCTTGGACTTGTACTCGTCGTGGCAACTTTTGCAGCTTTTGCCGGCGGCGCCTGCCGCAGCACCGATAGCCTTCTTGTCACCGGATTCTGCCGCCACTGCCAGTGATGCCAGGGCTTCACGCATGTCGGTGAGCTTGGCGGTGAAGTCTTCCTGATTTTCCCAGATACCGGGCTTGGCGCGGGTAGTGCCCTTGTCGGTACCCGGGCCGAAGGCGCGGCCTACATCCATGCTGCCCAGGGCGCCCAGCTCTGAGGCGAAGGTTTTCACTTTGGCGTCGTCCCAGGGCATCTCGCCCTTGAGCATTTTGCCTATCGGGCCGAAGTTCATGGCCACCAGATTGAAATAAGACTGACGGTAGGCCTGCATGGGCTCGTCGGTGTCCATGTGAGCGACAACCTGGACAGAGGCGGCCAGAGCAGTGGCGCCAGCGAGGGTCAGACAGGTATTGCGAAGTGAGCGTTTCATTATTCAATCCCTAGTAAAGGTGTGTTCGCGGACCAGTGTATGCAATTGAAGGCCAGACCGGCAAGATGCCGATAGTTAAACCGTAGCTGCCCTCTGCGACCAACAATTTAAACCTCTCGCGCCAAAAGCCGCCCAGGCTTTCATGGCGGAGTGCCCGCTGAGCTACCATGACGCCATAAACATGACAGGAGTGCGCAATGAGCACCGAACAACAGTGGGATTACAGCTTCGACGTGGTCGTGGTCGGCTCCGGCAACGGCGGTATGACAGCCGCGCTGTGCACCTACGAAATGGGCACCCGGGATGTGCTCGTTATTGAAAAGTCCGACCAGTACGGCGGCAGCAGCTCGATTTCCGGCGGTGGGGTGTGGATTCCCGGCAATCGCTACGCGAAGGCGGCAGGTGCAGAGGACTCCTTCGACAAAGCCAAGACCTACCTGCGCCAGCTGATTACCGAGGAGGAGGTGCCCGAATATCAGTTGGACGCTTTCCTGACAAACGGCCCCAAGATGGTCGATTTCCTCCATGAACGCACGCGGGTCTGCTATCAGACCCTGGAGCACTACCCCGACTATTACACCAATCTCGACGGTGCCATGGCGGGCCACCGGTCGATGGAGCCGGCCACCTTTGATGCCAGTGAGTTGGGCGAGGAATGGCGCCGCCTGCGGCGCACCCACCCGATGATGCACATTGGCGGGCGTATCGGGATTACCCAGGTGGAAGCAGCGGTATTTGTGGGGCAGCAGCCCGGCTGGATGAAGATGGCCGGAAAACTGGTGCTGGACTACATCCTCGATTTTTCCTGGCGCCTGAGAGACAAGTTTCACCGCCGCCTGGCCACTGGCTGTGCCGGCGTGGCGCGGTTGCGGGCGTCCATGCTCGATCGCGACATGCCGCTTTGGCTCAACACCGGCATGACCCAGCTGATTCAGGAAGACGGCAAGGTCGTGGGCCTGGAAATGGAGCGCGAGGGCAAGACCTTGCGCATTCAGGCGCGCAAAGGTGTAGTGCTGGCAGCTGGTGGTTTCGAGCACAACCAGCAAATGCGCGAGGCATATCTGCCCAAGCCCACCGATCACCAATGGAGTGCCGGCACCCTGGATAATACCGGTGACGCACACCAGGAAGGTTTGCGCCTGGGTGCGAAAATGCATCGCATGGATGAAGCCTGGTGGTGTAACACCATTTCTCCGCCTGGCGAGGAGATTCCGCGTCTGAGTATCATGGAGAAATCCTACCCGGGCTCCATCGTGGTGAATCCGGCGGGGGAGCGCTTCAGCAACGAATCCCAGAACTACATGGCGTTCCAGCTGGAAACCTTTGAAAAGCACACAGAAGAGAATCCCACCTACCCGACATGGCAGGTATTTGATGCGGACTTCCGCTCCAAATACTTTGTTGGCCCGATTTACACCAGCCAACTCATGCCTGATTTCCTGGTGCCCTGGAAGCGCTATGAACAGGAAAACTTCATGGCCAAGGCTGACACTATTGCCGAACTGGCTGCGAAGATTTCTGTAGACGCCGAGGGCCTGGAAAAAACCGTTGGCAGAATGAACGAATTTGCCTGCAAAGGGGTGGACGACGACTTGCACCGGGGTGAATCTGCCTACGATCGCTACTACGGCGATCCGCGCATGGAACCCAACCCCTGTCTGGGACCTGTTGCGAAGGCGCCGTTTTACGCAGTACGAGTCGATCCCGGTGACTTTGGCACCCAGGGCGGTATGGTGATTACCGCTAACGCCGAGGTAGTGCACGAAGACGGCTCAGTGATCGAAGGCCTGTATGCCTGCGGTAACTGCAGCGCCCCAACGCTGCCATGTTATCCCGGCCCGGGTGCCACGCTCGGTCCTTCCATGACCTTTGGCTACCAGGCCGCAAAGGCCATTACGGGCTATCAGGACTAACGTCTGATGACCTCACTGGAATCACCGCAAAGAATCGCTGAACAGAATCTCTCTCTGGCCCAGCGACATCTCGATCAAGGCGACACTGCCACGGCGATGAAGTACGCCTACCGGGCTGACGAAGCCGCCGCCAAAACGGATGATTGGGATTTGCGACGTGCGGTGATCCAGTTTCTGCTTAACGAATCTGGCGAGGGATTAGGACTCGTGCATCTGCGCGAAGATGGCAGTCAGGAGCCGCTCGTTTAGTTGAGCCAGATTGTATCGGGGCTGCGCGCTGGCAGAGCCTTTAAATAGTGTGGCGTATCGCAGTATCGACGCGACTAGCCGGGGCATGCTTGACTATTGAGCTCGTCTCTCAGCTGTGATTTTCTATAGATGAACACATCCAGTGAGCGCACGATGAAACTGCTTCTCCTTTCCAATAGTGATCTGGCCAGTAACTATGCGCTGAACCTGTTGCTGCCGAAGCTGCAGGGGCATTCTGCTCAGCTGCTGCTTTCTTCTGCCGTTGGCGGTGTTCGCAAGCGCGCCGATGATATCGAGCGTCTGAAGTTCTTTGAGCAGTCGCTGTTTAACGAGCTTTTGTTTCCATTGCTCGATGAGCGGCCCTGCCAGGATGCCGAGTTGCTCAGCTTTCTGGGCCTTAGCAAATACCTGCAGGCCCCGCCAAAAATCGAGAACGCGATTAATTCACCTACGTCGCTGGCGACTATTCGCGAGCTCGACCCAGACCTCATTCTTTCCCTGCGCTATGGCGGCATTCTCAAGGACGAGGTGATTGCCATTCCTCGCCACGGCGTCATCAATCTGCACTCTGGTCGCCTGCCTGATTATCGCGGTGTCATGGCCAGTTTCTGGGCAATGAGCAATGGCGATGAGCAGCTGACGGCCACGCTGCACTACATCAGCGATGGCTCTATCGACACTGGCGGTGTGATCTCTGAGGTATCAGTGCCGGTGGATTACAACTCGCCTTATCTGGACAACGTGCTCGCCCTTTATCTTCCTGGCATTCAATTGATTACGGCCGCAGTAGCAGCTCTGGCGGCAGGGGAGAGCGTGCTCGCCCTGGAACAGGGCGGTGAGGGAAGCTATTACAGTTATCCAGAGCAGGCTCATATCGATGCCTTTCACGCCAGAGGTTTGCGGCTGGTGGATGAGGCGCGTGTATTGGCGCTGGCAAAGCGTTTCCGAGGTGCCTCATTGGCACAGGCGTGATGGTTTCCCCGCATTCGCGTACAAGAAAACTGCGTGCTAGAGTTTCGTGAGTAACAGACGAGCGGTACTAAACAGACACCCAGTGGAAAAGGAGCTGCCCAGGTGACAGAAGAAAGCCGTAATTCAGCCACGCCCGGTGAGCGTGAATTAATGGAGAGGCAGATCAGCCTCATGGAGAATGCCCAGAAGACTGAGGCATCCAAAGCGCGATGGTCGAATATTCTGAAAGGTTCGGTCATCTTTTATGTGGCGATCATTCTGGTATCAGCCGCTGCCGGCTACATTGCCGCAATGCCTCCCAGGCATGACCACGTCGCAGTGGTGGAGATATACGGCGAGATTTCCGAGCAAGAAACCTCAACCAGCTTAATGCTGCCCGGCATACGGGAGGCTTTTGAGAACGAATACGTCACCGCCATTATTCTGGAGATTGACAGTCCCGGTGGCAGCCCGGTTCACTCCAAGGATATTTACGATGAGATTCTCAGGCTGAAAGCACTGCACGAGAAACCCATCGTCTCTGTGATTCGCGATATCGGCGCATCGGGCGCTTATTACATCGCTTCCGCGACAGATACGATTTACGCCAGTGAGGCCAGCCTTGTCGGGAGCATCGGCGTCACCGCGGCAAGTTTTGGTTTCACCGGGCTGATGGAAAAAGTGGGCGTCGAACGACGCGAATTTGTGTCTGGCGATAGCAAGGCCTTTCTCGACCCCTTTAGCGAATCAGATGCCGCACAAGTCGCCTTCTGGGAAGAAGTACTGGGAGATGTGCACCAACTGTTTATTGAGGATGTGAAGCGCGGCAGGGGAGAGCGCCTCTCCAGCGATCCAAAAATCTTTACCGGATTGATCTGGAACGGAGAGCGGGCCAAGGAATTGGGTCTCATCGACGACTTTGCCACTGTGGGCGAGGTCAACCGGGATGTCTTCGAGTCTGACAGCCTGCTCAACTACACCTATGAAGAGGCGTCGTTACTGGGAGACCTGCTCGGCGGCCTTGGTGTTGAGCTGGGGGGATCTGCATTACCTTCGGGGCGTGCGAGGCTCTATATGAAGTACTGACCAGTCCTACATCAAGGCAGTGACAGGGGTCATTGATCATTCAAGGGTGGTACCGGAGGCCGGACTCGAACCGGCACGCTTTTAAGGGCGGGGGATTTTGAATCCCCTGTGTCTACCAATTTCACCACTCCGGCACAGAGTAGAAAGTCCCAGAGAGGGCCTTTTTGGAGAGCGCGGGATTATAACAAGCAGCCTCCACAGCGCAATAATTTTCATGTAGAATCCGCGCCAGTTCTTTCGGGAACACCTGACGTATCCACGCCTACGGGCGATCTGAGTACCTTTTAAGGAGAAAAGAGCATGGCCATGAAACTGGTTAAGAAGACGGCTGAATACAGCATCTACAAGCGTGCCGATGAGCGCTACGCAGTTAAGGGCGCCGACAAGAAGCCCATCAACGGTGAAGAGAAGGTGAAAATCCTGCTGGCCGAAGAGCTGATCAAGGTCACTCTGCCTGCTGCACCTGCTGAAGAGGAAGCTGCCGAGGAAGAAGCCCCCGCTGAGGAAGCTGCTGCTGAGGAAACCCCTGCAGAAGAGGAAGCTGGCGAGGAAGAGTAAGCTTCCCCAGCGACTTACAGGAAGCCGGCCCAGTGCCGGCTTCTTTGTCTATAGCCTATGTTACGCAGCGACTTCCATTTCGAGCTCCCCGATGAGCTGATCGCCCAGTACCCGCTTCCGGAGCGCAGTGCCAGCCGGCTGCTGTGTCTTGACGGTGCTTCTGGCGCTATTGATCACCGCCATTTCAGCCAGTTGCCCAGCCTGCTGCGGGAAGGTGACCTGCTGGTGTTTAACGACACCCGGGTGATTCCGGCCCGGCTTTGGGGCCAGAAGGAAACCGGCGGCAAGCTTGAGATTCTGGTGGAACGTCTGACGGGCACACACACGGCACTGGCGCATATTCGCAGCAGCAAGTCACCCAAGCCGGGCACGCGAATTTTGCTGACCCCTGAGCAGGGCGCCGAGCCCTGCGGCCTTGAGCTGACCGTGACCGGTCGCGATGACGCCTTATTCCTGCTGTCCAGTGAAGGCGGGCCTGCGCTCTCACAGATGATGCGCGAGGTGGGGCATATGCCGCTGCCGCCGTATATTGAGCGCAGTGACGAGGCTGCCGACCAGGAGCGCTATCAGACGGTGTTCGCCGCCAGGGAAGGCGCTGTGGCAGCGCCCACCGCTGGCCTGCACTTTACCGATGCTTTGTTGAATGAAATAGCCACCATGGGGGTGCAGCGCTGTACTGTCACCCTGCATGTGGGGGCGGGCACCTTCCAGCCTGTGCGGGCCGACAATATTGAAGACCATAGGATGCACTCGGAGTACATCGAGGTCGATGAAGCCGCCTGCGCCGCGGTACGCGAGACCCGTGCCCGGGGCGGAAGAGTGATAGCCGTGGGCACCACCGCAGTGCGCTCCCTGGAATCCGCGAGCCAGGGGGGAGAGATCGCTCCCTTTACGGGCGACACAGACATTTTCATTTACCCGGGGTATCGTTTCCGCAGTGTCGATGCCATGGTCACCAATTTCCACCTGCCGGAATCCACGCTGCTCATGTTGGTCAGCGCCTTTGCTGGACGTGAGCCTATAATGGCGGCCTATGCCGCCGCCGTGGCTGAGCGCTACCGGTTCTTCAGTTACGGGGATGCCATGTTTATTACCCCCGCCAATGCACAGGAATCAGCATGACCAGAGAGTGTCGAATGCAGTTCGAACGGCTCGGTGACGACGGCAATGCCCGTCGCGGCCGGCTTACCTTCCCCCGGGGTACGATTGAAACGCCCGCATTTATGCCCGTGGGTACCTACGGTACGGTCAAGGGCATGTTGCCCCGCGACATCAAAGAGATTGGCGCGGAAATCATTCTCGGCAACACCTTCCACCTTTGGCTGCGCCCGGGTACCGACATTATCGAGCAGCACGGCGATTTGCATGATTTCATGGGCTGGGATGGCCCCATCCTCACCGACTCCGGCGGCTTCCAGGTGTTCAGCCTGGGAGATATGCGCAAAATTTCGGAAGACGGCGTGAAGTTTCAGTCACCTGTCGATGGTTCCAGGGTGTTTCTCGACCCGGAAAAGTCCATGGAGATTCAGCGCAAGCTCGGCTCCGACATTGTCATGATTTTCGATGAGTGCACGCCGTATCCAGCCACTGTCGACGAGGCCCGTGATTCCATGGAGCTGTCACTGCGGTGGGCAAAGCGCAGTAAGCAGGCACACGGCGATAGCAGCGCTGCACTGTTTGGCATTGTCCAGGGCGGTATGTATCCCGAGTTGCGCCAGGAGTCGCTCGACGGCCTCACAGACATCGGCTTCGATGGCTATGCCATTGGTGGCCTCTCGGTGGGCGAACCCAAGGACGAGATGATGCACGTGCTGGAGGCGATGCAGCCCATTATGCCCGCCGACAAGCCCCGCTATCTTATGGGTGTGGGTACTCCGGCAGACCTGCTGGAGGGCGTGCGCCGCGGTGTCGACATGTTCGATTGCGTGATGCCCACCCGCAACGCCCGCAACGGCAACCTGTTTACCTCCCGCGGGCAGCTCAAGTTGCGCAACGCGCGACACAAAACCAGCACGCTGCCTATTGACGAAGACTGTAATTGTTACACCTGTCAGAACTTCAGCCGCGGCTACCTGCACCATCTCGACAAGTGCAATGAGATCCTCGGCTCACAGCTCAA
This sequence comes from Halioglobus japonicus, assembly GCF_001983995.1. Lineage (NCBI taxonomy): Bacteria > Pseudomonadati > Pseudomonadota > Gammaproteobacteria > Cellvibrionales > Halieaceae > Halioglobus > Halioglobus japonicus. The sequence goes on along the minus strand of NZ_CP019450.1, from coordinate 3,180,441 downwards.
TACCATTCACAACCTGCACTACTACCAGCAGCATATGCAGGGTATTCGAGCGGCCATTGAGGATCAGAACCTCGAAGACTTTGCCGCCAATTACTACGAAGCTCAGGCCCGGGGCGTCTAGATGTACAAACTCGGCTTTTACGTCCCCGAGACACACCTTGAGCCGGTAAAAGCAGCGGCCTTTGCCGCAGGTGCAGGCCGCATCGGCGATTACGACCAGTGCTGCTGGCAGGTGGCAGGGCAGGGGCAGTTCCGGCCGTCAGCGGCAGCCAATCCGTTCATCGGCAAGCCGGGTGAACTTGAGTTGGTAGACGAATATCGCGTTGAAATGGTGTGTGCTGATGACTGCGTTCGCGCCGTTGTAGACGCCATGATTGCTGCCCACCCCTATGAAGAGCCAGCCTGGGATCTGCTGCAAATGGCGGAATTACCCGAGTGAGTGACGCCGCTGCTATCTTCGCGCGACTGCAGGCGCAGCTTCCCTTGGATCGACAGGCCTGGGATCCAGATCCTGGTCGGCGACCAGAGGCTGCGGTACTGGTGCCATTGACCGACGAAGCCGAGCCGCGAGTGTTGCTGGGCCGGCGCGGCCGCCACTTGAAGACCCACCCTGGCGAAGTAGCTTTTCCCGGTGGCAAGCGCGAGCCGAGCGACGCTTCTCCCTGGGTGACGGCGTTGCGAGAAGCCGAAGAAGAGGTGGGTATTCGCGGGGCGCAGGTGACACCTCTGGGTGAACTTGCGCCGATGATTACGCGTACCGATTTTGAAGTCCACCCCTGTGTAGCCCGGGTGCCCTGTGGACTAGAGCTGGTGGTCGATACCCGCGAGTTCGATTCCGTATTTTACCAGCCGCTGGCTGTGTTCGCCGATGCATCGCGCCTGCAAACGCTGAAGTTCGAGATGCCCGGCAAAACTTACTTTACCCCGCAATACCAGATAGACGGCGATAACATCTGGGGTGTGACCGCCGCTATTCTCGGCCAACTGGCCAGTGTGGCCTACGGGGTGCCGCTTGAAATGCGCAGAGGATGGAGTATCCAAGCATGAAATATCGTCTCGGCGACAAAGAAGTTCAGTTAATGGGCGAGGGGCATTTTATTGCGCCCAACGCTGCAGTGATTGGTGATGTAACGCTGCACGACAGTGCCAGTGTCTGGTTCAGCTGCGTGCTGCGCGGTGACGCCGACCGCATCGAGGTGGGCGCGCGCAGTAATATCCAGGACGGTACAGTCATTCACGCTGACCCGGGCTTCCCTGCCGTCATTGGTGAGGACGTCACTGTGGGGCACAACGCCATGATTCACGGCTGTACGATTGGCGATGGCACGCTGGTGGGCATTAATGCGGTGGTACTTAACGGCGCCAAAATCGGTATGGGCTGCCTGATTGGGGCGAATGCCCTGGTCACTGAAGGTACCGAGATTCCCGACGGCTCGATGGTGCTCGGTTCCCCGGCCAAGGTCGTGCGTCAATTGGACGAGGCCACCCAGGCCATGCTGCGCGGCAATGCCGAGCACTACGCGAGCAATGCCCAGCGCTTCAACGCATCGCTGGAGGAGCAGGCGTGAGCCAGCAAGAGCCGCAGTCGCCCTGCATCGCCGTCTGTGCGCTGGATGAAAACGATGTATGTATCGGCTGCTACCGCACCGCAGACGAGATCACCGATTGGTTTATGCTCGATGCCGAAGCCAAGCGTGAAATCGTCAAGAAAGCCAATGAGCGCCGTGACGAGCAGTCTGGCGGTGTGCGCCTGCTCTAGCTGTCTTCGACCTTGGCAGGTGCACTGGCGCAGGCTCTGACCGCCTGCACCACATTGTCTTCCAGTTCGAGAATTTCGAACTGGTAGTTGCCCACCGATAGTCCGGCGTTGGCGTCCGGAAAGCCTTCCAGGTATTCAAGCACCAGCCCCGACAGGGTCTTCGGGCCGTCTGTGGGCAGTGTCCATTCCAGAGCCTTATTGATATCGCGAATGCTGGCGTTACCGGCGATGATGTAGCTGCCATCGCGCTGCGGGAAAATGGTGGCATCTTCCTCTGAGCGGTTAGAGGTAAATTCGCCGACAATCTCCTCGAGGATATCTTCCAGAGCCACCAGCCCTATCACCTCTCCGTACTCATCCACCACCACGCCCAGGCGATGCTTTTTCTGCTGGAAATTAAGCAGCTGGGTGTGCAGTGGCGTGCTCTCCGGCACGAAGTAGGGCTTTTCTATTTCCCGTTCCAGCGCGCGCCGGTCAAGGCCTTGCATGTCGATAACGCGGCTGATGTTGCGCATGTGCAGCATGCCGACGATGTCGTTAATGTCCTTGCGCCAAACGGGCAGGCGGGTGTGGGAACTGTTCTGGATGCAACGCAGAATATCGTCGTCGCTGTCGTCCAGGTCGATACCGTAGACGTCGTTACGCGGCACCATGATGTCATCCACGCTGACTTCCTCGAGGTCGAGAATATTCAGCAACATGCCGCGGTGACGCGCGGGAATCAGCTGGCCGGCATCGGTCACAATGGTGCGTAATTCATCGGAGGAGAGGTTCTCATCGTGCTGTTTGCTGGGGTCAAAGCCGAGCAGGCGCAGTAGCCCGTTGGTGAACCAGTTCACCAGCGCCACCAGCGGATAAAACAGTTTTAGTAGCGGCAACAGAATCACGCTGGCAGGAAACGCCACTTTCTCAGGGTGCAGTGCGGCGATGGTCTTGGGTGTGATCTCGGCAAAGATCAGAATCACCAGCGTGAGCGCCAGGGTGGCGATAAAGATGCCGGCGTCGCCCCACAAACGAATCGCAATCACCGTGGCAATTGCCGAGGCGAAGATATTTACCAGGTTGTTGCCGATCAGGATCAGGCCGATCAACCGGTCCGGGCGGTCGAGGAGTTTAGCAGCGCGGGTGGCGCCGCGGTGCTTATTCTTCTGCAGATGCTTCAGGCGGTAACGGTTCAGCGACATCATGCCGGTCTCTGAACTGGAGAAAAAACCCGAGAGGAGAATCAGTGCAGCGAGTATCGAGAAAAGGATACCCAGCGGTGCTTCGTTCAAGGTGGGGGTGAACCTGTGTAATTACTGAGAGCGTATCTTGGAGAAAAAGCAGGGGCGGCGCAAGACTGTCTCAGCCCCGTTGCAACACCAGCTCCAGAACCAGTTTTGAGCCAAAGAAGGCCAGCATCAGCATGACAAATCCAGCGAGCGTAAACTTCACTGCTGTCTGCGCGCGCCAGCCCAGCTGGTGGTGGCCCCACAGCAGGGCGGTGAACAGTACCCAGGCGACGATGGTCAGGGTGGTCTTGTGGACCAGCGATTGGGCGAACAAATCATCCACAAACAGGAAGCCCGACACGATAGCCGCGCTTAGCAACACCACGCCCACAAACAGAAGTTCGAACAGCATGGTTTCCATGAGCTGCAGGGGTGGCAGCAGCTGGATGATGCCGCGGGTATGGCGGTGGCGCAGTTGGTAGTCCTGAATGGCAACCAGGCCCGCCTGGGCAGCCGCTAGGGTGAAGATGGCATAGGCGAGAATGGAGCTGCTGATATGGAACAGCATGCCGCCGGAGAGTTCTGCTGTGTCGGCACTGGTTTCTGGCGCGAACGTGGAGACGAGCACTGACATTGCCGACAGCGGAAACAGAAACACCAACAGGCTCTGGAGTGGGCGGCGTAACATCAACAGCGCACAGGCAACATTGATCACCAGGAAAATCAGCGCTGATATTTTATAAAAGCCCAGGGTGACACCGGTCTGGCTGTGAATGCTGTCCCAGGCGACCAGTGCGTGCGAAACCACGGCGACCACGCCCAGCGTGACTACCGCGCGGCTGAGGCCTTCGCGCCGCTGAAAAACATGCATAAGATGCAAGCCCGTGGCGGCCAGGTACAACAGTGCGGCAAACAGGGCGATAGCAGAGATGGGCATCAGTTTGGGGGTTAGGCCGAGGTGACGTATACTTCGCCCCTTTGTACCGAAGTGTCCCGCCAGAATCAATAGCGGTCAGGCACTTGCAGTAACTCCGTTGGATTGAAGAGTACCCCTATGTTCCAGAGCCTCAGCGATCGCCTGTCAAACAGCCTGCGCACGATTACCGGCAAGGCCACCCTGTCCGAAGACAACATCCAGGACACCCTGCGTGAAGTGCGCATGGCCTTGCTCGAGGCCGACGTTGCCTTGCCCGTGGTCAAGGGCTTCGTGGATTCCGTGAAGCAGCGCGCCCTCGGCCAGGAGGTCATGAAGAGTCTGAGCCCCGGACAGGCCTTCCTGAAAATTGTCCAGGCGGAACTCGAAACTGTCATGGGCACCGCCAACGAGTCGCTTAACCTGGCGACGCAGCCCCCGCGGTAATCCTCATGGCCGGCCTGCAGGGTGCAGGTAAGACCACCTCCGCAGCCAAGCTGGCCAAGCACCTGGCGGAGCGTGAAAAGAAAAAGGTCACCGTGGTGTCCGCCGACGTGTATCGCCCGGCGGCGATCAAACAGCTGGAAACACTTGCAGCTGAGGTTGGCGCTGATTTCTTCCCTTCTGACACGTCCCAGAAGCCGGTGGATATTGCCAACGCGGCTATCAGCCACGCCAAGAAGAATTTTTCCGATGTACTTATTGTCGATACCGCAGGACGGCTCGCGGTTGACCAGGAGATGATGGAAGAAATCTCCCAACTACACAAAGCGGTTAACCCCATTGAAACCCTGTTCGTGGTTGATGCCATGACCGGCCAGGACGCCGCCAATACTGCCAAGGCGTTTGGCGAGACGCTGCCACTTACCGGCGTGATCCTCACGAAGGTCGATGCTGATACCCGTGGCGGTGCCGCGCTGTCCGTGCGCTCTATCACGGGTAAACCCATCAAGTTCCTCGGTGTCGGTGAGAAGACCACGGCGCTGGACCCGTTCCACCCGGATCGCCTGGCCTCGCGCATTCTCGGCATGGGCGACGTGATGTCGCTGATCGAAGAGGCGGAGCAGAAGGTCGACAAGGAAAAGGCCGCCAAGCTGGCGCGCAAGGTCAAGAAGGGCCAGAAGTTCGACCTGGAAGATTTCCGCGATCAGCTGCAGCAAATGAACAATATGGGCGGCATCACCGGCATGTTGGACAAACTGCCCGGTATGGGCAACATGGCCCAGATGGCTCAGCAGAATCTGGATATGAAGCAGTTTGCCCGCATGGAAGCCATGATTAACTCCATGACCCCGGGAGAGCGCCGCAAGCCCGAGAGCATTCAGGGCTCGCGCAAGAAACGCATCTGCAAGGGTTCCGGCACCCAGGTGCAGGACCTGAACCGACTGCTCAAGCAGCACAAGCAGATGCAGAAAATGATGAAGAAAATGAAGGGCGGCGGCATGCAGAAAATGATGCGCGGCCTCGGCGGCATGATGGGCGGCCCCGGTGGCGGTATGCCCCCGGTATGGGCGGCGGAATGCCTCCTGGTGGCATGCCTCCCTTCAAATAAGGGCTGAGGTCGTCATCCCGGCGCAGGCCGGGATCCATTGACCTGGTCGCCAGGAATCATCTTAGTTATTTGCAGCGGACCGGCGCGCCTGGCAGACGCGCATTGTTGAGCTGATATATGGCGGATAATTCCCTGGTTTCCCGCCTTCGCGGGAATGACGGTAAGCTCCGGAAATAACTACAAAAATTCCTTTCAAAGGGGGTTTCATTCCCCCTGTGTTTTCCGTATGATACGCCACCTTTCCGGCCCGTGTGCCGGGTTTTGTCGTGGGCGAGCCATCCCAAGCGGGAGATTTCGCCTTAAAAATCAAGGAATTGAGATCACATGGTAACTATTCGTCTTGCACGTGGCGGCTCCAAAAAGCGCCCCTTCTACCACCTGACAGTGACCGACAGCCGCAATGCGCGCAATGGCCGCTTCATTGAGCGCGTTGGTTTCTTCAACCCCGTAGCCCGTGGCCAGGAAGAGCGCCTGCGCGTTGACTCCGATCGCATCGCATACTGGCAGGGCCAGGGTGCGCAGCTGTCTGAGCGCGTAGCCAAGCTGGTTAAGGAAGCTGCTGTAGCGGCCTAATCCCCGCTGACCGGTCTTTATGAGTGAGTCCGGTGCCAACCCGCTGACTGCCGGTAAAATTACCGGCCCGTACGGCGTTAAGGGGTGGGTCAAAGTGCACTCATTTACCGATCCTGAAGAAAACCTCTTTCGGTTCGGTGCCTGGCAGCTCCAGCGACGCGGCTCACTGGAAACGGTTGAGTTCGATGAGTGGAAGCGCCATGGCAAGGGCATGATTGCCCATATCGCGGGGGTGGATGACCGTACCCTGGCGGAGTCCTTCAAGGGACTGAGCATTGTGGTGGAGGCGAATAGCCTCCCCAGCCTGGAAGAGGGCGATTACTACTGGCACCAGTTGCAAGGTTTGCAAGCCTGGGGTCGGGAGCCCGAATCAGAAGGCGATCGCGTGCTGTTGGGCACTGTCGATTACATGATCGAAACCGGCGCCAATGACGTGCTGGTGATCAAGGCAAGCGACGGCAGCATCGATGACAGGGAACGACTGGTTCCCTACCTGCCCGGCGATGTGGTCACCCGGGTAAGCCTGGAAGAGGGCGTTATCGAGGTCGATTGGTACCTCGAGGAATAGGCGGCAACATGCATATTGCACTGGTCAGCCTGTTCCCGGAAATGTTTGAAGCTGTCACGGACCATGGTGTCACGGGCAGAGCGGTAAAGCAGGGGCTGGTGACTATCAGCCACAGCAATCCGCGGGACTTCACCACCGACAAGCATCGCACGGTGGACGACAGGCCCTACGGCGGTGGCCCGGGCATGTTGATGAAGATTGATCCCCTGCAGCAGGCGATAGCCGCAGCAAGGGAGGCGGCGGGAGTAGACGCTAGAGTGATCTACCTCTCGCCTCAGGGTAAGCGCCTGGACCACGGCAAGTCTGTGGCACTCTCACAGGAGCAAGCGCTGATCCTGGTTGCCGGCCGCTATGAAGGTGTCGATGAACGCCTGATCGAAGCGGAAGTGGATGAAGAAATATCCATTGGCGACTACGTTTTAAGCGGCGGCGAACTGGCTGCCATGGTGGTTATCGACTCGGTAACACGCCATTTGCCCGGAGTGTTGGGGCACGAGCTGTCGGCTCAGGAAGATTCCTACGCCGATGGCCTGTTGGACTGCCCACACTACACCCGGCCAGAGGAGTACCAGGGTAAGCCGGTACCGGAAGTATTGCTCAGCGGCAATCACGAGTGGATTCGCCGCTGGCGCCTGAAGCAGGCACTGGGAAGAACGTACGAGCGTCGCCCGGACTTGCTGGAGGGCAGGGCCAACACGGCCGAAGAAGACGAATTGTTGGCGGAGTATCTCCGCGAACGCGAGTGAAATTTTAAAACCGCTAGCTGTGAAGCTACGATTGTTAATCAACAGGAGCGCGCCATGAGCACCAACAAGATCATTTCTCAGCTTGAAGCTGAACAGATGGAGAAAGAGCTGCCTGAATTTGCCCCGGGTGATACCGTGGTTGTTCAGGTAAAAGTAAAAGAAGGCAACCGCGAGCGTCTGCAGGCGTTCGAAGGCGTTGTTATCGCCAAGCGCAACCGCGCGCTGAACTCTGCCTTCACTGTACGCAAAATCTCCCACGGTGTTGGCGTAGAGCGTACTTTCCAGACTTACAGCCCCCTCGTAGACAGCATCACTGTCAAGCGTCGCGGCGACGTACGTCAGGCCAAGCTGTACTACCTGCGTGAGCTGTCTGGTAAGGCTGCCCGCATCAAGGAGAAGCTGTCCTAAGCTTCTGCCTTTCGCAGTATCCGAAAGCGGCCCTAGTGGCCGCTTTTTTTTTGCCTTTAGTTCGGGGTTAGAAGCTTCTTCACGTGGCGGCCAAGAGAGCTTTTGCCCTTCCAAGACCACTGCGAACCCATCCATGGGGCGTTTCGGCGTACCGGATCGCCGGCCGCGCCACCCAGCCTCCCGACGATATTGGAAGGGCAAAAGCTCTCTCGGCCTTGGGGCTGTATGTCTACCGGTACCTGGGGTGTTTCTATTCTAGAGAGGCTTTTCGCCTGGGGTGTGGCGTGTATGGCGAAATAGAGGGCGGGAACGGAGTTTATCTCTCGAGATCGTCGGGAGCCATGGATGGCGGACGCCGAAGCGCGCCATGGATGGCCTTGCAGCGGTTTCGAGAGATAAACTCCGTTCCGGCCCGGCTAGCCGGAACAACCCCAATCACATCGAATCATGTTACCGTTACCGCATGTCAGAAGCCCTGCTAGAACACCCAGAAATCGAACGCTACATCGACGCCATGTGGATGGAGAAGGGCCTCAGTGACAACACCCTGAGCTCCTACCGCCGCGACCTGCGCCAATTCAATGAATGGCTTGCCAAAAACAAAGGTAGCACAGTGGTTCGCGCCGACCGCGCTGAACTGCAGGCCTACCTCGGAGCGCGCCTGGAGCAGGGGCAGTCACAGCGCTCCACCGCGAGGTTTATGTCCTGTGCCAGGGGCTTTTATAAGTACCTGATCAGGGAAGGGCGGATACAGGCCGATCCTACCCTGGATGTCGACAGCCCCAAGCTCGGGCGCCCATTGCCCAAGTCCATCTCCGAAGCCCAGGTCGACAAGCTGCTTGAGGCACCCGATCTCGACGATCCGCTGGAATTCCGCGATCGCACCATGCTCGAGCTGTTGTATGCCTGCGGCCTCAGGGTGACAGAGCTGACCAGCCTGCAGGTGACCCAGGTGAGCCTCAACCAGGGGGTGGTGCGGGTGTTCGGCAAGGGCAGTAAGGAGCGGCTGGTGCCTATGGGTGAGGAGGCGCTCAGCTGGTTGCAACGCTATATGGCCGGTCCGCGGGGTGAAATGCTCAAGGGAATCCCCTCCGATGTTGTGTTTCCCAGTAAAAGAGGGCGGCAGATGACTCGCCAGACCTTCTGGTATCGTATTAAAATCTACGCCCAGCGCGCCGGTATTCGCCAGGCACTGTCTCCCCACACCCTGCGCCACGCATTCGCGACCCATCTCCTGAATCACGGAGCGGATCTGCGGGTCGTGCAAATGTTGCTGGGGCACAGCGACCTGACGACCACCCAGATATACACCCACGTGGCGAAGCAGCGGATGCAGGAACTGCATGCCGAGCACCATCCACGGGGTTGAGGAACTTATTGCGCTACTGATGCTCAAAGAGCTGAGAACTGTGCACCGGCCAGGGGAGGCCGGGGCGAAATTAATGAGGAAACAAGATGTTTAATCGACTGTACCAGGCCGCTGTGGCTACCCTGATCATTGCCGTGGCTCCTATGGTCAATGCCGGCGCGCCGGTGGACAAAGAAACCTTTGAGCGCATTAGTGCCGCCATGAACAGCCCCGCCATGGGCCTGTCGGTGAGCACTGTGAGCACCAGCGATATCCAGGGCATGTACGAAGTACAGTTTGATAACGGTCCCATGGTTTACGCCACCGCTGACGGCAAGCATTTCCTGGTGGGTGACCTGTTTCAGGTCGATAACGGCCAGTTTGTAAACCTCACCGAGCAGCGCCGTGATGGCGAGCGCCTGGCCAAGATGGAGGCCCTGGACGAGGCCGACATGATTGTATTTGCGCCTGAAGGAGAGGTGAAAGGCGAGATCACCGTATTCACCGATACCACCTGTTTCTACTGCCAGAAGCTGCACAATGAAGTGCCGGAGCTGAACAAACACGGCGTACAGGTGCGTTACCTGGCCTTCCCACGTGGCGGCACCGACTCAGCGGGCTATCGCCAGCTGGTAGGCGCCTGGTGTGCAGAGAACCCGCAGCAGACTCTCACCGCGCTGAAAAACAAGGAGCCGGTACCGGTTAAGCAGTGCGATTCCAACCCCGTTGATGAGCAGTACCAGCTCGGCCAGCAGCTCGGTGTGCGTGGCACCCCTGCGATTATTACCGACACTGGCCAGATGATTCCCGGCTACCAGGATGCTGACAAGATTCTTGCGACACTTGGTGTAGAGTAATTTTCTCTAAACCCGCGCGCCATTGCGTGCGGGTTTTTCCTTTTTCGCGGGTGTTTTTGGTAATCCCCCGCGTTGACATCCCCCCCTTAAACCGTACTGTTTCTGACCCCTTTCCTGTCAGTTCTCCAGCCCTTTGCTGGGCTGTCATAACCGAAGTAAGAGTTAGAAATCGTGGACGAACAATTCCGGCGCATTTCACGCCTACCTCCCTATGTGTTCAACATTATTGGTGAGTTGAAGCAGCAGGCGCGAGCGGCGGGCGAGGATATCATCGATTTCGGCATGGGCAACCCCGATCAGCCGACCCCGGAGCATATCGTCGACAAGCTGGTGGAGACCGCCCAGCGCGGCGATACCCATCGCTATTCGCAGTCCAAGGGTATTCCAAGGTTGCGCAAAGCGATTTGTGATTGGTACCAGCGCCGCTACGAGGTCACGCTCGACCCCGAAACTGAAGCCATTGTCACCCTGGGCTCCAAAGAAGGCCTGGCACACCTGGCGCTGGCCACCACTGGCCCCGGCGACGCGATTCTGGTGCCCAATCCCTCGTACCCGATTCACCCCTATGGTTTTGTGATCTCCGGTGCGGATATCCGCCACGTGCCCATGGGCATGAACGAAGAAGATTTCTTCGATGAACTGGAAAAGGCAATTCACAACAGCTGGCCACGGCCCAAGATGCTGGTGCTCAACTTCCCCTCCAACCCCACGGCCTATTGCGTGGAACTGGAGTTTTTCGAGCGCGTGGTGGCCATTGCCAAGGAACACAATATCTGGGTGGTACAGGATCTGGCTTACGCCGACCTGTGCTACGACGGCTATGAAGCGCCGTCGATTCTGCAGGTAGAGGGCGCCATGGATATCGCCGTGGAGTTTTACAGCATGTCCAAGAGCTACAACATGCCGGGTTGGCGTGTGGGCTTCTGTTGCGGCAACAAAACCCTGGTGGGTGCGTTGGCGCGGATGAAGTCGTACCTCGATTACGGCATGTTCACACCGATTCAGGTGGCGGCCATCGCGGCACTGGAAGGTGACCAGACCTGCGTGAGTGAAATCAACGCCATGTACAAGTCGCGCCGCGACGTGCTGTGTGAAGGCCTGAACGCCGTTGGTTGGGCGGTCACGCCGCCGCGGGCCACCATGTTCGTGTGGGCGAAAATTCCCGAGTGTTACAGCGACTACGACTCCATCGAGTTCAGTAAAAAGCTGCTGCAAGAAGCCAAAGTGGCGGTCTCGCCCGGCGTGGGATTCGGCGAGTATGGCGAGGGCTATGTGCGGTTCGGTCTGATCGAAAACGAACACCGTACGCGTCAGGCGATTCGCAATATCAAACGTATGTTTAAAAATGATGGTTTCGCCTGAGGCGAGCCGCAGCGCTGGAGATAGCAACAGTATGAGCAAGCCAGTAAAGGTCGGAATTTGCGGCCTGGGCACCGTGGGAAGCGGCACGTTTAACGTCCTCACTCGTAACGCGCAGGCCATTAATGCCCGCGCCCAAGGCGAGTTGGAGATTACCGTGGTGGGTGCGCGTCGCGATAACCCGGCCTGTGATCTTGGGGATACACGTGTTACCCGAGATATTTTCGAGGTGGCTCGCGACCCGGAAGTCGATGTGCTGGTCGAACTGATTGGCGGTACGACGGTAGCTCGTGACCTGGTGACTGAAGCGCTTACGAACGGCAAGCATGTTGTGACTGCCAACAAGGCGCTCATTGCTGAATTCGGTAACGAGTTGTTTGCGCTGGCCGAACAGAACAATGTGGTGATTCGCTACGAAGCCGCCGTGGCCGGCGGTATCCCTATTATCAAGGCGTTGCGCGAAGGCCTGGCCGGCAACCGGATTGAATGGCTGGCGGGCATTATCAACGGCACCGGCAACTTTATCCTCAGCGAGATGCGCGAGAAGGGCCGTGATTTCGCCGATGTGCTGGCCGAGGCGCAGGCACTGGGTTACGCGGAGGCCGATCCCACATTTGATGTGGAAGGTATTGATGCCGCTCACAAGCTGGTGATTCTCGCATCGCTGGCGTTCGGCATGCCGCTGCAGTTCTCCTCAGTGTATGCCGAGGGCATTACCCGTCTTACCACGCAGGATGTGGAGTACGCTGAAGAGCTCGGCTATCGGATCAAGCACCTGGGTGTTGCCAAGCAAAGTGATGAAGGCGTGGAACTGCGTGTTCATCCCACATTGATTCCGGAGTCGCGCCTGCTCGCCAACGTCAACGGTGTGAAGAATGCTGTGCTCGTAGAAGGTGATGCGGTGGGTCCAACGCTGTACTACGGCGCTGGCGCCGGGGCAGAGCCTACGGCATCAGCAGTAGTGGCAGATATCGTCGATCTTGCGCGTGAGTTGGGTGCGGGTCAGCAGTGCCGCGTACCCGCCCTGGGCTTTGCAACCGATGCCTTGCAGGATCTGCCTATCGTACCCATGGAGCGTGTCAGCACCGCGTGGTACCTGCGTATGGAGGCCGAAGACAAGCCCGGCGTACTCTCGCAGATCGCCAGCATATTCAGTGACCAGGGCATTAGCATCGAGGCGTTGATTCAGAAAGCGCCGGCCGCGGGTGAAACCCGCGTACCGCTCATCCTGCTCACCAACAAGGCCGTGCAGGGCAATGTCGATAGGGCGGTAGCATCGATAGAAGGTCTGGATACAATTTCAGGAGAAGTCACGCGCATTCGTGTCGAAGCGCTGGACGGTTGAGGAACAAAACGTGAAGTACATCAGCACCCGTGGCCAGGCCCCGGCTCTAAATTTTGAAGAAGTTCTCCTGACAGGCCTGGCGTCTGATGGCGGCCTGTACGTGCCCGAAACGCTGCCTACATTCAGCGAAGCCGAAATTGCGGCTATGGCCGGCATGAACTACGCGCAGCTCGCGCAAAAAATTATCACGCCGTTTGTTGATGACTGTATTCCTGAGGCGGATCTCAAAGCCATTCTCGAGGAAACCTACGCAGAGTTTCGTCACGAAGCGGTCGCGCCAATGGTGCAGATCGACAGCAACCAGTGGGTTTTGGAACTGTTCCACGGTCCCACACTGGCGTTCAAAGACTTCGCATTGCAGTTGCTGGGCCGCCTGCTCGATTACGTGCTGGAGCGCAAGCACCAGAAGGTTGTGATCATGGGCGCCACGTCTGGCGATACCGGCTCGGCCGCTATCGAGGGCTGCAAGCGCTGCAAGAATATCGATATTTTCATTCTGCATCCGCACGAGCGCGTCTCCGACGTTCAGCGTAAGCAGATGACTACGGTAGTGGGCGACAATATCCACAACCTGGCGGTGCAGGGTAACTTCGACGATTGCCAGGCCATGGTGAAAGCCAGCTTTAACGATCGCAGCTTTCTGCCTTCCGATCGCAGCCTGGTGGCGGTGAACTCCATTAACTGGGCGCGCATCATGGCCCAGATCGTTTACTACTTTTATGCCGCAGTCGCCCTTGGCGCACCTGCGCGTAAAGTCGCGTTCTCGGTGCCCACCGGTAATTTCGGGGACATCTTTGCGGGCTATCTGGCGCATAAAATGGGCCTGCCTGTGGAGCGTCTCATTATTGCGACCAACCGCAACGACGTATTGCACCGGATAATGACCAGCGGCAGCTACGGCCGTCAGCCCCTGGAACACTCGTTGTCGCCGAGCATGGACATTACCGTGTCCAGCAACTTCGAGCGCCTGTTGTTCGATCTGTACCAGCGCGATGGCGCAGCGATTGCGCAGCTCATGAGCGACTTCGACAATGGCGACATTCATTTCTCTGAGGACGCGATGGGAGCAGCACGCGAGTTGTTCTCCAGCCAGTGTGTGAGCGATGAAGAGACCTGTGCGCAAATGGCAGCGACATGGGATCGCTGTGAATACATGCTGGATCCGCACAGTGCCATTGGCGTGAAGGCAGCTCTGGAAGCAGGCGTGCCTGCCAGTGTGCCTGTCGTTACCCTGGCAACTGCACATCCTGCCAAGTTCCCCGGCGCTGTTGCCGAGGCGGGCCTGGGCGAGGAGCCAACGCTGCCGCACCACTTGCGCGACCTCTTCGACCGTCCTGAACGCTGTGAAGTGCTGCCCAATGAACTCGGGTCCGTACAGGCCTTTATGGCGGATAACCTGAACGCCTGAGCCGGGCGTGGATAAGGTCATCCGCCGGCGCGAGCCGGGCGAATCTACCGAACTGCAGGCCACCGGCCTGCACCCTATCCTGTCCCGGGTCTATCGGGGCAGGGGCGTCGCCGAAGCGGCTGAGCTCGAGCTCGATCTGGCGCGGCTCATTCCCCCTACACAACTGACCCACGCAGATACCGCTGCTTCTTTGTTAGCCGATAGCCTGGAGCGCGGTGAGCGTATTCTGGTGGTGGGCGACTACGACGCCGATGGCGCTACCAGCACTGCGCTGGCGCTCACTGCGCTGCGCGAATTCGGGGCGGCCGAGGTGACGTACCTGGTGCCGAACCGATTCGAATATGGCTATGGCCTGAGCCGGCAGATCGTCGAGCTGGCCCTGCGCGGTGACAAGCCGGACCTGATTATTACGGTCGACAACGGCATCTCCAGTATCGATGGTGTCGCTGCCTGCCGAGAGGCGGGCGTTAAGACGTTGATCACCGATCACCATCTGGCCGGCAGCGAATTGCCCAACGCAGATGTCATCGTGAATCCCAATCAGCCCGGCTGCGATTTCCCCAGTAAGAACCTTGCCGGCGTCGGGGTCATCTTTTACATCATGCTGGCGCTGCGTGCAGAGCTGCGCAAGCGCGATTGGTTTGACCAGCGCAAAGAACCCAACCTGGGGCGCCTTACTGACCTTGTGTCTCTGGGTACCGTGGCAGACGTCGTGCCCCTGGACCAGAACAACCGTATTCTCGTGGCTGCCGGACTGCAGCGCATTCGTACCGGACACGCTCGTGCCGGTATTCTCGCCTTACTGGAAGTGGCGGGACGCAATCTCCATTCGGTGGTAGCGTCGGATCTGGGATTTGCCGTGGGACCGCGCATTAATGCCGCCGGTCGCCTGGATGATATTTCCGTGGGTATTGAATGCCTGCTGCAGCAGGAGCAGGCCGGTGCCCGCCGGCTGGCGGCGGAACTGCACCAGAAAAACCAGGATCGCCGCCTTATCGAACAGGATATGCAGGACCAGGCCCTCGCCTTTCTCGATAGCCTGCCGTTGGCAGAGGAGGGCGTGCCTGTGGCTATGACCCTGTACCAGGGCGACTGGCACCAGGGCGTGATTGGTATCCTCGCATCCCGTATCAAAGATCGCCTGCACCGGCCTACCATTGCCTTTGCCAATGGCGATGCCGGTGAAATCAAGGGCTCGGCCCGCTCCATCGCCGGCATTCATATTCGCGATATTCTCGACGCTGTTGCCACCCGTCATCCGGGCATGATTCTCAAGTTCGGCGGCCATGCCATGGCAGCGGGCCTGACGATTCCAGCGGACGCGTATGAGGCGTTTAATGCGGCGTTCGTGGCAGAAGTGGAGCGCCACGCCGAGGATGTGCACTTGCAGGCAGTGATCGAATCCGATGGCGAGTTACAGCGGGATGATTTCGACCTCACGCTCGCCGAGGTGCTGCGTTACGCCGGGCCCTGGGGCCAGCACTTTCCAGAACCCGTATTCGATGGAGAGTTTCGTATCGTGCATCAGCGTTTGGTGGGCGAGAAACATCTCAAGTTGGTGCTGTCACCCGCTGGCAGCGCGCAACTGATCGACGCCATTGCTTTCAATATTGATCTGGACACATGGCCCGACGAGACGGTCCAGGACGTACGCCTGGCCTACCGCCTTGATGTGAATGAGTTTCGGGGGCGTAAAAGCGTCCAGCTCATGGTGGACTACATCGAGGCGCTCCAGTCCTAAGCCCGGAGCGCCCCAAGAGGGCCTCTGTTACAGGCACTGCTCCAGCGACATGGTGAGCTTGTCGACCAGCTCATCCACCTGTTCGTTGGTAATGATCAGGGGAGGGCAGACAGCGATCGCATTACCCGCCACGTTGCGGACAATCAGTCCATTGTCTTGGCAGGCTTTGGTCACGCGCTTGGCCAGGTCGGTTGCCGGCGCTCTGCTGGCGCGATCTTCCACCAGTTCTATGGCACCCAGCAGACCTTCACCGCGCACTTCGCCCACCTGGTCAAAACGCGCCAGCATGGACATCTTCAGCTGCAGGTATTCACCGACGTCACGCGCGTTGTCGTACAGACCATCGCGCTCGTAGATTTCCAGGGTTTTCAGTGCCGCGGCGCAACCTACCGGGTGGCCAGAATAGGTGAAGCCGTGGCCAAAGATACCCACCTCGTTGCTCGCCTCGACCATGGGCTCGTACATGTCGCCGCGAATTACCGAGGCCCCGATGGGGATGTATGCGGATGACAGCTGCTTGGCAAACGTCATCATGGCCGGGTTCTGAATGTTCATGGTGTCACAGCCGAACAGGTTGCCGGTGCGGCCAAAGCCGGTGATAACCTCATCAGCCCAGAACAGGATGTCGTACTTGTTGAGTACCGCCTGGATCTTCTCGTAGTAGCCCGGGGGCGGAACAATCACACCGCTGGCGCCGGTAATCGGCTCGGCGATAAAGGCGGCGATGGTGTCCGGACCTTCGCGCAGAATCAGTTCCTCGAGGTTGTTGGCCAGGCGGGTGCCGTACTCAGCGGCACATTCGTCGCCCTGTACACCGCGATAAAAGTGCGGAGCGTCGGTGCGTAGAATGCCCAGCGCCTCCAGCGGCGCATCGAAGTGCGCGAGGTTGGCGGGCAGGCTGGTCAGTGAACCGGCAGCCACGGTAACGCCGTGGTAGGCCCGCTCGCGGGTAATGATTTTGCGCTTCTCAGGCTTGCCGATGGCATTGAAGTAGTAGCGCAGCATTTTGATATGGCTGTCGTTAGCGTCCGAACCGGAGTGGCCGAAAAATACCTTGGCATTTTCTACCGGTACCATGCCGGCCAGCTTGTCGGCCAGGTCGATAACTGGCTGGTGTGTTTTGCCGCCAAAGTTATGGGCGAATGATAGCTTGCTCAACTGCGCGCTGATCGTATCAATGAGCTCCTGGTTGCCGTAACCGAGCCCGGTGCACCAAAGCCCCGCCATACCTTCGAGGTACTGCTTGCCATTTTTGTCATAGACATACACACCTTCACCGCGATCAAAATTGAGCTGCTCGGTCGCCGTGAGGTTCGTGGTTGGGTAGATAACTGCTGACATCGAATATTCCCGTAATGGATGGCGCGCGCCTTGCGCGCCAATAATAGTTGGCAACGATTGTAATGTTCCTACTTCTCAGTAATCCAGCGAATAACCCCCTGGGGTTGTAAGAATCTAAAGTTTCTTGACCTTCCAGTTGCTGGAAGGTTTAGATTGGGGCCTGAATGAGAGGTCATACCGATGAAGATTTCAGAAGCCGCCCGCCGCAGCGGGCTGTCCAGCAAGACGATTCGCTACTACGAAAATATTGGCATTATTGCCCCCGCACTGCGCGGTGAAAATGGCTATCGCCACTACGAGCCCGCTGCAGTGGAAGAACTCAAGTTCCTGGCCCGGGCTCGTGATGTAGGCTTTAACCTCGATGAGTGCCGGGAACTGCTGAACTTGCATCGCGACAGCGGTCGCCAGAGCCGTCACGCCAAGGCGCTGGTGCTGGAAAAGAGCGCCCAGTTACAGGAGCGCATTGCTCGCCTGCAGGCGATGCAGGAGGTCCTGGAGGGGCTGGCCGCGCGCTGCCAGGGCGATGCAGGCCCCGACTGTGCCATTCTCGACGACCTGGCTAGCGGGGAGGCTACGGTATGAGCACCCATGCAGAGCACGACAGCTGCTGCGGCAGCGCCTCGGACAACCCTGACGTGAATAGCCCGGCGACGGAGGCCGTTGACCCCTGCTGTGAGGCGCCTGCCCGACGCGACTACTTCCTCTGGGCATGCCTGACGATCGTTACAGCCGCCTACGTCTGGGGTGCGTTTAATCCCCACGACCACAGCAGTGTGATCGGCGTCTTCAGTGGCGGTGTTTTCGAACTATTTAACGCCATTTGGTGGGGCATCGCCCTGGGGATTATTTTTGTCGGTCTGCTAAGCCGTATTCCCCGTGAACTGGTCATGGGTGTGCTGGGCCGCGATACCGGTGTTCGCGGATTATTCCGGGCCACCCTGGCGGGCGTCTTTCTAGATCTGTGCAGCCACGGCATTCTCGCTGTCGGCATGAAACTCTACGAACGAGGCGCCAGCACCGGCCAGGTAATGGCCTTTCTGCTGGCCAGCCCCTGGAACTCCTTCTCCCTGACGCTGATTCTGTTTGGTCTGATCGGTGTCGGCTGGACCTTGCTCTTTATCGGCTTGTCACTGGTCATTGGCATTATCACCGGGCTGATTTTCGAACAGCTGACCCGTCGCGGCACCTTGCCGGCCAATCCCTGGCGCGAAACCCTCGGTGAGGAGCGCCCGGTGGGGGAAATGTGGGCAGAGCTGCGCGGCGATATGCACTTCTCCGCAGCGGGTACTGTGGATCTGCTGAAAGAGGGGGTTGCGGGCTCGCGGGTGGTGATTCGCTGGTCGATGTTTGGCCTCATTCTGGCTGGGCTCATTCGTGCGCTGGTGCCTGAGGACGCCTTTGCTGCCTGGTTTGGGGCGACCTTTGCAGGCCTTTGGCTGACTCTGCTGGCAACGACCATTATCGAAGTGTGCTCTGAGGGTGCCACGCCGATTGCCGCTGACCTGATGAATCGGGCCCAGGCGCCGGGGAATGCGTTTACGTTCCTGATGGCGGGGGTGGCTACTGACTACACCGAGGTGATGTCGATCAAGGACACGACCCGGTCCTGGAAGATTGCCTTGTTCCTGCCGTTGATTACCGTGCCTCAGGTGATGGTGATTGGGTACGTGCTTAATAATCTTTGATTTGGTGCAGGGCTAGTCGGGCTGAGAACTTTCGTATCCTCTCGAAACCACTACGCCCACATGGATGTGCTTGTAGCGGTTCTGGAAAGGCCTTTGGTGTTCTGGTGCCGAATAGAGTGAGCTGGCACGTATCCAGCGTCTAGAAATCCGGCTGACACTCACCTTCAAGCCACTCCCCGGTCGCCGGGTGTTCAAACCCCAACGTCGTCGCATGCAGCAACAGACGATCCGCCATTTTCAGCGCCTCCTCATGAGCGTACATGTCGCAGCCCAGAATAGGGTGGCCCAGTTCACGCATATGAATGCGCAGCTGATGGGAGCGTCCGGTCACAGGCATAAGTAGCATGCGGGTGCGGTCGCCCTGGCGTTCCAGCACGCGGTAGCGGGTGAGGGCGTGTTTGCCGCGTTCGTGGTCAATCATCTGCAGTGGGCGCCGCTCCCAGTCGCAGCGGATTGGCAGTTCCACCTCGCCTTCGTCGTTCTCGACGATGCCGTGTACGACCGAGATATAGGATTTCTCTACCTTGCGCTCCTGAAACTGGCGGCTGATATGGGCGTGAGTGGGCTTGTTCAGGGGGATGACCATAATGCCCGAGGTGTCGAGGTCAAGGCGGTGTACAATCGTGGCCGTGGGATAGTCCGCCTGCAGCCGGGTAATCAGGCAATCCTTGTTGAGGGGGTGACGGCCCGGGATGCTCAGTAACAGGTCGGGTTTGCGCACCAGTAACAGGTCGTGATCCTCGTGCAGAATGCGAATGGCTTCCTGGCTATGGGGGACGATATAGGGGGTAATTCGGACATGGCGCGTAGTGTAAGTATAATCCGCCGCCATGTCGCCCGATCGTGAAAATCTTGAAGCCCGCCTGCGGGACATTCTGCCCAGTGCTCATCTGGAGGTCATGCCATTGCCGGATGCCCCGGAGCTGCGGTTGTTGCTGCTGGCTGAGGATTATCCACGCCAGGTGCTGAACAGGCAGGAGATGTGGGCGGTGATGGACAGCCCGCTGTACTGGATTTTCTGCTGGGCGTCCGGGCAGGTGCTGGCCCGCTATATTCTCGATCATCCCGAACAGGTGGCCGGTAAGCGCGTGTTGGATTTCGGCTGCGGCTCAGGCGTGGTGGCGGTTGCGGCGGCCATGGCTGGCGCGCGCGAAGTTGTTGCCTGCGACATCGACCCATTGGCTATCGCTGCCACACAGTTTAACGCCCAGCTCAATGATGTGTCCCTGGTTCTCGCCGAAGATTACTTCGATGTACAGGATGATATCGACCTGATCATTGTGGCCGACGTGCTCTACGATCGAGAGAACTTCCCCTGGCTGGAGCGTTTCGTGGCCCGGGCCCCGCATGTGCTCATTGCCGATTCCCGGGTCAAGAACTTTGATCATCCTCCCTATCGGGCGATTGATCGCCGGCAGAGTTGTACGATCCCCGATCTCGACGAGTCCGCCGAGTTTCGTGATGTGCGCATTTACCAGGCCATTCGCTGACCACCTTTAGGGCAGCATGGGGTAAGACATCCGGTGGTTTGTTGCTATATCGAGAGTGTAGCGACATCGATCGATCAGGTGACTTTATGAAAACAATCACAGCGCTCCTGAGCTTCGCGCTGTTAACGCCTGCCGCAGTATACGCATCGGATTATCCCGAGCGCCGCCAGCAGTACAAAATGGCGGTAATGACTGAAATCCCCGAATTCGAGGCTCTGCACATGGCCGCGTATTCACAGACCGGGCATCTCCATCTCAAGCCCTCACACAAGCATAAGCAGAGTGATACCTACAAAGGTAAATACGGGGGCTTCTACTATGACCGGCATGTCGGCAAGTGGCGGGACCCCGATGGCGACGTCTGCCACACCTGTCCCCGGAGAACGGCTTCCCGGCCCACGGCCACTAGAATTTCATAACCATAATGAGAAGGGCGTAGAGCCCGACAGGAGATTTGCGATGTTGCGCATCTTAATAACGCTGCTGGCTCAGCCACGATATTAGTCGGCTGTGGCACCACCGACGGAGCATTACAGGAACAGGGCCGTTCTCAGGCGTTTATCACCGGCTTCCACGATGGCAGGCATAGCGGCATGCAGGAGCAGGGTAAGGATTACGAAACCTACATCAAAGGCCACGAGCGCTTCGAAACAGACGCCGAGTACGAGGCCGGTTGGCTGGCGGGCGAGGCCGAGGGCATAAAGCTGCAGCAGCAGGCCGTAGCGGTGGGAAGCGCGGCTGCCGGAGCTTACGGCGCAAATAGCATCAAGAAAGAAATGGACAAGAACGACCCGGACAAGATCGCCAAGGATGCCGTGAAAGGGGTTGATGCCGACGCCCTGAAGAGCCTGGAAAATTAGCCACACCCCTGCTTGCTATGTTCCTGCGGCTGAGTCTTTGTTGGAGCGCAGCGGGGAATTTCTGTACACTGTCGCCAGCTGAAATGACGTAGGACCTGCGCGCGCGATGAACCCGAATTACCTGGACTTTGAACAACCCATTGCCGAACTCGAGGTGAAGATCGAGGAGCTGCAATTGGTGGGGTCTGACGCCGATATCAATATCAGCGAAGAGATCGACACCCTGCGGGACAAGAGCGCCAGGCTCACCGAAAAGATTTACAGCAATCTCAGCGCCTGGGACATCGTCAAAGTGGCGCGCCACCCGCTGCGCCCCTACAGCCTGGATTACATCCCCCGTATTTTTACCGAGTTTGACGAGCTGCACGGCGATCGCCGTTTCGGTGACGACAACGCTATCGTCGGCGGTGTTGCCCGTCTGGACGGCAAGCCGGTGATGGTCATCGGCCAGGAAAAGGGCCGTGCCGTGAAAGACAAGGTCATGCGCAACTTCGGCATGCCCAAGCCCGAGGGCTACCGCAAGGCCCTGCGCCTTATGGAAATGGCCGAGCGCTTCAAGATGCCCGTAGTAACGCTCATCGATACCCCTGGAGCCTACCCCGGTATTGATTCCGAGGAGCGGGGCATTTCTGAATCTATCGCCCAGAATCTGGCCGTGATGTCGCGCCTGGCGACACCGATTATCTGCGTGGTGATTGGCGAAGGCTCTTCTGGCGGTGCCCTGGGTATTGGTGTTGGCGACCATCTCGCCATGCTCCAGTACTCCACGTACTTTGTAATCTCTCCCGAGGGTTGCGCCAATATCATCTGGAAGGATTCCTCCCATGCATCCGATGCCGCCCAGGCCATGGGTGTGACCTCGTCCGTGCTCGAGGATCTGGGTATTGTCGATGCCACCATCCCCGAGCCCATGGGCGGCGCCCACCGGGACGTGGACCTGATGGCGGAACGTATTCGCGATCACCTGATCAAGCAGCTCGACTCCTTGCAGGCGCTGCCCACCGAAGACCTGCTGGCCAAGCGCTACCAGCGCTTGATGTCCTACGGCAACTAGTGATCTGACCCGCAATGTCGCGCGCTCTGGATCACAGTTTGCTCGACGCCACACTGCTCGACCTTCTCGACTCCCCCCACTGGTACGTTGGTTTCAGTGGCGGGGTTGATTCCACCGCATTGCTCCACTTGCTTACCCGCTGGCGTCGCGGTCGCGACGATGTGCCGGCTATTACCGCCCTGCATGTGAACCACGGCCTGCAGCAACAGGCCGCAGAATGGGTGAATCACTGTGCGTGGATTTGTCGCTTTCTGGATGTGCCTTTCAAGGCGCTCGATGCGCGTGTGGAGGCTGACGGTGAAGGGCTGGAGGCGGCGGCTCGCGATGCCCGCTACGCCCAGTTTGAAGCCCAGCTGGGGGAGGGCGATGTGCTGTTTCTAGGCCATCACCAGGACGATCAGGTGGAAACACTTTTTCTGCGGTTGCTGCGCGGAGCCGGGGTAGAGGGGCTTGCCGCTATGCCGGCGGCGCGCCCGTTGGGCGCGGGGCGGTTGAGCCGCCCGCTGCTGGACACGCCACGCTCAGCCCTGGAAGCCTATGTGGCCGAGCACGGGCTCAGCTGTATCGAAGACCCCAGCAATGGCGATACCTCGCTGGATCGCAATTATCTGCGCGCCGAAGTGCTGCCGCTATTGGCAGCTCGCTGGCCGGGTTACCGCAAAACGGTGACGCGCGCTGGCGATCATCTGGCCGTTGCAGCCAGTGCATTGCGCGAGGCGCGACAGCTGCCAGCCACGCAATTTTCCTGTGTGGGCGACCCGGGTTTGCCCGTGTCCAGCCTGGTGGAACCTGACAGTGAAACCGCGGCCGCTACCCTGCGTGACTGGCTGAAACTCGGCGGCTACCCGGCGCCGGATGCATTGGCATTGGCGGAGTTCCTGCGCCAATTGCGCGAGGCGGGTGCAGACGCTGCGCCGCGGCTGGACTGCGGCCAGTATCAGCTGCAACGGTTCCAGAACGCGGTGTACCTGTTGCTAACGCAGGACAATTTACCGGAGGCCCTGCCGGAATTGGCGCCGGGGCAGTCGCTGACGCTGCCGGGTATAGGAGATATCGGCCTGGCGCGGGCCGAGGGGGAGGGGGTGTGGCTGGCCCTGGATGAGCGCCCTGAGGTTGCCATTCGCGAGGGCGGCGAGCGCTGCCGTCCAGTGGCTCGCAAGCGCAGTACCAGCCTCAAAAAACTCCTGCAGGAGGCCGCGATACCCCCGTGGTGGCGGGATCGGGTTCCCCTGCTACAGTTGGACGGAGAGATTCTTGCAGTGGGCGCGCTGGGGCCTTGTGCCAGCGAGCGATGGGGCGATGTCGGCGAAGAGGATGAGGCATCTTGGCAATTGTACTGGAAACCGGCTGTGGCACCGGGATTCGATTGAGCTGGCGGGCCCTTTCTGGTAGTCTGGTTACCCATCTTTTTGCAGTATTTCGCCAGCGTCTTCAGATGCCGGGGCGGAATGCTGTGTTTCCGGATTTACAGCGTAATTAAAGGCTTTTCATGACGCGTTACGTGTTCGTTACTGGTGGTGTGGTTTCCTCTCTTGGCAAGGGGATCGCAGCGGCCTCGCTCGCGGCCGTTCTCGAGGCCCGTGGTCTCAAGGTCACCCTGCTTAAACTCGACCCCTATATCAATGTTGATCCCGGCACTATGAGCCCGTTTCAGCACGGTGAGGTGTACGTGACCGAGGACGGTGCAGAAACCGACCTCGACCTGGGTCACTACGAGCGCTTCACCCGCACCACCATGCGCAAAACCAACAACTTCACGACCGGCCGGGTCTACAACGAAGTGCTTCGCAAGGAGCGCCGCGGTGACTACCTCGGCGGCACAGTACAGGTGATTCCGCATATTACCGACGAGATTAAGCGTCGGGTGATCATGGGTGCCGGCGATGCCGACGTGGCCGTGGTGGAAATTGGCGGTACGGTGGGCGATATCGAGAGCCTGCCTTTCCTTGAGGCTGCCCGTCAGCTGAAAGTTGAAATGGGCCCGAACCGCGCGCTGCTCATGCACCTGACCCTGGTGCCCTATATCCCCACCGCCGGTGAAATCAAAACCAAGCCCACCCAGCACTCTGTAAAAGAACTTCGCGCCCTGGGCCTGCAGCCGGATATCCTGTTGTGTCGTTGCTCAGTGGATATCGAAGAGAGTGCCCGCAAGAAGATCTCGCTGTTTACCAACGTCGAAGAGCGTGCCGTTATCCCACTTATTGACGCCGATTCCGTCTACCGTATTCCCGGTATGCTGCAGGGCTTTGGTCTGGATGATTTTGTTACCGAGCGTTTTGGGCTGGAGTGTGGTCAGGCTGATCTGTCCGATTGGGACGATGTACTGGATCGCGAATTCAACAAGACCGGCGGCGAAGTGCGGGTGGCCATGGTCGGCAAGTACATGGACCTGCTGGACGCCTACAAGTCCTTGAACGAGTCTCTGTCACATGCGGGACTGCAGACACGCACTAAGGTCAAAGTCGATTACATTGACGCGGAAGACATCGAGAAAGATGGCACTGGCGTGCTGGAAAATGTCGATGCAATTCTGGTTCCCGGTGGCTTTGGCGATCGCGGTTTCGAGGGTAAGATCACCGCTGCGCGTTACGCGCGCGAGAACAATATTCCCTACCTGGGCATTTGCCTGGGTATGCACGTTGCCCTGGTCGAGTACGCGCGCAATGCCTGTCAGCTCGAAGGTGCGCACTCCACTGAAATGGAGCCGGGCACCCCACATCCTATCGTCGGCCTGATCACCGAGTGGCAGAACGCCGATGGCAGTACCGAGCAGCGCGATGAGTCCTCCGACCTCGGCGGCACCATGCGTCTCGGTTCGCAGCTCTGTCACCTGGAAGAGGGCAGTAAGGCACGCGAACTTTACGGTGTGCCCTCTGTGGAAGAGCGGCATCGTCACCGCTACGAGGTCAACAACAATTACGTTGATCAGCTGCGTGATGCCGGTATGCGCATCGGTGGCTGGTCTACCGACCATTCGCTGGTTGAGATGATTGAGCTGCCCGAGCACCCCTGGTTTGTCGCGTGTCAGTTCCACCCGGAATTCACGTCTCGTCCGCGCGGTGGTCACCCTCTGTTTACCAGCTATATTGAAGCGGCACTGGCCCATTCAGGCGGTAGCGACAACTAAGGGGCTGCGGCCCGTTCGAGAGGACAATCTGTGAACGACCAGACCGTTACACTCGGAGATATCCGTTTCGACAACGGGGCTCCGTTTGTGTTGTTGGGTGGAGTCAATGTGCTGGAAAGCCGTGACTTTGCCCTGTCGGTGGCGGAGCACTACGTTGAGGTGTGTCGCCAGCTCGACATTCCCTACGTGTTCAAGGCCTCTTATGACAAGGCCAATCGCTCCTCGATTCATTCCTTCCGCGGTCCTGGCCTGGAAGAAGGTCTGTCCATTCTCGCCGAGATCAAGTCGACCTTTGGAGTGCCCGTGATTACCGATGTGCATACCCCGGAACAGGCTGCGCCCGCTGCCGAGGTTGCAGATATTATTCAGTTGCCGGCTTTCCTGGCACGGCAGACCGACCTGGTTGCAGCGATGGCAGCCACCGGCTCTGTCATCAACGTGAAGAAGCCCCAGTTTTTAAGTCCCTCGCAAATGGCCAACATCGTTGAGAAGTTTGGCGAATGCGGCAACAACCGCATTCTGCTGTGCGAGCGCGGCAGCAATTTTGGCTACGATAATCTTGTGGTCGACATGCTTGGTTTTGGTGTTATGAAGCAGGCCTGCGGCAATGCGCCGCTGATCTTCGACGTGACCCACGCCCTGCAGTGTCGCGATCCCGGTGGGGCTGCCTCCGGCGGACGCCGTGCCCAGGTGGCAGAGCTTGCCCGTGCTGGCATGGCCACTGGCCTGGCGGGGCTGTTCCTCGAAGCCCATCCCGATCCCGATGAAGCCCTTTGTGATGGTCCCAGCGCGCTGCCGCTGGACCAGCTCGCCCCTTTCCTGTCGCAGGTGAAAGCAGTGGACGATCTCGTCAAATCACTGCCGCCCCTGCAGATCGATTAGAAAATACGGAGTAATACCCTATGAGTAACATCGCTAGTGTTCAGGCGTTTGAAGTGATGGATTCCCGCGGGAATCCCACGGTTATGGCTGAAGTGACGCTCGAATCCGGCCACGTGGGCGCCGCCTGCGCGCCCTCCGGTGCTTCCACCGGTTCTCGCGAGGCGCTGGAGCTGCGCGACGGCGACAGCAGCCGCTACCTGGGCAAAGGTGTCACCAAGGCGGTCGATTTTGTAAACGGCCCTATCAACGCCATGCTCAAGGGCACCGACGCCGCTGCGCAGCGCGACCTCGACCAGGCGATGATCGATGCCGACGGCACTGAGAACAAGGAAACCTACGGCGCCAACGCGATTCTGGCGGTGTCTCTTGCCGCGGCCAAGGCAGCTGCAGCCGGTAAAAACATTCCGCTGTACCAGCACATTGCCGACATTAACGGCACCAGCGATTTCACCATGCCGGTACCGATGATGAATATCCTCAACGGCGGTGAGCACGCCGATAACAATGTCGATATTCAGGAATTCATGGTGCAGCCCGTTGCGGCTCCGACGTTCGCCGAAGGCCTGCGCGCCGGCGCAGAAATTTTCCATCACCTGAAGAAAGTGCTCTCCGCGCGCGGTCTGAACACCGCTGTGGGTGATGAAGGTGGCTTTGCGCCCAACCTGCCCTCTAATGAAGCGGCTCTGGAAGCGATTGCCGAAGCTACAGCTAATGCCGGCTACAAGCTGGGCACTGACATTACTCTGGCGCTGGACTGTGCGGCGTCTGAGTTCTACAAGAACGGTGTTTATGACCTGGCCGGCGAAGGCAAGCAGTACGACAGTGCCGGTTTTGCCGACTACCTGGCAGACCTGGCTGGTGCGCATCCCATCATCTCTATCGAAGATGGCCTGGATGAATCTGATTGGGATGGCTGGAAGCTGCTCACCGAAAAAATTGGCGACAAGGTGCAGCTGGTGGGTGACGACCTGTTCGTTACCAATACCAAGATCCTGCAGGAAGGTATCGACAAAAACATCGCTAACTCCATCCTGATCAAGTTCAACCAGATCGGCTCGCTGTCCGAGACGCTCGACGCCATCGCCATGGCCAAGGCTGCGGGTTACACCGCGGTTATCTCGCACCGCAGCGGTGAAACGGAAGACACCACTATTGCCGACCTGGCAGTAGCGACGGCCGCTGGCCAGATCAAAACCGGCTCGCTGTGTCGCTCTGATCGCGTGGCCAAGTACAACCGTCTGCTGCGCATCGAAGCGGAGCTGGGTAGCCGCGCTCCCTACCGCGGCATGGCGGAATTCCAGCGCTAAGCTGAGTCGGGACCGGGCCCTTGCGCTGGTTGTTCGGCATTCTACTGGTTCTGCTGGTGGTGCTTCAGTACCGCCTGTGGATTGCCGAGGGGAGTCTCGCCGAGCAGCAGCGCCTGAAGCGCCAGGTCGATCGCTTTACCGAAGAAAACGCGGTGTTGCGCGAGCGCAACGCCGTGCTTGAGCGCGAAGTATTGGAGCTGCAAACCGGGAATGCCGGTGTGGAGCAACGAGCCAGGGAACAACTCAACCTGGTGCGCGACGGCGAAACCTTTTACCAGATGGATGACGAGGCGGAATAGGGCGTGCCTGAACCTGCCTGTCACGCTGTGCTTCCCGCCGCCGGTATCGGCGCGCGCATGGGCAGCGATACGCCCAAGCAATACCTGCAAGTGGCAGGGAGTACCCTGCTGGAACACAGCGTTCGCGCGCTGCTCGCAGCCCCCTCTGTCAGCTCCCTGACAATAGCGCTTCATCCTGACGATACCCGTGCACAGTCCCTGGCGCTGCTCGATGATGCGCGTATTCACACTGTCGTGGGTGGCGACGAGCGCGCCGATTCCGTGCTGGCGGCACTGCAGGATTTGTCGGCGCGGGCAGCGCCCGATGACTGGGTGTTGGTACACGATGCCGCGCGGCCTGGCCTGGCCCCTGCCGATGTTGAGCGGCTTATCGCCGCTGTCACCAGTACCGGCAACGGCGGGATTCTGGCGGAACCGGTGGTGGATACCGTCAAGCGCAGCGATGCCGCGGGCCACGTGCTCACCACGCTGGATCGCACCCAGTTGTGGCGCGCGCAGACACCGCAGATGTTTTCCCTTGGCGCATTGTTGCAGGCAATGGAAAATGCGCGAGAGGCGGGCCTGACGGTCACCGATGAAGCGTCTGCAATGGAGTATGCAGGGCATAGAGTGGCGCTGATCCAGGGCGCCGCCGCCAACTTGAAGGTGACGGTGCCCGCCGACCTGGCGTTGGTCGCCTGGTATCTTGAGCGTCGCACTGACGAGGAAATACTATGAGAATCGGGCACGGTTACGATGTGCACAAGTTTGGTCCCGGGGACAGCATTGTGCTCGGCGGGGTGTCGATCCCGCACGCCCGGGGTCTGGTGGCGCACTCTGATGGCGATGTGTTGCTGCACGCGGTGTGCGATGCGCTGCTGGGAGCCATTGCCGCCGGCGATATCGGAGGCCACTTTCCCGATACGGACCCCACTCACGCCGGCGCGGATTCCCGTGAATTGCTGCGCCAGGTGACGACGCTGGTGCATGAGGCCGGTTATGTGGTGGCTAACCTCGACAGCACGATTATTGCCCAGACGCCAAAAATGGCCCCCATATCCCCGGCATGCGCGAGCACATCGCCGCGGATCTGCAGGTATCTGCCGGGCAGGTGAATGTTAAAGCCACAACCACCGAGAAGCTGGGCTTTGCCGGCCGCGAGGAAGGTATTGCCGCGCACGCCGTGGTATTGCTGGAAGCGGCAGCTCAATGATGGTAGCCCGGCCCCGGGCCCATGGCGACGCTGTGGCCCAGGCCTTGTTCAAGGCCCGCCCGGAAGATTTCTTTGTCGATGAAGAGCTCGGTTTCGAGCCGGTCGGTGAAGGCGAGCATGTCTTTCTGCACCTGAAAAAACGTCTGCTGAATACGGCCGATCTGGCGCAACGCATTTCTTCTCTGAGCGGGATTCATCCCCGGGATATCAGCTACAGCGGTATGAAAGATCGCCAGGGCGTAACGCGCCAGTGGTTCAGTGTGCGCATGGCGGGCAAGGCCGAGCCCGACTGGCAGCTGTTGTCCGAGGAAGGCGCCGTGACCGTGCTGGCGGTGACGCGGCATCAGCGCAAACTCAAGCGCGGTGTACACAAGGCCAATCGGTTCCGGATCGTGCTGCGCGACCTGGAGGGCGACCGCGACGCGATTGATCAGCGTCTGCACCGTATTCAAACCGAGGGCACACCCAATTACTTTGGCGAGCAACGCTTTGGCCGCGATGGTGCCACCCTGGATCAGGCTCGCCATTGGCTGGAGCGCGGTGCGCGTAAGGTCTCCCGCAATAAGCGCAGCCTGTTTCTGTCGGCGGCGCGCAGCTATCTGTTCAACCTTGCTCTCGCCCAGCGGGTGAATGCCGGTACCTGGCGCGAGGTATTGCCGGGCGATACCTGCATGTTGCAGGGTACGCGCAGCCTGTTTGTCTGTGAGCAGCCCGATGCCGACATCGCCGAGCGGGCCGCTGCGGGTGATCTGCACCCGGGCCTGCCGCTGTGGGGCCGTGGAGCGCCACAAAGCTATCTGCAACCCGGTGCGTCGCTCGCTGCTGAGCAGCTCCTCTGTGAGCATTTGGAGCGGGCGGGCCTGGAACTGGCCTGGCGGCCGAGCCGGCTTGTTGCGGATGACTTTTGCTGGGACTTTTGTGATGATGACGTATTGCAACTGGAGTTTCGCTTAGGGGTTGGCAGCTATGCGACAGCGCTGCTGGGCGAATTGTTGCAAGGGCAGTGATTCTGCCGGGTAACAACAAACAATAACGGGACATTCGGAGTGGTATCAGGAGTGAGCAGGGTAGACCTCAAGGGGATTGGTATGACATCGCAGCGGACACGCGAGCGGCTCATCCAGCGTCTGGTCGACCAGGGGATTAGTAATCATAAGGTGCTGGACGTCATGGCGACGACGCCCCGGCATTTGTTTCTCGATGAGGCTATGGCTCATCGCGCCTACGAAGACGTCGCGTTGCCCATTGGCTTTCAGCAAACCCTGTCGCAACCTTATATCGTGGCCCGCATGACCGAGCTGCTACTCGAGGGCGGGGCCCCGGAACGCGTGCTGGAGATCGGTACGGGCTCGGGCTACCAGACAGCCATTCTGGCGCAGTTGGTGGGCGAGGTTTACAGCGTTGAGCGCATCAAGCCCCTGCAGCAGAAGGCTCGCCAGCGCATGCGCCAGCTCAAGCTGCGCAATGTGCACATGAATCACGCCGATGGCGGCATGGGCTGGCCCGAGCGCGGCCCCTTTGACGCTATTCTCGCCGCCGCTGCCCCCGAGCGTATTCCCGAAGATTTACTGCGCCAATTGGCGCCGGGCGGGCGTCTGGTGATGCCCGTTGGTGGCGCCACCCAGCACCTGCAGATCGTGGATCGCACCCACGAGGGGTTTGAGACCACCATCGTCGAAGAGGTGCGTTTCGTGCCGCTGCGACCTGGCACAGTGAGGTAGCCTTGACCTCCCTGGGCGTATATCTGCGCGGCATCCTGATGGGTGCCGCAGACATTGTTCCCGGTGTGTCCGGGGGCACCATGGCCTTTATCACCGGCATTTACGACGACCTGCTCGGCGCGATTCGTGCAGTGGATCTCGAGTTTGCGCGCAAGGTGCTAAAGCTGGATATTCGCGGTGCCTGGGAGCACATTAACGGCGGCTTCCTGCTGGCGCTGCTGCTGGGTATTGTCACCGCCGTGGCGACCCTGGCACAGCTGTTGTCCTGGGTGCTGGAGTATCATCCTGTGCCCCTGTGGGCGTTTTTCTTCGGCCTGATCCTCGCCTCGTCGCTGGTATTACTGAAACAGGTGCCCGCGTGGAACACGGGTCGGCTGGTGTGCCTCGCTGCCGGCATTGCCGTGGCGGTGACCATTGCCCTGGCGCCCATGGTGAACCTGGACTTTGGCCTGCCCGGAGTATTTCTCGCCGG
Source organism: Halioglobus japonicus (assembly GCF_001983995.1). Taxonomy (NCBI): domain Bacteria; kingdom Pseudomonadati; phylum Pseudomonadota; class Gammaproteobacteria; order Cellvibrionales; family Halieaceae; genus Halioglobus; species Halioglobus japonicus. The sequence goes on along the minus strand of NZ_CP019450.1, from coordinate 3,149,223 downwards.
CTTCCTGGCGATTTGCGCCATGATACTGCCCGGCATCTCCGGCAGTTTCATTCTCGTGCTTATCGGTATGTACGGGCCCACGTTATTGGCGGTGAAGTCGCTGGATCTTGCTTATCTGGCGGTGCTGGCCACGGGAGCGGTGTTTGGATTGATGGTGTTTTCGCGCCTGCTGCACTGGCTTTTACAACGCTTCCATGAGGCCACCATGGCCTTGCTCACGGGTTTTCTGTTCGGTTCGCTGTTGGTGGTCTGGCCCTGGAAACGGGTATTGGCCTGGGTAGAGAGCAGCAGCGGCGGCCTTAAACCCGCGCAGCAGGTGCCGGTACTCCCCGACAGTTTTCTGGTGCAGACGGGCACCGATCCGCAGACGCTGTTGTGCATGGCGCTAATGGTGTTCGGCTTTTGCCTCGTTTGGTTGGTCGAGCGGCGCTGGGGCCAGGAGGCAGGCGCCAGCCCCTAGGGGGCAGCGCTGCGGGAGCATGAAACTGGGCCAGCGGGGTGCCATGTATTGTCTCCTGTGCGCACTGCTCACAGCCTGTGGCGGCAGCCCGCCCGCGCCGGTTGAAGATCGCAATCGCGCCGGCTCCAGTAGCGGCCAGTACAGCGGTTATGTGGTGCAGCGCGGCGACACCCTGTACTCCATTGCCTTTCGCTACGGTCTCGATTATCGCCGCCTTGCCGCGGCCAATGGCATTGCCGTGCCCTATACGATTTATCCCGGGCAACGTCTGAAGCTGGCCGAGGCAGACCCTCCTGTAGCTAAACCGGCGCCGCGTAAATCCGCCACAACTTCGACCGCCACTGCGAGCCGTTCCCGAACTCCAGCGAGCCCACCGCCGGTAGCTGTCGCAACGCCTGCACCTGCGCCAAAGCCTGTCACACCAGTGTCATCTGCGCCTGTTAAAACGTCTCCATCCGGTTCGGCGGGTACTGGGCCGGTAAAAGCCTGGCGCTGGCCGGCGCAGGGCAGGTTGGTGCGAAAGTACTCATCAACTGTGCACAAGGGAATCGATATTGGCGGTAAGGCGGGTGACCCGGTGACTGCGGCAGCCGGTGGCGTAGTGGTCTACTCCGGCACAGGCATTGTGGGGCTTGGCGAACTGCTGATCATCAAACACAATGAGGTCTACCTCACCGCCTACGGCCACAACCGCCGGTTGCTGGTTGCAGAGGGTGACACTGTCCGGGCCGGGCAGCAGATTGCGGAAAAAGGCAGCACAGGGACCGACACCGTCAGCCTGCATTTTGAGATCCGCAAAGAAGGTAAACCCATCGATCCCCTGCGGCTTTTGCCCCGCCGATAACGCCTTTTGGGGCGCTCCAGTATAGAAAGTTAGCTTCTGCAATTCTTTGCATAGATGCTTGAATTTGCCGATTGGCCTGCGTTAGTCTGTTTGGCCCGGCGTAGAAACTCGGCCAATAGACCCAGCAAAAAAGAGGTTGTTGCCATGGATCTGGATTCATCTACAAGCCCGAAACGGACTTCAAAAATGGGATGTAAGACAGGGGCTAAAATGGGTACGACGGCGAAAGCCAGAAAAAAACCAGCCTCCCGCAAGAAGGTACCGGTCAAAGCAGCTGAGCCCGCAAGCTCAGAGGTTGTCGAAGAACTGGCACCGGAACAAACTGCGGAGGCAGCTCAGGGAGAGGTGGAGGCCTTTGACGAGGCCAAAGCTCGGACTGCCCGCAAGGTCGAGAAATCACTCGACGCGACCCAGTTATATCTCAACGAAATAGGATATTCCCCACTGCTCACGGCAGATGAGGAGAAGTACTACGCGCGCCTTGCCCGCAAGGGCGATGAAGCTGGCCGCAAGCGTATGATTGAGAGCAATCTGCGCCTGGTGGTGAAAATTTCACGGCGGTATATTAATCGTGGCCTGACGCTGCTCGACCTGATCGAGGAGGGTAATCTGGGCCTGATTCGCGCAGTAGAAAAGTTCGACCCCGAACGCGGCTTCCGCTTCTCTACCTATGCCACCTGGTGGATACGCCAGACGATTGAACGAGCTATCATGAATCAGACGCGTACTATCCGTCTGCCCATTCATGTGGTTAAAGAACTGAACGTGTATCTGCGGGCGGCTCGCGAGCTGACCCAGAAACTCGATCACGAGCCTACCGCGGAAGAAATCGCCGATATGCTCGATAAGCCGGCGGCCGATGTGAAGCGTCTGTTGGGTTTGAACGAGCGCGTTACCTCGGTGGACACCCCGGTGGGTCCCGATTCTGACAAGACCGTTGTCGACACGATTGCCGATACCCATGAGAGCGATCCCTCGGAGTTGCTCCAGGATTCAGACATCAAGAACAGCATTGCCAATTGGCTGGATGAATTGTCAGAGAAACAACGCGAGGTCGTGTCGCGCCGGTTCGGCCTGCGAGGCTATGAGAGCAGCACCTTGGAAGAGGTAGGCCGTGAGATTGGCCTCACTCGCGAACGCGTACGCCAGATCCAGGTAGAGGCACTCAAGCGACTGCGCGGCATTATGGAAAACCAGGGCCTGTCAGGCGAATCGCTGTTCAGCTAATTACCAATGATGTCCCGTGGGCGCGGCTTCGGCTGCGCCTTTTTTTTGCCCGGCAGCCTCGGGGCCGTGTGCTAAGCTGAAAGTTCGTGTCCCCCCCCCCAATCCGACCTGTCTGGTCGAGGAGAAGCTGATGCTTGGCGAAGTGCACTCTTTGAATAATGATTTCCCGGAACTGGAAGCGATTATTGCGCAGTTGCTGGAGACAGATCACCTATTTGCTGCCGACAATAAACAGTACACAGCACTGGACAAGGAAATTCGCACCCTCGAGCTGCGCGGTGGCCCTATCGATGATATGGCCATGCACCAACTCAAACATGACCGGGCCGAACTCAAAGACTCGCTTTATCGGCGCATGGTGGCCGCCCAGGCTTGAGCCCTGGGCTGGAATATCAGCAATACGCAGAGCCGCAGGGTAAAGGGCACAATGCGCTCGGCGATGTTGAAGGGCGTGTTCGAGAGCAGGTAGAACAACAACGCAGCAGTAAAACCCATTGGCAATGATCTGCGCCCGGCGCAGTGCGCGCTTGTCTCTCAGTGCCATAAACCGCGCCGTAAGGTGCGGCTGGCCAAACGAGGCAATGTCGACGTTGCAGATGTGCCGCGCGCGCTTGGCGATCAGTGTCGCTCTGGTACGCTCGCTGAAGCCAAACCGCTCGAACTATTCAATGGCTGACTCCGCATCGCATGTGCCGGCGATGTACAGTACACGCCCGAGATGTCGGTGTCGGGCCGGGCCTGCGCCGGCCTAGTAAGTGTGACGCTAAGGATAGCAACGAGGGCTATCATCGGCAGGCTCCGCCTGTATCATGGTGTTGTAGGTGTCTTACAGGACTTGTCGGTAATCCCCTGTAAGTGAAGCCCCCGCTTCGTTTGTTAGCATGAGCTATGTTGAAGCCTGATAACAAGAATGGGGAGTTTGGGGCGTATGCTGGAGCATAAAATGCCTTTCTATCTGTTTTATTGCCGCGACATTGAGGACCGGGAATCTGCCGCACAGATTCGCCGAGAATTGTTGCCGGATCATCTCGGTTACGTCGAGCGCAATATGTCGCGGTACGCTGTGGCAGGCCCCAACCGTGACAAGGATGCTGCCTATCGCTCCAGTACTTTTGTGATAAAAGCGGATTCATTCGCTGAGGCCGATGAGGTGATGCAGGGTGACCCTTATGTAGAGGGCGGCCTTTATCAGGAAATTCTCAACGTAGAGTTTGTGCCCATGGCAGGTGACTGGGTGGGCGGCGCGGCCTGGAAACTTTAACGGGACCATCGTACGGGTGAGCCTATGAACACAGATTAATATGGCTTGGTGGCGCCCAGAAAGGCCACGGACAAACTGCCAATCCAGCAGCAGTACGCCACCTTGCTAGCGTAGCGGTGGTCCAATAGATTGGCATGGCGCGCTTAACAAGCCTCGGCATTCTTGTTAGTGTCCGTCGCGATAATGTCTGTTGGTATTGGAATACACGCTATGCGATATTTTGCCCTGTTGGCCTCCCTTATCCTGCTCAGCCAGACCGCCATGGCACACGAGGCCAGCGGTGTCGCGGGCGGCTTCAGCAGTGGGTTTATGCACCCCATCCTGGGCTGGGATCACGTGGCCGCGATGGTGGCTGTTGGCTTGTGGGGCGCTGTGCTGGGCCAGCCGGCACTGTGGGTGGTCCCGGTAACTTTTCCGCTGGTCATGGCGTTTGGTGGCGCACTCGGCGTTGCTGGCATTCCCCTGCCAGGCGTGGAAGTGGGCATCGCCTTGTCGGCACTGGTATTGGGTGTGATGGTGCTCACCGCAGCGCGTCCTCCTTTGTGGCTGGCGGCGGTGATCGTGGCGGCCTTCGCGATATTCCACGGCCATGCACATGGCACCGAGCTTCCTCATGCGGTGAGCCCGCTGGCCTATAGCATTGGCTTCGTCCTATCCACCGGTATGTTGCACATGTGCGGTATCGCCTTCGGCCTGCTGACCCGTTTCAAGGCCGGTACTGTCGCTGTGCGTGCCGGTGGTGGTTTGATCGGACTGGCCGGCGTACTGTTTCTCATCAGGGCAATCTAAGTGCCTCGCCTGCTGTTGTGGGTGCCAATACTACTGGCGCCTTCAGCTGCCTTTGCGCATAGCCCGATGCCCGGTATAGGGTATTTCTACAGCGGTATTCTTCATCCGTTGCTGGTGCCTTCGCATTTGCTAGCCCTGGTGGCGCTGGGTTTGTTGATCGGCCAGCGTGGCCTGCAGGCAATGCGGCTTGCCTATCCGTGCTTTTTAGTGGCCCTGTTGGTCGGCCTGGCTTACGCTGGGTACGCACCAGAGTCGATTTCCATTGCCGAAACCCTGCTCCTGGTTGCCGCGGGCGGCTGTGGCCTGCTGGTGGCTGCGAACCTGGCGTTACCATCCGCCTTGTTGGCGATGCTTACCGTAGTCGCGGCGTTTGTAATCGGTGCTGATTCGGGCGTGACTGACCTCGAGCGACGCGAGACATTTGGCGCCATGCTGGGTGCAGGTACCGGCACCTGTATTGTACTTATTGCCGTGGCCGCAGTGGCTGAGCTGCCGCGGCGAGACTGGCAGAAAATCCTGGTCCGTGTGGTCGGCTCCTGGTGTGCAGCGAGTGCTGCCCTTGTGCTCGCATTGGCGCTGCGTGGGCTAACTTGAGAGGTCGCCCTATGACGACACCACAACGTCCCGTGAATTCCCACACGGCCTATCACGGCCACATCTATTTTGATGAGCAGAGCAAAGCACTGGCCCGCCGTCTGTGCGACGCCTCGGCGAGTGAGTTTGGGCTCAAAGTAGGGCGCTTCCACGAGAAGCTGGTGGGGCCGCATGCCTGTTGGAGCTGCCAGGTGACACTGGGTACACGCGATTTCGATCGCTACATCGCCTGGCTGGAGAAAAACCGGCAACAGTTGACAGTGTTCATCCATCCGCTAACCGGCGATGATGTCCGGGACCACACCGAGTTCGCCTACTGGCTGGGAGACGAGGTTGCACTCAACCTTGATATTTTTAAGGCCCAATGAGCCAGTATTGCAGTTCAATGGTACCAGGTGCCCAGGAGTGATTGGGGATGCTCGCGCCGACAGACGATAGAAGCATTGTGGTCTTTGACGGGGTTTGCCACTTCTGCAATGCCGCTGTCCTGTTCATCATCAAGCGTGATCCCGAGGGGCGCTTTGCTTTCACGCCAATGCAGAGTGAGCTGGCTCAGGAGCTACTGGCTGAGTACGACGTCGGCAGCAGCGGCGTTGACACCTTTCTGTTGGTGAAAGACGGCAGGCCCTACGTTTTCTCCGACGCGGCCCTGGAAATCGCGAGAGACCTCACAGGCTACTGGTACCTGTTCAATGTATTTCGAATCATACCCAGCGCCATCCTAAATTATCTGTACCAAATGTTTGCAAGGCGTCGATACCGGCTGTTTGGTAAGCGAGATAGCTGTATGGTTCCCAGTGACGATGTGAAATCGCGATTCATCGGAGTTTAATGCGAAATGCATGACCTGGCCCAACACACTGTCGGTTGCCCCTACTGTGGCGAGGTGATTGAGGTATTAATCGATGCGCAGGAAGCAGGGCAGCAGTACATCGAAGACTGCCAGGTTTGCTGCCGGCCCATTACCTTCTCTCTCACAGAGGATGCCCAAGGCTACTTGATCGTGTCAGTTTACGATGAGAATGAATCCTTCTGAGTAGAGCGACTTGAAAGCTCTCGCGGTATAGCTGATTCTTTGCGATGTGTTAGTCTTGTGAACGTCCACTTTCGTCCACAAAGCTGCCCTTCACATTGAAAAGGATTTTCGATGCAAACTGACTTTTTCCATATTCCTAGCTGTTATGGGGCAACAGAGCGTCATGCTTAAGAGAGCTTTCCTGGTGGCTATGATTGCCTTGTCAGTAGTTGGTTGCGACCAGACCACTAAATATATTGCCCAGTCGCAACTGGCACACGATAAGTCCCATAGCTATTTCTATGACTCATTTCGGTTAACCTATGCCGAAAACACCGGGGCTTTTCTAAGTCTTGGTTCCACACTTCCGGACACCACAAGATTTGCCATCTTCTCCATCTTGGTAGGAGGAGTGCTTCTCGGAGCCATCATTTACACTCTAAAAAGCCCAAGTCTTACGAGCCTGGAGCAATTCGGCTGGTCTTTAGTTATTGGCGGTGGGCTAGGTAATCTCTACGACCGCATATTTAACAATGGTGCTGTAATCGATTTTCTAAATGTAGGGATCGGTAGCGTTAGAACGGGTATCTTCAATATTGCAGACATGGCTATTCTTCTCGGCATTGCATTAATACTATGGCCCAAGCGTCATGCCTCATAAAAAGTCACGGCAGCAAGGGGGCTTCGCGCCGGGACGCCGTGACCTGCGTCCCCGCGTCAAGTGTTATGAGCGCCGGCTTTTGGCCCCAAAGCGGCACCTGAGTTGAACCTTATTCTTCGCGCCCGACTGACTAGAAATTTTTCTTTCCTGCTAAAACTGTTTAAGGCTATTTGTGTACGTGTTCGTTTATACGGTATTAATACTCGCAGTTGGTGTTGGGAATAAGGTCATTCTGTTTTTTTCCGGGGAGTACGATCCCAGGATGTTGGCGTTCGATTTTCCAATCATAGCATTGACCTACTTTGGGTTAATTGCGGTGTGGGGGCGGGCCAGGGGGCGATTGTATTTCACGCAAAAAATTTGGAAAACCTACATTCTAGCGCTCATCATGAGTATCGTGCTGGTGCCAATTTTCGATGTGAATGTAGCCTCTATGATCGAGCAATTCGGGCAAGTAAAAGCACTGCTGCTCTACTCAGTGACCATTTTCATTATGATTCCGTATTACTTCGGACTTTATTTATATATCGCGAGTGATGCGTGGCAAGAGAAAAGAGTTGGATGAGCGCTAGCTGATCAGTAGATTTGGAATGGTCATAATTCTGGCGATTCAGTGGGCTGGTATCCCGAAGTGCCGTTTATGGCCCCAAAGCTGACACTGGATCCCCGCCTTCGCGGGAATGACGGGAAGTGGCCACGGACCGGACAAATATTATCCCCGAGAGTCATGGCAGATTTATTGTGCTTGGATTTACTCATGTGCTCCCGCTGGAGGTATCTGGGCTGATATGAAATTCACCGTAGTAATTGCGTTTGCCCTCGTCATCCTTGGCTGCGGTGAGATTGTGGATACTTAATCACGTTGAACCGTTACAACGGATGTAAGGTGGCGTTTGGCTCCCCCTATGAATATGCAGCTCTATCCTTCCTCAGATTTCGCCGACATCGCTGAACGGGCCCGAAAGCGCGTTGCGTCCATCTGTCCAGAAGCGATGGTCGAAGAGGTTGGGTCGACATCTATCCGTGGCGCCTTAACGAAAGGAGACGTGGATATCTTCGTGGGCGTGAGTCAGGCTGAGTTTGAGCCATCGAACGCAGTGCTCTGCACCCATGGTTTCCTGCCCAAGGTAGACACACTTCAAACCAACGAGCTTAGAATGCTCGTGTCGAGCGACAAGGAAATCGATTTGGCTTGTCAGGTCGTTATCCTGGGCAGCCAGTATGATTTCTTCAGGGCGTTCAGAGACAGGCTGAACAATGACATCGCGCTTGTCCAAGCCTACAACGCGCTGAAACTCAAACACTTGGATCTGCCATACGAACAATACAGAGATGCAAAGGCCGCGTTTATCGAGCGCGTTCTGTCCTGATCCATAGTCCCTTCTGCTGAACTGCCAAGAACAGCATTTTCCAGGCGTAGATTGCTCGAGCGCCACTTGCCTCTATAGCCGCATGCTGACATTCTTGAAAAGTCTCGCACAGGGGAATATCCATGATCCGACTTGTATTCACCGCTTTCGCACTGGTCAGCGCGCTTGGTGCACAGGCCGCTGAACCTATCCGCTCTCACCACGCGGTGAGGACGTTGGACATTTATCGCCATATCATTGAAATCGATACTTCCAAGAGCAAAGGCAATACGGTCCCCGTCGCTCAGTATCTGGCTGATCAGCTCACTGCGGGCGGCCTGCCAAAGGACGATGTGGAAGTGGTCGAGCTGTTTGGCTTCGGCGCCCTGGTCGCGCGTTATCGTGGTGACGGTAGCTCGGGTAAAAAGCCCATTCTCTTTCTGGGTCATATGGATGTCGTAGAGGCGCTGGCTGAGGATTGGGAGCGTCCGCCGTTCAAGCTGACGGAAGACGAAAAGAACTTCTACGCGCGTGGCACGGTTGATAACAAGTTTGGCATAGCCCAGCTCACCTCTACGTTTATTCGCCTCAAGGAAGAGGGCTTTGTGCCCGACCGGGACCTCATTCTGGTGTTTACCGGTGATGAGGAGAGCGCAATGGTCACCACGCGCTACTTTGCACAGAAGCGACCGGACATCCTTGAGGCGGAGTACGCCCTGAATTCGGACGCTGGCGGCGGCGAACTCAACGCGAAAGGTGACCCCATTGTCTACGCGGTTCAGGCAGCAGAGAAAACCTACTCAACCTGGGAGATTACAGCGACTAACCCGGGTGGTCACAGTTCACGTCCACGCCTCGACAATGCTATTTACGATCTCGCCAGCGCCATAACGAACATTCAGGGCTATCGCTTTCCGGTGCAGTGGAGCGAAATGACGCGGGCTTACTTTAAAGAGACAGGAGAGCTGATCGGCGGCGAGCTGGGTGAGGCGATGATCGCATTTTCCTATGATCCCAATAATGAGCAGGCCAGCGATCGTCTTTTTCGTGAGTCATCCTATGTCGGGTCCACCCGCACTACCTGTGTGGTGACCATGCTGCGTGCAGGGCACGCGGAGAATGCCTTGCCGCAGTCTGCGACCGCCACGGTGAACTGCCGGATATTCCCGGGCACCAGTGCCGCCGAGGTGGAGCATGTGCTCAAAGAGGTAGTGGCCAATGACGGAATACAGTTTGAGCTGCTTACCGATGTTATCGAGAGCCCGGTCTCTACGCCAAGGGAAGATGTGATGTTGGCCGTGACTAAAGCGGTTTACAGCCGCTACCCCGATATCCGAGTCATGCCTTATATGGAATCAGGCGGTACGGATGGCATGCACTTTCGCAGAGCCGGTATTCCCACCTGGGCGGTGAGCGGCATCTTTATGAACCCTGACGAGATGTTCGCCCACGGCCTGAATGAGCGAGTGCCCAAGGCCACTTTCTACGGCGCGTTGGATCACTGGAGCATAATTATTCGTGAACTGACAGGTGGCGCAGAATAAGATTAGTTGAAGTAACTATGGGGGAGATTTAAGGATATGGATGCAGCGAGTATTGCCGCGGGGCGGTTTCTTTTAGGCCTCTACTTTTTTATACCTGGTATTCAGAAGTTCGCAGATTCTGAAAGGCTCACAAGCTATATGCAGGTCCACGATATCGCTTATGCGCCCCAGCTATTACTGTTTGCCGGCATTGTTAGCGTCGTGGGCGGCGCTCTGTTAATGACGGGCAGATATGTGAAATTGGTAGCCTATGGCTTTGTCGTCTATGTGCTGCTTGTAAACCTAATGCTGCATAACTTCTGGGCCATGAGTGATGATATGGTGGCCAGGGAAATGCAGAACTTTGTCAAAAATCTTGGGATCCTGGCGGGTTTGTTAGTGATTGCCGGTTACGCGCTGCCTCGTCCGCTTACAACCCGTGGTTGGTGGCAGAGCGACAAAGCACATGTCTGATTCTAAAAGCGGATATGCAACGTCGTATTGATCACGGAAAGTATGATAAATGTTCACACAAGGCCCCTCACTTCAGCTGACCTGTCGGCCATGCGAACCCTGCTGTTTGCTGAAGGTCCCAACGAATGGAATTACCTGACGGACGAGAGTGTTGATGATCAGATGGCATTAATTCGTGAGGGCAAAGCCACGGCGGTGATTGTGGAAGACACGCGAATTCTCGGTTTCGCTGTGCTGATCTTTGGTGCGCAGAGTCCCGCCAGGTTGGCAAAGTATGCGAATCTCGCAGAGGTCGCCTATATCAATGATGTCGTTGTCAGTCGTGATCTAGCGGGTAAGGGGTATGGCACTCTTCTACTGGAAGAAGCATTTTCAGTGGCCGCCAGTGAGGCCTGTAAAGCGGTGTATATAGAGCGGCACGAAGAAAATCTGGCCTCTGCAGGGATGATGCGGAAAGCGGGTTTTGCGCTCGTGGAAACCTTCTATGATCCGGACAAACGGTCTACCGGCTCCCGCAATACGACGGTAATGGTGAAGCATCTCTAGACAGGGCGGGATGAATGTTTAGTGAACCGGCAAGGATTAGTCGATGATGACCTTCTTCAAAATTTACACGTTCGTGTTCGCGGGCCTGCTCTTGCTGTCGCTGGCGACAAAGATTCTGATGAAACTCCGGGGTAGCTACGATCGTACCCCTGATGCTGTGCAGATAGAGGAAGCTCTGATGATGCCCTTTATGCTGGTCGCGTTGCTCGGGAGTTTCGGCTACGTATTCCAGTCGGCTCTGTTCGGTCAGGTCTTTTGGCAGGCATATGCCGTGGTTTTCATTCTGCTATCTCTAGCCAGCTATTGGATGCCTAAGTTTCAGTGGATGAAGTCAGAGCTCGCGCCGCGCAAGTTTGCCATCAGTTTTGTGGTGCTAAGCCTGATGAACCTGCCATTTTTCTACATGCTTATCGACTACGCCTATCTGAGTTATCCAGCGGCGTGATTCGGTGCGACTGGCTAAGCGGTGATTAGCCACGAGAAATAGTCTTTTCCTCCACTTTCAATATTGGCCGCATGTCTATAATGAAGCCTGAGTGCGGCTTTGTTTAGCTGGTGTAGAGCAAGCAATGCCGATGGTTATTACATTGAAATTAACAGGAAGGTAGCATGAATAAATCATTACTCCGTATCTCTTCAGTTGCCGGCGCCTGCGTGCTCCTCGGTGCAACAATCGCCGTTGCCGGTGAGAAGCCACCTGCAGACGCTATTCCCTTGTCGGAGATCGTCAAGTCTATTGAAGCAAAGGGTTATGCGCCCATTGTTGAGGTGTCGATAGATGATGGTGTCTGGGAGGCTGAAGTCTATAAAGGGGCGGAAAAGCGTGAGCTCAAGGTCGACCCTTTGAGCGGCGATATTATTTCTGACCGGCCCGACAAATAGGTTTACTAAGCTGTGTGAGCACAGCCTCCAGGTCATATGGCTGTCTAACCATGCAGTGCGCGTGTTGCGCAACGCAGCTATCTCAGTGAATCAGGCGCTTACCCAACACCGCCATCGAGGCGGGCTTGTCCCGTTGGATCATAATGGCGCGCGTTCTCAGGAAGCGCAGTAGACCCTGCTCGTCCATCCGCGAGGGGCCCATGCCGGGAAATCGCGCCCTCATGCTGAGGCGCAAGGGTACCCTCGACTCCCACTGCATAATAACCCCCGGTGTACTGGGCTTCGGCGAGTCCTGAGTCTGCAACGCGAGTAGCTCACGCTGGCCAATGGTCGACAGTTGCATCACCGTCGAACAGGCACCGGGCAGCGGGTAGTCATATTGCACCCCTCACCGCTGGCCTCGGCTTTTCTGGCACCGTTTGCGCAATTTCCGGCGAATGACTTCGATGTCATTGCCCTGGATGCGCCAGGGTACCGCGACAGTGACCCGCCGGCACAGCCAGAAGACACCCTCAAGCCAGATGTCGAGGTACTCGGCGAGATACTTGGGTGACTGGAAGATGGCCATTTTTTGCTATGTGGCACTGCAACGGGGCTCAGCTGGCCATAGAATCAGCCAAATCGTACTCGGATTACTTCATTAGCATTGTGTCGGAGAACATCGCGGCGTCATCTGATGAAGAGCGGCAAGCGGCGATCGCGCCATGTTTCAAGGGTCTGAGGCCGCCTGGAGATGGCTCGCATATCAGTCAGGCGCGGCAGATCGCCCCGCAGATGTTCCATTTTCCCTGGTAAGGCACCTCGTAAGCGGCGCTTATATCGGCGCTAGAGCCACCGCGGGAGGTCCTCGAAGCGACGGTGCGGGCCTATCTAATGGCGGGGCCGGATTATGCCTGAGCTTACAAGGCCGCGCTTGCCAATGAGCGACCAGAAAAACAGGCGGCGGTTGAGCAACCGGTGAAGGTGATGATGTGGCAGGGTGCATTGTCGCGGGCGTACGGTGATCGCCTGCGCGCGGCGTCTATGGCAGACAATATCGAACTTATCGACGCGCCTGCGGGTATCGAGACGCGTTACCAGGTAGTGCAACAGGCGCTGCACAGCTTTAAGGATGGTGGATGAAAACAACAGAGGTACAATTGTCGAGCACGCCTGAAGGTTTCCCCGAAGAGCATCACTTCCAGGTGGCCGAGGTTGCGTTGCGGGCACTGGGTGACGATGATGTCCTTGTAGAAACGCAACAACTGACGCTGAATCCATACATGCGCGAGCAGATTGCCGGCCGTCACTTGTCGGGCTCGGTAGCGCCGGGTCGGGGCCGCCGCTTGTGCTGTGGAATATTGCCCGGACCGTAGTCTATGGCCTGGTGATGTATGACTTTGAAGGCCTGCGCCAGGAGTTTTTGGATGCTGTGGCGCCGCTGATTGATGCCGGTACCTTGAAGGTTCCGGAAGATAGGGTAGAAGGGCTTGCGAATGCGCCGGTCCTGTTTTGTAAGCCGATGCGCGGAGAGAACCGCGGCAAAGCTGGGATTTAAGTTGCCTAAACGCTAAGGAGCAAAAGATGTCTAACGCCGTAAGGCCCCTGGAGGGTATTCGTGTCATTGAAATGGGTCAGCTGTTGGCCGGCCCTTTCACCGGCACGATCCTCGGTTACTTCGGGGCAGAGGTGATTAAGGTTGAACCGCCTACCGGCGATCCGGTGCGCGGCTGGCGCCTGCTTGACGATAACGGTATGGCCTATTGGTGGCGAAGCCTGGGTCGCAACAAGAAGAGTGTGACCCTGGACCTGAAATCCGAGCGTGGCCAGCAACTGGCCAAGGATCTGATTACCACCGCCGATGTGGTGGTTGAGAATTTCCGTCCCGGCATGATGGAAAAATGGGGCATTGGCCCGGACACCATGAAAGCGGTAAACCCCGGCCTGATCTACGCGCGCATTTCCGGTTACGGCCAGGACGGTCCCTACGCATCCAAGCCCGGTTACGCTTCAGTGACCGAAGGCTTTGGCGGCTTCCGTTACATTAACGGCGAAGAGGGCAAGCCGCCTATTCGCACCAATATCAGCATGGGTGACACCCTGTCAGCGATTCACGCGGCACTGGGTATTGCCCTGGCGATTATCCAGCGCTCCAAGCCCGGCGGCGAGGGGCAGGTGATCGACGTGGCCCTGTACGAATCTATCTTCAACCTGATGGAAGGCATTGTGCCGGAATATGACGGTGCGGGCGCGATTCGCAGTCCTTCCGGCACCACGGTGACCGGCATTGTGCCCACCAACACCTACCTGTGCGACGACGGTAAACATGTGGTGATTGGCGGTAACGGCGATTCCATATATAAGCGCCTGATGGCGGCTGCAGGCCGTTCCGATCTGGGTGAGCACCCTGAGATGGCAGACAACGCCGGCCGTGTGATCCACCAGGAAGAAATCGACGCTGCATTGGCGGACTGGTGTGCAGGTCATAGCTCCAAGCACATCATTGAGGTGCTGGAAGAGGTCCGTGTACCTGTGGGGCCGATCTACAGTGTCGAAGATATGGTTGCGGACGAGCACTACAACGCACGCGGTATGTTCGAATCGGTAGAGATCGACGGCAAGCCCCTGAAGATTCCCGCCATTCTGCCCAAAATGCAGGGCACGCCCGGGCGTACCGACTGGGCCGGCGGCGACATCGGCAGCCACAACGACGAAGTGCTCAAGGGCATTCTCGAACTGGGTGACGACGAAATGGCCAAGTTAAAGGAAGAGGGCGTGATCGGTGATTGATCGCATTGTCTTTACTGATGTGGGGCCCCGCGATGGGCTCCAGAATCAGCCCAAGATTCTCACCATCGATGAGCGCCTGGCGCTCATCGAATCGATCGCCGCTGCCGGTGTTAAAAACATCGAAGTAGGCAGCTTCGTATCGCCCAAAGCGGTGCCTGCCATGGCGGGCACTGATGAACTGGTGCGGCGCCTGCCGACCGACGACGGCGTGCATTACAGTGCACTCATTCCCAATCGCAAAGGCTATGAGCTGGCGCGGGATGCCGGTGTGCGCACGGTGAATATGGTGTTGTACGCCAGTGAAGGCATGGCTCAACGCAACGTGAAGATGAGCATTGCCGAGGCGGAAGAGGCCACGGGCCAGATTCTCGAGATGGCGAAGAATGACGGTGTTTCTGTTGTCGCCGCGATTGCCACCGCTTTTTGCTGCCCCTTTGATGGGCCCACCGATCCAGGTGTAGTCAAAGACATTGTGCGCCGTTTTACGGATACCGGTATTGAGCAACTGGTTCTAGCTGATACCATCGGCGCTGCCAATCCCATGGAGGTGCGCTCACTCACTGCCGACCTGGTGGCAGAGCACGGCGCAGATCGCCTCGGCTGCCATTTCCACGACACCCGCGCCATGGGCCTGGCGCTGGTGTTTGCCGCGTTGGAATCCGGTATTTATCGCTTCGACGCTTCCATCGGCGGCCTCGGCGGCTGTCCGTTTGCACCCGGTGCCAGCGGCAATGTGG
Source organism: Halioglobus japonicus (assembly GCF_001983995.1). NCBI lineage: Bacteria > Pseudomonadati > Pseudomonadota > Gammaproteobacteria > Cellvibrionales > Halieaceae > Halioglobus > Halioglobus japonicus. The sequence continues at coordinate 3,134,092 of NZ_CP019450.1, read as the reverse complement.
CCAGCGAAGATGTAGTGATGATGCTGGAGCAAATGGGCGTCGGCACCGGTATCGATCTGGAGGCACTGCTGCGTGCGTCGGATCTCTCTGAGCAGCTCACGGGCACGGCGCCCGGCGGGCGAGCCAAGCCCTGGTTGGGGCCCTGGTTAGAAAAGCAACGCGCTTAATCTGAACGCGGGTCACTCACCGGCGTTTTTTTTGCTCTATACTTTCCTGCTTTAATGCATATGACAGGAACACTCCATTGCGTAACAAACCCACCCTGCTTGGCGGCGCCTGTGCGCTTTTAATGGCCTTTAGTGCCTCCACTTACAGCCTCTCACCCCTGCAACCCGAAGACATCTTCCAGCTTCAGCAAGCCACCCAGCCTGTTGTGAGCGGTAATGGCGAGAGCATTTTTTATCTGCGCCAATCCATGGATATTATGCAGGACCGACGCCGCACCAATGTGTGGATGATCGACAGCGATGGGGGGCAGCACCGGCCGATTACGTCCGGGGCAATGAATGCCGGGTCGCTGGCGGTGGCGCCGGATGATAATCGGTTGGCCTGGGTGGCCAGCGACGACACCGGCGCGCAGATATTTATGCATTGGCTCGACAGTGGCCACACCGCGCAGCTGACGCGGTTGCCGGCGTCGCCTGGTAATCTCGCTTTTTCGCCCGATGGCAATTGGATTGCCTTCACCATGAAAGTGCCGGCCAAGGCAGAAACTATTGGCAGCCTGCCCGCGGCCCCCAAGGGGGCTAAGTGGGCAAAACCACCCACGGTGGTCAACAAGCCGGTGTTCCGCTTTGACGGGGCAGGGGAGATCAGGCCCGGGCACACCCATGTGTTCCTGGTGTCTACCAACGGCGGTAGCGTGCGCCAGGTGACCTCTGGTGACTTCAATTACAGCAGCAGCCTCAGTTGGGGTAGCGACAGCAAGGCTTTGTATCTCTCGGCGAATACCGATGACGATTGGCTTTACCAGGCGCGTGAGTCAGAGCTCTACCGTCTTGACGTGGCAACTGGTGAAATCGAACAGCTCACCGATCGCAAGGGCCCGGACAGCAGCCCCAGGGTCTCACCGGATGGTCGCAAGCTGGCCTACCTTGGCTATGACGACGAGGAACTGGCGGCTGATCAAAACGATGTGTACGTGATGGATCTGTCGTCCGGCAAATCGCGCGCAGTGCTTCCCGATCTCGATCGCGGTGTCACGGCGGTGCGCTGGTCAGCCAATAGCAAGCGTCTCTACATCAGCTATGACGACAAGGGCGACACGGTACTGGCCAGCACGGATTTGTCTGGCAATCTCAAAGAGATTACGCGCGCCCTGGGCAGCGTGGCCTTTGGTCGCCCCTACACCGGCGCTCAATTTGATGTGGGCGGCAAGGACGTGATGGCCTATACCGTGGGTGGCCCGTACTCACCGGCGGAGCTGGCCAGCGGCCGCGCCAATCGTGCCGGCGAGCAGATCACCCAGCTTAACCAAAACATCCTCTCCCAGCGCGAGCTGGGGCAGGTTGAAGAGATGTGGGTAACATCCTCTCACGATGGCCTGGATATCCAGGGCTGGATTGTGAAGCCGCCGGGTTTTGATCCGACCAAAAAGTACCCGATGATCCTGGAGATTCACGGCGGCCCATCAACCGCCTATGGTCCGCACTTCTCGTCCGAAGTGCAGCTGTTTGCAGCGGCGGGCTATGTGGTGCTCTACGCCAACCCCCGCGGCAGCACCAGCTACGGTCAGGCGTTTATCGATGAGATTCACCACAACTATCCGAGTGAAGACTACGACGATCTGATGTCAGCGGTTGATGGTCTGCTGGCCAAGGGCTATGTGGATGAAGATCAAATCTATGTCACCGGCGGCAGCGGTGGCGGCACGCTGACGGCCTGGATCGTCGGTAAGACCGACCGCTTCCGCGCTGCGGTGGTCGCCAAGCCGGTGATTAATTGGACCAGCTTTGTGCTGTCGGCAGACATGACCACGTTCTTTGCCCGTTACTGGTTCGGCGAAATGCCCTGGGAAAACCCTGAGCGTTATTGGGAGCGATCCCCGTTGTCGCTTGTGGGTAATGTGACCACGCCCACCATGCTGTTAACAGGGCAGTCTGATTGGCGCACACCCATGTGGGAAACCGAGCAGTACTATGCGGCACTGAAACTGCAGGGCGTAGATACCGCCATAGTGAGAATGCCGGGTGCCTCGCACAGTATTGCGAAGCGCCCCAGCCAGTTATTGGGGAAAGTGGCCGCTATTCTGGCCTGGTTTGAACGCTACCAGCCAGAACAGAGTGACGGTGCCGGCTAGCACTTACCGCGGGTAACTTTTATTCATTGTGTGGACAGGCGTTAACGCACATAGCGCGTTAACGCCTTTTTTGTGTTGCCCTGATTTAGAACCAGGCGGCCTGCATGTCGTAGCTGGTTGTATCCACCTCGCCAATGATCTTGGCCCAGTGCCGGATCTCGGGAAGCTCAATGCGGAAGAAGTACTGCATGGCCTGTAACTTACCGCGATAGAACTGTTCATCGGCTTCGTGAGGTTGCTGCTCCAGGGCAAGGTCTGCGACGCAGGCCTGCTTCAGCCATAGCCAGGCAATGACCACGTGACCAAACATCTCCAGGTACTGCACAGAGTTGGAGAATACCGCGTCAATATTCTGCGACTGGGTGGCGCCCAGCACGGCTTCTGTAGTTGACTTGAGCAGGGTGACGGCATCCGCCAACTGTGTCGCGTAGGCGCTAAGATTGTCGCGCGAGGCAGCCAGGGCAATCGTTTTTTCGATCTCATTCAAGCACGCGGTGTAACCGGCAAAACCATTCATGGGCACTTTGCGCCCCAGCAAATCCATGGACTGAATGCCGGTGGTACCTTCGTGAATCGGATTCAGGCGGTTGTCGCGGTAGAACATTTCCACCGGATGTTCGTTGATGTAGCCATGGCCACCGAGTACCTGGATCGCAAAGTAGTTGGCTTTGGGCCCGTATTCAGAGGGCCAGGTCTTGATGATTGGCGTGAGGAAGTCGAGCAGTGTATGAGCGGCCTGGCGCTCTTCCTCGGTCGCGGCGGTTTTTTCATCGTCCACCAGGTAGCTGCCGTAGAGGCACAGTGCGAGTGCGCCTTCAGCGTAGGCCTTCTGTGCAAGTAGCATGCGGCGGATGTCCGGGTGCTCAATGATGTTAACCGGCGGCGCATGCGGATCTTTCTCTGACAGCAAACGGCCCTGGGGGCGCTCTTTGGCGTAGTCCAGCGAGTACTGGTAGCCTGCCACGCCAGTGACGGCAGCGGATGATCCCACCATGATGCGCGCTTCGTTCATCATGTGGAACATGTACATCAGCCCCTTGTTCTCTTCGCCGACAAGATAGCCAACGGCTCCGTCCTGCTCACCGAAGCTGAGCGCGGTCGATGTCTGGGCTCGGCCGCCCATCTTGTGGAACAGCCCGGCCAGGGCGACTTCGTTGCGCTCGCCGACAGAACCGTCGTCGTTGACCAAGAATTTCGGAACAATAAACAGCGAGATACCTTTCACGCCTTTGGGCGCGCCTTTCACTCGGGCCAGTACCAGATGCACGATATTCTCGTTGAGTTCATGGTCGCCGCCGGAAATGAAAATCTTGCTGCCAGAGACACGGAAACTTCCATCAGCCTGTTTGACCGCGGTGGTGGTAAGGTCGGCGAGGCCGGAACCGGCGCCGGGTTCGGTCATTGCCATGGTGCCGGCGAAGCGGCCCGAACGCATGGGATGCACCCACTTTTCAATCTGCTCCTGGTTGCCGTGCGCTTCAATGAGGTTTGCATTGGCGGTCGTCAGGCCGGTATAGCCGGTCGCAACACCACCGGCAGCCACCAGATAGGATGTTGCGGCATTGGCTACGATATAGGGCAGTTGCATACCACCTGTCTCGTAACTTGCAGTGGGAGTGGCCAGGCCCGATTCAATGATAGCGTCCACGCCGACCTTGATGTCGGGGATCATGTGTACCTTTTCACCGTCGAACGTGGGCTGTTCGTTGTCGGCCTTCTGCCGGAACGGCAGCAGCACCTTCTCTGCCACGGTTTTGGCCGTGCCCAGAGTGGCGTCAAAAGTTTCCCGGTTATGGTCTGCGTATTGGGCGCGCTGCGTCAACGCCTCGGTATCGAACAGTTCATACAGCATGAATTCCAGGTCGCGATCGCTCATCAAGGGGGCGGGCATGGTTTACCTCTTTGTTTGCATTGCAGTTGTGATGGCTATTGTGGCGAATCCGGAGCGAAGATAACATGACATACCATGTCCGGTTCTGCCTCCTACACTGCCATCGAACTCCCTTTCGGGCGCCTGCTCAAATTCTGGCGTGGGGTGCGGGCAATGAACCAGGAAACGCTGGCCTCGAAGCTAGATTCTTCCCCGCGCCATATCAGCCGATTAGAAAATGGTCGTTCCCTGCCCAGCAAGGCGCTGGTGCTTGGCATAGCCAGGGAGCTGGCCCTCGGCGAACGAGATACGAACCATCTGCTCATAGCGGCGGGCTTCAACCCCAATGTCACCAGGGTGGATTTCCACGCGCCACAAATGCGCTGGCTGCGCAAGGCGATGACCATGACATTGCGGGCCCTCGACCCATACCCGGCAACGCTGATCGATGGTGCCAGTAATATTCTTATGGTCAATCGTGGCTGGGTGGGGCTGTTCAGTAATGCTATAGGCGAAGCATCGCTGAGTCAGGTCAGCAATCATTTTGACTTTCTATTCAGTCGCCAGGGGGCAGCAACAATGAAGAACGGATGGGAAGACACCTTGTCGGTAATTCTCATGTCGCTGCAACAGGCTGCGCTGATGCGTGGAAGTGAAGAAGATCAGGCTCAACTGGACCGATTGATGAACTCGCCCAATGTGCCGGAAGACTGGCGTGAGCGGGGCGCGAGTCTGGAGCCCATGGCAAGCTATCGCATACAGTTGGAAGTTGACGGCGTATCACAAACGTTTTTCAACGTCAGTCAGACTGTTGGTGCCATGGGACCTAACGCCTATGTGTCTGAACCTAATCTGACGATTAATACCCTGTACCCGGAAGACGAAGCCGTCGACCTCTCGGTGCTTGTGCAAGGCGACCTGCGGCATCCTTTGTTGGCCTATTGATTGGTGTCGATCTTTTCGGCGGCCGAATTTTCTGGCACCGTTCAATGCCTCGATTGTTTCGTAAACCCACCCTGAGGAAAGCAGATTTTGGATATTGAACGCATTAACCCTGAATTGCGCGGCATCTTTAAGCGTCTCCCTGGTATTCGTCTCGACTGGGGGTGGGTGCTGTGGCTGGGCAAGCGGATTACAGGGCGGACTAAGAGCCTGACGCCCCCTGCGGGCGTGGTCGTCAACGACCACGATTGCGGCGACTTCGGTGTCCGGGTTTATGCCCCCGAGGGTGGCGGGACAGGCCCGGCAGTTCTGTGGATTCACGGTGGTGGGCTGATAATCGGCAGCGTCCCTATGGATGATTATCAGTGTCTCCAGTGGGTGCAGAACCTTGGCGTAGTGGTGGTGTCGGTGGATTACCGCCTCGCGCCCGAATATCCGTATCCTGCGGCTCCAGATGATTGCTATGCCGCCTGGCTATGGCTCCAGCAGCAGGCGCCTTCGCTGGGTGTGGACCCTGCCCGCATCGCCATCTCTGGTATGAGTGCAGGCGGTTGTCTCACCGCCTTACTGGCGCATCGCATCCGCGATGAAGGCGGGGTGCAACCTGTGGCCCAGGGGCTGTTCTGCCCGATGCTGGACGACGAGACCGCCGCTAATACTCAACTGGATGCGATCAAGCACGCGGTGTGGAATAACCAGAGTAACCGCGCAGGCTGGGGCCACTTTCTCGGGCACGCCCCCGGTGAGCCTGAGGTGCGTGAGTACGCGGTTCCCGCCAGGCGCCAGGACCTGACAGGCCTGCCTGAAACCTGGATTGGGATTGGTGATGCGGACCTGTTCTACGACGAATCCACGCACTATGCAGAGCGCCTGCGTGCAGCAGGTGTTGCCTGCGAGTTCCATACCGCCCCTGGCGGCTTTCACGGGTTCGAAATCATTGCACGGCAAGCCCAGGTTACCCGGGACTATATGGCAGCACATGCCACGTTCCTGCGGCGCACCCTGGCTATCGAGACGTAGCCAGGCCCTTGCGGCGCCGTCTGCGCGCAGCCGAACCGATCTTGTAGGGCGTCACCTGCGGTAAATGTTGTTGTCACCTGCGGTCAGGTTCAATCCGCCTGAAGTGGGGTACTATGCGGCCCTCGGAACCAGATACCGACTCAATTTCTAACTCAGTTATCAAGGAAATCATCATGCCAAGAGTGAATCTGCAGGGTAGTTCGTCCATTGTTACCGGCGGTGCTTCCGGCATCGGCGAGGCGACCGCACGTCAGCTGGCTGAGGCCGGCTCCAAAGTGGTCATCGCTGATCTCAACGAAGAAAAAGGTAAGCAGGTCGCTGAAGAAATCTGCGGTGTGTTCGTTAAGTGTGACGTTACCAAGACTGAAGATGCCGACGCCGCCATAGCGGCTGCCTGTGAGCTTGGCCCCCTGCGGGCCTGTGTTAACTCTGCGGGGCTGGGGCTGCCTGCGCGTACCATCGATCGCAACAACGACCCCATGGATCTCAAGGGCTTCGAATTTGTCATTCAGGTCAACCTGATTGGTACCTTTAACGTATTGAGTCGTGCTGCTGCGGCTATGGCCAAAACAGAGCCCATGGATGCAGATGGCGCTCGTGGCGCAATTGTTAACCTCGCTTCCTGCGCCGCCTTTGACGGCCAGATCGGCCAGGCTTCCTACTCGGCTTCCAAGGGCGGTGTAGTGGGCATGACTTTGCCGATTGCCCGTGACCTGAGCTCTGCTGGTATTCGAGTGAATACGGTAGCGCCCGGTCTGATTGATACGCCGATCTACGGTGAAGGCGAACACGCCGAAGCGTTCAAGGCTAAGCTTGGTGCCTCAGTACTGTTCCCCAAACGTCTGGGTGTCGGCGAAGAGCTGGCATTCACGGTCATGGAGTGTATTACCAACCCCTATATGAATGCTGAAGTCATTCGTATGGACGGTGGTATCCGTATGCCGCCCAAGTAAGTCCTGCGACGATGACAAAAAGGGAGTGGCCTGGCCACTCCCTTTTTTTGTATCAGCTCATGTAGTCGATATCAGGCCCTGCGGGTACCACGCCGGTGGGGTTAATCATCAGGTGCGAGGCATAGTAGTGGCGCTTGATGTGATCGAAATCGACTGTCGCGGCCACGCCGGTTAGCTGATAAATATCGCGGATGTAGCGCGGCAGGGCGGCGAAGTCCTCCAGCCGTTGCCGGTTGCATTTGAAGTGACCGTGATACACCGCGTCAAAACGAATCAGCGTGGTAAACAATCGAATATCGGCCTCAGTCAGTGTGTCGCCCATGAGGTAGCGATTGCTCTGCAGATGTGCGTCCAGTGCATCCAGCTCGGCAAATAAAACCTGGTAGGCTTCTTCGTAGGCGTCCTGGCTGGTGGCAAATCCAGCGCGGTACACGCCGTTGTTCACGGCCGGGTAAATCCGCTCGTTCCACTCATCGATGCCTGTGCGCATGGCCTCGGGGTAGTAGTCATCTGTATTGCCCGTTAAGTCATTAAACGCTGTGTTGAGCATGCGGATAATTTCTGAGGACTCATTGTTGACGATGGTATTGCGCTCTTTGTCCCAGAGGACGGGTACTGTGACCCGGCCTGAGTAAGTGCTGTCGGCATCGGTGTAGACCTGATGGTGGAACTGGCGCTGGTTCAATGCGTCGCCAGAGCTGCCGGTGGTCTCGTCGTAGGTCCAACCGTTTTCCAACATGATCGGGCTGATCACCGAGACCGAAATAAGGTCTTCAAGCCCCTTTAGGGTGCGCATGATCAGGGTGCGATGCGCCCAGGGACAGGCCAATGATACGTACAGATGGTACCGACCTGGCTCTGCCTTGAAGCCACCCTCACCACTGGGGCCGGCGCTGCCGTCGGGGGTAATCCAGTGGCGGAACTGTGCATCCTCGCGCACAAACTTACCGCCGGAAGATTTAGTGTCGTACCAGGTGTCCTGCCACTTGCCGTCTACGAGTAATCCCATGATTGTTTCCTCCTGTATGGAGGGCGCTTACGCGCCCAGTTTGCGGTCGAGGGTGAAGGCGCCGGGGCGCGCATTGGCTATGGCCAGCAAGCCGCCCGCCATCGCCAGGTTCTTTAAGAGCATGATGAACTGCATCTGGTCGGCGAGATCTAAGTGGAACAGTACGCCGGATGCGATGCTGAACAAGGCGAGCAGAATGGCAACCAGTCGTGTCTGGAAGCCGACTACCAGGGCCGCGCCGCCAAGCACTTCGAGGGCGATCACGGCGGGGAGCAGGAAGCCGGGAACTCCCACGCTGGCCATGTAAGCGAGGTTGCCTTCATATCCGGAAATCTTCGACAGTCCGGCGAGAATGAAAAGCGCTGCCATCAGGGTTCTGGCCAGTAGGTCGGTGAGCTCGGCGGGGATTGCAGCGCTAATGCCGGCGTTAAGTTGTTGGTTGATTTCTGCGGTGGTCATCGTGTCTCTCCAGTGGATGCGTTTGGTTGCGGCCTGTAGTGGCCTGCGATGGAGAAACTATAAGTCCGAAAATAGCGAAATAAAAACGCATTAAATCGGCTTATATATTCTAAAAAATAGAAATATAGGTGGGTCGGTGGCTTGGGTATCAATACCCATACTGGCACTTTGGCGTCATGGTTTACCATTTGCGCATATGTGTTGAGGTAGTTGCTGCCGCCAGGCGCATGCGGGGCCAGGCTCTGCCTGCGCTGAACAATAAGGAGATTCACAGTGGGGATTTTGCAAGTGGTTGTCGACGGCGTCGACAGCGTCAAATTGACCGAGGTGGATGCGCCTCAGGCGGCGTCCGATGATGTGATCGTGAAAGTCGAGCAGTGCGGTATCTGCGGCTCGGATTTGGGTTACATCAGCATGGGTGGTCTTCTCGGCCCTGGTGTGCCCATGCGCCTTGGCCACGAACTCTCCGGCACTGTGGTGGAAGCTGGCAGCAATGTCTCTCATGTCGCCGTCGGTGACCGGGTTGTCGTTAATCCGGTGGCCAACAGCAACCATATTGGCAATGGCGGCCCCGAGGGTGGTTTTACACCACTGCTGCATGTCAGGGGCGCAGCGCAGGACGAGCAGAGCGTGATCAAGCTGCCCGATACCCTGGATTTCGAGCAGGGCGCACTGGTGGAGCCGCTGGCAGTGTCTATGCACGCTGTGCACAAGGCGTCGCTGACCCCGCAGGATCGGGTCGTGGTGTTTGGAGCCGGTCCTATCGGTCTTGGTATTGTGCTCGTGGCTCGCTACTACGGTGTTGATGACATTGTGGTGGTGGATCTCTCGGGGCAGCGTCTCAAGACCGCCAGCCAGTTAGGCGCCGCACCGTTTAAGGCGAGCGAAGGTGATCTGTTCCAATTCCTCTCTGAGCGCTGGGGCACCCGCGACGTCATGGGCATGCCCATGCCTGCAGCAGATGCGTTCTTCGAGGCCACGGGTGCCGGCCCGGTGTTCAATCAGATCGTGAATATGGCGCCGGTGAATGCGCGCGTGGTTGTAGTGGGCGTGCACAAAGCGCCGGTGGAATTTGATCTGGTGAACCTGCTGCTCCGGGAGCTTCAGGTCAGTGGCTCGATGGCCTATCCGGATGAATTCCCACAGGTGATCGAGATGCTGGCCAGCGGTGAGGTCAATCCTTCACCGCTGGTCAGTCATCGTTATGACTTGTCGGAGTTTCCCGATGCGTTGGCAATGGCGCGCGACCAAGCCCAGGCACTTAAGGTGCTCGTAGCCTGCCAGCGTTAGCGGTAACCCAGGGGGCAGGCCAGGTCTTTTATCGGAAGTAGGGCGCCGTGTGCGGCGCTCGCCGCATCCGATGCCAGAAAACACATGACTTCCGCCAGCGGCTGCAGTGCCACCCGGGTGGCGAAGTCGGCGTCAGCCTAAGTGCGGTTAAAGAGAGCGCCCCTTTGCCGTCATCATAGGACGGCATTTCCAGTGACCTGAAAATTACGAAGCAAAAGAATGTGGCGGAGTTTGCCAAGCGTTTGTCAAAGAGCAATGCGCCCGCAGAGCCCACTGAACTGATCCCCGCGGCGACAGTTCTTCTGTTGCGCGATGGCGCTGACGGCGTTGAAAAACTGATGCGCAAGAACTCTCGAATCGTCTTTCGCGGCTTTTGGGTGTTCCCCGGCGGCCGCATTGATCCCGAGGATGGCTCAGATCAGGACGCCATCCAGGAGCGGGCCCGGGTTGCTGCGGCCAGAGAGGCGATGGAGGAGACCGCGCTGGATGTCACGCCTTATGAAAGCAGGTTTATTGCGCCAGCTTCGATCGCTGTACTGCAAATTGTCGATGAAGTGAATGGTGGGCTCATTGTAGTTGTTTGGAAGGGGCCTGAGCTGAGTAGAAACCAAGTCTTGGCGGGGGCGTACAGGGATGAAACAATATAACAAGAGCGGGCAGTGCGCTCCCGGACGGCCTTCCAGACCGTCCGCTTTCGCAAGCGTTATGAGTCATACTTGAATTAAGGAATGTCATTGATACCGAAAAAGTACACTCCATTAGTTTTTTCTTTTTTCATGTCTTTACTCATGTCATGTCTGATGTCTTTAATAATTTGCCTTCTTAATTTTGGTTTAATAGAAAACATCTTACTCATCTGGTTAAAATCTTGGGGAACTGCATTTTTAATTGCTTATCCAGTTGTTCTGTTAATTAACCCGCTAGTCAGCAAGCTCGTTAATCTTGTCATTAAAGACTAAAATGCATACCTATAAATCAGTATAAAGTTATATATTCGGCGAGAGTGAGGAAATCCTGTCCACCTCGTTCAATAAACGCAAAGGTCCACCACTGCGCTCCATGTAGGTGTCTCTGAGTTCTTGCATAACGCCGTAAGAAAGGGCGGCTGCGCGTGTACCACCACCTGAGAAGGCCAGCAGCACGAGGGTTTCATCGACATTGTTAGTGCGATAGGCACTGATCTGGCGGTATCCTGTGGATTCATCGACCTCAGTGATCGCCTGGTTGGGTGGCTTGTAGGTGGTAGCGCACCCGGCGAGTAGCAGCGCTGGCTGGCGAGGTGTTGGCGTAGAGCTATCTCCGCTAGGTCCCGTTACTACAGTTTTACCGTCAGTGGCGCACGCAGGTTCGTTTCGACCAGGGTGCCAGCGGGAATATTAATGGATGCGCCACTGGTGAGAATGGAGGCACCCACGCCCACCTTGGCACCTTTCTTGGCGCTGGAACTGCCTCCGTAAAGGCCGCCCAGGGCCGCTGCCCGAGCGGTGCGCTTGGCGGTTCTTCCCGCCTCATTACCTGTCTGTGCCTTCAACCCATCAGTGGTAATTTCATACATCAGCTCGTTCAACATAATGTCGGTGAATTCGATTGCCATTTCGGAGGAGCCCGCCACGCGGCCTGCGCTTTTGGCCTGGGTGATTCGGCCGTAGAGCATGGTGCCGCGAGGGGCTACGGTGACACCATCGACCATCAGTGCGCTTTCCAGCTGGGCGCGAAAGCGGTGCCCCGAAGAATGACGGCGGGTGTCGATGGCCTCGGACATGCGTATGACCAGACGGGTACCGCTGGCGACGGTGGCTGTTTTAGGCGGGGGTGGTGGTGCCGGTTCTGCTTTGGGTGCGGGCACCGCTTCTTGCGCAGCCTCGCGTGCGGCGACGCCTTCAGAGTTGAATATCGCAACCACCTCATCCTCGGGGAAAGCCTCGATGCCGGCGCCCGTATCAAACATCATGATCCCGTTACTCATGCCGACAAATGTACCCTCAAGCAGGGTGCCATCGGCCAGCTCTATGGTATCGGCCAGACTGACTGGAGTGACGAGGATGGCGCTCAGGCCAAGTGGAAACAGAATACGTCGCATGGTCGGTGTCCTTACGTGAGTCGATCTCAAACTGAATTAGAGTATCAATAGCGTAGATAAAGCTCCGTTTTAGTCAACATCGCGCCACATTGACGAAAACTACCTATGCGGACACTCCCGCACTGTATTAGATTGCAGTCACACGCATTCTCAGATCGAAATTATGACTGAGGCTTTGGCCATGAAAAAGCGACTTTTGCTGTGCGGTATGGCACTGCTTATGGCAGTGGGTTAGCTGTCCGCCGACGAGGTAACAACGAAAGAATTCTCCGGCTGGATGGAAGACTATGACTCACGGCCAGGGCTTATAAACGGCCTATTGAGAGTAGACATCCTAGCTGATTATGTCGACCGGGCCTGCTGACCTGTCGAAGTTCCCTGCTATTGACCCGAAAATCCTGTTCGCGGCGTTGAGCATGCCATTCACATCCATTCACTCGTGAACGGGTGCACGCAACAGCTCATGCCATGCGGTTTTCACTGGCTTTTGCTGGCTTTGATCACTAGGACTTCAGTAGCGCACTTGCCGTGGCCCGCGACTCGGACCAGGCAATCAAGGTAATTGTGGGATTTCAGCGTTGAAACAGCTGCCCTGACGCCGGTCAGACGAGCCCTTTCACTGGCAGCAGGGCGCCGTGCACCGCGCTTGCAGCGTCGGATGCCAGAAAGCACATGACCTCCGCCAATTGCTCCGGGGAGACCCACTCAGCGAAGTCAGCGTCAGGCATGCCCTCGCGATTAGGGGGGTATCAATGATGCTGGGTAGCACCGCATTAACGTTGACCCCAGCTGCCTTCATCTCTTCTGACAGGCTCTCAGTGAGGCGCATCACCGACGACTTGGCACAGCCGTAGGCGCTCATTGCAGCCTGACCCGAGACCGCGCCCAGCGCGCCGACGTTAACGATGGCGCCACGCTGCTGTTTCAGCACCGGTGCGGCGGCGATGATGGCATTGCGCAGGGTCTCGACATTGATGCGGAACATCCAGTTCCACTGTTCATCACTGGGATCTGCCGCATCTACACCCATGGCAAAGCCGCCTGCAATGTTAAGCAACGCATCGAAGGGTCCGATACCTGCGATCACTGCCTGGGTCGCTTCGCGGTCGAGCAGATCAACCTTGTGATAACTGCCACCGGGAACGTCGGCGTTGTCGACGATGTCCAGGCCAATGACTTCTGCGCCGTGTTGGTGGGCAATAGTGGCGGCGGCTTGGCCGAGCGTACCTGCGGCGCCGGTGATCACGATGCGTTTGTTGTTGAGCATTGGAATAGCCTTATGCGGATTTTGCAAAAGCGTATTCTGGATTAATCGCCAGCGCAGTCAACTCCTGTAGTGCGTCGTGTGTCTCGCCCAGGCTGCGCAATTCGTCGACCAGGCGTTCGTGCAGCGCCTTGCTGGCCACCGTGAGCATTTCAGCGCGCAGCAGCCATTCCTCTGGATACGCCTCCAGCGCTGCAGTCAGCGCGTCCTGGATGTCCGGATCACTGCTGTTCTTTTCCGCGCGGCGCACGTTCTCGACCAGCGCATAGCAGGCCATCAGTTGCACGTCGTGTTCAACGCGAATGGTCTCGGTGTGCGGAGTGGGTTTGTAGAGCTGCAGGGCGGTGCGGTCGGCGACGCCGCCGTACACGGAGGGAATGCTCGAACCTACTGCCAGGTCATATGTTCCCCAGGCGGGGTCGAACAGAATACGGCCGTGCAAATCCTGCACACTGCAGTCGCTGAACGTCAGTATCAGATTGCGGTGGTCCTGTCGAAACACCTTGTCGAGCGTCCCTTCAACGGTGATGCCCGAAAGGTATTCAAGGCGCACCGGTTTGCCGATGGCTATGTTGTGGGCGGCCAACTCGTCAATGGTGTACTCGGACAGGCATCGGCTGAAGTCCTTGATATGACCGATAGGTGAGCCAAAACCCTCGCTGTGCCAGGCCACGCCATGACCGATGATTTCCTGGTCGCGGTAGGCGAGCTGGGTGGGGCCACTGGTACGCAGATAGGTGGCATTACCCACGGCGTCACACAGGACCTCGCAGAACACGCCGCTTACCTGCATGCCACTGTCATAGGTCGCCGTGCACATACTGGCGGCATCGATGGCGGTGCGCAGTGACTCCGCGCCACCGCGCTTGAAGCACATGGACGCGGCGAATTCCTCCAACACCTGGCTGAGGTGCTTGCAGCTCTTGGTCACGAACAACTGTGGTTGCTCGCGCGTGATGTCATAAGCTGTGTTCACGGCATCAACCGTCAGCGGTACTTTCCTGACGGCTTCATCATTCAGGCAGTGGCGGCTCTCGCCGAGTGAAGACAGCAGGCCCGCGCCGAAGATGTGATAGTCATCGGGATCGCCGACCAGTCCGTATTCCACGGTCCACCAGTGCAGGCGAGTGAGTAGCGCAGCCTCCGAGGGCGGTTGCTCGCTTTGTGCCAGTCGTTCCAACTCGGCTTCTCCTGACGCGATTTCATCGGAGGAGCTGTCCGGGCACTCCTTGAGAATCGACAGCTTGCGAATGGCCTCGTACTGCTCGAGGTCTTCCCGCGTGGCGATTGCCTTCATGCCTACCGCGCCAAAGCGCTGCAAAAACTCGGCGTAGTCGATATCGACAATGAACGGTGCGTGACCGGCAGACTCGTGCACGATATCGGGTGCCGGGGTGTAGAAGACGTTGTACACGCTGCGCATATCCAGCGCGATGACCAGCACCTTTAGCGCCTGGAACTCCATGAAAATTGCCGGCGGGATAAAACCGTCGACGACCACCGCGCGCCAACCCAGTTGGGTCAGGCATGCGTTCATTTCTTCGATGGAGGGAATGTGATCGAGGGCGATGCCGGTGCGGGCAAGGCCGTCGAGGTACACCGGGTGTGCTGTTTTTTCCAGTTGCCCGGTGAGGTGTTTCATAATGAACCGCCATACCGCCTGGTCTCGTGGCGTGTAATCGCTGTAGTCCTGGACCTTGACGAAGGGGCGCAGGTGGGCGGGTAGGCTGTTTATTATGTCTTGCTGGCTCATTGTTCTGCTGTGGTTACGACGATGGTGCGTCCGGTTGCTGCTCGGGCGCCGCCTCAATAAAGGCAGGTAGTTCGTTGCAGGCATCGACGACGCGGGTAATGTTGGGGTAGGGCGCCATGTCGAGATTGAAGCGGCGCGCATTATAGACTTGGGGTACCAGGAAAATATCAGCCATGCCTGGCGCGTCGCCTGTTGCGAAGGCTGTTGATGCGGTCTCGAGCATTTCTTCTACCGCGACAAAGCCGCGCGGCATCCAGCGTTCATACCACTCGCCAATGCCTGCGTCAGAGACCCCCATGACCTTTTTAAGGTGCTCCGTCACGCCACTGTTACACAGCGGCTGAATTTCGCAGGCGACGGCATTCACCAGGGAGCGGACGCGAGCGCGGGCCAGTGGATTCTCGGGCAGCAGTGCAGGTTCGGGATGGGTCTCTTCCAGGTACTCGATGATGGCGCTCGACTGGGTCAGCCTGGCGCCATCATCCAGAATCAGCGTTGGCACCAGGCCGAGCGGGTTGATAGCCAGATAGGCGTCACAGCGCTGCTCTGCCTGCAGCAGATTGACGGCGTGGTAGTCGTACGCAATGCCCTTCAGTTTGAGGGCAATGCGCAGTCGATAGGACGCGGATGAACGGTAGTACGAGTATAGTTTCATGCTCTGCCTCTATTGGGGCGGCGTGTACTGCACCACCCGCTGATCGATGTTGCCGAAAATGCTGTTGCCAGCGTCGTCCAGCATATCGATTTCTACGCGATCACCAAAGCTCATAAAGGGGGTGCTGGGTGAACCATTGGCGATGGTTTCGAGACAGCGCACTTCGGCCAGGCAGCAAGAGCCTGCCTCGCTGCCAACATTTGAGACCGTACCCGAGCCGATGACCGTGCCGGTCATGAGCGCGCGGGATTTCGCGCAGTGCGCGATCAGCGTGGGAAAGTCGAAGGTCATATCCACACCCGCATTCGGTGCGCCAATAAGCTCGCCGTTGAGCGTGGCGCGCAGCGGCAGGTGCAGCTTTGCACCATCCCAGGCATCGCCGAGTTCATCGGGCGTTGCCAGCACCGGCGTGAAGCTGGTCCAGGGTTTTGACTGGTAGAAACCAAACTGTTTGCCCAGCTCCGCCGGGATCAGATTACGTAGTGATACATCGTTGACCAGGCCGATTAATCGGATGTGGTTGCGCGCCAGTTCAGGCGATGTGCCGGCGGGCACGTCGTCGGTAATCACCACGACCTCGGCTTCGAAATCGATGCCCCAGTCTTCGCTCTCGACTTCGATGTCGTCGCGCGGACCGATGAACGCGTCCGAGGCGCCCATGTAGATCAACGGGTCAGTCCAGAAAGATTCGGGTAATTCTGCGCCACGGGCCTTGCGCACCAGCTCCACGTGCGTGACATAGGCGCTGCCATCCGCCCAGTGGTAAGCCCGGGGCAGGGGGCTGCACAGTCTTCCGGGATAAAGTCGAAGGCACCGTTGCAGTTGCCGGCGTTCAGGTCATTGTACAGCGCAACCAATGCCGGTTCTTTCGCTGCCCAGTCGTCCAGGGCTGCTTGCAGGGTGGGCGCGATGGTTTCGGCGCTTACGGCGCGACTCAGGTCGCGGGAAACGACAATCAGTTTGCCGTCGCGGCCGGATTTGAGGCTGGCCAGTTTCATGTTTTGTCTCCGGTAAATTCCTTTTCGTGTAACCACGCAGCATGACGTGGGGCTTTGCGGGTCTGGCTCCACTCTTCCAGCATAGCGGGTGCCACGCGGTTGAGCTCAGCCATTTCCTCGTCAGTACAGGTATTGGCCACGAGTTCCAGGCGGTGGCCGTTGGGATCGCGGAAATAAATGGACTGGAAAATGCCGTGATTGGTGGGGCCAATCACTTCCAGCCCCTCGGCTTCGATCGCAGTCTTGGCCGCGAGCAGGGCTTCCCAGTTTTCTACCTCAAAGGCGATATGCTGGACCCAGTCGGGGTGTTGCCGTCAAAGCCCATATCCGGGGAGTTGGGCAGTTCGAAAAATGCCAGCACGTTGCCCATGCCCGCATCGAGGAAGACATGCATATAGGGATCGGGCGCCTTGGTTGATGGCACCTGATCCTCGGCGATGGCAAGAACAAATCCCATGCCTAGCACGCGCTGGTAAAACTCCACCGTCTCCTTGGCGTCGCGGCAACGATAGGCTACGTGATGTATGCGTTTCAGATTCATGGTCGGCCTCAGGCTGCGTCTTCGTCGGTCTTGAGCGCACCGCGGCGCATCTGGTCGCGTTCCATGGATTCAAACAGGGCCTGGAAGTTACCTTCGCCAAA
This sequence comes from Halioglobus japonicus, assembly GCF_001983995.1. Taxonomy (NCBI): domain Bacteria; kingdom Pseudomonadati; phylum Pseudomonadota; class Gammaproteobacteria; order Cellvibrionales; family Halieaceae; genus Halioglobus; species Halioglobus japonicus. Next base: position 3,116,858 of record NZ_CP019450.1, on the reverse strand, counting down.
GCCCTCGTCGCCCTTGCGTTGAATGAACTCAAAGAAAATGGGGCCGATTCGTGTCTCTGAGAAAATCTGCAGCAGCAGGCGCTCATCGCCTTCCTCTGTGGAACCGTCCAGCAGTATGCCGCGGGCTTTGAGCTCATCCACGGGCTCGCTGTGATGGGGCAGGCGCTCGTCGAGCATCTCGTAATAGGTTTCAGGCGGGGCGGTCATAAAGGGCACGCCGTTGGCCTTGAGCTTGTCCCAGCACTCCAGCAGGTTGTCACAGGAGAAGGCGATATGTTGAATACCTTCGCCATTGTATTGCAGCAGGTACTCCTCGATCTGGCCTTCACCGCCGGCCTGGCCTTCTTCATTGAGCGGAATACGGATTTTGCCGTCCGGCGCAGTCATGGCGCGTGAACGCAGGCCTGTGTACTCACCCTTGATGTCGAAGTAACGGATCTCACGGAAGTTGAACAGGTCTTCATAGTACTTGGCCCAGTAGTCCATGCGGCCGCGATACACGTTGTGGGTCAGGTGGTCGATGACTTTAAAGCCACAGCCGATCGGATGACGATCGACGCCTTCGAGATATTCGAAATCGATATCGTAGATGGAAGCACCGTCCTCGTAGCGATCGATCAGGTACAGAATAGCGCCGCCAATGCCCTTGATGGCCGGCAGTTTGAGTTCCATGGGCCCCACGGGTACATCGATAGGCTGTGCACCTTTCTCCAGAGCCCGTTCGTAGGCGGCCTTGGCGTTCTTGACACGGAAGGCCATGCCACAGGCGGAGGGGCCGTGTTCTTCGGCGTAGTAGTAGGCCCAGGACTTGGGCTCGTAGTTGATGATGAAGTTGATATCGCCCTGGCGCCACAGGTCTACATCCTTACTGCGGTGGCTGGCCACATGGGTAAAGCCCATTGATGTAAACACGGGTTCCAGAATGCCGCGCTCTGCAGCGGCGTATTCAACGAATTCGAAGCCGTTCAGGCCCATTGGGTTTTCGAACAGGTCTGCCATGAGATATCACCTGATGTTGTGTTTATGAAAGCGGTTCCAAAATAGTAGTCGCAGGTGGGGGCAGGAATTATTCTATTTGTGTCTATAATAGAGTTTAAATAGATGAAATATTTCTATAAAGAATGAATATCAGGGGGAAATCACCGTGAAACTGGAGCGCCAGGAAAAAGACATCCTCAGGGCACTACAACACGATGGGCGCATGTCCAACGTGGATCTCGCGGAAATGGTGGGCCTGTCAGAGTCGCCGTGCTATCGCCGGGTGCGGGCATTGGAAGAGGCCGGCGTGATTGAGGGCTACGGGGCGAAACTGGATCGGCGCGCTATTGGCCTACAGGTGACGGCATTTGTGCTGGTCACCCTGGAAACCCAGGATGATCGAAAACTGGCCAAATTTCTGTCGGCGGTAGAAGGTGAGGAATACATTGTTGAGGCGCATGCGATGAGTGGCTCTCACGACTTCCTGCTCAAAACCGTGGCCCGCAGCATGGATCATTTTTCCGAATTAGCCATGAACCGGATACTGAAAATACCCGGAGTTAAAAATATTGAAACCAACTTCAGCCTCCGGGCGGTTAAAGAGAGCGCCCCTTTGCCGTTATCATAGGCAGTCAAGCAAACCGACCCTAAAACAATGACTGAGAAAAACGTAAAAGACTTCGCCCAACGTCTGTCCAAGGGCGAAGCGCCTGCCGAACCGACAGAACTGATTCCTGCAGCAACCGTTATTCTGCTCCGCGATGGAGAAGGCGGTATGGAAACCCTGATGTTGCGCAAAAATTCCAAGATTGCCTTTGGCGGTATGTGGGTGTTTCCCGGTGGCCGGATAGATCCGGAGGATGGCGCTGAAGAAGACGCCATAGAGGAGCGTGCCCGTATTGCTGCGGCGCGAGAAGCCATGGAGGAGGCGGCGTTGGATGTGCCCCCCGCCGACATGACCATGATCTCGCACTGGACGCCGCCCCCCATGGGGAATCGCCGCTTTGCGACCTGGTTTTTTGTCACGCCCGCTCCCAGCGGTGAAGTGACCATCGACGACGGCGAGATCAAGGACAGCCAGTGGCTGACCGGCGCACAGGCGCTTGCCCAGCACCGCGCTGGCGAGATTGAGCTGGTCCCGCCGACTTATGTGACCTTGTGTCTGCTCAGCCGCTATAACAGCGTGGCTCAGGCGATGGCAGATTTTGTGCCACTCGAGCCGCGTTATTACCGTACCAAGATCTCCGCCTGTGGCGAGGACCTGGTGTCCATGTGGGAAGGCGATGCTGGCTACGATGCGGGCGAGGCGGACACCCCGGGACCACGCCATCGCCTGACCATGAAGAAAGCGGGTGGGTTTGAATTTGATGAGTCGGGTGTCGAATGAGTGAACTGATCGCGGATTTCCGCAGTGACACCGTGACCCGGCCCTGTGTTGCCATGAAGCAGGCCATGGTTAAGGCCGAGTTGGGTGATGATGTGCTCGGTGATGATCCCACCGTGAAACAACTGGAAGACACTTTGGCCCGGTTGGCTGGCAAAGAGGCGGGTCTGTTTTTACCCACAGGTACCCAGAGTAATCTGGTCGCGCTCATGGCGCACTGCGAGCGCGGCGACGAATATATCGTCGGCCAGGAAGCCCACACCTACAAGTATGAGGGTGGTGGCGCAGCGGTGCTGGGTAGCATTCAGCCGCAGCCGATTGAATTTGAGCCCGATGCCACCCTGGACCTGGCCAAGGTCAGGGCCAAGATCAAAGCGGATGACAGCCATTTTGCCCGTAGCCGTCTGCTGTGCCTGGAAAACACCTGCTCCGGTAAGGTGCTGCCTTTTGATTACCACGCGTCAGCACGTGCGTTTTGCGACGAACACGGTCTCGGCCTGCATCTGGATGGTGCGCGCCTGTTTAATGCCTGCGTTAAGCAGCAGGTCTCACTGGAAGCCATTAGTCGCTATTACGACAGCGTATCGCTGTGTCTTTCCAAAGGTTTGGGAACCCCCGCAGGTTCGGTGTTGGTGGGCAGCGCCGAGGTGGTTGCCGATGCGCGACGTTGGCGCAAGGTGCTCGGCGGTGGCTTGCGCCAGTCCGGCATGCTTGCCGCGGCGGGGTTGTATGCACTGGACAACAGCGTCGAGCGCCTGGCTGAAGATCACGACAATGCCCGGCGTCTGGCGGAGGGTTTGTCGCGTATCGAAGGCATTAGCTGTGATCCCGCGACGGTAGAAACCAATATGGTGTTTGCGGTAATTGAGAACCCCGAACACGCGGATGCGCTCAAGGCACATCTGGAGGCGCGGGGTGTGCTGACCCTCGGCGGGCAAGTGATGCGGCTGGTGACCCACAAGGATATCGATGCAGCCGCTGTTGATGCCAGCCTGGCGTTGTTTGCCAGCTTCAGTGCTTAACGCGTAACAGCGAGAGAGAAATTGAGCACCGCGTTCTGCGGTGCTCTCAATAAGTTAACCCAGACGGCGTTGCAGCGCCCGGCGGCCGAAGCCTGCCAGTGCCGCTGCAACGAGGCCCAGTGCCCACAGGGGCAGGGTGGGAATACCGTAGGGCGCTTCCGGTACCCGGACACGAGCGTGGAAACGCGTTGCTCCTGACGCAACTGGGAAAGCATGGCCTTCAAGCAGTGCGAAACTGCCATCGGGCGTGCGCAGTTCGATGGACGCGGTGTCGGTGAACGTCACGTTGTCCGGGTTCAGGAAATCGAAGCTGTGTAGCCCACCGGTAAAACGGTGTGCAGCTGGATAATCACGTTGCCTTCGATGACGGCATTTTCGGCATCGATGGCCGAATACGGGATCAAGGTGTCGAGGTTGGACATGGAAGAAGGGGTTTTGCCTTCGCGACCGGTCTGGGTCATCGGGCCGGTATAGGCAATGGCCAGGTTGCCGTAAATGACTGAACAGCTGTTGCCGTCCAGTACTGATGCCACTACTTCGATTGAAGCATCGTCAGAAATAGTGAAGTCTAGCGCCGGGCAATTGCTGGCATTGGCTGTGTTCGCATACAGGCTGACCGCAGCTGCAACAGCCGCAAACATTGGATTACGCATTACGCCCCCAGGATGGTCCATTAGTAAATTTCTTATGCTTGCAAAACACCTGATTTTTTAGGTGTTTTATTCGGAACACGTCCCCTATGTCCCTCCGACCCCGCGAGCAGGGAAGGGCGAGCCTTTTTAGGGCTTTTTGCCGGGCGCAACTGTACCAGACTGAGAGCTGGTTCTACTTTTCAGACAGGATAAACGCCGCCCCCTGTTCAGCGATCATGACCGTGGGGGCATTGGTGTTGCCTGAGACGATGGTGGGCATGATGGAAGCATCCACTACCCGCAGCCCGGCAACGCCGTGGACGCGCAGGCGCTCGTCTACCACCGCCATGGGGTCGCGGCCCATTTTGCAGGTGCCTACCGGGTGGAAAATGGTGGTGCCCAGGTCGCCTGCGGCTCTGGCCAGGTCCTCTTCAGTTTCGATGTTGGGGCCAGGTTTCAACTCCTCGGGCGAGAAGGGCTTCATGGCGTCGCTGGCCATGATGCGGCGGGTGAATTTCAGGCCCTCAACGGCCGCCTTACGATCCGCTTCCGTGGACAGGTAGTTGAGTTTGATCTCTGGTGCCGCCTCTGGGTCGGGGCTGCGAATGTGCACATGCCCGCGACTGGTGGGACGCAGGTTGCATACCGATGGCGTGATCGCGTCGAAGGTATGGAGTGGGTCACCAAACTTATCCAGTGACAGCGGCTGTACGTGCCATTCCAGATCCGGCGTGGCGAGATTCGAATCACTCTTGGCAAATGCCCCGAGTTGTGACGGCGGCATGGTGAGAGGGCCAGTGCGAAACAACAGATACTGCAGCCCCATCTTCAGTTTGCCCCACAGCGAGTGGTAGAGCGTGTTCAGGGTTGTGGTGTTACTCACCCTATAGACGGTGCGGATTTGCAGGTGATCCTGAAGGTTTTCACCAACGCCAATCAGTTCCTGGCGGACCTCTATACCGTGCTTTTCCAGCAGGGGACGCGGGCCGATGCCGGAGAGTTGTAGCAATTGCGGAGAGCCGATGGAACCTGCCGCGAGAATGACTTCTTTTCGCGCCTTGAAAATCTGGGCTTCGCCCTTGCCGATGCGCGCTTTTACACCGGTAGCACGCAGCTTATCGTCGCTGGAATCCAGCTCCAGCCCATGCACCATGGCCTGGGTTTTAATGGTGAGATTGGGGCGATCTTTGACAGGGTGCAAAAAGGCATGGGCGGCACTGCAGCGCTGACCTTTGCGCTGGTTCATCTGGAAATAGGCGGTGCCGAAGTTATCGCCGCGATTGTATTCCTCGATTCTGGGAATCCCGGTCTCGGCGGCGGCGTCGCGCCAGGCATCGAGTATGTCCCAGCTGACCCGACGTTCCTCCACGCGCAGCTCACCCTGGTCGCCGTGAAACTCGCTGGCACCATGCTGGTAGCTCTCGGATTGTTTGAATACCGGAAGCACGTCCTTCCAGCCCCAGCCCTGGTTGCCGGCGGCAGCCCATTGGTCGTAGTCGTACTGCTGGCCCCGCATGTAAACCATGGCATTAATGGATGAACAGCCACCCAGCACTTTGCCACGGGCATAGCCCAGGGAGCGGCCGTTGAGGCCGTCATCTGGCTCGGTTTCGAAGCACCAGTCGGTGCGGGGATTGCCGATGGTAAACAGATAGCCCACCGGAATATTGATCCAGAAGTAGTCATCCTTGCCGCCGGCCTCGAGTAGCAGCACCTGCGTTTCAGGATCTGCGCTGAGTCGGTTGGCGAGTACGCAGCCGGCGGTGCCGGCTCCGATGATGATGTAGTCGTATGTCTGGGTCATTGCTAGCCAAATGGCGTTCTAAAATCGGGGGCCTATTCTCCAGCGTCTTTGCAAATCTGGCAATCGGCGCAGCGTGAGTATCGCTCCACGCCGAATTCAGTGAGGGTGATCAGGCAGCCGCCAGTCCCAGCGCTTTGGCTTCTTTCTCCAGCACTGCTTTTACGTGTGGCTGTTCCCTGACACGTGCAATAAGGCCGGCAACGTTGGGCCATTTTTCAGCGTCTACTTCGTAGCCGGCATATCCAGCATTAAAGAAAGGAGAAGCGATACAGAGGTCGGCCATCATAAATTCGCCAAAGACGAAGCCTTCAGCGGGTACAATGCTCTCCAGGTAGTCCAGCACCGGTGGGAGTTTCTTCTCTGTGATTTTGGCGATCAGTTCCTCGTCCGGATCCTGCTTGAACGCCAGTGGACGCATAAAGCGCTGGAAAAAGATGCCTGCTGCCAATTCCGCGACCTGACCACCGCAGAAATCTTCATACCAATGGGCGCGTGCTTTGTCTGCTACATCCTCGGGGTACAGCGGGCGCTCAGGATAGGCGTTCTCCAGATGTTGGCAGATGACCTTGGAATCGCCGATTGTCAGGTCGCCATCAACCAGTGCGGGGATCTTGCCGGTGGGATTGATCTTCAGGTAGTCCTGGTCGCCGGAGAAGGGCATCTGGGCAACGATCTCATAGGGGATGTCTTTGTAGTCCAGGGCGATGAAAACCTTGCGCACAAAGGGTGAGCCGTGCACACCGTAAATCTTGATCATGTGAATTCCTGTTGGATGAAACGCTTGCCAGCAGCGTTGCATATTGGCATGGTGCGTGTCAATTTGGTAAGGCCGGCAGAGTGTGCCAATTGGGTTTTTCGCTCTTCGGTGTTTAGCGTGGCATGCGCCTCGAGCGCTGTGTTTGAACCGGGACGCACTCTGCCGCGTAAGCTTGAGCAACGTGTCTGGTCTTGAGGTTCCACTTCTCGCCGGTGACACGACATTACATTAATTGAACACACAGGAATCCATTATGTCCCTCGATCTGGGTAGTCTGTTTCGCCCTTACACCATTAATTCGCTGGAGTTGCCTAATCGCATTGTGATGGCGCCGATGACCCGTGAATTTTCGCCGGGCGGTGTGCCCGGTGAGGATGTGGCGGCGTATTACCGCCGCCGTGCAGAGGGCGAGGTGGGTTTAATTATCACCGAAGGAACCACGGTGAACGACCCGGTGGCCACCATGGGCAAGCGTATTCCACACTTCCACGGCGAGGCTGCGTTGGCCGGCTGGCAGCACGTGGTGCAAGAGGTACATGCCTCCGGGGGCAAGATCATGCCGCAGTTGTGGCACACCGGTATGGCGCGGAAAGCCGAGGACACGGATAATCCAGAGCTAAGCAGCGCAGGACCCTCGGGGCTCGTGGCGCCTGGCAAGCAGTTAGCCGAACCGATGACCGTCGAGCACATCGAACGGGTGATTGAGGCTTTTGCGGAGGGCGCGGCCGCCGCGCAGCAACTGGGCTTTGACGGTATCGAGATTCACGGCGCGCACGGTTACCTGATCGATCAGTTCTTCTGGGAGGGTACCAATCAGCGCAGTGATGCCTTTGGCGGCAGCTTCGAGAAACGCCTGCGTTTTGCTGAAGAGGTGATCAAGGCGACCCGCGCGGCGACCTCGCCGGGCTTCCCCATCATTTTCCGTTATTCCCAGTGGAAGCAACAGGACTTCGAGGCGAGGTTGTTCGACACACCCGAACGTATGGAGGCTTTCCTGACGCCGCTGGTGAATGCAGGGGTCGATGGCTTTCACTGCTCAACCCGCCGCTACTGGGAGCCTGAATTCGCCGGTAGTGATTTGAACTTGGCAGGATGGACCAAGAACATTACGGGTAAAACTGCAATCACTGTGGGTTCTGTGGGATTGAGCGAAGACTTTATCGGCGCCTTTGTAGGCATGTCTTCCGACAAGAAGTCTATCGATGATCTGGTGGCCCGCCTGGATCGCGACGAATTTGATCTGGTTGCGGTAGGGCGCGCTGTGCTTCAGGACCCCGCGTTTCCGGCCAAGCTCAGGCGTGGCGATTTAGCCCAGATCGACGCCTTTGATGTGGAGTCATTGAAAGTACTGGCGTGAGGGCTGGGATGTGCTCTGTATGTATTGACATATCATGTGCCATATTGATAAATTGAATACTGAATCGAAGTGACGAGAGAGAACCGATGAAAACACGCATTACTGAAATGCTGGGTATTGAAACCCCCATTGTCTGTGGTGGCATGATGCGCGTGGGCACGGCAGACCTGGCTGCCGCTGCTTCCAACGCGGGTGCGCTGGGTGTGATGACTGCGCTGACGCAGCCCACGCCGGAAGGACTCGAGGCAGAGATTGCCCGCTGTTTTTCAATGACCGACAAGCCTTTTGCGGTGAATCTCACCGTGGGTGTAGTCGCCAGTGAAATCAATTACGACGATTATGTGGACGTCATTATTAAGAGTGGTGTCAAGATTGTGGAGACAGCCGGCCGTAGCCCCGAGCCGTTCATGGAGCGCTTCAAGGCAGCTGGTATTAAAGTGATTCACAAGTGTGTGGCAGTGCGCCATGCACTTAAGGCCGAGCGTATCGGCGTTGATGTGGTCAGCATCGACGGCTTTGAGTGTGCCGGTCACCCTGGTGAGCAGGACGTGGGCGGCCTGGTGCTGTTTCCTGCGGCTACCCAGGCGCTGAGCATCCCGGTATTGGCCTCCGGTGGTATCGCCGATGGTCGTGGCCTTGCAGCGGCCCTGGCATTGGGTTGCGAGGGCATTAATATGGGCACCCGATTCCTGGTGACCAAAGAAGCGCCGGTGCATGAGGGCATTAAGCAGAAAGTCGTGGAGATGGATGAGAACCAGACTCGCCTGATTTTCCGCACATACAAGAACACCGCACGGGTGTATCGCAACGGCATCGCTGACGAAGTCGCGGCTATTGAAGCGTCCGGCGCTGATTTTGGTCAGGTGCATCACCTGGTATCCGGGGCCAATCAGGAGAAAGCCTGGAGCACCGGTGATATCGAAGCAGGTATGGTCACTGTGGGTATGTGTGGTGGTCTGATTAACGATATCCCCACCTGTGAGGAACTGGTGCGCAATATCGTGGGTGACGCGGAGCAGATCATTCGTGAACGGTTGGCATCTATCACGGCTGCGTGATGGTATAATTGGCACCCTCTATGCCAGAGTAACCAGGGGATGATCCGGGGGCAATATGTCGAAGACACAGGGAGATGACGTGGTCGACGGACGCAGACTTCGCAGTGAGCGGAGTCGCCTTGCAATTGTTGAGGCGGCTTTGGCCTTGCAGGAGGAGGGGGTGCTCGTCCCCACCGCCCAGCAGGTATCTGATCGGGCGGGAGTCGGTATCCGCTCCTTCTTTCGGCACTTTGAAGATATGGAAACGCTCTTCGAGGTTGCTGACGGCCATATTCGTGACTCTTACGAGGCGCTGTTTCTCGGGGGCGATCGCAACGGCACACTGGACGAGCGTATTGAGCACGCCGTAGAGCGTCACGGTGATGCCTACGAGAGTGTCAGCAATATGGTACTGGGCACCCAGGCCCAACTCTGGCGCTACGAAGCACTGCGAAAAAATTACGCGCGCAATCAGCGTGGTTTGCGCAAGGATCTGGACGATTGGATTCCCGAGCTGAAGTCTGTTCCACGCGACACGCGCGAAGCTGTTGATGCCATTGCATCATTCGAAATGTGGCACCGGCTGAGATATCACCAGGGGCTGAGCAAGAGTAGCAGCATCGCCATCCTCAAGGGTTTGCTTAAAAATCTAATCATCGACGCCTGAGTAAACTCCCCACGAATGCTTTGGGGTACGTATTGCATTGCCACCTAAATCGACATAAATTGTGCCACAATGATGATTGCTTGTAGATTTTCCGGTGAGGCTATCCATCGGAGCTTCGCCAAGCGGAGAAAGCCACTGTGAAGAAAGTATTACTCTCGATTGTTGCTCTGGTCTTCGTGCTGGGCGCGTTCGCGTACCAGAACCAGACCGCGATTATGCTGGCGCTGGTCAAGTACAAGTCTGCCAATGAGTATGAGGTAGGGCCGCCGCGTGAGATTGCCTGGAAGCAGGGTCCGGCGCAGTCAGACACGCCGCTGGTAGATCGTCCCCCAATATTATCCTGATTGTTGCCGACGACCTCGGTTACAACGATATTTCCACCTTTGGCGGCGGTGTTGCAGGTGGCCGTGTGCAAACACCGCATATTGACCAGCTGGCGGCAGAAGGGGCGGTGTTCACTCAGTCATATTCTGGATCGGGTACCTGCGCCGTGTCCCGGGCTATGCTCATGACGGGGCGCTATCCCACCCGTACCGGCTTCGAATTTACGCCGACCCCATCGGGCATGGCGCCCATGGTGGCGCGCATTGCGCAGGAGATGGATCCCGGTAAGCCACCGATGATTTACGATCAGGCCCTGGACGAATCCAAGCCGCCCTACGAAGAACAGGGCTTGCCGCCGGAGGAAGTTACCATTGCTGAAATGCTGCGTGAGCAGGGGTACAACACCTACCACATTGGCAAGTGGCATCTGGGGCGTTCAAATGGCATGGCACCTCATGATCAGGGTTTTGAGCAGAGTCTGCTTATGGCCAGTGGCCTGTACTTGCCAGAGGACGATCCCAATGTGGTTAACGCCAAGCTTGATTTCGATCCGATCGATCAGTTCCTGTGGGCGCGCCTGGTTTATGCGGCCAGCTTCAATACCGGCGACCTCGATCGATTTGAGCCCAGTGGTTACCTGACAGACTACTGGACCGATGAGTCTATCAAGATCATCAATGCCAATAAGCATAGTCCTTTCTTCCTATACCTCGGCCACTGGGGCGTGCACACTCCACTGCAGGCGACGCGCGAAGATTACGAGGCGGTTGGCGACATCGAACCTCATCGTTTGCGCGTGTATGCTGCGATGATTCGCTCTCTGGATCGCAGCGTCGGGCGCATTAATGCCGCCCTCGAAGAGGCCGGTATTGCCGATAACACCATTGTGCTGTTCACCAGCGACAATGGCGGCCCTGGCTATATCGGCCTGCCCGATATCAATCACCCTTTCCGGGGTTGGAAGATCAGCCAGTTTGAAGGCGGGATTCGCGTGCCCCTGTTTGTTAAGTGGCCGGCGCGTATCACCGCGGGTACTGTCTCTGGAGAGCCGGTGGCGCACATCGATATGATGCCAACGCTGGCGGCGGCCGCCGAAGTGCCACACCCTGAGGGTGTTGAGATTGATGGTAAGAGTTTATTGCCGCTGGCGACAGGAGAGGGCGCCGATCAGTGGGACAGGGAAACCCTTTTCTGGCAGAGCGGCCACTATCGTGTCGTGCGCCACGGTGATTGGAAGTTGCAAGTCGCTGCGCGACCCGCCAAGCAGTGGCTGTATAACCTCGCCGATGATCCTACCGAGCAGGTAAACCTCGCGGAGTCAGAGCCGGCCAAGCTGGCTGAGCTCCAGGCGCTGCTCGATGAACACGCTGTAAACGCCCGAGCTCCCCTTTACCCCGCCGTACTGGAATCATCCATCGCCATCGACAAAACCCTTCTAGAGCCCTTCGCCGAAGGCGACGAATACATCTACTGGCCCAACTAAACTGGGGCAGACCACCTGATGGTGGTCTGCCCCCTTGCCCTTACTTCTTGGCCTTTGCCCTCGGCTTTCGCTTCCTTTTGGGTTTGGATTTGGGTTTGGCGGCCTTACTGCTCAGACCTGCCGCTTCCTCCAGCTCCACCAGCGCATCTTCCATGTAGTCGATAATGCGCTGCACATGTGGCATCGAGCGGCGGCAAGCGATGATGCCAAAGTCCACATTCTGATCGTAGGTGACCAGGGTAATATTCATGGCCATCCCGTCTATGACGATGGAGAGGGGATAGGAGCCGTCCATACGTGCTCCGTTCCAATACATGGTTTCGCTAATGCCTGGCACATTGGAGATGGCGACATTGTAGGCAGGCATGCGGGATATCAGGCCCATGGGCACCAGGAGCAGGGAAGGGGTCTGCATGACCATGCTGACCAGTTCGATCTCCTTGGGCGACATGTCGGCATAGAACGCCCGGCCTGCCCTCACTGAGGCCATAATGGCCTGGATGCGTTTAGCTGGGTCCACAATGTCCGTTGCCAGGTCTGCGCTGATAGAGGCCACAGCATTGCCTGAGTCCACTTCCCCTGCCTGCCTGATCGACACCGGCACCATTGCCTTGAGTGATTCCTCGGGCAGTTCTGCGTGCGTCTCCAGATACTTTCGCAGGGCGCCGGCGCATATAGCCAGGACAGCGTCGTTAAACGTACCGTCAAAAGCACTACCAACCGCCCTTATGCGCGCAAAGGGCCATGACTGTGCGACAAAGCGCCGCGCTCCATCCACTTCGGTGTTGAGCGCGCTGGTGGGCACCTGTAAATGAGGCAGCGAGAGTTCACCGCCGCGCCCACTCCAGGCTTGCGTAAAGCCCTTGAGCGCGCGGAACAGGTTGGTGCCGCTGTCGAATGTCGATTTGAGCATGTCCGCTGCGTTACGCAATTCTTCATCGGTGTGTGCTGCCTGCTTGCCGAGGCGCAGGGCATCTTTATAGCGTTGCCAGGATTGCAGAGACAGGGGCGATTCGCTCAGCACGTTGTCGGGGTCGGCCGAGAGCATGCTGCGTGAAATGTGGATGGAGCGTGCGCCATCGACCGCCGCGTGATGGGTCTTGGTATATACGGCGAATTGCCTGTTTTTCAGGCCTTCGATCAGGTGCATTTCCCACAATGGTCGGGTGCGCTCCAGCAGCGTGCCGTGCAACCGGGATACGAGTGTAAACAGTTCGCGGTAGCGGCCCGGTTTGGGGAGCGCGGAATGGCGGACATGGTAATCCATGTCCAATGCGGGGTCCGGCTCCCAATAGGCGTTGCCAGCAATCCCCAGGCGCCCAAGTTTGAGGCGGTCGCCGAAAGGGGGCAGTAATGCATCTGCCTCGCGCACATTGCGGGCGAGGCTGTGCATGAATTCGTGCTCGTCCACGCCATCAGGAAGTGTGTACAGGGAGACGCCGCCCACGTGCATGGGCATCTCGCGTGTTTCCGCCATCAGGAAACCTTTGTCCACAAAACTGAGCTTCTTCATCGCTCCCGCTCCTGCAAAGGGGGGCAGACCACTATTAAAAATAGTGGTCTGCCCCCGGTTTTATTTCATCTGGTTGAAAACCGGCTTGCGCTTCTCAATGAAGGCGAGCATTCCCTCTTGTTGATCCGGCGTGCCGAATGTTTCCAGCACGGCAGCTCTCTCGGTTTTCAGCAATTCGTTCAGGTCGCGGTCTTCACTGCCAACCGCCACGTTCATGACGCCTTTCACTGCCAAAGCCGGTTGTGATGCGAGCTCACGGGCAAGATCCATGGCACGCTGTTTCAGCTCCTGGAGTGGCCACACTTCATGGACGAGGCCGATACGTAGCGCCTCAGATCCGGATATTTTTTTGCCGCGGAGAATCATATCCAGTGTGTGATCGCGGCCTACGCATTTGCTCAGGCGTGCGCTGCCGCCCCAGGCGGGAACAGAGCCCAGATCCATTTCCGGCAGGCCAATCTGGGCACCTTCTGCTGCGGCAAGGCGGAAGTGGCAGCCAAGTGGTAATTCGAGGCCAGCGCCGAGGCAGTATCCGAATAGAGTGACAACCCAGGGTTTACCCATATTCTCGATGGCGGCGATCATCCGCAGACGTTGGTCGAAAAATGCGTGTGGATTGAAGTCCTGTTGCATCGCCGCGCCGAGCTGCATCAGATCCATGCCGACCGAGAAATTGTCCAGGCCTTCGGCAGTCATTACCACTGCACGGATATTGTTGTCGTCGGCGATGTTGTTGACGAGAGATTCCAGCTTATCGACAAACTCGAGGCTCATGCGGTTATAGGGGGCATCGTTAACCGAGATAACGGCCACACCTTCGTCAACAGTAAACAGCAGTGCTTCGCTCATATATTCAGCTCTCTTATTGTCACGGAACAGACCATCACTTTATCTTTTTGAAATGGTGGTCTGTCCCTAATTTTTGCTCAATTACTATAGGCCGATGCGGGTCTTGATAATCTCAGAAGAGTTTGCCGGAAGGCTAAACGAAACCCCATCCTGGCCAATGGTGTACGCCGGAAAAATGTCTTCAGCACCGTCCAGGAACAGCGCATCCTGGCCCGGGATGACCATGGGCGGCACAATGTGATAGTAGAGCAGGTGGCCAACTTTGGCATCTCTGGCGATCTCGGCAGCCTCAACCGGGCTGGTGTGGTAGTCGAGAACATCGTAAGTGATTTTCGCCATGATCGGGTTGCCAATTTTCTTGGCCGCTGCATTCATCCTCAAGAGGAGATTTGGCGCCAGCGCCTCATGCACGAGCAGGTCAATGCCTTCCGAAAATGCCTGCAAGTTAGCCTGCTTGGTTGTGTCGCCAGAGATCAGCAACGTACGGCCTTTGTAGCTGAACCGGTAACCTACCGCAGGATCTATCGGGAAGTGATCGACAACGAGCATCTCTACCTTGAGTCCGTCTTTTTCGTAGACTACGGTGAGCTCGTCTTTTGCGGGCACGTCAAACGCGATGGCCGTCATGCCGGCGCCACTCATTGGCGCGACTGTGTCCCCGTGGTGTTCATGACGATAAACGAAGTCTTGTGAATACGCAGCATTGAATGCCTCTACCACTTTTTCCACGCCTGTTGGACCGTAAACGGGGAGCGGGCTGGTATTGTCGCCAGCGGCCCAACGCAATGTACTTAGTTCGCCAAGGCCATCAATGTGATCAGAGTGGAAGTGGGTGATAAAAACACCGTCCAGGTCGCCGATAGGGTAGTTCATGCGGCCGAGGTTACGTGGTCCATCCGTGCCGGTATCAACCACGAAGAACTGCTCGCCGGCGACGACGGCGACACAGGGTCCTGAGGCTTTGGGTGCTGGCATCGGTCCGCCTGCGCCGCACAGTGTGAGGTGCAGCCCGTCGTCCAGATCGGCAATCAGGTTGGCCCCCATCATTCGTTCAAGGCCAACGTCCATGATTCTGCCAGCAATACTTGCACGCTGGCTGTATGCGATCACAGCAAGTGTGGCGATGACGCCTAGAACGAGCGCAGTCTTTTTCATAGTTCCACCATAGTAGAGAGTAGTTCGACTTGATACCGCAGTGTTACTTATGGCATTCTTTGTGTCAAATTAATTCACGGTTAGGTTACATGCCTATAAGTGTATGGTAACTAAGGTTTTTTGTTTATGAAAAGATTGCTCAAGATCGGTGTGGTAGTGGTTGTGCTGCTGGGTGTGTTCCTGCTTGCGTTACCTACGATCCTGCACAAGGCCGGTGTGCATCCTGAGTACACGGGCCCGACTGTCGAACTGCCTGGCAAGCGTGCCCTGGTCATTGCCACCAGCCACGCCGTGCTGGCGGCTCCCGGCGAAACCGAAGGCCCGGCAACCGGAGTGATGGCCTCTGAATTGACCCACCCTTACTACACATTTCTCGACGGTGGGATGGAAGTCGACGTTGCCAGCATCAAAGGCGGCGAGATTCCTATCGATCCGCAGACGCTGCAGTTTATGATTATTTCACCCGAGGACGAACGCTTTCTTGAGGACAGCATCGCGCTGGCGAAGGTGAAAAACTCCATCCCCATCGCGGATGTAGATGTGTCGCAATACGATATTGTCTTTATTGCCGGCGGCTGGGGAGCGGCCTACGACCTGGCGCAGTCGCCGGAGTTGGCGGCCAAGGTGAGTGAGGCCTACTACGGCGATAAGGCAGCGATGATCGGCGGTATCTGCCATGGCGTGCTAGGACTCGTGAGCGCGCGTGATCAAGATGGTGAGCTACTGATCGCCGGACGCCGCATGACAGGGGTGACCGATAAGCAGGTCAAGGAGCTAGGTATTGATATCACGCCACTGCACCCGGAAACGGAGCTTCGCAAGGCCAGGGCTATCTACGAAAGCCAGACTGCGTTCAAGGATTTCTTTGCCACCCACGTCACTGTAGATGATGAGCAGCGCTTTGTGACCGGGCAGAATCAGAACTCAGGCCTGGAGGCTGCCAATCGCATGATGCTTATCCTGGCCGACCGCGAGCAATAAAACTTAAGGGGACAGACCACAATTCGCCGTTTAATTGTGGTCTGTCCCCAATTGACCAATTGTGGTCTGTCCCCATTTTATCGGATGAGCAAATTATGAATAGAGTGTTGAGCGTGCTGGTACTGCTGCCGGCCATTCTTTTTATTGTGATGGGCGTTCGCTGGCTGGTAGCTCCGGCGGGCATCGCACCTGAATTCGGACTCGAGCTGGCAACAGGCCTGGGGCTTAGTTCGCAGGTGGGTGATATGTCAGGGTTTTTTCTGACCTTGGGCATCTGCATGTTGGCGGGCCTGGTGACAGGGCGGCGCACCTGGTTTTACCCGGCTGCGCTCCTGCTGTTTCTGACGGCCATTGGGCGGGTAGTCGCCTGGCTGTTCCATGATGCCGCCCTGGCGCCGCAGATCGGTGTAGAGTTGGTGGTCACGGTGATTCTTCTGCTCGCGTCACAGCGCTTGGCACGGGAGCCCTGAGTGGTGATAGCCCGTACGCTTTCGAGCGCATTGTTTGCCGCGCTGCTGCTACATACATCCCTGGGACAGTCAGAAGAAGCCATTGTTGAGCCGGAGCAGGTTCCCGTCGCTTCAGCGCGGCCCAACATCCTGCTGGTGCTGGCCGATGACCTGGGCTTTAGCGATCTTGGTTCTTACGGCAGCGAAATCAACACGCCCACACTCGATGCCCTGGCGCAGGAGGGCGTGCGCTTCACCAACTATCACACCGCGGCGAACTGTGCCCCCGCCCGTGCAATGCTGCTCACCGGGGTGGATGCGCACCTTGCCGGCGTGCCGAATATCCCGGAAATGCTGGCCCCCGAACAGCAACGCCATAGCCACTACCAGGGCGTGTTGGGCAGCAACGTGGTCACCGTGGCGACCCTGCTTGAGGGGGCTGGCTACCACACGTATATGGCGGGTAAATGGCACCTCGGGGTAGGTGACGGGCAGCTACCGAGTCAGCGCGGTTTTCAGCGCACGATCGCACTGGCGGACTCGGGAGCCGACAACTGGGAGCAGCGTCCCTATATCCCGCTCTACGAGAAAGCCAACTGGTACGCCGATGGTAAAGAGTACCAGCTGCCTGACGACTTCTATTCCTCACGCTTCCTGGTAGATAAAGCCATCGAGTTTATCGATAGCAATCTCGATGACGGCCAGCCATTCTTCGCCTATCTGCCATTCCAGGCGGTTCATATACCGGTGCAGGCACCGCAGGAATTCATCGATCGTTATATGGGTGTCTATGATGGCGGGTGGGATGAATTGCGCGAGCAGCGGCTGGCCCGTGCCGTAGAACTTGGGATAGTGCCTGCAGGCATCGACATGGTTCAGATGTCGACAACCGGTGACTGGGACGCGCTGGATGCAGGGCAGCGTCGCTATGAGGCGAAGCGAATGGCTGTATACGGCGCCATGGTTGAGGCTATGGATTTCCATCTTGGGCGCTTGTTTCATTATCTCAAGGCGCGAGGGCAATACGAGAATACGATTGTTATCTTCACCTCGGATAACGGTGCGGAGGCCAGCGGCCCGGCAGATCCTGATTCCCTTGTGGCCCGCCGCGGGCCAGAGGCGCTGGGCTATAACACGGATTACGAAAGTCTTGGCCTCAAGGGTAGCTACAACACGATTAGCCCCAGTTTTGCCAGCGCCGCTGCCAGCCCACTGGCGTACTACAAATTTTATGCGGGGGAGGGCGGCATGCGGGTGCCATTGATTGTGGCAGGGGCCGGCCTACCCGGGCAGGGTGAGCTCAATCATGCGTTTTCATTTGTCACCGATATTACGCCCACCATACTCTCACTGACCGGGGTGGCTGCACCTGAAGGTCGCTTTGGCGGCCGGCCGGTAGAACCGATGATCGGGCGCGACCTGAAGCCACTGCTGAAGCAGGAAGTAACGCGTGTGTACGGAGCTGAAGACGCTGTCGGGTATGAATTGGCAGGGCATGCGGCGTTGTTCCAGGGCGATTACAAATTGCTCTCCATTCGCCCGCCTTTAGGGGATGGGCAGTGGCGTCTTTACGATATCGTGCGAGACCCAGGTGAAACCATCGACCTTGCTGCAGAGCAGCCGGTCAGGCTTCAGCGTATGCTGTCGGCCTATGCAGTGTATGCCCGGGACAACAAAGTACTGGCAAACCCGCCAGGATATGACCACATGAAACAACTGGTGATCAACACGCTCTACCAGCGTCTGCAGACGCCAGTGCTGGTGGGATTGCTGACGGCGCTGATACTGCTGCCATTCCTGGTTGCTTACAGGGCAAGAAGAAAGGTTCAATAACATGTCAAACACACACAAGCTATACGCGATCACCCACTCTCTGTATTCAGGCCGGGCGCGCAGCTATCTGATCAAACAACAGATCCCGTTTCAGGAGTTGTCTACGGGCCACGAGAGCTTCAAGGCTGAGGTGCTGCCCAAGGGTAAACTGGCCACTATCCCCACGCTGGTGACCCCTGAAGGGGAAGTGATTCGCGACGGCGCCGCTATCATTGAACATTTCGAGGCGGCCAACGGTCGTCCGAACCGTCCGACAGGCCCACGTCAACAGGTGATCAGTGCACTGTTCGATGTCATCGGCACCGATGGCCTGCTGCGTCCGGCGATGCACTACCGCTGGAACTTCCCGGAAGACAATCTTGAGTTTGTGCGTTATCACTTTCTTCATTCCCAGCGGGACATGCCCGAGCGCGAGGAAAAAACCGAGGCGATGATGAATCGCATGCGTCACGCGGGTATGTTTTTTGGTGTTAACGATGAGACACGCGAGGTGGTTGAGGCTCTCTATCTGGAGTACCTGGAAGCCCTGAACGCGCACTTTGAGCAGTATCCCTACCTGCTGGGCTGGCGTCCCTCCATTGGTGACTACGGCCTGTTGGCGCCGATGTATGCTCACCTGGGGCGCGACCCTCATCCAGCGAGGCTCATGCAGCAGCGCGCCACGCGGGTGTATCGCTGGGTAGAGCGCATGAACCGTGCGGATCAGGATGTGCCCGAGTACTTCAATGCCGGGACCGATTTTCTGGCGGACGATGAGATTCCCGATACCCTCGTGGCCGTACTCAAAGTGTTGGCCGAAGACTTCATGCCGGAAACTCTTGCGGCAGCAGCGCATATTAATACATGGCTGGACGAGAATCAGCCCGAGGCCGGTTCAGCGGCGGTGGGGCGCCTGGCCCAGGCCGTGGGGACCGCGGAGTTCTCCCTGCGCGGTGCTACCATCAATGCGCTTGCCCAGCCCCATCGCTTCTACCTGCTGCAGCGTGTGCAGGATACCTACGCTGCATTGGCAGATGATGAAAAAGCCGAGGTCGACTCGCTCTTGGCGGAATGCGGCATGACGCCCATTCTCACGGCCACCCTGAGCCGCCGTATCTCTCGCGCCGATAACCTTGAAGTTTGGGACTAGAAAATATGGGACAGCCCACAGTTTTATGCAAAACTGTGGGCTGTCCCATATTGCTATCTGAGGCTGGCGCCTTGAGCGACAAGAAGACCTACCGCCAGACTAAATTCGTGCGACCTGCGGGTGCTACCGAGATCTTGTTGATCCGACATGGCGAATCCAGAGCGGCCTCCGAAGACAACCCATTCCCGCTGGTCAATGGTCAGGGCGACCCGGAGTTGGCTGCTACTGGGCGAGATCAGGCGGAGAAACTGGCTCAACGCCTCGCCGATCATGCGATTGATGCTGTCTATGTGACAAACCTGCGCCGTACGCGTGAAACGGCGGCACCGCTGTGCAAAATCAAGGGGATTGTGCCTGGGGTTGTAGAAGATCTGCGTGAAGTCCACTTGGGCGATTGGGAAGGCGGGGTATTCCGAATCAAGGCGCACCAGAACCATCCCAGCATTGTGGAAATGTATGAACGGCAAGAGTGGGGTGTGATTCCTGGCGCAGAGAGTAATTCTGAGGTAGATGCCCGTGTAGCACGTGGGCTGGAGCACATCATTTCAAAACATCCCGACCAGATGGTGGCCGTTGTCGTGCACGGCGGAGTCATCGGCAGTGTGCTGGCGCAGGCTACTCGCTCGGAGCCATTTGCTTTCGTCGGTGCCGACAATGGGTCGATCAGTCATCTCGTTGCTCACCGGGGGCGCTTGAGCCTCAGGCGTTTCAATGACACCAGCCATTTGTCTCTCGCGATAGGTTCGGACACGTCGATGCCAACCTGAAACTGGGGGCAGGCCAAGCGCGAACATTGTGGTCTGTCACAAAAAAAAGCCCAGGCACTAGGCGCTGGGCTTGATAATCAGGACATAGCTACGTTTAGAAGTCGTAGCGAACTGTCGCTCCATACGTTCTCGGTGGGGCCAGGAAGTAGGCGTCCATATCGGTGATGGGGTAGGCTACCAGAGTCTGGGCCGCGTATTCCTCATCGGTCAGGTTCTTGCCCCACACGCTTAGATTCCAGTTGTCGTTGCGCCAGCCCAGGGTCATATTCAGGTTCTGGCGGTCCTGTTCATCCTGGGCCTGCAACTGTGCAGCTGGCGCCGTGTTGGTCAGGTGGTCACCCATAAAGCTGTAGTCGCCGCGCAGGTAGGTATTGCCGTCGGCGAGGGGTAGGACGAGGGTTGCTGCCAGGCTGCCGCTGATGTCCGAGGCGTATGCGAGGTCCAGGCCTTTGTCTGGCCCGCCGGTGAACTCGTACTTGTCTAGATACTGCAGGCCAAAGGTGACGGTCAAGTTGGGCAGCGGCAGGGCATCCATCTGGAAGTCCAGGCCAGCAACTTCTGCCTCGCCCTGGTTGGAGGTGAACTGGCCAAGACCGCTGGAAGCCTGCTGGTTGGTCTGCATGTCTTCGATCTTGGTGAAGAACAGGGTGGAGTTAATGCGTAGGCGATTGTCCAGCAGGGTGCTCTTGATGCCGAGCTCGTAACTGGTTGTGTCTTCGTCGTCGAATTCGCGCTCATCGGATTCGCCGGCTACACCGTTAAAGCCACCTGACTTGGTGCCCGTTGAGGCACTGGCAAAGAGCATTGTGTCGAGGTTCAAGTCATAACTGACACTTGCAAGCCAGTCCACGTTGTCGCTGCTGCGATTGAACGACTCATCTATCTCCGGGCGGGCTGATGACAGGAGTGAAAAGGGCGGAACAATGCCCTGTTGAGCCAGCAGATCGAGGACAAATTCAGGAATATTTTCCGGGTCCTGAGCTGTCAGGGCTGTGGACTCGACGTCATTAAACAGTTCCGCATCCTTTTCTTCATCGCTCCAGCGCAGACCGCCAGTCAGGTGCCAGTGGTCTCCGACGTGCCATGTGGCTTGACCGAACACAGCAATAGTTTCGGTTTCGAAAACGCTGTTCTGGATGGCATAGTCACCCGGCGCTGCGATCAGTGGCAGCGATGGCCCGAAGATCTCGGTGCCAACAGCGATATCGTCCCCCACAATAGTTGAAATACGCCCCTCGAATTCCTTGGTCTCCTGCTCGAAGTAGTAGAGACCCACCATATAGTCGACGTTGTCTGTACTGTTGCTGAAGCGCAGCTCCTGGGAGAAACTATCCCCGGATTGGGGCTGGTCTATCCATGTCGCGTTCAGCACAGACCGGCTGGCTTCCTGGGAGGATTCAAGTTCGTATTCATCCCAGGAGGTGATGGATTCAATCATGCCCCAGTCTGCTTCATAGTCAATATGGAGCGAAACGGCGGTGGATTCCTGTTCGAATGGGCTTGGGGTGTCCTGTGATGTCTTGTGATCGAATGGATCATCGCCCAGGGGCGGAAGTCCTTGATCGATAATCGCCTGCTCTGCAATGGGGCTGTGAACAGAATCCGGTGAGCAGCAGTACATATCACGTTCTACCCGGCTGGCCTTGAGCAGTAACGACATTTCATCCGTCGGCTCCCAGGCCAGTTTGCCCACAACATTCCACTCATCGGCGTCGTTGAGGTCTGGTCCTGCGAGGTTTTCCAGGTATCCGTCACGCTCATGGTAGTTCCCTGCAATACGGTACGCCACGGTGTCAGAGAGGGGGCCTGATACTGAGCCGGTATAGCGTTGCATGGCATAGTTGCCGGCAGTGGCTTCCAGGTGGCCTTCGGTTTCCTCGAAGTTGGGGCGCAAGGTGGTAATGCTGATAGCGCCGGCGTTGGTGTTCTTGCCGTACAGCGTACCCTGCGGCCCCTGTAGTACCTCGATACGCTCGATATCCACCAGGTCTGACACAGCAAGGCCGGTCCGATTCAGGTAAACGCCATCGACGAAGGTGCCCACAGAGGGTTCAAGAAAAGTGGAGCCGGCGGTGCCGATGCCGCGAATGGTCATCCGCGCGCTGAAAGGGCTGATGTTGGCGTTAATGTTGAGTGATGGGGTCAGTACAGCGACATCTCCAGCGTCGCGGATATTGGCTTCCTGAATTGTATCTTCATTGAACGCTGTGACAGTGACTGCAATGTCCTGCAGGCTTTCGGCGCGCTTTGTGGCAGTGACAATTACCTCTTCCAGAGCCAGTGACTGCGCAAATGCGCCAGCCCCATAGGTGGCGAGAGCGAGTGCTGATACCAGGGGTTTTAATCTCATCATAGTAAGGTTCCTCACGGCGTATTATTTTATAACGGCATTGATTATGTCATTTGTATGTGGCATAAAGTATGCCATAATTATGAAAAACGCAAGCGCAATATCGACGAATGTGGAATTCTCCACGCGTCGAGCGCGGCTACAGGATAAGAAAAAGGATCCCCTAAAGATGGAATTCAAACGTACACCGGATCAGCGATTCGAAGACCTTCCCGACTACCCCTATGAGCCCCATTATGTGCAGGTGGCCGATGGTGAAGGTGGGGAGCTGCGCGTCCACTATCTGGATGAGGGGCCGTCGGACGGGGATGTAGTGATGCTGATGCATGGTCAGCCCGTATGGAGCTACCTTTATCGCCACATGATCCCGCCGTTGGTCAGCGCCGGCTTCAGGGTGATTGCGCCAGATCTGGTTGGCTTCGGTCGCTCTGACAAGCCCACTCGTACCGAGGATTATACCTACGCCAGGCATGTGGCCTGGATGAGTGACTGGCTATGCCAGCTTGATCTTCAGGGCATCACTGTGTTCTTCCAGGATTGGGGTAGCCTGATTGGACTGCGGCTGGTGGCAGCTTTTCCCGAGCGATTCGCCAATGTCGTTCTCTCTAATGGTGGGCTGCCGGCTGGGTTGATTCCTGAAGAGTTTGCTGAGCCGTTGCGAGAAGCTTATAAGACGCTCCCGGTTGTCCCTGCGGCTGAGTTGGATTCGCGTTTCCGCGATACCTCCGGGCTGCCAGGTTTTATGTATTGGCGAAAGTTCTGCGCAGAGAGTCCGGAGGCACTGCAGCCAGGTAATTTTTTAGACATGATTGGCAATGCCAAGCCCCTTTCAGAAGCGGAGCAGGCAGCGTTCAATGCGCCCTATCCGGATGAGTCCTATCTGGCGGGTGCGCGCCGTTTTCCCTCGCTTGTGCCCCTGTTTCGGGACGAGCCAGAGGTCGAGGAAAATCGTGCTGCCTGGAAAGTTCTCGAGCAGTTCGATAAGCCTTTTTTGCTCGCCTTTGCAGATGATGATCCTGTGACCTCGGCGATGGCGAAGCCGTTCATGGATAAGGTGCCCGGTTGTCAGGGCCAGAAACATAGAACTATCGAGCCCGCAGGGCATTTCCTGCAACAGGACCAGCCCGAGCAATGCGTACAGGCGCTCCTGGATATCACCGGTCGCAACTAACAAAGCATCGGGTACAGACCACCATTGACTCCGTTAATGGTGGTCTGTACCCAATCAAGTAAGGAGTAAATATGGATACCCGTTTTTCTGATGAGGAACTCGCCTTCCAGGCGGAGGTTCGGCAGTTTTTCGCCGAGGTGATGGATGATGACCTCAATGCGATGTTGGCAGCTGGCGAAGCGTCGCCGAAGCTCAAAGAAGGTATGGTGGAGTACCAGCGCCGCCTCAATGCGAAAGGCTGGCTAGCGCCTGGTTGGCCCGTGGAATACGGCGGCCAGGATTGGACGGCGACCCAGCACTACATCTTCAATGCAGAGCGTGGCAATGCCGGTGCCCTTGCACCCATTCCCTTTGGCGTGACCATGGTGGCCCCCGTCATTTATACCTATGGTACTGAGGAACAGAAGGCCCGCTTTTTGCCGCGCATTCTCACCTCTGACGACTGGTGGTGCCAGGGCTACTCAGAGCCGGGCGCGGGTTCAGACCTGGCTTCGCTGCAGTGCAAGGCCGAGAGAGAAGGCGATGAGTACGTGGTTACCGGGAGCAAGATCTGGACATCGTTTGCCCAGGCTGCTGATTGGATCTTCTGCCTCGTTCGCACTGACAACAGCGGGCGCAAGCAGGATGGCATTAGCTTCCTGCTGATTGATATGAAGACCCCGGGTGTGACGGTCAGCCAGATCGAAACCATTGACGGTATCTACCACCTGAACGAGGTGCATTTCGACAATGTGCGCGTGCCGGTGGAGAACCGGATTGGAGAGGAAGGTAAGGGCTGGACTTACGCCAAGTCGCTGCTGGTTCATGAGCGTCTGTCGATTGCGGAAGTGCCTGAGTCAAGGCGCAACCTTGAGAAGCTGCGCGCGCTAGCGCGCGCTGAAGTAAATGGCGGTGATTCCCTGCTGGATGACCCGATTTTCGCCGCTCGCCTGGCTGAGGTAGAGATAGACCTGATGGCACTGGAGTTCACTGAGTTGCGTGTTCTCGCCTCCGCGGCGGAGGGGGGCATGCCCGGTCCAGAGTCGTCCCTGCTGAAGTTGCAGGGGACGACAATCCAGAAAACGCTACAGGAATTGCGCATGGATGTGGCGGGCTATTATAGCCAAGCGCTTCAGGGTGACCTGGATGGCGCGCAGTTTGGCCACGACTTTGCTGACGTTGCCCAAAAGCAGTACTTCCGGGGACGCGCCTCCTCCATCTATGGCGGCTCAGATGAAGTACAGAAAAATGTAACTGCCAAGCATGTGCTGGGCTTGTAGGTAGAACACCAGGAGTAATGTGATGAATTTCAATCTATCTGAAGAGCAGACCATGATCCAGGACAGCATTGCGCGCTTTGTCCAGGATAACTACAACTACGATCAGCGTAATGCCGTGGTGGCACTGCCCGGCGGCTTCAGCACTGAACACTGGCAGCAATTCGCCGACCTCGGTTGGCTTTCCATTCCCTTCGCAGAGGAGTTCGGCGGTTTTGGCGGCGGGCCTGTGGATACCATGGTTATCATGCAGGAGTTGGGGCGCGGCCTGGTTATTGAACCTTTTCTTCCCACGGTAGTTCTGTTCGGTGGCCTCTTGCAGGCTGGCGCCAGCGACGAGCTCAAGAATGATCTCATTCCGCAGATCATTGCCGGACAGCTGCAGGGCGGCTTCGCCTATCTGGAGCGCCAGAGCCGCTATAGTGTCGCGGACGTCAAGACATGTGCCCGACAGGATGGCGTGGACTGGGTCCTCAATGGTGAGAAGACAGTTGTGCTCAATGGTGGCGCAGCACAGAAACTGATTGTCCTTGCTCGCAGTTCCGGCGAACAGGCTGATGAGAATGGCTTGAGCCTGTTCCTGGTAGATAGCAACGCTCCCGGTGTGGAGACGACAAGCTACCGTATGACCGATGGTCGTGAAGCAGCCAACGTCGTACTCGATAACGTTACCGTTCAGGCGCTGATTGGCGGCCCCGGTGAAGGCTATGCGCTTATGACACCCGTGATCGAGCAGGCCATGCTCGCCGTAGCAGCAGATGCTTTTGGGGCGATGGAGTCCCTGAATGCCCAGACGCTGGAATATCTCAAGACGCGCAAACAGTTCGGCACTCATATCGGTGCGTTTCAGGCCCTGCAGCACCGTATGGTGGACATGTTCGCTGCCTGCGAGAACACCAAATCACTGCTGTATCGGGCCGTGTGCGCCTTTGATGCCGGCGACGCCGACGCGCAGCGTAGCCTGCTGGCTCTTAAGGTCATGGTGGGCCGGGCAGGGCGTAAGATCGGCGGTGAAGGTATTCAGATGCACGGTGGCATGGGTATGACCGAAGAGCTTTCGGTGGGTGCCTACGTCAAGCGCCTTATGATTGCCAACATCTTGTTCGGTGATGCCGATCACCATCAGCAGCAGTTCGCGGCTTTGGTAAACACACCGGCAGCAGCGTAAAAAAGTGGGGGCAGACCACAATTAGTTTCACTGAGTGTGGTCTGTCCCCAATTAGAGGATCTTAAATGATTGAATATAAGAAAGAAGGCAGTCTTCACCTCGTTACTATGAACGACGGCCAGAACACCATCTGTCCTCAGTGGCATCAAGAGATGCTGGATATTCTCGATACGGTAGAGAATGATTGCGGGCAGGGGGCAGCGTTGGTCCTCACGGGTACCGACAAGTTCTTCTGTAATGGTCTTAACCTGGAAAAGGTCATGGCGCTCTCACCGGAAGAGATGCAGGTTTTTGCCAAAAATATGGCCGAGATCCATAGCCGGTTCCTCGTTTTGCAATGTCCTACTGTCGCGGCTTTGAATGGCCATGCGTTTGCGGGCGGCGCATTTATGGCGCTGTCCTGCGACTATCGAATCATGCGGGAAGGTCGCGGCTGGTTCTGCGTGTCCGAGGTGGATGTAGGCGTGCCAATTCCTCCGCCTATGATGGGTATCTTGCAGGGTAAACTCACACCCAACATCGCTCGTGACGCGCTGCTGACGGGCAAACGCTATACCGCTGAAGAAGCAATGGCTGCGGGTATTGCCGATGGTAAAGCTTGTGCAGAAACATTGTTGGAGCAATCCATGGCCCTGGCAAGTCTATTGGCCACCAAAGAGCCCGGTATTTTCAAGACACTCAAGCAGACCTTGTTTGGTCCGATGGCTGAAGCACTGGTTGCGGGCTAGAAGATATGGGGAGGAATAGCATTGCCATGAAAAAGTTTCTGCTTGCATTGTTGCTTGTACCTTTTTGTCTTGTTCTGTTTGTATTCTGGCTGGGATTTTTGTCCGCGCGTCCGCCCTTGACCACCGATCCAGCCACATTGGCGGGCGATGGCAGTACGCTGGATTACTGTGACTTGCCCGAGCTCGACGGTAGCGGCGTTATGGCCGCCGACATCCCCAAAGGTAATACGCCGGGCTGTGGCTATTCGCATTTTCCCCTGCCGATTCTGGCCCAATGTACTGAGCCATTGCCCGATGCTGCAGCTGATATTCGGGGTCTTTGGATCGGTGTTGAAGGTGGACATATCGGGCATTTGGAGCGGGTGGAACAGTGTGGCGAGCGCACAGTAGTGACCAGTAGTGGCATCATTCACGACTATGGGCCTAACAGTACGGCTGGCCTGAATACCGATGACACAGAGGGCTCAGTGCTGTTTACGGTAGGCGAGCGCGAATACTGTATGCGAACTTCTGCCTCCATGATCTGGAACGATGGTGTACTCGATTTCCATGCCTTTGGCTGGGGGCCTGTTGTCGTCAGGCGCTATATGGATGGCGACCAGCTCATCTGGGAGTATGCCGACGGCAGCAAAACCCGTATGGACAGGATTTGTACACTGCCTGAAGATGAAAAAGTGCCCGCAGCGCGCGGCCCGCGTTATCAATTGTTTTAGTAGGAAAAGTATTTGATGTCTTCTGTCGATACGCTGGATGAATCAGCTTTAGCCAAATATCTTGAGGTCAACGTCCCCGGTTTTAGAGGCCCGCTCACCGCCAGCAAGTTCCCGGGTGGGCAGTCGAATCCGACGTTCAAAATAGACGCACAGTCCGGCACTTACGTGCTGCGCCGGCAGCCTCCCGGTAAATTGCTCAAGTCGGCGCACGCGGTGGATCGAGAATACCGGGTGCTTGCTGCATTGCGTGACACCCCCGTGCCAGTCGCTGAGGTTTTTCATCTTTGCGAAGACACGTCGATCATTGGCTCCATGTTTTATGTGATGCAGTACTGCGAGGGCAACGTTTACTGGAACCCCGCATTGGGCGAAATAGAAAGCCCCGCGACGCGCACTGCTATGTACGACCAGATGGCACAAACCCTGGCAGCAATCCATAGCGTCGATGTTGAAGCTGTCGGGCTAGGAGATTACGGTCGCCCCGGGAATTACTTCGAGCGCCAGGTAGGGCGATGGACAGGCCAGTACCGTGCTTCGGAACTGCAGAGAATTGATCCAATGGATCGCCTGATTACCTGGCTTGAGGCCAATCTTCCCGCTGACGATGGTCAGGTGGCGTTGGTGCACGGTGATTTCAGGCTAGACAACCTGATGTACGCCAGTGACAACAGTAAAGTGATCGCCGTGCTGGACTGGGAGCTCTCAACTCTGGGTCACCCCTGCGCAGACCTGGCCTACCAGTGCATGGCTATGCGACTGCCAGCGAGTGACAAGCCCCAAATGGCACCCTCTGGCCTGGTGGGGCTTGACCTGAGTGCACTTGGCTTGCCTAATGAAGAAGAGTACGTGGCCAAGTACTGCGAATATATAGGTATCGAGCGCATCGACAACTGGAGCTTCTTTCTGGCCTTCAGTTTCTTCCGCCTGGCAGCTATTGCCCAGGGTGTAGCCAAGCGGGCTACCCAGGGTAATGCGTCCAACACTGCCGCAGCAGAGGTTGCTCAACTGGTTCAGCCTCTCGCTGAAGCTGCGCTCGAACTGGTCGAATAATAGGGGACAGACCACGTTTATGAAAATGTGGTCTGTCCCCAGTTTTTTAGGGGGTATTGCTCATCGCGACACAGAGGCAAATCAAGCGAGCATTAAAAGATGCGCGCAGTTATGAGGAATGGCGTGACGCGGCCCATGCCTGGGATGCCCTTAAGGGGCTCGATCGTTGGCGCCGTCAGGACCAAAGCCAGCAGTACGATTATGTCTCGATCAGAAGTCGACTGGACCAGCTGCGTAGCCTGAAGGCCCGGCACGATAGCAGGGGCTTGCTGTATACCCTGAACGAGGGCATTCACGGCAATATGGGTGGTATGGGCCAGGCCGGCCTGTACGGTCACGCACGTTCAGGGACTAAGCACCTGATCGAAGACTACATCGACGAAATCGTGCACACGCTGGAACATTTGGCCAGCGAGACCGAAAGCGATATTTCCGATGACGAAAAGCGCGATTTCTTCCATCGCGCCAGTCACTGTTTTGGACACTCTGCGTTTATGATGAGCGGCTCCGGCTCGTTACTCTATTTTCACGTGGGCGTAGCACGCGCGCTGCTGGAGGCAGATCTATTGCCGATGGTAATGTCCGGCTCCAGTGGTGGTTCAATCGTGGGCAGCATCGTATGTAGCCATACCGATGATGAATTGCGTGACTTTATGGACCCTCAAGCACTGGTGGACGCCGCATCTGGTCTGACGCGTAATACCGGCGTCGCCGATCCAGTCGATCTGGAGGACTACCTCGCGACCTTTCTGCCAGATGACATGACCTTTCAGAAGGCTTTCGAAATAACCGGCCGCGCTATGAATGTGTCGATAGCACCAGCCGAAACCCATCAAACATCCCGCCTGCTCAATGCAACCACGTCGCCCAGTGTGTTAATGCGCAGTGCGGTGATGGCCTCTGCTGCTGTGCCCGGCATTTTTCCCCCGGTGACTCTGCAGGCTTTGGATAGTGAAGGCCAGCGCAAGAGTTATCTGCCTTCGCGTCGTTGGGTCGATGGATCCGTGAGCGATGACATGCCCGCAAAACGACTTGCGCGCCTGTACGGTGTTAACCACTACATCGTCAGCCAGACCAACCCGCATGTACTGCCCTTTGTAACGGATGGTCATCGCAAGCAAACATCGCTTGGTATTCTCGGCAGTGCGGGCCGCCGCGCCACCCGCGAGTGGTTTAATGCCGTCACTATGATTCTGGATCGCGCCGACAAGCGCAATGGTGTGGTGACCCAAACGACCAGCCTGATGCGTTCGATCATCAACCAGGACTACGTTGGGGATATCAATATCCTTCCGGACTACCGTCTGATAAACCCAACCAAGCTGTTGAGCTTCCCGGGAGAGAAACAGGTAAAAAACCTCATAGCATCTGGCGAGCGCTGTACCTGGCCCAAGCTGGAAATGATCCGTCAGCAGACCAAAATTAGCCGCACGTTGCGAAATATTTTGCAGCAATACCAGACCGATATCGTGGTCTGAGCAGGAGAGTAAAGTAGTGGAAGTTAATAATCGTGTTTATCCCAACGGCGAGCAGATTCAAGGTTTTCTCGAGCCTGGTCCCGATGGAGCTATCTGTATGGTAAATTTACTCAAGTTCAAGCCACAGGCCGAGTATGAAGATGGCCGCGAGAGTGATCTCACGGGGCGCGAGGCATACGAGATATATGAAGCAGGTGTGACCAAGATCCTGGAGAAGGTCGGTGGCAGCATCGGTTTTTTTGGCGAAGTAGAGCGCCTCACTATGGGAGAGGTGGAAGAGCTATGGGATACGGTGGCTCTTGCTGTATGGCCTTCGCGCAAGGTTATGTTTGAAGTCATGCAATCCGAAGACATGCAGGCCATTGCGGTGCACCGTGCTGCGGGTCTGGCTGGTCAATTGAATATTGAGACGCGTGATCTTGCAGGTAGTTGGATCGCCTAACCCATTTAAGATTGGAGGATAATATGAATATACGTTTTCTGCTGCTCGTTGCGGTCTTGCTTGCCGCACCGGCGACATATGCAAAAGATATTACAGGTATCTGGAAATACAACGACGCTGCCGTCTGGATTGTGATTGACGGCGAGAAAGGGACCGGTGTGGTCGCGCGTAATGATGAGCATCCTGACCGGGTCGGCAAGGACGTACTCAAGGATCTCGTACCAGTGAATGCCGAAGAGGGTGTATGGAAGGCGCAGATCCTTGCTGATGGCCGCGATAGATATCGGGATGCGGACATCACCCTCGTGGGCCTTGGTCAAATGAACATCAAAGCAAAGTGGGGCATTTTTTTCCGCAATTTCGAGTGGCTTCGTTATAAAGAAGTTCCTGACGCATACCAGGAATAGGGCTAGCGGTGTTTTTGAAGGCCTTACGGGTCATTCAATGAACACCTCAAAATTGACGGCCTCTGAGGAGTATTTACAGCAGGAAGTTCCCTTTGAGGCTCTGGAGAGCGTGGCGTTGGCCGAAGGGCGGATGCCTCATCCCCGCTATGTCAGGCTGTGTATTGCCGGCGGACGTAAACAGAAGGTGCGCTCGTGGGATATTCTGGCGCTTGACGGCAAGATAAAGGGGCGCAAGTTCAAGGTGCGTAGTCGCTGAAAAGAATAGGGGACAGACCACGGTTTAAACCGTGGTCTGTCCCCTATTTTTCAATTACCGATTGGGGCCGTTGTAGTCCGGGTTGTGTGCATCCATGATGGATTTAGCTATGGCTTTTAGATCGGTCTGGTAGAGCGGGTCATAGGCGTACCTGTCGAGATCGACACCATAGATGGCGTTAATCCAGATGAGTTCTCCCAGGTCTTTGAGTATCTGGCCGGCGTGTCCCTTGTAGTCGGTGAAGATTGCGCTGGTAGCTGGCCCCTGCAGGCTGCTGACATCTGGCAACTCACCTGCTTCAAACATCCTGCGCAGTTCATTAGCGGCAGCGCCGTAAGGGATGGAATAGATGGTGACGCCGGGGTAAAGCGAGCGCAATTCGTCTATCTCGGCGAGCCAAATATCATCGTAATACTCATACCAGGGGTCGGCGTAGGCTTCGGCATCAGCATAGTCTGTGGGGAAGTCCCGCCAGGGTAGCGCGATGAAAAAGTCGGTGTCCGGGTTCTGTGCGAGCGCATAGTCAAACCAGCGCTTGTAGCCCTCAGTGATGAGAGTTCTTTCTTCACCGGGGCCCTCCTCGGTGTCGCAGCACGTCATGCCAAACAGCTCAACATCGCCGGCGTCCAACACGGCCTGGATTCTGTTGCGGTGGCCTGTGTCGTTCCACAGCGCCAGGGGGGCACCCGATGCGCCACCTGAAATTTCCAGTTGCTGGCTGTGGCCGTCAACCCCGGCGCGCACTGCATGGTAGGGCATTTCCGCCGCAAAGGGCCTGAAGAAGCTGTGGCCCATTAACATCATGTTTAAGCCTGGAATCTTGCGGAACGGTGCGCCTGGGTTGTCTGCGAGGATGTCGCCCATGAATGCATCAACGGTGTTGTTGACTGGCCCTGCGTCAAGGGTGGGGACATGGCCGCGATCCTGAATATAGGCCAGTTGGTGTGGTGAGTTCGGCTGGCCCGCTATCGCCTGAGATATTCCCTCGTGATAATAGTCACAGTTGTGGTCAATACCTTCGGCAATGGCTTCGGGGATGACTGGCAAGTTGTGGTTACAGAATGGGTCATTGCGCCCGCCTGTGAAAAGGAAGGGCACGTCGGTAAATCCAGCGCCAATGCGGGCCTCTGGATACGCGCCCCTGCTCAGGTCACCGTAGAAACCTATTTTCTCAGCGGCGGCTTCCGGGTCGAAGCCCTGCTGGTAAGGAGACTTGGGGTCTCCACCGTAGGCGGCGGTGAGCGGAATAGCTCTGGGTGTTGGAAAGAGTGAATCCGGTACCGCACCCGTGAAGTGAATGCCCTCGGCGACAAAACTCATGGCCAGGTTATAGGTGCCCGAGGAGCCGGCACTGGTGCCGTGCGCCCAGACCTGTGTCGTCGGGTAGTTGGCTACAACGTAGTCCACGGCCGACATGGTTGCCTGCATACCGTTCACTTCTGCCCCGGAGTTGGGGTTGTCGGTATAGGGTGTGCCCAGACCGGAATACAGGTCGTGGTCACACATAGAGACAACCAGCAGTCGATAACCCTCTTGTATGCGCCGGGTCAGGGTGTTGTTAATCACCTGCCCATCTTCAATGATGCGGACTTCGAGTGTTCTCTGCAGATCCAGGAAGGTCTCTTCCTCGTTCCAGGTGCTAGCTGTCTGGTTGTTTACGGCGTAGTAGTTACCCTGATCGTCGAAGTGGCCGACACCACCGCCGTGCAGGTACACCCACAGTGGGGCCTCGTCATCTGCACTGCCGTTGCCGGGATTGAAGACCATAAACGTATAGTTGCCCGACAGGCCACATCCGTAGGCGGAGTTGCGATAAAAGTCCATGTCGAAGTTCATGCCAGCGCGGCTGGTGGTTGCCTGGTCCGCCAGGGCAATGCCGCTGGTGGTTCGGGGTACGACGAATTCGGGTTTGAGATAGGTAATGCTGGTAGGATCGGCTAGGGCCGCTTCCAGGTCTTCATTTCCTTCGAAGCCTGCGGTGTTGATAGTGCAGGGTGTCGAGTTGCCACCGCACAGGCCCATATGTCTCTTGTTCCACCTGGCGAACTGCCAGCCAGGCGCGGGATCAGCGACAAAGGTCTCATTGAAGAAAAGGTCGCTCACATCCACGGTGCAGGCCTGGTTGGCTGGGCACTCAATATTGTTAGAGCTTGTGGTTACGCCGCCTTCCACGGGGGTCTCAATTTCAATTTTGCATGCATTCAGGGATGCGACAGCAGTGATAAGAACGATAGCTTTTACTTTCATAGGTGCCCTCACCAGTAAATGTGCAGGCGCTTCGATGCCGATAGCGTGCGCTGAGTTAACAGGGTATCTTGCGAAATATCTACGTCTAGGAATATGTCGATTTTGACCAATTTATTGTCCGATCTTTACCTCCACCTCGGCAATCTCCCTGGGCATTTCCTCATGCAAAAACCAATGAAAATAGTCCCGTTTCTTCTGGCTTGCATTAAAGTGGGATTCGAAGAAACTGAATATTGTGACCAGGGTCGCCATCTGTTGGCGTAGCGGGTTGATAGAAACAGGTTGGGGATGCGTTGCGCAGGGTAATGGCACATCCTCATACAGAACGCCTTGCTCAGGCGAACCCACCAGGTCGTGCCAGGGCTCTTCCGCGGGGTCTATGTTCCCAAGTACTGCATAGCAACCCACGGAATCCGCGTTGTCCAGCCAGCGCAAAATTCCGGTATGTGCGGCAAATCCCAGGTGGGTACCTCCGGTAATAGTGACTAAGGTTGATCGAGGGGTCCGGTTCAATATCGGCAGGGCGTGCACCGGGTAGGGAACAATGGCATCGGTATCTGCCGCCAGCATCAGAAACGGGATATCCGCCGTCTGGTAAAACTTCTCGGAGAGTGAGCTGCTCGGGCCGGCAATTGAAGCGGCAGCTTTGATGCGCGGATCTCGCTGCGTGGGGTGATAACTGACCAGAGTGGTTGTAAATCCGCCCAGGGATATACCTGTGGCGCCGATGCGATTGGTATCGAGATGGCCAAATAGGACATGCTGCTCGTTCTCTGACCAGGCGATGACTGTGTCGATTAAGAAACTAACGTCGCCGGGCTGGTTGACCACATCTTTTACCTCAGGGCCACCGGGTGCGTCGTTAGTGGTCAGGGGGAAGTTGGTAGCAATCACGATGTAACCATTGCCCGCCAGGTGCTCGGCGAGGTGCCTGCCGCTCTCTCGCGATGACGTAAAGCCATGGGAATATACAATCAGCGGGTGTTTGCCCTCGGGTACCTCGCCCCGATCATTCAGCGGATACCAGTAGCTGGTCTCAAGGGAGCGATGTTCGGAACCCTGATATTCGTTGTTGTTTTGCGTGCGCCGACTGGTATCAATCAGACGTAGGTTTTGACGGCTAACATCATAAGGTTGGCGAGCGAGCAGGCTTTCAGCGTCGCTGCCGTGCGGGAATGCTTCCGGCTGTCTGCCGAGGAAAAGAATAACTACCGCGCCAAAAAACAGCAAAGAGAGCGCACTAAGAATTATCTTTACCATGTTTACCTTGTGTTATCTCTCTGGTCGATCAATCTCTGGCCATCTCCCGGCCATAAATGCAAAACTCCCTCGAAAGGTCGCGATTATTCATTGAGAACTGTGCGACCGATCGAGGCAATTTCAGATATTGTTAGTGCTCGTAAGCTAAAGTGCTGACGCGCGCTTTCTTAACCTCCAGATCTGTCTCGGAGCCGTTCTTCAAGTATGCATCGAAAAACGCGATGAGGTAATAAGCCATCTGGCCGTGGAATCGGCCTGAGAGAATACCGTCTGTCCATGCCGTGTGACCGGCCCGGTTGAATACCTGTCCGTATTTCGGAGTGGGGGTCTGAACGTAGGTGCCTCCGGGCTGGATAAGCTCGGGTGTGATTGGATTGTCCAACGTTCCGCCCTGGTACAAGGTCTGGCTATTTTTCATGTCAGCGACGCGGTTCTGTACCATCAGCGGCCTGTGCCATGGCGAGAGTGCGGCTACCGGGCCGATTTCGCTGCGTGTCCAACTGCTCCATGCGCCGGCAACTCCCATGCACGTGTAGCCACCCATTGAGTGTCCCATGCAGCCGATGTTATTGAAATCCTCGATGTATTGCGAATAAGTACTGGCGGGTAGGGCGTCGAGAACCGCATGTATGTCATCGCGCCGATTCCGATTTGTCTGGTCAGTCCAGTTCTCGGGCTGAGTCCAGGGAACATCAGGTGTTGAACTGCCCGTGATGCAGTCTTCGTGTTTGGGAGCAACCACAATGTAGCCCGCGTCGGCCAGTCTGCTTTGGATGCCATCGGTGTTGCCCGGGCAACCGCCCATGCCATGGGAAAACATAATCAGCGGATAGATGCCGTTGCCGGCGCGGCGGATTTCAACCTCCACCCCACCGACGTTAGCGGTAGTCATAATATCTGCCACCGCCGCACCGACTGGCATAAGTGCCAGAGTGCAAGCGATCCCGATCTTCTTCAGGCCGTCGATACAGACTGAAGTAGCGCTGGGCGCGGTATTAGAGATAAAGCTGTTTTTTATTACTGTTATCATAAGTTTTCTCCTTATGTTTTATGAGTTGACGGCTGCCCCAGCGTGCCGCTGGTCAGCCGCCGCGGAAATCAATCGAATCGATACCGAGCCTGCAAGGCTATCGAGCGCGGCCGCTCCGGTACGGCGTAGTAGCTGTTGGAGTTGGTAACCGGAAGGTCGTCTCTCCAGATATATGTCTTTTCATCAGTCAGGTTTTTCCCAACCAACGCCAGCGACCATGTGTCGTCGTTACCGGTCAGGGCGATGCGGGCATTGATGAAAGTCGCAGCGTCGTGCTTGGTATTCGGGTCCAGATCCAATGCGGAGAAATACTCATCGCTGTAATTGATATCCAGGCTATTGACCAGTTCCATGCTGTTGCCCAGAGGAACGATGTACTGGGCGAAAAGGCTGGCGCTCCACTCGGGGGCAAACACCAGGGTCTCGTCTTTCAGATTCTGGCCGCCTTTCTGACCCGGTTCGACGATATTGCTGCCGTCTTCGAGCAAACAGCCCGGGTTATTTACCGGGTCCATGGTTTGCGGGATGGTACAGGTGGCACCAGTGAAGTCTTCATAATGGGCGTCCAGATAAGCCATTGCGCCGCCGACAGTCAGTCCTTCGGCTAACAATATGCGACCATCCAGTTCGACGCCCTGACTAATCGACTCACCAGCATTGCCTACGCGCTGCACATCTCCGACCAGGGAGCTGGTCTGCAGGTTGTCGTACTCCATCCTGAACAGAGCGAAGTTCAATTCTGCTGCGCCTTCCAGCAGACTCATCTTCGCGCCGAGTTCATAGGCGAGAACTTCCTCGTCTTCGTACTCCAGTATCGAGGAATCCTGACCCGGTACCGGTTCTCCGATAACTTCGTTTGTGATCGGGTTTACCAGGCGGATCTCTTCGCCAGCACTACTGTAGGACTCATCAAAACCGCCGCCCTTGAAGCCGGTGCTGACGCTGGCGTAGAGCATCGTGTCTTCATTCAAATCCCACTGCACGTTGCCGGAGTAGGTAACCTTGTCTTCGTCGCGGCTAAGGCCGAGAAAACTGTGTTGCCGCAGATCGGCAATGGAGTAGAAGTTGGCTGGGTCTGAGTAAACCAGGACATCGGGAGCAGCGGCGACCCTGACCTGCAGGCCTTCGGAATCTGTCATCTTGTCCAGATCCTTGGTTTCTTCGTTGTAACGAAGGCCCAAGGTAAAGCGCAGGCTGTCAGTGGCATTCCAGGTGCCCTGGCCGAACACTGACCAGCTCTCGCTTTCCTGATCAAAGACACTGGGCACACCCGGATCTGGTGCATACAACGCGGCGGTGCTCAAGGGGCCCGATTGCAGGAAATCGATGGTCTCTATACGGCGGCTGATATCCAGCTCATTGCGCTGGAAGTAAGCGCCGGCAATCCAGTCGATCGTTTCTCCACCGGGGGATACCAGGCGCAGTTCCTGGCTGTACTGTTCGTAGTCTTCCCATCGTGTGCGGTGGAGAGACGGTGCAGCGGTGAGATCGGTATCGCCCGTCGACAGCAACTCGTAGGCCGAATAGGCTGAAATTGATGTAAAGGTGGCAAAATCCAGGTGCCAATCGACGGTTATGGCAAACACGTCTGTCTCGGTCGGTTTGCGGGTTGATACATCCCCTGCACCCTTGTCTCGTTCCGAGACAACCGGAATTGGAACTGCGCCGGCAAAGTTCTCCTGCCCGACGAAGTCCGATTGGTAGACCACCCCATGGACATTGTCGGTCAGGAAATCGCCATACTCATACTTGGCGTTTATTTCCAAAGTATCAGTTGCTTCCCAGCGCAGGCTGCCGCGAGCGTACCAGTTGTCAAATTCTGGCCCCTCATCGCCGGTGGCGACATTCTCCCACCAGCCATCTCCCGGTGCATCGTGGCGCACCGCCAGTCGGCCAGAAAGGCTGTCGGTCAGTGGCCCCGAAAGCAACAGGTTGTACTGCTGTGCTCCGTGCTCGATTTCGTACATGGCCTCCATCATGCCCTCGAACTCATCGGTGGGCTTGGCGGTCGTGATATTGATGGCGCCAGCAACCGTATTCTTGCCAAATAGAATACCCTGGGGACCTTTGAGGACTTCAATGCGCTCAAGGTCCATGGTCATTGGAACCGTCGCCAGTGGCCCGCGTCCGACATAAACGCCATCGATATACATGCCCACTGACTGTTCGAAACCCTGATTTGAGCCGGAACCAATGCCGCGAATGAACAGGTTAGGCGTGCCTGAACCGGCATTGACCGTCACATTCGGCATATACTGAGTGATCTCCTGGATCGAGGTGATGCCGATATCGTCAATTCTATCGCCGCTCATGGTGGCCACGGAGAGAGGCACATCTTGCAGGCTCTCAGTACGCTTTTGCGCGGTCACGATGACCTCTTCCAG
Source organism: Halioglobus japonicus (assembly GCF_001983995.1). Lineage (NCBI taxonomy): Bacteria > Pseudomonadati > Pseudomonadota > Gammaproteobacteria > Cellvibrionales > Halieaceae > Halioglobus > Halioglobus japonicus. The sequence goes on along the minus strand of NZ_CP019450.1, from coordinate 3,078,797 downwards.
TACCAACGCCTGAGCGTTCACTCCAGTGGTGCAGGCAATGCCGAGGCTGGCAATGGCGCCGGCCAGTGCGGTTTTTGTATGAGCCTTGCGTCGGAGCCAATCTTGTTTACGGTGCATTATCCAGTTTCCTTTATGTGTTTATTTATGAAATTTTTAGAGGCTATAGGGGAGCGCAGCTGCTGCCAGCAATGGCGGCCTGCGACGGTGAGGCGTCACCGATACCCGATGCTCGCAATAGCATGACGCCGCGGGTTGTGGGCGATTGAATCACCTCGCCGGAGTATTCGGCCGGGTCAGCATCGGGGCCAATCAGGGTCACCTCAACGCGTGTCCCGACCCGAAAACGCTGTTCACGCTGGTTGCTGACTCCGGCGAAGTTATCGGTGTTCATCTGGTAGAACTGCATGGACCAATAGCGCTCTGGCACGGGGGCGCTAATCAAGACTGGACCCTGCTCCAGGTTGTACAGGCAACTGGCATAGAGAAGGTCTGGGCTTGGGCGCACAACCCAGCGAGAGTTTTCATCGGGCCGTGGGGTCAGGTTCAGCTTGTTAGGCTCACTTGCTGCTGCGATTTTTTGGTACAGGCGTTCCATGACCAGGTGCGGTACCAGCATGGCAAGCGCGTACTGCCCCAGCCAGCCGCATACTAAAATTACTGCTATCCAGCGCAACCATTTCATGAGCAGCCCTCCAGCGTAACCACGGGTAGCGGTGCCGACCCAGGGCTCTGTAAGTAGGCGTCTCCCGGCGTATACAGGCGCAGCAATAAGTCGAAGTCGTAATTGGTAGACTTTTCGGATGCGGGCGCGCCAGAGGGGCCCACGGGAAGCCAGTTACTATCTTCCGCCTTGACGCCAACGTGAATGTTCCAGCGGCCATTTTCGCCGCGGTTAACGTTTTCGTTGTTGAAGGAATAGCGTTTCTGCTCATTGGGAATCAGAAAGTAGTCCCACCCATAGGCAGTAATGCTCCACCAGTCGGCATCGTAGTCGTGCCCCTCAATGCGGTAGCGACAGTTAAGGCGCAAAGGCTCACCTGATACTGAACTCAGCCGGTAGTACATGGAGTTCTCGCGGGTAGAGCCCAGCAATCCGCTGATTGCAACCATGGCCGTGACGATGACATCAGTATCGGCAGCGCCAATGCTGTCGCTGGTGTACCAGTCGCCATTGCGTAGAAAAGAGTTTCCCAATCCCGCTTTGAGGGTCACTGACAGGAAAAGGGCTGAACAGGCTAGACTTAGCAGTACCGCCAGTGGCCAGCGTAGGGTGCGTAGCGTGATGATAGTGATAACTCCCTTATTGCTTTTTTGATGGATGGATTTGCCGCTACTTCAGCGCGATATCGCTAGCTATGGTATTGTGGTGTCGTTAGCCAAACTTGATATATCGCGCAATAATCTGCGCCTAAAAAGTAACTTTCCTATGATCAAAAATACGCCCAGTCGAGCGCTCACCGGTGTGGCGAGCCTGGTTGAGAGCTATGGCTATGACCCGGACGACATCGCCCGTCGTGTGGACCTGGAACCGTCTGCGCTGTATCGGCCAGATCTTCTGATCGAGGGTGGCGTGTTTAATGATTATCTTGAGGAAGCGGCGCTGGTTTGTGGAGATCGATTCTTTTCCCTGAAATTGGCCCCAATACAGGGTTGGCATTTGCTGGGCCCGATGTGGCAGTTGATTCGCCAGGCGAAAACGGTTGACGAACTTTTGCGTGTCATTGCTGCACACCTGGAGTCTTACGCAAGTACTATCTCTTCACCGTTGGTAGAGGATGAGCGGGGTATCTCGATATCTCTGGAGGCGAGATGGGACCCTCATTGGAGGCGAGGACTCAACACCAGCCGTGTCCAGGTAGTGGAACTGGCCTGTGCTATTTTCATGCATGAGATGCGACGTTTGCTAGGAACCAATTGGCGTCCAGAGCTGGTGCAGTTTCGCCACTCAGCCCCCGAAAATCCAAGGCCTCTATATAAGGTCTTTGGCGAAAAGCTGAGCTTTAATCAGGACGCCAATGCGATCCTGGTCAGCCAGGCAGATTGTAAACGCACAATTGCCCCTATCCCCGACCGGCCAACATTCGCTGTGCAACATGAAACACCTGTGGACCTGAAGAGGAACCTACCTTTCGTGTTAGAAGTTGATCGTGCTATTCGTCTATTGCTGAATAAGGATGAAGCATCAGTCGATTCCGTGGCGGGCGCTTTGGGTATCAGTGCGCGTACGTTGCAACACAGGTTAAGAGAGAGCGATACCACCTATCAAAGCCTGTTCGATATCGCTCGCGTTGATCTGGCCCTTGAGTACCTGAACGATTCAGATCTCAATATGTTGGCCATCAGTGAACGGCTGGGCTTTACCGATGCGGCGGCATTCTCCAGGTTCTTTAAAAAGCATTTGAAGATGTCGCCGCGGGATTACGCTAAGCGCATCAGTCAGGGGTAGAGAAGTCGTGCGTCTCACCCCTGTTACCTGTTTTGTCTCGAAAGACGAAGCAGGTCGATCAGCGCTGTAAGGGCGAGTAGGATGAGACCGAGCAACAGTCTCGGATCGCCAAGGTACAGCTGCGGCTCAATAGGGTAGGCGACGGTCTTTGTTAGCGCAGCCGTCTTGAACTCGTGCTTACCCCCAAACACCGGGTTTGTCACAATGTCCATCAAGTCGCGACGGCTGCGATAGCGGAATAGGGCGCCAGTGTCCCAGACTTCAGCGCCTTCGATGCCGACCACATCGATGCTCTGGTAAACCACTGGGCCCATCAGCACAGGGTGGCTGGCGCGTCTCAGCATGGCCGGGAGCATGTGTTCCATGTACCTGGCCATCAACTCTTCTGCGGTCGCGTTGGGATTGGCTCCCTCTACTGCCGGTGGTGTTTCGTTGTAGTCGATATTGTTGACCATTAAGAATTGCTTGCCGCTGTCCTGGCGGGCGAATTCTTCGATGAAGGCAATGGTCTCAGGGGCGCTGCCATTGCTCTCCATGGTGGCTCGATAGGCAGCGATTTCTGTGTCGCTAAGTGGCCCGCCAAAATCCGTATACCAGTAGACAAAAGCAGTATAGAGCAGCGTTGGAATAAGCCAGATTTTTGTACGTGTCGACATGGAAGTATCCTTTCTTCTGGTGCGCGTATCTCGAGCTTAGTCGAGGTAGTATTCGAGAATGTCGCGGCCTGCGAAGTATGTTTGAATTTCTGCGTTGTCGTTCGCGCCGATGCGGTTAAGTTCGTCTTTTACGTGGAGTCTCGCCTGGTTGAGGCGTTTCTGGGTGCGGGCTTTTGTGGGGCCAAAACCGCAGTCGTATTCGTAGTATTTTTCGCCGGCGAGGCCCGCGGCGATGTTATTAGTCGCGGCTTTGAAGTAGCTCCCTTCAAAGTATCCCAGTAGCCCTGTAAGTGTGTCGGGTAGCGTGTCACCGTCGAGCCACTCGCCTTTCTCCAATGGTTGCCCATCAAAGAACTGGTTCGTGTATCGAGTCAGCATCTCGCGATGTTCTTCCAGCCAACTCAGGGGCTCGGGGTCGGTGATGAAATGCGCTTTACTGGCGCCTGCCAGCGCGAAATCGGCGAGGCAAGGGCGATCGCCGAGCAAAAAGCGATGCAGGGAAAGATGATCGCCGAGCGCAGCGAGCATGTTGTTGAAGTCACCCCTGACAGCATCTCCCTGCTCAGGGCCGACGCCGTTAACCTCGCATACCTGCTTGCCAAAGCCCTCGAACATCATCGGCCCAATAGGCGCCAGCTGTTTCAGTTCAGCCTCCGAAAAGGGCGTGTCGATGGAACGGCCCAATATCAGGTTGGCGCCAAAGCGAATACCGACCCAGTCGACGTTGTCTGGATAACACCAGCGGGAATGCACGCAGACGCGTCCCAGCCAATGATTGAAGGCATCTTCCAGAATGAAACAGCAGGCTCGCTGGAGCGGCGTTGTTGGGATCACAGCGCGTTCGTTGAAGCGCTCGCTAAGCATAGGCCCGATAGCGATGGTGTCTTGAAGTAACCATTTGTCGGGCGTTTGGAGGAGTGGGATAAAGTGCGTTCCAGCTCTGGCCTCCAGCTCAGCCTTGCGTTCTTCTGTTTTATACAGATACCGCCAGGGTACTTGCTGATATCGCAACTGAGCTTCCAGCTTGCGCGTAAAGAAGCTCAGTTCGCTACCAATAAGCTGATATTCGCCTTGATACATACCTTCTCCGAAAATAGGGGACAGCCCCCAATGTCCTTGAAATTGTGGGCTGTCCCCTATTTGTATATTTCGGTACAGGTTTACATAATGGCACTAAGTGTGTCAATATTCGTGGCCCTTGCAACAGCGCCGCTGGCTGACCGTCATAAGGAGATAATCCATGGTTTCGCAGAACCCAATTCGACTGGTAGGGGGAACCGGATCCCCCTACACGCAAAAAATGGTGGCGTTGCTGAGATATCGTCGGGTTCCTTATGCCATTACCTGGGGTCAGCCTGAGCAGGCTTGTGAGGCTCTCGGTGTGGACAAGCCCAAGCCCATTTTTATGCCGACGTTTTTTTTCGAGGAAGAAGATGGGCTTAAGGCCGAGTGCGACTCCACGCCCATTATCCGCCGCCTTGAATCGATGTATTCGGGCCGGTCGGTCCTGCCTGAAGATCCGGCGCTGGCCTTCATTGACTACCTGATCGAAGATTTCAGTGACGAGTGGTGTACCAAGTACATGTTCCACTATCGCTGGTACCCGGAGCTGGATGCAGATAACGCGGGCACTATGCTGCCGCTCGGGCTGGAGATCAGTATGCCGGGTGAGATGCACAAGCAATTCAAAGACTATGTATCAGAGAGGCAGATCAACCGCCTGTATGTAGTAGGTTCAAACGACGCGACCGCGCCTGTGATCGACGCCAGTTATCGCCGCTTCCTTGCTGCTATGGAAGCCCATCTCGAGCAGCAGAAGTTTATGCTAGGGCACCGCCCTGGCGCAGGTGACTTTGGCCTGTACGGGCAGCTGACGCAATTGGTTGGATTTGATCCAACCCCGCGGGCCATTGCCCATGAAGTGTCGCCACGAGCGGTGGCCTGGGTCGATCAAATGGCTGACCAGGGCGGTATAGAACCCCAATCAGAAGATTGGCTTCCCCTCGACTCGCAGCCCGAGACGCTGCGTGGTCTACTTACCGAGATAGGCAGAGTGTATGCGCCCGCGCAGCTGGCCAACGCCAGGGCAGTGCAGGCCGGCGAAAAAACCTGGGAATCGGAAATTGATGGCGCCCCCTGGGCCCAGCAGACTTTCCCCTATCAGGCCAAGTGCCTTATGTGGACCAACGAACGCTATCGAGCGCTGTCGGATAGCGACCGTGCCCGGGTAGATAATTTGCTGGACGGTACGGGCATAGAAACTATGCTCTCATTGGCCTGACAAAACATAACGAATTTAGGAGTCGATGAATGACCGCGCGCCCCATGAAAAACCGTGTGACCGAAATGACGGGCACAGACTACCCGATTATCCAGGCGCCCATGGGTTGGATTGCCCGGGCCAAGCTGGCGTCGGCGGTCAGCAACGCCGGGGGCTGGGAATCATCGAAACCTCTTCTGGTGAGTTCGACAATATTCGCAATGAGGTCGCGAAAATGCGCGACCTGACGGACAAGCCCTTTGGGATGAACGTTGCCTTGTCCTATGTGAAGGGCACCAATGTCATCGATTTTGTCATCGAGCAGGGGATTAAGTTTGTTACCACATCCTCGGGTAGCCCGAGTGTCTGTACCAAAACCTTCCAGGAAGCGGGCATTAAGGTCTTTCACGTAGTGCCCACGTTCGATATGGCTCTCAAAGCCCTCGATTGTGGCGTTGATGGCCTGGTGGTCGAAGGCGGCGAAGGCGGTGGCTTCAAAAACCCCAGCCCGGTATCGACCATGGTGCTGCTGCCGCTAATCCGCTCACGTACCGATGTGCCAATTATTGCCGCCGGCGGCATATGTGATGGCCTGTCCATGGCTGGCGCCTTCGCCATGGGTGCCGAGGGTGTGCAAATGGGAACACGCATGCTCAGCTGTGCCGATTCGCCGGTGCACGATAACTGGAAGCAGGCAGTGGTTGCGGCCAAGGAAACGGATACGGTATTCCTAAATCAAGCCTCGCGCCCTGCGCTGCGCGCACTGCGTACCGAGCGTACCAGCGAGTTACTGCCGTTGGGCGCTTTCAACGCCATGGAACATTTCGCCGGAGTAGGGGAGCTGTATTTTGGCGGCGATATGGAGGCGGCTATTCCCTTGTCCGGTCAGGTTGTGGGGCGCATTGATTCGGTGAAGAGCGCCGACGAGATTGTGCAGGGGACCATGACCGGCTTTTACAGCGCCGTAGATACTCTCGCTTCGACGTATACCGGCTGATCGATATGCCCACCGACTCGGCACCTGTTGTTCTCCACGGTTCCAACATTTCCTATTTCACGGGAAAAATGGAGAACTACTTCCGTGTACGGTCGATTCCCTACCAGTTGCAGAGCCCGACCTATCCGGCCCACAGGGACCGGATGGTAAAAAAAGTCGGCGTTCATCAAATGCCAGCGGTCGAACTGCCTGATGGGCGCTGGATGACAGATTCCACGGTCATGATTCAGTGGTTCGAGAAGGAAGTACCCGGCTCAGGAGTGATTCCTGATGACCCGGTGCTCCGCTTTGTTAGCCTCCTGCTGGAAGACTGGGCTGACGAATGGTGGTGGCGCCCGGCAATGCATTATCGCTGGCACTATCCCGAGGGAGCGCGTTTTGCGTCATTCCACCTGGCCACAGAGGTGCTCGGCGGCTTGCCGTTACCGGTGTGGGCGAAACGCAGAATGATGGTGCACAGGCAGCGCAGTGGTTATACCGAAGGTGACGGTATCCGCCCCGAATCAGTGGCCGGTGTTGAGGCAGGTGTAATGCGCTTGCTGGGACAATTGGAAGGCATCTTCAGCCATCGGCCCTTCCTGCTCGGAGACCGCCCTTCACTGGCGGACATTGGCTTCTCCGGCCCCTTCTTCCGCCATTTCGCACTCGATCCTGTCCCTCTGGAGATTCTGCGCCAGAAAGCGCCGTCGGTGCTGGAGTGGGTGGCGCGCTTGTGGAACACCAGGCTTGAAAGCTGCAGTGGGCAGTGGAACACGCAACTTCCCGACGACATCGGGCCACTATTGAGCGATATCGGCAGGGCTTACCTCCCTTACCTGTGCGCCAATGCAGAGGCGGTCGCGGCGGATAAGCAGCGCTTTGATATTGAACTTGGCGGTGTGCCTTATCAAGGCGCCCGAACCTCACGTTATCGAGTGTGGTGTCTGGCGCAATTGCGCGAGCACTACCGCAAGCTTGATGAGGCCGATCAGAGCACGCTGAAAGTGCTGCTCGAGCAACACGGTTGCTGGGAGCCATTGTGGCGCCTAGCGACTCTTCCCCTCTCTCCGGCACAGGAGAACCAACTTCCATTTCGCGCCGACGCCAAGATGTTGGCTGTGAACGAATAGATTGATACAACGAGGAATTAACCATGGGATTTGAAATTACACCCCGCGTGGCCGAGCTGAACGCACAGCTGGAAGCCTTTATGCGCGAGCACATCTATCCGCGCGAACATGACTGGAACGATTGGAGCCTGGATCAGGACAATCTTTGGCAAACGCCCGACTGGTTTCGGGAATTACGTCAGCGCGCCAAGGCGGAAGGACTGTGGAACCTGTTCCTGCCGCGAGAGTATGCGCCCTGGAGCCCCGGATTAACCAATACAGAGATTGCGCCGCTGTTCGAAACCATGAGCAAAGTGATGTGGGCCCAGGCAGTGTTTAACTGTAACGCCCCGGATCGCGGCAACATGGAAGTATTGGCCAAGTACGGCACCGAGGAACAGCAGGAGCAATGGCTTAAGCCGCTACTGGCCGGCGAGATTCGCAGTTCCTATGCCATGACGGAGCCTCAGGTGGCCTCCAGTGACGCGACGAACATGGAGCTTGAGATCAAGCGCGATGGCGACGAGTACGTACTCAATGGCCGCAAGTGGTGGACTACCGGTGCGATCAACCCTGACTGCAAAATCATGTTGGTCATGGGCAAGTCCAACCCCGAAAACGATCGTCATCGTCAGCACTCCACCATTCTCGTGCCCAAAGATACCCCGGGTGTGACCCTGGTGCGCAGCCTGCGCGTGTTCGATAGCCTGCACTCACCCGGTGGCGAGGCGGAGCTGTTGTTCGACAATGTTCGTGTCCCTGTGACCAACATGATCAAGGGCGAGGGCTGCGGTTTCGAGATTGCCCAGGGGCGTCTCGGGCCTGGCCGTTTTCAGTATTCAATGGGACTTGTGGGGCTGGCACAGCGTTGCCTGGAACTTATGTGTGCCCGCGCCGACGAACGTGTGGCCTTTGGTGAGAAGCTGATCAAAAAGACCAGTGTGCAGCATGAAATTGCCCGTTGCCGCTGTGACATCGAGCAGGCACGCCTGCTGACCTTGCAGGCAGCGCATGTCATGGATACCCAGGGTATGACTGCCGCCAGACCCTATATCAGCATGGTTAAAATCGTTGCGCCGAATATGGCCCAGCAAGTCGCGGACCGCGCCATGCAGGTGTTCGGCGGCATGGGTGTGTCCCAGGACACGCTGATTCCCGAAGTGTTCACGCTGGCACGCTTCTCCAGGATCGCCGACGGCCCCGATGAAGTCCATATGTCGCAGTTGGGCAAAATGACCGCGCGCGAACTGAATAATTGATTAGCTGTCCCCAGAGGCAGACAAGGAGAAAGACAATGAAAGAAGCCGTAATCGTATCAACAGCACGTACCCCCATTGGCAAGGCATACCGTGGTGGTTTCAATAACCTGGGTGGTGCCAGCCTCGGCGCTGCGTCAGTTGCAGAGGCGGTGCGTCGCGCGGGCATTGAGCCCGGTGAGGTGCAGGACGTCATTATGGGTAGCGCGCTGCAGCAGGGCGCAACCGGGGCCAACGTGGCCCGCCAGATTGCCTTGCGCGCCGGTCTGCCAGTAACCACCTCCGGCATGACCATTGACCGTCAGTGTTCGTCGGGCCTGATGGCCGTGGCTACCGCCGCCAAGCAGGTGATGTACGACGGTATGGATGTGGTGGTCGGCGGCGGCCTGGAATCCATTTCTCTGGTACAGAACGAGCACATGAATATCCACCGTATGGTCGACGACGAACTGATGGCCATGCATCCAAACATTCACATGCCGATGCTGCAGACCGCGGAAGTGGTTGCCCAGCGCTACAATATTTCCCGCGATGCCATGGACGAGTATGGCCTTCAATCGCAGCAGCGGACCGCTGATGCCTATGCAGCGGGCAAGTACGACGACGAACTGGTGTCTGTCACCTGCAAGCGCACTGTCTGGGACAAGGAAACCGGTGAAGCGTCTGAAGCAGAGGCAACGGTGGAACGCGATGAAGGCATACGTGCCACTACGGCCGAGGGCCTGGCAAGTCTGAAAACCGTGATTGAGGGCGGCACGATTACAGCCGGCAATGCCTCACAGCTGTCCGATGGCTCCTCTGCACAGGTCGTCATGGATGCCAAACTCGCCGAGCAGCGTGGCTTGGAGCCCCTGGGTATTTACCGGGGCATTGCGGTCGCAGGCCTGGAGCCCGATGAAATGGGTATTGGTCCTGTCTACGCCGTTCCCAAGCTGCTCAAGCAGCACGGCCTGTCGGTCAACGATATAGGTCTGTGGGAACTGAACGAAGCGTTTGCGGTGCAGGTGCTGTACTGCCGCGATCAGCTGGGTATCGACAACGATAAACTCAACGTCAACGGCGGTGCAATTTCTATTGGGCATCCCTATGGCATGAGTGGCTCGCGCATGATTGGTCACGCACTGATCGAAGGCAAGCGCCGCGGCGTGAAGTACGTAGTGATCACCATGTGTGTCGGTGGTGGTATGGGTGCAGCTGGCCTCTTTGAGGTCGCCTGATCCACTGGACAGGAGTAGCGGCGTTTTATGTCGAATCGTTCCAAAATTGGCGAATTCTTTCGGGTAACGAAGGAATTCGCCGGGGTAATCCCTTATCTCAATTATCGTCAGCCGGACGACGCCAGCCAGGTGTCGTTGGGGGCGCTGTTTGAAGATACCGCGGCAAAATTCCCTGACAACACCATGCTGTTGTTTGAAGATCGTGAGTGGACCTACCGGGCCTTCAACGCCGAGGTCAATCAGCTTGCCAGAGTGCTTGCCAGTCGCGGTATTGGCCGCGGCGATACGGTGGCGCTATTCATGGAGAATCGCGCCGAGTATGTACTGAGCATGCTTGCCGTGGTGAAGCTCGGCGCCAGCTGCAGCCTTATCAATAACAGCCTTACTGGCGCTGGATTGGTTCACTGCATTCAGGTTAGTGAAGCTCGAGCCTGTATTGTCGGCGAGGAGCGCGTTGCCGTGCTTGATGAGGTGCGGTCAGATCTTGGCCTGGAGAACGCCGCCGGGTATCTCTGGTTGCAGGATCACGGCATCGAGGCCATGCCAGCATGGGCGCTGGACGCCCGCAGCGAAATGGCGGTCATGGCTGACCAGAACCTCGAGGTGACGCGTGAGATTACCGCTGGAGAAACGGCGCTGTATATCTTCACCTCCGGGACCACGGGATTGCCCAAGGCTGCTGTGATGCCCCATCGCCGCATACTGGCCGCGGGGCAGGCCATGGGAGCGATTGGCTTCCGTGTGAAGCCTGAGGATCGGCTCTATCTCTGCTTACCCATATACCATATCACCGGGATGGGGCCTGGCTTCTGCGCCTTTATTGCTGTGGGGGCGTCTGTTGTGTTGCGGCGCAGCTTCTCTGCATCAAAATTCTGGCCGGAGATACAGAAGTATCGCCCCAACAGCTTTATTTATGTGGGCGAATTGTGTCGTTATCTCACCATGCAGCCTGAGTGTCCCGAGGAGAAGCACAATTCCCTCGAGAAGATGCTCGGCAATGGCTTGAGACCGGATGTGTGGGACGAGTTCAAGGGGCGCTTTGGGATTTCTCGAATTTGCGAAATCTATGGTTCCAGCGAAGGCAATGTCACGTTCCTCAATATGCTCAATAAGGACAAGACGATTGGTGCCGCCATCAGCAAGGTGGCACTCGTGAGCTACGACCACGAAAACGACGATATTATTCGTGATGCCAATGGTCGCTGTATAGAGGTGCCTTTGGGTGAGCCGGGGCTGTTGCTAGGCGAAATATCCGATAAGGCGCTTTTTGATGGCTACACCGACCCATCTGCTACCGCTAAAAAAATTATTACCGGTGTGCTGCAAGACGGTGACAGGTGGTTCAATACCGGTGATCTTGTGCGTCAGATCGACGTTGGCTTTGCCTTCGGTCTGAAACACTTTCAGTTTGTCGATCGCACCGGCGATACATTCCGCTGGCGTGCAGAAAATGTGTCTACCAATGAAGTAGGCGAGGTGCTCAATCAGCACGCGCAGATTGATATGGCGAATGTTTACGGCGTCGAGGTGCCAGGTGCCGAGGGACGCGCGGGCATGGTGGCATTTGCCCTCGAGCAGGGGGCCGAGTTTGATGTCGAGAGCTTTACAGAGCTTGTCGATGCCGAGCTGCCCATTTACGCCAGGCCGGTGTTTTTAAGGGTCCAACGCAATATAGCGACCACAGGAACCTTTAAACTGCTCAAGACGGATTTGCGTCGTCAGGCCTATCATCTGAATCAGGTAGACCAGGACGAGGTTTATGTGCGCAGACCTCGCAGCGATCGCTACGAGCGGCTGGAGCCCACTTTTTATCAAGAGATAACATCAGGGCAGGCGGGCTATTAGCACGTAGTATCTGTCCTAAAAACACAAGAGGAAAAACCATGGCGATTGGACTACTGGCAACCATTACGGTGCAGGAAGGCAAGAATGCTGAGTTTGAACAGGCGTTTATGGAGCTGACCGCCCAGGTGCGGGCTAACGAACCGGGCAACGTGTTTTACGCGCTGAACCGCAGTACCAGTAATCCGCAGGTGTATAAGGTTATGGAACAGTATGCCAGCCCGGAAGCGCTGGATGCCCACAGTAAGTCAGAGCACTTCCAGGCGGCCAACCAAAAGTTGGCAGGCCTGGTGGCGGCCGCACCCGAGATCGAGATTCTGGACGCCATTACCGGCTGAAAGTCTTTACAAAAAAGATAGGGCTGGCATCTTAAGACCCCGGTTCTGTAACGGAGTGTGACGATGAGTGTGTTTACGACCCTAATGGCCTTAGCGGTCGGTATTTTTCTCGGGTGCCGATATCATTTCGCTAACAAGGTTCAGCCTCGCCGATTCACCGCGGACTGGCCCGGGCGTGATGAGGGTGGAGCGCTGTATTGCACTGGTGATACTGTCATTGCGGTTCGCACCGGCAGTGAGGATGACTCACGCACCGTAGTAGCATTTCCCGGTTTTCTCGAGGATATGCGCTATTTCCAGGCGCTTTATCAGGACTTCACCGGCCAGCTTATCCTCGTCAACAACGCTGACTACCACAATCCTTTCGACGGCGATATCACGCCGCTGGTGGACTGGTCTGCGAATCCCTATCCGCTGGGTACGATTGAGCACGACGGCTTTGTGCTGGCGCAGGTTGTACAGCAACTGGCCAGTGGCACTCAGGTGACTGTTCATGGCCATTCTCGCGGGGGTGCGGTAACGCTCGAGGCGGCCAGGCAGTTCCCTGCGGTAATGCGCCCTGAGGAGCGCGCAGTGAGCGCCATACTCGAGGCTGCGGTGCTGCCGCAGGCGCGTACCGTTGGCCCTACCAGCAGGCCTTTAGGGTTTACTATTGCCAGATGGATATTCCCCTTGGTCATGACGCTGCTGCGGAAAGCGCCGCCCGAGCGGATTCTGGAAAACCCGATGATGCGGCCTACCAATCCTTTAAAGACTGCGCTGTGTCAGTCAATCTTTTTCACACCTCGGCGCTACGCAACGGCGGTGACCAATTTTGTCAGCATTCGTCGCTGGCAGGCAGAACACACCGCAGTGCTATTCAATGGCTACGCACATATTGATGTGGTGATTGGCGAGAAAGATCACGTACTCGACAATCCTACGATGACGGCGAGCGCCGAGCAGGGTGCGGAGCAGAATGCGGGTCTCAATATCGTCCATACGCAGCAGACCAATCACTTTGTTTCACTGGAACAGCCGGCCATTATTCGCGCCCTCGTGGATAGCGCCAAGCCGTAATGCGAGGAGCACCCGCCCAGCAACTGACGTTTTTTGGTGTGGAGGCCTCGCCATATCAGCTCAAAATGCAGGCCCTGGCGGACGGTGCCGGCGTGGCCTGGCGACGATTACCGGCTCAGGGCTCTCGCTGGCAAAACACGGCGTTGTATGCGCAACTGGGCCTGGCGCGGACCCGAGGAAAAATTACCCGGGTGCCCGCGCTTGTCAGCGGAATGGACGAATATCCCTCGGTGCCTTTCTACCGCTTCGATGGCGAAGATATTCGCTACGATTCGAGTGGGCTGGGTCGGGATCTCGCCCTGCGCGGTGCGGGCCACCTCGTCCCTGAGGACCCCGTGCTGGCCTTTGTGTGTCGGCTTCTCGACGAAGCCTTCGACGAATTCGGTCTGTATATGGTGCACCATCATCGCTGGGTGAACTCGGCACACACCAATAAGATGGGCGACAAGACAGCGGCGGAAATGAGTCGCTTGTTGCCCCCGGGTTTTGCGCGTCGTCTCGCCAGAGAACTGCCGCAGCGTCAGGTCCGTCGTTGCCCCTATTTGTTTAGTGTTGCCCCGTCTGATTACGATTGTGGTATGCCATTGGCGCTGACTCCCCCCTCCAGAGAAGGCTTTCCCTCGACACATACACTGCTGGATCAGAGCTGGCGTGACTACCTGGCGGCGATGGAATCGCTTTTGGCAGTCCAGCCATATTTATTGGGTGATCAGTTCAGCCTGGCGGACGCCAGTGCCTATGGCCAGCTAGCCATGAACCTTGGTGACGGGCGAGCGGAGGAACTCATGCGTGAGATAGCTCCCCGAACGCATGTCTGGCTGCAGAAGATATCAATGGGAGAGCATGGCCACAGTGGCGGTGAGAGTGCACTGAGTGAGGCCCTTGGTCCGCTACTGGATGTGGTGGGCGCGACCTTTATTCCCCTCATGGCCCAGAATGCCGTTGCCTATGACCGGGAGGTCGCCGGGGGCAGACTAAATTCAATGAGAGCGCCTTTGACAGCGGTGAGGCACTCTACGACGGTGAATTGCGGGGTTTCCCGTTTCGCGCCGTGGTGAAAACCTTTCAGGTTCAGGTGTGGCGCGAGATCGGGCAGGCCTGGGCTGAGCTGAGCCTCAGCCAGCATCAGGTGCTGCTTAACGCCTGCCCGGCGCTCAGTGCGCTGCAGGCGGTCTGCGAACCTCTGGAGCTATAAAACGGTCGATCTGAAGCCACTGCAAACTTGTCCCGGCATAGGCTAAGCTGGGGCTCCACTACACACGGGAGAATCAAAATCATGAACGCCCCAGAGAACCCCACCCAGCAGGCCGGTATTGCGGCCGTGATGTCCGACACCCTAGCGGCCCAGCGAGAAGATTATCTGCGCGAGGGAGAAGTCAGTGTAGAAGCCCGGATCGATCGGATTGATCGTTGTATTGATGCCATCCTGCGCTACAGCGACCAGTTGAGCACAGCGATGAACAGTGATTTCACCTGCCGTCCACGAGAGATTAACCTGCTCACCGACATTGGCGGTTCGCTCGGTGCCATGAAACATGCCCGCAAGCATCTTCGCACCTGGATGAAGCCACAGAAACGTCCCAGCATGTTTCCGTTGGGGCTGCTGGGCGCGCGCTCGCGGATCGAGTACCAGCCACTGGGCGTGGTAGGCATTATTGCCCCCTGGAATTTTCCCGTGTCCATGGTATTCCAGCCTATGTCGGGTGCACTGGCTGCCGGCAACCGGATTATGATCAAGCCATCTGAATTCACACCTGCGACCTCGGAGGTCTTGGCGGAAATGATTGGCGATGCATTTAGCCCCGAGGAGGCTGCGGTGTTTACCGGTGGTCCTGAGGTGGGAGCGGCGTTTTCCAGCCAGGCTTTCGATCACCTGATCTTCACCGGGGCGACTTCTGTCGCCCGTCATATCATGGCGGCGGCGGCACAAAACCTTGTGCCGGTGACATTGGAGCTCGGCGGTAAATCGCCCACGGTCATCTCCCGTAGTGCCGATATCGAGAAGAGCATCGAACGGATTATGATGGGCAAGACACTGAACGCAGGCCAGATCTGCCTGGCGCCCGATTACCTGCTGGTGCCCGAGGAGAAATTGGAAGAGGTGATCGCTGAGGCTGAAAAGGCGGTGGCGTCCATGTATCCCACGCTGCTAGGCAATGCTACCTACACATCGGTGATTAACGACCGACACTATGAGCGCCTGACAGGTTACATTACCGAGGCCGAGCAGGCAGGTGCCAGGGTGATCCCTATCAATCCTGCCAAGGAAGACTTCGCAGGCCAGCAGGGTACCTACAAGATACCGCCAACTCTGGTGGTTAAGCCCACGTCGGATCTCAAGGTGTTGCAGGACGAAATGTTTGGACCGGTACTGCCCATACTCACCTATCAGGATTTCGAGGAAACCATCCGATACATCAACGCACAGCCGCGTCCGCTGGCAGCCTATTACTTTGGTTCTGACGCGGCGGAGCAGAGTGCGCTGGAGAAGCGCACTACCTCAGGCGGCATGTGTATTAACGATGTGATTATGCATGTCATGCAGGAGGATCTGCCCTTTGGCGGTGTAGGTCCGAGTGGTATGGGAAGTTATCACGGACTCGAGGGCTTCCGTACCTTCAGTCACGCAAAATCCATCTACAGCCAGACCGGCGTCAATGTCGCCAAACTGGGCGGTATGCTGCCGCCGTACAACAAGAATACCGAGCGTACCATCGCCAGTCAGGTTAAGAAGTAAGCTGCTTCACGCCAAGTGCGATGTCGGCCATATGGCCGGCATCGTGCACACCATAATGAGACAACAATAATGAAATCAGTGAGAATGATGCCTTGGGCGGCTGCCGTCGCGGCGGGGATGTTGGTGGGCTGTGATGGTGAGCAGATCGCGCAGTCGGGTGATGCTTTCAGTGCGGCAGCGGATGTGCACGACGATCCACAGATTATCGAAAACACCGAGGAGATTGACAGTATTATCGTCGATATGAATGCCGATGGTGGTTTTACCCGCAAGGTGTTCGAAACAGAAACTGTGCTCATGGAGCGCGAAGCGGACCCTGGGGCGCCAGATGCCGAGGCTGCGTCGGATCGCAAGGCCTATTTTGGCGACCTACATGTGCATACCACGTACTCTTTTGACGGGCACTCCATGGGCACGCTGGCAACGCCCTATGACGCCTATCGGTTTGCACTGGGCGAGGCGATTGCCAATCCCGCGGGATTTGATATGCAGTTGTCGGCCCCGCTGGATTTCTACTCGGTCACTGATCACGCGATGTTCCTGGGTTTGTTTAATGCTGCATCAGATACCTCCACTGCGTTTTCACGCAATACCTTCGCCGAGCCCTATCGCGACTTTAACGCCGCTGAAAAGAATGGCACAGACATAGTCAGCACCTTGCGCCGCCTGGCGACATTTGCGAGTTTTCTGCCGACAGCCTCCGGCATGATTGCTGCGGGAGAATTGGATCGCGAAGAGGCGCTGGGCATTATTCGTGGCACCTGGGCAGATATCGTCGAAGCCGCAGATCAGTACAACGATCCAGGTAAATTTACGACGTTTGTCGGTTTCGAATACACCACGTCCACGCCGGATATGGGCAATCTGCATCGCAATGTGATCTTCGAGGGCAGCGAACGCCTGCCGCGAGAGCCTTTCTCTCGTTTTCACTCCACCAACCCGGAGGACCTGTGGGACTGGATGGATGAGTTGCGTGACATGGGCGTAGAGAGCCTGGCAATACCCCACAACTCGAATGCGTCCAATGGCCAGATGTTCAAAATGGTCGACTGGGCGGGCAATCCCATGGATGACGCTTACGCTACCCAGCGCCTGCGCAATGAGCCAATTGTTGAGATTACCCAGATCAAGGGTACCTCTGAGACCCACCCACAACTTTCCAGTCGCGACGAGTTTGCCGGCTTCGAGATTCTGCCTTATCGCGTGGCGACCAATGCACTGAGCCAGATTGAAGGTTCTTATGTGCGTGAGGCACTGCGCACCGGGCTAACGCTGGAAGAGCAGGGTATCGCCAACCCCTATATGTTTGGCTTCATCGGCTCCAGCGACACGCATTCGGCGGCCAGCCAGCTGGATGAATCTACCTATGTTTCGAAGCTTGGCCTGTTGTCCGCACTACCTGAACAGCGGGGATCTGTGCCACGGCAGGGCCTCGACGGTGAGTTTTCGTATTGGTTTACCAAGGCAGCCATGACCCTGGTGCCGTCCCCCCAGGGCAAGGGTATGTTCACGCGTATTAACGGCGATGTTTATGCGCGTGGATCAAGCCCGCTGTATGGCGCCTCGGGACTAGCGGCGGTATGGGCAGAGGAAAATACCCGCGAGTCAATTTATCGGGCCTTTCGTCGCAAGGAGGTTTTTGCAACTTCTGGGCCGCGGATCTCGCTGCGATTCTTCGCCGGTTACGATCTGGACGACAGCATGCTGGAAAGTGCCGAAGCCGTGCAGCGTGCCTATACAACGGGCGTGAGCATGGGGGGTGAGTTGGCGGCGCCGTCTGGCCTCGAAGCCGAGCCGCAATCGCCAGGGTTTATTGTCATGGCTTCTGCCGATCCTCGCGGGGCTCCGTTACAGCGTCTGCAAGTGATCAAGGGCTGGATTGATGCTCAGGGCACTACCCATGAGCAGGTAGTTGATGTCGCCTGTGCTGGTGGCGCTGCTGTGGACCTTGTCACGCAACGTTGTCCCGATAACGGCGCCCGTGTTGATGTCAGTGATTGTTCCATCAATGTGGAGACCGGTGCCAGCCAGCTTGCGGTACTGTGGCATGACCCGGATTTTCAGCCCGGCCAGCGAGCTTTTTACTACGCCCGAGCGCTGGAGAACCCGACCTGCCGCTGGTCAACCTGGGATGCGATACGCGCAGGCGTGGATCCGAGACCTGATCTGGCCAGAACGTTACAAGAGCGGGCCTGGTCGTCCCCCATTCATTTTCTCGGCGCACAATGAGGCGCCTGTTTAAGGAGTTATGACATGTCCATTGAGCCTACTGATGAACAGCTTGCCGCCCTGGTTGAGCGTGATGGGGGTGGACCCATCAACATGTTAAATCTGCTCAAGTTTAAGGATCTGGCCACTTATCCCGACGGCAGCGACGCCGACTTGTCGGGGCGCGATGCCTACCTGCGCTATGGGGTGAAGGTTGCCGAGCTCATTACTGCCCTGGGGGGAGCGTTTGTCTTCAGCAGCGAGGCAAACACGCTGGTCGTGGGGCAGAGCGACCTCGATTGGGACATGGTCGTTATCGTCAATTACCCGTCGGTGCAGGCGTTTCTCGAGATGACCGAAAGTCAGGCATATCAGGATCTCTACGTGCACCGGGAAGCCGGATTGGAAAGTCAGATACTGCTACAGTGTTAAACCGTAAAAACGGGAGAGAGCCATGACCGACGACGTCATCAGCCACTACCGGGCCTGCCACTTGTGCGAGGCCATTTGTGGTGTAGAAATAAAAACCCAGGGTGAGCAGATTCTTTCGATCAAGGGGGATAAAGACGACCCGTTCAGCCGTGGTCATATCTGCCCCAAAGCAACCGCCCTGGAGGACCTGCACTACGATCCTGATCGGCTGCGTATGCCAATGAAGAAATTGGCTGATGGCAGTTGGCAGGAGATCGAATGGGACGAGGCTTTTGCGACGGTTGCGGATCGACTGGCAGATATACAGGCGCGGTATGGCAACGATACGGTCGCGATTTATGCCGGTAATCCGAATGTGCATAACTACGGCAGCATGACTCACTCAGGCGTAGTGCGCAAAGCCCTGCAGTCGCGAGTTACGTATTCGGCGACTTCGCTGGATCAACTACCGCATCACCTGGCCGCATGGGCCATGTACGGCCATCAGCAGTGCCTGCCCATTCCTGATATCGATCGCACCCAGTTCATGTTGATCATTGGCGGCAATCCATTGGCGTCCAATGGCAGCATCATGACGGTGCCGGATGTTAAGAACCGGCTCAAGGCCATCCAGTCTCGCGGCGGCCGATTCGTTGTAATCGACCCGCGCCGCACTGAAACCGCTGCGATCGCCGACGAGCATCTGTTTATTCGCCCGGGCAGCGATGTCTTTCTACTCATGGCAATGATCCACACGCTGATCAATGAAGACCTGGTCGATCTCGGG
Source organism: Halioglobus japonicus (assembly GCF_001983995.1). Classification (NCBI taxonomy): domain Bacteria; kingdom Pseudomonadati; phylum Pseudomonadota; class Gammaproteobacteria; order Cellvibrionales; family Halieaceae; genus Halioglobus; species Halioglobus japonicus. The sequence continues at coordinate 3,059,495 of NZ_CP019450.1, read as the reverse complement.
CATCTGGCAGCGCACATCGATCACCTGGATGAGCTGCCAGAGATAGTCAGCGCGTTCACTCCGGAACTCGCCGAGTCGAAGACAGGCATTCCTGCTGCTACCGTCAGGGATCTGGCTCGTGAGATGATCAATGCCGAGGGTGCCGTTTGCTATGGCCGTATGGGCGCTTCTGTGCAGCAGTTTGGTGCTTTGTGCCAATGGGCGATTCAGGTCATTAATATTCTCAGCGGCAATCTTGATCGCGAGGGTGGGGCGCTCGTATGCTCACCCGCATTCGGCTATATCACTAGAGGCGAAAAGGGCGCAGGCAGCCTTGGTAGATTTACGTCGCGCGTTCGTGGCCTCCCTGAATTTGCCGGTGAACTGCCTGCAGTAACCATGGCTGAGGATATTCTTACGCCAGGGGAAGGTCAGTTGCGGGCCATGATGACAATTGCGGGTAATCCGGTGCTTTCGGCCAGTAATGGCAGACGCCTGGATGAGGCCTTTGAGTCGCTGGATTTCATGGTGTCAATTGACTTTTTCATTAACGAAACCACCCGTCACGCGGACATTATTTTGCCTCCGACAGGGCCGCTGGAACACGATCACTACGACCTCGCCTTTAACCGGCTTGCGGTGCGCAACGTCACCCGCATGAACGAGGCGGTCTTTGAGCCTGCCCCCGGCGCGTTACACGACTGGCAGATTATGAACGGCCTGGGGGTTGCCCTTGCGGCGCGTAAAGAGCTCGATGCCAAGCCGTTGCCGGCGCCTGATGTATTGATCGATATGGGTATTCAGGCAGGGTTTTACGGCGAGCAACAGGGCCATGCGCTGGCACTGACCCTGGATAAGATTCGCGCTCATCCCCACGGCCTGGACCTTGGGCCGTTGCAACCTTCATTGACTGAGAGATTGGGAACGGAGAGCGGTAAAATCGCGCTCGTGCCTGATTATGTGACCGCGGATATGCCGCGCCTTGCCGAAGTTGCGCAGACACAAAGCGACGATGGCCTGCTGCTGATTGGTCGTCGGCATGTGCGTTCCAATAACTCCTGGATGCACAATTCGCATCGCCTTGTGAAGGGCAAGCCGAGGTGGAAGCTGTTTATGCACCCGCAGGACATGGCCGAGCGTAACCTCAGCGATGACGACACGGTTGAGATACGTTCGCGGGTGGGTAGTGTCGTCACACAAGTCACTGCGACGGATGATATGATGCTCGGTGTCGTTTGCCTGCCACACGGCTGGGGGCATCAGCGTTCGGGGGTGAAACTATCCGTTGCATCGCAACAGGCTGGGGTCAGCATTAATGATTTGACTGACGATCAGTTCGTTGACGAAGTGTCAGGGAATGCTGCGCTTAACGGCGTACCGGTCACCGTCACCGCGGCCTAGGGCGCTGCACTGCAAAGCGAATTCTAGAAAGAAAATTACAGAGGCATAGTAAGCATGTTGTTTCGAGGACATTTAACTTCCCGTAGCCGGTGTACAGGCGCGATCTCTCTGGTATTGCTGGGGCTCGCAGGGCCGGCCACTGCCCGGGAAGCTTGTGACAATTATTCGGAGCTGCGCCAGCCTTTCTTCGGCGACACGCACGTACATACGGCTTACTCTTTTGACGCCCGAGCGCAGGATACGCGGGCAACGCCAGCCGATGCTTACCGGTTTGCCAAGGGTGAACCGCTGCTGATCCAGCCGTTTGATGAAAATGGTGTTGGCCAGCGCAAGATCCAGATCGATCGTCCACTGGATTTTACTGCGGTGACAGATCATGCCGAGTTTCTCGGCGAAGTTAAGGTTTGCTATACGCCGGGGCTTGAGGGTTATTCCAGTTGGCCGTGCATGATACACCGCAACATGTCTGTTCTCGGTATGCAGATGTTTAGTATGAAAACTGCGATCTACAAGCAGCGATTCGGTTTCTGTGATGACGATAGCGGTGAGGGTGCGCTGTGTGAGGAGCATGCACTCAGCCGCTGGCAGAATATTCGGGATGCTGCAGAGGAAGCCTATGATCGAAGCTCGGCCTGTAGCTTTACCAGCTTTGTTGGCTATGAGTGGACTGGTCTTACTAATCCCAATGCGGCGAACCTGCATCGCAATGTGATCTTCAAGAACGAGCACGTGCCCCCGGTGGCTAAAAGCTGGGTGGAGACGCCCTCTGTTGAACAACTGTGGGATTACCTTGAGCAGGATTGTGTGGCCGATACACCGGGATGTGACGCTGTCACCATTCCCCATAACTCCAATATCAGTGCCGGACTGATGTTCCAGAATCCAGCAGTGACCTCTGAAGCCGTGCCGGAGTTGCCGGTATCGCCCGAGCAGGCCCGGCGTAGGGCGCGCTGGGAGCCGCTGATTGAACTCACGCAGCATAAAGGTGAGTCCGAGTGCGATATTCGCCAGGCCGTGTGGGCCGGCGATGAGTTCTGCAATGAAGAAAAATTCAGTTACGACACATTCGGTGGTAAACCCACCGGGGTGAACGAGTGGATTCCCGACTGGCTGCGCGGCACCGCCGGCGATCTTGTGCCACCGACGGAACTGCCCACCGCAAACAACTTTGTTCGCTGGGCATTGAAAGAAGGCCTGCGTCAGCAGGCGGGTATGGGTGTGAATAGCCTGAAATTTGGTCTCAGTGCGGCCACCGATACGCATATTGCGGCACCTGGTTTGACCCAGGAGAAAGGCCATCCCGGCCATGGCGGTGCGGGCCGGGGCGCGAAGGAAGCGATTGTCGGATTGCCCGACGAACTGGAAAACAGCCCGGGCGGACTAACGGTGCTGTGGGCAGAGGAAAATACCCGCGAGTCATTGTTCTCGGCCATGCAGCGTAAAGAGGCCTACGCCACCAGTGGTACACGTCCGCTGTTGCGGTTCTTTGGCGGTGCTGATCTCGATCCCAACCTGTGTGCCAGCGATGCTATGGTCGCCAATGCTTATGCGCAGGGCGTACCTATGGGCAGCGATCTTCCCGCGGCTGATGCGCCGCCGCGTTTCCTGGTGGCGGTGAGTCAGGATCCGGGAACTGTGGATTACCCTGGAGCGGCCTTGCAGCGCGTTCAGATTGTGAAGGGCTGGTACAAGGATGGTGAAGTGCACGAACAGGTGCTCGATGTGGCCGGGGGGGACAACGGCGCCAGTGTTGACTTGAAGACCTGTGAACGCACAGGCGAAGGACATGCACAGTTGTGTAGTGTCTGGGAAGACCCTGCCTTTGACCCTGCGGCGAATGCATTCTACTACGCCCGGGCACTGGAGAATCCCAGCTGTCGCTGGAGTCAGTATCAGTGCAATGACGCCGGCGTGGACTGTGATGATCCCTCAACCATTACTGAGGGCTATGAAGACTGTTGTGTGGCGGAGCACCAGCGCACGGTGCAGGAACGGGCATGGTCGTCACCGATCTGGTACACCGCCAGCAAGTAGCGCTAGCCTCTGGGAGGTAATCCGTGCACCAGGGTAAGCGACACCAGTGTGGTGGCCGCACGCCGATGTTCGGACAGCGCCTGGTACTCCGCATCGTTGTACCAGGCTTCGGCGGCGTCAGCCGACGGGAATTGGAAGATCACCATGCGGCCCTCTCTGGGGTCTGTACCTTCGAGGTGTTTGACGTTGTCATCGAAGGTGAAAAACGATCCCCCGTGCTTTTTCAGAATCGGAAAAAATCCTTTCTCATAATTTAGGTACTCGGCCTGGTCGTGAACAATCAGGTTGGCGACTACATAGGCGGGTGCTTCAGACATTATTGTTTCCTTAAGTGGTGTGTGGGGTTATATGCTTTTCAGCCAGGCGGCCACTGCCTGTCCAATGTCTACTGGCGAATCTTCCTGAATGAAGTGCAGGCCCTTTACCGTGACTTCCTGCTGGTTGGGCCAGGTGCGGCAGAATTCGCGCTGTGGGCCGACCAGGATAGAGCCGGGCTCGGCGTTAACAAAGAGCTTGGGAAAAGGCGCCGCGCTCATAAAAGCGCCGTATTCCTCGACCAGTTCCACGATATTCGCAGGATCGCCTTCAATGGGGATCTGGCGCGGCCAGTTAAGCAGTGGCTGGCGTGAATCGGCGTCGGTGTGGGGGCGCGATACGCGTCCATTTCTGTCTCTGTCAGGGTGCGAAGAATGGAGGAGGGTAGGACGCCCTCGATAAACATATTGCGATTGAGAATGAGGTCTTCGCCTTTTTCCGAGCGGAAACCCTGGAAAATACCCACGCCGCTCGCTGGCCAGTCCGCCCAGTTGACGGGTCTGACAATGCCTTCCATATAGGCGACGCCTTTGACCTGATCAGGGTGGCGCATGGCCCACATAAAACCGATGGCGCTGCCCCAGTCGTGGATGACCAGGGTAACGTTCGTCTGGGCGTCAATGGTCTCCAGCAGGCCTGCCACGTAATGATAGGCAACCTCCAGGGTATATCGGTCCGTCCCCTCGCTGGCCGGTAACTTTTCTGAATCGCCCTGGCCGATAAGATCCGGGACGATAACTCTGCCAGAGTTAACTAACTCCGGAACCACGTTTCGCCACAGAAACGATGAGGTGGGGTTGCCGTGCAACAGTACAATCGGGTCGCCTTGCCCTTCTTCGATGTAGGCGATTTTCTTACCTGCGACGGTGGCTGTTTTTTTTGTGTAGGGCATGGTTTCAGATAGCATGATGAGTATCCCGCTTCTTTAGGGTATTCAGGCCGCCTGCTCGAGCATCGACAGGCTGTTATCGATAAGGTGTTGTAACTCGGCTGGCGAGTGGGGTCGTCGACACTGCACCCGCAGGCCGAGGTTGAGTGTCATGACCAGCGCGGCAAGGGTTTGTGGATCGAGATGTGAAGTCGACGCCCCGCTGCTTAGGTCAGCGGTAAATGCGCGAACAAACGCGTTCTCGATAGCGTCGAGTTTATCGGTCGCCAGTTCACATAACTCGCTGTCGACATCGGCTAGCTCCAACACGGTATTCACCATCATGCAGCCCTGCTGCACTTTATTGGGCGATACCTGCAACATTGTTGATTCGAAAAACGCACGCGCGAGCTCCGTCGCGGAGCGGTCCTCTGCGTGCCGCTCAACCATAGTGAGTGTGCGGTCGCCGAACATTATCAGGCACTCAACAAACAGCTCTCGCTTGGTGCTATAGCTCGCGTAGAAACTGGACCGGGCGATGTTCATTGCTGCAAGTAAGTCCGGGAGAGAACATGCAGTATAGCCTCTGGCCCAGAATAGCTTCATCGCCGCCTCAAGGGCCTTGGTGCGGTCAAATTCTGCGGAGCGGGGCATGGCGGCCTCGTGTATACGTCAAAGAAGAATCATACTGTACCGATTGGTACAAAAAGGCAAGTGGACGTAAACCCCGATACAGCGAGCAGATGATAGCCGTAAGCCTCCCGAGCCGTTTACAATGGGCTGGCACGATAACAAAACCCGGGGAATTCCATGCAAGACGTTCTGCAAATACACACGACGCTAATGTTCGCTGCACTATTCGGCATACTGCATGTGATCTTCACGCTGCGGGTAGGGGCATACCGTTTCAAGTCAGGAATCAGCCTGGGTGATGAGGGCGATAAGGAATTGCGCAATCGGATTCGGGCACATGGCAACTTTATCGAGAACGTCCCCATCGGCCTTATTCTGCTGTTGCTCAACGACTTGAATGGCTTGTCTGATACTGTGCTGATGGTGCTCGGCTCGGTACTGTTGGCGGCCCGAGTGCTGCACTACGTGATGATCGTCTCCCGATCGCTGCCCATCGTGCTACGTCCGATCTCCATGCTCGGCACTCTGGGTTCAATCCTGACCCTGGCGATTCTGCTACTGGTGTAGCCGGGCGCCCATGGCGGCGGTACGCACCGAGTCAGGCAACTGATTCCTTCTGATTGACCTTGCGCAGGACGCGAACAAAGGTTTCCGCGTCCTGTGCCCCTGGAACCTGATACTTATTGTTAAAGATGAAGGTCGGCACCGCGTGAATGCCCTGATCAAGCCAGTGTTCGAGCTCTGCGTTCACTTCGTCTGAGAACGTTCCCTGTTCCAGAACCAGACTCGCCTCATCCTCGGGCAATCCTGCCTCTGCCGCTGTTGCGGCCAATACCTTTGCATTGCTCACGTCTTTCCTGTGGCTGAAAAAGGCGGTAAACAGGGCCAGCTTCATTTCAGTCTGGCGGCCTTTCAGTCCCGCCCAATGTAGTAGCCGATGAGCGTCGAATGTATTAACCATGCGCATGTCGTCAAAGTAGTCAAAACTGAACCCCAGGGATTCGCCCAGGTCCGTCAGGCGCTGTCTGGCGGCTATACTCTGTTCTGCGGTGGAGCCATACTTCATCATCAGGTGTTCGCGCAGATTCTGTCCTTCAGGCGGCATGTGTGGATTGAGCTGGAAGGGATGCCAGCGAATGTCCACATCGCCCACTTCCGGGGTTGCCTGTAACGTTTTCTGCAATTGCTTGTAGCCGATGATGCACCAGGGGCATACAACGTCGGATACGATATCGATGTGAAATGTATGCTGACTCATGGTTTTAGCCTCAGGCTTTTTCTGTGGCCACTGATTATGATCACTTGCGCCGGGCATGCAAGCGCTGCCTGAAAGTGCGCAGCCTGGTCGCCGCCGAATCAGCGTCGAGCTGGCTTGCGGGTACGTTTGTTGTAGAGGTATTGAAGCAGTGCCAGCGTCAGCAGATTGATAGTCAGCGCCCAAATGCCACTGTGGATGTCTGTAAGCGGCGAAAGCTGTGGCCATGCCCGCAGAGCAACAGCGACAGCGCAACCTGTCAGCAGACCTCCCAGTATTGCTTCAGTGCGTAGTTGCGGCATGCGTAGGCCCAGGACCACGGCGGGAAAGACCTGAATAACCAGTTCCAGCTTCAGCACCAGTAGCGACCAGATGGTGTTGGGAAGCAAAATAGCCATGGCTGCCATTGCTGCCATCATCATCCATGTGAGGCGTCGGCCTATCTGGTGTAAACGCGGCTGCGGAATCTCTGGGTAACGCCGAGCAATGACATCCTTATTCACAATTGAGCCCAGCGTAAGCAGGCCGGAATCAATCGTCGACATGATGGCGGCTATGGCTGCACCCATGTAGAGCGCAAGTAGCCAGCTCAAGCTGCTACCATCGGTGAGCAGATCGCTAATGGCGATGACGACTATCTGTTCGCTTTCAGCGCGATTCAGATCGCTGAACCACTCGGCGCCGCTGATACCGATGAGAAACAGCGGTAGTGTGGTGAGCAGCGGCATAAAAAACATAAGCGTATAAGACCGGCGCAACGTGGTCTCACTGCGGGCTGCATAGATGCGTTGAATCGCCTGCGGATACACTGCCGCGCCGAGCGCAATCAGCAGAACAAGGCTGATAAACTGATGCGTTGGCGCTGGCTGAGAGAAAAAACGAGCTGTTTCAGTCAGTAGTAGTTCAGGGTGGTTCATTAAACCGGTATCGGTGCGGCCCAGTAGCAGAAAGAAGACAATCAGGCTGCCACCCATGAGCATCAGGCCCTGGATCATGTCGGTCCAGATAACGCCGCGCATACCCCCCAGGGTTTCATAAACCGCCATGATAATGCAGACCAGAATAATGGCCTGGGCAAAGCTCAACAGGCCACCACTGCCAGTGCTCAATAACAGGCCGATGGCCTTCAGGTTGCCGAGGATAAACGTTACCAGAACTACCACAAACACAGCGTTTACCGTGTAGAGCAGTGCGTTGCTCTGATAGCGCCACAGAATGTAGTCACCGACGGAGATAAACTGCTCTTGGCGTGCGATGCGGTGCAGTTTTGGCGCATAGAGCAGGTAGATCAGCACAATGCTCATCACGCCGAGAATAAACGCGCCGGCCATGATGCCGTCGCGGTAGGCTTTGCCGGGCAGTGCGAAAAAACTGTTGCCGCTGTACTGGGTAGCGTACAGCGTGAAGAACAAACTCATCACGCCTAGCGATCCGCCGGCGAGGTAATAGTCTTTGAGGCTGGATTCGGCGCTGGCGCGTCTTGCGAACCAGCCGATTGCGAGCAATGAGCAGAGATAGACAATGACCAGCGCGGTCCCGGTGCTGTCGAGAATCATAATGTCGTTGTTGTTTGTTCGTCGGTGAGCAGTCTTTCCAATTCTGCGATGTGTGGATCGGGGTCACCCAGTTCGCGCAGGGCTTCGGCCAATTGCAGCGCGTAGTCGCGATTGCTGCCACTGGGGCCGTGTGCTCGGGCGATGTGCTGCGCGAGTTCCGGCATAGGGGCCGGGCCGAGGTAGGCGGGATTGTCGCTGTCGGCAACATAGATTACGCCGGCCACCTGGGTGTTGTCACTGCGCAAGGTGATCAGTCCATCGAAGCGCTGGTAGCCGTTCTTCTCACGGTAGTCGAGATGTTCAAACACCTGATGCTCGACCAGATAGGCGACGCCGTGGCAAACCCGGCCCGGTGCCGGGAGCAGGGTAACTACACGACCTGGAGCCTCCGGCGTGCCGCGATGATCGTGAGAACCCTGCCAGAACCGCCGCTCCCAGCCCGTAATGTTCGCTATTTCTCGCCGCAGGAAAGGAAAGTCCACTTTGTAGATCAATGAGCCATAGCCAAATACCCAGGCAGGCTTGTGCAGGTCGCGGGACTGGCGGTGGCCGGTGAGGGGGGCACTCATTGGGTTTGTCTGACATCGTACATATTGGGCCAGTATATCGGGCTCCCGAGTTGCTGTGGAGAGCAACATCGTTTGTGCAAACTATATGTGGAATCTACTGGTCAATCCCGGGGGGGCACGTTGACCAATTAGCGTGCGGCGTCTATAGCTTTTATACCCCTTGTTGGAGCAGAAACAATGATCAATAAACGATATGCGCTCTTCACTTTGGTGGTAGCGATTATGGGCTGGTGCCCAGCGACTATCGCCCAAGCCGCAACAGACAGTGACGCCATAATGCAGCGATTGCTGGCGCTGGAGGAGAACCAGCGCAGACTGGAGGCGGAGCTGGCGCAGCGCGATATGAGGATTGCCGAGCTCGAGCAGCATGTTGGGCTGACGGATGAGCACCTGCGTTCGATGGATGTGACTCCCGCCATGGAATCCGAAGCGATGGCGGCAACCACACAGGCTGCGCCACCGGCGGCGGACAAGGACGATTCTGTACTCGGCATTTTCAATACCGGCGGCGCAGGTATTACCTTGGCGCAATCTGAAAATGCCAAGTTGAATTTCAGCGCATGGAGTTACGTGCGCTATCTCAATCAGCGCGGTCTGGACGATTCCTACACCGACAGCTTCGGGCGAGAGTTTGATATCGACCTGCGCAATGATTTTCAGGTCAGCAAAGTCAACCTGACCTTTTCCGGTTGGCTGTTCGATCCCGCCTTCCGCTGGATGTTCTACACCTGGACCTCCAATACCAGTCAAGGTGAGAGTGCCCAGGTGGTTGTAGCGGGCAACATGAAATACAAGTTCAATGAACACCTGGATGTAGGCTTGGGTATCGACGCGCTGCCGGGCACCCGTTCCATGTCGGGTACCTTCCCGCGCTTCAATAAAGTCGATAGCCGCCCTATGGCCGACGAATTCTTCCGCCCCAGCTATACCACGGGCATCTGGAGCGCTGGCAAGATCACAGATCGCAGCCAGTACAAGCTGATGCTGGGTAACAATCTGTCGCAGCTGGGTGTAAACGCTAGTCGTCTCGACGACCAACTGAATACCTGGAGTGGTCGCATTGACTGGATGCCGACCACGGGTGAGTTCGGGCCACAGCGCGGCTACGACGATTGGGAGATGCATGACGAGGTGGCCACCCTGTTCGGCATCGCGGCTACCCGCAGTAAAGAAGATCGCCAGAGCCAGCCCGGTACCGAGGACATCAACAACAGCCAGATTCGCTTGTCTGACGGTACCCGGATATTTCAGCCGGGTGCATTTAATACCAATGGCCGCATCAATCGCGCTACCTACGAAATGCTGGCCATGGATGTGGGTATGAAGTATCAGGGCTTCGCGCTCTCTGGAGAGTACTACTGGCGCTGGGTCGACGATTTTGAAATCGAAGGTGATATCCCCGTCGATGACCTATACGACCACGGCTTCCAGTTGCAAACCTCCTACATGTTTATACCGAAGTATCTGCAGGGCTATGTCGCCGGCTCGAAAATCTACGGCGAGTATGGCGACCCCTGGGATACGGCGATCGGCGTGAACTGGTACCCCAAGCGTGAGCGGCTGTTCCGGGTGAACTCGGAGCTTGTCTACATGAAAGACTCCGCCGTCGGCTATTCCAGTATTCCCTATGCGGTGGGCGGTGATGGTGTAGCCTTCCACACCAATGTTGAGATGAAATTCTAGCAACAGGAGAGCCCTGTATGACAACCACGGTAAAAGCGACGCTAATGACGATGGCTGCTGCAATCACTTCGATGGGTGCCGCTGCCCAGGATGACTACTACGATGGCCACGTACATCTCACTAACTACGTTCAGGAGGGGCTCACAGCCCGTGAGTATCTCGATGTGGTGGGAGAACGAGTGCGGCGATCAGTTTTGTTCGGTATTCCACTGCAAATGCACTGGTCGCATCGGGTGACCGGTAATATTGCACCAACGTACTATCTCGATGCGGATACGGACCTCTACTACTACTCATTCAATGACGCCTATATTGCTCAGCAGTACATGTCGCTCACCGAGTCTGAGCAGCAGCGCTTTGAGCCGATGATTACGGGCTTTAATCCTGCGGATTCCTATGCCGCTGATCATGTTCGTCGGGTCTTGCAAACCTTTCCCGGCGTATTTAGCGGCATTGGCGAATTCACCATTCACAAGGAATTCGTGTCCGCTAAAGTGGCGGGCGATGTTGCCAGTCTTCTGGATCCAGCAGTAGACAAGATATTCGAGTTTTGTGCTGAATCAGGCCTGGTCGCCATTATGCATAATGACATTCATATGCCCTTTGTGAAGCCGGAAGGACGGCGTGTGTACTTTGAACAGGCCAAGGCACTGCTGAAAAGGCACCCGGATGCGACTATCATCTGGGCGCACACCGGGCTTGGCAGGGTGGTACAACCGGTAGAGGGGCATCTGGCGATGATTGAGGAAATACTCGCAGATCCCGAGCTGGAGCACGTCTACTTTGACCTCTCCTGGAGCGAAGTGGCCAAGTACGTAGTTGCTACTCCGGAAACGACGCGCCTGACCGCAGCGTTCCTTGAAAAATACCCCGATCGCTTTCTCATGGGCACCGACAATGTAGCGCTGGATACACCCGAGGCTGCCTATGCGGTTTACGAATCGTACCGCCCGTTGTGGAATTCACTCTCGCCGGAAACCAGTGAATTGGTCCGCAAAGGTAATTTCGCCAGGGTCTTTGACCAGGCTGCAAAAGATGTGCGCGCCTGGGAGAAGGCTAACCCGGCGCGACGCTGAAGGGTGCCGCCCAATGATGGGCGGCCAGGTAGCAACGACCCAATCAGTCCCAGTTGGGCGCGCGCTTTTCGAGAAAGGCACTAATGCCTTCTCTGGCGTCCTGGCTTTGCAGGCATGCGTTTAGTTGTTCACGCAGGTAGGGTAGGGCACTGTCAAAGTCCATGCTGTCCTGGGCATTAAAGGCCGCCAGCCCCATACTCATTGAGCCGGGAGCGAGACTGGCCAATTCCTCTGCCAGCGCTGCCGCATGTGTCTGCAGCGCTTCGGCCGGTACCGCGGTGTTAATCAATCCGTATCTTTCTGCTTCTGCGGTACCAATAGGGTTGCCGCGCATAATGAAATCCAGCGCGGCCCGTTGCGGCATGATCCGGAACAAACCGCCCATTACCATAAACGGCCAGATTCCCCGCTTGATCTCGGGAGCCGAAAACTGCACACCTTCAGCGGCGATGGCGTGAGTGACATTGCACAGGAACAGCAAGGCGCCGGCAAACAGGTTGCCGTGAACGCAGGCAATAGACGGTTTGTTGAGATGGCGGAAGCGCAGGGCGATATCGTCCAGATCACCACGCACCGGTACGGTAGAGGCCGTCTCACTGGCCTTGCCGCTCATGGCGGCCAGGTCGCCACCAGCACAGAAAATATCGCCGTTGGCAGCCAGTACCACTGCGCGAATGCCGCGCTCCTGCTTGGCGTAATCCAGTGCATAGATGATCTCCGCAGCCATCGTGGGGTTAATGGCATTCTTGCGCTCAGGTCGGTTTAGCGTGATCGTGAGTACGTAGTTTTTCTCTTCCAGTTCGACGGTCTCAAAGTGAAGTCCGTTGAGTGAGAGTTGTTCATTGCTCATGGTTGCTGTCTCTACTTTGCCAGATCTGCTGGCACATCAATGAGTTTGGCGCGCAGGTATTCGCCCATGGATTTGGCCTGCGGGTCAGTGCGCACTGAGGATGCCACGCCCTCGCCGAGAATACCCTTGATAAAAAAGTTCAGCGAATGAATGTTGGGCAGTTCGTAGCGCTCAATGTCGAACTCGGCGGTTTCGGGCATGAGCGTTTTGAGCCGTTCCACCGTCAGGAATTCGTGGAGAAATCCGTAGGCCTGCTCGCTGGTAGCCCAGACGCCGACGTTAGCGCAGCCGCCCTTGTCGCCGGAGCGCGTGCCGAACAAGCGTCCAAAGGGCAAGCTCACAGGGGCGCCCTGGGGGGCAGCGGACACAGGTGCCGATGCAAACTCCGCTTCAATCGCTGGCAGGCCCAACTGTGATGTGGGTTTAACGTCAATCACCTGACCGTTTACGTGTACATGTTCAGTGACGTGGCTGCTGTCGATGAGTGCTGGCCAGTACGCGAGAAATGTGTCGCCATTGCCGATCGGGTTCATCGGTCCAAAGCCAGGAATGTTGGCCAGTGCGAGTTCGATCATCTTCGCGCTGAACAAGCGCCCGACAAGATCCTTGTCACGGGACTTGCACACGATGCGCAGCCGGGCAAAGGCCTCTTCATTGATGCTGGGGTTTTTTTTGTCCGTGCGCAGCAGTTCAATCGTCACATCGTCGAACTGTTCCTTGCCGCCAATACTGTTGAAGAAGGTTTCGCTCAGTATCTTGGCCTTTTCTTCAATATCCAGGCCGGTCAGCAGCAACTCGAAACCGTTGCGGAATCCGCCCAAGGTGTTAATGCAGACCTTGTGTGTTTTGGGAGGGGCCGAACCCTTGCAACCGCTGATATACACACGGTCTTCGCCAACCTGCTCAATTTGCAGCGAGTCAAAGTGGCCGATGACATCGGGGTTTTTGTAGGCGGGGTCACTGATCTCGTACAGCAACTGCGCCTTTACCGTGCCGACAGAAACGAGGCCGCCCGTGCCAGGGTGCTTGGTAATGGTGCAGTGACCATTGGCCTCAATTTCGGCGATGGGGTAGCCAGGGTTGTCGAAGCTGGGTACTTCCTGGAAGAACGCGTAGTTGCCTCCGGTAGCTTGCTGACCACACTCGATAATGTGGCCGGCGGCGAGTGCACCCGCCAGGGCATGGTAGTTATCCCGTTGCCAGTTAAACTTCCAGGCCGCCGGACCGATCACTACAGCTGCATCGGTGACGCGGGGACAGACCACCACATCAGCGCCCTGGTCCAGGGCCTCCTTAATGCCCCAGGCACCCAGGTAGGCGTTGGCGGTGAGCATCGTGTTCTCGGTGTCGACCAGGTTGACGCCGGTATCCATGTTGGTAAACGTTTCGCCACTCTCACCCAGCGCCTCCAGGCGCGGGGCAATATCGTCGCCATCGATGTAGGCAATATTTGCCTGCAAGCCTTGCTCGGCGGCAATGTCTTCGATGGCTGCCGCCATAGCGGCGGGATTGAGGCCACCGGCGTTGGTGACAATTTTGATGTTCTTCTCCAGGCACAGTGCCAGAACATCCTTCATTTGCTTGAGAAAGGTGCCCACATAGCCGGTGTTGCGCGACATTTTCTGGCTGTAGAGAATCGCCATGGTAAGCTCGGCGAGGTAATCACCTGTCAGCACGTCAATAGGACCGCCCTCAACCATCTCACGGGCCGCGGACAGCTTGTCCCCATAAAAACCACTGCAGTTGGCGATCTTGATTACATCAGTCATCGCTTTGTTCCCCCTCGATGGTTGCCAGCAATTGCTTGGATTTCACCTGCTGGCCCGTTTCGCAGCTGATCGCCGTCACGATGCCGCTAATGCCTGCCTTTAGGGCATGCTCCATCTTCATCGCCTCCAGAACCACCAGGGTCTGTCCGGCTTCGACAGTATCACCTTCCGTGACCAGTACATCGACAATCGCGCCGTCCATGGACGCTTTTAGTTGGCCGCTGCCTGCGCCTCCGGCAGCCGCGGCAGGCTGGTAGGTGACGTTCTCGATAATGAAATGACCGGTGCCGTCATCCAGATACAGCGTGTTGCCTGCAAACGCAAAGCGCATGGATTCGCGCACACCATTGTCGATATAGACGCACTCGGAATCGCTGAGGGCGACCAGGGTCAGGGAGTGACGCTCCTCTCCAACTGCAACTTCGTAGCTGCCGTTGCCTTCTGTGATCGCGATGGCCTGGGCTTGCCCATCGAAGGCCAGCTGGTAGGTGGTTGCCGCTGCAGCCGGGTTATGCCAGCTCGCGTCGCTTCCCGGACCGGCCGCAGTAGCCTGAGCCTGGAAGAGCAGGGCGGCCCGCGCGAGTGTGGCTTGCCGCGGCTTCTTCTGGTCCATACTGATGTCAGCACTGAAGTGCTGTTCGATAAATGCCGTGGTTGCTTCACCTTGAGCAAACACTTCGTGGCGCAAAACATTCTGCAGAAACAGCTTGTTGTTGTTCATGCCCAGCAGCTGGGTATCCTGAACGGCAGAAGCCAGGCGCCGGATAGCCTCCGCACGATCGCTGCCATAGGCGATGACCTTGGCAATCATTGGGTCATAGAAGGGGCTGACCTCCTGACCCTGCTGGATGCCGTGGTCCATGCGCAGTCCCGCGCGCTCGGGGTATTCCCACAGGCGCACCGTGCCGGTCTGAGGCATGAAGTTATTGCGGGGGTCCTCGGCGTAAAGGCGAACTTCCACCGCGTGTCCGCTCAGAGAGACTTCGTCCTGTGTCAGCGGTAGTTGTTCGCCGGAAGCTACTTTCAATTGCCAGGCGACCAGGTCTTGCCCGGTGATCAATTCGGTCACCGGGTGCTCTACCTGCAGGCGAGTATTCATTTCCAGGAAGTAGAAGTTCTTGTCCTTGTCGACCAAGAACTCTACCGTACCGGCCCCGCGGTAGTTGCAGGCTTTGGCTGCATTGACCGCCGCTTCGCCCATACGTTGGCGCAGCTGGGGATCTACAAAGGGCGAAGGGGCTTCTTCCACAACTTTCTGGTGGCGGCGCTGAATGGAGCAGTCGCGTTCCCCCAGGTACACCGCATTGCCGTGCTCGTCTGCAAACACCTGGATTTCCACGTGACGTGGTTCGAGTACCGCTCGTTCCAGAATCAATTCCCCACTGCCGAAGGCGCTCTCGGCCTCTGAGCGTGCGGTGCGAATTTGTTCTGCCAGCTCTCTCGCCTCAAACACCAGCCGCATGCCGCGGCCACCACCACCGGCAGAGGCTTTCACCATCAGCGGGAAGCCGATGTCAGCGGCCTTGGCGAGCAGCGTGTCGTCGGATTGGTCGGCATCCTGGTAGCCGGGAATACACGGCACACCTGCTTCGATCATGGCGATCTTGGATAGCCGCTTGCTACCCATTAATTCGATCGCATCGGGACGCGGGCCGATAAAGACAATGCCTGCGTCTTCGCACGCACGGGAAAAATCCGCATTTTCCGAGAGGAAACCATAGCCCGGATGAATTGCGTCGGCGCCTGTCAGCCTGGCGGCCTTAAGAATGTTGTCTGCTACCAGGTAGGATTCATTCACGGCGGCCGGGCCTATGCATACCGCCTGGTCGGCTTCGCTCACGTGCAGTGCATTCGCGTCGGCTTCACTGTAAACAGCGACGGTGCGATAGCCCATATCCCGAGCCGTGCGAATGACACGCACGGCGATTTCCCCGCGATTGGCGATCAGTAGTTTAGTAATCTTACTCATGATGCTGTTCCCTTACAGACGACCGACGCCAAAGGTATTGGTGTTGACCTGACGATCATCGCCCTCGCGGCACACGCTCAGCGCAAATGCCACGACTGAGCGCGTGTCCGCGGGGTCGATGATGCCGTCGTCCCAGATTCTGGCGGTATTGGCCAGGGCATTGGAGCGCGCTTCCATATCCTGGATGGTTTCCTGCTCCAGTCCGTCGATAAAGGCCAGGGTATCTTCGTTCAATTCGCCCCCGGAGCGAAGTACCTTTGCCTCGGCCACCTGGCGCAACACGCTGCCCGCCTGGGCGGGGCCCATGACGGAGACAACACTGCGTGGCCACGCAAACAGGAAACGAGGGTCCATGCCGCGCCCCGCCATGGCGTAGTTTCCTGCCCCATAAGAGCCAGCGATGAGAATCGTGATCTTGGGCACTGTACAGTTGGTGACGGCCTGAATGAACTTTGCACCGTGTTTAATGATGCCTGCCTGCTCTGGTTCGGTACCTACCAGAAATCCGGTTGTGTTGGTGAGGAACAGCAGAGGGGTACCGGACTGTTCACACAGTTGGATAAACTGCGCGGCCTTGGCTGCGCCCTTGGCAGTGATCGGACTGTTATTACCGATTACTCCACACGGGTAGCCTTCCACCTCGATGTGGCCGCACAGTGTGCCGTTGTCGAAATCACCTTTGAACTCCAGAAAGTCGGAGCCATCGGCGACCCGAGCAATGACCTCGCGCATGTCAAAGGGGGTTTTCGCATCTTCAGGAACGATGCCGCGCAGTTCCGCCGCCGGGTATAGCGGGGCAGCATGGTCGATTTGCGGTGGCAGGGATTGGCGCTTATTCCAGCCGAGTTTAGCGGTGATATCGCGCGCGATGCGGATGCCGTCGGCGTCATTCTCCGCCAGATAGTCGTTGGTGCCAGCGATCTCACTGTGCATCTCAGCGCCACCAAGCTCTTCATCTGTGGCGATCTCACCTGTAGCTGCCTTGAGCAGTGGTGGTCCCGCGAGATACATCGTAGATTGCTTGCGCACCAGTACCAGATAGTCGGAAAGCGTTGGCTGATAGGCTCCGCCAGCGGTGGCACTGCCGTGCACCACGGTAATCTGCGGGATACCTGCCGCGGAAAGGCGACATTGTTTGGCAAACATGGCGCCGGATGTGCCGAAGGTATCACCGACCAGCTTCAGGTTGCCGCCGCCACTCTGGGACAGGTTGACCATGGGCAGTTTGTTCTCCAGGGCAAGGTCCAGCATCCGCATGCGCTTGAGGCCGCCCAGCGGAGAGATGCTACCGCCTTTGGTCAGGTAGTCGTCTACGGCCACCACACAACGTACACCTGAAATGTAGCCAATGCCGGCGATGTAACTGCCACCCGCTGCGGAGCCGTCAGTGTCCTCTTCCTGCATGTAGCCACACAACGTCGACAACTCCAGGAACGGTGAGCCCGCATCAAGCAGCAGGCTCAGGCGCTCGCGCGGTGGTATCAGGCCTTTCTTGATGTAGCGGGGGGCCTTGGCCTGAGCCGCTTCAATCACGCGCCGCTCGATGCCGCGAAATTCATCGACGGCGGCGGTCATGACCTTATGGTTGTTCTGATAGTCCTCGGACTGGGTATCCAGCTGGGATTCGATGACAGCCATAGTACGTTCCTGTAGCTCGATTAGCTCTTGGGCAGAATGCCCATTTTCTTACAGATGATGCCGAGCATAACCTCGTCGGCGCCGCCGCCGATGGAGGTCAGGCGTACATCTCGGTAGGCGCGGGACACAGGGTTGTCCCACATAAAGCCCTGGCCACCCCAGTATTGCAGACAGGCATCGGTGATCTCTCGGCCGATACGGCCCGCCTTCAGCTTGGCCATGGAGGCCTTGAGGGTGACATCCTCGCCATTGATGTAACCCTCCACGGCGTCGTAGGTGAGGGCGCGCAGCGACTCCACCTCGGTTTGCAATTCCGCCATGCGATAGTGAATCACCTGTTGGTCGATGAGCGGCTTGCCGAACGCCTGACGTTCACGTGTGTAATCAATAGTGGCCTGGATAATGGATTCCAGGCTCTTGATGCCACCGGCGGCGGCGAATAGCCGCTCCTCCTGGAACTGCAGCATCTGGTAGGCAAAGCCCATGCCTTCATCGCCGATGCGGTTAATCTGAGGTACGCGCACATCGTCGAAGAAAATTTGCGCGGTATCGGAAGAGCGCATACCGAGTTTGTTCAGCTTCTCGGAGAAGGAAATACCGGGTGTGTTGGTGGGTACCACAACCAGCGATTTGTTCAGGTGCTTGTGGTCGCCGCCGGTGTTGGCCAGCAGGCACAGGTAGTCGGCCTGGGTGGCATTGGTAATCCACATTTTGGTGCCGTTGATGACGTAGTCTTCGCCATCTTTGACGGCGGTGGTTTTGATCGCGGCGACATCTGAGCCAGCGTGAGGTTCGCTCACTGCAATGGAGCACACTGCTTCACCGGAAATGGCCTTGCGCAGGAATTCCTGTTTGATGTGATCACTACCGAACTTGGCCATGGCTGGAGTCGCCATATCCGTCTGCACACCGATGGCCATGGAAATGCCACCGCTGGCGATTCTGCCGAGTTCTTCGGAGAATACTATCTGGTAGCTGTAGTCGAGCCCCATGCCGCCGTATTCAACGGGTTTGGCAATACCGAGCAGACCCAGATCGCCCATCTTCTTGAACAGTTCATGTGCAGGGAAAATGCCATCTTCCTCCCACTGGTCGCAGTAGGGATTGATCTCCTTATCGATAAACTGGGCGATAGTGTTGCGGATGGCTTCGTGTTCTTCGGTTAAACGCATAGTCTTGTCTCTTTCAATTATTTAAAAATACTGCCTTCTTCACCCAGCTTGACCACTTTCTGGAAAGCCGGGCGTTCGCGCATGCGGTTGAGGTAGTCGCGTACCTGGGGCTTGTAGCGTTCATCGATTTTTAGCACTTCACCCAGGTGTAGAGCGTAGGCAATGTCGATGTCGGCAATCGTGAAACGGTTGTCGACGAGATACTCGCGACCATCTTCGAGGTAGCGATTCAGTCTGCGCAGGCGTGCGTGGTACCACTTCATGTAGTCTGTCGCCGCTTCGGCCAGGCCGCGCTCAGGCGGTTCCTGCAAGGTGTAGCGAATGTAGACGGTCTGAGGGAAGGTGAGGGTGGCGTCGCTGTGGAATAGCCAGTTAATGTAGTCACCATACTCCGGATGGTCCGGGCGCAGGCCGAACTCGTGCTTGCCGTACTTCTCAACCAGGTACAGGGGAATGCCCGAGGACTCAGTCATGTGAACGTCGCCGTCGATCATATAGGGAATGGTACCCAGCTCATTGACGTCCATAAATTCAGGCTGCATAAAGCGGGGCGGGAAGGGCATGACTTCCACTTCATAATCGAAGCCCATTTCCTCCAGTGCCCAGATGGCGCGCAGTGAGCGCGCGTTATGGCAATGCCATACTTTGATTGTCACTGTTTATACTCCGTACTGGCGCGAGGCGAGGTCGCGCATGATTTCTTCTGATCCGCCGCCGATGGCCTGGACCCGCACTTCGCGGTAGATGCGTTCGACGCGGTTGTCACGCAGGTAGCTGGCGCCCCCGAGAATCTGGCTGGCCTCCCGGGCGCAAAACTCCATGGTCTGGCTGCACTGCACCTTGAGCAGGGCAATATCGCCGAAGTTCGGCTGGCCGGCCATGATCTCGCGGGTGCAGTGATTGATCATGGCCTGGCAGGCATTGATCTGCTGTTTCATCTCAGCAATCTTGTGGCGGATCACCTGGTGGTCGGCGAGACGCTTGCCAAAGGTTTTGCGTTCCTGCGCCCAGTTAACTGCTTCCTCCAGGCAAACCCGCGCATAGGCCTCCATCTGCACACACATGGACATGCGCTCGGCATTGAAGTTGTTCATGATGACCAGGAAGCCGTGTCCTTCCTCACCGATGAGGTTCTCTACGGGCACTTTCACGTTGTCGTAGTAGATGGTGGCGGTATCGGACACCCACCATCCCTGCTTGCGATCGAGCTTGGTGCGCGACACGCCCTCGGCATCCATGGGGACCAGCAGCATGGACACGCCGGCGGGACCCTCGCCACCCGTGCGTACCGCGGTGGTGGTCCAGTCAGCCCGCATTCCCCCGGAAATGAATGTCTTGGAGCCATTGACGATATAGTGGTCACCTTCACGACGCGCTGTGGTCTGGATATTGGCCACGTCTGAACCGCCGCTGGGTTCAGTAATGCCCAGAGAGATTTTCTTACTGCCGTCGAGCACCGCGGGCACGACCTGCTGTTTGATGGCATCGCTGGCAAAGTTGACCACTGGAGGTAGCCCAATGCCGTGAATGAGCAGCGACGGGAAGATGCCGCCGACACCCACACGCGAGAGTTCCTCGTTCATGATATTCACATGCCAGAGGTCGATCCCCTCCTGGACGCCGCCGAATTCTTCGGGATAGCCGAGTCCCAGCAAGCCCACCTCTGCAGCCTTTTGCCACAGTTCATCGGGCAGGGCGCCGTCTTCATCCCACTGCGCCGCATAGGGCATGATCTCGCGATCTATAAAGCGACGCAGTTGGGCGCGCCACTCCTCGTGTTCAGGAGTCAGATAGGGGTTGCTCAGGCGGGCACTGTCAAAGTCCAAAGCCATGATTTTGCTCCATATTCTGGTGGTATGGCAGACGGGAGCGCTAAGTGTAGACCGATGGCGGTACGGCGCCCCTTTTTGGGTGCCAATCGCATGGGAATTGGTGCCAAGGTACTGTCTCGAACCGAACAGGGCCCGGGCTGATGTGCCGGTCCTGTCGCACCGGGCCCAGCTACTCGCGCCACTTTTCGATGGAGAAAACCAACAGCAGTTGTTCGAACTTCGGGAAGGCAGTGGCCTCCGCATACAGCTGTTGGTCCGCGTTGACACGCAGCTGGCACGAACTATCGAGCAAATTGGTGTTGCGCGATCCACCGTTTAAATAACGATAGGTCGGAAATGTGTATCTCGCCGTAGCCCAGTGTCAGCAGACCCTGAGTCTTTAACGTGGTCAGTGCTTTGCCGACGCTGACGCGTGATTGCCCCAGGGCAAAAGCAAGGTCGACCTGACGTACACGGATAACGTTGTCGCCAAAACAGCCTTCCTGTTGCAGGCGCAACAAGACTTTTGCGACGCGCACCTCGAGGGTGTTGGTCCGTGTGTCATCGGAAAATTCCAGCGCCTGGTACAGTCGGCTGGTAAGTGTGACCAGCAGTGCCTGGGTAAGAGCGGGCTCGCGGGCGAGCAGAGCATCCAGCTGTGGCTTGCTGACGGTGACAACGGTAGTTTTGCCGAGAGCGTCGGCATCGTAGGGCCGGGGCTTATTGAGGAACAGGGTAGCTTCACCGAAGCAATGACCTTCACCCAGTACGCCGGTTTGTATGAAGCCGCCGTCTTCACCATAGATTCCAAAGCCGACACGCCCATTCATGATGATCGACAGGCCTTGATGGTCGGTGCCACGGGTGTGGATGTGCTGGCCATTCTTGTAGTGTTTTTCCTGGCCACTTGCGGTGAGTGCCCTGGCCAGTGATTTGGGGAGGAGCGCGAGCAGGGGACGAGTTTCGTTCATCTGGATAGTCTTTTGAAAATGCTAAATATTTAGCATTCTATGTTGTGGCGGATCGCTAGGCTAGTGGGGAATATGTCGAACCTGGGAGCTTTGTGGTGGAGAAAGTCACGATATCCATAATCTATTTGCTGTTTGCAGTGGCCGAGACGCTGCGAGGCGGCTTTTTCCAGAAGCCCGGAGAAACCCGGAGCGACATGTATGTTGAACTTGTCAGTACGTTGCTGCTGGTCGCAGTAACCCAGCCGCTGGTCCTGCTCGGTGGTGGCTACGTTGCGAGTCTTGTGTGGCCGGAAGGTGCGGGGGCGCTCGTCGGGATTCCGATACTCGCTGCAATCGCACTGTTCCTCGTGTTTGACGACATGATGCAGTACTGGTGGCACCGCCTGTCCCACACGGTGCCCTGGCTGTACAACTTGCACAGACCGCACCACAACGCCGAGTATCTGTCAGTGCGGGTGGTTTACCGCAATAACATTTTTTACTACGCCATGATGCCGGGCCTGTGGTTTTCAGGTGCCCTCATCTACCTGGGGCTCGGCTGGGTTTACGCGGGCTACGTCATCGTCAAGATGACGGTCATCATCGGGGCGCACAGTGATGCCCGCTGGGATGCCCCGCTGTATCGTATCAAGTGGCTATCCCCGGTGATGTGGGTGGTAGAACGCACAATCTCCACGCCGGCAACCCACAGTGCCCACCATGGTAAGTTTGCCGACGATGGTGTGACTCACTACAAGGGCAATTACGGCAACCTGCTGTTCTTTTGGGATGTGCTGTTCGGCACTGCGAAAATTACGCGCTGCTACCCTGAGCGCATGGGTGTTGAAAACCTGCCGGAGACCTCCGCCGCCGAACAGTTGCTGTGGCCACTGGTACGTGAGCCAGCCACACAGGTTGCTCGATCGCAGACACCCTGATCTGCCTGGCAGTTGTGGCGCCGCGTCAGGGGCGGCGATGCTCCAGGGGAGATATGCCATGCCAACTTTTGAACGCAGAGGAGAAGGATCCTTGATCGCTGTAGCCCAGCAAAAACGCGATTTCGGTCACAGTGAGTCGCTCGTCGCTGAGATAGCGCAACGCCAGGTCGGCGCGAACCTGCTGGAGTACCTGCTGGAAGTGGGTGTCGCGCTCAGACAGGCGGCGCTGCAGTGTGCGCCGCGACAACGTGAGCTCTTCGGCGACGCTGTCGATATTGCCGCGCCCCTGGGGCAGCAGCCGGAGCAGGCTTTGGCGCAGCTCTCTCAGAAAGGGGTCCTGGGTGTGATCCTTGTCAAACAGATGATCGACGGGCAGTTTCGCGAATGCCGAACTCATATCGCCGTAGGGGCGGGTGAGTGGATAGTCGAGGCTGTCGCGGTCGAAAAACAGACAACTGATCGGCTGCCCGAAGAGTAATTTGTCACCAAAGACCGTGCGCAGCATTTGCGTATCGCGGGGCTCAGCGTAGGTGAAGTGGGCTTCGCGAACGGGAATGGGCTGCACACAGAGCGAGTCGACAATAGCCGCGGACATGCTCAGCACAATGTCGCTGAGGTGGCGTTGCTCGCCGCTGGGCTGCCAGAGCGGGTGCCACTGCAGTTTCAAGAACCGTTTGTCGGCCTGCATGGCCACTTCACCGAGATCGCCCGTGGTGCGCAGCATGCTGGGCATCAGGTTGAGGTACTCGCGAAAGGTTGAACAGACCGTAGACATGTACAACTGCAGGTTGAGTCCGTCGACGTAGCCAACCCGCCCGGCGTAGAGGCCGAGGTTCTGGTCCTCGCTGAACTCGGTGATGAGGTCAAAGCACTGCAAAGCCTGGGCCACGGCGAAACGCTGGGCGGAATCCTTGAGCAGGTGTTTGTCGATGCCGGCCTTGATGAGCAGGGTGTCCATGGGGGCGCCGAGCGATTCGCCGGCCTGGACAATAGAACTCACGAAGGGGCTATAAACGCTCCAATTCGGATTGAGTTCGTGCATAGAATTGCCTTGGTGCCCGCGGTCATAAATTACTGTGCGGCAGTTTACCAGCCTCTGCGGCGCTTGCCATCAATCGGTGGCAGGTGGTGTTCCTGGCGTGGGTTCAGGCTTTGGCAAAAGTTTGACGTAGCCGCTGCGAAAATCCGGGTACAGCAACGTATACTCACTGTCGCGCAGTCGCTGGTTCCGACAGCGTTTACCGACAGCAACTGACTGGGCGTCGTCAGCGGCGGGCACGCGCCTTAGCTCAACCTGCAGCTGGCTGGCTAACCAGGCTTCAATATCCTGTAGTGATGCCGGCTCGTTATCGACCCCGTTGTAAATCGATAGCAACGGAGCGCCGGTGTGCGCGAGTGTGAACAAGTGGGCGAGAAAGCCGGCAGCATCGTCGCGGTGCACACGATTGGTATAGTGAATCGGGCTAGATGCGTTAGCATTTCCTGTGAGCACCCGCTCGATCAGGCGTGGGCCAGGGCCGCCATACAGACCACCGAATCTGACGATGCTTGCGGGCAGTCCGGCCGTTAAAAAATGATCCTCGGCGGTGGCGATAGCTATTGCCCTGGGGTCTGTATCTGATAGCTCAGACTTCTCGTCCACCCAGGCGCCGTTCTGCTCGGCATACACCCGGGTGCTGGAGGCCATGATGATGCGTTTGGGGCGGTGAGAGCCCAGGCCTGCGATGACATTTTCGGCCGCGCGAGTGAACCCCAACTGGTACCCGTCGATATCCCGTGAGATTGGGGTAAAGGTGGTCAGTACGTAATCAGGTTTGAGCTCTTCGAGCAGCGCGAGATCTTCGCTGCGAGTATAGTCGGCAGCGTGTAAAGGGAGTGTGTCGATTGCCTCCGGCCGGCGTCTTATGCCGGAGACACGCCAGCCCAGTGGGCTGAGAATGCGATGCACGCGAACGCCGAGATCGCCGCAGCCGATGATGAGAAGTGAAGGCTTGGCCATGTGTTCAGATCTGTTGTCTTGGGGTAGACATGTTGTGTTATCAATAGCGCGGAAGGATAGCATGGAAATTAGCGCCCACCCGGTTTATCCTGACTCGCTTTACGCACTTGAGATCCCACGAGGTAAATATGATCCGCACCCTTTCAGCGCTGTTGCTGTCCTGTGTTATCGGCAGTACAGCCGCCGTTGCCCAATCGGTAAAGTTGATGGCAAACACCTCGCCACCTTATGCGGACCAGCAATTGCCCCAGCGCGGCCTGGGTGTTGAGCTTGTCGAACATGTGTTCGCAGGCTCAGGTATCGATGCCACCATTACCATTGAGACCTGGTCGCGAGCGCTGGAAGGGGCCCAGTTGGGGGTCTATGACGGTCTGTCATCAGCCTGGTATGCCGATGAGCGCGCCAAGGACTTGCTGTTCAGTGAGCCTTACCTCAGCAGCGAACTGATTATTCTGAAAAAGCGCGGCGATAATCGCCAATACACGTCACTGGAGCAGCTCTCCGGTCGCATCGGCGTTCGTACCGACTACGCCTATCCGGTTGATTTGAGCGCGAACCAGAACCTGGTGCTGGTGCAGGAGAATCACCTGATTCAAAACCTGCTCAACCTGGTCAATGGCAAAGTCGACTATGTGATTGGCGATTTGCGCACGGTGAACCAGCAATTGCACGAGTACCTGTCTGGCAGTCGCCATCAGGTCTCTGTGACCGGCGTAGAACTGCCGCCGGTTGCGCGCCACGTGGCCATTAGCCGCAGCCTAGATGGGCATGCGGAAATCGTCGCGGCTTTCAACAAGTCACTGGCGAATGCCAAGCGCGATGGCAGTCACCTGGCCATTGTTGAACGCTGGGACGAGCGCTACCAGGGCCAATAAGCCTAAACCAGCCCCAGTGCCCGGGCACCGTCGTTGAGCTGAGCGTGAAACGGATCGCTGTCGGCGTCGCGGTGCCACTGGTATTCGGCACCATCCGCTGCGGCGATGGCGGCCTCCTCACCCCAAACCCGGGCGATCAGCGCCAGGGTCATATCCATGCCGGCCGAGACGCCGGATGACGTCAACATATTTCGATCTTCCACCCAGCGCGCCTGCTCAACCCACTGGGTGTCGCTGGGCACCATCGCATTGAGTGCGAAGAACTGTTTGTTGGTCGTTGCGCGGTGTTGATCCAGCAATCCCGCCTTGGCCAGAAGTAGCGAGCCTGTGCATACGGACGTGGTGTACTTTGCATCGGATGACTGGCGTTGCAAAAATGCGAGCAGCGCTGTGTTTTCCAGTTCAGGCATGGTGCCAAACCCTCCCGGCACAACAATAATGTCGGCCTGCGGCGCGCTCTTGAAGTTGTAGTCGGGCGTGGCGCGGGGGCCGATGCCAACGGCCTGACCCATGGCCGAACCCACCGGCTCAAGTGAGTGCGCAACGAGTTTGATGTCAACGTGTTCCTCGCCGAGTAGCGAGTACATTTCCAGAGGGCCGAATAAGTCCAGGAGTTCAAAGCCGGGGTAAAGCAGGCCGACGACCAGTAGTTTCTCGGTACTCACAATATTGTTCTCCGCAACAGGTGGAATGGGGTTTGGGTGTGCTAGAGTGGCATTGAACATCCGCCAAGGCAAAATTTTGACTACGACACTACAGCGTACGCTCGCCATTCTCAGCCTGATTGTCGCGGGCGAAGTCATTTTCGGATTGCCGTTTCATACCTCGCGATTTTTTCGCCCCACGTTTCTCGAAGAGTTCGGTCTTACCAATACTGAACTGGGTGATATGTTTGCACTCTATGGAATCGTGGCTATGTTGGCCTATTTTCCAGGCGGGTTCCTGGCTGATCGTTTTGCACCACGTTGGCTGATCGTTGTGTCGCTAGTGTTGACAGGCGCCGGCGGGCTGATCCTGGCATTCGTGCCGAGCAAAACAACCCTTTATGTCCTGTTCGGCTATTGGGGCTTTACCACGATATTTCTGTTCTGGGCAGCGATGATTAAAGCCACGCGAATATGGGGCGGAGCCAACTCGCAGGGCCTGGCCTTTGGATTGCTTGATGGTGGCAGGGGGCTGGTCGCCAGTGTGCTGGCAACCGGCGCTATCTGGTTGCTGCCGTGGCTTGCCCAGGGGCAGGCCGAGCTGTCCATGCAACTGATTATTTACTATTACACCGCGGCGACTTTCCTAGCGGCGGTGCTCGTCTGGTGGACACTTGGCGACGGCAACGTGGGCTCTGTCCAGACCGTTCCCGGTTCGCGCCAGGCGTGGTCCGGTGTGGCTCGCAATCCATCTGTCTGGTGGTTGGCGGGTATTGTGGTGGCCGCCTATTGTGGCTACAAGGGCATAGATAACTATGGCCTCTACGCGGCACAGGTACTGGGCATGAGCGACCTGGCATCGGCGAAGTTTGTCACCGCGGCCAGCTATACCCGTCCCATCGCCGCGCTGTGTGCCGGATTGTTGGCAGACAGGATTGGGGCGAATCGCCTGATCCGCTATGTGTTTGGTTTATTGGTGCTCAGCTATCTAGTGCAGGCTGTATTCGGTTTTGTGCATCTGGGCGCGACCTTAATCATGGCCAACCTGGTGTTGTCGGTCGTCGCTGTTTACGCGCTGCGTGGGGTGTATTTTGCGGTGCTCGAAGAAAGTCGTATCGCCGCGCACCATACTGGCGCTGCTGTGGGCATTGTGTCTCTGGTGGGCTATACACCGGATATCTTCTTTGCGCCGCTGACGGGCCGAATTCTCGATGCAGGCACGCCCGCCGAGGGCTTTGCCAATTACTTCCTGGTGCTGACGATACTGAGTGTCTTGGGCCTGCTGTGTGCAATGGTGCTGGCCAGGAAGGTACGACGCGAGACGCCCTGAATGTCGATTGCCCTGATTTATGCCCGTTCCCGGAACTATTGCATTGGCGTTGATGGCGATCTTCCCTGGCGGTTGCCTGCGGAGTTCGCGTTTTTCAAGCAAACGACGCTCGGTAGTGCAGTGATCATGGGGCGCAAGAGCTATGAAGATCACAATAGTGAACTACCTGACAGACTGAACATCGTGGTTACGCGCCAGCCAGATTACACGCCAGTGCCCGGCGTGCGTGTCGCCGATTCACTGGTAGCGGCACTGGCGCTGGCGCGCGATCAGGGTAAGCCTGTTTTTGTGATTGGCGGTGTCGGTCTGTTCCGCGAGGCTATGCCGCTGGCGGATACGGTATTTGAAACTATCGTCGAAGCGGATATTGAGGGTGATACCTTCGTCGATGCCTTTGATTTTTCCGGTTGGGGGTCCGAGCGGGTGCTGCAGCACGACGTGGATGCAAAACATCGCTACGCCTTTACGGCATATCGCCATTCAAGGCCTACATCGCACTCATCAAAAAGCCGGTAATCGCCGCATTATTATCACTGAGCGTGGGCACCACTTCATTGCGCACGTCTTTCACCAGCGTTTGATAGCGCTTGTAAAAGTCCCAGCTCGGGGTGGGGTGGTACTGGAAACTGTCGATTTCAAGATAGGCCAGAATACCCTTGGCAGTGGTGGGCTTTACGAAGACTTCGCGACTGGGCGCGTAGTAAAAGGGCACTACCGAAATCACCGACCATTTGGCCAGCTTGTGTTGCTGGAGCATGCCCAGCATGAGTTCGAATCCCAGCTGCTTTTTGCCATGGATACGCTGGTATAGCGCATCCGCAAAGCTCTGTTTTTCGTGACTGTTGAGGCTGTTAATAAAATCGCGAAAGCGTGGTTTCTCGAAACGCGACACCATGGAGGATCGGCTGAGCACGGTCAGTGCATCGTTGCAGACTTTTTCAGGGCGCCCGAAGGCGGCCTTGTTGAAGTTGCTTCTGGCGAAGTCGCTGAGCTTGCCAATATTGTGCCGTTTGCGGACGGTTTCCAGGCCGGGGTCGGCAAAGCCGCCAGGGTAGCGCTGCAGAAAATCCGCCTCGGCCTGGCGCAGTTTGTCGAGATTCATCAGCTGACGCAGAACACGTTCAGCTTGTTGCCATCGAGGTCGCGAAAATAACCGGCGTAAAAGCCTTCGCCGCGTGGTCCTGCAGCGCCCTCGTCGGCACTGCCCATGGCGATGGCTTTGGCGTAAACGCGATCTACCGCTTCCTTGCTGTCCACCTCAATGGCGGCCATGACTCCGTTGCCTACGGTTGCCGGCTCGCCGTTAAAGGGCTTGCTAATGGAGATCGGTGTGCTGTCGGCGCCGGTGGTCCAGGCGACAAAGGTCTCCTCGGTCATATACCGCTTAGCGCCAATTTCAGCGAGCAGTTCATCGTAGTAGGCGACGGCTTTGTCCAGGTCATTCGTGCCGAGCGTCAGGTATCCGATCATAGTGTTTATTCCTGGTTGAAGCGCAGAGCGCCGAGATAGTCCATTTTGCTGAGTTTAACGCCGTCCATGCGCAACAGGTCATAGAGTGTGGTGGCGTGGAAAAAGAAGTTCGGTTGCGAAAACGTCTGAACGAAATCGTCGGTCAAGAAGGGCAGTTCTGTTTCTCCCGCCTTGAATTTCATGGGTTTGCCACTCAATGCGTTAACCGCATCGGGAGTTTTCGCACTGATTTCTTCGATCGCCTCATGGATGAGCGTGTTGTAGCCGGCCCAGCCTTCGCAATCCACTTTGGGGGCGGCTGGAACAGGCCCGACTCGAGGCTGCGCATGGCGCCCAGTGAGTGATACCAGACTGAAACGATCTGAAAGGTGAGGGGAGCCATGTCATCGGTCAGGCGCAGTGTCAGGAGTTCGTCAGGGCTGCTGCCCCTGGCTTCGGCATGTGCTGCGCCCTTGGCCAGAACCTGCATGACCGCGCCAAGGGTTTGCAGATAGTTGGAACAGTGATGTCGTAAAGGGATAACGCCATGGCTTACTTGTCTCGCAAATGTTTAGAGCCGATAAAGAAGTGCAGAGACGCCCAGGCCGCGGTCGCCGGAATGATATAGAGCATAGCGTGGCGCAGTGACTCCGAACCCAGCTCGGGTGCCAGATAGTCACTGAGTGCCCCAATCAGTGTCGGGCCCAGTCCCAGGCCGATGATATTAATCACCAGGAAGTACAGCGCTGAGGCTGTGGCTCGCATACGAGGCTCGACCATCCCGTGGGTCAGTGCCAGGCAGGGGCCGATATAACAGGTGGAAAGCAGGCTCGGGATCAGGTTAATCGAGAGGGCCGCGGTGGTATTCTCGGCCAATAGAAATGCGACGCAAAACGGCACCATGGCGAGTACGGCAATACCCGGCAGCAGCAGGTACCAGCGGCGATCAATTTTGCCCAGCTTGTCCGCATAGTAACCGGCGAGGAAGGTGCCTACACCACCGAATATACCGGCGCCGATTGCCAACCATATACCCAGTTCAGCAGTACCCATCCCGTGGCTGCGAATGTAGAAAGGTGCCGTCCAGTTCACCAGTCCGTAACCCACCAGTGAATTCAGCGCAGAGGCGAAGAACAGATGGCGCAGTGCGAGATTGGCATAGATGCGCTTGACCACGTCCTTGAGGGGGACCGCAGTCTCTTCGACAGCGGCTTGTTCGGACCAGCCCCTGAGTGGCTCGGCAACCGTCATGCGAATCCAGATTGCCAGCAGGATGCCCGGTGCGCCTACCAGCACAAACGCCCAGCGCCAGCCGAGCACCTCGTTCAGAATACCACCCAGGAAGAAGCCGAACATGATGCCGATGTTAATGCCCAGACTATAAGTGGACATGGCGGTGGCGCGGCTTTCCGGTGGGAAGATATCGGAGATCATCGAATGCGCTGGCGGGCTGCCGCCGGCCTCACCGACGCCCACGCCAATGCGGGCCAGCAGTAGCTGGGTGTAGTTCATGCAAGCGCCGCTAATGGCGGTCATGAAGCTCCACACACCCACCGCCAGCGAGATGATATTACGGCGATTCCCGCGATCTGCCCAGCGGGCAATCGGCACGCCGGCGGATACATAAAACAGGGCAAAGGCAAAACCCGTTAGTAGGCCCAGCTGGGTGTCAGAAAGCAGGAGCTCAGCTTTAATGGACTCCTGCAGTATGGAAATGAGCTGCCGGTCAATGAAGTTAAAGGAGTACACCAGCGTCAGCACCATCAGCACATAGGTGCGATAGGCGGGCTTGGTATACGGATTGTTCTCCACCGGAGCCTCGGTTGTCTCGGCCATTATTGGTCCTTATTGTCGTTATCGTGAAGGCTGCCGCTATCTTAGCCGCTGCGGCGGCCGGGCGCATCCCAAGCTGGTGCGAAAGCGCAAAACGCGCGATCATTGGCGCCCTCACGCCTGTATCGAGATCAACAAATGTTACGCCACCTGTATTACCGCTGGATTGCTCTGGCATTGACTGTTCTTTCACCATGGGTGCAGGCCCAGGCGCCAGCTGCGCCGGTGGTGGTGGCGACGGTGCAGCAGGCCGATATTGTGCAGGTGGTGCAATTGACCGGCACTGTCACCGCCGAACGTAATGCAGAGCTCTCGGTCGCAGTGGCCGGGCTGGTACAAAACCTGGCAGTCGATGCCGGAGACCACGTGGCGGCGGGCGACCCGTTGCTGCAGCTGGATCCAGAACTGGCCGAGCAGCAGATGCTGGCGGCGCAAGCTGCCTATGCCCGCGCCGAACGCGCCGCACAGGATGCCCAGCGCCGCCTCGACGAGGCCCGGCGTCTCGCGCCCCAACAGAGCATTGCCGAAACCGCCGTGCGCGATCTCGAATCCGAAGTGGCAGAGGACAGCGCAGAACTGGCGCGCCTTGGAGCCGAGTTGGCCTATCGCAAGGGTGTGCTGGACAGGCACTTGCTGCGGGCGCCATTTGCCGGTGTTGTCAGCGCCAGGAGCGCTGAGCTGGGCGAGTGGCTGGCGCCCGGGGCCGCCGTCATGACCCTCGTTTCCACCGAGGACCTGCGGCTGGATTTCCAGGTGCCGGAGGATTATCTGGGACAGGTCGAGCCGGGTGCGCCGGTGCTGTTTTCGATCGGAGCCGACAAGTCGACTCGCTATCGTGGCTCGGTGATTGCTGCGGTGCCGGTGACAGATCCGACCGTGCGCACATTCCTGGTCAGGGTGGTGTCGGATGAGGTGATAACCGCGTTGTTGCCCGGTATGTCTACGCAGGTCACCCTGCGTCTGGGCGCAGGACAACAGGGGCTGGCGGTGCCGCGGGATGCGATTCTTCGCTACCCCGATGGCCGCATTATTATCTGGGAAGCAGTCACGGAGAATGGCGCGCCAGTGGCCCGAGAGCGCCTGGTACAAACAGGGTTCGAATTCGACGGGCTGGTGGAAATTCGCGCCGGGCTCAGCGACGGGGCGCAGGTGGTGGTCGAGGGCAATGAAAGCCTGCGCAATGGTCAGGCGCTAAGCCTTCGTCCCGGACAAGGGCGCTAACCGTGTTTGAAAAAATTATCGCCAGGGGCACGCTGGTAACGGTCTCTGTACTGATCGTCGCGGTCATTGGCATTCTCGCTGCCACACGGATTCCCGTACAAATGATTCCGGATCTGGATGTGCGCACCATTGGTGTGCGCACCGTCTGGCCCGGGGCAACTCCCCAGGATGTGGAGAAAGAGCTCATCATTGAGCAGGAAGATTTTCTTCGCAACCTGCCGAACCTGTCGCGTATTACCTCTACAGCACAGACCAGCTCCGCATCGATTCAGCTGGAGTTTCCGCTGGGCGTCGATATGACGGACATGATGATCAGGGTCAGCAACGCCCTGAGTCAGGTGCCTAACTACCCGGAGAACGTCGACGAGCCCGCCGTATTTGCCAGCTCGTTCTCCAGCAATGCATTCATGTTCTTTAATGTTGTGCCGCTGCCGGGCAATCCAAGGCAGCTGGATATGGATCTGGTACGCGATTTTCTGATCGACAACCTGCGGCCGCGTATGGCCAGTGTGCCGGGAGTTTCAGAGGTGGATTTCTGGGGCGGTTCCATGCGCCAGGTGCAGATTCTGGTGGACCCTGCGCGTCTGGCACAGCGAGGCCTGACGCTGATGGATGTGCGTAATGCTATCCGCACCCGCAACCAGGACCGCTCCGGCGGCGACCTGTCTTCGGGCAAACGGCAATACATGCTGCGAACCATCGGCCGCTTTGAGGATTTGAGCGAACTGGAAAACCTCATACTCGATCGGCGCGAAGATAATGTGATTCACCTGAAAGACGTGGCCACGGTTCAGCTGGATCATTTCGAAAAACGCCAGTTTGCGCGCTACAACGGCCAGGAAAATATCACGATCGCGATTCGCCGTGAATCGGGATCCAATGTGATTGAGATCAAGCAGCAGATGCTGGCCGAGGTCGATGCACTGCGTGAGCAGGTGCTGAAGCCGGCGGGGATGGATATCGTGCTGTCGTCAGACGATGTGCGTTACGTCGAAGACTCGGTGGCCACGGTCTGGAAGAACCTGATTCTGGGTGCGTTGCTGGCAACGGCAGTAATGTACCTCTTTCTGCGTTCCGGCCGTGCCACTGCGGTAGGTGTGATCGGGATTCCGCTGTGTATCATCGTGGCGTTTCTTGGTCTGTTGTTGGCGGGGCGCACCATTAACGTCATCTCACTGGCGGGGATTGCCTTCGCGCTGGGCATGACGCTGGACAACAGTATTGTGGTGCTCGAGAGCATCGAACTCGAGCGCCGCGGTGGAGCCAGTCGCTTCCAGGCGGCCGTGAACGGCGTGCGCAAGGTATGGCCGGCAGTGTTTGCGTCTACCATGACCACGGTGCTGGTGTTTCTGCCTGTGCTGTTTGTGGAGCAGGAGGCGGGGCAATTGTATTCGGATATTGCCATTGCGATCTCGGCCGCGATTCTGGCTTCGCTGCTGGTCGCTATCACGGTCTTGCCTACCGCGGCTGCGCGCCTGGAATTTGTCAACGAATCCAAACAGGCCAAGAGCGCCGCAGCCCAGGAAGCAGGCGCCAAAGCATGGACGCTGCGCCAGGTCGCTCGACTGTTGCACAGCCCCCGCAGTCGCCTGACGACAGTTCTGGTAGCTGTTATCGCTAGCGCCCTGGTGATCGTGGTGCTTACACCACCCGCCGAGTACTTGCCTGAGGGCGAGGAGCCCAAGATCTTCTCCTCGATGAGCCCGCCGCCAGGCTACAACCTGGATACTCTGGAACGAATTGCCAGCGAGGTGGAAGCCTACTTTCTCACCTTTGTCGGGGTAGATCCTGAGGCTTACGATCGCGGTGAAATCGATGTTCCCGCCCTCAAGTACTTTTCCATGCGTGTGAACGCTGGCAGGGTAGGGGCGCTCGTGGAGCCGGTGCGTCATCAAGACATTGAGCCACTGATGGATGCGCTGACCGGCAAGTATCGCGAATACCCCGGTATGCGGGCATTTGCCTCGCGGGGGTCGATTATCTCTAGTAACGACGGTGGATCGCGCTCGATTAACCTGGATATCTCCGGACCAGACCTGTTCACGCTGTTCCAGGTAGCTCGCACCATCGAGCAGCGGGCCGAAGAGGTGTTGGAGAACCCGCGTATCCAGAGCCAGCCGCGCTCGCTGTCGCTGGCCCAGCCCATGATGGAAATCCATCCGCGATGGGAGCGGGCGGCCGAGCTGGGTATCGATGCCAATAGCCTTGGCTACACGGTCTCAGCCATGACCGATGGCGCGTTCGTGGACGAATTTTTCCTCGATGACGACAAGATCGATATGTACCTATACAGCGACACCGGGCTGGATGTGGAGTTGGAGAATATGCGCCAGCTACCGCTTTACACTGCGCGCGGTGAGGTCGTGCCCCTGGGGGCTATTGCCGATTTTCGCGAGAGTGTCGACACCAATGCGATTCGCCGTGTCGGTGGCAGACGAACTGTCACCCTCAATATTATTCCGCCGCGGACCACGCCGCTGGAGAGTGGCGTGGAACAGGTGAAGTCCGAGGTGATGCAATACCTGCTCGATAGTGGCGCTATTCCCGCCAACGTGACGGTAAGTATCTCCGGTGCCGCCGACGCATTGCAGAAAACCCGCGATGCGTTGTTGGGCAACTATCTGGTGGCACTGTTTATTGTGTATCTACTGATGGTGGCAATCTTCAATCACTGGGGCTATCCGCTGCTGATCCTGACCTCGATTCCCGTCGGCATTGCCGGTGGTCTGGTGGGGTTGTGGACATTGAATGGTGTTGGCGCGCTGCTACCGCTGTTCGGCGGTGCGGCGATCGTTCAGCCCTTTGACATGATTACCATGCTCGGCTTCCTCATTCTGATGGGAACAGTGGTTAACAACCCGATACTCGTTGTGCATCGCGCCGTTGAGAATGCGCGCACCGGATTGCTGCCACTGGAGGCTGTCACAGAAGCCGTGCAAACCCGACTGCGGCCCATTGCCATGTCGACGATTACCACCCTGTGTGGCCTGGCACCGCTGGTGCTGCTGCCGGGGGCCGGTACCGAGCTGTACCGTGGACTGGGCGCGATTGTGCTGTTTGGTATTCTCGGGTCCATGCTGGTGACCTTGACAATGTTGCCAGCACTCACCGTAATGGTGCTGGAGTTCCAGCGCCGCAAATCGTAATTGAGAGGAGGGCTCATGGCCGGCAATCTTTCCTTTGATTCGCTCAAGCAGCGGGTGGACGACGGTAGCATTGATACTGTGATTGCTGCCATTCCGGACATGCAGGGCAGGCTGATGGGCAAACGCTTCCAGGCCGAATACTTTGTGTCCACCGCCTGGAAGGAAACCCATTGCTGTAACTATCTCGTGGCCACCGATATGGAGATGGAGACGGTTGCGGGCTACAAGGCCTCCAGCTGGGACGCGGGCTATGGAGACTATTCCATGGTGCCCGATATGGCCACACTGCGGGTGCTGCCCTGGGCTGATGGCACTGCCCTGGTGATTTGCGACCTGGTCGACCACCACACCCACGAACTGGTGCCTCACGCGCCGCGTACCGTATTGAAAAAGCAGTTGCAGCGGCTGGAAGCTATGGGGCTCAGTTCTGCGGTGGCCACTGAGTTGGAAT
Source organism: Halioglobus japonicus (assembly GCF_001983995.1). Lineage (NCBI taxonomy): Bacteria > Pseudomonadati > Pseudomonadota > Gammaproteobacteria > Cellvibrionales > Halieaceae > Halioglobus > Halioglobus japonicus. The sequence continues at coordinate 3,024,081 of NZ_CP019450.1, read as the reverse complement.
TTTTCGTCTTCCGTGAGGATTTCGAATCCCTGCGCGATGCCGATTACACCGATATGACCACCATTAGTCCGTACAACGAGGACTACCACCTGTTTCAAACAGCCAAGGAAGAGCCTCTGATGCGCGGCATTCGCACCGGACTGCAAGGTGCAGGTGTGGCTGTGGAAAATACCAAGGGTGAGGCGTGCGCGGGGCAGGCCGAAATTAACGTCTGTTATACCGGTGGGCTGGAGATGGCCGATAACCACGTGTTGGTCAAACAGGCGGTGAAGGAAATCGCGCTCCAGCATGAGCGGGCCGTGACCTTTATGGCCAAGTGGGATACCGATGCTGCAGGTTCATCCAGTCATGTTCACCAATCCCTGCAAACGCTCGAGGGTGAGCCCGCGTTCTACGATGCGGATGCACCTTACGGCATGAGCGAGTTGATGCGCCACTATCTGGCCGGGCTATTAGCCCATGCCGACGACATCACCTTTTTTCTTGCTCCCTATGTCAATTCCTACAAGCGTTTCGCAGAGGCCACGTTTGCGCCTACCAAGGCGGTCTGGTCCATGGATAACCGCACAGCCGGTTACCGTATTGTGGCTCCAGATACTGCATCCGTGCGGGTGGAATGCCGGGTGGGTGGGGCCGACCTCAATCCCTATCTGGCCATCGCCGCGCAGTTGGCTGCGGGTATCAAAGGCATAGAAGACAAGCTGACGCTCGAGCCCGAATTCAGCGGCAATGCCTATGAAGAAGAGGGAATTCGCGAAGTGCCCCGTACCCTGCGGGCGGCGACGGATGCATTGCGTTCTTCGTCCATGCTGCGCGAAGCCCTGGGCGATGCGGTGGTGGACCACTATGTGCGCTGTGCCGAGTGGGAGCAGGAAGACTTCGACCGCAAGGTCACCGACTACGAACGCAGGCGCGGATTCGAGCGCGCCTAAGAGGTAACAATGATCAAGTGTATATCACCCATTGATGGCTCCACCTATATCGAGCGAGAGCCCCTGAGTGAGGCCGCTGCACGCAGCGCAGTGGATGCAGCCGCTGCGGCGCAGAAGCCCTGGGCGAGTCGCCCCTTACAGGAACGTATCGACCTCGTGTTGGCGGCGGTCGCAGAGCTGGAGGCCGTTGGCGATGAGATAGTGCCGGAACTGGCGTGGCAGATGGGCCGGCCGGTGCGCTATGGCGGTGAATTGGCCGGCGTGCGCGAGCGCAGTGAGTACATGGCCAGTATTGCCGCTGAAGCCCTGGCACCGCACGAGGTTGAGGACAGCGATCGCTTCCGTCGCCGGATTGATCGCAAGCCCCTGGGCGTGGTGCTGGTAGTGGCCCCCTGGAATTATCCGTACCTCACCGCGATCAATACCATTGTTCCTGCACTGATCGCGGGAAATACCGTGGTGCTCAAGCACGCCTCGCAGACTCTGGCGGTGGGCGATCGTCTGGCGCAGGCCTTTCATCGGGCCGGTGTGCCCGACACCGTCATTCAACACGTGGTGCTCGATCATGCCACCACGTCGGCGTTGATTGGTTCGGGCGTGTTCGGCTTCGTTAACTTCACCGGCTCGGTGCCCGGCGGCAAGGTGATGGAAGAGGCCGCTGCAGGTACGTTTACCCCGGTGGGGACGGAACTGGGTGGCAAGGACCCAGGCTATGTGATGCCAGATGCGGATCTTGATGCCGCGGTAGAGACGCTGATCGACGGCGCCATGTTTAATGCCGGTCAATGCTGTTGTGGTATCGAGCGGATCTACGTGTGTGAAGAACACGACGATGCGTTTGTGCGTAAAGCGGTGAGCATTGTCGAGGGCTATGTGCTCGGCAATCCTCTGGAGACGGCAACCACGCTGGGGCCAATGGCTCATGTGCGCTTTGCCGATGAAGTGCGCGCGCAGACAGTGGCGGCAATAGCCGACGGCGCGCGGGCGCTGATTGACCCAGCTCTGTTTCCCGCCGACAACGGCGCCTACCTGATGCCGCAGATTCTGGTGGATGTGAATCACAGCATGCGGGTGATGCGCGATGAGTCCTTTGGACCCGTGGTGGGCATCATGAAAGTGAGCAGCGAGGAAGAAGCCATTGCATTAATGAACGATTCTGACTTTGGCTTAACCGCCTCGCTGTGGACGGCGGATGTGGCCCGCGCGGAACGTATCGCCGCAGAGCTGGACTACGGGACGGTGTTTATGAACCGCTGCGATTACGTGGATCCCGGTTTGTGCTGGACCGGTTGCAAGGACACCGGCCACGGCGGAGGGTTGTCGGTGATTGGCTACCAGAACCTGACCCGCCCCGCGTCGCGCCACTTCAAGTTGTGTTGAGCGAATTGTGAGTACTCAGGCTAACTGGTCGTATCCCACTGCCATTCGCTTTGGCGCTGGTCGGATCCGCGAACTGGCACAGGCCTGTCGCGAGGCAGGTATGGCGCGCCCGCTGCTGGTGACCGACCGCGGCCTGGCTGAACTCCCCATGGTGGCGATAGCCCGCCAAATCCTGGCGGAAGCGGGCCTTGGTGATGCACTGTTCAGTGGTGTCGACCCCAATCCCAACGAGCACAACCTAGCATCGGGTCTTGCAGCCTACCGCGATGGTGAACACGATGGTGTCATTGCCATGGGCGGAGGCTCCGGATTGGACCTGGGCAAGCTGGTGGCGTTTATGGCCGGACAGCAGCGCCCCGTGTGGGACTTTGAGGACGTTGACGATTGGTGGTCGCGGGCCGACCCGGCCGGCATTGCGCCGATTGTGGCAGTACCGACCACCGCCGGGACCGGCGCAGAGGTGGGGCGCGCAGGGGTGCTGTCCAATTCGGCGACGAGCGAAAAGAAAATTATTTTCCATCCGCAGATCCTGCCTTCCCAGGTGATCTGCGATCCGCAGCTCACCCTCAGCATGCCGCCGGCGATTACCGCCGGCACCGGCCTGGATGCCTTCGCACACTGTCTGGAAGCTTACTGTGCGCCCAACTACCATCCGCTGAGTCACGGCATTGCCGTGGAGGGCATGCGGCTGGTCAGGGAGAATCTATCGCGGGTATATGCCGACGGCAGCGATATCGAGGCTCGCGGTCACATGATGTCTGCGGCGTTAATGGGTGCCACCGCATTCCAGAAAGGGCTGGGTGCTATCCATGCGCTCTCACATCCGCTGGGTGCGATTTACAACATCCATCACGGCACGACCAACGCCGTTGTCATGCCGGCTGTGCTGAACTTCAATCGGCCGATGATCGAGCTGGGGATAGAGCGCCTGGCTGCCTATCTTGAGATCGACGGTGGATTTGACGGTTTCCACGCTTATCTTCTGGCCCTGAACGAACAATTGGGAATACCGGAGAACCTCAGGGCTATGGGCGTGGTTGATCCTGATATCGATGCGCTGGTCGCAGCGGCATTGAGCGATCCCAGTGCTGGTGGAAATCCTGTTACCATGACCGCGGAAAATACCTGGGCCCTGATTGAGGCCTGCCTCTAGAGCAATAAGCAGGTTTACGCATGGGTGAGCTTTACGTCCAGTACGAGTACTGGTTCGCGACATTTCAATTGGTCACGGCGATGCTGGGCATGGGCGCCACGCTCACCGTGCGCGACTTTGGCGATATTCTGCGTGCTCCCCGGGCGGTGAGCATTGGCGTGGCGATCCAGTTGTTCCTGGTTCCCGTCATGGCCTATATGTTTTTAACGCTTCTGGGGATAAGTGGCGGTCTTGCGATCGGTTTGGCGCTGGTGGCAGCCATCCCCGGCGGTACCACATCCAATATCTTTACGTTTTTTGCGCGCGGCAATAGTGCCTTGTCGATCTGCGTGACCGCAGTGAGTACCCTGGCCTGTCTGGTGAGTACCCCGCTGATTCTGTCGCTGCTCATCAGCGACAGCCTGCCACCGGATTTCAGCATGCCCACCGGGCAGATCATGATGGAAATCGCGCTGTCGCTGTTACTGCCATTGAGCCTGGGCATGTTGCTGCTTTATCTCTATCCGGCACCGGCGGCCCAGTTCTCGAAGTGGTGTATTCGCGCCTCTCTGCTCGGCATTGTGCTCATTATCATTGGTTCCACCTCGGCCGGCAGGCTTGACCTGGAGGCCTTTGGCGCGGCGAACGTAGGGTTTGTGGCCCTGTTTATGCTGATGATGGTGGTCGTGGGAGCCGCTGTCCCGCGCCTGATGCGGCTGGAAAAGCGTGACGCCATCGCCGTTGAGTTCGAGGTCATTGTGCGCAACAGCAACCTTGGAGTGATGATTAAGGCATCGCTGTTCCCCGCGGCAGCGGCCAGTACCGCGCAACTGGGTGACACCGTACTGTTTACGGTTCTGCTCTACGGCGGTCTGCAGTTACTGATTGCGCCGATTCTGATCAGGCTCTACACCCGTGGCCCGAAGCCGGAGGAGGGCTGAAGGGTTACGCCGATGCCTGCTCCTGCAGCTGAAACAGCATGACAGCGACACCGGCAATCAGCAGCGGCACCGCAAAAATGATGAAACTGTCTGACTTTTCCACGCCGGCCTCGAGCAGGTAGCCTGCCAGTAGCGGCGAGATAATGGCGCCGATACGCCCCACGCCAATGGCCCAGCCCATGGCCGTGGTGCGGTTGAACGTTGGATAAAGCCGCGGCGCGATAGCGTACAGGCCAATCATGGACCCGATCAGGAAGAACCCCATCGTGAAGGCCACGCTCATGAGCAGGGTGAGGGGTGCCTGTAAAAACGTAGCGAAGGCCACTGTCATGGTGAATGTGGCGAACAGGTAGATGGCCGTCAGCCGCACCAGGCCGAAATAGCCGGAGATAACGCCGAGAATCAGGGAGCCGATGATGCCACCCACCTGAATTATCAGGCCGCCGGAAATCCCTTGCGACGCAGAAAGGCCTGCCTCCGTGAGCAACTTGGGTGTCCAGCTGAACGTGAAATACATGCTGAACATCAGCATAAAATAGGCCGTCCATAGCGCCAGCGTATTGCGGGTAGAGGCGTCGCCAAACAGGCTTGCTACGCTGGGTTTTCGGTTGTCCTCGGCGGTAAGTTCCGGCAGCGCCTGCAGGGGTTCCCGTCCCATAAGCAGCAGTGCTTTGTTGACTTTACGCAGCGCATCCCGGGGCTGCTTGGTAAGGAGATAGTCCAGTGACTCCGGCAGTATCCATAGCGTTATTGGAATCATCAGTAGCGACATAAAACCGCCAAACAAAAACGCAGATTGCCAGCCATAGTTGCTGATGAGTGGAATGGAAATCACACCACCGATAATAGCGCCGGCGGGATAGCCTGACTGAAGCACGCTGACTGCAAAGCTGCGGGCCCGCGCATTGCTGTATTCGGCGACCAGAATATTCAGGCTGGCAATCATGCTGCCAATGCCCAGGCCAGTGAGAAACCGCAGCGCGGCCAGTTGGGTCACGTTCTGACTGTAAGCCGAGGCAATCATGCCAACGCTGATCACGCCCAGACACACTAAGGTGATCGCGCGCCGCCCGATCCTGTCCCCATAGGGCGCAATAAACAGCGAACCGAGCGCCATGCCCGCGAGTCCGGCACTGAGCAGTACACCCAGTTCAGGCCGGGGAATCCCCCAGGCTTCGCTGATGGATGCGGCCGTAAACGACATGACCAATACGTCGAAACCATCGAGCATATTGATGATTGCGCAGATGGTGATGGTTATCACCTGGAGGCGACTGATGGGGTTCTGGTCTATGGAGGCTTTCAGGGTTTGTAGTTCACTCATGCAGCGCTGTTACCTTGACTGTTATTAGTATTGTGAGGGCCGCGCAGGCCGCAGTAGGAAACGCTAGCGGGGGCGCCGCCAAAAAGCCAGCCCAATCTGTCTTTTGGTGCAGGCGCAGCCCGGTTGAATCAGCGCAGGGAAATGAGACCGTTGCAGTGCCTAGTGTGTGGCGTCACCGCCGGCCTCTACCTTGGCAGCGATATCGGCACCAATCTGCCCCATGAGCGCAAAGGTATTGTCGGGGTCACTGTGGCGCAATTTGGCGGCTTCCAGTTCCATACCTTTGGCGAACACCAGTTCGGGTGTGTTGGCCTGGATAGCCTCGGCAATCGCACTGGCGCAATCCATGGGATCGTCACCGTTGTCGATGTTGTCGTCTGACACGCCTCGTTGGGAGCCGTCGCCGGTCATGGCGTTGCGAGAGACGTCGGTGGCGACGGAGCCAGGCAGAATATTAGTGACCTGGATGTTGTGCAGGTTTGCAACCTCGGTCCGCAGTGCATCCATGTACCCAATGAGGCCGTGTTTGGCGGCACAGTAGGCCGTTCGCAGCGGCGTACCCAGCCGTCCCGCTACCGAACTGATGGCGACGATGTGGCCGCCACCGGCGGCTCGCATCCGCTCCAGTTGCAGCTGAGTCAGCCAGATGGGGGCGAGCAGGTCGATATTAATCATTTGCTGATAGACCTCAGGCGCAGTGTGCAAGGCCAGGCTGCGCTGACTCACGCCGGCGTTATTAACCAGAATATCGACCTGACCCTGCCAGGCCCATGCCGTCTCCACATGGGCGGCCAGCGCCGCATAGTCGGTCACCTCAAAGGGCAGTACCAGCGACTGGGTGGGCAGTGAGGCGGCGACTTCCTGGAGCGCAGCCTCCCGGCGCCCGGAGAGAATAATATGCGCGCCCTCGGCAGCCAGCACGGTTGCCACTGCCTTGCCGATGCCTGATGAGGCGCCTGTTATCCAGGCGACCTTGCCCGCAATGTCTGTCATGGTGTCTTCCTGTCAGTGAATCAAGTCATTTGATTCTGCACAATCCGGAGCGCTTCTCAAGCGATCGCCTGATCTACGATGCGATTGAATGTATCCAGAGCACCTTCAAAGCGGCCGAAGTTGAGATGGCTGTTGGCGCCACTGGCCAGCCCCGACTGAATGTCTTCCGCCAACTGGAAATCTTCATCCAGGGTCAGCACCGTGAACGCATGATTTTTGCGCCAGTACTCCTGCTTGGCGAGCGTGTTCTCACTGCCGGGCACCAGGGTCGAAAGTTCCAGCCGGGTATGGTCGGGGCCCAGCGGGATGCCACGAATCCACACAAAATGATCTGACTGCACCAGGAATTGGGCGCCCGGGAAAAAGCTGTAGAGAATGTTGGCGTGATCGCGCAGGCGCCATTGCTCGCGGGGCTGATCGGCCAGCGAGGCGAGGGTGGTGCGCGGCAGTATCGAGCGCAGGTGAGGCCCGTAGCTGTGGCAGGAGGAAAGGTTGTCGGGGAATAGGTCCGCAATGTTGTTCTTATGGGCGACTCGGAAGTGATAGGCCTCTATGCCGCCCTCCACCAGAATGTTCCAGTTGGCTTTGATCTCGCGTGTTTCTGTGGCAAAGATCTTGTGGCTGCCCGCATCCATGGCCAGCAGGTCATGGCGAATGTCTCCCAGATGATGCTCAACCTCGATTCCCGAGTCGCTGTCCAGTGAGAGCCAGATCCAGCCGGCATACTCCTGACAGGGCAGTGGCACCAGGCCAAACTCACTGCGATCCAGCCCCGGGAATCCAGTCTTCTCATGGGGAACACCGATCAAGTCGCCGATGTTGTTCCAGGTCCAGCCGTGATACGGGCAGCGGAAGCGATGCTCACAGCCTTCATGCTCGCGCACCATTTTTGCGCTTCGGTGGCGGCAGACATTGAAAAAGGCCTGCACCGCTCCGTCTTCATTGCGCGTCAGCAGCACCGGGCGGCCTGCCACCTCCGTGGTCAAATAGGCATTGGGCTCGGGGAGGGCGGAGCCGTGGGCAATAATCTGGGGCAGGCGCGCAGAAATTTGCGCCTGTTCACGGCGGAAGATGTCGGGTGAGTAGTACCGCTCCAGGCTTTCGCGGTGCCACTGCTCATCCAGAAACGGCGGCGTTTGTGCCTGTAACCCGAGAAGATCGTCGATCAATTCAATTTCGACACTGCGATCCATGGTGGAGGCCTCATAGAGCTCATTTACCGATCGGTAAGTTTGCGGGCAGGCTACTTACCAACTGGTAAGGCGTCAAGCGCTGCGCTAGACTCGCCACATAAACGCAGGATGACGAAATGAGTGAATCCACCCGGGAACAGTTATTGCTGACGGCGCAGCGGCTATTTGCCGAACGCGGGTTTTATGGTGCCAGTATTGCTGCCATTGCGACCGAGCTCGGGCTGACCAAGCAGGCGTTGCTCCACCATTTCGGCAACAAGGAGAAGTTGTACGGACAGGTGCTGCAGCATATCTCCGAGAACCTGTCGGAGGTAACCGACAGCATTCTGGTCAAATCCCTGGCGCCGGCGGAACGGCTGGAAACACTGGTAGTGGCGCAGTATCGGGATCAGATGGATAATCCCCACGCCGCCAGGCTCATCATGCGTGAGTTGCTCGATAATGAGGAGCGGGCTGCCCAGGCGGGGAGCTGGTATCTGCGATCCTATCTGGAGTTGCTGGTAGCGACTGCCCAGGCGCTGGACCCTGCGGGTAAATTGGATGATGCCAGGGCGTTGGCCCTGGTGTACCAGCTCCTCGGGGCTGCGCATTACTTTGCAGTGTCGGGCCCCACGTTAACCCAGACTTTTGGTGCGCAGCGCTACGCTCAAACCCGCAGCGCCTACGAACATGAATTACGGGTGCTGATCCGCACTCGCGTTGAAGCCATCGCTTAAAGGAAAAAACATTGAACAAGATTTCCCTGACCACTGTGGCTGCGGCCATTCTCCTATCGGGTTGTTCAGGCTCCGATACGGCCCAGAAAACCTCGGCAGAGTCCGACGCGGGCTTTACCGCGCCCAGCGCCTATACCGCGGACATCAACCGGGATATCGCCGCCGAACTGCCCGATGACGGTGGTGCCGATCTCGCGGCGGCGCAGCGCGGATTTATCGCGACCCGGTCTGATCCGCTGATTACCACTGCGGCGGGCGATGTGGTTTGGGACCTCGATGAGTATGCGTTCATGGAGGGTCCGGCACCGGACAGTGTGAACCCCAGTCTCTGGCGCCAGGCTACGCTGAACAACATTCACGGCCTGTTCAAAGTCACCGAGCGCATTTACCAGATTCGTGGCTTTGACCTGGCGAACATGACCCTCATCAAGGGCGATCAAGGCTTTATTGTGGTCGATCCATTGACCAGTGAAGAGACCGCCGCTGCAGGGCTGGAATTTGCCCGTCAGCACCTGGGCGATTTGCCGGTCACCGCGGTGTTGTTTACCCACAGTCATATCGATCACTTTGCCGGCGTGTGGGGTGTCATCGATGAGGATGACTATCAGGCAGGCAGAATTCCGGTGGTCGCTCCAGAAGGGTTTATGGAAGAGGCGACCAGCGAAAACATCATCGCCGGCGTGGCCATGTCCCGTCGAGCCTCGTTCATGTACGGACGCCGCCTGCCCCGCGAAGCGCGTGGGCATGTCGGATCAGGCCTGGGCAAATCACCGGCCTACGGCACCGTGGGTATCGCTGAGCCCACTGAGATTATCGATCACACCGGCCAGACGCTGACGCTTGATGGCCTGGAGTTTGTTTTCCAGGCGGCGCCGGGTTCAGAAGCACCTGCGGAATTCACGTTTGCGATTCCTGAGTTGAAAGCCTATTGCGGGGCCGAGGTGGCGACGCGCAATTTGCACAACCTGTACACACTGCGCGGGGCCAAGGTGCGCGATGCGCTCGCGTGGACGGGCTATATCGATGAGATGATCGAATTGTCTGAGGGCAGTGACGTCTATTTTGCCAGCCACCACTGGCCAGTATGGGATCGGCCGACCATCGTCGCCTATCTGGAAACCCAGCGGGATACCTACAAGTATATTCACGACCAGACGGTGCGCATGTTTAACGGCGGCATGACGCCGCGAGAGATCGCAGAGGAACTGGCGCTGCCGGAGGGGCTGACCGCTGCCTACGCGAACCGCGATTACTACGGCACTGTGGCCCATAACAGCAAGGCCGTGTACCAGGCCTACCTCGGCTGGTATGACGCCAACCCCGCCAACCTGAACCCCTTGCCGCCGGTAGAATCCAGTGCCCGCTATGTGGCGCTGGCCGGGGGTGCCGAGGGTGTGATTGCCGAGGCAGAGAAATCCATTGAGGCGGGCGATTATCGCTGGGCCGCGGAGCTGCTCAATCACCTGGTGTTCGCTGAGCCCGACAATCAGCAAGCCATGCAATTACTTGCAAGCACCTATGATCAGTTGGCATATGTGGCTGAATCCGGGCCCTGGCGAGATGTTTATCTCAGCGCTGCTTACGAGCTGCGTTTCGGTGCTCCCCAGGAATCCCAGATCAAGTTGTCGCTGTTGGTGAATATGCTGGAGCAAACCCCGGTAGAGAAATTCTTCCAGACTATGTCGGTGCGTCTCGATCCTGACAAGGCCGCCGGGGTAGATCGTCGTGTGGGTATTGTGTTCGAGGACCTCGACGAGGCGTACCTGCTCACCGTTCGCAATTCGGTGATGCATCACCGAGGCCTGGATGCCGCGGATGAACCCGACGTGGTCTTGAAAGTGTCTCACGGCATGTTTATTCGCATGCTCATGGGGGAAGTCGGATTAATGGAGACGCTGCGCTCAGATGAACTGAGCGTGGAAGGCAATGCGCTCACGCTCGCCAGTTTCTTCGGTATGTTTGAGCAGCCCCAGGGCGAATTCAATATTGTGACGCCCTGAGTCGGGGCGGCATTCAGGCGCGCTGGTTCCAGGCAATGCACTCGTCGAGAGTGATACCTTTGCCGCCGAATATATCCAGCGCGCTACCAATGGTCAGATCGACGTTGCCGCCGGACAGCGCTTGCACGCGCTCCAGATCGCTGAGATTACGGGCGCCTCCCGCATAGGTCACCGGCACCGGGCAGTGCTTGCCCAGCAGGGTGACCAGCTCTTCATCGATACCGCCCTGCAGGCCTTCCACATCCGCTGCATGCACGAGAAACTCATCGCAATACTGGCCCAGCTCGCGCAGTGTGCCGGCGTCCACGGGGGTGTCTGTGACGGTTTGCCAGCGGTCGGTGGCAATGTGCCAGCCGCTGTCTGTGCGCCGACAGCTGAGATCGAGCACCAGATGCTGCCTGCCGGTTTCACGCAGAATGTTATCGAGTCGGGCAGGGGAAAGTTGGCCGTTCTCGAACAGGTAGCTGGTGACGATCACATGAGAGGCGCCGGCAGTGAGATAACTCGCGGCATTTCCGGCGGTGACCCCACCTCCAAACTGTAGTCCGCCGGGCCAGGTATCCAGCGCCAACAGCGCCTGCTCCTGGTTGCCCGGGCCCAGTGCGATGACATGCCCGCCCATGAGGTTCTGCTCCCGGTACAGGCCGGCATAGTGGGCTGCGTCGTGCTGGCTGACAAAGTTGGTGTCGGCGCCGTCATCGTTGAGGCTGCCGCCGACAATCTGCTTCACCTGGCCTTGATGAAGATCAATACAGGGACGAAATCGCGTCACGGTTGTGTTCCATTGGTATGCCGGACTGATTATAGCGTTTCCTTATAAGCTATTGAGCGCTCATAGCGAAAAAACGTACCGGTAATGGCCGGTAATAGGCCGCGTGCATTCGATTTGGTACAACTAGCGCCATTGTATCGCGCAGCCCGGAGGCCATCATGTCCAAGCTGACAAACTGGTCAGAGCAAATTGACGAAGTGTGGATTGCCAGCGCCTTTTTCGTCTGCGCGGCCCTCATCGGTCTTTTCGGTACGTTCTAGTTCGCGCAGCGCTTGCTGCTCACAGTTCCAGCCGCTATTCCACGGATAGGTCTGGCGTCTTGGAAACCAGGCCTTCCAGGGAGGGAGGGCCTGCCCAAACTCACCGTATTAATCCTGTTCGCTGTTCTTCGCCAGATACTTGTCTCGCAGTCGGGTAGAGCGGCTCACCATCGGCACCTGTTCGCCCGCAACAAACACCAGTTCCGCCTCGCGCACCAGTTCCAGCGGGTCGCCACTCCACAGCACCATGTCTGCGGGCATATCAGCCGCGATTCTGCCGCTGTTGTCCAGCGAGAATACCGTTGATGGCGTACTGAAAAGCGCCGCCATTGCTGCCTCATAAGGCAGGCCATGGGCAACAGCCACCCCCGCACACTGGGTGACCAGGTAGGCGTTGTGGGTGTTCTGCCAGCCCATCCCGGTAAACATGATGTCGACACCTGCGGCGTGCAATAGCGCCGGGTTTTCCAACCTGGCACCGAGCGTCTGGAATTGCTCCGGGAGGTTCTCTGTGGGATCGATGATGACCGGCGTGCCTGCCTCGGCGATGGCGTCAGCCACCATCCAGCCCTCCTGCGCGCCGACAAGAATCATGCGCAGGTTGTAGCTCTCACCCACCTCGAGAATTTTCAGAATGTCGCTGGCCCGGCTCACTTTGACGAACAGGTACTCTTCGCCCTGCAATACCGGCAGTAGCGCGTCGAGATCATCAGCGGGAAGGCTGAGTTCTCGGCCTTCGCCTGCGGCGTATTGACGGCGCTTGTCAGCGAAGTGCTGGGCGTCGTTCAGGGCCGGCGAATGCTGGCCAGTGCTGCCGCTCGTGAGCCACCTGCTACACCCTTGGCATATTCGTTGTAGTTCACCAGTACGCCGACACTTTGTTGCTCAATACTGCCCCCGGACTTGCCGGAGAGATTGACGATAGACACCTGGCCTGCAAACAGGGTGTCACTGGCGCTGGGAGCCACCAGGGCGCGGGTTAATCCGTGAATCCGGTTCTGCGGAATAACCGTGCTGTTGGGATTGAATGCGTCGATGATGGCCAGCGACGCGGAGTAATCAACGCCTTCGGCGGTGGCATCGTAGGTTTCGTGGACGGCGTCGATCTCGACAACCCCCATTTGCGTCATCGCATTGAATACCCCCGGGGTGAGGCGCTTGTCTGTGCCGTCTATGATCCGGGCATCAGTGCTGTCGAGGTCGCGACCTATGGCGGCAACCCTGCCGTCGACGACCAGCACGTCGGTCTGGATGAGTTGGCCGGCGTCGCTCATGGTGTCGACCGTGGTGTTCTGGATAAGCACGGTTTCGGCGTGCGCGGCGCTGGCGAGAGAGAGTGCCGCCAGAGCCAGTATGTTGCGCATAGCGTTATTCATGGGCGGTTCTCCTCAGGGTTGATAATGCCGATATTGAAATCGCTGGTGCCCGCGACCGACGGGTTGTTAAGGTCGTACGTCAGCGCGCCATCGATCCACACCTTCTCGGCCAGTGCGTAGACGCTGAAGGGGTCCTCAGTCCACAGCACCAGGTCTGCATTTTTGCCGGCTTCGATAGAGCCGATCTGGTCGGCCAGCCCCAGCGATGTCGCGGCGTTTAGCGTGAGCCAGCGCATGGCTTCGCCGCGGGTCATATCCATGCCCATGCGTCGTGCCGCGGAGTAGGCCTTGGCTACCTCCTGGTTGAGTCGCTGTACCTGGAAGGCGTCATCAGAGTGGATAATGGCGCAGGCCCCGGCTTTCTCCAGCAGTGCCAGGTTTTCCCTGACCATATCAAAGGCCTCCTGCTTAAAGCCCCACCAGTCTGCCCACACCACGGCACAAATATCGGCGTCCGCCAATTGCGGTGCCAGTTTGTAAGCTTCGATGGCGTGATGAAAGGCAGTGATCTTGTAGTCGAACTCGCGAGCCATATCCATCATCTGTGCCATTTCGTCCGCGCGGTAGCAGTGGTTGTGGATGCGGATATTGCCGTTGAGTACCTCCATCAGCGTGTCGAGCTTCAGGTCGCGTTCTGGCGCCTCAGCCGAGTTGTCGCCACTTTCAAGTGCGGCATGGTAAGTGTCCCACTCGATTTTGTATTCCGCGGCCTCGGCCCAGGCCTGGCGGAACGCCGCCATGTTACCCATGCGGGTAGAGGGCAGTTGATTGCGTTCGCCATAGACCCGCTTGGGGTTTTCGCCGCAGGCCATCTTCAGGGCGTAGGGCGCGCCCGGGAACTTCATCCCCTGTACGGTCGTTGAGCGGATGTTCTTTACTGTGACCCCGCGGCCGCCAATCAGGTTGCCTGAGCCCGGCAGGATTAAAGCGGTCGTCACGCCGCCGGCGAGAGCTTTTTCCCACTGTGGGTCCTGCGGCCAGATGGAATGTTCTGCCCACACCTGGGCAGTCACCGGGGCGGTCATCTCGTTGCCATCGGCGTGGTTGTCCGTTGCCGGAGAGGGATAGACGCCCATGTGGCTGTGCACGTCGATCAAGCCCGGGGTGAGCCATTTGCCTTCGGCGTCAATGACGGTGGCGCCGCGGGGGGGGTCGAGATCTTCGCCAATAGCGACGAACTTGCCGTCCTGCACCAGCACGTCCACGCCCTCGAGTTGCTCTCCGGTGCCGGAATAAACACTCGCCGAGCGAACCAGCAGCGGTGGGCTGTCCGGCACCTGGTAGGTGGACGGGAAGGGGTTTTCGGGAGACCAGGCTTCGGTCTGTTCCTCGGGTTGGTCAGATGAACAGCCGGCAAGGGTGAGTAACGCGCTGGCCCCCAGCGCGGCCAGCGTCGAGATGTGTTTGTTCACAGGCATTTCCTTTGCAGAAGACGGCACTAGCATAGCCTAAAGCCGCGTGGCTTGGCAGCGCTTGGTCTATGCTTGCTAACAGCGAATAAGCACAACGGGAGAACCCTATGCATACAGGCGCTTTCTCAATCAGTCTGGCCGTGAAGAATCTTGCGGCCTCACGGGAGTTTTACGAAAAGCTGGGTTTTGAGGTGTTTGGCGGCGCAGCCGAGCACAACTTTCTCATGCTTAAACACGGTGAGCATGTGATCGGTTTGTTCCAGGGTATGTTCGAATTGAATACCCTGACGTTTAACCCCGGTTGGGATCAGTCTGGTCAGGATGCGCCTGCGTTTACGGATGTGCGCGAGTGGCAGGCACATCTGCAAGCGCAGGGCGTCCAGATCGATCAGGTGGTTACGTCAGACGGCGGTGCCGGATTTTTCCTGGTGCATGACCCGGATGGCAATCCTATTTTGTTCGATCAACATCGCCACTAGTCGAGATTAAACACGCGGCGGGCATTGCCTTCCAGAAACAAGTCGCGCACATCATCACTCAACTCGAGCAGATCGAGCTGGGCCATGGCCCTGTCGGGTGTAATCATCGGGTAGTTGGTGCCGAACATTACCTTGTGCTTGCCATGCCCCTGCATGTACTCCACCAGTTCCCGGGGATAGCGTTTGGGAACGTAAGCAGAGGTGTCGATATAAACGTTGGGGAATTTCGTCGCGACAGCAATCATCTCGACATGCCACGGATAGCCGATGTGGCCTCCGATAATCTTTAGGTCCGGAAAATCCAGCGCCATTCGCTCGATGTGAGCGGGACGCCCTGATTCAGAGCTGAGTAGCGGCCCGGTGTGCCCGACCTGCAGGCAGACGGGCACGTCGAGCTCCACGCAGGCGGCCAGGAGTGGATAGTAGAGCGCGTGGGTGGAGGGCAGTTCCCACAACCACTGGATGAGACGCAGACCCTTGAAGCCGTGCTCGGTGACATACTTACGCAGGGTGGTAACGGCGGCGACGGGGTCGCGCAGATCTGCAGAGGCGAGGCCAGAGAAACGGCCGGGGTATGCCTGGATCATTTCCAGGACCTGCTCGTTGGAGATCAGCGGCCCCTGGGGACCGTACCACGCCGACAGCAGCGCGTGGCCCACGTCGGCCTTGTCCATACAGCCGATGAGGAACTCCGGCGGAATGTCGGTCAGGTCCTCGCCAGTCCAGCGTTTGAGCGAATCAAAGTAAGGCTGGGACAGGAAGTGGGGGTTGGGTTGCTGTGCCCAGACATCAATGGCAGCCACGCATCAGGCCTCTTTGGCGAGTTCGGAGAAATCGCCAAAGGCGCGGTCGCTGAAGCTGGGTTCGCGACCTTCCAGCGCGGCCATGACTGATTCCACCTGATTGGGCCGGCCAAGTATGGGGGTCTGCAGACGCTGCTCTTCGGCGAGGCCGTCTACGCTGCTGTCTCGCCAAGTGGTTTCGAACATGTATTTGCTGCGGGCAACGGCATCCGGGTTTTTCACGGCAATTTCGCGCGCCATGGCCATGGCGTCTTCATAGGGGGTGTCACTCAGGCGAGTTACCAGGCCCAGTGAGTGTGCTTCTTCTCCGCCGACAACCCGACCGGTATAAGACAGTTCCTTGGCAACGTCGACGCGCACCAGATCGCGCAGGGTTTGCGAGGCGGACATGTCCGGGATCATGCCCCATTTGATCTCCATCAGTGAGAATTTCGAGCCCGGGTGGGCGATGCGGATATCGGCTCCTAGTGCAATCTGGAAGCCACCGCCATAGGCCGCCCCGTGCACTGCACAGATCACCGGCGCCGGAATGGCTTTCCAGAGGTAGGCGGGCGCCTGGTAGTAATTTGGATGGCTATCACCGCGGCCGTTGCCGAACGGGTCGTTGCCCATACCGCCGCTGAAGTTCTCCAGGTCCATGCCCGCACAAAATCCCTTGCCTTCTCCGGACAGGACTACGGCGCGCACCTCGCGGTTCGCCGCGAGTTCCCTGGCCGCTGTGGTAATTGCGTCGAACATATCCCAACTCAGGGCGTTCATTTTTTCCGGACGGTTCAGGCGTACGTCGGCGACGTGGTTGTCGATGGTAATGGTGACAAGTTCGGACATGGAAAACTCCAGGCAGGTGATTATGTTTGGATTGAGTATAGCGATTATCGCCAATGTTTACAGTGTTAACTCCGGGGCCGCTTAAGCAGCAAGTCCCGTCAGTCTGTTTCGAGGCCCGGCCCGGCCGTGGCGCGGATATCGCGCGGCGCCAGCAGGCGGCCGTCTTCACCTCTGACGCCCATTTTCTGGATCGGTCGGCCGGTTTCGCGATCGACAAACGTCACGCGTTCGCCGCGCGGGTGCGGGCGATGCTTGTCGCCCCAGTGGGTCATCGACAGGAGCACAGGTTGTAACTCCAGTCCCTGCTCGGTGAGCACATAGTCGGTGCGACCATCTTCTTTAGAAGTCCGGCGCGTGAGAATGCCTTCCTCCACCAGCGTATTGAGCCGGGCGGTGAGAATGTTTTTGGATATGCCCAGGTTGCGCTCGAACTGGGCGAACCGCTTTGAACCAAAGAAAGAGTCGCGCAGTATCAGCAGTGTCCAGCGCTCGCCGATGATATTCAGCGTCTGCGCCAGGGAGCAGTTCATGTGGTCGAAGGTTTTGTATTTCACAGGCCGTCCAACAGTTTCTTCGCGGAGTGGCTTGCATAATACGGTTGCATGATGCAACCTTGCAACTCGAATAAGTTGCATCATGCAACCATATTGCGCACAGCGGAGGAGTGTTCATGAAGCCAGTTTGTCTGATTATTGGTGCGGGAGCCGGTATTGGCGGGAATGTCGGAAAGCGGTTTGCCGCCGCCGGCTACCATGTGGTGTTGTGTCGTCGCAGTGACGAGGAGGGCTTGCAAGCGATGGTGCGTGACATCGAAGCCGCTGGTGGCTCAGCGAGCGGTCGATTACTAAATGCGGCGACGGAAGACAGTATTGAAGAGTGCGTGGCGGCTGTGGAAGCGGAGCATGGGCCCATTGAGGTGGCGCTTTATAACCTGGGTGCGCAGATCGGCAATCGCTCGCTCGAGGAA
Source organism: Halioglobus japonicus (assembly GCF_001983995.1). NCBI lineage: Bacteria > Pseudomonadati > Pseudomonadota > Gammaproteobacteria > Cellvibrionales > Halieaceae > Halioglobus > Halioglobus japonicus. Next base: position 3,006,573 of record NZ_CP019450.1, on the reverse strand, counting down.
ACCAGTTATAAAGCCTTCGAACTTGGCTGGCGCCTCGGCACTTTTGGCTTGTTCCGCCTGGCGTCGGTGCTGTGTCCATTGATGGCTCAACGGTGCAAGGGCAGTATTCTGGTCACCTCTGCCACTGCAGCGGTGCGCGGGAACGCAGGGCAGCATTCCCATGCGGCAGCGATGGGTGGCAGGCGTATGCTATGCCAGACACTGAACGCCCAGTACGCCTCGCAGGGCGTGCACGTGGCGCATATTCTTGTCGATGGAGCGGTCGACGCGCCTGATACGCTCGGCAAGATGTTGGGCGCTGAAGCTTTCCAGGCCCTGCGCGATGCTCCTGACTACAACCTGATGCAGCCCTCGGAAATGGCCGAGACTTACTTTCATATCGCCCACCAGCACCGCTCCGCCTGGACGCACGAACTTGATTTGCGCGCCCACAGCGATGTCGCCTGGTGGAATCACGCTTAAACTTTCGATAACGAGGAAACGTTGTGTCCAAACTGGAATTCATGTTCGACTTTGCCAGCCCCAATGCCTACTACTGTCACAAGGTGCTGCCGGGTATTCTCGAGCGAACAGGCGCCGAAATGGAGATCGTGCCGGTGTTGCTGGGTGGCCTGTTCAAGCTTACCGACAATCAGGCGCCGTTTGTGGCCTTTGGTGGCGTGAAGGGCAAGATGGCTTACGAAATGCTGGAGAGCCAGCGTTTTCAGGAAAAACACGGTCTCGATGACTTTGCGTTTAACAGCCATTTTCCCATGAACACCATTACCGTGATGCGCGGTCTGGTCGCCGCCACTGAGCTCGGAGTGCAAGAGGCATACATTGAAGCGGTGATCACCGCCATGTGGGAACAGGACAAGAAGATGGATGATCCCGAGGTGGTTGCCCAGGTTTGGCGCGACGCTGGGCTGGACGCAGACAAGCTGCTGGAGATGATTCAGACCGATGCCGTTAAAGATGCACTCAAGGCCAACACCCAGGCCGCTGCTGATCGCGGTGCCTTTGGCGTGCCTACGTTCTTCGTCGGCGATGAGATGTTTTTTGGTAAGGAGCGTCTTGGTCAGGTTGAGGAAGAACTTAACAAGTAAACGCTGTGCCCCATCCTATGGGTGGGGCGTTGATTTCTGCTCGAGGGGGTGCGTCTCCAACGTACCGAAGATCCAGTCATACAGCAGGGTGATGGTAGCGAAATTGCCCTTGTGCATGTCCAGATGATGCGCGTCGTGCCTGATGGCAATCCAGCCGAGCATTCTCCATAGAGGCTTGTCAATGTCGATTCGGCAGTGATTGATCTGGTTTAGCTGCGTGTAGATCAGGGTGGTGATGACGATAGTAGCAGCGTTGAACGGCTGCCCTGTTGCGAGTGCATAGCTGGTTGTCACGATATAGAACAGTGCGATTCCCATGAAGATTTCTACCGGATGCAGCAGATAGGAATCGATGGAGCTTACCCTGCTTCGAGCCTGGTGATGAACGGCGTGTACGCGCCTGAGAAAGCCCTGGCCGTGAAAGAGAAAGCGGTGCATCAGGTAGTAGAAGAAGTCGTAAATCATCAAGATCAGAACAACATCCAGCAGTATTTTCCACACCGACTGAGGCTCCAGTGTCACGATGAACGGGAGTATCAGTACGAAAAAGGCCAGGTTAAATGCGAGGCCAATTTTCTGTGAAGTAGGCACGCGATGCTGGTACTTCTGTGCCTTTTCTCGCCACTTCTTTTTGTTCTGGGTTCTGTCTTCATTCCGCGCTCTGGCAATATCAGGAATGGAGAATGCCAGTTTCTGGCCAAGGAAGGTGAACAGCACAACCAGGCCTACGGTGGTGAGCGCCGCCTCCCAGTGATAGGTCAGATTCATGAAGGCGTCTCGCTGGTGTCGTTGTTGTTGATGTCATGCTGAGCTTCGGAAATACCTTCTTCCATCGGGCCCAGCATCGCAGCGGCCCTGGGGTATCCGCAATACTGGGCAATGAACAGATGCAGTTCGCGCATGTCTTCCGGGGTGAGTTCGCCGCGTTTGACGCCTGCTTTGGTCTGAATCTTGAAGGTCTCCTTTTCTCCCTGGGCGGCGATCATGCCGAGCAAGAGAATACGCTTGTCGCGCATCGACAGGGCATCCCTGGTCCAGATCTCCGCAAACAGCGTGGAGAGCATGATGTCGGTAAAAGGGTAGCCTTCTGCGGGCACGACGATGTCGCCCGCGTACACATCCCTGATCGTGCTTTCGCCGATGGCTCGACGCTTTTCATCACTCATGGTGATTTCTCCCGTATTGTTTCAGGCGTTGTCGCGAGAATGCGCTCGGCCAGTTCGCGGGCCCGTTCCGGCCCAAGCTCGCGGTTTAAATTGCGGATAATGACGTCCAGTTGATCGCCGTAGGGCTGGCCGAATACATCGCTCTCGAGCTGGAAGGCTCGATAAATTTCTGCCATCGCAGCCGTGACCTGGACAAAGGCTGCCTTGCCCATGAGTAAGGAAAATTCCGTCTTCAGTGTTTGCACAGCAGCTATTGAATCGGCAATTAGCTGTAGGCCTTTTTTAGTGAAAGTTACCACTAGCTGGCGAGCGTCATCCGGGTCGGCGCAGCGTTGGATATAGCCGAGCGCTACCAGTTCGGCAACTGTGGCGCTGATCGCCTGTTTACTGACATCCTGGTATTCGGCTATTTGCTGGATGCGTCCACCATGCGGGCCGATAGCAATGAGGACCGGACCGAAACTTCGTTTGAGCCTCGGGTGTCCTGAGGCGATTGTCAGCTCCATTAGTTTGTTACTGATGGTGTCTGCCAGTCTGGGCAGCAGGCTGACCAGCGGGCTGTGTGTGCCGATACTGTCCGGTACGAACAGGCCGAGTTTGCGCGATAGCGTTGCCAGGTTTTTTGCGGTGTCATCGAGGGCCGGCTCGCCAATGATGGCTGCCAAACGCGACTGCTGCTGCATTGCCTCGCGTGCACCCTGGCGCGTCATTGATTTGCCGTCCTCAGTGAGCGTAAGCAACTTGGCGCGACCGTCCTGCGGGTCGGGTGTGCGTTCCAGATAGCCCGCGCGTTCGATTTGATTCACTGCCTGGTTTGCAGCCTGGCGTGAGATGCCCAGCCGGGTGGCGATGTCGGACAGTCGGGCACCGTGTTCACCGGCCAGGTTCATATAGGGTTCAAAATTGATGCGGAGTTGGCTGTGTCCGTGCTTTACCGTCAGTGCATTCATGATTTCAGACTGTAGATGAATGCTCACAGCGAGCATGTGCCTGGCAAAGTTGTCCCGGTAGTGACGCAGGAGTGACCGGTGGTTGCTGTTAATCGCTGTGCTCATGGAAATAAAGTAAATCATGGTTGACCTGTAGTCAATTAGGCTTGACATGTGGGAAGGCGCTTTTCTATGCTGCGGAAACATTTTCCCAACAAGCGGAATCAGCATGAGTCTGCAGACACACGTCGGCTACATCGGCCTGGGTAATATCGGCAAGCCGGTGGCTACGCGCTTGATTAGCGATGCCTATTCAGTGCATGTATTTGATGTTGATCAGCAGGCCGTGCAGTCGCTGGTCGAGCAGGGTGCCACAGCCTGTGAGTCACTCGCCGAGCTGGCGTCGCAGTGTGAACATATCGGAGTCTGTGTGCGCGACGACGCACAGGTAGAGAGCTTGCTCTATGGTGATGCTGGTCTTTTGAGTAATGCGGGGGCCAATACGGTTATCGCCATTCACAGTACTGTGACCCAGGAGCGACTGCTCAAGTGGTCAGATGACGCGTGGTCGTGCGGTATCTTTTTGATTGACGCGCCGATGACCGGCGGCGCTCATCGCGCGGAGGCAGGCACGTTGTGCTACATGGTTGGTGGGGATGATGCCATTCTCGATCGCAGCCATCCGATCCTGATGCGTTCCGCAGAAAAAGTGGTTCACGCCGGTGGCGTCGGCGCGGGCATTGCGTTGAAACTCTGTAACAACTTCATTCAGTACACTGAATTCGTCGCTATGGCTGAGGCTACACGGCTGGCAGAGGCCTGCGGACTGTCGGTGGATGTGTTGCGTGATGTTGGTTTGTCCAATGGCGTGGTCAACGAGCAAATGCATATGTTTGTCAGCGCTAGAAACAGTCTGGCCGCATCCGCCAGCGATGAGGATATGCAGCAAATCTTTGGAGCGATGGGCGCTCTGGGGAGCAAGGATCTCGAGTGTGCTATCGCGACGGCGGCCGCACACAGCGTCACGCTGCCCACGGCCGAATATGTGCGCGATCGTATTGAAGATGTTTTTCTGGCCCGTGATGCCTCGCGGCCGGCTCAGGCGGGGGATTGCAGCTGATATGAATGCCGAGGCACGATTGCTCATTGACGGCGAGCTTGTCGAAGCGACGGGCGGTGCCACTTATCCGAATCTCAACCCCGCGACGGAAGAAGTGTTGGGGCAGGTGGCAGATGCCGCTCCCCAGGACATGGAGCAGGCCATTGCTGCAGCGCGGCGAGCATTCGATACGTCTGACTGGTCAACCAACCACGCTTTCAGACACGAGTGTTTGCAGCAACTCAAGGCGGCGCTGGTGTCGTCAATGGATGTGCTTAAGCAGCAAATTGCGGCTGAAACTGGCGCACCACTGGGTATCTGTGGCCAGTCGGGGCCACAATGTGAACTGCCAATTGCGTTTATTGACTACACATTGGCGTCCTTGCCTGACTACCCCTGGAGCCGGGATCTTGGTGTGAACGAGATCATGGGAGGCAAAAACAAGCGTCTGGTGGAGAAGGAGGCTATCGGCGTAGTTGCCGCTATATCCCCATGGAATGTGCCGCTACAAATTAACCTCGCCAAGTGCATACCCGCGTTGGCTGCTGGTTGCACCGTGGTTCTGAAAGCTGCGCCGGATACACCCTGGTCAGCGACGATGCTGGGGCGCATCGTCGCCGAGCAAACGGATATTCCCGCCGGGGTGTTTAACGTTATTACCGCACAGGATCCGGCTGAATTAGGAGATATGCTAGTCGCGGACCCACGAGTAGATATGGTGTCCTTTACCGGTTCGACGGCAGTTGGAAAGCGCATTATGGCGCGTGCTTCGGATACCGTTAAAAAGGTGTTTCTTGAGCTGGGAGGCAAGTCCGCCAATATCATTCTCGATGATGCCGATTTTGATACCAGTCTGCTTAGCGCGTTGGCGGTCTGTTTTCACGCAGGGCAGGGCTGTGCACTTAATACGCGCCTGCTGGTGCCCGGGCACAGGCAGCAACAGGTTGAAGAGCGTTTGCAAACTTACTTCGGGTTTATCAGCTACGGTGACCCCTCTTCGGAAAGTGAGATTATGGGACCGCTGATCAACGAGCGGCAGCGGCAGCGCGTGTTGAGCTATATCGAAAGCGGCAGACAGGAAGGTGCTCGGGTACTGCTGGGAGGCGGTATCCCTCCGACATTGAAGAAAGGCTATTACGTTGAGCCCACGGTGTTTGTGGATGTCACCAACGATATGGTCATAGCCCGGGAAGAAATTTTCGGCCCGGTATTGTGCGTCATCGCTTATGACGATGAAGAGGATGCAATCCGCATCGCCAATGATTCCGAGTTCGGCCTCTCCGGCAGCGTCTGGTCTGGAAACGAAGAGCGTGCACTGGCAGTAGCCCGCCGGATTCGCACCGGAACGATTAATGTCAACGGCGGAAATTTCTACGGTCCCGACGCGCCGTTCGGCGGATACAAACAAAGCGGCATAGGCCGCGAGATGGGGCGTGAAGGTTTCGAGGAATATCTGGAAACAAAGACAATAGCGATAGCAGTATGAGCAATGCACTAGAAAATAAGGTTTATATCGTCACCGGGGGTTCTCAGGGTTTTGGTCTTGCGATAGCAGAGAGTCTGGTGGCGCAGGGTGCCCGGGTTGGTCTTGTATCGCGCAGCCAGCAGGGGCTGGATGCGGCAGTCAGCGAGCTCGGTGCCGAGCGGGCTATCGGCGTTTCGGCTGACGTTAGCAGCCCGGGTGCGGTGCGCGCTGCGTTTGCCGACATCAAACAGCATTTCGGGCGTCTCGATGGTCTGGTCAACAACGCGGGGCTCGCAAGGCCCAATGCTGTCGAGCATCTGGTTGAAAAAGAAGTGGTGATGCAGGTGCACACCAACTTCCTCGGTGTTGTTTTCTCCAGTCAAGCGGCCATTCCCCTGTTGCGAGGGGGCGAGGCGCCACGTATCGTGAATATTTCTTCCGCGTCTGCCCATCACTACGACGAAATGTGCCATCTATCAGTCTATGCCGCGACCAAGGCAGCGGTGGAGCGTTTCAGTCGTGATCTGCGGACAGAGCTTCAGGCTGATGGCATCGGTGTCACCTGTATTCGACCTGGTGCCGCCGCCACAAATTTTGCCCAGGGTTGGAATGTCGATGCCATTGTGGCCGGTCTAGAGGCCTGGTCGCATGTAGGTACCTACATGGACGTGGGTATGGAGGCAGGGCAAGTCGGCGATGCTGTCGCTTATGCGTTGGCGTTACCAGGTGGTGTGGCTGTGGACTTGTTGGAGATCCGGCCTAACATCCCCACACCCAAAAATCCGCAGACCTAAGGGGGCAGGGATGTCAGCGTTACTGGGATATCAGGGCAAGCGCATCGTCATTACCGGCGCAGCTTCGGGAATGGGGCAGGCCGCGGCGCACATGCTCTCCGAACTCGGCGCAGAGGTTTACGCACTGGACATAGCGCCAGTGACGACGTCGGTTCACTCAGCGCTCATGATGGATATGCAAGACGCTGCAAGCATCGAAGCAGGCCTGCAGCAGCTTCCCGACAGGGTGGATGCGCTGTTCAATTGCGCAGGTGTCCCCAGTCCACCATTTTCAGCAGAAGAAACAGTGCTGATTAATTTTTGTGGCATGCGCTACCTGACAGAGAAGTTGTTGCCGCGCATGACCGAGGGCGGCGCGATTGCCTCTATTGCTTCAACCGCCGGGATGGGGTGGAGAAATCAGTTGGACAGCGTCAAAGCGTTTCTGGCCCTCGAACCAGACTTCGAGTCGGCGCGAGCATGGATGGTAGCCAACCCCAAAGTGTGTGCAGATGGCTACGGTTTTTCCAAGCAGTGCATGATCGTGTATACGATGCAGCGGGCGGCTGTGTTGGCGGGTAGGGGGATAAGAATCAATGCGATATCGCCGTCGCCAACGGCCAGTGGTTTCATGGACAAGCTCACGGGGGAAGGCCAGATGCCGACAGAGGCCATCGATTTGTTCCTGCCCGCTAATGGACGATATGCCTCAGGGGCAGAGATGGCTCAGCCACTGGTGTGGCTAAACAGTGCTATGGCGGAGTTTGTCAGCGGCGTAAACCTGCCTGTCGACTTCGGCTATTGTGCCGAAGTGTTTACAGGCACCCGGGATAATTTACTGAACATTAGCTGAGGTGACGGTGACTACCATTGAACGTAACAAGCAACGCACGCTGGAATTCTTCGATGCCATGCATCGGGGTGATGGTGAGGCGATTGCCAATGCCTATTGTGATGAAGGTCGGGTTGTCACGATGGGACAAACCCTGATTTCGGGATCGCGCGGAAAGGAGGAAATTCGCCAGTTCGCGTCCGGGGCGTTGGATGCTTTTCCCGAGGGATTGGCCTTTAATATTCTTGGTATGATTGCCGAGGGTGATCGGGTGGCCGTTGAGGCGGTGTCTGACGGCATGCACGTGTCCGGTCAGCAATACAGCAATGCCTACCACTTTCTGCTGACATGGCGCGACGATGGCCTGCTCGAGTTGAAGGAGTACATGGATACCGAGCTGGTGACGGACATCCTGTGCGGCGGCCAACGCCCTGGCGCTATCTAGACCGCGGTACTCTCCACATGTTCAGCGTCATTGGGTCTTAACCGCGCCGCGATCAGGCAGCCGGCGACGATAAGCGTCGTGCCCGATATCGTTACCAGCGTTAGCCGCTCGCCGTACATAAACCAGCCCAGCAGTGACGCCCAGATAAACGCCGTGTACTCCACCGGAATTAGCGCTTTCGCCTCGGCCCGGGCGTATGCCCAGGAGAGACACATCAGCGAAGCGACGCCCAGCGCTGCAGTGAGCGTTAGTACAGGCCATTGATGCAATTGCGGAACTACGGCCAGGAACGGTGCGAATAGCAGGTAAATGCACGTCACTGTCCCGTTCTGGAACAGGGAGATCTCCACCGGGTTGGCAATAAGCGCCTGCTGGCGTTGCAGAATCAGGTTGTAAGCGTAGAGCGTGGCGGACAATAGAATTGCTGCAACACCTTTGGCCGCTTCCGGACTGTAGTCACCGCTGAGTTTGCCCTGGATGATGACAATGGCCCCGGCCAGTCCCAATAAGGAGGCGATGATTGTCTGGCGGTTAATGGTTTCCCCAAGCAGTAATGCGGCTAGGTACAAGGCGATCAATGGCGCAATAAACGACAGCGCAATGGCTTCGGCGAGGGGGATAAACACGAGCCCCCAGAAAAACAGGTAAGCCATCACGGAGGTAATCAGCCCCCGCCAGAGATGAATCCGCAGCGCAGCCCGGCCCGGCAACGAGCAGCGTTTGAGAGAGAACAGTAAGAGCGCCAGGCAGGCGGCAATGCCTGTCCGCCAGAGCAGGGCGTTGTACACACCCATCTCGATGGACAGTCCTTTCATGAGCGCGTCCATGCCAGCAAACGTAGCCATTCCCAGCATGGCGGCTGAGATCGGCAGGGCAGGATTGACGCCGGCGACGGTCACGGTTCATTCAATCCAGGTGGTCTGCCAGAAAGCTCACAAACAAACGCACCTTGGCCGACAGGTGACGATTGTGCGGATACACAGCCCACACTCCGGTGTCGGTAGGGGTGCAGTGATCGAGCACACTGAGTAGCGTGCCTGCGGCGATGTCCTGATCCACATAAAACGACGGCAGTTGCACCAAGCCCATGCCGGCGAGAGCGGCGTGCCGCAGCGCCCGGCCATTGTTGCTGCGCCAGTTGCCGGCAACGCGCAGATCGATGTGGCGGTTGTTGTCCCGGAAGCGCCAGGTATCGAGTGTGCCCAGCAGGCAATTGTGATTAGTGAGCGCGTCGACGCTGGAGGGTTCACCATAGCGTTCGAGGTAGGCCGGTGCTGCGCAGGTGGTCAATCGACGCGAACTGATGCGGCGTGCAATGAGCGAAGAATCCTTCAGAGTACCGGCCCTGATTGCAATGTCGTAGCCCTCCGAGATCAGGTCGATCAGACGATTGCTGAAATCCAACTCCACAGTGAGGTCAGGATACTGGGCCATGAACGCGATGGCCGCAGGGGCGATAAAGTCTTCGCCGAAAGCGCCAGCGACGGTAACCCGTAAGATGCCGCGGGGTTTGGCCTGCTGGTCCTGTACCGCGCGCTCCGCCTCATCGAGGTTGCCGACGATATCCTGGCACTGCAAATAGAATGCCTGGCCCACCTCGGTGGTCGACACCTTACGGGTGGTGCGCAGCAGTAACTGGGCCCCCAGGCGGTTCTCGAGGGCGCTCACCTGGCGACTCACATGCGAGCGGGAGACGCCAAGATCCTCGGCTGCGCGGCTAAAGCTCTGAAAGCGCACAACGCGCTCAAAGGCTTCTATACTTTCCCAGCGATGGCCTGACAACGTGAATGTCCTGATTGTTTCTGTATGGCAACAGTCAGGTGCAAGATAGGCTATTTATCTTACTAACTGCAACTATTTTAATAACGTCATCAAATCAAGCAATCGAGGGTCGATAAGATGAAAACACGTGCTGCAGTCGCTTTTGGTGCAGGCCAACCGCTGGAAATCTGTGAGGTAGACCTGGAGGGGCCCCGGGCGGGCGAGGTGCTGGTGGAGATCAAGGCCACCGGCGTCTGTCACACGGATGCGTTCACCCTGTCGGGTGATGATCCGGAGGGCGCATTCCCCGCTATCCTCGGCCACGAAGGCGCCGGTGTTGTAGTTGATGTCGGCCCAGGTGTTACGTCGGTAAAGCCGGGAGATCATGTCATTCCTCTGTACACGCCGGAGTGCCGCACGTGTAATTTTTGTCTGCACCCCAAAACCAATCTGTGCCAGTCCATTCGTGAAACACAGGGCCAGGGTGTTATGCCGGACGGCTCAAGCCGTTTCTCCCTGGATGGTAAACCGATTCTGCACTACATGGGTTGCTCGACTTTTTCCAACTACACCGTACTGCCCGAAATAGCGGTGGCCAAGGTCCGCGAAGACGCTCCCTTCGACAAGATCTGTTATATCGGCTGTGGTGTAACCACCGGTATCGGCGCCGTCGCCTTCACTATGAAAGTGGAACCAGGCGCGACGGTGGCCGTATTCGGCCTCGGCGGTATTGGTCTGAATGTCATTCAGGGCGCGAAGATGGTCGGTGCCGGTCGTATTATTGGGATCGATCTCAATCCTTCCAAAGTAGAGCTGGCGACAAAGTTTGGTATGACGGACTTTATCAATCCCAGTGAGGTAGACGATGTGGTAGGCCACATTGTGGAGATCACCGGTGGCGGCGTGGATTACAGCTTTGAGTGTATTGGCAATGTCGATGTCATGCGTCAGGCGCTGGAGTGCTGTCACAAGGGCTGGGGCGAAAGTTGCATTGTCGGCGTTGCCGGCGCTGGCAAGGAAATCTCCACGCGTCCGTTCCAACTGGTGACAGGGCGTTCCTGGAAAGGCACTGCGTTTGGCGGTGCTCGTGGGCGTACCGACGTGCCAAAAATTGTCGACTGGTACATGGAGGGCAGAATCAATATTGATGATCTGATTACCCACACCATGCCATTGGACGATATCAACAAAGCTTTTGACCTGATGCACTCCGGTGAAAGCATCCGCTCGGTGGTGGAGTACTGATGGAGCAGATTGCAGAGAACCGCTGTTTCGGTGGGCGTCAGCTCCGTTACCGGCACCCGTCGGGAACGCTTGGCTGTGAGATGGTGTTCGCCGTCTACCTGCCGCCGCAGGCAGAGGCGGGGCCTGTGCCGGTGTTGTACTGGCTTTCTGGTCTGACCTGTACCGACGAGAATTTCGTGACCAAGGCGGGCGCACAGCGTTACGCCGCGGAGCACGGCATTGCCATCGTGGCGCCTGATACCAGCCCTCGTGGTGAGGGCGTTGCGGATGATCCCGACGGTGCTTATGACTTCGGATTAGGTGCCGGTTTCTATGTCAACGCAACCCAGGCACCCTACGCAGCGCACTACCGTATGTACGACTACGTGGTCGACGAGTTGCCGGCGCTGGTGGAGGCCGCGCTGCCTCTGGATTCCGGGCGAAGGGCGATTTCCGGGCATTCCATGGGCGGTCACGGCGCGCTGACTATTGCCCTTAAAAACCCTGGGCGCTATCAGTCGGTGTCTGCGTTCTCACCCATTTGCTCGCCGCTCAATTGCCCCTGGGGTGAGAAAGCGCTGTCGGGATATCTCGGCGATGATCGCTCTACCTGGCGCGATTACGACGCGACGGATCTGGTTGGCAGGGCCCAGGAGCAATTACCTGTTCTGGTCGACCAGGGTGAGGCGGATGATTTCCTGGTAGAGCAACTGAAACCGGAGCTGCTGGTCACCGCGAGCGAAGCGGCGGGCTACCCGATCACGATTCGCATGCAGCCCGGCTATGACCACAGTTACTATTTTATCGCCAGTTTTATCGGCGAACACCTGGCCTTTCACGCGGCAAACCTCTGAGTAGCGCGTCGCTCACATCATGTCGGGAGGAGAGCATTTGCAAGACCAAGTACTGCTGGACCAGATTTTGACGTGCCATCGCAACGAGCCTGGCGGTTTGCTTCCTGTGCTGCGTGATCTGCAAGACGGATTGGGCTTTGTTCCCGAAGAAAGTTATTCGGCGATTGCCGAGGCGCTCAATATATCTGTTGCGGAAGTCCACGGTGTGGTGAGTTTCTACCATGACTTCCGCACAGAGCCTGCGGGGGCGTGTGTCATCCAGGTCTGTCAGGCAGAGTCCTGCCAGGCCTGCGGCTCTCGAGAGCTGACCGCGCATGCGGAACGGCGTCTGGGTGTCGCCCTGGGCGAGACGCGCGCTGACGGTGCTGTCACGCTGGAGCCGGTGTATTGCCTGGGTAATTGTGCCTGCTCACCGGCGATTGCCATCGATCAGCAAAGCCATGCGCTCGTCGACAAGGCGCGCTTCGACGCTCTGACGACACAGTGGGCGCAGGAGAGCGACACGTGACGCGACGATATTTCCTACCGGCCGATACCACCGCTGGTGCTCTCGGCGCGGACGCGCTTGCAGAGCAGTTACAAGGTGCATTGCACGAAGGCGAGACGGTCGTTCGCAATGGCTCCCGAGGCGCGTTCTGGTTGGAGCCACTGCTCGAAGTAGAGGAGGGCGGCGAACGCATTGCGTTTGGTCCGCTGGACGGGCGCCAACTCGGAGAGTTACTGGCGACCGACTATACCCAGTGGCGCGAGCACGAAAGCTGTTTGGGGTCAGTGGCGCAATTACCCTGGTTCAAGGCCCAAACGCGACTCACCTTTAAGCGTGCTGGTATCGACGACCCGTTGTGCCTGGATGGCTACCTTGCGCAGCAGGGCTTTGAAGGGCTGGAGCACGCCCTGCATCTGGCGCCTGAAGACATTGTTGAAGAAGTTCTGCGCTCCGGTCTGCGCGGTCGCGGCGGAGCCGCCTTTCCAGCCGGTATTAAGTGGCGCACCGTTGCCGAGGCCAGTGCAGAGCAGAAGTACATCGTGTGTAACGCCGATGAAGGTGACTCCGGTACCTTTGCGGACCGTCTACTCATGGAAGCCGACCCGTATCAGTTGATCGAAGGAATGGCGATAGCAGGGCTGGCGGTGGGCGCCACGCGCGGCTACATCTACCTGCGGTCTGAGTACCCGCGGACCTGGGAAGTCCTGCACAGAGCGATTGGCAAGGCGGAGGCTGCCGGCTACCTCGGGGATAATATAGGCAATAGCAATCGCGCGTTTCATCTTGAGCTGCGCATTGGGGCGGGCGCCTACATCTGTGGCGAAGAGACGGCCATGCTTGAAAGCCTGGAAGGCAAGCGAGGCATGGTCAGAGCGAAACCACCGCTGCCGGCACTGGAGGGACTGTTTGGCCAGCCCACCGTGGTGAATAATGTACTGACGCTGGCGGCCGTATCGACGGTGCTCGCAGACGGCGCCGAAGCTTATGCCGCGCTGGGCATGGAACGCTCCAAGGGTACCCTGTGTTTGCAACTGGCGGGTAATATCAAGCGCGGTGGTTTGCTCGAGGTCCCTTTCGGAATGAGTGTGCGCGAAGTGGTGGAACAACTGGGCGGGGGAACCCGCAGCGGAAGACCCATTAAAGCCATTCAGGCGGGTGGGCCCCTCGGCGCGTACCTGCCGGAGTCAGCCTGGGATACTCCTCTGGACTACGAGGCGTTTGCAGGAATAGGCGGCATGCTGGGTCACGGCGGTCTGGTGGTGTTTGACGATACCGCGGACATGGCTGCACAGGCGCGATTTGCGATGGCATTCTGCGCTGAGGAAAGCTGTGGCAAGTGCACGCCCTGTCGGGTTGGCTCAACCCGTGGGGTTGAGGTGATCGACAAAATCATTGCGCGCGAAGATCCGGCGGCCAACATGACGTTGCTGGAGGATCTCTGCGATACCATGGAACATGCCTCACTGTGCGCCATGGGCGGGCTGACACCGCACCCGGTGCGCAGTGCCATGACCTATTTCCCCGAGGATTTCTGTAAGGATGTCGGCGAGGTGTGACATGCTGAAATATTACGAACCCCAGAAAGATTTTGGTACACCGCCAGCCAGTAGCGATGCACAGGTGTCGCTCACTATCGACGGTGTTGCCATCAAGGTGCCAGAAGGTACCTCTGTGATGCGCGCCGCCGCGCTGGCCGGTATCAAGGTGCCGAAACTGTGTGCCACAGACAGCGTCGATGCATTCGGATCCTGTCGCGTGTGCATGGTGGAAATCGATGGGCGGCGCGGCTACCCGGCTTCTTGCACAACGCCGGCGGAGGAGGGCATGTCGGTCAGCACCCAGACACCGAAGCTGGCAAATCTGCGGCGCAATGTTATGGAGCTGTATATCTCCGATCACCCACTGGATTGTCTGACCTGCCCTACTAATGGCGACTGCGAACTGCAGGACACCGCCGGTGAGCTTGGCCTGCGTGAAGTGCGCTACGGCTTCGAGGGTGAAAATCACCTGTCCGCCGAAAAGGACGAGAGCAATCCCTACTTCACCTTCGACCCCAGCAAATGCATTGTGTGTTCGCGCTGTGTGCGCGCCTGTGAGGAAGTTCAGGGCACGTTTGCGCTGACGATCGAAGGGCGCGGATTTGATTCCAAAGTCAGTGCCGGCGGGGCCGATTTTATCGGGTCTGACTGCGTCTCCTGCGGCGCCTGTGTAGACGCCTGTCCCACCGCGACGCTGACTGAGAACAGTATTATCGAACAGGGCATACCTGAGCACAGCGTGGTGACGACCTGCGCCTATTGCGGTGTGGGTTGTTCACTGCGCGCAGAGGTTAAAGGCAATACCGTGGTGCGCATGACACCCTGGAAAGACGGGCCGCCAACGAGGGCCACGCCTGTGTAAAGGGTCGCTTTGCCTGGGGCTATGCCACCCATGGTGATCGTATTACCTCGCCGATGATACGCGACAGCATCGACGATGCCTGGCGCGAAGTGTCCTGGGATGAGGCGGTCAATTTTGCGGCCAGTCGTTTCCGCGACATCCAGCAACGCCACGGGCGCAATGCGATTGGCGCCATTACCTCCAGCCGCTGCACCAACGAAGAAGTGTATCTGGTACAGAAGCTGGTGCGAGCGGGCTTCGGCAACAACAATGTCGATACCTGTGCCAGGGTCTGCCACTCGCCCACCGGCTATGGACTGAAAACTACGCTGGGTGAATCAGCCGGCACCCAGACTTTTGCCTCCGTGGCCAAGGCCGATGTGATTATGGTCATGGGCTCCAATCCCACCGAGGCTCATCCTGTGTTCGGTTCTCGCTTGAAGAAACGCCTGCGCGAGGGCGCTAAACTCATTGTTATTGATCCACGCAGTATTGAGTTGGTGGCTACGCCACATATTCGTGCCGATTATCATTTGCCGGTAAATCCCGGTTGCAATGTTGCGGTGCTCAACGCCATGGCGCATGTCATCGCCACCGAGGCGCTCTACGATGCTGACTATGTAGAGGCACGCTGTGACAGTGCTGCCTTTGCACAGTGGTTCGAGTTTATCTGCAGCGATGAACATTCTCCTGAAGCGCTCGCCGAGACCACGGGCGTGGAAGCACAAACATTGCGGGCTGCGGCCCGTCTGTATGCCAATGCTGGCAACGGTGCGATTTACTACGGGCTCGGCGTGACCGAACACAGCCAGGGATCGACGGCCGTGATGGGGATTGCCAATCTTGCGATGCTCACCGGCAATCTCGGTCGCGAGGGCGTGGGCGTCAATCCCATGCGTGGTCAGAACAACGTGCAAGGCTCCTGCGATATGGGCTCGTTTCCGCACGAATTGCCCGGCTATCGGCACCTCTCAGATGCTGCAACCCGCAGCCTGTTCGAGGAGGCCTGGCAGGTTGAACTGGACCCCAATCCGGGTATGCGCATACCCAATATGTTTGACGCAGCGGTCGATGGCGAGTTTCGCGGCCTCTATTGCCAGGGCGAGGATGTCGCGCAGTCTGATCCCAATACACATCATATCGAGGCGGCCTTGCGCGGCCTGGAGTGCCTGGTGGTACAGGACATTTTTCTCAACGAAACCGCCAAGTATGCCCATGTTTTCTTGCCCGGTGCCTCCTTCCTGGAAAAAGACGGTACGTTCATTAATGCCGAGCGGCGTATCTCACCGGTACGCAAAGTCATGCCGCCGCTGTCCGGCAAAGCAGACTGGGAGGCCACCATGGCGTTCGCCAATGCACTGGGTTACCCCATGGACTATGCACACCCCTCGGAGATAATGGATGAGATCGCCGCGCTCACCCCGACCTTCAACGGCGTGAGTTATGCCAAGCTCGACCAACTTGGCAGTATTCAGTGGCCCTGCAACGAGGAAGCACCTGAGGGCACGCCTACGATGCATGTCGACAGCTTTGTCCGCGGCGAGGGTTACTTTGCTATCACTGAATTTGTCCCAACCGATGAGCGCGCCAATCGTCGCTTTCCGTTGCTGCTTACCACGGGGCGCATTCTCAGCCAGTACAACGTGGGTGCGCAGACGCGCCGTACGGCCAATACCGTTTGGCACGATGAGGATATCCTGGAGATTCATCCCCACGATGCGCAGGAGCGGGGAATTGGCGACGGCGACTGGCTGGGCATCCAAAGCCGGGCCGGCGACACGGTGCTGCGTGCGCGACTGTCAGAGAGTGTGAAGCCCGGCGTCGTGTATACGACGTTTCACCATCCGTTCTCTGGTGCCAATGTGGTGACCACCGACAATTCCGACTGGGCGACCAATTGCCCCGAGTACAAGGTGACAGCTGTACAGGTTACCAAGGTGACAGCGCCCTCAGCCTGGCAGGCACGGCAGCGCGCTTTTGGCGAGCGCCAGCAGGCCTTACTCGCAAAAGCGCGGGTCGATGCCTGAGCGCATCGAGAAAGTCGGTCGCTATCAGTGGCGCGATGGCAGCGGCGATTACGACACCGATGAGGTCGTGGTAGAGCTGCCTGTGGCGCTAAGCTACAACGGTATTTCCCATGCGGTCATGATGACGACGCCGACGGACCTCGCAGACTTCGCTCTAGGGTTCAGTGTATCCGAGGGTATTTTGTCGGGCCCGCAGCAATTATTGGGGCTGGATATTGTCGAGCGCGAGCAGGGGTTGGAAATAGCCATGGAGATTACTGCAGGCGCGTTTGCAGGTCTCAAGGATAAACGCCGAACACTGGCGGGCCGCAGCGGTTGTGGTCTGTGCGGAAAGGAGTCACTGGAGGCCCTGAGTTTTACACCGGCGCCTCTACCTTCCACGCTGACGATAGCGCACCAGGCCTTGCAATTAGCACAGCAGACGCTGCAGCGCGAACAACCCCTGAAAGCGGTCACCGGCGGTGTGCATGGCGCTGCATGGTGTGATCCCGACGGCAGTATCGTCCTGGTGCGCGAGGATGTTGGGCGTCACAACGCATTGGACAAACTCCTCGGCGCTCTATGCCGATCCGATCGCGGGCAGGGCTTTGTGGTTGTAACCAGCCGCGCAAGCTACGAAATGGTCATCAAGGCAGCGGCCTGTGGCGTCGAGCTGTTGGCCGCGGTTTCCGCGCCCACCGCACTGGCCGTGGAGCAAGCCCGGGCTGCCGGCATGAGTCTGGTGGGCTAT
The DNA here is from genome assembly GCF_001983995.1 of Halioglobus japonicus. Taxonomy (NCBI): domain Bacteria; kingdom Pseudomonadati; phylum Pseudomonadota; class Gammaproteobacteria; order Cellvibrionales; family Halieaceae; genus Halioglobus; species Halioglobus japonicus. Next base: position 2,989,317 of record NZ_CP019450.1, on the reverse strand, counting down.
TTGCAGCAGGGCAGGCACGCGGTTTATACCGGGGACCATCGAGTGGAGGACAAAAAATGACCACGGCGGGACAAACCGCGCATCTGGTGAAAATGGCCAATCAGATTGCACTGAACTTTGGCGAGCGCAGGGACTCCAAGCTCGCAGCGCAACGCACGGTGCAACATCTGGAGAAATTCTGGACACCGGCCATGCGTGAACAATTGTCAGCGTACGCCACGTCCGACGGTGAAGCATTGTCGTCGGACCTGGTGCAGGCGCTGGCAGAAACGCCCAACACACTCAGGTAGTCTTTATGTCACGACTGTTACAAATCCTCGCTGTCTGCGGCCTTGTGCTGCTGTTTAACGCCTCCCAGGTAAAGGCCGAGGTCACCGCTGCTATTCACGCCACAGGCCAGGCCGAAGCCAGGCTCGCGCCGGATATGGCTACACTGGAGCTCAGTGTCGCTCGCGAGGCAAAAACGGCGCGCGAGGCACTGGATGCCAACTCAGCGGCGATGGGGCGGGTGATTGCTGCCATGCGCGACCAGGGTGTGGCCGACGGTGATTTGCAAACCAGTAACTTCAGTATTCAACCCCGCTATGTATACCCGAGCAATCGCAGTGAAAAGCCGCCCCAGTTGGTCGGCTACCGAGTGCGGAATTCGCTGACCGTGGTTGTGCGCGATCTGGACCAGCTGGGTGCACTGCTGGATAAGTCGGTCAGCCTTGGTGTGAATGAGGGCGGCAATGTCAGCTTTGGCAACACGGATCCTTCTGCGGCCATCGATAAGGCCCGGGCTGCTGCGGTTAAAGACGCATTGCGAAGAGCAGGCACTATGGCTGAAGCGGCGGGGGTGAAGCTGGGCGATATTCTCTCCCTGAGTGAGCAATCCGGTATGTCTCATCCACGCCCGATACCCATGGCGAGAATGGCTGCCGCGGAAGCGGATTCAGTACCCATGGTGGCCGGCGAAAACAGCTACCAGGTCACTGTGCAACTTTCGATCGCCATCGATCAGTAACGCTGGCGCCCGCGGCTCAGCGGGCGTTTCCCCGCGCTTGTCCCAGTGCGGGGGCTCATCCCAAACATCGTTCCCCGGGGTCGTACAATGCTCGTGTGGCTGCGCATTTTTGGTCGTCTGTATTGTTAAATATTCACACTGGTGCTGTCCGCTCTGACCATGGCCGCATGTTATGGTGTGATCGCGCAGTAACCGGCTCTTCGGTTCGTCTCATGCCGGGTATCGCCCAAAAAAAGCTACAAGAAAGTACAAGAACGAAACGTTAGGGAGACTCCACCATGCATTTCAAGAATGCGCCTTTGTACGCAGCTGTCGCTGCAGCGGTTGTCACGATGACACAATCAAACCTGGCTCTTGCCCAGGACAATTCACAGATGGAACTGGAAGAGGTCGTTGTTACAGGTTCTCGTAATCTCAAACCGCGGACTGTCTCCGATTCCCCAGTGCCGGTGGATGTGCTCAATAGCGAGGAATTCAACAGCCTCGGTAACACCGCTGATATCACTGATAACCTGAAGGCACTCGTGCCGTCGTACACCGCGACACCCGCAACCGGTGACGGCAGCGCGTTCATCCGTCCGACCTCGCTGCGTGGCATGGCTCCGGACCAGACTCTGGTGCTGGTGAATGGCAAGCGTCGTCACCGCGCCTCACTGCTGCAGTTCTTCGCCCCCGCCGCCGGTAACGGTGCACACGGTGTCGACATCGGCATGATTCCCAGCATTGGCCTGAAGAGCGTTGAAGTTCTGCGCGATGGTGCTGCGGCCCAGTACGGTTCAGACGCGATTGCCGGTGTGATGAACTTCCGCATGAAAGATGCCAGCGAAGGCGGTACTGTCATGGTTCAGTACGGCGAGTTCTTCGAGGGCGAGCAGAGCACCAAGGTAGGCGCCAACTTCGGTTTCGCTGTTGGCGATCGCGGTTTCGTTAACCTGACCGGTGAATTCTACGAGAACGACGGTCTGTCCCGCGGTGACCAGCGCCCGGATGCACAGGCGCTGATTGATGCTGGCGCACAGGGCGTGGGTTCCGATGCAGTGTTCGGTGATGCGCCGTTCACGCAGTCATGGGGCCGCCCGGAAAGCGACGGCTACCGTTTGTTCTTTAACTCCGGTTTTGGTGTGGGCGACGAGGGTGAAATCTACGCCTTTGGTAACTACGCCGAGACAGAAGGCCGCTACCGTTTCTTCTACCGCAGCCCGACCCACGGCACCATGGAGCAGTTCCGGGATGAATTCGGCTACGATGGTCCGCTGAACCAAACCGGTTACACGCCGTATCTCGATGGCGACCAGACTGACTACAGCCTAGTCGGTGGTTGGCGCGGTAATTTCGCCAACGACATGACTTACGATTTCAGCGTAGGTTATGGCAAGAACGAACTGGACTACTACCTGAACAACTCTACCAACCCCGACCTTGGACTCGGTTCTGATGGCGAGCCCATTCAGCGCGGCTTTGATACCGGTGACCTTGAACAGGAAGAACTCAACTTTAACGCCGATTTCGGTAAAGCTCTCACAGACAGCCTGTTCCTGGGTTTTGGTGCGGAATGGCGCGAAGAGACCTACACCATTATCGCGGGTGAGCCCAACTCCTACTTTGGACAGGGCGTGAGTGGTATGCGCGGTACTGCGCCGCAGGATGCCGGTGAATTCGATCGTGACAACTGGGCCATTTACGGTGATATCGAGCACGATATTACTGACAACTGGCTGATGCAGTATGCGTTGCGCTACGAAGACTTCTCAGACTTCGGTGATACTACCAACGGTAAGATCGCCACCCGTTATCGTTTTGCCGATGACTTCACCATCCGCGGTGCCGTTTCAACCGGCTTCCACGCACCGACGCCCGCTCAGGCTAATGTGCGCAGCACCATTACTACCTTTGATGGCACCACCGGTTTGCAGGTAGAGGAAGGTCTGGTACCGCCCACATCGCCGCAGGCACTTGCCAGTGGCGGTGCGCCGCTGACCGAGGAAAAGTCCACCAACTACTCCCTGGGCTTCACCTGGGATATTGGTGAGAACACTACCCTGACAGTGGACGGCTACTTCATCGAGGTGGATGATCGCATCTACCGTACCGGTGATATTGCCCAGCCTGACGGCACCAGCATCTCGTTCTTTACCAATGCCCTCGACGTTGAACACACCGGTCTGGACCTGGTGTTGACCAACGATCTGTACTGGGATGACAGCACCTCTACCACCTTCACCTTTGCTTACAACCACAACGAAATTGAAGTGGTTGATCAGTCACTGGTGAATGGTATTCAGCCTGTCAGCGATTCGCTGGTGGAAGATATCGAGAACAACTACCCCGAAGATCGCCTGGTGTTCACTGCCAATACCCGCTTCCTGGATAACTGGTGGTTTATGTTCCGCGCCAACTGGTGGGGTAGCCACTACGATGAGCGTGGCACCATCGACGGCGAGCCCGGCAGCCGCTCCAAGGAGATCGGCGACCTCTGGTATGTTGACCTCGAACTCGGTTGGGACATCACCGAAAACTGGAACGTTACCCTCGGCGGCTCCAATGTATTCGACGAGTACCCGGATGAAATTGGTGATGACGGCCCTTATGCAAACCGCGTAAGCGTCGGCCTGCCGTATCCGCGTCGCACTGTAACCAACTACGAAGGCGGTTCCTGGTACCTGCGCGCATCTTACAACTTCTAAGTGCGATGCAATGCGAAAAAGGCGGCTCTGGCCGCCTTTTTTGTGCCTGCAGTATATAGCCAGCCTGCTTCGAGAATCACCTGATGGGCAATATTGCGTTCCAAATCGGAATGTCTGTGCTACATTTCCTGTAACTATAGGGAGGGTAGTCCATGCGCTGGGATGACATAGATAAACAGGTTTGCTCGGTCGCACGTGCACTGTCAGTAATCGGTGAGCGGTGGACCATGCTGATTATCCGCGATGCGTTTCTCGGCACTCGTCGGTTCGACCAGTTCCAGAGTAACCTGGGCATCACCCGACACCGCTTGTCTGAGCGCCTGGGCAAACTGGTCGAAGCCGGCGTGCTGGTCAAGGTGCCTTACAGTGAACGTCCCCTGCGCCATGAATATCGCCTGACCCGCAAGGGCCTGGGGCTTTACCCGGTATTAATGAGTCTCGCCGCCTGGGGTGACGAATGGATGGATAATGGCGAGGGTGCGCCGATGGAGTATGTGCACCAGCGCTGTGGTCGGCAAACCCATGCTGTGATGACGTGCAGCGAATGTGGCGAAGCTTTGCGTCCGGAAGAAGTCATGCCCAGTGTAGGGCCAGCGCTGCAAGTGATTGCCGACGAACTCGGCGAACAGGTTAATGCCGTAGAAGAGATTCCCGCGCTGCTGCGCAAATCCATGTAGCACTTTCACCACGACCACGCTGCGATTCGTCGCAGCGCAGTCGCCACTCGTCTCAGACAAGCTCACTTGAACACTTTTTCTATGAAATAGTGTGCCTTTCTCAATCTGGCGAATTTCAGACGTCTGTCTAGAATTCGCCTGAAATTTAAAAGTACAAACACAACAATCAACACACGCTTTACGGAGCGCACCGCAATGAAGACTTTCCAAAAAACAGTGATGGCCACGGCTGTCCTCTCCGTACTACCTTCGCTTTCTGTGCCAGTTCTTGCCCAGGGCGGTGCCAACCAACTCGAAGAAGTGGTGGTTACCGGGACGCGCAAAGAAGGGCTGTCGCCGACAGAGACGCTATCTCCCATTGATCTTATCGGCGGTGAAGCACTGTCCGAGCAGGGCGCGTTTGACCTCACGGATTCACTCACCAAGATAGCTCCCTCGCTGAATACCCAGCGTTTCCCGATCGCCGACGGCACCGCTTTTATTCGCCCTGTGACGCTGCGCAACTTATCGCCAGATCACACTCTGGTGCTGGTCAACGGCACACGTCGCCATCGCTCGGCGCTGGTAAATCTGCAGCTGGCGCCACTCGGTACAGTTAATCAGGGCTCGCAGGGCGTCGATTTTGCCGCGTTCCCATCGGCTGCGATCAAGCGTGTTGAAGTGTTGCGAGACGGCGCTTCAGCACAATATGGTTCCGACGCTATCGCCGGCGTCGTCAACGTCATCCTCAAGGATGACGCCGAGGGCTTTAACGTGTCTGCCCAGTACGGCGAATATCAGGAAGGTGATGGTGAGCGCATGTCGGTGAGCGCCAATGGCGGCCTGTCACTGGGCGCCGATGGCTTTTTGAACCTGACCGCTGAGTACTCGGACACCGATACCACCAGTCGCGGTAATGCGCGCCCTGATGCGGCAGATGTAGCTGGTGTTGTTGGATCGGGTAACGTGCCCTATGACGGCCTTGGGCAGCGCTGGGGTGACCCTGAAGTTGAAGCAGTCAAACTGTTCGCCAATGGTGGCTACGCCATCAGTGACAGCGTTGAATTGGTCGGCCACGCCAGTTACATGGACAACGAAACCGTGGGCGGTTTCTTTTATCGCACACCGGTTTTACCGGGCGATGGCAATATCGCTATTCCCGCGCGTGAAACACTGCAAACCGATGCAGATGGCGACGGCCAGCCCGATTTCGCCGAGACCTCGCTGGTCGATTCCATTCTCGCCCAGGGCCTGAATCCTTCTGAGTATCTGGTGGCTGATCCTGCCAGCCCCAGCGGTTATGTCCTGCGCAACCCGAGTTACACTGAATTCCCCGGCGGTTACAGCCCGCTGTTTGGCGCTGATATCACCGACTATGAACTGGTATTTGGCGGTCGTGGTGAGCTGGACAACATGGGCTTGAGCTGGGATGTGCGCGGACGCTACGGCGAGAACGAGGTTGAGTACACGCTGGAAGGCAGTATTAACCCCAGCCTTGGCGCACTGTCACCGCTGAAGTTCAACCCGGGTACACTGACCCAGGAAGAAAGCAGCATTAATGCCGACTTCGTTAAGACCTTCGATAATTCGCCAGGCAACCTCGGTTTTGGTCTCGAGTGGCGGAATGAGACATACGTTATTGACCAGGGCGACCCCGCCTCGATAGCCGTTGGCCCCACCTTCGCTCAGTTTGGCGTTGGTTCCGACGGTTTCCAGGGTTTTTCCCCGGATTCGGCTGGCGAGTTTGAAAGTGATAGCTGGGCCGCTTATATCGATTACGAGACCGACATTACCGACCGTCTTTCCGGTGCGGTAGCGGTGCGCTACGAAGACTACGAAGAGTTTGATTCCACCACTGACTGGAAGCTGTCTGCCCGCTACGATTTCACCGACAGCTTTGCGGTTCGCGCTACCGCCAACACCGGCTTCCGCGCACCCAGCCCGGGTCAGGTGAATACCCTGAACGTGACCACCACCTCCGATAGCAGCGGTAACCTGATTCCCAGTGGTACCTACCCTGTCGATTCCCCAGTGGCCCAAGTCTTGGGATCCCAGCCTCTGGAATCCGAGGAGTCTACTAGCTATACCGTCGGCCTCGTCTGGACACCGGGTGATCGCTACAACATTACTCTGGACTACTACGATATTACGATCGAAGACCGCATAGCGCTGTCGTCTAATACCATCAGTCAGCAGAACGTCGACGATCTGCAGGCCATTGGCTATGAGAATGCTGAACTGCTGCTGGGCAGTAACGCCAACTACTTTGTTAACGGCTTCGAGTCGCAGGTTAGCGGTATCGATGTGTCCCTGACGGCCTGGTATGACGTGGGTGCGGGCGTACTGACCGCAGACCTGCGCCACAACTACAACGAAATGGAAGTCAGCGATGTTCAGTCTGCGGCGATTGGTCCAGACCGGGTATTCGACCTTGAGAACCAGGTGCCGGAGAACAGCACGGTGCTCAGCTTTGACTATGATCTGGATGCCTTCCAGACCCTGGTGCGGGTGAACTACTACGACGAATGGTCAACCACAGCCGGTTTGTTCGGCCCGGGTGATGCGTCTGACGCGGTCACCTATGACGACACCTTCCTGGTGGATATTGAGGCCAGCTACACGTTTGCAGAACACTACACGGTAACCATCGGCGGAGAGAACATCTTCGACGAGTACCCTGACAGTGAGGCCAATGACGTGCTGCAGTTCCTCGGTACAGAGTATGCGATTACCTCGCCCTATGGCTTTAATGGCGCCTTCTGGTACGCGCGGATTTCGGTGACTTTTTAAGTACGCTATAGCGAAAAAGCCCGGCACTCGCCGGGCTTTTTTTGCGAGTAGCGATCAGGCCGCAGCGGCAGCCAGGGCTTGTTCGATATCGGCAATGATATCGTCGATATGTTCGATGCCAATCGATAAGCGCACCATTTCCTCGCTGACCCCCGCGGACGCCAGTTCTTCCGGGTTGAGCTGGCGGTGCGTGGTGCTGGCCGGGTGACAGGCGAGGGACTTTGCGTCGCCAATATTGACCAGGCGCAGGATTAACTGCAGTGCGTCGATGAACTTGCCGCCAGCTTCCGTACCACCTTCAATGCCAAAGCTCAGAATGCCTGCGGCTTTGCCGCCGCAAATTTTCTTGCAGTTGTCGCGGTAGGGGCTGTTATTCAATCCGGCGTAGTTCACCCACTTCACCTGAGGGTGGCGAGACAGGTATTTAGCCACTTTCTTGGCGTTCTTGCAGTGTTGCTTCATGCGCAGGGCCAGTGTTTCCAGTCCCTGCATAATCAGGAAGGCATTGTGTGGCGACAGGCTGGCGCCAGTATTGCGCAGTGGCACCACGCGGCAGCGACCAATGTATGCGGCTTCGGCCATGGCTTCGGTATAGACGACACCGTGATAAGAAGGGTCGGGCGTGGTCATGACAGGAAAACGGCCACTGGCAGCCCAGTCAAACTTTCCTGAGTCGATGATGGCGCCGCCTATAGTTGTACCGTGGCCGCCGATATATTTTGTCAGTGAGTGCACGACGATGTCCGCGCCGTGATCAAAGGCTTTGCACAGCAGGGGCGTCGCCACCGTATTGTCGACAATCAGGGGGACACCAGAATCGTGGGCAATATCCGCCCACTGCTGTATGTCGACGATATTGCCGGCGGGATTGCCAATGGATTCACAAAACAGCGCTTTGGTGTTGTCATCGATGAGTGCGCGGACCTTGTCGAAGTCGTCTGCAGCGGCAAAGCGGGCCTCGATTCCCTGGCGCGGAAAGGTGTGTGCGAACAGGTTGTAGGTGCCGCCGTACAGCTGTGAGGTGCTGACAATGTTAGAGCCTACCTCCGCAATGGCTTCAATGGCGTAGCGTATCGCCGCCATACCCGAGCCCACACACAGCGCGCCGACACCACCCTCCAGCTCCGCAAGTCGCTGCTCCAGTACTGCATTGGTCGGATTCATGATTCTGCTGTAGATGTTACCCGGCACGGCCAGGTTAAACAGGTCGGCGCCGTGCTGCGTATTGTCGAAGGTAAAGGAGGTCGTCTGGTAAATGGGCGTGGTAGCAGCGTTGGTGGCAGGATCGCCGTCGTAACCGGCATGCAGGGCGATAGTCTCTTGTTTCATTGTCTAGGGTTCCTAATGGTTGTTTTCGCTATTAGATGAACCCTAGAGACTAGCAAAGCCGGGCATAGTCGCAAGCAATCCGGGCAGGCGAGGCGGGTTGATTCGCGCTATAGTGATCCAGAACAAAAGAATAGAGGGGGCGCCAATGCGCTTATTAGAGCTCGGGCTTATTCCACAAATCGTGATCGGCGTCGTGCTGGGCGCAGTGCTTGGCATGTTGCTGCCCTCGTTGGCGGAATCTTTGGGGCTACTCGGTCAGCTGTTTGTCGCCATGCTCAAGGCCGTTGCACCGCTGCTGGTTATGTTGCTGGTGATGTCGGCGATTGCCAATCGTCACGAGTCGGGCAGTGATGGCCGTAAAACGTTTATCGTTGTGGCGCTGTATATCGTCGGCATGGTGAGTGCGGCTGTCGTGGCGCTCACCCTCAGCCAGATCTTTCCCCAGACAATTGCCCTGGCTGCCAGCGCTGAAGGCGCGCCTCCCGTCGCTGTAAGTGCAGTACTGACCGATGTGCTGCTCAAGCTGGTCGACAATCCGATCAACGCCTTGTTAACCGGTAATTTCCTGGGATGTCTGTCCTGGGCTATTTTGCTCGGTATGAGTTTCCGCAAGGCGCCACATACTTTTCGGGATCATCTGCAGGTGGCAGCAGACGGCGTAGCCACCATCGTGGGTTACGTGATCAAACTGGCCCCCATCGGCATTTTTGGTCTGGTGTGCTTTACCGTGGCCACGGTGGGTATGGAGGCGCTGGCGGGATACGCCAGCCTGGCGACGGTGCTTGTAGCGGCGATGCTCATCATGGCACTGCTCATCAATCCGCTGTTTGTCTTCCTGATCACGCGCAAAAATCCGTATCCCATCGTCATCCGGTGTCTGGAAGAGTCGGGTATTACCGCCTTCTTTACCCGTAGTTCGGCAGCCAATATTCCGGTCAACCTGAATCTGGCAAAGAAACTGGGCATCAGCGAAGAGCTTTATTCGGTGACGATTCCGGTTGGCGCTACGGTCAATATGACGGGCGCTGCGATTACCATCACGACCCTCACGCTCGCCGCAACTCACACTCTGGGTATCGAGGTCTCTATGCCGGCAGCGTTGCTGCTGTGTGTGATCTCTGCGCTCTCTGCCTGCGGCGCCAGTGGTGTCCCTTCAGGCAGTTTGTTATTGATTCCGTTGGCGTGTTCGTTGTTCGGTATTCCGCTGGATGTGTCCATGCAGGTTGTCGCGGTGGGATTTATTATCAGCGTGATCCAGGACTCTGCGGAAACGGCGCTTAACTCCAGTACTGATGTGGTCTATACCTACGCGGTCGACCAACTGGGCGAGGAGTCCTAGCGCACCTGCGTCAATTGCCGGCAAATCACTTCGGCGCCCTGAAGCAGTCGGGTCGTGGGGCGTTGCACCAGGTCGGGATGCACATGAAACAGCGCATCGTCCTGCACTGCCTGTAGGAAACTGTACTGACGCCAGTCGTCCAGCCATTCTGGCCGGGATGCATCCATGCCGCTGGCAAGAATAGCCTCCGGGTTGAGTTGCAGAACGGCTTCGCGACTGACGACCGGCGCCAATTGCGTGGCATTGGCAAAAATATTGCTGCCGCCGCACAAGGCAATCACTTTGCTAATCATGTGCTCGCCATTGATAGTTTGCAGCGGGCTGTTCCACACTTCGTAGAAGGCGCTTACCGGGCGCTGATGGCTGTGTGCTTGGGCGAGTGTATGAAAACCCGCATCAAGCGTGTCGGCTGTGCTGTTTGCGATCAAAGATGTCCCGGCCAGCACCCCGATATCGCGAATCATATTGCCGATATCTTCGATCTTTCGTGGTGCACTCACATAGACTGTAAAACCCAGCGACTCCAGTTTGCGCAGCGACTCCATGCCGTTACCTGACGCCCACATGAGCACCAGGTCCGGGGCGAGGGCGGTGAGGCTTTCCTGGCTCCAGGCGTGATAGCTGCCGATGCGTGGCAGCGCCTTGGCTGCGGCCGGATAGTCGGAGTATTCCACCACGCCGACCAACTTGCCGCCGGCGCCGGCGCTATACACGTTTTCAACAATGTGCGGAGCGAGGGCGACAATACGTTGCGCAGCCTCGGGCAGCTGGACTTCACGGCCCAGGGCGTCGGTGACGGTGACTGCCGCTGCCGCGTTGCCTATCTGCAGGCAGGCCAGCAGTGCGATCAGGCGGATCATTCAGGACTCCTCGGCGATACCGGCTTCGGCGAAACTCGCCATGTCATTGTTCAGTGCCAACGCAGCTTTGATCAGCGGTACGGCGGTAAGGGCGCCGCTGCCTTCGCCGAGGCGCATGTCCAGTTGTAGCAGCGGGGAAAGTTGCATGGCATCAAGCAGAAGCTGATGGGCGTTCTCGGCAGAGCAGTGTCCGGCGAACAACCAGGGCTGCACGCCGGGATTCATCTGACTGGCGACCAGCGCGGCAGCCGTGCTGATAAAACCATCCACGAGGCTCGGTAGCTGGCGCTGCGCGGCGCGAATGTAGGCGCCTGCCATGGCGGCAATCTCAAAGCCGCCGAGGCACTGGAGCGCGGCCAGGGGCGTGTCAAGTTGTTGTCGATGTAGGTTCAGGGCCCGCTGGATGGTCGCTGTTTTTGCCGCGAGACGCTCGCTGTCGATACCCGTACCACGGCCGGTGGTTTCGGCAGCAGCCAGATCCAGTAAGGCAGCCATCAGGGCTGACGCAGCGCTGGTGTTGCCAATCCCCATATCGCCGGCAATCATTAGCTGGCAATCTAGGCCGTCCACTACCTCGGCACCCGTCGCCAAGGCCTTGTCGACCTGCTCGGCTGTCATCGCCGGCGTGCTGCTGAAATCGGCGGTGCCGGCTGCGACTATGCGTTGGCGCAGGCCGGGCATGTCAGGGACGGGTATGAAGGTGCCGAGATTAATCACTTCCAGATCAATATTTTGCTGTTTGCACAGCACGCTGGCAGCTGCACCGCCGTCAATAAAGTTGGTAATCATCTGCGCGGTGACCTCTGCCGGATAGGCAGACACGCCCTGTGCCGTAATGCCGTGGTCCGCGGCGAAGATGCGGGCGCTCACTCGTTCGAGCGCCGGGGTGTCGGTGTGCTGCCAAGCAGCGAATTGCTCGGCCACCTGTTCCAGTCGTCCCAGCGAACCCGCGGGTTTGGTCAGCGTGGCCTGGCGTTGCCGGGCCGCAATGCGGTGAATTTCTGAAGGGGCCCGGCAGGGCTGTTCGTACCAGTTCATGGCGGGCTACTCCTTGAGTGTCTGGGGTAGGCCGGCTGTGACCAATGTGACTTTGTCGCACAGGGTCGCCAGATCCTGGTGCAGCCAGCCGATCTCGTCTACGAATCTACGGCTGAGTTCGCCCATTGGAATAATGCCCATGCCGACCTCGTTGCTGACCAGAATCACCTGCGCTTCGATCCCCGGCAGGCAATTCATCAGGGCTTCGCGTTCGCGCGTCCAGCAGTCCTGGTGCAAGCAGTTGCTAAGCCACAGGCTCAGGCAGTCGACCACCACGCAGCGGCTTGGCGCATCCAGTGTTTGCAGCTGCCGGGCCAGCCCAATAGTCTGTTCGCAAACCACCCAGTGAGGCGGGCGGTCTTGTTGGTGACGCGCAATGCGCTGCGCCATCTCTTCGTCGCCGGCTTCGGCCGTCGCGATTAGATATGGCGTGGGGACCGCCTGTTCGGCCAGTTGTTGGGCGATACGACTTTTACCGCTGCGAGCGCCGCCGAGAATTAAGTGCTTCACGACTTGATGACCAAAGGACCACGATGGACAGGGTGCGCTTCCACCAAAACGTTTGCACTAAACACTTCGCGGAACATCTGTGTTGTGAGTACCTCTGCCGGTGTGCCGGTGCTGTGCAAGTTGCCATGGTTAAGTACCATGATGCGGTCGCACAGCCCTGCCAGCAGATTAAAGTCATGGCTTGCGATGACCAGTCCACATCCGCCCTCGCTGAGACGCTCTACGGTATCGCCGACCATATGGGTATGTGCCAGATCCAGCGCGGCACTCGGTTCGTCCATCAACAGAACCCTGTGGGCGCTGTCCTGGGCGCGCCACACCTGAGCGACGCAGCGCGCCAGTTGTACGCGCTGGCGTTCACCGCCAGACAGCTCCGTATAAAGCCTATCCCTGAGTGACTGAGTGTCGGTGAATGCCAGCACTTCGTCGAGAATGTCGAGGTCCGCTTCACTGCCACTGGCATGGGGAATACGGCCGAGCAGAATCACTTCTTCGACACTGAAGGGGAAATTGAGCGCGGGGTTTTGTGATAAAAAAGCCAGGGCGCGGGCACGCTGTTCGTTGTGCATGGCCGCCAGCGGCTGATTTCCCAGTTGCAGACTGCCCTCTTGAATAGGGTGGCCGCCGGCGAGTGTGTGGAGCAGAGTGCTTTTGCCTGCGCCATTGGGCCCGATCAACCCCAGCACGTCGCCGGCCTCGATCGCCACAGTGATGTTCTCCAGCAGCGCGATCGCGCCATAGGGCGACACACGAGTGGCTTGCAGGTTGAGCAGACTCATCACAGCATGCCGTAGTCGCGCCGACGGCGCAGCAGTGAGATGAAGAACGGTACCCCGATGGCCGCAGTTACAACGCCGACAGGCAACTCAGTAGGGGCCACGATTGTCCGCGATAGGGTGTCGGCGAGTATGAGCAGTATCGCGCCTGCAAGCCCGGAGGCGGGCAACAGGTAGCGGTGATCAGGGCCAATCAGCATGCGCATGATGTGCGGCACGACCAGGCCGACGAAGCCGATCACACCGGCCAGGGCCACGGAAAAACCCACGCCAATAGCGGCGAGCGTGATGATACAGCGTTTGGCAAACTCGATATTAATCCCGAGATAACGGGCTTCTGATTCGCCCAGCAGCAGAGCGTTCAGGGCGTTGGCGAAACGTGGCAGGGTTATACCCAACAGGGTGGTTGCGACGAGCGCCATAATGACGCGCGGGTAGTTTGCTCCGTCCAGACCGCCCATACGCCACATGCTGATGCGGCGCAGAATTTCATTGCTCGAGTAGAACTCCAGGACATTACTTGCGGCGGCCGACAGTGCTGAAATGGCAATGCCTGCCAGCAACATGGTTGCCACGGACGTCATGCCACCTGAGGTGGCAAGCTTGTAAACCAATATGACCGCCAGCATGCCGCCCGCGAAGGCGCCAATAGAGACCACGCCCAGCGCACCCACGCCGGCGACAACCGGTGCCGCCATGGCGATGGCCATGCTCGCACCCAGTGCCGCGCCCGCCGTCACGCCAATCAGGGACGGGTCGGCCAGGGGGTTGCGAAACAAGCCCTGCATGGCTGCGCCGGTCATGCCCAGCATGGCACCGACAAGCATGGCGAGCAGGCTGCGGGGCAGCCGAATCTGGCCGATAATCACGGCCGCCTGATCGACGCTTTCACCCTGCAGATAGCGGCCGAGCGCGGCGGCCGCTTCAGGTAGTGAAATCGGCACAGTGCCCGAGGCAGTGGCGTGGAGCAGGCAAAGTGGTAATGAGAGACCGAGCAACCAAAGTGTTGTGCGTGCGCGTTGTGCTCTCATGGCGTGAACCACTGTGGAAACATCGCGCCGAGGTCGAGGGATTGCTCGAGTGCGTCTGCCAGCCGGTCGATCTCCCGTTCGCGCAAAACCTCGCGATCCTCTGTAACCGCAGCTTCGAGCCCGGCCCAGCGCAGCAGCGCTGCACAGCTCTCTCCCTGGTCAAAGATGCCGTGAGTGTATGTGCCGGCGATCTGGTTATCTGCTGACAGGGCGCCGTCTTCACGGCCGTCATCGAAGTGCACAAAAGCGCGGGTGCCGGGTTCAACCTGAGTCTGGCCGCAGTGAATTTCATAGCCTTCGAAGCATCCACCATCACTCAGATGACCTGTGACCTGGCGCAGGGTTTTGCCAGGCGCAAGCGTCGTGGACAGGGGCAGTAGATCGAAACCAATGCTAGTGCCTGCCTCACCTTCGACGCCCTGGGGGTCATTCACCTGCGCGCCCAACATCTGCATGCCGCCGCAAATGCCCAGCACTTTGCCGCCGTAGCGGACATGCCGCTGCAGATATTTTTCCCATCCATTGTGACGCAACCAGGCGACATCGGCTCGAACACTCTTGGATCCGGGGATAATCACCAGATCAGCGGGCGGTGGCACTTCCCCCTCACCGATGTACTGAAGATCCACGCCGGGGTGGGTGCGCAGCGGGTCAAAATCGGTGTGATTGGATATGCGCGGCAGCACCGGAACAATGACGCGCAGTGGCTCGTCGGTATCACAGGCCTGCTCGGTGGCAATGGCATCCTCAGCATCCAGCTGCAAATTGTGCAGATAGGGCACTACACCCAGCACGGGCTTGCCGGTGCGCGCCTCAAGCCAGTCGAGCCCGGGCTGCAGCAACGCGATGTCGCCGCGGAAGCGATTGATTATAAAACCTTGCACGAGGTCTTGTTCACTGGGTGACAGTAATTCGAGGGTGCCAACCAGGTGTGCGAAAACGCCGCCCCGATCGATATCGGCAACAATCACCACCGGGCAGCTGACTGTCTCGGCAAAACCCATATTGGCGATGTCACCTTCGCGCAGGTTGATTTCAGCAGGGCTGCCAGCGCCTTCGACGAGCAGCGCTTCATATTGGATTTGCAGTCGCCGCCATGAGTCCAGCACCGTGTCCATGGCGACTTTCTTGTAGTCGTGAAACTCAGTGGCTTCCATGTGCTCCAGGGCGCGGCCTTGAAGTATGAGCTGAGCGCGTTGATCGCTACTGGGTTTCAGCAGTACCGGATTCATGTCCACGTGTGGTGCGATACCAGCCGCCTGGGCCTGGAGGGCCTGGGCGCGACCAATTTCGCCTCGATCGGAAGTAACCGCGCTGTTCAGCGCCATGTTCTGTGGCTTAAAGGGGGCGACGCGGATGCCGCGGCGGTGCAGGCAGCGACAAAGGCCGGCCACCATCACAGATTTGCCGGCGTCTGAAGTGGTGCCCTGAATCATCAGGGCAGGGGGGGGTCAGTAGTCGACACCACGCCGGGCCTTGATGCCGGCTTTGAAGGCATGTTTGACTTCCTTCACTTCCGAAACGGTATCCATGGCGGCCTGCAGCGCGGAACCGCCACCTCGTCCGGTCACAACCACGCTCTGTTCACGAGGACGCTGGGTAATCGCTTCAATAATCTCCGCTTCTGGGAGATAGTCATAGGCAATCATGTAAGTGAGTTCGTCCAGGACCACCAGGTCATAGCTGTCGTCCTGAAGCATGGGAAGGGCCTTTGCCCAGGTGTCTTGCGCCGCGGCGATATCGCCGGAGCGATCCTGAGTGTCCCAGGTAAAGCCGGTGCCCATTTGGTAGAAATCTACCTGCGGACACTTGTCCCGCACGTAGATTTCTTCACCGGATAACTGCGCGCCCTTGATGAACTGAACTACGCCGACCTTCATGTCGTAGCCCAGGGCGCGCATGACCATACCAAAAGCAGAACTGGACTTGCCTTTGCCGTTGCCGGTAACCAGCACCGAGACTCCGCGTTCAAGATCTGCGGCCTCGATGTTGGCGTCGACTTTGGCTTTCTGCTTTTCCATAGCGGCCTTGTGTTTGGCCTCACGCTTTTGGTCCTGGTTGTTATCGCTCACAGTGACTCTCTCTAGAAGTTGTAACGCACGCCGGCGTAGGCCGCCGAACCTGAAGTGTTATAGGTTGGCACTTCCTGGTAGTCCTCGTCCAGCAGGTTTTCTACGCGCCCGTACAGCTCCAGGCCCTCGATAATCTCGAAGCTGGCATTGAGATTGACGAGTTCATAATCGTCCAGATCGCTACCATCGACATCAACGGCGTCATAGGAGCCACGGACGTACAGCGCTACCGACAGGCGATCCGCCAGGCCCAGCCAGGTCAGGCCCAGATTGGCCAGGTGTTCTGGGCGACGCGCGCGGCTGCCGCCGGCGGCGCGTTCGGTGTCGTTATAGGTGTAGTTGCCATCCAGGGTCAGCCCCAGGGGGAGGGGCAGGGTGCCGATCAATTCCACGCCACTAGAGTCAAAGTCACCGTCGCCCTGCAGATAACCCGAGAATCCGGTGGGATCGAAGAAGATTTCGTCACTGACAGTCTGGTCGAAGTAGTTCGCCTCAAGATACACACCGCTATTGGCGTACCAGGCGATACCGACATCGAAGCCTTCACTTTCCTCTTCCTTCAGTACCACCTCGGATGCGGGCGGGCTCGCAGCGACGCTGCTGTTGTAGGCAACCTCGTACAGGCTGGGTGCGCGGAAACCCGTGCCGTATGTGGCTTTCAACTTGAGTTCGCCATTGTTCATGGGAATAAGGTAAGCGCCGCTGGCGCGGTAGGTGGTGTGAGAACCGAAGTCGTCATTGTCGTCGTAGCGCGCGCCCGCGGTAACAAAGAAATCGTCAATCACTTCACCCTGGTACTCCAGGTAGTAGCCGTCCTGATTGCGCTCGCGATTATTAAAGCCGTCGTCAAAGCTCTCTTCCTTGCGCTCGGCGCCATAGACGAGACGGGTTGCATCGCTAACAGTGAAGCTGCCCAGGTAGCCGTATTGGTCGAGGTCGCCATCGCCACCAAAGCCGAATACATCTTCGGTATAGAACTTGCGCTCGGTTTCGTTGCCAGTGTAGCTCAGGTCGTGGCTGAAGCGTCCGGTTTGTAACTCAGCAGAGAGGTGCCAGGCGGACTGGTCAAAGGTGTTGTAACAATCATTGCTGCTGGTGAACGTGGCACTGCTAAAGCAGCTGTCGTACTCGTTTTCGCCTTCGGTGTCTCGCAGTACCGCTTCAACACGTAAATCGTCGCTGATGTTCCAGCCCAGACGGCCGTGCAGGGTGGTGTTTTCGTAACCGTCATCGTCCCTGAGGTCAGTGTCTGTGGCTTGGGTGTTGAAACCGTCGGTTTCAAAGTCAATGGCCGATATGCTGAAGTCGAGGGTGTCATTACCACCGGCTGCATCTGCGGCCAATTGTTGGGTGCCGTAGCGGCCGCCTTCGGCACTCACTCTGCCGCTGAAGCCTGGCTCGGCTGCTCGGGTGTAGGCGTTGATGACACCGCCGGCATCTGCGCCATACATCATGCCCTGAGTGCCGCGCAGAATTTCAACGCGATTAATCCCTGCGGACATCAGGTTTTCAAACTTGGGGCCGATTTGCGTGCCGGAGCTATCGGAGACGTCAATGCCATCGATATAGAGCTTGGTCCGGTATCCTTCTTCACCGCGAACGCGAACGCTGGTTGCGGAGCCGGCACCGCCGGTGTTGCTCACGCCGATAGCGGGCTGGGTGCGCAGCACGTCAAACAGCGAGTTGTAACCGCGCGCCTCAATGTCGGCAGCCGTGATGACAGAGACGGACGTGCCGATCTGGCGCAGGGGCATAGCCACCCGCGAGGATACGACGACCACTTCCTCGAGTTGGCTGTTGGTGGTTTCCACCTGAGCCTGGGCCAGCAGTGGTGTAGCGCTGATAACGGCGAGCGCCAGCGGTGTAATTTTGGACATTAGAATTCCTCAATTGCCATTTAGTCTGTTGGCGACTGAGGGAGGGGATCAGGAAATACAGCCCGGTAGGCCAGACAACCTTAATGAAGCCCTCCGCTCCATCGGTGAATGCATCAGGCAGGTGTCGGACTGTCCGTCAGTGACGGCATACCGTTGCGGGGGCAGTGGTGTCGACATCGCTGTCGCACGCTTCCCATTTAACCCACCCAGCAGTTCCTCGGAATGCGGCAGGCACCTGATACGGGGCGGGGAGAATAAAGGCTGGGCAAGACTAAGTCAATTGAGGCTGACGGGTGCCGCGTTGGCGAATGAATAGTTGAACGCCCCGGCCAGAGGCTGTCCGGCCAGCTCGCACAGCAGAATACCCAGGGCCCCTCGATGGCCGACCAGCAGGGTGCCTGGAGGGCTCTGGTCGACGACCTCGTGCATGCGCTCTGCCACCTGTACGGCGGATTCACCCCCCGGGGGACCTTCGTGTACCCAGTGCTGGCCCCAGTGGTCGACGGCGGCCTGGTGGGTGGCGTACAGCGTATCCCAGCTCTGGCCTTCCCAGTGGCCCATGGAGATCTCACGCAGGCGAACGTCGATGTCCGGGGCAGGGGCGTTGAGCAGGTCCGCGAGAATCTCCGCCGTTTGTCGCGCCCGGCCGATATCGCTGCTGACGATACGGCTCGGTAGCGGGCCAGCCCAGTGGCTGGCCAGTGCGGCGATCTGCCGCTGGCCATGGGTGGACAGGGGATGTTCCCATTGTCCCACGCAGCGCCCGGCGGGGCGTTCCGCATGGGCGTGGCGTAGCAGGGTCAGACGGCGGTTCAAATGGCGTAATGGGCGCAGAAAAACAGCAGCACTGCGCATTCCGTCAGTTGATTGACAGCGCCCAGCGTGTCGCCGGTAATGCCGCCGATACTGCGCCGTAGCCACCGTTGGCTTGACACGAGCAGGGCCGCCACCACGGCGATCAGCGCAAGCGCCTGGGGTAGCGGGAGCCACAGCAAAGGCAGCACAGCGATGGCTGTGCCCAGACCGATGCGGCGGGCGGAGACACTGCCTACCAATGGCTTGCCGCTGGCACCTTCACTGACATAGGCGCAGAAACGCACCAGCGGCAGTGTCGTCCAGCGCCCCAGTGTGTGGGCGGTGATCAGGGCCAGGGGAACCATGGCGGCCACAGTGCTTGCCAGGCAGGCGAGCTTCAGTGCGAGCGCCAGGAACAGGGTAACCGCACCGTACGTGCCTATGCGGCTGTCTTTCATGATGCGCAGCTTGTCTTCGGTCGTCCAGCCACCGCCCAGGCCGTCTGCGCTGTCCGCCAGACCGTCTTCGTGGAAGGCGCCGGTAAGAGCTACTGCTGTTACCAGGGTCAGCACTGCCGCAATCGACTGTGGCCATAGCATCGCGCTGATGGTGAACACTGCAGCGGACAATGCGCCGATGACCAGACCCACCAGAGGGAAGTAGGCGGTGGACTGGCGAAAACTGTGCTCGGACCAGGCAAAGGGTGGCACGGGAATGCGGGTCAGGAAACTGAAGGCCGTGGCCAATGCCCGTAATTCCTGTCTCTGCCTGCTGGAAGCGGGGGCATGATCGGGCGTGGAGTTCATGGCGATACCTGAGTACTATGCGCGGCAAAGTGAAGGATGATAACTGATTCATGGCAGACGAACATCGATTTAGCCCGGCGGAGTTAGCTGCCGTTTACCGCGCCATTTATGAGCGCCGCGACATGCGCCACTTTCGGTCTGATCCGGTTGATCCGGCCATGTTGCAGCGGCTACTGCAGGCGGCTCATCACGGGCCTAGTGTGGGTTTCATGCAGCCGTGGCGTTTCCTGCGTGTTACCCAGCCAGCATTGCGCCAGCAGATTCACGCATTGGTGGAAGCCGAACGCGTGGCTACGGCCGAAGCGCTGGGTGAGCGCAGTGACGAATTTATGCAACTGAAGGTCGAGGGCATACTCGAGTGCGGTGAGCTGTTGGTGGTGGGCCTGATGGACCAGCGCGAGGAGCATGTGTTTGGTCGGCGGACGCTGCCGGAAATGGATTTGGCCTCCACCGCCTGTGCCATTCAGAATCTGTGGTTGGCAGCCCGTGCTGAGGGCCTGGCAGTGGGCTGGGTATCGCTGTTTGATCCCGATGACCTGGCCCGGTTACTGGCAATGCCCGCCGGCAGTAAACCTATTGCGGTGCTCTGCATTGGCCATACGGACGAATTTTACGACGAGCCCATGTTGGCGCGCGAAGGTTGGCGGCAGCGCGATGATTTGGCGTTGTCCGTCATGGAAAATCAGTGGGAGCCCTAGAATATGACTAAGATGATAGTGGGCACAGGCCGCTATGGAGAGGAGTAGCTTGAGTATTACAGAAACAGATCGCCGGGCAGTGGCGGCATTACTGGGGCGCGCGCCGCGCGGCCTCGAGGAGGTATCAGTGCGTAATGCCGCGGGTGAGCCCAGTGTGATCAGGGTGGCGCCGCTCGTTGACGACAAACCTTTCCCGACACTCTATTGGCTGGTGGATCGCGAGATATCCTACCGGATAGATCAGGAAGAAGCGTCGGGACTAATTGCGCAGCTGCAGGACCAGATTAATGCCGACTCGTCACTGCAGGCGCAAATGGCAGAGGATCATCGCCGCTACAAGGCGCGTCGTGAAGCCTACATGTCCGAGGAGGAGCGGCAGCGGGTCAAAGCGTTGGGCTTTGGCGATGTGTTCGAGATCAAGGGTATTGGTGGTATCGCCGACACATCACGTATTCGCTGTCTGCACACCTGGTATGCAGCACACCTGGTTGAATCCAATACCGTCGGCAGAATGCTCGATGACTACTGGGCAGGGGCCGCAGAAAGCAATTGACCCCGCCGGTGGGTGCTCATAAAATAACCACAATAGAAAAATAGTTATCACTAACATAAGGCGCTCTGCGATGCATATGATCAAGTTACTCCTGGTGGCACTTACATTTACCGTCGTGGGCTGTGCGCCTGAGCAGGACAGTAAGACCGCGGCTGCCGAGGTCGCCAGTCGTGATTTGCAACCGGCCGATGGGCAGCTGGCCGAAATCTATAACCGCAGCTGTCGCAGTTGTCATACGGTCGCAGCCACGGGGTCGCCGTTGACCGGCGACGCCACAGCCTGGCAGCCGCGCATGGACAAGGGTATCGACGTACTGCTCGACAGCGTGATCAATGGTTTCGGCGGCATGCCTCCCTTTGGCTTGTGTATGGATTGCAGTGCAGAAGAGTTCGAGGCGTTGATTCTGTTTATGGCGGGGGAGCAGGGCTGATGATGCAGCGTCGCAGTGTATTACAGGCGCTGGTGGCCACGGCCGTAGCGTCGCAGATGAGCCCGCTGGCACTTGCTTCCGAACCGCGCCGGCTTCCCTGGCGGAACTGGTCAGGGAGCCAGCAGTGCCTGCCGATGGCGCGTAAAGCACCGGCCAGCATGGCCGAGCTGCAGGAGCTACTTACCACCACCACCGGAACGATTCGCGCGGTGGGTGCGGGGCACTCTTTTACACCGTTGGTGCCAACCGACGGCACACTGGTGTCACTGTCGCGTATGGGTGGGGTGAGTAACGTCGACAGCAATACCCTGCAGGCCAACATCGGCGGTGGTACCCGTTTGGGCGACATCGGCCAGCCGCTGCATGACGCTGGCCAGGCACTGGTCAATATGCCCGATATCGACGAGCAGACGTTGGCGGGCAGCCTCGCCACCGCCACTCATGGTACCGGAGCGGGCTTTGGGTGTATGTCAACGCAGGTGACGGGACTTGAATTGGTGACAGCCGCAGGTGACATCTTGTGGTGTGATGCGCAAACGAACCCAGAAATTTTTCAGGCGGCAAAGGTATCCCTCGGTAGTCTGGGAATGATTACCCAGGTGCGCATGCAAAACCAGGCGCCGTATCGACTGCGCCGGGAAATGATCTGGATGCCACTGGAAGAGATGTTGGAAGTCGTGGATGGCATGGCCAACAAGCACCGCAACTTCGAGTTTTTCTACGTGCCGTTCTCAGGTTGGGGTTTTACCGACTCGCACGATATTACCGACGAGCCAATCGCTGCTGCTGAGGCGCCTGTGGATCCCAATGAGGGCACTATGGAGCTGAAGATGATTCGCGATTGGCTGGACTGGACGCCGGCGGTTCGCGAGCTGGTGTTAAGCACCTACGCACGCACTATTCCCGACGAAGTCAAAATCGGCCACTCCTGGAGCAATTACGCGAATGAACGCAATGTGCGCTTCAATGAAATGGAGTACCACCTGCCGCGAGAGAATGGTCTGAAGGCATTGCGCGAGGTGGTCGATGCGCTGGAGCGCGATCATCACGAGGTCTTTTTCCCCTTGGAGATTCGCTATGTGAAGGGCGACGACATCTGGTTGAGCCCGTTCTACCAGCAGGAATCCATGTCCATTGCGGTACACCGCTATTTTGAAGAAGACTACAAGCCGTACTTTGCCACCATCGAGCCGATTCTACGCAAGTACGGGGGTCGTCCTCACTGGGGTAAGCTCAACAGCCTCGGTCAGAAGGAGTTCCGCGAGCTCTACCCGCGCTGGGACGATTTTGCCGAGGTGCGCCGCGAGCTGGATCCGCAGGGGCGTTTCCTTAACGAATATCTGTCCGGTCTCTTCGGGTAGTCGCATGAAACGTCGCAGCTTTGTTCTGGGTGGGCTGGCAGGTGCCGCAGGCGCGGGACTTTTATTGCGCCCCAGTGATCGCGGGGCGCCGCATACCGATTATTTCAGGGGCCTTAGCACTGCGCTGGATCACGCTGGTCTGGCTGCGCCGCGCCTGGTCATTGATCGGAAGTTACTGCGCGACAATGTCGCGACGCTCAAGCGCCATATCGGTAACCGTTTCCACTATCGCATCGTCGCCAAGTCACTGCCCTCGATTGAGTTGCTGGAAGAGGTCATGCAGTCCGCCGATAGCAACCGCCTGATGCTGTTCCACCAACCGTTTTTGAATCGCGTCGCCGAACGACTGCCGCAGGCAGACGTATTGCTCGGTAAGCCTTTGCCGGTGGCGGCGGCAGCGAGGTTCTATGCCGAATATCGCGGCGAATCGTTCAATGCCAGTCGTCAGTTGCGCTGGCTTCTGGACAGCCCCGCGCGAGCGACACAGTACGCCGACCTGGCCGATACCTTGGGCCAGGACATGCTTGTATGCCTCGAACTGGATGTGGGATTGCACCGCGGAGGTGTGCAGTCAAACGAAGAGCTTGAGGCAACGCTGGCGATTATTCAGGCATCGCGCCACCTGAAGTTTGCGGGTCTGATGGGCTACGAGCCGCATATCGTTAAAGTGCCTGGTGGGCCAGAGCGCTACAAGCGGGCTGCCATGGATGCCTATCGCGGTTACGTGGCTTCAGCAAAGGGTTACCTTGGCAGCGATTGGCCGCAGGATGTGGTGCTCAACTGCGGTGGTAGCCCGACCTACCAGTTGTACGATGAAGGCGACTATCCGTTCAATGAACTAGCTGCAGGATCCTGCCTGGTGAAGCCCGGCGACTTCGATCTACCCTCACTGGCGGACCATCAGCCAGCGAGTTACATAGCCACCCCGGTAATCAAGAC
The DNA here is from genome assembly GCF_001983995.1 of Halioglobus japonicus. NCBI lineage: Bacteria > Pseudomonadati > Pseudomonadota > Gammaproteobacteria > Cellvibrionales > Halieaceae > Halioglobus > Halioglobus japonicus. The sequence goes on along the minus strand of NZ_CP019450.1, from coordinate 2,965,767 downwards.
CAGCGATGGAGTAAAGATTCCCGGCATAGACCTGGGGCAACTGCAATCTTTGTGGGATGTGAATCGGCGTCGCACCGTGTTCACTTACGGTGGTTTCTGGAAGGCGCAACCGGTATCGCCCCAGGGTTTGAGCACTAATACTATCTATGGTCGTTCCACCAATCAGGAAATGCTTAACGGCTCTGCCGCAACTGATCTGGCGGTGGACGATTGGGTGTTCCTGCGGCCCGACCAGAGTGAGTTTGTATTCCTCCAGTTTGGCGATATAGCGGTGCTGGAGCAGGGGCGCATTAGTGAGTACTGGCCGGTGCTCGGACAGCATCCCGCCTGAGCCGTGGCCTACCTCATACCGGCGGCCGTGATCGAGCACGAGTATGCGGTCAAGAAATCACGCTTTATTGCCCGCGTTCACCCGGTAAGCAATCGCGATGAGGTCAACGCAGCCGTTCGCTGCGCAAGAAGTGACTACCCCGATGCCCGTCACCACTGTTGGGCCTACTTGTTGGGTTCGCCGGCGGATGCGCGAAATGCCGGCATGAATGACGATGGCGAGCCCTCGGGTACGGCGGGCAAGCCGATGCTGAACGTCCTCCAGCACGGTGAGGTGGGCGACGTACTGGTGATTGTCATCCGCTACTTCGGCGGCATTAAGCTCGGCGCTGGCGGGCTGGTTCGCGCATACAGTGCTGCCACCCAACAGGCCATGGACAAACTACCTACCCGGGCGCTGCGCGATATGTGCCGGTTGGTACTCAGCGCCAATTTTGCTGACGAGCAAGCATTGCGCCACCGCCTGGGGCAACTCGATGCTGAGATTGAGCATGTCGACTATCGAGAGCAGGTATGGCTGCACATTTCGCTCCCCGTTGAGAGTGAATCGGCACTGCGCGCGTTTTGCGCCGCCCACAGCGTGGCGGTGAACGTCATCGACACTGCATAGCACACCATCCCCAAAGTGGCCTGTGGGTGCTATATTAGGCGCCGATTTTTTGCAGCAACAGAAAGGTTTAGCGAGTATGACTGCCAACACAGACGACCTGAGAATTCAGAAAACCAATGAGCTGATTTCTCCGGAACATATTATTGAGGAAATCGGGGTCAGCGATGCGGCGGCGGCCACTGTTAACAACGCCCGCGAGGCGATTCACCGTATTCTTACGGGCGAGGACGATCGCCTGCTGGTAGTGGTAGGCCCTTGTTCTATTCACGACCCCGTTGCGGCCCGCGACTACGCTGCCCGGCTTAAGGCGGAAGCGGACCAAATTGCTGACGATGTCCTGGTGGTGATGCGCGTGTATTTCGAAAAGCCGCGCACCACTGTGGGCTGGAAAGGCCTGATCAATGACCCGGATCTGAATGACACTTTCCAGATCAACAAGGGCCTGCACCTGGCGCGCCAGCTGTTGGCGGACTTGGCGGAAATGGGGTTGCCGACCGGTACTGAGTATCTCGATTTGATCAGCCCCCAGTACTATGCGGACCTTATTTCGTGGGGCGCGATCGGCGCACGGACGACCGAGAGCCAGACTCACCGTGAACTGGCGTCGGGTTTGTCTTGTCCCGTGGGTTTCAAGAATGCAACGGATGGTGACATTCAGGTGGCTATCGATGCCATTGGTTCCGCCTCACAGCCGCACAATTTCCTGTCGGTGACCAAGCAGGGACACTCAGCGATTTTCCAGACTGCTGGCAACGAAGACTGCCATATCATTCTGCGCGGTGGTAAGCATCCTAACTACGATATGTTCTCCGTGGACGATGCTGCGGCAATGTTGTCCATGTCAGGCCTGCCTGAGCGCATCATGATTGACGCCTCGCATGCCAATTCACGCAAGATCCCAGCCCGCCAGATCGACGTGGCATCTGATATCGCAACACAGGTTGCGCGCGGTACACGCAGTATCTTCGGTGTGATGATTGAGTCCAACCTGGTTGAGGGACGACAGAATGTAGTGCCTGGCCAGGAGCTGACTTACGGTCAGAGTATTACCGATCCCTGCATCAACTGGGATGACACGGTGACCCTGCTCGAGGAGTTGGCTACCGCAGCGCGTCTGCGCCGCGGTTAATTCAGGGGTATCTGCCGCTTAGCGGGAGCGAGCACGCTCTCGCGCAGCGGTCATCTGATCCAGGTAGGTCAACATTTCCATGGTGTTGGTCTCCCGATCCATAATCCGGGTTTTGTACACGTCGTAGACCAACTGTTGCACGTTGGGGTCATCGGGCCGGGCGTAGAACAGCCAGTCGGTCAGGTGCGACGCCAGGCGAATATCGTTGGCAATCAGGCCCTGTGCGTACTCAACAATCGCGGGGATATTGCCTCCGGCGAGTTCAATAATCATCTCACCCTGATTCTCCATGGTTGCCGGCGTCCAGTGCGAGGGGATGTCATCCCACCAGCCAGTGTACTGTTTGATCAACATTTTGGAGATGTCGTTGGGTGTCACATACTGCACGTTGAGTGTCGGGTGTGTCGCCAGGTGCTCAGGTAACTGCACACTAAGGAAGATTTCATCCTTGCGCTTGCCCGCATTAAGCCCATCGATAGTGTGCTCGGTAATGTGATCAAATGCCTCTGCCAGCACCAGGAAGTTTTCCTGGATCGTAGCAGTATCCGTCAGGGCTTCGCCGTGAGCCGGCAGCAGGAATGCCGGCTCCAGCGCCGCCATCTCCTTCATGGCCGCAGACCAGGCTTCCACGTGCCGTTGGGTGCGCTTGCCATTGCCGGCGTTGGGCAGGAAACCCTGATAGTAATCGGCGCTGGCCAGGGCGCCGCGGCCCGGTACCCAGACGTACAGCTGGTCATCGGTTTCGCCTTTGTGATGTTGAAGCACGAAGGTTTCGCCGCCCACTTCGATTTCCAGCCGATCGCTGAAATAGCGTGTGGGCCAGACCAGGTCATCGGTAGAGGCGGGGAGTTGCTCCTCGGGTTGGCTCATGTATTTGGCCAGCGAACCGCGCAGGCGGATATAGCGCTCAAATCGAGGTTTGAGCAAGTCGTGGGCAATGATTTCCGGCGTCTCACCGGCCTCCATAATCGCCCAGGTGCCATAGCTGTGGTCGACATGCCCATGGGTATAGATGATGGTGTGTATGGGCAGGTCAGTGACGGAGCGGATTGCCGCGTAAATGGCCGGACCCGCGGGGCCCATGCCGGTATCAACGAGCACCACACCTTCGTCGGTAACGAAGAAAGCCGCGTTGACGATGGGCATGCGAATCAGATAGCTGCGCGGGCCAACCTCGACGACATGGGTTTTGTTCATGACATCGTCGATTGCCGCCTGGGTGCGGCCGAACATGTTTTGGGCTGCCTCCACCGAGTATTCGCCACCAAAGGAACCGCCTTCCATCAGGCGCGAGATAATCTCGGGGTTTTCCGCCAACACCATGGTTCGGGTTTCGATGCCGGCGCGATTGCCGACGACTTCGATCGCAGCGGAACGCGCCGAGCGCGCGGCATCCAGCGCAGTCTCAGCGATTCTGGTATCTGCCAGGGTCATCCCGATGAGCAGAAAGATGACAGCCACAAGGGCGTGGGTAAGCAGCTTTTTCACGGTGCATCTCCGATGGTTTGATCCAGAGGATAGTCATAGCAGGGCAGGGCGCCAATGACCCCGGGGGCCGGATACTATTGGACTGAAACAAAAAAGGGCGGCCTGAGCCGCCCTTTTCTGAAGTGCCAGTTCTTTAGAAGCTGTAGCGCACGGTAGCGCCGATAACGCGCTCGGTCTGGATGTTGGACTGCAGGTAGGACCCGCCTGAATACAGTATGTCGAACTGGTCGTGACCCTGTTCGAAGACGACCTCATCGGAATCCAGCAGGTTCTTGGCCCAGATGTTCACGTCCCAGGTGTAGTCACTGGAGCGCAGACCGGCATAAACATTGACGACGTGGTTAGCATCGAACGTTTCGCGAGAGGTGATGCCTGCTGACGCTTCAGTATTTAGGCGTTCATCGGTGTACTTGTACAGGGCGCGTACATACCACTCGTTGCTGCCAATGGGCATGAAGTATTCAGTGTTGGCTGTCACACTCCACTCTGGCTCCCCACCGAGGGCATCACCGCCAATGTCACAGAAGCCCAGAACTTCACCCGGTTGGCGGTCATTACAGGGCTTTGTAGCGCCATCATCCCATTCACCCTTGGTGTAGGACACCGCACCGCCGGCATTCCAGTGTTCGCTTAGCAGAATCTGGCCTTCGAGTTCAGCGCCCCAAACGGTGGCGTCGCCGTTGAAGAGCACACCGCCGGAAATATCCTGCGGGTTACCGTCGTCGTCGAGTACCTGTACGCCGCGGGTGAAGCCCAGATAGCCGTCGTACTTCTGATAGAACAACGCGCCATTCAGCGTGGAGCGTCCATTCAGATAACGACCCTTGAAACCCACTTCGAAGGAATCACTTTTCTCTTCGTCGTGAATCAGGTCGTCTTCACCGTTAGGCAGAAACTGTATGTTCGGCGTCGGATTAATCGAGATGCCGCTCGGGCGGTAGCCACGGTTGTAGGCGGCATATAGTGTGGTGTTGTCGGTCCAGTCGTGGTTGATCGCAACAGAGCCGGTGATGGTATCTTCTTTGGTGTTCTGATTCTCTTCGCTAACCCCCTCGATGGGGAACGCTGCTGCGAAACCTGCTTCAATAATGTCTATGATAGGCTCGAACGCCGGCGGCAGGTAAGTCAGACCGCCATAGTTTACGGTCGCTCTGCGGAAAGAGTCATACTCGGCGTAGCGCAGACCAACTTCCAGCTTCGTGGCCTCGCCCAGATAGAAAGTATTGAAGGTAAAGATACCCAGCTCTTTCCGGTCGACTGGAATGTCGCCTGCGGTGATAAAGCCAATGCCGGTATCCACGCTATTGGCAAAGAAGTCAGTTGCGGTTTTCTGATCCTGGTAGTAAATGCCGACCATCCAGTCCCAGAAGTCATTGTCTGAGGTGGACAGGCGTAGTTCCTGGGAGATAGATTCCTGGTCGGTATTGGAGTTCTGCCAGGTGGGAATCTCTTCGTCGACATAGTTGGCTCGATCGTTCTCGGTGAAGCTCACCTTGGAGCTCTCCGAGTAGCCGGTCACAGAGGCCAGGTTGATATCGCCGATATCCCAGTCAATCTGCAGGTTGGCCAGGTCGTACTCCATCTCGGCGTTGTCGATCAGGTCGCCGAGGGATGTGCGGTCCTCCGGCGACAGGGTGGGGCGCTCGCCGAGGTTGTCTGTCCCGTTCATGGCCTTTGGATCATCGGTGTCGCGATCCTGGTACTGGTAGACGAACTTGATGTTTAGATTATCGCCGGCCTGCCAGACGGTGCTCAGGCGTGCAGACAAAGCCTCTGCTTCTGGATCGTCGAACCCCTGGAACTGTTCAACGTTGGTAGAGTTGTTAACGTCGTATACGGCGGCAATACGCGCTGCGAAAACCTCATTGATGATGGGGCCGCCAAAAGACACTTTGCCATTGAAACCCTCGTTGTCAGAGGCACTAAGTTCGATAGAACCTTCGTTTTCCGCCAGGTCCGCGTGACGGGTCACCAGGTTGATGGCGCCTCCGGGAGAGGTTCTACCTTGGAGTGTGCCCTGGGGGCCGCGCAGGATTTCCACACGTTCCATGTCGTACAGCTGGGAGAACGCCACGTCTTCGCGCACGGGCTGGTCGTTCCAGTAAACGCTCACAACAGCGCTTGCGCCCGCTTCAGGGTCGATGCTGACACCGCGCATGGCAATACTGTTGTTGCGCGAGTTGGGGCTATTCAGGGTGAGGCCTGCAGTCATCTGTTCCAAGTCGTTAAACTTGAACGCAGAATAGCGGTCCATGCTTTCGCCGGTGACCACGTTAACAGTGCCGGAGATTTCCTGAATCGTGGCTGCGCGCTTCTGGGCAGTCACAATCACTTCTTCCAGAAACAGGTCCTGGGCAGAGGTCGGTGACACCATGGCAGCGACGGCCGTCGCGAGAAGGGTTTTGGCCACTACCGGAGTAGAGGGGCGGCGGTTTCTCATTGCAATACCTCACACGGATGTCCATGCCAGTGTCGGCGTGGACGGGTTAGTTATCTTTATAAGAGTCCCGCAATGGAGATGTAGCTCTCCTTCTTGCGCAGCGGGTCGTCCCATATGCGAGTCAATATACTACCTGCAACCTCGCCAAATATGACCAGAACGGCCATTTTCCGGGGTGGGTAACCGAGGCTGGTCCTACTATCTGAACTGCCAAATGACTCCCATGTGCTTCTGGGAAATTACACGGATTGTGCTAATGTGAAAAGTACCGATGTTCAGAAGTTTGCACCGCATATCGAAGAACGGAGTACATTTGTGATTGCCATCGTTCGCGCCCTGCTAGTTTCACTGATGCTCTACACTGGGTTGTCTGCTCCGGCCTATGGGGCCGATAAAATCACGCCTGATCAGGTCGCTAAAATGTCGGACCGCCTGCAGGCGGATATTGCCGATAGGATCACGCCTGAGCAGGTCGCCAAAATGTCGGACCGCCTGCAGGCGGATATCGTCAGTATTCAAATGCTGGACGCGCTGATAGAAGGTGCCTCAGATCACGACATGCAATCTCTGCTTTATCGACGCGATGATCGCAGCTTCAAACTCTTGTTAAATCTGGATAAGTTGGCGCAGGCAGCTTCGACTCTGCCTGAAGACAATGAAGTGCGAGCGAGTGTAGCGATCTTCCTGGGCGAAGGTCTCGGGGGCGTAGGCAAGGGGGTGCTGCAGCGCACTTCCAAGCTAACTGCTCGTATCGCCGAGCAAAGAGTGATGCTTACGGAGCTCTCGGGGGCCGACCTGGTTGTTGCCGAGGCGAAGGCTGAAAGCCTGGAAAACCTGAGAATGCGTTACTACGTTGCACTCGTGACGCTTATTGAGCGGCGCAAGGAATTCGGACTGTCCGATGGGACACTCTCGGGTGACCTGCTGCCCATGCTGTATTTACAGGCAGAGACCCTGACGGGCCGGATCAAATACACCGGTGGTGCGCTGGACGAACTGAATGAGCGCATTGTTGAGGATACTCAGAATGCAGACCTGGCGGTCGCGCGCAACGGCATGGCTCGACAGCAGGAACTGGATCTGGCTCATCTTGAGAAGCTGATTGATTTACTGGCGCGTCTGGGCGAAAACCCCGCGGTATATAAAGAAGTACTGCTCGCACAGAGCCACAGCATTAAAGTCAGCGCCCTGGGAGCGGGTGTTCTGGTGAGCCTGCTGCAGTCGGGCTGGGACAATGTCAAAATTGCTATCGCAGACAACGCCCCGGATATTCTATTCAAACTGCTGCTGTTCATTAGCATACTACTGGTTTTCCGGTACTTGGCGCGATTGGTACGTAAGTTGGTCAAGTTGGCGTGTGAGCGTCCGGGTAACGACATGTCCACACTGCTCAAGGATGTGCTGATTTCGGTCTGCGGCGGCGTTGTGATGGTGTTCGGGTATTTAATTGCATTGTCACAAGTCGGGATATCGCTCGGCCCCATGCTGGCGGGTCTTGGTGTCGCCGGGTTTGTAATTGGCTTTGCGCTGCAGGATACACTGGGCAACTTCGCCGCCGGCGGGATGATACTCCTGTATCGCCCTTACGATGTCGACGATTTTGTTGAGGTGGCCGGTGCGTCCGGGCTGGTCAAGAAAATGAGCCTGGTATCTACTACGATTACTACATTTGATAATCAGACATTGGTGGTTCCCAACAGTAAGATCTGGGGTGACGTCATCAAAAATGTGACGGCGCAGAAAGTTCGCCGTGTCGATCTGGTGTTTGGTATCAGTTACACAGATGATATAGCCAAGGCCGAGTCGGTACTTGCGTCTGTGCTGGAAGAACATGAGAAGGTATTGTCAACGCCGGAGGCGCTCGTGAAGTTGCATGAGCTGGCAGACTCATCGGTGAACTTCATCGTACGACCGTGGGTGCGCACTGAAGACTATTGGGGTGTGTATTGGGATATTACCCGAGAGGTGAAAATGCGCTTTGATAGCGAAGGTATCTCTATACCCTTCCCGCAGCGGGACGTGCATGTTTACTCGCAGTCGCCCGGGTGATTAGAAATCCCAGCCTATGCCGGTGGTGATGGAGTAGTCCCAGTAGCTGACGTTATCTTCCACGTTGTTGTCGCTGGTTGCCCACGCCGTGATGTCCCAGCTAAGGTCTTCAATAATTTCCCAGCTAATGCGTGCGTTGCTGTAGCTTCGTAAGCGCCCCGCATCTGTCAGGCTGGGATAAAGGGTGAAATTCAGATCGACGTGAAGTTCCGGCGTGGAGAACTTCCATGTGGAATAGCTGACGTTAAGAAACCCCTCGATATCTTCATTAGATCCATCACTGAACCCCTTCTCCGTAATTACCTGCAAGCCGCCTGCGCCGGTGAGGCGTGACCGATTGGTATCGATAAAGTAACGACCGGTACCACCACCTACCGCTACCCGGTAATCAAGTTCGAGCTCATCGTTATCTTCGTAGTTGACGAAGCCAGTTCGGAATTGGTCCGAACGGTTGCCCGGCCACACCGCCCTTTGAAAATTTAGTCGTTTGCTTGAGGTGCTTCCTTCGTTCGTGTCGGAAATATCAACCTGTCCTGTTAGGGTGTTTCTGGAGCGTTCGTTTTCGTAGCTGATCTCGGTGTTAAACGCCAGTTGGGTAACACCACTGGCCCGGGTATAGCCATAGGTGCCCGACAGGTGGATGTTGAGGCGATCGACCCAGCTATCCTCGATCGGGCGTATTTCAACGATCGCCAGGGACTCAAGTTGGTGGCGGGCGAAAACGTCTGTGACCAGTACCTGCCCGGGGCGCGCTTTATCGGAGAAAGAACCATAGATACGGTCGCCATTGGTGACTCTAACCTCGTAATGGTACTCGCTTTCCATACGCGCGATTTCAGGCCACTCAATTTGTACGGTGCCCATGGCATCGGTGCTCACCTTGAGGATGCCGCCCATGAGGGACACGATTTCCCCGGTGAGCTTGTCGCCATTGTAGAAATGAATAATGTCGGTCTTGCGATGTGCATGGGCTTCAAATGCACACAGGTACAAGACTAAACTCAGGATGCAAAAGAGTGGTTTCAATGTCACGTTATATGCTCACGGTTTGGCACTGCTTGCTTACTATAGTAGCCCCTGTTCGCGTGGTATGCTCGCTGGACAAATCAACTCCCTGAGTCGCCGATGGTAACTGCCACCAATTTGCTGAGTCTGGCACTCCTCTATATCTGTGTACTGTTTGCAGTGGCCTGGTGGGCGGATCGACAGGTGGACGAGGGTGCCCCGGATAGCTGGCTGGCGCGGCCCGGCGTACGGGGTTTGATATACGCCCTATCGCTGGCGGTGTATTGCAGTTCCTGGACTTTTTATGGAGCGGTGGGCAGTGCAACGGCAACTGCCTGGGGGCATGCTCCGATTTACCTGGGGCCCATTGCGCTGTTTGTTCTTGGCTGGCCGATTATTCAACGCTTGCTCGCTGTGGGCGAACGCCACCGGGTTACCTCGATAGCCGACTACATTGGCGCCAGGTACGGTAAACGTCAGGCGCTGGCGGTACTGGTCACTCTGGTGGCCACCACGGCGGTACTGCCTTACATCGCGCTGCAGTTCAAGGCGCTTGCACAGGCCTGGTCAATTGTGGGCGGCAATCTTGAGGGTATGGGTGAGTACGACGGCGATACTGCCTTGCTGGTGGCGATTGTCCTGGCGGTGTTCACTATTCTATTTGGCACCCGGCGGCTCGATGGCCGCGAACGGCATCAAGGTATGATGGCGGCCGTGGCGGTTGAGTCCATCGTCAAGTTGTTGGCATTTGTCGCCGTGGCCATTCTCGCGCTGGCCTATCTAGGCCGGCTGCCCGCGGACCTCCGTGTCACGCAGGGTTCTCAGGCGTTGGGTGAGTTTTCGATTACGGCCGATTTCCTGGCGCGGACTCTGATCAGTGCCTTGGCCATATTGTGTCTCCCCCGACAATTTCATGTCATGGTGGTAGAGGCCGGGCAGGGCACACGCACCGGGGTGGCGCGCTGGCTATTTCCGGCGTACCTGGCGTTATTCATGTTGCTGGTTGTCCCTATCAGTCTGGCAGGCGCTCATGTCTACACAATGTCTGACACGATTAGTCCCGATACTTATGTCCAGCTACTGCCTATTTCGCTCGAAGCGCGCTGGGTGACCGTAGCGGCCTTTATCGGTGGTATCTCTGCGGCCACGGGCATGGTCATTGTCGCCACGGTCAGCCTCGCCATCATGATTACCAATGAGATCGTCGCGCCCATGATCATGCGGGCCAATGCTGCGTCGGCAGCAGCAGTGCTCAACCTGGGCGACAGCCTGCGGCGTAGCCGCCAGCTGACCATTGCCGGCATACTGCTGGCGGCCTGGCTCGTGACCCGGCAGATAATGAATATTCCGTGGCTGACCCAGATCGGTTTTATCTCGTTTCTTGCCGCCGCCCAATTGGCGCCTGGGCTGCTGGCGGGATTGTACTGGCGGCGCGCTCACGGTATCGGGGTTGTCGTCGGCTTGCTGTGCGGATTGGGACTCTGGTTTTACTGCTGTGTGTTGCCAGTGGTGCTGAATGTCGATGCCACTTTGTTGACCCAGGGCCTGTTCGGTCAGAACTGGTTGCGACCCATGAATCTGTTTGGCATCAGCGGTGAGAATCGATTGGCCTATGCCACGGGGTGGAGCTTGACGGTCAATCTTGTGGCCCTGGTGGTTCTCTCACTGGCATTCAAGCCTTCTCAGGCAGATATTCGCCAGGCGCGGCTGTTCACGGAAGATCAACAGGCATCGCCGTCAGAGAGCGACCGGGATTTCGAACTCAGCCTGATCCGCGTAAGCCAGTTACAGGCATTGCTGCCGCCTTTTCTGGATGAGGCTGAGTCGCGGGCCATGTGGCTGCGTTTTGAAGACAGCTATGAACAGCGTCTGCTGCCCGGTGACCGGGCGCCCATTTTCGTGGTCACTCAGGTGGAAGCGGTGCTGGCGCGCATTATTGGCTCGACTTCTGCGCATCAGGCCATGGAGCAACTGGAGCGCAGCCAGCAACTGGAATACACCGATCTGGCCGGCATGGTGACGGATGCCAGCCGACTCAATACGTTTAATCGCGAGTTATTGCAAACGACAGTAGAGAGCCTGATCCAGGGGGTGTCGGTGGTCGACAAGGAGCTGCGCCTTGTGGCCTGGAACAAACGCTACGAAGAAATGTTCCACTACCCACAGCGCTTTCTGTATGTGGGTTGCCCGATAGAGCGCGTTTATCGCTTCAATGCTGAGCGGGGCATACTCGATACGGGCGGTCGTCTGGTCGAAGAGGAGATCGATAAGCGCCTGGCCTGGCTGCGCGAGGGCAATTCACATCGCCTGGAGCGGACCCTGCCTGACGGTACGGTGATTGATATCCGTGGCAACCCCTTGCCTCACGGCGGTTTCGTGACCACCTACATCGATATTACCGATTATCGCGATGTGGTGGCGCAGTTGGAAGACGCCAAGTTGGAGCTCGAGCAGAAGGTAGCCAGTGGGTCGCAGACATTGAGCGAAACCAATGCCAAGTTGCGCCAGGAGAATAGGCTTCGCGCTCAGGTCGAGTCCCGCCTTCGGGATGCCCATCAGAGCCGTACGCGATTTATGTCGGCGACCAGCCATGATCTGCTGCAACCGATTAACGCTGCACGTCTGTTCACTGCAGCGCTCAAACCGCGGCTGAGCGGGGATGGTGACGGCGAAACCCGCCGCGTAGTCGACCAGATTGACAGTTCACTGCAACGAGCCGAGGAACTCATTGCAGAGCTGCGCGAAATTTCCCGGTTGGACTCGGGCAAGCAAATGCCTCGCCGCAGTCACTTCCCGATTAGTGCGATTCTCGACTCACTGAGTCGCGAATTCATTCCTGTTGCCCAGTCGAGCGGGCTTGAGCTGAGCGTGGTGGACAGTTCCGCCTGGCTTTATACAGATCAGGCGTTGCTCACACGCATCTTGCAAAACCTGATATCCAACGCAGTGAAATACACTGACAGTGGCCGGATTGTGGTTGGTCTGCGGCGCCGGCGCGATGGCGCTGAACTACAGGTGCTTGATACCGGCCCCGGCATTGCAGAGCAGGATCAACTGCTGGTGTTCCAGGAGTTTCAGCGTTTGGAGCGCCATCGTCACCAGGGCGAAGAGGGGCTGGGCCTTGGGCTGGCGATTGTCGCCCGGTACGCTGAACTGCTTGGCCACCATCTCAAGCTGCGCTCCGCGCCAGGGCGGGGCAGTTGCTTCGCCATTGGGGTGACGTTTGGCCAGCCTCAGCAGCAGGATACACGAGAGCAACAGTCGTCACTGGGCGCCGACCTGCAGGGTCTGGAGATCGTGTGCGTGGATAATGATCCGCTGATTCTCGAGGGTATGCAGGAACTATTAAGCACCATGGGTGCGGTGGTCTCGACTGCGGCTGGTCGAGAGGCGCTGCTGCGACGTATCGGTGAACGCCCGACGCCGGATATTGTATTGGCCGACTATCATCTGGATGAGGGCGACACAGGGCTGAATGCCGTGATCGAGGGCCGTAAACTGCTCGGCAAAGCGCTGCCCTGCATCATTATCAGCGCTGACGACAGCGATGTTATTCGCGATCGGGCCAAGGCGGCTGGATTCCGGTTCCTGCCCAAACCAGTGAATGCTGCCCGGTTGCGCGCGCTGGTGCTCGCTCTGACCCGGTAGCGGTGTTAGAGCGTGGCTATAATGTGGTTGAAGTAGCTGAGGTACTCTGAACTGACATCGGCGTCCAGACCCTCGCCACCGGGGGTGCCGTCGCGGCCCAGTGATAGCAGTTCGACTTTGCCCTTGTTGCGACCCCATTGGACAGCCTTATACAGGTATGGCCGCCCCCAAGGATCGTTTGGCATAGCAGATAAATAGCCTGCTTCGGGGTAGTTCGGCATGGGCATTTTACTTTCAGGCTTCTCCATCAGTGCCGCCAGACCCTGTTCGTTATAAGGGTAGAAGTGATTATCTGCGTAGTAGGCTTCAAGAGCAGCCGTGATCTTTCCAAAGTCGCGAATTATCGCCAGCCACTCGGCGCTGTCGTTGGTCAGTGGGCCAAAGCCGGTCATGGCGGTCAGCGAGGTCGCTGAATCCTCATTGCAGAAGATCTTCCAGTCACTCGGTCGGGGAGTGCGATCGATTTGCCCGTTTCTGTAGATGAAGGGTGCATCCTCCATACGGGGTTCATGGTAGGAGACGTAGGCGGTAAATTTGCCGCACACAACATCGCCGGGATAGGCTCTCAGGTCACTGACAGACATGTCTGTCTTGATGACGATGCTGTCCGCCAGGGCTTTTTTGGCGTCCTCGATTTCCGAGCTGCAGGCGGCAAGAGTTGCGGCGAGTACGATGAGGGTGGCGAGGCGAATCAAGGGGCAGGTCTCCAGTGTTCCTGGGGGCAGAGTATGACGATTTTACCGGTCGGGCACAAACGCGCTGATCAGCGCATCTCGATCCAGTCGCGCGGAATATTGTCTTCCAGTAACTGGGCAATACTGATGCTGATGATATTGTGCTCCCGGCCCACTTCAGTGGCGAACAGGGATTCCTTGCTGGAGCGTGCAATGACCATGGACTGCGGGTATTTTCGGCGCAGCCACAGCGCTGTGCGCAGGTTCTCTTCCTCGCGGCCGGTGCCGAGTACGAATACGGTATTGTCGCCGTCGACGCTGACGGTATTGCGCACCTGCTCCCAGACCTCCGGGTGGGCAATGTCGCCTTCAAACAACTCACGTCGATAGTCGCCGCTGAATTTCATCTGTTCGTCTGCCACCAGAACGCGGCGGCGGGCGTCCTTGTCGATGATAAGTACGGTATCCAGTTCCCCCGAGGCAGAGTTTTGCATTTCCTCGAGCACGGTCTGGCCAAAGCGCCCAAAGCCCGCGAGGATGACAACGTCTTTGGGGCGTGTCTCGTGGAAGTGCTCGAGCATTTGCCCGCGAACCAGGCCAGAAGCCGCCAGATGGTAGGTGTTGAAGCAGTGGCAATGGTTGGCTACCCGGGTATTGGCCATGGAGCGCATGAAGCGCAGGCTTGAACAGTGAATGATGACTCTCGATGCGATGCCCGGTACCAGGTTCAGCAAGACGCTGGCAGCCTCGTAACTGCGCAGGCTGTTATCGTTTAGCAGCAGAATACGCCGCGCGCGTTCCACGCGCAGCTCGCGTAGGAAAAACTGGTGGGTAATGTCACCGCTGACCACGACCGCACCAAAACTCTGTTTGAACTCGTCCCGCAAAACCTCTGAGCCAGTATTGGAGACTACGACTACGGGGGTTTTCCGGTTGTGCTCCCGAAGCACCCTCAGGTAGCTGATGGCCAGTTCGCCATCGCCAACCACCACGACGTGATTGCGCAGGCGCTTGAGTTGCCACGCCTGCGGTGCCAGTGCGCGAAGCAGGGCGCTGATCAGGCCCCATGCAGCGAGCATGGGCGCGCCGAAATAAGCCGTCCAAACCATGGCCTGGCCCAACAGCGGGCCGCCCAGAGGTGTGCCCAGGTCAACGCCGCCAACCACAAACAGGCTCAGAGAATAGTAGGCTTTGGTCAGAAACCCTTCGGTGCTGAGCTCGGGGCGCTCGGTGACAGAGACGCCGGATTCAAAGCCGATTAACGCCATCAGGAACACGCTCAGCGCCCCGACAGAGAGCCAGGGGAACTGGGGAGGAGAGTACTGTTTCTGCATGGTCGAGATCATACCCCTTGGTCTGCGGTGTCGCTATCGGTTTGTGCTTTATACACGGGATGTTTACACTTTCGCGGTCTTTTGCCGTGCTTAGCCTGCTGCTGCCCTGTTCGTGATACTCCACCCTGTAAGATCGTTGTTGCCCGCTTTGGAGGTCATGGCCGCCCGCGGCCACGATGCAGCGGCCTGTCTGGATGGAACTGGCCTGTGCGAAGCGGACGTTCTGCGTGAGGGAATTGACGACTCGCTCAGTAGAGAGCAGGAGTGCCGGTTTTACGAAAATGTGATCCGCTTGAGCGGCGATCCCAGCATTGGTCTGGAACTGGGTGACGTGGTGATTCCCGAGCGCTACGGATTGTTTGGTTACGCCTTACTCTCTGCAGAAACGTTCGAACGCGTCCTGGTGTTGGCGGAGAGCTTTGGACCCATGGCGTTCAGTTTCTTCAGCTTCGGTTATGGCAAACAGGGGCGCGATGCCTGGTTTGAACTGCGTGGCAATCCTGACACCTCACCTGATCTGACCCGGGTTTTCGTCGACCGTGGCCTGGCAGCCGCTGCACGCACCTTTCGGGCCATACTGGGACAACGTTTTTACCTGCATCATGTGTTGTTGCCGCATGCGAGCAACGGCAATGCCGACAACTATCTGCGGATGTTCCAGAGTCCGGTCAGCTTTTCCAGTCAACACAGTCGGCTAGTGTTTGATGCGGCGTTACTGGAAGAACCGCTGCTGAACAATCATCGAGGAACCTCCCTGCATCTTGAGCAGCAGTGCCAGTTGATCATGGCGCGGCTGAGTGGTCAGGGACGATTTGTCGACAGTGTGCGTATGCAGGTGCTCTCCCGGCCCGGCGTGTTCCCCGATATCGATGTTGTGGCCAATTCATTGGGTTTATCTACTCGCACCCTCAAGCGGCGATTGCGCGATGAGAATACCGGCTACCGTGAAATCGTCGACGAGCTACGCTATGGTCTGGCGCTTGAATATCTGGGAAAGACCCGGTTGCCGATGGAGCAGATATCGACATTGCTGGGCTATAGGGAATCGGCGAATTTCAGCCACGCTTTCAAACGCTGGGAAGGACTTTCACCCAGTATCTGGAGACGCGAGAATACATCGGCTCTGCCGCTGAGTTAAGCTCGGCCAGGGCATCATTGCAGTCAGTTGGAGAGATGGATGGCCAGGTACAAACAGCTTTTAATCACACTGCTCATACTCTCGGTATGTCCGGCGGCTCTGACGGCAGAGCAGGGCTATTCAGAGCAACGTGAGGCCTGCGCCAATCGCGACCCGCTCAAGCAGCCGTGGTTTGGCGATCTGCATGTCCACACCCGATATTCCCTCGATGCAAGCACCCAGGGTACTCAGACAACCCCGCCCAGGCTTACGCATTCGCACGTGGCGAGAAACTGCCTATCCAGCCCTGGAGCGATAGTGGGGAAGGCATGCGCAGCCTGCAGCTGCGACGTCCACTGGATTTCGCCATGGTCTCTGATCACGCCGAACTGATTGGCGAGGTGTATATGTGTAATACACCGGACGCGGAGGGATATGGCAGCTGGCAGTGCGTGGTGTATCGCAATCTGCCGCGGGTTGCCTATTACCTGTTTAACTTCGTGGCCACTATGCAGCAGGCGCATCTGGGCCTGTGTGGCGATGACGATCAAGTGTGTCTGGAGGCGTCGCGCATCCCCTGGGGCGAAATGCAGCATGCGGCGGAGCAGCATTACGATCGTTCGGCGCAGTGCGAATTCACCAGTTTTGTGGGCTACGAGTGGACAGCGATGGAGGGCGCCAGCGGCGGTAATCTGCATCGCAATGTGGTATTTCGCAATGCCGATGTCCCGGATCTTCCCCTGAGCTTTATCGATACTCCCGCCCCTGAACTGTTGTGGCAGGGATTGCATGAGAAATGCCTGAGCTCGGGTACCTGTGATGCGTTGGTCATTCCCCACAACTCCAATCTGAGTGCGGGCTACATGTTCCCGGCGCAGCTTGACGGTGGGGGTTTAATGACGCCTGAATACGCTGCCCGGCGCATGCGGTTTGAACCGCTGGTGGAGATCATGCAGCACAAGGGCGCCTCTGAGTGCTACTACGGCCCAGGGGCGAGCGATGAGTTGTGTGCCTTCGAACAACAGCCCAACGACAACATCGCAGGCCTCAACAAGCCGCCGCTGCCTGACACCGGGTTCGTCAGGCAGGTGCTCGTCGATGGTCTGAAGTTGGAGCAGGAGCTCGGGGTAAACCCTTATCAGTTTGGTGTTATCGCCAGCACAGATACCCACCTTGGGGCTCCCGGAGCCGCCGAAGAGGATCGTTTCCTCGGTCACGGTGGCGCCGGAGTGCCCGCGGGCGAGGCTATACCGCCCGGGCTGCCCGACAAGCTTGAATACAACCCTGGTGGTCTGGCCGTCGTCTGGGCCGAAGAAAATTCGCGAGATGCCTTGTTTAATGGCATGCGCGCCCGGGAAACCTATGCCACCTCCGGTCCGCGTATTACCAGTCGCATGTTTGCCGGCGACTATCCCGACAATTTGTGTGACCAGGCGGATCGCATTGCCATAGCGTACGCCAATGGCGTGCCGATGGGTGGCGAGTGGGCCGCAAGTGAGACGCCGCCGGTTTTTCTGATTGCGGCCAGTCAGGACCCCGGCACCCCGGATTCCCCGGGTGTGCCCTTACAGCGTATTCAGGTGGTAAAGGGTTGGGTGGACGTCGGCGGTAATGCCCGGGAAAAGGTCTTCGATGTAGCCGGATCGGCAGACAATGGTGCGACGGTCAATCCCGCTAACTGTGCGCGCAGTGGTGAGGGGTTCGCCGAACTTTGCAGCGTATGGCGCGACCCTGAGTTCAAGCCCGGGGAATCGGCCTTTTACTACACGCGTGTTCTTGAAAATCCCAGCTGTCGCTGGAGCCAGCGTCAGTGCGTGGCCGCCGGTGTCAGATGTGACGACCCTGCGACCATTGCCGATGGGTTTGAAGGGTGTTGTGCGCCGGAGCATCGGCCCGTTATTCAGGAACGGGCCTGGTCCTCGCCGATCTGGTTTAGCGCAACTAGCGAGCGCTAAAATCCTGAGCGACCAGAATGTCGCGATAGCCCCCGGAGCGGAAGCCATTAAAGCCGGTGCTCGTGGCTGAACCATAGGCACCCAGCAAGCCGAATTCGATGTAGTCTCCGGCGCGCAGGTCCTTCGGTAGCGGTGTGGTTCGCGACAGCTTATCGACAGGGTCGCAGGTAGGTCCGAACACGTGGTACTCGTTGACCGGTCCGCTGAGCAGGCTGTCGCCACGCCAGGCGCGCACGGGCATTTGCAGGTCAATCAGCAGCTGTTCCTGCATACCGCCGTACACCCCGTCGTTTACAAACAGGCTGTGGCCGTTTTCACGTACATGAATGACCCGGGTCAGCAGCGAGACGCTGTCCGCCACCATGGCGCGTCCAGGTTCACACATAAGCGGCGTGCCAGCAGGCAGAAAGCGCTCGGCAGCGGAATGAATTTCAGCGAAGAACGTGGCCAGTTCGGGCACATCGGCGCCAGCGTATTGAACGGGAAAGCCACCTCCGACGTTGACCAGTTCTGGCGCAACACCCGCGCGCTCAATAATATCGCCCGCCACTTCGAGATAGCGGCCGTACATGGCGGGCTCAACACACTGTGAGCCCGGGTGGAAGGTGAGTGCGGGGCGGCCGCCCCGCGCCTTGACGAGGCGTAGCAGCTGTACGGCTGCATCGGGCGTAGCGCCGAACTTGCTGCCAAAGTCGTACGCGGCGCCACTGTGTTCCAGTTTGAAGCGAACGGTGTAGCGAACCTCAGGGTCGCCACCGCAGGCCCGGTAGATTTTCTCCAGCTCGGCAGTCTCGTCGAGGGCAAATGAGCGTACGCCATAGCGCTGGTAGGCTTCAGCTATTGATGTGTCGTCCTTGATAGGATTGTTAAAGTGCAGCGTTGCTTGTGGCGCGATGGCCAGGGTAGAGCGAACTTCCTCCAGGGATGCAACGTCGAAGTGCTGCACGCCGCTGCGACGCAAGGTCTGCAGAATTCGGGCTTCGGGGTTGGCCTTGACAGCATAGCTGACCGCACCATTGAAGTTGCTCAGAAAGTCGGCCGCGCGGGTTTCCAGTTTGGCAGCGCAGAACAGGTAGGCAGAATCTTCCGGCTGAGCGCTGGCGATGAAGCCACCGGTACAGGAGTAGGTCTCGCGCCGGTCTTGCTGCCATTGTTGTTTGATGTCACCTGTCATGTCGGTATTCCTGAGGTTGTTATGCATTCATTGTGTGGCTATCGGGTGATGAATTGGCAGTTGCAATAACTGGTTAATATGGTCAAATAGGTGCCAAATTGACCAGCATAATGTTCAATTTGTTAATTGTTGGTTGTGGGGGAGCTGAAGTGGAGCTGAGTAAGAACGATAAACGGCTGTTGAAGGCACTGCAGCGCAATGCGCGTCAGAGCGTCAGTGAGCTTGCACGGGAACTGGATTTGTCGCGCACGACGGTGCAAAAGCGCCTTACGGCCCTGGAAAGCAATGGCGTCATTACCGGTTACAAGGTCAAGCTGAGCGACAGTTATCGCGCGGAAACAATACAGGCTTACGTCAATCTGGTGGTAGATCCACGCAAGGGGGCGATGGTAACCAGTGCCCTTGAGAAACTTCCTCAGGTTGAGGCCTTGTACACCGTTAGTGGCAAAATCGATATGGTGGCACTGATGCGGGTGCACAGTCCGGCAGAGCTCGACACCACCCTGGACCGAATTGGCGAGACCGAAGGTGTTCGGGACACAGATTCGGCGATTGTCCTATCTACAAAGTTTGATCGACGCTAGACGCAGATCAGGCTTCAAACAGCGCCAGCTGCGCTTCCCGCACTTCGCTGCGAGGGTTTAGCCGCAGTCCCGCCCCCAGCAATCGGACCGGTCGGCTCTGGCGCTGCCACGCTCTCTCCAACAGTGCCCGGTAGGCCACCGGTTGTAACCAGTGCTCCCCGTTGGCGGGAATGACCTCTTCGATGGTCGTCTGTTCGAAGTTATTGAATTTTACTTTTACAAATCGCTTGTGCGGGTGGTACTGCTCGTCAATGTGGTGAAATCGGGATTCAAGTTCTTCGAGGATTTTTTCCAGTGCGAGTTGCATGGCTCCGGTATCTTTAAGATCGTCGGCATAGGTGTTCTCCACCGAGATGGATTTGCGAATGCGGCTGGTCTGTACCGGGCGATTATCGTCACCGTGGGCAAGGCGTGACAGGCGTATGCCGTATTTGCCAAAGCGTCGGGCCAGGGTTTCCAGCGGTATCTTTTGCAACTCCCCGCAGGTGGTCGCGCCCAGTTTTTCCAGCTTGGCAGCAGTGACGCTGCCGACCCCATTGATTTTTGCCACAGGAAGATCGGCCACAAATTCTGCGACCTGCTCCGGCGCGATCGTGAAGCAGCCGTCGGGCTTGTTCCAGTCGCTTCCGACCTTGGCAAGAAACTTATTCGGAGCGACACCCGCCGAAACGGTCAGATTCAGCTCGCGCTTAATACTCGCGCGTATGTCTTCGGCAATAAGGGTGGCGCTGCCACGGCAGGCAGTGGCTGCGCTGACATCGAGATAGGCCTCATCTAGGCTGAGTGGTTCGATGACATCTGTATAGCGGTTAAATACCTGGTGGAACTGGCGAGACACCTCGCGATAAAGCTCAAAGCGCGGTTTGAGAATTTGCAACTGGGGGCACAGCTGTCGGGCGCGGCTACTGGGCATGGCGGAGTGCACACCGAACTTACGGGCCTCGTAGTTGCAGGTGGCAATGACGCCACGGCCAGTGCGCCCGCCCACGGCGATGGGGTGGCCGACCAAACTGGGGTCTTCGCGCATCTCGACAGACGCGTAGAAGGAATCCGCGTCAATGTGGATGATTTTGCGCTGGCTCAACTCAGTTCCTGGCGGGGCTTCCAGCGTGGCTGCAATGGCGCCGGCTACCTGGTCGAGCATGATGCTGCGTTGACGGGGCTTGTCGCCAAAGGCGCTGCAGATGTCTGCAATACTGTGGAAATTAATCGACACCGCCAGAAACAGGCGGCGCCTAGCCTCCGCCTGGCCGAGGTGTGACAGCGCCCTGGCAACCAGGGGTTCCAGGGCAGGGACATCGCGGAAACTGATTTGTGAATCGGCGCCTGGATTGGTTGTCGGGCTGTTAGTGGCCGCCAGTTGCGACAGAATTCTCACGTAATACTCACCCTCGGGGGTGCTCTTCAGATACTCTCCCAATGGTGTGACGAGGGTGCGGGCGACCTGCTCTGCGGGCGACCATTGCTCGAGCTCGGCGCTCGCCAGGAACCGGTTTCGCAGTGCCTCGACCGGATCGGCATGGTAATCGAGAATAGCCTGTATGAGCCCCTGCCGGTTGCCGAAATGATATTGCAACGCGTTGCGGTTTTTCTGCCCGGCAGCTTTTGTCACCTCGTTCAGAGATACGACGTCAACACCGCGCTCGGCAAATAGCTTCTGGGCAGCGTTGATAAAGCGCAGTCTGGTCTGGGCTGAGCGGGCGGTGTGCTTGTTGGTATGGCCACTGGCCATGGGGCGGACTCCTCCAAAAAAGCCTATCTTAGTTCAGGTGTCGACGGAGCGACAGGTATCCATCCAGTAGCTCACCGACTCGATTGGGTAGCGCTGCCTGGGCAGGACGAAGTAAAAGCTACGACGCAGATCGCGGCGGGGCAGGGTCAGTGGCACGAGATCGCCATTGGCGAAATTGCGCTCCAGTACAATGCGGGACAGACAGCCGATGCCCAGGCCCGATTCTACGGCATTTTTAATCGCTTCATTGTGCATGAACTCCATATAAACGTTCAGCTCCGAAAGCAATCCCGCCATGGCACGGTCGAAGGTGTGACGAGCACCGGAATCCGGCTCGCGCAATATCCATGCTGCCTCGCGAATATCCCGGGTCGATAGGGTCTTTTTCTCCGCCAGTGGATGATTGGCCGCGCAGAACACCACCAGTTCATCGTCTCGCCAGGGAATCAGTTCCAGTTCCCGGTGCTGATACTCGCCTTCGATCATGCCGATATCGACCTCGTAGTTGAGGACTTTGGCCACAATTTCCGGGGTATTGGCGATCTCCAGGCGGACGTCGGCCTCGGGATACTTGCCAAGATAGCCGGCCAGGTAACGGGTGGCGAGATGGTTGCCTATGGTAAAGCTCGCGCCAACCTTGATGTGTCCCAGTGACTGGTGCGTATGCAAAAGGTCTTCAAAATGCTGGCAGTGGGCGAGCAGCGATTCGGCTTCCTTGCGGACCGTGTGCCCCGTGGCATTTAGAGACAGCTTATTACTGGCGCGATCAAACAGCGGTATGGCGTAGCCCTGTTCGAGGTTGAGCAGGGCCTCACTGGCCGCTGACTGTGACATATGCAGCTCAGCTGCTGCGCGCGAGATGTTCTCGTGCCGGGCAACGGCGAGAAAGACCTGGAGTTGTTTGAGGGTATATTTCATCTTCGTGTAGCGGCGGACTTACCGCCGGAAAAACCGATACTGGTATCCATAATATCCTGTTTTACATATAGCTGTAACGTGCGTAAGCTGCGCCGATCTCATTATCCCAACAGACAGGACCCTACCATGGCTGAACAAAAAGCAACCAATGTGCACTGGCACGAAGGCGATATCACCAGAGAGCACCGCGAAAAGCTGTTGGGACACAAAGGCGCCACTTTGTGGTTCACCGGATTGTCCGGTAGCGGCAAAAGCACGGTGGCGGTGGAACTCGAGGGTATGTTGCACGAACGCGGTGTGGCCTGCTATCGCCTCGACGGCGACAACGTCCGTATGGGTATCAACAAGAACCTTGGCTTTTCCGCCGAAGATCGTGCCGAGAACATTCGTCGTATTGGCGAGGTGGCCAAGTTGTTCGTCGACAGTGGCCAGATTGCACTGTCGAGCTTTGTGAGCCCCTATAAGGCAGACCGTGACGCGGTGCGGGTACTCCACGAAGAAGCCGGCATGGACTTTATTGAGATCTTTGTCGATTGTTCACTCGAAGCCGCTGAAGCGCGCGACCCCAAGGGCTTGTACAAGAAGGCCCGGGCCGGCGAAATCAAGAACTTCACCGGTATTGACGATCCCTATGAGGCGCCCGCAAACCCTGAGCTGCACCTGCACTCTGACCAGCAGTCGCTGGAAGAAGAAGTCAACCTGATCCTCGACCTGCTGCGTGAGCGCGGCATTGTCACCAAGTAAACCGGAGAAAAGCATGATCAAGCCCCATGGTTCTGATGAACTGAACCCCCTGTACGTCGCCGACGATGCCCAGCGTGCAGCACTGCTCACTGAGGCAGAGTCGCTGCCCTCTATTTTGCTGAACTCAGCCGCTGCGGCAAATGCAGTGATGCTCGGTGGCGGTTATTTCAACCCGCTTACGGGTTACATGAATCTCGCGGATGCTATGAGCGTCGCGGAATCCATGACCACCAGCAGCGGCGTATTTTTCCCGGTGCCCGTGGTTAACATGACCGATGAAAGTGGTGTCGAGGCCGGTAGCCGCATTGCCTTGCGCGACCCCAATGTCGAAGGCAATCCCGTGCTTGCCATTATGGATGTAGAGGCGGTTGAATCCGTCAGCGATGAGCAGATCGATTTTATGGCGGAGAAGATCTTCCGCACGCTCGACGGTCAGCACCCGGGTGTCGCGACCTTCAAGAGCCTCGGCAAGACGCTGCTGTCCGGTCCGATTCAGGTGCTTAACTTCTCTTATTTCCAGGCGGAGTTCCCCGAGACTTTCCGGACTGCGGTGGAAATTCGCGAGGAGATTGCCAAGCGTGGCTGGGAGAAGGTAGTGGCCTTCCAGACCCGCAATCCCATGCACCGTGCTCACGAAGAACTGTGTCGCATGGCCAAGGACGATCTGAACGCCGACGGTATTCTCATCCACATGCTGCTCGGTAAGCTCAAGCCCGGTGACATTCCAGCGGATGTACGCGACGCTGCAATTCGCAAGATGGTGGATGTGTATTTCCCCGAAAACACCGTCATG
The DNA here is from genome assembly GCF_001983995.1 of Halioglobus japonicus. Lineage (NCBI taxonomy): Bacteria > Pseudomonadati > Pseudomonadota > Gammaproteobacteria > Cellvibrionales > Halieaceae > Halioglobus > Halioglobus japonicus. The sequence goes on along the minus strand of NZ_CP019450.1, from coordinate 2,942,043 downwards.
ATTACCGGCTACGGCTTCGACATGCTGTATGCAGGACCACGCGAAGCCGTGCTGCACGCAGTGTTCCGCCAGAACTGCGGATGTACTCACCTGATTGTGGGTCGCGATCACGCGGGTGTGGGAGATTACTACGGTGGCTTTGACGCTCAGACGATCTTTGACGAAGAAGTGCCTGCGGACGCGCTTGAGCTCGAAATCTACAAGGCCGATCACACCGCATACAGCAAGAAGCTGAACAAGGTTGTGATGATGCGCGACGCGCCTGACCACTCCAAGGATGACTTTGTACTCCTTTCCGGTACCGCAGTACGCGAGATGCTGGGTAAGGGCATTGCGCCGCCCCCGGAATTCTCCCGACCTGAAGTCGCCAAGATTCTGTCCGACTACTACCAGAGTCTCGATAGCTAGCACAGCGTATCGCGGCCATTGGCTGACCCGCCTGGGCGCGGGACGGCCAATGGTCGCGATTTTTTTTGGAGGTATAGAATGGATTACGATGTTTTTAACGGCGATGCCGATGGTATTTGTGCGTTGCTTCAGTTGCGCAAAGCGGAGCCCCGTGATGCCCAACTGGTGACCGGAGTGAAGCGCGATATCAATCTGCTCAGTAAGATTGATCCTGCGGCGGGTGATAGGCTCACTGTGCTCGATATTTCGATGGACAAAAACAAACAGGGCCTGGCCACAGCACTGGAGGCCGGCGCTGAAGTGTTTTATGTCGATCATCATTTCCCGGGTGATATTCCTGAGCATGCGTCTCTGGTGAGCTTGATCAATGAGTCCCCTGACGTGTGCACGGCGGCGCTTGTCAATGGCCATCTGCAGGGTGCCTACCTGGACTGGGCGGTTACCGGTGCCTTTGGCGACAACCTCAAAGAGACTGCACGGACTCTCGCCAAGGGGCTGGATATCGCCAGTGAAGATCTGGATCGTCTGGAGAAGCTGGGTACGTATATCAATTACAACGGCTATGGCCCGGCCATTGCCGACCTGCACTTTGATCCTAAGGATCTTTATCTTCACCTGGCCGAAGCGCAAAGCGCCCTCGATTTTGTCAGCGCCTCTGCGCACTTCCGTACCCTGGCCGAAGGCTACACCCAGGACATGGGGGCAGCGGAGGCATTACAGGCCTCACTGGCGAGCGCTGAGGTGGCGATTTTCATGCTGCCGAATGAAGCCTGGGCGCGGCGGGTTAGCGGTGTATTCAGCAATGATCTTGCAACGGCCAATCCCGAGCGTGCTCACGCCGTACTCACAGCCAAGGACAACGGCAACTATCTGGTCAGTGTGCGTGCACCGCTGGCGAACAAGCAGGGCGCCGCGGAATTGTGTATGCAATTTCCTACCGGTGGTGGTCGAGCTGGAGCTGCGGGAATCAATGATCTACCCGCCGATCAACTTGAAGCATTTGAGGCCGCCTTTCAGGCGGCCTATGGCGCCTAGGGGAGGGTGTTGGCCGGGGGCTGCGATTCAGCGAGTCGCTGCACCTGGTCGACAAAATGCCAGGGGGAAAGCATGGGTTTGAGTTCATCTGCGGTTACCGGCGGACTGAACAGATAACCCTGGAGGAACCCGGCGCCATTTTCCGTCAGGAACTTGAACTGCGCGTGGGTTTCTACCCCAGTCACCAATACCCTCAGCCCCAGGCTACGCGCCATGGCGATGATTGCCACAATGAGTTTAGCGCCGGCTTCGCTGCGGCCGCTGTCGAGGAGAAATTCGCGCGCTATCTTGATCTCGTCCAGCGGGTATTGGCTTAGATAGGTCAACGGTGAGTAACCCGTGCCGAAATCATCGACCGACAAATACACGCCGGTGTCTTTCAACGCCCGCAGGGCTTCAACGGTTTCCTCGTCATTGCTGGTCATAATGCCTTCGGTCAGCGCCAGTTCGAGTTGCTCGGGTGCAATGCCAAACTGACGTATTACCTGGTTTACACGCGCAACAAATTCTGTGCCGAACTGTAGTGCGGAAATGTTAATGGCCACTTTCTGCAGCTTGAGGCCTGCCCGATTAAAGGCCTGTACCTGCTGGCAGGCCTGCACCAGTACCCAGTCACCGAGTTGGTCGATCACGCCGATTTCCTCGGCCAGGCGAATAAAGTCGCCGGGCGGGATCATGCCTTCTTCCGGATGCTCCCAGCGCAGCAGGGCCTCAACACCGGCCACGGAGCCTGAACGTGTGTCCACCTGGGGCTGGTAGTGCAGCGACAGCTCATCGCGTTCTATGGCTCTGCGCAGGTCTGCTTCCAGGCGCAGCCGGCTCTGGCCTTGCTCACCCATACTTTCGCTGTACATTTCGATCCCCGCGCGGGGAGTCTTCTTGGCATGCCATTTTGCCGCGCTGGCGGCCAAGAGCAGTTCCTCGACGTCAGCCCCGTGCAGTGGCGCTATGGCGATTCCGATAGCAGGCTTGATAACCAGCTCATGGTCATCGATGTAATAGGGCGCCTCCAGCGCTGCCACCACTCGCTGCGCAGCTTGCAAGGCAGCTTTATCGGACTCTACTTCATTGAGCACAACCGTAAACTCGTCGCCGCCGAGACGAGACACCGCAATGTCTGCATCGCTGTTCACCAGGTGGCCAATGCTATCGCTCTCGCGCACGGTTTCGTTCAAGCGGCCCGCCACCTGCTGCAGCAGATGATCGCCCGCGCTGATCCCGAGTGAGTCATTAACCCGTTTGAATTCGTCCAGGTCGATAAACAGCAGCGCCAGATTATGCTGATTGCGGTGATTGAGCTTGAGAAGTAAGTCCAGTTGTTCGGCAAACAGTTGGCGGTTAGGTAATTGCGTGAGCTTGTCGTAATTAGACAAGTGGTGGAGTCGGCTGCGGGTCTTCTTGACCTCGCCCACGACTTTATTGAGCTGTGCATTGCGTTCCGTCAGTTGCGAGTTGCGCTCTTCGACCTTAAGGCTGAGGAGGCGGTTGCCGATCTCCTGTTCCGCTTTGAAGTTCTTTATGCCGCCAAGTACGGTATTAATAATCCGCGCAACCTCCTGCATTTCGCCGCCACCCTCGAGGTGGATCGGCCCCTGCATGTTGCCGGCGGCAACATCATTGGCAATGTCGCCCAATTGCTTGAGTGGCCGGGTAATACGACGCCCCACCAGCCATGCGGCAATACAGCAGAGCAATACCAGTGCAGCTACCCAGAGCATTACCGTGGCGGCAGCGAACAGGGCGGCAGCATTGAGCGGCGTTCGATCCAGGACGAGGTGGAGATAGCCAATCACCCACTGGCTCTTATCGCGCGTTGCATCGGTCAGTGCCAGGGCAAAATCCGCCTCGGTGAGGAGTCGTTCAGCGGGGTTGACCAGGGTGAATACAGGCAGGCTGTAATAAATGGGTTCGTCAGCGGCCAGCACTGAGTTGAACCATGTGGGGGTGATGCGATCACCGTCACTGGCAAATGCGACGAGTACTTCATCCACCGTCAGTGCATCGCCGCGGACCCTGTCGAAATCTGTGGCAATGAACCCGCGCCCGGCAGGGCTCTTCAGTGTCGAAATCTCGACCCCGGTGTTGTTGTAGATAACGCCGCCACTAATGGCGGGGTCCTGAAAGAACAGCTCGATGACGTCGGCCATCGCCGCGCTGTCGTTGCGATAGATATGGAATTGCAGATCGGGGCGCGCCTCTAGCCCACTGGCAGCCGTCGTGGTGATTTGGTTGAGCTGAATCTGGTAATCGCGCAAGCCTGCGGCACCGCTCGCAAGTATGCCTAGTGTGACTGCACCGAGCACGAATACCATATTGAGACGGGTGATTATGCTCATCGGCCCAATATCCTGCACATGCCGCTATCGGCCTGCCCCGGTACTTCATCAACTGCCATGTTTGCGTCCCGTTGTGCCCCGTCATAGCGGGGGTGGTATCGCGGTCGTTAGCCGTACATCCTGTATAGGCTCGCGCGATTTGACCGTTTCAAACTAGCATGAGCCAAGCGCGCCGCGCAATAAATGACGACTGATTACGATGTATTCCCGGGCAGCGCTAGTCGCTGGACTGGAGATCGCCGATAATGTCCGCCACAGACCTTTTGTCGGCCGAAGCAACAATGAATAGATACGCCTCTATCGTTCTTATTTTGTCCTGCATGCTGGCCACCGTGGCGCAGGCCCGGCCGCCGGTGCAGGTGAAGTCGGCGGTGGACCGTCTGGAGAACACCGGTTCACTCGGGGAATACATGGTGCTGCCTTATGCGTTCGCGGCGGAGAGTACTGACACCGTGCTGGGAGTCGGGGGTATGCGCAAGGGCTTTTATCAAGATCAGATGCTCGTAGGCGGCATTGCCTTTGCGGGCGAAGAGAGTTGGGGAGCGTTTGCCGGTGTCTGGGATTACAACACGCCCTGGTCAGATCGCTTGTTTGTGTCAGTCACCGGCATGCTGGGCTACTACCCGCAACACCGCGCCTACACCTGGCCTCGTGAACTGGATCTGCCGCCGGATGTGATACGTCCGGGGGCCAACGATTCCAGCGAGGATCTTTTTCTCGAGTCCAGCGGCGATAGTAACTGGTGGGAGATGCGCTTTGACTATGTGCTGCCAACGGGCAAAGGTCGTGATTCAGCCATTGCCCACTATGAGCTGGAGGGTGGCCTTCTGGTTTCTGAAGGTAGTGGCGGCCCGCAGTGGAATCCGTTGGAGCATGGCGTGACGGTGGCGACGTTGCGCCAATACAACCGCTATCAGAGCTTCGAGTACGAGCGGGCCGGTGATCTGGACGGCACTATTCATGCGTTTGAGCTGGGGCTGTTGCACGACAATACCGATTTTCCGATTAATCCCTCCCAGGGAAGTTGGCAGTATATGGCCTTGCACCACGATCCAGCCTGGCTCGATTCTGAAGATCAATGGACGTTTGTCGAGGCAGAGGCCGCCAAATACGTGCCCCTTGGCGAGGATCGCTTCGCTCGCCAGCGAGTGCTGGCGCTCAATGCCTGGACAGGCTATTCGCCGAGCTGGCGAGAGACGACCAACGATATTGGTGGCGTGCGTATCGAGGATGCGCCACCGTATCTTGAGGGGGCAAGCCTGGGCGGCTTTTATCGCATGCGCGGGTATCGGGATGCCCGCTTCCACGATAAGGCTTCAATCTATGCCAGCGCGGAGTTGCGCTATACGCTGCGCTACAACCCGGTTAAAGACGTGGATTGGCTCCGGTTCCTGCGCCTGGACTGGTTCCAACTGGTGGGCTTTGTTGAAGGGGGCAGGGTAGCGCCAGACTACGACTCAGAACTGCTGGAAGACTGGCACAGCGATGTGGGGCTAGGCCTCAGGGCGATGACGGGCGGTATTGTGGTGCGCTTTGATGTCGGTTGGTCCGACGAAGGCAGTAATGCCTGGGTGATGGTGGGGCACCCGTTCTAGCTCATTCCGACGCTGCAGGCTGATCGCTGTAGCCTTCACCGGCCCCGCCATACCAGAACACCGGTTCAATATCGTCATTAAGTGGCTGGCCGCTGGCATGCCGCGCTACCCAATCCGGTGTCGACATCAACGGCCGGCCGATAGAGACAGCCTGGGCGTGACCACTGGCCAGGGCAGTGCGGGCGCTTTCGAGGTCATAGCAGCCATTGGCCACCAGATTACCGCGGTAGAGCTTGCGCAGGTCGACTGGCGAGAAGCCCAGATCTGAGCCACCGCCGGTATCCACTGCCAGCGAGTCAAAGCCCCGCTCGACAATTTCCAGAAACGCCAGTGGGCGCTTGTCCAGTTCACTCACCGCATGGCTGAAGATCGACTCGGGATGACTGTCACTGCAATCCCAGGTCACCGTAAACGGAGACAGGCGCACCGAGGTGCGCTCACCGCCAATGGCATCGCACACAGCGTCGGTTACTTCAAGCAGGAAGCGGGCGCGATTTTCCACGCTGCCGCCGTAGTCGTCCTCGCGCTGATTCACCCCGTCTCGCAGGAACTGATCGATCAGGTAGCCACTGGCTGCGTGGATTTGTACGCCGTCAAAGCCCGCCTCGATGGCATTAAGGGCCCCCTGGCGATACTGGTTGACGACACCGGCAATTTCATCTCTCGTCAGCGCCCTCGGTGGGGTGCAGGGCTCAAAACCATCGGCCGTAAAGGTGTTGACCTCACCGGCGGTTGCCGAAGACGACACGGGTTGCTCATCGTTTGCCTGCATTTTGCTGTGCGAAACCCGGCCCACGTGCCATATCTGGCAGATGATGCGCCCGCCGGCGGCGTGCACTGCATCGGTAACCCTGCGCCAGCCTGCGATCTGCTCTGCGGTATGGATGCCCGGGGTGGCGATAGAGCCAGTGCCCTGGTCTGACACTTGAGTGGCTTCGGTGATAATCAGGCCGGTGCCCGCACGCTGTCGGTAGTAGTCGACCATGATGTCGTTAGGCACGCGCTCCGGTGCCCGGGCGCGGGTCATGGGCGCCATCAAGAAATGATTGGCCATGGCAAAACTTCCCAGCGTGACGGGGGAGAAGGGGTCTGCTGTGCTCATGATTCGGTCCTGGTTATTGTTAAGGCGCAGGTATTATTATCGCCAAGCGAGGTGTCGCGCCAGCGCTGACTGGCGATACCGCTCCGGGGTCTGCGACGTCATACCGCGCCCCGCCTGTTGTCGCCGACCACGACAAACGGATATGCTTGGCGTTTTATCCAAGGGCGTGTTGCTTAATGATTGACCAGCTGCTGATTGCCGGAGTGTTTATAGCTCTGCTGGCCAGTCTCATTTTCACCGATTGGCCGGCGGTATGGGTGTTTGTGTGCTCCATGCTTTCGGCATACTTTCTCGGTCTGGTTGAGACTGAACAGGTATTGGCGAAAGCGTCCAACATGGGGCTGATGACGCTGATTATCCTGCTGCTGGTCTCCGTGGGCCTGGAAAAGTTGTCCTGGCTCACTCGATTGTCCGGCAAGTTGATCACCCAGGGCTATGCGGCCAGCCTGTTGCGCCTCGGTGCTGTCACAGCGTTTTTCTCTGCCTTCGTCAACAATACGGCCGTCGTTGCAACGCTTGCGCATACCGTGCGCAGTAATCGGCACCACCCTGCGTCGCGTCTTCTCATCCCTCTGTCCTATGCCGCCATACTGGGCGGTACGATGACCCTCATAGGCACCTCAACCAACCTGATTGTCAGCAGTTTCCTGGAAGATGCTACCGGCGAAGGGCTGGCGTTTTTCGACTTCTTCCTGGTGGGTCTGCCTGTCACATTGATCGGATTAGTGGTCATTGTATTGAGTTCTAGATTGCTGCCGAGCAGCAGCGCCGAGCAAATCGATATCAATGAGTATCTCATCGAGGCCGAGGTCGAAGCCGACTCCGAACTTGTCGGTAAAAGCATTCTCGATAATGGCCTGCGTGAGCTCGACGATTTGTTCCTCGTGGAGATCGTGCGCGGAGAACATTTGATTTCACCGGTGGCGCCAACAGAGTTCATCGAGGCCGGCGACAAACTGATCTTCTCTGGTGATGTCAAGCAGGTGAACGCCTTGGAGGCGTTTCCGGGCTTGCGCCTGTTTGCGATAGAGGAGGGCTTGCTGCGTGAGAATATGACCGAGGTCATCGTCATGCCCAATGCCTCAATTGAGGGCAAGACCATCAAGGACAGCGGCTTCCGTTCACTGTTCGACGCGGCGGTGGTCGGTATACGTCGGGGTGGTAAGCGGCTGTCCGGTAAGCTCGGGAATATCACTATTCAGGCCGGTGACAATCTGATGCTGGCCGTGGGCGCCGACTTCAATGAGCGCAAGAATCTCGACAAAAATTTTGTGGTCATCGATAACACGGTCAGTGGCGCAGCAGCGACTCCCGCTCAGAACTACTTTATTACTGCGACCCTGGTAGCAGTGGTGGCGATGGCAACTGCGGGCCTGGTGCCACTCATTAAGGGCATGGCATTTCTGCTGGTGTGTATGCTGGTCATGGGCGTGGTGCGCGGTTCCGAATTGCGTCGCCGCTTCCCCTTTGAACTGTGGTTGATTATCACCTCGGCGCTGACGCTTTCCCAGGCGGCCACCAATGCCGGCGTTGTTGCGGGGCTGGCTGATTTGCTCCATGTGGCTCTGGGCGGATTGGGTCCCTGGGCGGCTATGGCGGGCATATACTTCGGCACCTTGCTGCTCACCGAATTAATGACGAACAACGCGGCCGCAGCCCTGGTCTTCCCGATTGCGTTCGGCCTGGCAGAGAGCTTTGGTATCGATGTCATGCCAATGGTGATGGCGGTGGCATTCGGCGCCAGCGCGAGCTTCCTGACGCCCTATGGTTACACGACCAATCTCATGGTCCAGAACATCGGTGGTTACAGCCTGCGCGATTATTTCCGCAGCGGTCTGCCATTGTCGATTTGCTATTCAGCTGCGGTGTTGGTGCTTATCCCGATGGTATTCCCGTTCTAGCTGACTAGTTTCGCCAGCCAGTCGACTATGCTGAGCCTGGCGCCGTCAGGTTGACGTGCCCACTGAGTGTGCCCCAGGTAGTCTCCCTGTTCAGCTTCTCCCAACCTTATGCGGGTAATACGATCCTGCTGAAAGGGCATGCGCGCTCGCATGAGCGCCGTTTCGGTGGTAAAGCTGTCGCGCTCCAACTCCAGCGCCAGCACGGGGCCAGTGTAGGCTCCGCGGGTGGCGAGATCTGTATGTTTGTCATAGTTGAAGTCGCCGCTCAGCGCCCACTGGCGCCACTGCGCCATCATGGCGGTGGACTCGCGCGACCCGAAGCCCAACAGGTCGCCTGGATAGTAGCCGGGAATGAACTTGAATACGGGAATCATTGCGCACAGAAATTTTAATAGCCGACGCTGTGCCGCCGGGAAATCGTCGCAATAGGGGAAAGCACAGGCCAGATGAACAACCCCGGCCAACTGACGGGGGTTACGGGCCGCGTAAATGGTGGTCAGGTGTCCGCCCAGGCTATGTCCTCCCATCACCAACGGTCGCCCCGGGCATTGTTGCTCCAGCCATTCAAGGGCAGCAGGTATGTCGTAGTCGAGCATGTCGTCGAGGGAGTAGCGGCACCGATAGCCCGGGCGCAACGAGCTTGTCCCGTGGCCGCGCTGTTCCATAATGGCAACCGGATGACCGGCAGCGGACAGCTGTGATGCCAGCGTCCTGTATAGCTTGGCCTGAATCCCAAGAGCAGGCAGGAGTAACAGGCATTGGCCCTCGCCGTCAGAGGGAAACCAGTGCAGGGGGATATCGCTGCCATCGGCAACGCGCAGTTGATGAATGATTACTTGCATAGTGGTGTCTTGTTGGGCTGGTTCGACACTATAACTATCTGAACCTCAGCGCCAGAAAATACGCGTGAGCGCTAAAGACAAGCTATGTGAGCGCAATGGTCGTTGACCCGATTCGGTCGGGGCTTCTATGCTCGGGTATCACGAATAAGCAAGGCGTATCCCATGGCATCATTGGAGCAGCGGATCGATCGACTGGAGTCGCTCGACGAGATCCGCCAATTGGCCGCCAAGTATTCTCTGTCGCTGGACATGCGCGATCTGGATGCGCATGTAAACCTGTTCGCCCCGGATATTCGGGTAAGCCGTGAGTTGTCTGGCCGCGCCCATCTGAAACGCTGGCTAGACGATACGCTGCGGCTGCAGTTCACCGGCACCTCGCACCATATTGGCAATCACATTATCGAGTTCGATAGCGCAGATTACGCCCGGGGTGTTGTGTATTCCAAGAACGAGCACGAGACGCCCCGTGGCGACGGCGGCACCGAGTGGGTCATCATGCAGATGCTGTACTGGGACAATTACGAGCGTATCGACGGCCGCTGGCTGTTTCGGCGTCGGCTGCCCTGTTACTGGTACGCGACCGACCTGAACAAGCCGCCGGTGGGTGACAATAAAATGCGCTGGCCGGATCGCGAACCCTATGCCGGGGCCTACCATGATCTATGGCCTTCCTGGCAAAGCTTCTGGGCGCATCCGCCCGGGGTCGATGAACCGCAGGTCGCTCCACCAGCGCCGCTGGATGCCTTTCTTACCACTATGCGCCGGTGCGCCCCGGAACCAAGAATTCGGGTACGTTGAACCATGCATGACGCCTTGTTTGAAGCTGCGCAGCTAGGTGACCTGAAGCTGCGCAATCGTATTGTGATGGCGCCGATGACGCGCAGCCGTGCCGGCGAAAACGGTATGCCGACTGATGTGATGGTGGACTACTACCGGCAGCGCGCCAGTGCCGGCCTCATCATCAGCGAGGGTATCGCTCCCAGCGCCAGTGGGCTGGGCTACTGTCGCACGCCGGGCATCTACAACGCGGAACATGTTCAGGCTTGGCGTCGGGTGACGGACGCTGTACATGCCGAGGGCGGGCTGATGGTGGCGCAGATCATGCACGTCGGTCGTGTTTCAAGCGCGTACAACAAGCCAGCAGGCAGTGCCACGATTGCACCATCGGCAATACAGGCCCGAGGTGAAATCTATACTGATCAGGCGGGTATGCAGCCCCTGGACGAACCCGTGGCGCTGGCACTCGATGATATTCCCAGGGTGATTGAGGAGTATCGACGGGCCACTATCATGGCGCGTGAGGCCGGATTCGATGGAGTTGAGCTGCACTGCACCAGCGGTTATCTGCCTGCGCAGTTTCTCTCGACGGGCAGCAATCAGCGGCAGGATGCCTACGGTGGTAGCGCCAGTCATCGCTGTCGATTTGTGCTGGAAGTGCTGGAGGCGATGACTTCGGTGGCGGGCGCGGGGCGGGTGGGCATGCGTATCTGTCCGGACAATCCCTTTAACGACCTGGCAGATGACGACCCTAAAGAGACCTTCGATACAATGCTGGCTGCCGCGGCCTCGCTGAAACTGGCCTATTTACACACCATCCGTTTGCCATCGGGGCGCGTAGATAACCTGCAACTCGGTCGGCAGTATTTTCCTGACAATCTACTCGCCAATGACGGCTACCGCGCCTCGGAAGCGGCCGCCGCGATTGCCGCCGGCGAAATGCAGGCGGTGTCATTTGGGCGCTATTTCATCGCCAACCCCGATTTACCGCGACGATTGCGAGAGGGTATTGAACTCGCCCGCTTCAACCCGGCAACACTGTATACGCCAGGGTCAGAGGGCTATTCCAGCTACTCGCCGCTGGCCTGAGTCGAAATAAGGCCAGGTGTGGAGAACAAGCTTTTATTACTAGTGTTATAGCGATCAATAACAACAATGAGGAGCAACAATGACAGCAACACCCGTAGACCTGACAGGACGTAAAATGCTCATTACCGGCCCCACCGGGCAGGTAGCGTTACCTGTGGTAGAGCATTTCGCCAAAATCGCCGATGTGTATGCGCTGGCCCGTTTTTCAAAGCAGGAGGACCGCGATCGCATTGAGGCGCTAGGTGCCAAAGTTATCGCTGCCGATCTCGCTGATCGCGATACGCTCACCGCCGTTCCTGAAGATATTGAATATGTACTGAACTTTGCCGTCGTGAAAACCGGCAATTTCGAATACGACCTGAAAGCCAATGGCGAGGGTGTGGGTAACCTGATGCTGCGCTGCCGCCGCGCCAAAGGCTTTCTGCATTTTTCATCGACGGCGGTTTACGACCATGAAGAAGGACAGAGGCCGCGCGTGGAAAATGCGCCGCTCGGTGATAGCCACCGCGATATGTTTCCGACCTATAGCATCTCCAAAATCGCCGCCGAAACCGTGTGTCGGTTTACCGCCAGGCAGTTTGATATTCCGGCGACAATCGCCAGGCTCAGTGTTCCCTATGGCGACAATGGCGGGTGGATGTATTTCCACTTGCTGATGATGCAGCAGGACATGGCCATTGATGTCCACCCAGAGCGACCGAATTATTTCAATCCATTGCACGCGGACGATTACATCGAGAAAATTCCCTATTTGCTCGGGACCGCTTCGACGGAGGTCACAACGGTCAATTTTGGCGGTTCAGAGAAAGTCTCGGTAGAAGAGTGGTGTGAGTATATTGGCGAGCTCACAGGGCTGACGCCGAACTTTAACGAAAACCCCAAGGCCTTTGGTTCGCTGGCGATCGACCCGACGTATATGCACGAACTTATTGGCCCCACCCGGGTGAGCTGGCGCGATGGTATCCGGCGCCAGATTGAAAACCTCGCACCAGAGGCACTGATCTAATCAGCGTATAGCGCCTCCGCCATCCACCGAGAGAATCTGTCCGGTGATGAACGAGGCGCGATCGCTGCACAGAAAGACCACCGCCTCGGCAATTTCGTCCGGTTCACCCAGTCGATTGAGCACGGCGGTTTTCTTCAGCCCTTCGGCCTTGTCCGGCTGTTCTTCAAAGTACTTCTCAACGCCGGGGGTTCGAATCACGCCGGGTGACACGGCGTTAATGCGAATGTTGTCCCGGCCGTATTCGCCGGCGGAGCTTTTGGTGAGCAGATTGACGCCACTTTTGGCCGCGGCGTAGGCAGTATTAAACGCCTGACCGCGCAGGGATGCATTGGAGGAAATGTTGACGATGGCACCGCCGCCTGCAGCCTGCATTGCAGGGATTTCGTACTTCATGCACAGCCAGGTGTTGGTCAGGCACATTTCCAGTGTCTGGTCGAAGACCTCGCGCTCGTAGAGGTGGATAGGGCCAGAGCCGGGCTCAGGGCAGCGCTGTTGCAGGCAATGTCCAGGCGGCCGAAGTGGCTGACGGCGGTGTCTACCATGGCGGCGACAGAGTCCTCTTTGGAGACATCACCAAATATGAACAGGGCTTCGCCGCCGGCTTCGTTTATCATAGCGGTGGTTTCTTTGCCCATATCGCGATTGAAGTCAGCGACAATGACGCGGGCTTTTTCGCGGGCGAACGCCAGCGCAATGGCTCGCCCAATACCCTGGCCGGCGCCGGTGACGAGACCGATTTTATCTGCAAGTAGAGTCATCAAATGTTCCGTTGTCAGGCTCTGGTGCAGTGATGATAACCTTGTTCGTTCAGAGCCGTAGGGCACAAAGAGTCACAATGATAGACATATTCAACCGGGATCGGGTATGGCCGAGATAACCGTTGCCGCGAAAAAGTTCACCCGGCGCGCTGGGGGAGCAGATCAATCTGGCGCCTGCAGCAGTCGCATCGCTGGCGGCAGACGAAGCGCTGCCTGCGCGACAGTATTCCCGTCTTTACGAACTGGCGGTGGGCGAGATGCAAACCCTGAAGCAGCCTATGCCCTGGGCGGCGGGGGTGGGCAGTGAAGCTTTTGCCCTGATGTGTCACTGTATGATTTCCGCGCGCACGCTGGGTGAGGCCCTGCGCCTGGCGGCGCGCTATGAAGCGATGCTTTATCCGATGATCGGCCACTGCGTTGAACTGCGGGAAGATGACGGACGGGCCTGGCTGGGATGCCACATTCGTTTCACCGAACACGGTGCGGTGCTCGCCCCGGAGGGGTGGGACCGCGCTGAATACCAGGATACGGTGGCCAAGGCCTCTGGCCTTCTGGTCTGGCAGGGGTTGTGTGGCCGGATGATCGGTCAGCCGCTGGAAAACAATGCGGTGATAATCGGTGCCGCGTTTCTCAATAGTGCCTATAGCCGCAGTCTGGCGGGTAGCTTAGACTGTGAGCCGGAATTTGATGCCAGTGACAACGGCTTTGTGTTTCCCGCTCATTGGCTGGATCGGCGTGTGGTTCACACGGCAGATTCGTTGCAGAATTTTCTGGACAATGCCATCTATGAGTTGCTGTCGTTTGAACAGCAATCGGCCAGTGCCAGTGCGGCCATCAAATCCCTGATTGCCATTGATCTTCCCTCGGGGTTGCCGTCTTTCACCCGCTTGGCCCAATACCTCAATATGTCTGAATCCAGTTTGCGACGGCGCCTGCAGCGCGAGGACACCACCTACCAGAAGCTCAAGGACGAAGTGCGCTGCGAAGTGGCCATAGACAAGCTGCTCAACGAAGACATTAAGGTGACCGATCTCTCGGATTATCTTGGCTTTACCGAACCCAGTTTCTTTGTGCGCTCCTTCAAGCACTGGACCGGAGAGGCGCCGCGGTCCTATCGCGAGCGCTTGAAGGGTTTTGCCCAGCAACACTGACCCCAGGAGTCTGCAAATTTGAACGCATGGGTTTAGCAGCCAGTCTGCTACCAGCGCATAATATGCAGCACCTATTCACCGAAGAGATTCCAACATGATGTTAAAAGACAAAGTTGCCCTCGTGACAGGCGCGGGGCAGGGCGTGGGGCAGGGCATAGCGCTGGCATTGGCCGCAGAGGGTGCCAGGGTTGCCGTCACGGGGCGTACCGAGAGCAAACTTGAGACCACCTGTGAGTTGATTCGCGAACGCGGTGGCGACGCACTGCCGGTCGTATGTCAGGTGAAAGACGAGGCATCGCTGGCTAACTGTGTCGAGGCGGTGGTCGATCATTTTGGCGGGTTGCAGATTCTGGTGAACAACGCCCAGGAGGTGCCGCTGGGTGAACTTCATCAGGTCACTGATAAAGCCTTTATAGCAGGGTTCGAGTCCGGGCCGCTCGCCACAATGCGTATGATGAAGCTGTGTTATCCGCACCTCAAAGGCGACGGATGCATCATCAATCTGGGGAGTTCTTCGGCCAAGCGCTGGGACATTAATGGTTTTGGTGCCTACGCCGCCACCAAGGAAGCCATCCGCGCTCTGAGCCGGGCCGCTGCCTGTGAATGGGGCCCGGAGGGCATCCGAACTAACGTCATACTGCCCCATGCCAAGTCTCCGGGCCTGGAATGGTGGACACGCGAGTATCCCGAGCAGGCCGAGGAATTCATCCAGAGCATTCCCCAGCGGCGCATCGGTGAATGTGAGGAAGATATTGGTCGATTCGTTGCCCTTTTGTGCAGCGAAGGCTCCTCCTATATCAACGGCCAGTCTATCGCCGTTGATGGTGGCCAGTCCCTGATCGGCTGAGGTCACTTCCCCCTGGGGCAGGCTTTGCCGGGCAGTGCAGGTTTACAAACCCCCGTATTGGCCTAAAATCACAAAAGCCTGTCCCATATCAATATCTTGGCGTTCTGTTATGTATTGTAATATCGTCCGCGGATAACGATCTGGTTTAACTTGTTGCCCTGTGTTCAGTTCTGGGGCGGAGTGACAGGTCAGTTTTGCCCCTGGGTATGGGGCTGTTGTCGATGGGTTTATAAAACGCACCGCAGGCACCGGGCGCAGAATCGTCCACAATAATCAGCCTATCCGACAACCCAAAGCGTATGAATGGCACCGGAGTAACGCCGCTCTTCAGGGCGTGAATGACGGGCCGAATAACAATACAGGCGGCTATGCCGTCACACGAATACACAATGCAATACCTACTCGCAGAGGGAAGTAACATGAAAAAGAAGCTGCTAGCACTGTCGGTTCTTACCGCCATCAGCACGCAGGCTCAGGCGTTCCAGTTCGATACATCAGATGATTGGGAAGTACGTTGGGATAACACCATCAAGGGTAACCTGATGGTGCGTACTGAGGATCAGGACAAGCAGATCACAACACCGCATTGTGCCTATAAGGGCTGTGCCTGGTGGCTTGCTGATGACAACACCCTGTCTGTCGACAAAGGCGATATCGTCAGCTCCCGTATCGACATCCTCTCCGAGTTCGATGTGATCTACAAAATGGATTACGGTTTCCGAATCAGTGCCGCTGGTTGGTACGACTATGCCTACAAGGACAGCGACCACCCGAGCGACCGCATTGCCACCTGGGCAAGCGCCAGCGTGTCACCCGGTGAATACACTGACGCCGCCGATGACTATCACTACTTTGGCGGCGAAATTCTTGACGCCTTTGTGTTTGGTAACTGGGACATCGGTGAGACCTCGCTGGGTGTTCGCGCCGGTCGCCACACCATTTACTGGGGTAACAGCCTTCTCGCCGTAGGTGCTATCAACGGCTTCGGTGGCTCCATGTCGCCCATCGACTTTAACAAGGCGCTGTCTGTACCGGGCTCCGAGGCCAAGGAGTTGTTCCTGCCCACCGCCAAGATCTCTGGCGTGTGGCAGCTCACAGACAACCTGACCGCCAACGCGTTCTACAATTTTGAGCACGAGCGTCACCGCCTGCCGGAAACGGGTACGTTCTTCAACCCGGCAGCCGGCCTCACCGAGAACACTGACTTTGTCGTATTTCCGCCCACTATCATTGGTGAAGACCTGACCAATCCGCTGCGTGCCGGTTACCGGGTAGACCACAAAGACCGCACTGAATCCGGGGACTGGGGTGTTAACTTCCAGTACTGGATAGATGCCTGGGCGCTGGAAACCAGCTTTATCTATATGAATGTGGTAGATCGCAACCTGCATGGCCTCGCCGCGGGTGCCGACTTTAACCGCACCTTCCCGCTGCTGGCTGGTGGTGTATACCCCGACCCCACGCCCGGCTGGGATGAAGGCGCCCGCGCCATCGGTGATGGCTACTGGGTGTTTACCGAAGATATGGACGTCATGGGTGTTTCCTTTGCCAAGGAAATCGCCGGCATCAGCTTCGGTCTGGATATTGTGTACCGCCCCGATACGGCTATGGCGCCTGAACTCGCCGCTGCTCTGACCCGCGCTTACAACGTCCCCGAGCCGCTGGAAGGCCTGGTGCAGGGCCTCGGCTTTGACGTGATTCGCAATGGCGACACCGAATTCCTGGATCTCTATACCTCCGACAACACAGTAGCGCCCCTGGGCGATACCTGGTCAGTGGTCTTAAACGGCGTAGGCCTGTTGGGCGACAATGGCCTGTGGGAAGGTGGTAGTTACATCTTCGAAGTGACTGCGGCTATGCTGGATGACTGTACAGAGAACTGCAAACTGCTGGATCAACGTATCAAGGAAGGTCGAGTAGTGACGAGCCTGGCGGGTGTGTTCCGTCCCACCTGGTATCAGGTGTGGCCCGGCATTGATCTGACCATTCCGATGAGCGTGAACTACACCATCGATGGCGAGAAGTCGCCCTTCACCTTTGGCGGTGACGAAGAGGGTGGAAGTGCCAGCCTGGGTGCTGAGCTGAGCATTAACCAGACCTGGACCGCGCGCGCAGCCTACAACTGGCGCTTCGGCCCGGTACTGGCTGGCATCGGTGGTCTGCTGACTGACCGCGATAACTTCGCTGTGACCGTTAAGCGTACTTTCTAATACTAATACTGAACTATAACGAACGAATAGCTGTAGACGAGGAATTCAACATGTTGCAGAAGAAAACCCTGGCAGCCCTGGGCCTGAGCGCCCTGATTTCCGGTGCTGCCTTTGCCGCAGTATCGCCTGAACAAGCTGCACGTCTGGGCCAGGACCTCACGCCCATGGGCGCTGAGGCCGCCGGCAATGCCGATGGCTCCATTCCTGCCTGGAACCCGCAAGGTTCACCGATCCCCGCAGGCTTCGTGGAAGGCTCAGACAATTACATCGATGCCTACCCTGATGACGAAGTGTTGTTCACTATCGATGTGAACAATTACAAGGACCACGCCGAGAACCTCACCGAGGGCACCGTGGCGATGTTCGAAAAGCTGGGTGCCGACGGCTTCAAGATGGATGTCTACCAGAGCCGTCGCGATTTCGTGACGCCTGACTGGGTGTACAACAACACCGAGAAAAACGCCACCGGTGCAACCCTGGAAGATGCCGGCCAGCGGGTAGCCAATTCCTATCCGGGCGTGCCTTTCCCGATTCCCCAGAGCGGCCTGGAAGTGCTCTGGAATCACCTGACGCGCTATCTGACCGACCACTCGGTGACGTATGACACCTACTACGTCAGCTCAAACGGTAAGCCGATTCTGTCGACGACCGGCTTCATGACCAACGTGATGCCCATGTACCGCACGCCGGACAAGATCATGGACGACACCCCGTGGTTGAAACTGCGCATCAACTACAAGGCACCTGCGCGCCGCGCAGGTGAGATTCTGCTGGTGCACGAACCGGGCGCTGACTTTACCAAGGGCAAGGGCCGCAAAGCCTGGCAGTATCTGACCGGCCAGCGTCGTGTGCGCCTGGCGCCAGCGGTATCGTTTGATACGCCTAACCCCGGTGTTGCCGGTACATCCACCTACGACGACTCGTTTATCATCAATGGATCTCCCGAGCGTTTTGACTGGAAACTGGTTGGCAAGAAAGAGATGTATGTGCCTTACAACTGCTACGACTTTGTCTTCCAGGCTGAGGTGAAAGACGCGCTGGGCGAGAAGTTCCTCGATCCGGCGCTGATCCGCTGGGAGAAGCACCGCGTGTGGATTGTGGAAGCCAACCTGAAAGACGGCAACCGCCACCTGTACTCCAAACGTCGTTTCTACATCGATGAAGACAGCTGGCAGGGTCTGGCGGCCGAGAACTACGACGGCCAGGGCAACATGTGGCGAGTACAGTACGCCTACGGCGCAAACCTGTATGACATCAAGTCAAACTACCACTTTGCCTATGGTGCCTACGATCTGCTGCAGGGCATCTATAATATCAACACCAAGCCGGCGCCTGGTGGCTTCAAGAATGGCGTAAGCCAGAACGACAAGTACTTCAGTCCCAAGGGCATGGCCCGCGGCGGTGTACGTTAAGTTGGTCTAGCCAAAAGGGGTGCCGTAGGTTGCGGCACCCCTTTTTTGTTTGGCACGCGAACAATTGGATATTCTGAGATGGGAATGAAACGAGCACTATTAGGTTGCTTTCTGGCCCTGGCCATCGCGCCGTGGTCCGGGGTTATGGCCAAGAGCTATGACGTCCTCGAACTGCCGGCGGTGAAGAGTGATTTGGCGGCCAAATCGCTGATCTTTACGATTCGCCAATATCACGGCACCTGGTACGCCACTGGCCATCATGGCCACATTCTCTTCTCGGAGGATGGCGGTGATAGCTGGACCCAGGCTGAAGTGCCGGTGCGCAGCGCACTGCTCGATATCCACTTCCCGACCCCGGAACTGGGTTGGGCCGTGGGCCACGAAGGGGTAATCCTGCATTCGAAGGACGGTGGTCGTACCTGGGAAAAACAGTACGACGGCCTGCGTTACGGTACCGAGGGACTGGAGTTTTATCGGCAGCTCGCGGAGCAGAATCCCGACGACGATCTCTACCCCTATCTCATGGATGAAATGCAGTTCGCTATCGATCAGGGCGCCGACAAACCCTTGTTCAAGGTGTACTTCCACGATGCGAATTACGGCCATGCGCTGGGTGCCTACGGCATGATTCTGCGCACCGAAGATGGCGGCCAGAACTGGATGCATGTGCTGCACAGCATGGAAAACGATTCGTTTTTCCACGTCTTTGACTTCGCTCCGCTGACGGAAGAGGGCAAGTTCTTCCTGGCCGGCGAAGCCGGATTGTTCATGATCGGCGATGCGGTCGCTCAGAAGGGCTCGCTGGTTGAGAATGTTCCCTGGGAGGGGAGTTTCTTTACCGCTGAATCAGCTGCTGACGGTGCCATTGTGCTGGGCGGGCTGCGGGGCAGAATGTTCCGCACGGTTGATGCAGGAGAGACCTGGGCAGAAGTACAGAAGCCACCGGGTAGTTCGCTGGTCGATTCCGTCACGCTCAAGGACGGGCGCATGATCTTCGCCGGCATTGCCGGGGATATGTTTTTTAGCAGCGACAATGGTCAGACCTTTAACTATCTGCCAGTGCGAGCCGGCGGTCGGATTTACACCGTAGAGGATGGGCCGCAAGGCTTCCTGCTAATCGGCGGCCCCGCCGGTATCCAGAAACTCGCACTGCCACAATAACGACGCAAGACCGGAGAGCACAACATGGCGCACGCTGAAAATTCAGACCTGCCGATTATTTCGGATCTCAGCGAATTTGATTTCAATTCGGGCACCTTCCTCGAGAAGTTGGTGTTCAACAACCGGGCGGCGGTCATGGTGCTGTGCGCCCTGGTCACCCTTGTCCTGGGTTTCTTTGCTGTTCAGATCGAGCTGAAAGCCGGGTTTGAGAAAACCCTGCCCAAGGCCCATGAATTCGTGATCAATTATCAGGCCAACAAGAATGACCTCAAGGGCCTGGGTAACAACCTGCGGGTAGTTGTCGCCGTTGAAGAGGGCACTATCTTCACCCGGGAAAACCTCAAGTTCCTGGAAGAGGTGAACGATGCGGTTTTCTTCATTCCCGGCGTTGACCGCAACGGCATGAAATCGCTATTTACGCCGAATACCCGCTGGCGGGTGGTCACCGAGTTGGGCTTTGAGGGCGGGCCGGTGATTCCCGGAGACTTCGATGGCTCGGACGAGTCCATTGCCGAGGTGAAACGCAATATTCTGCGCGCCGGTATCAGTGGCGACCTCGTAGCGAATGATGAAAAATCCGCGGCCATTATTATTCCGCTGCTGGACAACAATCCGGAGACGGGTGAGCGTCTGGACTACGCTGAACTGAGTGACAAACTCGAGGAGATTCGCGCCAAGTATACCGAGGGCGACGACAACCGCTCCATTCATATCATTGGCTTTGCCAAGCTGATTGGCGACCTTATCGACGGTCTGTTCTCGGTGATGATATTTTTTGCGATTGCCGTCGTCATCGCCACAGTACTGCTGTACTGGTATACCCGCTGTCTGCGTTCCACGATTATGGTGATCGCCTGTACCCTCGTGGCGGTGCTCTGGCAGCTGGGCATTCTGGCCATGCTTGGCTACGAACTGGATCCGTTCTCCATTCTGGTGCCGTTCCTCATCTTCGCCATCGGTGTGTCCCACGGTGCCCAGAAACTGAACGGCGTGCTGCAGGATATCGGCCGCGGCACTCACCGCTATATTGCTGCGCGCTATACCTTCCGCCGCCTGTTTCTGGCCGGTGTAACGGCACTGTTGTCTGACGGCGTCGGATTCGCGGTCATGATGATTATCCAGATTCAGGTGATTCAGGACCTGGCGGTAACCGCCAGTATCGGCGTGCTGGTGCTCATTTTTACCAACCTGATTTTGATCCCGATTGTCCTGTCCTACACCGGTGTGGGTAAGACCTGCGCCGAACGTGCCGCACGTCCGCCCAAGTCCATGGAAGAGATGCACGCGGTTTGGCGATTCCTGCTGCTGTTTACCAAGCGCGGACCCGCTACGGCTGCCATAGCCCTGAGTGTGGTGCTGGCGGGCATCGGCATTTACGTGGCCCAGGATTTACAGATCGGCGACCTGGACAAGGGTGCGCCGGAGCTGCGGCCAGATTCCCGGTATAACCAGGATGTGGCCTTCATGATTGAGAACTATTCGGTGAGTACCGATGTGTTCGCGGTTATCGTCAAGACGCCGCTGGACGGCTGTATTGATCACGAGGGCCTGAGCCTCGCCAATGAGCTTGAGTGGCGTCTGCGTCAGGTTGAGGGCGTTGAAGATGTGCGCGGGCTGAACGTGCGTACTCGTGAAATCATGATGGGCATTAACGAGGGCTTCCCCAAGTGGCAGGCGCTGTTCCGCAACCAGGATACCGTGAACTATGCGGTGAGCGAACTGGTAACGCTGGAATATGTGGATCCGGCCTGTTCCATCTGGCCTATGCTGGTGTACCTGGCTGACCACAAGGCGGCGACCTTGACCCGGGTGGTGGATGCTCTTGAACAGTTCAATGCCGACTGGGGCGATATCGAGAAGATTGAGTTCATGGGCGCTGCAGGCAGCTCCGGCTTTGAAGCGGCGACGAATATCGTGGTGA
This sequence comes from Halioglobus japonicus, assembly GCF_001983995.1. Taxonomy (NCBI): domain Bacteria; kingdom Pseudomonadati; phylum Pseudomonadota; class Gammaproteobacteria; order Cellvibrionales; family Halieaceae; genus Halioglobus; species Halioglobus japonicus. The sequence goes on along the minus strand of NZ_CP019450.1, from coordinate 2,920,492 downwards.
AAAAGGCCAACCGCGAGATGCTGTTTTATGTATACGGCGCCGTTACCCTGTTGTGTATGTTGACGTTCCGCTCCGTGCCCGGCGTCGTGTGCGCGGTATTGCCGCTAATGCTCACCTCCATCCTCTGTGAAGCACTGATGGTGTGGTTGGGTATGGGTGTGAAAGTAGCTACGTTGCCTGTGATTGCCCTCGGGGTGGGCATTGGTGTCGACTATGCCTTATACGTGTTAACGGTGATATTGGCGAAAGAAAAACAGGGGATGGACCTCACCACCGCCTACTACGAAACCCTCAACTTTACCGGGCGGGTAGTGGCTCTGATTGGTGTAACCCTGGCTGCCGGTGTCATCACCTGGGTGATGTCACCGATCAAGTTCCAGGCCGATATGGGCATTCTGCTGACCTTCATGTTCATCTGGAATATGTTTGGTGCGCTGATTTTGATGCCCGCACTGGCCTGCTTCCTGGTCAAACCCAAACCTGACGCGGAGCACGCCTGATGATACGTCGCCTCGCAATAGTGCTTTGCGCGCTCTGGCTTGCAGGGTGTGCGACGCCAGAGGTGGGGCAGGAGGTCGCTCCCGAATTCGCCAGTGAAGGGCTTGTGGCGGTCAGCAACAGCGGTTTTAACGAGGCGTATGTGCTGCCCGATGCCGGTTTGCCTGGCTATCGGGAGGTCGCATTTGACCCGCTCGATCTCAGTCGACTCGAAGTGACCCAAACCACAGTGACGGGCACCACCCGCAACCAGTGGCAATTGACACCCGAGCGCGAGCAGGCGCTTATTGCCTCCTGGCAGGGTGCCGCTACCCGGGCTTTCGATGACTACCCCCGTGAGGGCGACAAGGCTCGGCTGACGTTGTCAGCAGCGCTGCTACAGGTAGCTCCGGGCAGGGGTGTGGCCAGTGAAACAGCCGCCAGCGGGGCACCGATTTACGGTACGTCGGATGTTGTGGATATTAGTGCGGAATTTCGTGTGCACGATGCTGACAGCGGCCAGTTACTGGCGGTGATTCGCGATCGGCGCACGATCGCGTCGCTACAGTGGGGCAGGGCGGCCGGCCCGGATCTGGCCGACCTGTTTAATCGTTGGGCAGCGCTAATGCATACCCGGGTTTCGGGGCGCTAGTTCAGCGACCGTAGCGGTCCGATCCCAGATCCGCTTCCACGTGGCTGTTACCCAGTGCTTCCTGCAGCACGCCTGCGGCCAGAATGGCGACGCCCATAGAGACGATATAGGTCATGGTCTTTCCCTCGTAGGTTGCGCCGGCTTGTTCTGCCGGCCTCGAGACTTAATGTAGGGCCAGTTGCACTATTCCTCAAATGGCATATATTCATTGAATGCATGAATTTTGTTCATTATGCGGGACGGTAAATGAAACTTAGCGAGTTGGGTCGGCTCGACCTCAATCTTCTTGTGGCGCTGGAAGCCTTGCTCGAGGAACGCAGTGTCTCCCGGGCGGCTGAGCGTCTGTTCATTACCCAGTCGGCGATGAGCAAAACTCTGGGGCGTTTGCGCGACCTGTTTGACGATCCACTCTTTGTTCGCAGCGGTGCTGTCATGGTGCCTACGCCCCGTGCCGAACAGCTGGCAGAGCGCCTGCCTGAGGTGCTGCAGGCGGTGCAATCCATGGTTCAGCCGCAGGAGTTCGACCCTGGTACCTACGAAGGCGAGATCAACCTGCTGGTTCAGGGGCACATGGGCGCGTGGTTTGTGCCCCCGTTGGTGCAGCTGTTACAGGAGCGTGCGCCGCGCCTGCGTCTTAATACCGTCTCCGGCGACCAGGCATTTGAGGATAAGCTGGCGGACGGCACCCTGGACCTCGTCTTTCAGATCGAGCGTCTGTCCTACCCGTCAGAACTGGATTTGACGACCCTCGGTATCGCTGAACCGGTGATCCTCGCACGCAAGGCACATCCACTGGCGGGCAGGGCCACGGGTGTAGAGGAGCTTGCCCAATACCCGATGGTCAGCCTGCTGTCGACGGATATTGCCAATGCACGCTTCTATGAAGGTGCCAGCAGTGAGCTGCTTGAGTACGAACGCCAATACCCGCCTCAATACCATACCGACGATTTACAGACGGCCTTGCAAATCCTGCGTACCACAGACTGCGTTTTTCCAGCGCCACCGATGTTTACTACGCAGTTTGATCTCGATCGCTACGTCGTGGCGCTGCCCGTGGCCGGATTGGAGGAGTTGAGCATTCGCTATGTCGCCGTCAGGCATCGTCGGGTGTTGGGATCGCCAGTACATGACTGGATGTACACACTGGTGCTCGAACTGGTCGACAGCTTCCGCCAGGGCCTTGGATTGCCCGACCTCAAGACCTTGCGTTCAGAACTTGAGTTGGCCTACTGAGGTCTCGGTTGAACTGGTATGCTCGCGCTATTCTCGATAAGGAACTCATGGTGAAAAAGACGCTTATCCCGACGGTGCTGATCGCCGCCCTGGCCAGTGTAGCCCCGCTTGTGCAGGGGCAGGATATAGACACTCCCCTGGAGGTGGTGGCTGAAACCAACCGCGGGGCAGAAGCCTCACAGCGCAAGATTGATGAATTGTCGCGCCAGACCCGGATGCTGCTCGAAGAGTATCGCAGCCTGCGTGAAAGTTCCGAATATCAGGATGCCTATACGCGTGAACTGGAGCAGCTCGACGCTGCCCAGCAGGCCCGCATTGAATCCCTGAACCAGCAGATTGCCCAGGCGCGGATTACCCGTCAGCGCATCTTGCCGCTGATGCGCAGTATGGCGGATGCCCTGGAGAAATTCGTGGTTCTCGATCTGCCGTTTCATCAGGAGCAGCGCGTTACCGGGGTCTTGCAGCTTAAAGAGCGTCTCGATAATCCCCAGCTGTCCGTGGCGGTGCGCTTTCGCCTGTTGCTCGAGGCCTATCAGATAGAGCAGGGCTACGGCAACACGGTGGAAGCCTGGCGCGGCGCCTTGCAGCGCGATGGCGAGCGTCGCTCCGTCGAGTACCTGCGCATTGGCCGGGCCGCACTGTATTACCAGAGCCTGGATCGGGCCCACAGTGCTTACTGGGATCACGACAGCCAATCCTGGGTAGATCTGGACAGTACCGCCAATCGGAGCATCGCCCGTGCCATGCGCGTGGCGCGCAATCAGGCAGCGCCTGAATTACTCGAACTGCCGCTACTGCCAAGCGGAGGTGCGCTATGAGAATCACGCTATTGATTGCACTGCTCATTCTGGTGGCGCCTGCGTATGCCCAGATAGACAATCTGGATGCGCTGTTGCGCAGCGTCGAGGAGCAGCAGCAGGAACAGCGTCAGCTGAACCAGCAACGCGAACGCGAGTTTTTGGCGGACAAGCAACGTCAACAGCAATTGCTCATCGAGGCCCGGCGTGATTTTGAGCGCCAGCAACAGGAGAACCAGCCGTTGTTGCAGGTCACTGAGGCCAACGCTCGTGAGATAGAGCGACTCGAGCAAGAACTGGCATCGGTCGTGGAAGATATGGGCGATATTTCCAGTGGCTTTCGCGAGTTCGCAGGGGATTTCTCTGCCGTGCTGCAAGAGTCGATGCTGACTGCGCAGTTGCCGGCGCGCAGTGCTCAACTGCGTGAATTGGCCGATGCAACAACGCAGGTCACTATCGAAGAGATCCAGTCGCTGTGGTTGCTGGTGCAGGAGGAGATGACCAAGGCGGGCAAGGTCACCCGTTTCCCCGCAGAGATTGTCGAAACGTCAGGCGCGACGGTTCCAGCCGAGGTGTTAAGAGTGGGTGTGTTTACCGCCTGGGCAGGCGGCCTGTTTCTGCGCTATGTCCCTGAGACAGGTGAGCTTCTTGCGCTGAGCCAGCAGCCTCCCGCACGCTATCGGACCGCTGCGGCAGACTTTGGTAAGCAAACGACTCCGCAAATGATGGCGATCGATCCTACCCGAGGCAGCCTGCTTGGGGTGATGACCTACACGCCTGATCTGCGCGATCGGATAGAACAGGGCGGCACCATTGGCCTGATTATTATTGGCCTGGGTGTTTTCGGTGCGCTGCTGACACTCTGGCGATTGGCGGCGTTGACCCTGCTCACTCGAAAGATTCGCAAGCAGTTGGACAACATCGATACTCCCGTCGCTGACAACCCGCTGGGACGGGTGTTGATGTCGGTAAGTGAAGTTGCAGATCAGGAAGAAGAGTTACTGCAATTGAAACTGGACGAGGCTGTGCTGGCAGAAATGCCAGCTATTGAACGCGGCAACGGCCTTATCAAGCTGTTTGCCGCGATCTCACCGCTGCTGGGTCTGCTGGGCACCGTAACAGGAATGATTTTGACGTTTCAGGCGATCAGTCTTTTTGGAACCGGCGATCCCAAGCTCATGGCAGGCGGTATTTCCCAGGCCCTGATGACCACGGTGTTTGGTCTGGTGGTGGCCATCCCCCTCCTGTTCGGGCACAGCGTAGTGGCCTATTTGTCACGCGGCATGATTCAGCGTCTGGACGAGCAATGCGCGGGCGTGCTTGCCCGACACGCAGAGCAGCAGGACGGCTAAGATGAATCAGGTCTACCAGATCACCGATTTTATGGCCCAGGGGGGCGAAGTGCTGTGGCTGTTATTTGCGACCTGCCTGCTGTTGTGGTTTCTCATTCTTGAGCGGGCCATTTTTCTGCGCTTTGTCTGGCCGCGCCGTGCGGAGAAGGTGGTCAGTGCCTGGCAGGCTCGCATCGATCGGGATTCGTGGCGCGCCCGGCGCATCCGTGAGGCGCTGGTATCAGAGAACAGTATGGCGCTGCATGCGGGTATACCGTTGATCAAAGTGCTGGTGGTCCTGTGCCCCCTGCTGGGCTTACTGGGCACGGTAGTGGGTATGGTCGGCGTGTTTGAAGTGATTGCAGTCAGCGGTAACGATGATGCGCAGGCCATGGCCAGCGGCATTTATCGGGCGACGATCCCGACCATGGCGGGTCTGGTCGTTGCACTGACAGGGATTTATTTTACCGTGCGCCTCAGGCAGCTCGCCGATCGAGCGGCCAGTAAACTCCAGGGGCGCCTGGTACTGGAGGTGGCGGCATGAGTGCCCGTCGTCATATCCCCAGCGAGGATGAAGCCGAACTCGACATGACACCGATGCTGGACATCGTGTTTATCATGTTGATCTTTTTTATTGTCACCACGTCATTCGTCAAGGAGTCGGGTGTGGCGGTCAATTCGCCGCAGGCAGAAACCGCGTCCGCCCAGGAGAGCGCGAATATTTTCATCGCCATTACGGCCAGTGGTGAAGTCTGGGTCGACAGGCGACCGGTAGATCCTCGCAGTGTTCGCGCCATTGTGGCGCGCTTGCACGCGGATAATCCAGAAGGGTCGGTGATTATCCAGGCGGATGAGGCCTCTTCGACGCGGATGCTGGTCGAAGTCATGGACCAGGTGCGCCTGGCCGGTGTGCAGGGTATAGCCATTGCCGCCGACAAGGGCAGCCAGTGAGCGTGATCGCTTCCGAGAGAGTATTCCCTGCGGCCTTGGGAGCGCTGGCGATTACGCTGGCGGTGTTTGTCTTTATCCAGAGCCTGATCGAGGGCAGCCAGCGCGAGGACATAGAACTCGCGGTGTACGAGGAAGTGACCATACTGCGTGACCTGCCTGAGCCCGAGGATGATACCGAGCCCGAAGACAGCCCTGAAGACGCGCCCGTGGAGCCTGAACTGGAGCCGCTACAGGTAGCGACGCCTGCGGTGGCAGAAGTGACCCAGGAATTGCAGATGCCGGTGCTGGATCTGGCTATGGGCGATCTTGCTATCAATGCAGTCGGCGATACCTGGGCCGCCCCGCGGCTCAGGGGGCGGCCAGTTTTGGCAGCGGTGGCCAGGATGCCCGGGGCTTTGTGGAGGTGGTGCCGTACAACACGCGCAAACCCAACGTGCCTGAGGTTGCCTGGGAAAATAAGATCAGTGGCTGGGTGCTGGTGGCATTTACCGTCACACCCGAGGGCGCAACCCGCAATGTGCGCATCCTCGATGCAAGACCCCGCGGCGTCTTCGAGGAGAAAGTGATTGCCGCTGTGGAAGACTGGCGGTACACCCTTTCATTCAAAGGTAAACAGCGCAGTAATCTGGTGCTCACCCAGCGGGTAGAGGTGCACTGGGAAGACTATCCGCAGAATCTCCCCAATGTTGATTAAACCGCTTTTGCTCGCCCTGCTGCTGAGCCAGTTCGTGGCCGTGGCATTGGCCCAGGACACCGGTCAGTATCGCAGCCGGGTATTGCTCGACCCGCTGGGTGACATTGGCAAGGGCAGCGAGATGTCGCTGCAGGAGCTGGAGCAGAGCATAGACAGCATTCGCGATCCCTATGCGCGTTCCAGCGCAACGCGACACCTGGCCCGTCACTACGTGAACGAAGGCGACTACCCTGCGGCAATAGCATGGTATCGCGAGGCGCTGCGCAGCGATGGCCTGTCTGCGGTGGCCAATCGGGAAATGCGCCGTGAGCTCGCTCAGGTCTATCTCCAGGCGGAGGAATTCGCGGCAGCTGCCAGCCTGCTAGATGAGGTGTTGGCCATGGAACTCGTGCCAGCTACCGGGGATTTTCTGCTGCTGGCGCAAGCGCGCTACCGGTTGGGTGACTATGTGGCTGTGGTGGTTGCACTGGATGGTGTGCAAGCCGCAGGACTCACGCTGGATGAAGAGCAGAAACCCCAGGCATTGGCATTGTACTACCGCGCTGGCGCCTATCCGCAATGTGAAACCCTGCTCAGGGAGCTACTTGTGGCTGCGCCGCAGGAGGCGGATTACTGGCATCAGCTGGTCTCTGTCTATCTACAGCAGAACAAGCGCCAGGCTGCCCTGGACCAGCTGATGCTGGCGATGGAGCAAGGGGTGGACTTCGATCCATCCCAGTATGTGCTTCTGGTTGACCTGTTGGCGGTTAACGGCAATCCCTATGGCGCTGCGTCCCTGCTGGAGCAGCTTATGGCCGCCGGTGCATTACCCCGCAGCGGCGCGCATTTGCGCAAGGTCTTTGAATTATGGTTCCAGGCGCGAGAGCGCGATCGGGCACAGCAGGCCCTGGTAGCGGCCGCGCGGGAGACGGGCGACACCGAACTATACCTCTATCTTGCGCAGCTGCAATTGGAAGATGAGGCCTGGCCGGACGTGGAGCAAACGGTGCTGTCAGCCTGTCAGCGGCGCCTTGAAGATCGCTTTGTCAGTCGGGCCAACCTGCTGCTGGGTGTCAGTCTGCTCAAGCAGGGCCGAGATGCGCCGGCCCGGCAGGTGCTGATCAACGCTACACTGGTCGGCGGCGCTCATCAGCAAGCGGCGCAGTGGTTGAAGTTTATGGATGCGGTGCCACCCAATGAGGATGAGTTGCGACGCGTGCGCGGGCCCTGTGTCGGTAGTGAGGGTAAGCAGTTGGCTCTGATCGAATCAATGCCGCAGCAGCCAGCGCCTACCCAGCCTGAAATCGAGCTTGAATCTGCGGACGTCGACACCGTTACGGTGCTGGAAGTGCAGCGCGCTGCAGCTACCCGTTATTTCTTTGCGGCCAATGACGAACCACTGGAACAATTGCTGCCGCAGATGCGCACGCTCGCGGTGCGCCAGAGTGTCAGCCTGGTCAAAGCCAGTGGCACCGCGGACGGTGCGCCCCAGTTTCTCAACCTGCAGAATATCAGAGGCATAGGCATTCCATTGCGGGGCAATGCCCAGGCGAGAGGGCGCTATCGGGTCGTGTCGACTAAAGCCTTTGATTTTGTGTCATTTGCGGTGTTCCCGGAGGCAGGGGTCGAGGCGCAGTTGGCAGCTGCGCTGGCCAGCCTGGAGAAGGCCGGTATCATACCGTCGGGAGGCTGGCGTCTGGTACCGGATCAAGGGCAGAATGGGTCCCTGCAACTGCAACTGGGTGTAATGGCGCCGGTGACGCAGTAAGTCAATACTAATAATTTGCAGTATAAGGAGCGAAATCATGAAACGGATGTTGGGCGTTGTAGCAGCGATGGCACTCACTGGTGCCGGCGCGGTGCAGGCCGAGACCGTGGTTTATTGCGGGCAGTTGGTCCAGGTAGAGCCACTCAAAATGCTCGAGCGCCAGACGATCCGGCTCGAAGGCAATCGCATTTTGGCGGTTGAGAGTGGATATCAGGCGCCGGCACTGGACGACGATATCGTCGATCTCAAGAGCGCAACCTGTATGCCCGGCCTGATGGACATGCATGTGCATCTGGCGCATCAATTTTCCGCGCATGTGTACCTTGAAGACTTCAAACTCAACGCCGTCGATTATGGAATACGCGCGACGATTAACGCCGAGAAAACCCTGATGGCAGGCTTTACCCAGGTGCGGGAACTTGCCGACCAGAGCCACGGCTCATCCATTGCTGTGCGCAACGCCATTAATAAAGGTCTGGTGCCAGGCCCTCGGGTCATAGCATCCGGCCGTTCCATCGCCACCACAGGCGGCCATGCCGATGGCACCAATGGTCGCAAGCGCGAGCTGATGTTTGACCTCGGCCCGGTGGGCGGTGTGATTAATGGCCCCTATGAAGCACGTCATGCGGTTCGACAGCGTTATAAGAATGGCGCCGATATGATTAAGATCACAGCCACCGGTGGCGTGCTGTCCGCCGCCAAGTCCGGTCAGAATCCACAGTTTATGGCCGATGAACTCGAAGGCGTTATTGCAACAGCGCGCGACTACGGCATGCCCGTGGCGGCCCACGCGCATGGTACCGAGGGTATGTACCGTGCGGTGGTCGCCGGTGTCGATTCGATTGAACACGGCACCTACATGGACGAAAAAATCATGAAGCTTATGAAAAAGCAGGGCACTTACATGGTGCCCACGTTGCTGGCGGGTAAGTGGGTCGAAGACAAGGCCCAGACCAAGGGTTTTTTTCCGGAGATGGTGCGCACTAAAGCCGCCACAATTGGCCCGCTGATGATGGACACCTTTAACCGGGCGTACGAGTACGGTGTGCCCATTGCGTTCGGCACAGACACGGGTGTGTCGGCACATGGCGATAACGGCAAAGAGTTTGCCCTGATGGTGCAAGGGGGAATGAAACCCCTGGAGGCGGTTCGCAGCGCTACCTGGCATGGTGCCAAACTCACCCGGACCGATGATGAGCTCGGTAAGCTAGCCGCAGGCTACCTCGCCGATATTGTCGCTGTACAGGAAGACCCTCGGGACGACATCACCACCCTTGAGCGGGTGGCGTTCGTCATGAAGGATGGCGTGGTCTACAAAAATGAGGTGGTCAGCGACTAAATTAACTGGCTGATCCGGCGGGCGTCGGCAATAGCACCATCGATGTAACCGACGTCGCGGCAATCACCCACACGGTGGATGGTCGCGGGCAAATCGACAAGCTGGTCAGTCATGCTCGCATCTCCCTCGGCGCCCATAGCGATAATCACCTGTTTTGCGGGGACATCCTGCAATTCGCCTTTGTGTGCATAGACCACTGCGTCGCTGCGTATCTCTTTGACGGCGGCGCGATTCAGGGTTCTGACCCCGTGCTCGCGCAACTCGTGCAATACCCGGGCTCGGCGCACAATGGCCAGTTCCGCGCCCAGGGCAGTGCCGGGCTCAATGACGGTGATCTTGCGGCCCCGTTCGACCAGAAATTCGGCCAGCTCCAGACCTACCAGACCGCCGCCAATAATGACAACTTCATCGGCGATGGGCATCCAGATGCGCGATGCGAAACGCAGCAATTTGATCGAACGTAAGGCCTGCGAGAACCGCGCGATGCTGACAGCCATGCGTGCCAGGGGCGACAGTTTAGCGGCGGCGCGGGTGTCGGTGCCGAGTAAGATGCCTCGCAGTTCATCAACATCGAAGACGTGTCGCTGTTCCTTGCCCGTGATATCAGGCGCCCGACGCAGCGCGCCGGTTGCAACAATGACATGGTCTGCCCGGTACTGCGCGATAGTCACTGCTGACGCCTGCTTGCCCGTCTCAAGCGCGATCGGCAAACGACGCATTTCCTGTTGCAGATACTGGATGAGCCGACCGTTGGGTTCGTAGGCCAGCGCTGCGATTCTGGCGGTGCCGACGAGATCCTTGTCTTTTTCCCAGAGGGCGACCTGATGGCCACGTTCGGTAAGGATGCGAGCGGCTTCCATGCCTCCCGGGCCGCCGCCAATCACAAGTACGCGCTGCGGCCTGGCGGTGCTGGCGAGTATGTCGCCCTCGTGTTCCCGGCCGGTTGAGCTGTTCACGGCGCACATCATGGGCTGGTTGATGAAGATCTGGCTGACACAGCTATAGCAATAAATACAAGGGCGAATCGCCCCGGCGTGGTTGCCCACAAGCTTGTTGGGCAGGTCAGGGTCCGCCAGTAATTTGCGGCCCATGGCCAGGAAGTCAAAGTCGCCTTCTGCGATATGACGATCAGCGTTTTCGGGTTCTATGCGGCCTACGCCAATGACCGGGATACTGACGGCGCGTTTACCCGTTTGGCAAAGTCGACAAAGCCCCCTTGGGCGTGCACCAGCGGCGCCTCGGTAAATGCGATGGCGTGCGCGACATTGCCATAGGCACTCACATCTATTGCGTCGGCGCCTGCGGCTTCGCACGGTTGCGCAGTGACCACAACGTCGCAGGCCTAATACCGCCTTCAGTGCGATATTCCATCGCATCTAGGCGCACCAGGATGGGGAATTTATTTGGCAGTGCGATTATCCAGTGTTAGCTCCCAGTCCGGCACGTGCAGTTGTGGCGTCTTGCCGCCGTCAACCGGTAGCACTACTCCGGTGATAAATGTCGCCTCGTCGGAGGCCAGGAAGCAAATGGACTGGGCCAGGTCTTCTGGTGTGCCCAGGCGCTGGATGGGAATGGACGAGGCCATAAGGGCCTTCATTGCATCGTTCTTGTGCACGGAAGCGTCAAGCCCCGGTGTTTCCACCGCGCCGGGCGCAACGACATTCACGCGCACACCATAGGGTGCTGCTTCCATGGCGGCACACATGCTGAACTGGTTGACCGCAGCTTTAGCGGCGGAGTACGCACCGGCGGCGATACCAGCGCGCAGGCTGCTGACAGAGGAGATGTTGATGATGGCGCCGCTGCCCTGGGGCTGCATGATCTTAAGGGCGGCCTGTACGCCGATGAAGACACTCTCCACGCAGACCCCGAAGTTGGCGCGCCAGGCATCGATGTCCTGGTCGACGATCATGCCACCGATGACCGTTGGCGCATTGTTCACCAGAATATCCAGGCGTCCGAACTCATCCGCCGTATTCTGGATAAGCGCGGGGAAAGCATCGATGTCACCGATGTCCAGTTCAACGCCGCGGAATTTTCCGCCGAAGGCTGCGATTTCGTCCGCGAGACTATCGAGGCGCGGCCTGCGGCGCGCACAGGCAATGACCTGTGCGCCCTCGCGGGCCAGTTGCAGGGCGGTCGCTCTGCCAATACCCATGCTGCCGCCGGTAACGATGGCTACTTTGGTCTGGAAGCGGTTACTCATGTACTAACTCCTTGTTATTGGTCGGCGAGACGCACGGTGGCGCTGCCGGTCACGTGATATCCACGGCTGTTGCGGCCCCCGAAATCGACACAGACATGGTCGGCCTCGACACTGCTGACACGTCCTTGAAACACCATGGTGTCCCCTGGCGTGTTGGGTGCCATTAGCTTGAAGCGCAGCGTCTGCAAGCGGCCGCCGGGCCCGGCCCAGTCGCTAAGGTAACGGCCGGATAGGCCACAGGTGGTGAGAATATTCATGAAGATGTCGGGCATAGCAGCGTCTTGAGCAGCGCCGAGATTGTGATGGACATCGATAAAGTCCTGGCTGGCAACAGCGCCGCTGACTATCAGCTTGTGGGTAATGGGAATAGTCAATTCAGGCAACGCCTGGCCTTCCGATACCGCTGCGGTAGTGATATCACGATAGTCGGTTTGCCAGGTGTGGGAGGAGGCTGCCGGTTGGTCTGGCTCGCTGGAAGCTGCCGCTGTGCCACTGGCCGGTTCGGCCCGGGGTTGATACTGAAAATAGGTGATTCTGGCGATGGCAAAGGGCTGGTCGTCAGTGTCGAGGTATTCAACCTGCTCGGTGACAAAATAGCCCTTGCCCAGAGCGGTTTCCTTCAGTGGCGAGATATCGACAATGGTGGTGTAGTGGTGAGCGCGGTCGCCTTCTTGCAGGTAGCGTAAAAACTCCAGGTCATAGCTGACGGCGACATTGGCCGGGTAGCCCGCCTTCGTCAGGTCGTCAAATATCCGGTAGGGCGCCGCCTGTGTGGAACCGGGTGCGTAGCGCATATTGACGTCGCGCATGGTCCACATCTGCATCATGGTAGGTGGGGCAATAGCGTTTTCAATGCGGTGGCTGGCGTGATATTCCCGGTCAAGGTAAAGCGGATTGCTGTCACCCATGGCGCTGCACCATTGCCAGATCTGCACTCGCGAAACAGGATTAAAGCTGTGATATGGGCCCAGGCGTTTGCCCATTAACGATGCTCGGTCGAGAGTGTCTTCGCTCATAATCTGCCGCTCAGGAGAGATGTACACAAAGATAAGACCTGGGTAGCCACCGCGCCAGCACCGATGGCGTCAAAAACATTGTTCTCTGCGGTCAACCTGGGTGTTGTTCGCGGTACGACTGCTTGTACAACCGGGTGAAAACCGCGTTGTACGGTTCCCATTTCACCTGTCTCGTGGCTATAGTTTCTTTCTTGTGACCTCTCGCAATGCCGGCCATGGCTAATAAAGATAATGCCGCCCGCATTGCAGCCGAGTAAGCCCAGGAGCGCTGAATGACGAAAGCCGTGTTGGATACCACCTCTTTTCTCGGTGGTGACTGTGGACCTTATAACAGCTGGGACGCTGTCAACGCGCCGATGATTCGACACTGGTGTGAGGTCATGGGTGACAGTAACTCAATTTATACCGATGCCGAAGCCGCTCGCGCCCAGGGGTTTGCAGGTGTGGTCGCGCCCCCGGCCATGCTGCAGGCCTGGACGATGGCAGGCTATCAGGGAAAGGCGGCCCCTGGCTCAACCGATGCCAACCCCATGGCTGTGTTGCCGGAGTTGGAAGCGGCTGGCTTTCCCGCCATCGTTGCGGTGAATTGCGAACAGGAATACGAGCGTTATCTGGAGGAGGGTGATGAGGTTTATCATCGCTCCACGATTGAGTCGATCTCCGAAGAAAAGACCACGGCCCTGGGCGTCGGGTTTTTCGTGACGCAACTGTGTACGTACTTCAATCAGCGCGATGAGGTGGTGGCGACCATGCGTTTTAGGGTGTTCAAGTACCGCCCACACCAGGCACCGGAGAGCCGTGATGAGCAGTGAATCTCTCGCGGAAATGACCGTCGGTCACACTCTGCCGGAACTGGCCATTGAAATTACTCCTAAGCTGATTGTCGGCGGTGCCATTGCCTCTCGAGACTACCAGAACGTCCACCATGACAAAGACGCTGCACAGGCGTTGGGCTCACCGGATATCTTCATGAACATTCTGACTACCAATGGCCTTGTGGGCCGGTATATCACCGATTGGGCCGGGCAAAATGCGCGTGTGCAAAAAATTGCAATACGCCTGGGTGCGCCTAACTTCCCGGGTGATACCATGCGTTTGCAGGGTGAGGTCAGTGCCGTGGATAGCGCGGCGGGCCGGGTGGAACTGAGCATCCGCGGCGTTAACCGTATTGGCGACCACGTTACCGCCACGGCAGTGGTCGAATTCCCTCATCGGGCTCACAAATAACAAGAGTAAGGAGTGACAAGGATGCATCTCGCGTTCAGTTCAATGAATACCCCAATGATCCGCACCCGGCGGAACTGGCCAGGGCCCTGGAAGATCGCGGCTTTGAGTCGCTCTGGTATGGCGAACACAGCCATATTCCCTGTTCGCGTGCCACGCCGTATCCCCCGGCGGTGAAATGCCCGATCCTTATCGACAGATGATGGATCCCTATCTCTCTTTGATGACGGCAGCCAACGCGACGACAACCCTGAAATTGGGCACTGGAATTGCGCTGCTTATGGAGCGGGACATTTTCGCCCAGGCCAAGACGATTGCCACGCTCGATCGTCTTTCGGGTGGACGGGTAATGATTGGCACGGGCGTGGGCTGGAATCAGGAAGAATTCGAGAACGCCAGCCCGCATCCGTTCAAGAAGCGCTATACGCTGTTACGCGAAACCGTCGAAGCCACTCGGGCACTGTGGACGGAGGAACAAGCCGGTTACAAAGGCACTTTTGTGAAATTCGATCCCGTATGGAGTGATCCCAAGCCTCTGCAGGTCGGCGGGCCGAAGATTTTCCTGGGCGCGATGGGGCCTGTGGGCGTGAAGCACGCGGCAGCCTGGGCCGATGGCTGGTATCCCGTGGATGTCGCATTGGGTGATGTTGCCGCCAGTATTGCTGCTTTCAAGGAGCAGGTCCGGGAGGCAGGCCGCAACCCTGATGAGGTCGAAATCAATATTCAGATCATGGACACCAGCAATATGGATAAGCTCAAGGAATACCGTGACATGGGCATTCAGCGGGCTACTATTGGTGTGAATATGGAACTGTGGGACCAGCCCGAGGCGGCGCTGCCCATGATCGATGAATTTGCAAAAGTGATACCTGACCTGGCGGCCTGATATGGTTTACCCGACAGAGAAAGTAATGCGTGCAACGGCGGCAAAGCTGGTTGCAGCGCACCAGGAGGCTTCGCGTACTCAGGACTGGTTGTTTTTCGTTGATGAACTGTATGCCGAAGACTGCATCTACACCTGTGAATATGCCGGTGTGATGGAAGTTGTCGCCAACGGTATAGACGAGATCAAGGCTACGCACTACGGCCGCGATATGCAGGTTGGCTGGGAAGGCTGGACGTTTCCCTATGAGGGCGTTTATGTAGGCGGCGACAATCGCTTGGTGACTCACTGGTGGAACCGCGGCCCAGGCCAGCGCCCTGAGGGCGGCTACTACCAGACGCCCGGCGTGTCATTTATTACCTTGAATGATCAGGCGCGTATTTGCCGGCAATTCGATATGTTTGATCTGGCCCACCAGATGCGCTTGTGCGATGAGTTGGAAAGTGCCGGTTTGCTCTCCCTGCAGCTGAAGGAGGAGTGGGTTAAGCCGATGAAGGCACGCCTTGCAGTCGCGCTCGCTGGCGACTAGGCACAAAAAAAGCCCCGGGGTAAGGTCTCACCCCGAGGCTCTCTCTTCAGCAGATTATCCGCTTATACCGGCGGAACGGAGAAGCCACCCCAAACTGACATGTAGTCGTCGTTGTAGTGCTCAGCCAGTGTGTTGTGCAGGCCTTCCACATCCCACTTGGCAGCGCCTTTGGGGTTGACGAACGTTTCGCGCAGGGTGGGGCGCTGGGCGATCTGGACTTCATTGCCCCATACCACCATCACCTCGCCAGAGATCTTGCCTGCCTCGGGCGATGCCAGGTAACCCACCAGCGGGGCGACGTTGGCGGGATCAAACATATGGAAGCTACCGTCCTTGGGGGCCGCGAACATTTCAGCGGTTTGGCCGCCGGCGGTCATGTCGGTCAGAGCGCGTGGCATGATGACGTTGGCGGTAATGCCGTATTTGCCCAGTAGCTGCGCTGCGCCCATGGTCATTGCCACGATACCCGCCTTGGCGGCGGCGTAGTTGGGCTGGCCGGCAGAGCCGTAGAATGCCGCCTCAGAAGACGTGCTGACCAGGCGGCCATACACTTCCTCACCGGCTTTGGCTTTGTTGCGCCAGTAGGCGGTGGCGTTGCGCATGTTCACGAAATGGCCGCGCAGATGAACGCGTACGACGGAGTCGAACTCATCGTCGGACATACCGAAGATTGTCTTGTCGCGGCAGAAGCCAGCGTTGTTCACCATGATGTTGAGGTCACCGAAGGTGTCCAGGGTGGTTTTCATCAGGTTCTCAGCATCGGCCGAGTCGGCGCAGTCGCCGTATACCGCAATGGCTTCGCCGCCGAATCCCTTGATTTCCTCCACCGCAGCTTCAGCGGCTTCCTTGGCGTCAGGTAGGCCAATGTCGTTGATGACAACCCGTGCGCCCTGGCGGGCCAGCTGGATCGCTTCTTCGCGTCCCAGGCCGCGGCCTGCGCCGGTGATGACAGCTACCTTTCCGGTCAGGTCTCCCATGTGAATACTCCTTAGATTCGTTCGATGATGGTGCCGGTGCCCACGGAGGAGCCGCAGCACATAGAAATGAGAGCGGTGGTTTTGTCCGCTCGCTCGAGTTCATGCAGCGCCGTGGTGATGAGACGGGCGCCGGTTGAACCAACAGGGTGCCCCAGAGCAATCGCGCCTCCATTGACGTTAACTTTGTCGAGGTCAGCGTTGTATACGCTCGCCCATGACAGAACGACTGCGGCGAAGGCCTCGTTGATTTCAACCAGGTCGATATCGTCCATGGTCATGCCGCTGCGCTTGAGGAGGCGCGCGGTGGCGTCCACGGGGCCATCGAGCAGGTAATAGGGGTCTGTCCCCACAACACAGTCGGAGATGATGCGCGCACGGGGCTTGAGGCCGCGGGCCTTGGCCTCTTCTGCGGTCATCCACAGTACCGCCGCGGATCCGTCGGAAATCTGGGACGAGTTGCCGGCGGTGTGAATGTTGCCGTCCATGACCTGGCGCAGTTGGCCCAGGCCTTCGAGCGTTGTATCGCGCAGGCCCTGGTCTTTGATGACGGTTTTGGTTGCACCGGTGAGCTGGCCGTCTTCGCCCATAATTGGCGCCTCTACGGCAAAGGTCTCACGGTCAAAGCGACCCTCGTCCCAGGCGCGCTTGGCGCGCAGCTGGGAGTTGTAGCCGAGTTGGTCGGCCATTTCGCGGGTAATGCCGCGGTTGTCGGCGATACGCTGCGCGCTGGAGAACTGATCCGGGGTGGAATCCCAGGGCCAGTTTTCGGGGACAAAGTAACCCGGACCGTTCATGACGTTCATGCCCAGGCCGACGCGGCTCATGGATTCAACACCACAGGCGATACCGATATCGATGGTGCCGGAGCCAATCATCGAGGAGATCATGTGGTTGGCGGTCTGGGCCGAGCCACACTGGTTGTCCAGGGTGGTGCCACCGGCGGCGTAGTCCTTGCCGAGGTTGAGCCAGGCGTTGCGAGTAATGTTGCTGGATTGTTCACCGGCCTGGGTGACGCAGCCACCGGCGAGGTAGTCGACATCGCTGTATTCGAGGCCGCTGCGTTTCATGATTTCGGCCAGCGACAGCCCCAGTAGTTCCACCGCGTGGAATCCACTGAGATCGCCAACCACGGGTTTGCCGCGGCCAATGGGGGTTCGCACTGCCTCTACGATGACTGCTTCGCGCATGTTAAGTCCTTATTCGGGGGAGAATCTTGGGCCACACAGTCTACTGTAAGGCCGTGTGGGAGCAATGACAGATTGCGTCATTTAGATGGATCTATTCTGCCGCCAGAACGCGCATTGTCGCAAGCAGGTGAAATTCAAAAAATGCTTGCGGTATAGAGGTTTAGGCCCGATGTGTGACGAGCTGCGAGTACCATAGGCAGCCGTTGATAACTTTCCATGCCGCAAGGAGTAAAAGGCCATGAAACAGTATAGGCACGATGACGTAGAAGCCCTGCAGGAGCTGGTATCTGAAGAGTTTGGCAACTGGAGCCAGCCGGTTGAAGTCAGCCAGGATATGGTTAACCAGTTCGCTGAGTTAACCGGTGATGACTATTGGATTCACACCGACCCTGAGAAGGCCAAGACGGACAGCCCCTTTGGCTGCACCATCGCCCACGGTTTTCTAACCCTGGTGCTCATGCCGAAAATGCGCTCGGAGCCCACCTATGAAGTCGTTGGCTTTAACAACATGCTCAATTACGGCTCCGATAAGTTGCGTTTCACTGGCGCGGTGCCCGTAGGTAGTTCCATCCGCAGTCGCTCTCGCATTAAGGAGATCAGTGCTACTCCCAAGGGCACCAAGATGGTGATGGAACAGCATATTCACGTGGTGGGGCAGGACGAGCGGCCGGCGGTCATTTATGAGCTGGTGATCTTCTACATGTAGACCTCCCGCAACCCCTTCAAAGCGGTTAGACTCTGGGGCAAGTATTCCGCGTCTAAAACTATAATGCCCCTTCTTACATTCGGGTTGCTGTTCGCCGCCCCTGCGGCGGTTATCTGGCTGGTACATCATCAGGCCTGGGCTGCGCGCCTGGGCGTGGTGGTTATCTGCTATCTGGCTGGCCTGTTGGTCAGCACGCTTAATCTGTCCGACCAAAATCAGGTTGGGGCGGCTTCCACCGTCGGATGGCTGTCTATCGGCCTCGCGCTGCCGCTGCTGTTAATGGCGCTGGATTTACGCAGCTGGCGCTCGCTGGCGGGGAAGGCCATGCTCTCCATGTTTCTGGCCACTTCGGCGGTAGTGGCGGTGGCCACTGCGCTGTACTTCCTGTTCGCTGATGGCGTCAGTGCCAGGCATTCGCACCTGGCAGCCATGTCGGTAGGGGTCTACACCGGTGGCACACCGAATCTCGCCGCCATCAAGGCCGGGCTGGATATCGCCGATTCCGATTATCTGCTATTTCACAGCGTGGACACTGTCATCGGCGCAGCCTATATGTTGCTGATGCTAACCGTCGGTATTCCCTTGTTTCGGCGCCTGCTGCCGGGGCGCGCGCAAATGCAGGCTGAAGGTACCGTTGATAGCAGGCTCGAGGAAGACTTCAGCCTGTTGTTACAGCGGCAGACGATATGGCAGGTGCCCGTTGCACTTGCGGTGGCGGCGTCGGTGGCTGGCGCCGTATACGCGCTGGCGAGCTGGCTGGCCGCGACATTCACCGCGCTCCCCATGACGCCGCTACTTATCGTATTACTCACCACCGCCGGCGTCGCGCTGTCCTTTACACCGCTGCGGCAAAAGCTTACCCACGCGTATCGCATCGGTATGTATCTGATTTATGTATTCTGTTTTTCGATCGCTGCAACGACGACGCTGGAGACGCTGGCTGGCGCAGATCCCATGATTGGCCTGTTTGTGCTGGGTGCTGTACTCGGTAGCGTGGTCGTACATGCGGTGTTGTGCCGATTCGTGGGTGTCGATGCGGACACCTTTATGGTGACCTCGGTGGCGGCTGTATGCAGCCCCCCGTTTGTGCCGTTGATTGCGCGGGCGCTGGATAACCCCGGCCTGCTTATGTCCGGCATGATGACGGGCATTGTCGGTTATGCCCTGGGTAACTACCTTGGTATCTCCCTGGCGCTGGTGTTGTCGGGAATCTAGATTTTGAGCAGGAGTGAATAACATGCATAAACCTATGCCGGAAAGGGGCCGCGCCGGCCCGGAAGTGCTCGCAGAGCTCGATGCCTTCAAGGCGCAGGACCCCCGATTCAAGGAGGGCAGGGTGTGGAGCCTGGTGTATTACCTTGACGAAGAGCACTCCGGATTCATTAAGGATGCCTATCACAGCTACGCCAGCGAAAATGGGCTCAACCCGGGTGCGTTTAAAAGCCTGAAGAAAATCGAATCCGAAGTGATTGCTGCAACGGCGGAAATTCTCAACGGCACTGAGGATGTGTGTGGTGTGGTCACCTCCGGCGGTACCGAGAGCTGTCTCATGGCGGTAAAAACCTACCGCGACATGGCCAGGGACACGCGCGGCGTAAAGAAACCGGAAATGATTCTTCCGGAGACGGCGCACGTGGCCTGGTTCAAAGCCTCGGAGTATTTCGGTGTTAAGATTCGCCTGGTACCACTGACCGCTGACTTCACACCGGATTTAAAGAAGCTCAAGAGCCTGATCAACCGCAATACCGTGATGATTCTTGGCAGCGCCCCGGAATATCCCCACGGCACCATCGACCCCATTCAGGAGATGGGCGCTATCGCGGAGAAAAAGAACATCCCGTTACACGTCGATGCCTGTGTGGGCGGGTTTATTCTGCCATTTATCGAAGACAATGGCGGTGCTGTACCGCCCTGGGACTATCGTGTACCCGGCGTAACGTCGATCTCGGCGGACATTCACAAGTACGGCTATGCCGCCAAGGGCGCGTCGACGATTACCTATCGCAATCTCGATTATCTGCGTTATCAGATGTTCGTCTATGAAAACTGGGCTGGGGGCGTGTTTGCTTCACCGGCCTTGTTAGGTACTCGTCCGGGTGGGGGCTACTCAGCGGCCTGGAGCGTACTGCAGTACTTTGGCAAGGAGGGTTATCGTCAACTTGCCCGGGAAACGGTGGCCGCGGTCCATGCCCTGAAGGCAGGCGTGAACAGCATTCCTGAACTGGCGGTCATGGGGAATCCCATTGGACCGCTGTTTTCGTTCCGCTCTACCGATCCAACGTTGAGTATCTATGCCGTGGGCGACCAGATGGACGCGCGCGGCTGGCAGGTGAACCGCAATCAGTTTCCCGAGGGCTTGCATGCCATGGTCACCGCTCAGCATTTGAAGGTCGTCGACCAGTATATTGCCGATCTCAAGGCTTCAGTTGACGTGGTGCGCGCCAATCCAGCGCTGGCCAGGGAGGGCGGGGCTGCCACTTACGGTATGTTGGCGCATGTGCCGCTGCGGGGCATGGTGCGCAAAAAGGTCCTGGAGATGTTCAGCGAGCAGTATCGTGCCGGAGGGGGTGAGCTCGACCTTAGCTCGGGCGACGCAGCGGGCGGTCCGCCGGGACTGGTCGATAAACTGGTGAACTGGTATGTCCAGCGACAGCAGCGCAAGGGCCGCTAGGCTGGCGCTCGGTGATTGTTGCGGCGAATATCGTTCCCCAATTGGTTTTTGATGGAGTCTGAATTTATGGAAATCAGTGCAGCCTATGTTTCGACGATTCACGCCCTGGGCGTATTGGGTGCTGTGATGCTCTGTCAGCTACTGCTGGCGGATATCATCGGAATTCGTCGCGGACATGTTCCCGGAGCACTCGCGCCAGCCGATCACGACGACCTGTTATTTCGCGCCAGTCGCACCGTCGCCAATATCAACGAGAGTATTGCGATCTTCATTGTTGCGGTCGGGTTTTGTGTGGCCTCGGGTGCCTCGCCGAGTGCAACGGCGTATGCGGCCTGGGGGTTTGTCGGCGCGCGGGTTCTGTATGCCGTCTGCTACTACGCCAATCTGAAGCTGCCGCGCTCAGCGGTATTTGCATTGTCCCTAGTGGCTATTGCAGCGCTGCTAATCATCGGATTTACCGCGCATTGACCGACGATCGCGCCGCACTAGGGGCGTGACTGCAGCGGTTTGATCTACCCGCAGTGGGCGTAATCTGATTGAGGCGAACTGGCGTAAACATCGTATAAGCATTCGATTAAAAGGGGTAGTCATGGCCAGGTTTGCCAGTCGCTGGCTCACGGCGGCGCTAGTAGTGCTGCTAGCGGGTTGTTTTCAGGTGGAGATCGCGGGCCCAGTCAGCGGAAGCACAATCACCATTACCGAGCTGCGGTCACGGGCACAGGTGCTCGATCCGGTCGTCAGTGAAGATCAGACGTCGATCATCAGCAGGGTCGGCCAGGGTCGCTGGAATGGCTTCGACGATTTGCAGCGGCTGATCAATCTGGGCAACTTTTTTATCGATGCAGGCTCCCTGGTCGATACCCGTTTCTATCTCGTCACTGTCAGCGGCGGCGTCGATGTAGACGCCAATACCGATGGCCAGGTGGATGCTAACGGGACGCCAGTGGCAGGTGAGTGGCATGCCATCATGCGTGGTAGCGATCTCAAAGAGGGCGGCGGCAAGGTGTCAGTCTTGACTGAAGCCCTGTACCAGGTCGTGCGCGAGGAAATCCCCCAGCTTAACAACCCCCAGCTGCTGGCCCGTCTGGATGAGCTCGCCCGCACTATCATTACGGACACTACAGACGATGGCACGGTCGACTACGCGGATGTCCTCAACTGGACTGTGCTGTTCGATGTCGATAAATACCAGCTGGATTATGCCAGTGTGGAACAGCTGCAGGGTGTGATTACAGCTGGCTCGGGAAATGTCAGCAGAGCTGCGTTCCAGGTAATAGGCGAGGATGAGCTGGATGCCCTCGCGTTCTTCGAGGAAAAGATTGCAGACCAGATTATTCAGGCCCGCTGTGTGAACTGTCATGTGGATGGTGGCGTTGCCCGCAATACCGCGCTGGTGTTTGCGCGCAACAACAATCCAAATTATGTCGAGCAGAATCACCAGGTGTTTGTGCGTCTGGCGGCGGTGCGGGAAGTGACGGCGTTTGTCACCAGCAAAGCACAGGGCCAGAGCGGTCATCGCGGTGGGGTGCAGTTGCGAGCCGGTAGCGAGGATCTCGAGAACTTGTTCACTTACCTGCGCTTGCTCTAGTGTCAGGGGTGCCTAATGGGCCGTGAACCTGCAGTTCGCTGTCCACAGCGCACCATGGAAGGCCACTCTCCCGCAGCCATGTAAGTGCCGACTCCCTGTCAGGTGCGAGCATGGCCACGGTAGCAACACTGCCTGCAACCATACACTGCTCTCCCTGTACTGATGCGGCGATCAGGCCCCGCACGGGCAAACCGGTGGTTGGATTCAGGTGGTGGCTGTAGCGAACACCGTCAATGATCATGCAGCGTTCATAGTCACCGCTGCTCGCCAGGCGCAGATTGGTCATCGGCAGGGTCGCACAGGACGATCCAGGGGAGCGAGGATGGGTAATCGCTACGGACCATGGCAGACCATCACCCTGCGGGCCGAGCGCGGCCAGATCGCCGGCCATATCCAGTAGCGCATGCTGAACCCCTTGTTCGGCGAGATAGCGGATGCCGCAATCCACGGCATATTCCTTGACCAGCCCACCCAGGTCCAACTCCATGCCTGGCCGCGGTAGCCGTATGCCATGGTCATCCCATTCCACTGAGGGCCAGTCGATCAGCGGCAGTAGTGCTTCAACAGCGCTGGCCGCCGGTACAGTACCACTGCGAAAGTCCCAGGCGCGGCGCAAAATCCCTGACGTGGCATCGAACCGACCCCGACTCTGTTGGTAGAGTTGGTCGAGATAAGCGCATAGCCCTGCGGTTTCAGGGTCAATGGCGATGGGTGCGGGTTGGCCCGCCGCGGCGTTGATGGTAGACAACAGGCTGTCGGTTCGGTAGCGGGAATACTTTTGCTCCAGGCGTCCGATTTCCGCCTCCAGCCCGAGTAGGACTGATGTATGCAGGGGCGTATGGCTGTCTATGAAGACAGTGCAGGGGCCGCCCATGGCCTTGAAACGATGTTCGGTGCGAAAAGGCATATTGGCATTATACGCCCGGGGTGGTTACTCGAAACGGTAGTCCAGAGCCAGTGTCGCACGCCAGAAATCCACCAGCGCAGGTGCCTCCTCGCCACCATAGAGGCTCCAGCTATTGTCAGAGCGATAGCGTTCGCCGGCGACGGTGACGCGCCAGTTGTTCATACTGGCGACCAGTCTCGCTCCGAGGGTCACCGCGCCGAACGATGACAGTCGGTAGTCGTCGCTGAAGTAACGCTGAGCGGGATCTGCGATTACGCTGAAAAAATCGGCCTCACTTTGGCTGTAGTAGCGAACATAGGGCACGAGTGAGAATCGTCCCAGGGTCTGATGCCATTCACCGCGCAGCGTATGTGAATCGATATCCCAGTTGTCGCTGTAGTAGCGATAATCGATATGCAGTGCAGCGTCGGGTGCAATCAGGAATTTCCGCCAGGACGCGCTGGCAGTGGTTCTGCTGCGACGGTCGGGGCGCTGGTCAAGCAGCTTGTAGGGGTCGCTCAGGTAGCCATTGGATACGGAATAGCTCAGGCCGAGACGAACCAGTGCCGTCTGGCTGAGAATCTGGGTCATGCCAAACCAGGCTGAAGCGGTATCCTTTTGCTCATCTTCAACATTGGTGGGGATGGTGCCCTGGGTAGGGGAGATGTCGTCGTCTGCGTACGACACAGCGCCGCTCCAGGTGCGTGAGTTGTCGCTGTTGTTCCAGGCGCCGTCAAGGCCAATGGATTTGGAGCGATAATCGTCCTCATCGGAGTAGCCCAGCTGGAGACCCGCGTTGCCCCGCGGCATGTAGTAGCGCGTGGTGGTGCCTACGTAGGTGCGGGTATCGGAAATGCTGGCGCCGCTCATGAATACCGCTGCGCCGCCATCCGCGGTTTCGCCCACAAACCAGGGCGAGGCGCCGCTCATGTGTTCGCGCTGTACATCCAGGGCAAATGACCAGTCATCGGCAATCGGGGTCAGGAGATGGGCCTGATAGATGTCGATGTCATAGCGCTCATTGCTGCCAAGGATCACCTTGTTCCTGGACAGATCATCTTCCTGATATTTGCTATAGCGAATGCCGGCTTCCGCCACCTCTGGCGGCGCGTCGGCATTTGCGACGGGTGTATAAGCGGGGAGTAGCAGGGCACTGGACGTGAGTGCCAGTAGCCTGGGGTTGTCAGTGTCACGCATGCGCCGCAGTCCTAGTTGCAGCCACAGCCACCACCGGCTGCCCCGGCGCCGCCACTGGACGCTTCCTTGCTGTAGTGGATCTGCGCCTGGAGTGCTGACTCGCGCGGGTCGGCATTGAGCTGCATCTCAGGTTTGGCGAGATAACCCCGCTCCCAGGGTTGCACCTCACTGGTGGCGCAGCCCATGGGGAGAGGCAGAAGCAGTATCAGCAGCAGCCGTTTCATTCGTTGAGTAACTCCATTAGCGTGGCGCGTACCTTTTGTTCGTCGTTCTTGCGAAACCCGGTGTGCACGCCGCGCACAACGCCGTTGCGGTCAATGTAGAACGCGGTGGGCATTCCGAGGATCTCAAAGTCGGCCGGGCTGTTTCCCTCTGGATCGAGCAGGACTTCATAGTCCACCGGATAGCGCGCGAGAAATGCCTGCGCATCCTCTGTTTCGGCATCCACGTTCACGGCGACAACAACCAGCCCCTGGCTCTGCAGTTCGGCGTAGATGCGGTTGAGCGCAGGCAGGGAAACACGGCAGGGGCCGCACCAGGATGCCCAGAAATCCAGGTAAACAACCTTGCCGGAGAAATCATCAAGGGATACGATTTGTTGAGTGTCAGTCAGGGAGGGTAGCTGTAGCGAAGGAGGGCGTTGACCCACATCCACAGCCAGTAGAGCCCCTGGGCTCAGCAAGAGCAGGGCAACAAATATATGGGACAGAATCGGGGCGCGCATACAGTTAATTACGCAGGTGCAGCGAGGTTCAGATCAGTGGCGGCGTTTTGAGCGCTACGGGCATCGATAAACGTTGGTGGAGCGGCGATTTCAGCCCCCGGCCCACTAAGAAAAACGGCGCGGTTCTCACTGCGCCGTGTTCAGGTTGCGTTGCCTGCTAAGTTTTCAGTCCAGTTTGCCGAGGATGGCGCCACCGGTGGGAACGCCTACGCCGGAAGTGACCAGCACATGGTTCACGTCCTTGTTGGGCTGGTTGACCGATTGGCCGCGGGCCAGTCGCGTGGCCTCAACGATGCCGTTAACACCGTGGATATAGGCTTCAGAGAGCTGCCCACCGTGGGTGTTGGTGGGCAAGCGACCTTCCGGCCGCATGGCGCCGCCGAGGACAAAATCACCGGCACCGCCAAACTCACAGAATTGCCAGGCTTCCATCTGCAGTAGTACGTTGGGTGTGAAGGCGTCGTAAAACACCGCCGCATCGACGTCGTCTGCGGTCAGGTCGCTCATTTCATAGCACTTACGAGCCGCGATACGGTGCTCTTCGACGTTGGAGAATTCTTCGCGATAGAACGACGTCATCTGCTCCTGGTCAGCGCCGAACGCCGCCGCAACGCCTTTGACGACGACCGCGGGTTGCTTGAGGTCGCGAGCACGCTCTGGTGTAGTGACAATCACGGCAGAGGCACCATCGCTCTCCTGGCAGCAGTCAAACAACTGCAGCGGATCGGCAATCATGCGGGCGTTGTCATAATCTTCGCGAGTCAGCGCTTTGCCATGGAAAAACGCATTGGGATTGTTCACCGCGTAATCGCGGGTTGTTTTGGCGACCTCGAACAAAGCATCTTTGGTGACACCGGTGCGGTGCATCCAGCGCTTGGTAATCATGGCGGTCCACGATGCGGGCGTCAGCAGGCCATAGGGCATATACCAGCCCCAATGAATCGCATCTGCGGTGAGGATTTGACCGGATACACCCTCGGAATAGCGATGACCGGAGCGGCCGTTCAGGGCACGGAACACCGCGACACACTCAGCCATGCCAGTCGCAACTGCCATGACCGCCTGCTGCAGCGAACCGGTGGCGGCGCCGCCGCCGTAGTGCGCGCGACCCCAGAAGTTGATATCGCCGCAACCCAATGCTCGGGCAACCTCAACTTCGTCGTTGTTGTCCATAGTGAACGTCGCGAAGCCGTCGATGTCCGTGGGCTTGAGGCCCGCATCGTCGAGGGCGTTTTTGATCGCGGTCACTGCAAGGTTGAGTTCAGATACACCGGAGTCTTTGCTGAATTCGGTGTTGCCGACCCCAACGATGGCCGCTTTACCATTGATGTTTGCAACCATGTCTTATGCTCCCTGCGGCAATGCCAGTTGTACGGTGCCCGCCATGTGCATGCCCCAGATATTGTTTTCGCCGGTGACAGCGATATCAATCACGCCGCTGTCTCCGTCCTTTGCCGTTACCTGACCGGTGACTTTCATGACCATGCCGGGCACATTGGGCGCACCCAGTTTGATGTCCAGGGACTTGACCACGGCCTCGGGGCCGCTCCAGTCGGTGGCAAAGCGGGTCATGAGGGCCTGGCTGGTCAAGATGTTCATGAAAACATCTGGCAGGCCCGCCGCCTGCGCCACGGATTTGTCGTGATGCACCGGCTCGTAGTCGCGGGTCGCGAGGGCGCCGGACACCACCAGGCCAGAGGTAATGTCGATATCCTGCTCGGGCAGGGAGTCGCCGACACTGACGTCGGCGAAATTCAGTGTTTGATACTCACTCATTGTTTCGTCGCTCCTTATGCCGGGTAGAATTGGGGCAGCATGGTCTTTTCGTCGACCTGTTCAACTTTGCCCTTGAGACGCATGCCGATACTGACGTCGTCGTATTCGCAGCCCACGACGTTGGCGACCAGATGCGTGCCCTCATCAAGTTTGATGACGGCACAGATCGGATCCTTCGGGTAACCCGGAATGGCCGGGTGGCGCAGGCAGGTGAAAGAAAGCACTTCGCCATCCAGGGTCGACTCAATGGCATCCCACTCGGTGGACTGACACTCGCCACACATGGGGCGGGGAGGGTGACGCAGGGTCTGGCAACTCGTGCAGCGCTGGATCATAACGCGGCCCTCATCGCAGGCCTCCCACCACCACTTGTTGTCGTGGCCACGGGGCGAGGCGATACGGGTCGGTACTTCCAGGGCGCTGTCGCTCTTGGCTGCGGCAGGCTGCTCCTGAGGGATGAACTTGAGTACCCGGAACCGCTGGGTGCCGAGCTTGACACCATCCTGATTGCTGAAAGTGGCGAGAGTTTCGTAGAAATAACCGGTGCCGCGTGCGGTGGCCTTTCGCTCTGAAATGGTGTCTATCACCATTTCCATAACGATCTGGTCGCCGGGACTGGCCTCAGCGAAGTACTCCTGCTTGACGTTCGTGCCCAGTACGCCGGTATAGCCATTGTCGTTAAACAGCTGAACCAGATCAGATTGCGCGTCGGACGGGCGGCCGGTACTGGCCACCGCGTAGCCCTCCTGGTTCCACACGTACATCATCGCAGGAGGTGCGATAGTTTTACCGCGGGCGCTCTGGGCAGCCCACTCCGGGTTCGTATAGGCCGGGTTGGTGTCACCCATGACTTCGGTCCAATGGCGAATCATGGTGTCGTTAACGGCGTCCTTGGCCGGGGTTGCCGTGCAGACCCGCTTGCCTACATAGGCGTAGACCTGGTCTTCAAAGGCTTTTATTTCTTCAGGCGTCATAGTGCCGATCCTTGGGTGCTTTTTTTGTTTAGCGGTGCTGGGGCATGCCCAGACCGTGGGTGGCTACCAGACCGCGCAGTACTTCCACTACGCCGCCGCCAAAGGTGTTAATGGTGGCTCGGCGATGCTCGTGCTCGAGATTTCCGTGCAGTGCGGTGCCTTCGGCAGTGCCCGTCAGCAGGGCGTGCGGGCCGACGACTTCCATTAGCAGGCGGCAGATCTCGAGCATGATTTCGGTGGAATACACTTTGATAGCGGAGGGGAAAACCGGGTTCATCTCGTGCTGATCGAGCTGCCAGGACATACGCGCGTTCATCACTCGCATAGCCTCGAGATGTGAATAAACCTCTGCCAGATTGCGCTGCGCCAGCGGATCGTCGATGACACGCTGGCCATCCCTGCCTTTGGTCTCGCGCGCCCACTGCATGGCGTCCCGGAACAGCTTCCAGGCCTGAATGCCCCAGGCGGCCAGGCCGATACGTTCGTGATTCAGCTGTTCGGTAATCAGGCGCCAACCGCCGTTTTCCTTACCGATAATCATGTCCAGGGGCACTTTCACGTCTTCGTAGTAAGTCACGTTGGTGTGCACGCCACCCATGGTGTGAATCGATCCTCTGGAGAAGCCGGGGTCTGAAGTTTCTGAAATCAGAATGGAGATGCCTTTGTGCTTGGGCGCATCGGTGTCGGTGCGCGCCGCCAGCCAGACGTAGTCAGCACCCTCGGCGCCACTGGTAAAAATCTTGCTGCCGTTGACAAGGTAGTGGTCATCTTTCTTCACCGCAGATGTGGTCAGTGCGGCTAGATCGGTGCCGGCGCTGGGCTCGGTATAGCCAATCGCAAAGTGCATCTCTCCAGAGGCAATGCCCGGCAGGAAGCGCTTTTTCTGTTCTTCGGTGCCGCTGCTCATGATCGCCGGGCCGACGGTGTTCAAGGTAACGAAAGGGGTAGGGGCATTGGCGAGGAGGGCTTCTTCGTAGCGAATCAGCTGTTCCGATTCAGTCAGGCCACGGCCGCCATATTCTTCAGGCCAGCCTACGGCGAGCATTTGATCTTTACCCTGCTGCAGGATCAGCTCTTTGTAGAGGTCGCCGCTTTCGGCATTGCGTAACTCCTCGTGATATTCCGGCTTGATCAGGTCGGTGAAATAGGCGCGGAATTCGCGGCGAAGTTCTTTCTGGGAATCTGTGTAGTCGACAAACATCAAAAGTTCCTCCAATCGGATTGCCACAATAATATTGAATTTGAATTCAAATTCAACTATTTTGTACCCATGAATCGCAGGGCTAAACCAGAACAAGCTGAGGGCAAGCCGCTTAGTGCCAAGGGTGAGAAGGCGCGTGCGCGCCTGATGGACGCTTGCATGGCAGTGCTCGAGCGCGAGGGTTATCACAAGATGCGCATTGCGGATGTCACCCGCGAGGCGGGTATGGCCCAGGGCTTGTTCTATCACTATTTCAAGGACCTCAAGTCCCTGACTGTCGAAGTGCTGACCAATTTTGCGCGTGCTATTCACGACCCGGCACTGGTGGAGCAGGACGTAGAAAAGGGCGACTGGTATGGCCGTATCTACGCCTACAACCTGCTGATCGTGAAGAACTATGCCCGCCGCCCCGGCGTCATGCGCTGCTTGCTGCAAATGGCAGATGAAGATTCTGAATTCTCGCAAATGCTGCGCGAGCAATACCGAGAACAATTGATGTGGCTGGTGAACCTGATGCCGGGTCTCTTTCCCGAGGTGACGTTTAAACGCCATCAGGCGCTGATGGTGGCCTATTCACTGGCAGGCATTGGTGAAGGACTGATCCGCGAATACTTTATCAACGAGAGCAAGACGCTGCGGGCGGCGAAACTCAGCGAAGCGGAATTTGCTGAATTGTTGACCACTATGTTTTACCGGGCATTGTTCCTTGAGCAACCCAATCCAGACAAATTGACTTACACGAGCAACCTGGCCGGTATGGCCAGAACACACTGAGGCACCCAACCATGGATTTTCAGTTCAACGAAGATCAGAACGCCATTCGCGATCTGGCCCACCAGATTTTCACCGATCGTGCGACCGACGAATTCCTGTTGGAATTTTCGCGCACGGATGCGACCTACGATGACGACCTGTGGACGACTCTGGCTGAGCAGGGGTTGTTGGGTATCGCGGTACCGGAAGCAGCCGGCGGTACCGGTCTGGGCCTGACGGAGCTGTGCCTGATCCTCGAGGAACAGGGCGTCGCGTGGCGCCGGTTCCGGTTTACGCCAACCTGGTGCTGGCCGGCTTGCCGATTGCAGAGTTCGGCACGGAGTCGCAGCAGGCTGAACTGCTGGGCGCCATGAGCGCGGGGCAGGCCAAGTTCAGTGCCGCCATCGCTGAAATTGCCATGAACAGCGCTATCGCCACGCAGGTGACAGCAACCCGTGACGGTGACGGCTGGCGGCTCGATGGCAGCAAAGCCATGGTGCCGGATGGCGCTGTAGCAGACTTTATTCTGGTGCCGGCCGTCACCGGCGATAGCACCAGCGTGTTCATCGTGCCCACGGCAACTTCAGGTGTGACCGTGACCGCCGCCGAGGTTGGCATTAGCGGTGATCGCGCCGCACACCTGGCACTCGATGCGGTGGCTGTGGCAGGAGAAGCACTATTGGGTAGTGAAGGGCAGGGCGAAGAGATCCTGACATGGATTGAAGAGCGCGCCAATATCGGCCACTGCGCCATGCAACTGGGTGTTACTGAAGAGGCCATGAAGCGCACGGCCGAATATGTCAGCGAGCGCAAACAGTTTGGTATTTCCCTGGGCAGCTTTCAGGCCCTGGCCATGCGTATGGCCGACAGCTATATCGACGTCGAAGGTATTCGCTCAACTTACTGGCTGGCCCTGTGGCGTCTGAGCAATGGCCAGGATGCGCGGGCCGAAGTGCGCGCCGCCAAATGGTGGGCATGCGATGCAGCGCATCGCGTGGTCTGCACAGCGCAGCATCTGCACGGCGGTATGGGGGCAGACATCGAGTACCCGATTCATCGCTTCTATCTGCTGGCCAAGCAGATCAGCTTCATGCTGGGCAACGCCGGTCAGCAACTCGAACAGCTGGGTAAACTGCTGGCGGCAGACGACAGCCTGGGGTTCCGCGCGCTGGAGGTATAAGCGTGCTGTTTCCACACCACATCAAGCGCGGGGGACCCCGCGCTCATAGTCGCGGTATGTCCACGTAAATCGGCGAAGACCAGACGCGCTCCTGCGCCCGGGCCAGACTTCATCTTCAAACGCTGTCCGGTAATCCCCGTAGCAGGGGTCAATGCCAGTGACCTCACCTTGAGCATTGTGTACCGGCCGCAGATTATCTGCGTTAATCGCGGGAGTTGCCTGCTGTAGCGCGCGGACGTAGTAGACAGTGTCGCGCTGGTCACGGGTGTAATCCGGGTCCGTGAACTGGACGCTGCAGCCGGCAGCATTGGGCTCACACTTAAACCGGCGCCAGGGGTCTTCAATAAGATCTGCCACCGGTTCTCCTGGGTAGGCCTGGGGCCGGATTCTCACCACTTCGATGGCGGCAATGATGTCCCGCTCGTCGGCGGGATTAAAGCACTCGCCGGCACAGAGATATTCCAGGCGTTCCGCAGAGAGCGCCGCGGTGTCGGCAGCCAAGGCAGAGGCCGAGCAGTTAATGGGCATACTTAGTCAGGCTCTCGAGCTAGACTGATGGCAGATGAGTTAAGCAGCAAGGTTAGTGCGTTTTTGTGCCGCCGCCCAGACGCTGGCGTAGATCCTGCTCGACTGTGTAAATCGTCGGTAGCAGCACCAGTGATACCAGTCCGCCAAATACGACGCCCCAGGCCATGCTCATCACCATAGGGCGGATATAACTGTTGTCCCCCATAATGCCGTAGGCCGTTGGAAACAGGCCGACGGCGGTTGTGACAGACGTAATCAACACCGGCCGGAATCTCGCCGTGGCGACGTCGGCCACTTCATGGATGGTCAGATAGCGCTGGAGTTCGCCGCGTCGGCGGTTCAGTGAGTGCATCATGATCAGCGAGTCGTTCACCAGTACGCCCATCAGCCCGATGATACCTGTTATGGCCATCATGCCCATCGACAGCCCCTGTAGGCTGTAGCAGAGCACCACCCCGGTGAGGCCGAAGGGAATGCACAGGAAGATAAGCAGCGGTTGTGACAGCGAATTAAACAGGATGACGAGCGCCGCAAAGATCGTGATCAGGCAAATAAGTGCTGCCTGCCCCAGATCCGTTAATGACTCTTCCATGTCGAGTTGCTCGCCACCCTGGACGATGCGCAGATCCGGATACTGCTCGCCCCAGGCCTGGTCTGCCATCCATCGTTTGAGTTCGGCGTTGACCTGTGCCACGCCGGCTTTGCGTGTGTCGACAATACCGAACACCGTGGTGGTGCGACGGCCGAAGTGATGCTTAATGCTGGCATCGCCCGGGCGCACGACAAAGTTGGCCACGGCATTGAGGAACACAGGTTCGCCGCGCCCGTTAATAATGACCAGACGCTGCAACGTTTCCAGCTGGTTTGCAGTGCCTGGTGCCATATTCAGTCGGTAGCGAACGCGCTCATCCAGCGTCTGCAGTTCATCGATGAGCAGCCCGTCCATGGCGACCGCAATGGCCTGGCTGACCTGGGTCACCGTCAGCCCACGCGACGCCAGCAAGGCGTGATTAATGTCCATATCAATTGTGTCTTTTCCGGGCAGGTAGCTGTTCCATTGGCTGGAAACGGCCGGATGCTCAGCGAGCCATTGCTCAATCTCAGCGGCTACATCGTAGCGGTAGTCGGCATTGCTGATGACATCCACTTCGACCGGCTTGCCCGTGACGGGGAGGTCGGTCTGGGCCTCAACCTGGGCAGTGAAACCGTTTGCGCGCGGCGAAATTCGGGCCTGCAGTTGCTCCACCAGTACGTGGGTGCTGGTACCCGAGCTGCGCTGGCCCAGTGGCTGTAGCTGGATGGCGATTAGTGCCCAGGCTTCATTCATGCCCTCAACCGCACCGTAGAAATCGGTATTGTGATGACCGATGACTGACGTGATGTTGCGCAGATCGATGGGATCGACCTGGGCGCGCAAATCTTCCTCGAGTGTCTGGACCACGGCGACGGTTTCTTCAAAACGACTGCCGGTGGGTAGCTCGACCTTGACGTAAATGGTGTCGATATCAAGATCCGGGTAAAGGCTGAAAGGGATCGTCATGGCGCCGACCGCAACTATGGCGGAGAACGCGGACAAAAATACCGCCAGGGTGATGGCTCGCCGTTTCAGGCAGACATCGATCAGGCGCTGGTAGAGCTCGCGTAAACGATTAAACCCAGAACGTTCCACAGGTTTGATATGCGCGGGAATGTGGGCCAGGTGCCCCGGTAGAATACACAGCGATTCGAACAGGGAAGCCAGCAGCAGGACGATTACTGCCATGGGAAAGGGTTTGAGGAATTCACCATTGGCGTTACCAATGAATAGCAGCGGCGCAAAGGCCAGCATGGTGGTGAGCGCGCTGAATATCACCGGTTGGGCCATTTGTCCCGCGCCGTTCACCGCAGCGTCCAGAGGCGCGAGCCCGGCCTGTCGCAGGCGCTTGGTGTTTTCGCTGACCACCACCGCGTCGTCCACCAGTATGCCCAGCATCAGGATGATGGCCGTCAGGGTCATGACGTTAATCGTGACATCGATGGCCGACAGCAGTAGGAAGCTGAGGCACACGGCAAACGGCAGGCCGATAGCCGCCCAGATCGCAAACCGGATATGCAGGAAGTAGTAGAGCAGCCCGAAAACCATGATCAGGCCCAGTATGGCGTTGCCGGTGAGCACCTGCAGTACGTTCATGGTGAGCCGTGACACATCGGCTACCATGACGGCCTCAACACCCGGGGGCAGTGTCAGCGAATCAATATGAGCGCGCATGGCCGCGGCGGTATGAACCTCATCTGACCGCGCTTTCTTGAGTGCCTGCAGAGCGATGCTCATACGGCCATCGACCCGGGTCTGCACTTCCCAGTCTTCAAAGTCTTCGACGATGGTTGCAACGTCGCGCAAGTAGACAGCGTTGCCGGGCGAGCCTGCGCGTAACAATGTGTCGCGCACATCGACGGGGTTGTCGAACTGACCAACCACCACCACGTTCTTTTCCACCAGAAATGAATCGACAGCGCCGCCGCTCTGGCGCTGATTCCTGGCCTGGATTGCGGCAATAATTTCATCGTGGCTAATGCCCAGTGCCGCCAGTTTTTCAAGTAGTAGCTGGATGCGCACTTCCGGGCGGCGGTAGCCGATTTTCTTGACGCTGGCGATGCCCTCAACC
Organism: Halioglobus japonicus; assembly: GCF_001983995.1. Taxonomy (NCBI): domain Bacteria; kingdom Pseudomonadati; phylum Pseudomonadota; class Gammaproteobacteria; order Cellvibrionales; family Halieaceae; genus Halioglobus; species Halioglobus japonicus. The sequence continues at coordinate 2,886,420 of NZ_CP019450.1, read as the reverse complement.
ACCCTCATCGACTCGGCGACATTGCGTGCTACTTCACGCAGGGTGACTTCCGGTACGTCACCCGTAATATGCACTTCCATGATGGGTGTGAGCAGGGTGGACACTTCTTCCAGTTGCGGTTTTTCCAACAGATCTTGCGGCAGCCGGGTTTCAGCGCGATCAACCGCGCGCTGAATGTCGCGCATAATCTGGTGCCGCTCGGCGTCCTCGAGATCCAGAGTGAGCGTAATCAGCGAGACGTTTTCCATCGAACGGGACGTCATCTTCTTGACGCCGTCGACCTCGAGCAGTTCTTCCTCCAGGGGTAGGGTGAGGGTGAGTTCGACTTCCTCCGCGCCCGCACCGGCCTTAATCGTGGTGATGTTGAGGATGCCCATATCGACCTTGGGGTTGTACTCGTACCGCATGTCGGCGATGGTGAGGAAGCCCAGCACGAACACCAGGCCCATGATCAGGTTGACCAGCAGTGGACGATGGGCGAACCAGCTAATAATGGCGACCATGTTCTACTTACCTTTGCCGGGCAGTGATTGCAGAACCTTCGACGACAAATGCGTGGCCGTCGACAATGACTTCTTCATTGGGGGCCAGTCCCGCCAGAATTTGCAGGTGATTGGCCAGGCCGGTTGCGAGAACCGGCTCCCGCATGCGGGCAACGCCTTCCTCGACGACGAACACTACTTTGCGCCGGGCCCTGTCCACGAGAGCCTGCTCTGGGAGAATCAATACATCGTCTACCGGTCGCGTCTGCATGGTGGCAGTGGCGGTCATGCCCGGACGTAGCTGGGCGTCCGGGCTATTGAGCAGCAGTTTGACGGGATAGTTGCCAGTATTCTTGTCCGCCGCAACCCCAAGCCACTCAATGGTTGCAGGATAGCTCTGTCCCGGCAGTGCAGAAGCAATGATGGTCGCAGCATTACCTGCATACAGCAGGAGTACGTCTGTTTCACTGACCCAGGTTTGCATGCGCAGACCGCCGCTGAGCTGCAGCGTGACCAGGGTCTCGCCGGCTCGAACCGGTTCGCCTGATTCCACGGCCTGAATATCGACCTGGCCATTGGCCGGACTATAGATGCGGGTGTCTTCGAGATGGCGTTGGGCCAATTCGTGCGCGGCAACGGCCCGCTGGTAGCGTGCCGAGGCGCTATCCAGAGCGACTTTGGCGCTGTCCAACGCTTCGACAGAGATGGTGTTGCTGGCGGCCAGGTTGGATCTTCTCGCGAGTTTCTGGCTGGCATCATCCAGTTGTGCCTTGGCTTCTTCCAGTGCCTTGCTGGCCTGGGTTAATGCCAGTTCGCTTTTTCGCGGGTCCAGTTCCAGCAGTAATTGACCGACGCTGACTTCATCCCCTTCATCGACATAGACAGCTTTGACGGTGCCGGATAGCTCCGCAGCAATGCTGACTTCCTCGAGTGCTTCGATCACGCCGAAGCTGGTCACATTGCCCTGCCATGTAGTGGGTTGCAGGGTCACTGTGCGTACCGTCACCTCGGTATCATCTGGCGTGTTGCTGGTGGCAGTCTCGTCCGCGCCGCAGGCTGCCAGCAACGCTGTGAGGCAGACCGTGATGAGGCGGATGGTGCCTGAGCATTGGCAGCTGTTATTCAGCTGCCGGCCGTGCTTGTTTGTTATTCGCATTCGCAATGATTCCGCTGGTGACAGTGTGCTGAGCCAATATACAGGCTACCTGCGCGCGCGTGAAATCGTACTGTCACCTGAGGCCATTTTTCATGGGGCCAGGTGTGCAGGCCTAACGATCGAGGCTAAACCAACGATAGGATTCCCAGTACAGTGGCGTAGCGCGCGGTTTTGCCCAGGGCAGTTAACGCAATAAAGAGCGGGAAAGGCACGCGCATCACGCCTGCGATAAAGGTCAGCGGGTCGCCGATAATCGGCAGCCAGGCCAGCAGCAGCGACCAGACGCCCCAGCGATTAAACCAGCGCTGGGCGCCGGACAAAGAGTCTGTCTTGAATGGAAACCAGCTGCGCTCCTTGAAGTGCAGCAGGTATCGCCCCAGCAACCAGTTGACGGCCGCCCCCAGCGTATTGCCCAGCGATGCCCAGAACAGGAGATGCCAGGGATTGTAGCCGGCGCTAAGCAAACCGGCGAACACAATTTCGGAATAGGCCGGCAGCAGAGTCGCGGCGATAAACGCACTGAAGAACAGGCCGAGATAAGCCGTCATGCCCTGGCCCCGCCGCGTCTAGCTCAGTAGGGCGCGTCGCCGTCTATGGTAATCCGTTCCATACGGCGGTGTGCCGGGAAGTAATCATTGATCGGCCGGTGCTGCGTGCAACGATTGTCCCAGATGGCGAGGCAGTCTGGCCCCCACTGGAAACGACAGGTGAATTCGTCGGTGGTGACGTGCGCAAATAGGAACGCCAGCAGTGCATCGCTTTCCGCCGGCCGCAATCCTTCAATGTGAGTGGTGAACAGCGAATTGACGAAGATGGCTTTGTTGCCAGTTTCAGGGTGCGTGCGAATCACGGGGTGCCGCACGGGCGGATGGGCAGCGATGGCGTCAGCAAGGCGCTCTGGGCCACCGGGCTCTGCCAGACTTTCTTTAAAGCCAAATCGAAAATCGTGTACCGCGGTGAGGCCGCCCAGGAAGTTCTGCATCACCGGCGACAGCGCATCATAGGCGGCAGTCATGCTGGACCACAGCGTGTCGCCGCCCTTGGGTGGTAGGATCACTGACTTCAGCATAGTCGCCATCGGCGGCGTGGGGCTGTAGGTCATGTCTGTGTGCCAGGCTTCGATTTTGGTGGGCTTGTCCGGCGTACTTTCCAGAATGGTGATCTCAGGGAAGCCCGCCACGGTTTCGTAGGCGGGGTGCGTCTGTACCGGACCAAATGACAAGGCCAGGGCTTTCATATTCTCCGGGGAGATGTTGCTGTCGCGGAAGAAGATCACCTGATACTCATTCAGCAGTTTGCGAATGCGCCGAAAATCCTCGTCGTTGAGGGTCACTGACAGGTCGATGCCGCAAATTTCGGCACCAATGGCACCTGCGCTCGGTTTGATGTCTAGCATGGGGTAGGGGTCTCGTAACAACAGCGCATATGTTAGCACCGCAGCAGGGTAGATGAGGAGGTCTCAGCTTGAACCGGGAAGGACATACGCACGCAAAGACCCTTTCGACCGGTGTGCGCGGAAATCTCACCGTCGTGCAATTCGACAGCGCGGCGCGCTATGGGCAGCCCCAGACCGTGGCCGCCACTTTCGCGCTGGCGTGCCTCGTCAACGCGATAGAACTCATCAAATATACGCTCCAGTTCGGTGTCGGGTAGCCCGGGTCCTTTGTCTTCGATAGCAATCAGGAAATTTTGGCCTTCTCGATGCAGATGGCACCGGTCTGGCCAACACGTTCACAGCAGAGGTATCGAGCTGGCCTAGCGCCGGTTGGTGTTGATTTGTCGCCTGGCTTGAAAACCACAATGTTTGCGGTGCGTGCGCCCGAAGGCGCGTGGCTGGAGTTTTCCCAGTTGGCCGGGGCTCATTGAGCGTGTCGACCAGCAGCGACTGCAGCTGGGTTTCAAAAAACGCCGAGGGGATTTCTTCAGGTTGACAACGTCCTTGTCGTGATCGATGTTGAGTCGATCGTCAAACTCGGAGCACTCAAGTTGAACTTGATGTTCTGTAGGGAATCCGGCGTATCTGTGCATGTGCCCCAGATGCCCGCGTCTTCCCCGGAATCCATGTAGGCAACATGGTCTTTCTTGGGGTCGATGTTTACCAGCACGGCCTTGTTGCCAAACCCGAAGCGCTTGCGCGCGAGGTTACTGATCACGTCGTGGTAAATTTCTCGGGCGGTCTTGTCCGATAGTTCCATGGGTGTTCCTGAGTCCCCGTCACCGCATTGGGTGACGAACGTGTTAAAGATCATAGCTATCAAGGCGACTTGTCGGCTCGCGCCATGTGTATGTCGATTGTGCACGACGATGTTGAGGGTTTGGCGGATGCATTCCGCCATGGCCACTCCTATCCGTCATAGCGCGAACATCTTGCTTATGAATGCAACAGCATGCAGCTCGATGAATTTGCATTCGCCCATAATGCGGCTCAGATCAGTGAGTATCTGGCGCCGAAGTTTGGTCGCCGGGGGCAGGTCACTATTGAGCAGGTAGGCAGCCTGGAGGATTAGGGCTGGCTTTGATTCGCACAGTACTGGCGCTGGGCGTGCCTCTCGGTGCATAGTGTTCCCCGCATTCCAGTGGGGAACATGCCGTGAGTACGTTCAGTTTTTCAGAACAGCAGTGTCTGGATTTTGTCGAGCTTTCGCCGCAGGCCGTCGGTGCGCATGACTGGCCGGCCTGGCGGGATCTTTTTGCCCGCTATAGCCTGGTAGAGGATCCTGTGGGGGCACTCCCTTGTGTGCGACGCCCCGGGGATGATCCGGAGCGCGAGCCGCTCGCACGCTTTTATCGCACGTTTATCGCTCCCAACGCGGTGTCTTTTGAGGTGCATCGCGACACGGTATGTGGCCAGCATGTCTGGCGCGACCTGGATATTCATATCACGCTGCCCTCCGGGGCGAGCGTGGTGACGCCGACTCATCTCTGCTATGAACTTGTCGAGGAAGCCGGCCAGCTGCGTATATTTCGTCTGGCCGCCTACTGGGAGCTACTAACAACCGCGCGCAGCCAGTCCGGCGGGGCTGGCGCACTGTGGCGCATGTTGCGCGAAATGGGTCCTCGGGGCGTCGCAGGTTATATGCGTGGCCTCGGTGGTGTTGGCGATAAGGGTAAGGGCAGGGTGACGGCTTTGCAGCGCCGCCTTGATGCGGGGCAACCGCTTGATGATCTCTTCACCGGCGCAGTTGATGCGCCCGTAACACTAGACGCTCAGGCCAAGCTGCTCAGCATCGACGCCTTTCGGGAGCAGGTGCGCGAGGTGCGATTGAGTAAGCTGCTCGCCGCTGGCCAGTATGTCTCGGCAACGGCTCAGATTAACTGGCGCGATCAGGAACTTCACGGCGTGGCTTTGTTTCGCTTGCATCCTGCTTCGTTGGCGGTAGAGTCGCTGGACTTTTACTGTCAGCCACGGCCTGCATCTGAATGAAACCCAATATTGTGATTGTCGCGACCGGCGGCACTATCGCCGGCGCCGGCGATTCAGGCACCCGCGCCGGTTATGCCTCCGGACAGCTCGGTGTGGAACAGCTGCTTGAGGCGGTGCCACAACTGTCCGAGCTGGCCGAGGTGCGCGGTGAACAGCTGATGAGCCTGGGCAGCCAGGACATGGACGACGCGTCCTGGTTAAAGCTCGCGCAGTGCGTTGCCGCGTTACAGGACGCACCGGATGTGGATGGCATCGTCATCACCCACGGGACCGATACCATCGAAGAGACGGCCTATTTTCTCAACCTGGTGATTCAGGGAAGCAAGCCTGTAGTGATGACGGCAGCGATGCGACCGGCGACCGCACTTTCAGCCGACGGTCCGCTCAACATTTTCAATGCCGTTGCCGTCGCTGCCGACCCCGCCAGTGCCGACCGCGGTGTGTTGGTGGTGATTAATGACAATATCCACGGTGCCAGGGGCATGACCAAGTCTTCAACCACCGATGTGCAGACGTTTGTTTCGCCGGGCCGCGGATTGATGGGCGAAACGCACTACGGCCAGAATCGCTACTTTCGCCAACCCTACAAGCGGCACACCCGGGAGTCGGAGTTTTCCGTCGCGGGGTTGGATACCTTGCCCCGGGTAGATGTGGTTTTCGTCAGTGCAGGTGCTTCGCCCGATCTGCTCGACGATGCTGTGGCTCGAGGCGCCAGGGGGTTGGTATTGGCAGGCGTGGGGAACGGCAACATGACCACCGCGATGTTGGGCGCCGTGGAGCGTGCTGTGCAACAGGGCGTGGTGGTGGTCAGGTCAACCCGGGTGAGTACCGGCGTCGTGGGTCGCAATATTGAGATTGACGATGATACCCTGGGTACGGTGGCCTCCGGTGAGCTTAATCCAGCCCAGGCGCGGGTGCTGCTGAAACTGGTGCTGTGTAAGACGTCAGATCCGGCGCAGGTACAACACTATTTTGACCACTACTGAACTCCCTGAAACGCTGCCCGTCCTCTTCCAGGATGAGTATGTGGTCGCCGTGGATAAGCCCAGCGGACTGCTGGTTCACCGCAGCCCGATAGACCGCCACGAAACCCGCTTTGCCCTGCAATTGGTGCGCGACCAGATCGGACAGCGCGTGTATCCCGTGCATCGCCTGGACAAGCCCACCTCCGGTGTTCTGTTATTTGCCTTGAACTCCGAGGTGGCTCGAGCATTGTCAGACCAGTTTGCTGCCCACAGTGTCGCTAAACGGTATCTGGCGGTGGTGCGCGGTTATTGCCCTGAATACGGTGAAATCGATCACCCGATTACCGACAAGCCCGACAAAATTGCCGACCGCAATCGCAGCCAACCGCGCCCGGCGCAACCGGCGCTGACTCGCTATGAGCGCCTCGCCACGGTTGAGATTCCCCACGTCGTTGAGCGCTATCCGCAAACGCGTTACTCGCTGGTGGCGCTCGATCCGGTTCAGGGGCGCAAGCACCAGTTGCGGCGCCATATGAAACACCTGGGCTATCCCATTATCGGCGACGCCAAATACGGTAAGGGTGTGCACAATCGCTTCTTTGCTAGCGAGTATGGCTGTGATCGCCTGCTGCTCGCCTGTACGACCATGGAGATACTGCATCCCGTGACCGATGATGCGCTGCTATTACGCGCCGGGCTGGGGCCACGCTTTAACCGGGTGTTGCAGGCGTTTGGCTGGGAGAAGGCGGCTCTGGCTTCACTGTAGAGAGTGGGATTTACCGTGGTGAGGCCGTATAATCGCGGCCTTTTCCCCAGATCCCGGATTCATCATGACTGTACGTACTCGTGTCGCCCCGTCGCCCACTGGCGATCCCCACGTAGGCACCGCCTATATTGCGCTGTTCAACATGTGCTTTGCCCGTGCCCATGGCGGCCAGTTTCTGTTGCGTATCGAAGATACCGACCAGACCCGCAGTACCCCTGAATCGGAGCAGGCCATTCTCGACTCCCTGCGCTGGCTGGGCCTGGAATGGGACGAAGGCCCCGATGTCGGTGGCGACAACGGCCCCTATCGCCAGAGTGAGCGCATGGAAATTTACGGTCAGTACGCCCACCAACTGGTGGACGATGGCAAGGCGTTTATCTGCTACCGCACTGCCGATGAGCTGAACGAATTGCGCGAGGCCAAGCGCGAGTCCGGCGATGTGAACGCGCTCAAGCCCTCTGACCTGATGCTGCCCGAAGACGAGGTGGTCCGCCGCCGCAACGCGGGTGAGCCCCATGTGATTCGCATGATCGTGCCTGAGGAAGAGGGCGCCTGCGAGGTCGACGATATGCTGCGTGGCACCATCGAGCTGGACTGGAGCATGATTGATGCGCAGATCCTGCTGAAGTCAGATGGTATGCCCACCTATCACCTGGCCAACGTGGTCGACGATCACCTCATGGGTATTACCCATGTGCTGCGCGGCGAGGAGTGGATTAACTCCGCGCCCAAGCACAAGCTGCTGTATGAGTACTTCGGTTGGGATATGCCACAACTGTGCCACCTGCCGCTGCTGCGCAACCCGGATAAGTCCAAGCTCTCCAAGCGCAAGAACCCCACCAGCATTCTCTACTACCAGCGCATGGGTTTCCTGCCTGAAGCGCTGCTGAATTATCTCGGCCGTATGGGTTGGTCCATGCCGGACGAAAGCGAGAAATTCTCACTGCAGCAAATGCAGGATAACTTCGATATTCAGCGTGTGTCGCTCGGTGGCCCCATTTTTGATGTGGAGAAACTATCGTGGCTCAACGGTATGTGGATCCGCGAAGACCTCAACGAGCAACAACTGGCTGAGCGCCTGGTGGCCTGGGCCTTCAACGAAGAGAACCTGCTCAAGGTGTTGCCTCACGCGCAGAAGCGCATGGAAACCCTCAGCGATTTCGCGCCGCTGGCGGCTTTCCTGGTATCCGGGACCTTGCCCATTAACGAAGAGAGCTTTGCCGGTGTGAAAGGCGAGCGCGAAGATGTGGTGAAAGGTCTACAATTTGCGCTGTGGAAGATGGAGGCGCTGCAGCAGTGGAATCGCGACAACATCTGGAACGAGCTCAAGGCTGTCGCCGACGCCCTGGGCGTGAAGGTAAAAGACTTTCTGGCGCCCATTTTCGTGGCGATTGCCGGCACCAGCGCTTCGTTCTCCGTTGTTGATTCTATGGAGCTGATTGGCCCCGACATGAGCCGCGCGCGTTTGCGTCAGGCCATTGGCGTGCTCGGCGGTGTGTCGAAGAAGGGCATGAAGCGCCTGGAAAAGGAATATCAAACCCTGTAACGGAGGCCCGATGCTGGCGACATCTTTTGTTTCTACCCTGATAAGGGCAACCAACGGTATTCAGAGCCGGCCAGCGCCGGCCAAGCCCGAGCAGCTTCTGCAGCTCTACGATATCGAGAATTGCCCTTACTGCCGGCTGGTGCGCGAGGCACTGACTGAGCTGGACCTGGATGTGCTGATACTGCCGTGCCCCAAGAACGGTGAGCGCTTCCGGCCTGAGTTGGTGGAGCGGGGTGGCAGAGCCCAGTTTCCCTACCTCGTCGACCCGAATACCGGTGTCGAAATGTATGAGTCACTGGACATCGTCAACTACCTGTTTGAAACCTATGGCGCAGGCAAGCGCCCCCTCAAGTGGAAGCTCGGTGGTTTGCAGACGTTTGGCTCCATGCTGGCCAGCGCGCCGCGCATCAGTAAGGGTATGCAGGCTCGCACCGGCGCGCTGCCCGCGGAACTTCTCGAACTCTACAGCTTCGAAAGCAGCCCCTATGCGCGGCTGGTGCGAGAAGAGCTTTGCGCACTGGAAATACCCTACATTGTGCGCAATTGCGGCCGTACCATGGCCAGCGAGTGGCTGTTACCGCCGGTGCGCAATGCGTTCAGTATCACCCCTGACAGCGAGCTCGAGAATCGCCGCAATCTACAGGCTCGTGAAGGTCGACTCTCGATTCCCTACCTGATGGATCCGAATACGGATAGCGGCTTGTTTGAGTCGGCAGATATTCTCAACCATCTGCAAGTCCACTACGGTCAGTAGCGACACCGCGCATGTCAATCAGCGTCTTTGATCTGTTCAAAATCGGTATTGGCCCTTCCAGTTCACACACGGTCGGCCCGATGCATGCGGCCCGTCACTTTGCACTGCGCCTCGCCGCCGAGCAGAGCCTGTCCCAGTGTCAGCGCATTAATGCCGAGCTCTATGGCTCCCTGGGCGCGACGGGCGCTGGCCACGGCTCACCCAAGGCCATTCTGATGGGGCTGGAGGGAGAAACACCCGAAGGCGTTGAAGTGGCGAGTATTGCCGAGCGCGTAGCGGCCATTCGTGAGGGTGGGCGACTCAATATTCTGGGCCAGCACGCCATTGACTTCAGCTACCGCGATGACCTGGTCATGCACCGCAATGAATTGCTGCCGTACCACGCTAATGGTATGCAGTTCTCCGCGTTTGATGGCGCCGGCGAGTTATTGAGCAGGGCGGTGTTCTATTCCGTGGGCGGGGCTTTGTTGTCGACGAGAGCGCTGCGGGCGAAGACGCGATTACTCAGGACCAGACGCCACTGCCATACCCCTTCAGTACCGCTGAGGAACTCCTGCAACAGTGCCGTGAGCACGGCCTGTCGATCAGCGCACTCATGATGGCCAATGAACTGGCCTGGCGCAGCGACGCGGAGATCAAAGAGCAGCTTTTGGGTATCTGGCGCGTCATGGACGCCTGTATTGCCACTGGTGTTGCCACCGAGGGTATTATGCCGGGTGGCCTCAAGGTGAAACGCCGGGCGGCGCAATTGCATCGCCAGCTCAAGAGCGAGCAGCAACCACTGGGCGATGCATCCCTGAACACCATGGATTGGGTCACGCTGTATGCGCTGGCCGTCAATGAGGAAAACGCCGCAGGTGGTCGCATTGTGACTGCGCCCACCAACGGCGCGGCCGGGATTATCCCCGCGGTGCTCAAGTATTATCTCGACCACTGCAGCGGCTCCTCCGAAGACGATGTTGTACGGTACCTGCTGACCGCTGCCGCCATTGGCATTTTGTACAAAACGAACGCCTCGATTTCAGGTGCCGAAGTAGGCTGCCAGGGCGAGGTGGGTTCCGCCTGTTCCATGGCAGCTGGTGCGCTTGCCGACGCGCTCGGAGGTACACCGGCGCAGGTAGAGAATGCCGCTGAAATCGCCATGGAACATAACCTCGGCCTGACCTGTGATCCGATTGGCGGCCTGGTACAGGTGCCGTGTATTGAACGCAATGCCATGGGCGCCATCAAGGCGATTAGTGCCGCGCGCATGGCCTTGCGCGGCAGCGGAGAACACTATGTGTCGCTGGACCAGGTCATCCGCACCATGCGCGATACCGGCCGGGATATGCAGGACAAATACAAGGAGACCGCCCGGGGTGGCCTCGCGGTTAATGTGCTTGAAGTGCCAGTGAATATCATCGAATGCTGATGAATGATGTGATTACAGTGGTCGACCTGGTGGCCACGGCGGTGTTTGCTATCTCCGGCGCCCTGGCGGCCGCGCAGGGGCGCCACGATATTCTCGGGTTTATTCTGTTCGGCACCATTACCGGCATTGGCGGTGGTACCTTGCGCGACCTGTTGCTGGGGACGGACGCGGTGTTCTGGTTCACCCGCACCGAATACCTGTGGATTTGTGTGGCAGCCTCGGTGGCAACCTGGTTTATGGCGCCACTGTTCGATTCCATCAGCCGCGTATTGTTGTGGGCCGATGCTGTTGGGCTGGCGTTATTCAGTGTGCTGGGTGCAGTAAAAGCACTGCAGTTCGATGCGCCGCCCATTGTGGCGGTGGGCATGGGGGTTATGACAGCCACCTTTGGCTCGATGATTCGCGATACGCTGCTGAACAAGGAACCGGTACTGCTGGGTCCGGAGATTTATGTCAGCGCCGCGCTGTTGGGCGCTGCGTCCTACACCGCGTTACATCCTTTTACAGAATGGGCGTTGCCAATTTCCATCGCGCTTGCCTTTGGCCTGCGGGCTTGCGCCATTCTATTCGATCTGCGCCTGCCCAAGTACGGACCCGCTGAGAATGACCAGAGCTGATATTGCGAGCTGCCCCTGTGGCAGTGCCAAGGTATTTGCCGCGTGTTGTGAGCCTTACATCAGCGGCGCACAGGTGGCACCGACGGCTGAAGCACTGATGCGATCCCGCTATACGGCCTTTGCGACACTGGCGGCGGATTATCTGCTGGCCTCCTGGCACCCGGATACGCGACCCACGCGGGTACGGCTGGATGAAGACCAGCGCTGGATTGGTTTATCCATCAAGGACACTGAAGCGGGCGGCGATAACGACAGCGAAGGCATCGTTGAGTTCGTCGCCCGATTTAAAGTGAATGGCCGCGGCCACCGTTTACACGAGCGCAGCCGCTTCGAAAAAATTGATGGCCGCTGGTACTACCTGAACGGCGACCACCTCTAGTTAGTGTTGATGACCACCGGGACCGTGGGCGTGCCCGTGGGCGATCTCTTCTTCGGTTGCCGCGCGAACCTCTAATATCTCGATATCAAAGCTCAGGCTCTGGCCAGCCAGGGGATGGTTGGTGTCAATGTCTGCGCTGTGGCGACCTGCCTTTGTCACGGTGACGGGTACACGGCCGTCGCTGGTATTGAGCTGCACAACCATGCCTGGTTTGAGCTTGCCCTTGAAAATGAGATGCTTTATGGGCACGCGCTGCTGACGCTCCGGATCTGGTGTGCCGTAGGCGTCTTCTGGAGCGACCGTGGCAGAAAACACATCCCCGGCCTCTTTGCCTTCCATGACGGTCTCCAGACCCGCGACAATATTGTTGCGGCCGTGGAGATAGGCGGTGGGTTGATCGCCGCGCGACGTCTCGAGTTCCTTGCCATTTTGATCACGCAGGGTGTAGTGGAAAATGCCGACGGCTTCGGGGCTGATTTTCACAGTTGGACTCCGATTAGCGCCACAGGCAGCGTGCAGCAATGAGGGCGATGACGCTTTCGAAGGCCAGTGCGCCCCAGGTATAGGTGCCTACCAGGAAGTCTGCCTGCCAGGCGGAGTAAAGGCGCGCGGCCGCCAGGCAGCCGATGGCGATGACAATCAGCATAAGGCCCGCCCGATACAGGCTGGGGCGGAAGGCGCAAATAATCAAATAGAGACCAAAGCCGAATTGCAGGCCCCCGTACATGGCACCCATTTCCGCATAGGCGTCGCCGTTGCCAATGCGCAGCCCTGCGTAGTTGGCGGGCAGATTCGGGTCGATGAAGCATGCAATACCGTAGGCGCAGAAGATGAGTCCAGCGGCCCAGAGCAATCCTTTACCCAACATGGAAATTCCCTCGCAAAAGTTGTTATGGTGAAACAATGGTTGGGCTGAGTTTACGTGAAATTTGCGGCTATGGTTTGCTTATCGTGTCATGTATTGCATGGGTGATACTGCCGGCTATTCCGTTCCTGGATATCTCTGGCCCGCAAAAGGCCGCCTGGGGCGGCAGCCTGTTTCTGTTTGCCGAGGTGACCTGGTGGGCGGCAATGCCGCTGCTTGGCCCCGAAGTGATTGAATGGTGGCGCAAGATGGTTGAGCGGGCCAAAGCGTCGTTACGCGGAGAGGAGGCGCCCATAGCGAGCCCGTACCTGAGCTTTATCGGACAAACACTACATTACTTTGATCGCCCCCACCAGGCCGCGATTCTGGAGCCGTTGGCCTGCGAAGCTGCCTGGATAGGGCGGGAGATGCCGTCCCTGGAAGCGCTGGCCTATCAGCTCAATGACGCCGAGGTGGCCGAGCTTCACCAGGCTATGGCGAGCGCCGAAGCGCTGGGCCGAGAAACACGCACACTGCAGGCAGAAGATTTCCCACTGCCGTTGTTGAGCGAGAAAATTCAAGGCTGGCGCGACACGCTCAGTAGCGGATTGGGTTTTCAGGTGATTCGCGGTGTGCCGGTACAAGACTGGAGTCAGGCCCAGAGCGAACGGTTCTTCTGGTGTTTTGGCCTGCACCTGGGGCGGCCCGGCGAGCAGAACCCCGATGGTGACTTGCTGGGGCATGTCATCGATACCGGCGCCCAGCGCGAGGATGACGCTGTGCGCCTGTACAAAACGGCTGCGAATATCGACTACCACTGCGATGCTGCGGATGTGGTGGGCCTGTTGTGCCTGAACAAGGCACGTCGCGGTGGCCATAGCCGAATCGTCAGCTCGGTGACGGTGTTCAATGAGTTGTGCAAGCGACGCCCTGAGCTAGTCGCCCGTCTGTACGAGCCTTTCAGCCTCGATATTCGCGACAAGGAAGTGAATGAGGCAGGCAGCACCTTGCCGATTCCTCCGTGCCGTTACGCCCAAGGTGTGCTGCGCACCTTTTACCACGCCGATTATTTCCGCTCCGCGATGCGTCACGACGATGTTCCGCCCCTGTCCGCCCGGGAGCAGGACCTGCTCGATACCTACGAGGCGATCGCTGCAGAGGAGGGCATTTACCTGGATATGGACCTGCAGCCAGGCGACATTCAGTTGCTTTCAAACCACACCAATCTGCACGCGCGAACCGAGTATGAAGATTGGGATGAGCCTGAGCGCAAGCGCCATTTGCTGCGCTTGTGGCTGTCGCTGTAGCGCAACTGCAATTTCTCGTCGCCAACGCCTTGACAGGGCCGGCCCGGGTAAATAAAATGCGCACCTCTTCGTTGATATTGCTTCGGCAAAAAACCAGATAGATCAACGGGTTAGCTACAAAATTTGGGGCTATAGCTCAGCTGGGAGAGCGCAACACTGGCAGTGTTGAGGTCAGCGGTTCGATCCCGCTTAGCTCCACCAATTAAACTAAGGGCTTACGATGATTCGTAAGCCCTTTTTTATTGCTCGGCTTAGCGGCTTAGCGGCTTAGCGGCTTGAGTAAAAACCCCTGACCTTTGAGTGTTTTGTTTCGCCAGCTCTTGGTCTCAAAGCTGCCGCTCACATTCATTGTAGTTCTTAAGCAATGTCTAGAGTCATCAAGTATCAGAAACCTCGAGGGAGTCGTATGTTTTCCCGCATTGAATAGGCTAATTCTGGCTATCGGTTGCGCCGTGTATCAGTAGGTCGATAACGGCAGCGAGCAGGTGACCCGTGGTTTATACAGACCGTAACGGTCGAACGGCCGGTTTCATCTATCGAGATAGTAAAAACGTGAACCTGGCCGTTGCTCAGAGCGGTTATTCGAGTGTTAGGTGCTTGATTTTTTCGCCCGAGGCGCCTACTTTTTTTGGTCTCTCTTCGGCTAGAGGTCACCTCATATGAGTAAGTACCGCAGTGGTTTCTTGGGCCTTTTCAACGGCCTGCTGTTTGTCATGTCTCTTAATATTGCACCTCTCGCTAGCGCTCAGGAGGTAATCGTTCTTTCCGGGTTCGACGAGATTACCCAATGGATGAAGGACGAAAACTGGTGGGGCGAGGATCAACGCGAAGAACAGCTGCAGGTGCCACGCATTCTCATCGCCGGCATTTCTCCTAGATGGGCGCTTGAGGCGAGCAACCTTTCGGTGGCGGATAAAAAAGAGCTGTTTTACCGAGCGATGCTTCCCATGGTTCTGCATGCCAATCAACTGGTGCTTGATCGGCGCGAGAAACTGCGGGCTATTTCCTCTGCACTCGACAGCGGCCAGGGGATGACGGCTGAGGAACTAACCTCTATGCGCCATTTAGCGAAGCTGTTACGGATCAAGGGCGAGGATCAATTAGCTTTGCTGGACGCTACAGACGCAGCCTGGCTTGGCATCATAGATACTGCTCTTTATCGCCTCGACATTATTCCAGCCGGATTGGTATTGGGGCAAGCGGCGTATGAAAGCGGGTATGGCACGTCGCGTTTCGCGTCACAGGGCAATGCGCTTTTTGGACAGTGGACCTATGGCGGGAATGGACTGTTGCCAGAGCAGCAACGTGTGGACTTAGGTGATCATCGTATCGCTGCCTACGAATGGCCTTTTGATAGTGTTAGAGCCTACTTCCTGAACCTAAATACTCATCCAGCCTACGAAGATTTTCGTCGCCTCAGGGCAGAACAGCGTGCAACTGCTAAGCAACTCAATTCCATGGCCCTGGCGGACGGCCTGATTGCCTACTCTGAGAGAGGCCAAGCTTATGTGGATACGCTCAAGGGGATCATGCGCGTTAACAACCTCACCATAGCCGATGATGCGGTTTTTCGTGATGAGCCCCTGCGCTTCTTTCTTGGGGCCGAAAGCCCCGAACAAGCGCTCGAGCTCAAAGCTGAACTCGCGAGAATGCGAGCGTCAGGCGAGCTGGAGGAGATCATCGAGCGAATGCGGCTGGACTGAATAGGGCCCAGACTAATCCACATTCTCGCGTGGTGTGTGCGAGCAGGAAACGTATCAAATAGCATGCTTGCGCACAGCTGAAGTTCGTTCGTGTAATCTGTGCAGCAATCCAGATACTGCCCGCGTCAAAGCATCAGATAGCAGTCTATCTTGTATTTAAATCACGTCGTGGCGTGTAAGTTACTCTACCCATCAGCGTTCCATGGCCTAGTCAGAGGTCTATTAAGCCCTGGTTACCCAGTACAGTTCAGCAGGGTGCACGACAGTGAAGTGCATGCCTGGGATTTTTATTGGTAAGTCGGTCTCTCAGCGCGACCAAGTGTATTGGCCGAAATGCATGCCAATAATTTTTGAGCATAACACCATTGCCGCGGAGGACGCGGCTCATCACAACCCTGACAGACCTCGTCTGTACTATCCCAAGCATAGTCTTCCAGTTGTTGTTTTGCCTATTCGTGGTGCACTAGTCGCGTGCCCCGGTGAAAAGGCGTCGCGGTGACGAGTTTCCTTAGAATGTATCTCCTCTTGAATTCGAATGTATTTGTACGTCAACGCGATTAGTCATGACGTAGGGCTATGAAGGACGATCGCGGTGCGGAGAAAACACAGCTCGCTCCATCTCTAGTGAAAACTAGTGGTCACAGATGAGGCTTTTGAAAAAAAGAACTTCAGGCAATATTTTTTTCTTCTACTACAATTCCCTTCAGGGAGTCTAGAAGGCGAGATCATCCGACCTTTTTGGACTTGTCATATTTCTGGAGGGAGCATACGAAAAATGACTCTATATTTCGTGAAGCGCGCACTGGCTGTTATCGTTACTTCAGTTTTCGCACAGGCGGTTTCTGCTGAACCGACGGCTTTGGATCGAAGTAGTATCCCTATAGCCGCTCCTGACTATCCCTCGATAACAGAAGTCGATGCAAACAAAGTTCAGCCGCCGCCCTTACAGGTAATTTCCCCACCTGAGAAAGCACCGAATATCGTTGTTATACTTACCGATGACGTAGGTTACGGTGTTCCCAGCACTTTCGGCGGGCCAGTCGACACGCCCACGCTGGATCGACTCGCTCAAAACGGACTAAGTTACACGCGATTTCATACTACGGCGTTATGCTCACCTACGCGGTCCGCGCTAAAAGCTGGTCGCAACCACCATATGGTCAATGTAGGCTCAGTCCAGGAGATCGCGACAGCGTTCCCGGGTAACACGGGGCAGATTCCCAATACAACAGCGCCCGTCGCAGAGATACTGCGCCTGAACGGTTACAACACAGCAGCTTTCGGCAAATGGCATGAGACCGCACTCACCGATACTAGTGTTTCAGGGCCCCAGCACAATTGGCCTAATCGCCAGGGGTTTGAGAAATTCTACGGTTTCATTGGCGCTGAAGTTAATTTCTTGCGTCCAAACATTCACGACGGATTCGCTTTGGTCGACACAGATAAAATTCGCGACCCAGATTACCATTTCGATGCGGACATAGCAGATCAGGCTGTCAACTGGATGCGGGCTCAGAAAACGATGACCCCTGAAAAGCCGTTCTTTGTATATTTTGCAACCGGGGGTGTTCATGCACCCCACATGGTACATAAGAAATGGGCTGACAAATACAGTGGGAAGTTTGATCAAGGGTGGGACAAGCTTCGTGAGGAAACTTTGGCTCGTCAGCTGGAAGCCGGAATTGTTCCTGAGGGCACTGTTTTAGCGCAAAAGCCAGATGAGGTTGATGACTGGGATAGTCATACTGCTGATGAAAGACGACTGTATGCTAGGCAGGCTGAGTTCTTCGCGGGGCTTGTAGAGCATACTGATTATCAGGCCGGCAGGGTTGTCGATGCGTTGGAGGACATGGGCATTCTTGATGACACACTGGTTATCTACATCTCGGGAGACAACGGAACCAGTGCGGAAGGAGAACGAGATGGTTACTTCAATTGGTACTCTATGATGAATCGCTATCCAGAGACCGTTGAATACCAGCTTTCGCGCCTCGATGAGTGGGGTACTATCACAAGTTATCCACACATGGCCGCGTCGTGGGCTGTAGCATTTGATGCGCCTTTTGCCTGGACAAAGCAGGAAGCTGGGGACTTCGGGGGTACTCGGAATGGCACCGTTATTCACTGGCCTAATATGATCAAGGCACGGGGTGAGAAGCGCACGCAATTTAGTCACGTTATCGATATAGCGCCAACGATTCTCGAGGTCGCCGGGATCCCCGAACCGGAGTATGTCAACGGTGTTAAACAGATTCCGATGCAGGGTACTAGCCTCGTATACACTTTCGATAATGCCGATGCCGAAGAGCGTCATAAAACTCAGTATTTCGAGATGGTAGGAAATCGCGGAATTTATCATGAAGGGTGGTTTGCTCGGGTGATTCAGACCACTCCCTGGAATCCCGAGTCACGCTATCCGATCACAAGCAAGGAGGGTTGGGAACTTTTCGATCTTCGCAATGACTTTTCCCTAAGCAACAACCTCGCAAAGGATAAGCCGAAAAAGTTGAACGAGATGATTAAGGTATTTATGGAGCAGGCCGTTGAGAACCATGTTCTACCACTCGATACGCGACTACTGGATCGTATGGATGCCAAAACCGCCGGGCGGATTGATTTAATGGATGGCAGGAAATCATTAACAGTCTTTCCTGGTATGATCGGCATGGCCGAGGACACGTTCCTAAACGTCAAGAACACCTCCAGCCGGATCACTGCTGCTGTTGGAGTTCGGGGAGATGAAGAGGCTAACGGTGTTATTTTGGCGCAGGGTGGAAGCCACTCTGGTTGGGCGCTTTATGTTACCGACGGTTATCCTGCTTTTACTTACAACTTTCTTCAGCATCAAATTACGTCTTTGAAGTCATCCGAACGACTTCCCGAAGGTGAATCTACAATCACCTATACGTTTGATTATGATGGCGACGGACGAGGCAAGGGAGGCACAGCGATTTTGGCAGTCAACGGCAAAGAAGTTGCCCGTGAGCGAATCGAGCGCACTATTATGAATGCGTATACTGTTGATGAGACAACCGATGTGGGTGTTGATTTATCGACCCAAGTTGCGCAAAGCGTTTTCCCCACGGCAAGGGATTCCTTGTTTACCGGTACGATTGAGGCTGTGACTGTAGAGATTTTGGAGTGATAGACTTTAGAGAGCACTCTCTGGCACAGCCTCACGGTTGAGGCAAAGGAAGCACCTAAATAAGCTACAAGATTCGTAATGAATGAAATGTAGTAAGCGCATGGTGCATTAGCTCAAGAAGCTGTGCTGGACTCGCAGCCAGCTGCTTTCCGCCAATGGGGGCGTTAGGCGTGGTTCATGCGATAAGGGCTAAATTTAGCCGATAGCTATAGTTTTGCCCGCGATTTTGCCTTTGCAGACTGGGCTCGCTTTTACCGAACCTACAAAACTGACTGGGTGAGCAGTCTCAGCACCCATGGCGACTTATACCGGTTTCAGTACGCAACTAAAAAACAGTCGCCCGGTTATCTAAACGGTTTCACGCGCTAAGGACGGCTTCAGGGTCTCGTCGCTATTACCGGACTCCGGGTTTTGGGGCATTTTTTGTTGGCTGTTTGCCAGCAAGATGGTGAGCCAGTACAGAATGGGGTCATCAGAAGCCAGGGGACCTGCCCCTGCAAGGTAATTGTTCGGCCACGAAACTCGAATAGCGTTGGGTTGTACCATGGACCAGTGGGTGCCAATGGTGCCCATGAAAGACGTTTTCCAATCGCCAGTTGGTCGTGATAAAGGTACATCTCCACGATAATATTTTGCCCTAAACAATACGCCATCATTATGGCAAAGGCAGGCCAGTGCCAGTGGCGAAAAATATCGCTGTTTTTGCCGGTGAGGGACCAGGCTAGCCAAAGGGCCACCAGTGCAATACTGCCGGCGTCTGCCAGCGAATTCATGGCCCAGTTGATGTGCTCGGGTATCCATTCATTCAGGGTAGTGGCGCGACGTACATTGACAGGGTCACCATCTAGCAAGCCGAAAGTAAACCATAGTTCCCAGCCGAGCGCGCAGAATAGGAAACTGACGAGATAAACCCGAAGTGACCAAGAGGGGATCTTCTTGCGCCAGTGAAGCAAGGGCACTATTACAAGGGGAAGCAAGGCGCTGGTATAGACGACGATAATTACTCGCAGATGTTCTTCAGTCATAGGTGGCACTTATAGTTTTTAGAATGATGTAGTGGCCGTTCAGCATCGAAGCGGGACTAGGATCTACATGTATGGTACTCATTCCGGTTTGCTCCTGCAAAAATAGATGGTCGTTACAGAATTACCTGGGATCACCGCTTATCGTGCGCTTGATGTCTTCGGTCGACGAATGACCGGCGCAGCAGTTTTATGGGCGGGGCCTGCAAAAGAATCAATTTGGCCTAGAATGAAGAAGTGTAAGCGTGTTCCGAGTCAATGAGTCTTAACACCTACATTCAAATTGCTAATGCATAGTGAAAGCATGCTCCTTCTTCATCTATTTTATAGCCTAGAAGTAGTGTTGCTTACCTTTCAGGTGAAAAACAGTTACTAGTCGAAGCAAAGAAGCATACTCTATGCTTCTTGTTGTTTTGAGCGCTTAGAGACAACTTTAAGCCCCAATCTTAAACCACAGCAGTCGAGGATGGTTCCCGAGACAAGCGAAGCCAGAAAGGACGCCATTGACGTGTGTCATCAGTCTGTCAGGTCTTTTCCTAGAGCCATCTCGAGTTTGATGTTGATGGAAAAAACTGTGTCGCGGTTGTCTTCGTATTCTTTGCGACGCCAGTTATAAGCTGGCTCTAGCTCCAGGAAAAGATAGTCTTTGTAGAACTGCCTGCGGAACCTTACCCCTAGTCGGTAATTCTTTGTGAAGTCTTCGTCCTGGGTTACACCGTTGACCGCGGCAAAGTAGCTCAAAGCAGTGGGCCTATCTGTATCTACCCCCAACCTTTGGCGAAGGGACAATTTTGAACGCCATTCAATGCCCTCTGTCTCTTCACCGTAGATGCCGCGGTTATCCCAACGAATGCCATAGTTCTCTCCGAAAGAGCGATTGAAATCAATCCGAGTGGTTGTATAGAAGCCGTCTTTATTGGTGTATTGCAATTGCTGTACCCATCGATAGCTTGAGTTACGAGTAAATGGCCCCTCGTTTCTGTACCTGACTCCGGGGCGCACACCGCGCGATGAGTATCCTATGGTTGCATCGAACTTCGACCGTGTGCCCTCATTGAGTTTGTATTCAAGTGCGACCGAGTCGTCGTAGCGTTCTAGCTCCTCGTCATCGTCTGATTCCTCACCCCGAAAAACCAGGTTCAGCTTCTTTGATATGTTCGGCAGTTGGACCTTACCGCGTACTCGAAATTTGAACTCGGTACCGTCTTCCTCATCCCAGTCGGTGATTGCTATTAATCTGACAACCGATTCTGGCTTGTCGAGGTCATACTGCGGATCACCAAAAAATCCATCAAGCCAGTAAGCGAGTTCCTGTGCGCGATTATCCAGCTTCGCCCTTCTCTCATCGAGGCTATCGCTACCTTCATCGGGTTCTGCCGCGTCCCAGCCCACCAGCGCATCTACAGCGTCGGTTTGCTCGATGGTCGTATCGTCGGCGACGGTATAGTCTGATGTAAACATTATTAACAGCAGACTTGTGGCAATGAGTTGAGTTAATCGCATCTGAGAATGCCTCGAGACTATTTCTTACAATCGTGCACTTGTCAGTTTGAATAGACCATTACCGCGTCAGTTTGCTTTCTATCCGATCTGTTCGTACTGGTGAGTGCCTGTGGTTAAAAAAAGTATAGGCAAGATTTGCACCAAACGCCTGTTTTGCGTCTACGGCTAGTGATAGAGGGTAATTAGATAGGCTGAGCGTTGCACTGACTTACACTAGAATAAGGAATTGTGAGGATTTTCGCGTTCTGCAACGCTTAGTGCATACGACTGGGAGAGACTGGGTGATGCTGTTTAGCTGGAAGCATTTTAAGCGGATAGTAAACCATGCAGTGAATCAGTATTGCTAACGTGTCTAAAGTGAGCTTTCTGCGTTTGGGAATGAGATCAAATATATCCCTCCACCACATTCATCGCGCAGTCAGGTAGCGCTGCCATACTAAGGTGGTATTTTTATTATAGATATAGTCTTAATGCCTAACGAGACGATTTTGCCTGTGATAGACAGCGGTAGATACGATTTCCCCAGTTGCCCCTGGCAAAACCACTCAAACTAGATCAAGGTGTGTCGGCACGCTTTTGTCTTGTATCTACCACTCTTTGCAGAACTCCGCCTATATGTGACTTCAATGCATATACTTTAGTTGCGTACGTAACGGGAACACGCAGCGTTGTTACTCTGTGCTGTAGACTCTCCAGCCGTTGCTGATTGCTTTCTAGTATGTCATCGCTAGCATCATTTATGCCTCGATCGATAGCCCTTAACTCTGTATATACGCGGTGAAACTGAAGGCGCATCAACCAGTGAAACGCAGATGGCATAGCTTTCAACATAGGGTATACGAGCCCGATCAATGGTATTGCCGCAGTCAATAACTGCATCACAAGCACGGCAACGGGGTAGGGCAGTAGCCTAAGTAAGAGGGGTCGACCATCGGCGTAATAGGCTTTTGCACTGTCGCTCAGCAGAATGAGTTGATCTCGGGCTTGAGGGAATTCACCCGCCCGATAAAAAAGTTCTGGGTCGCCGTGAATCCGTTCCGCCGCCTCAAGGAACAGGCTTTGTGTGATCGGGTGTAGCCCTTCCTGTACTGCAAGGATCGCCGTGAACGCGAGGACTCTCGTATCTCGGGGGGCAGGTTAAGGGCGAAGCTGCCAACGCCTGCAGGGACGACAAGCTTTGTTAGTTCCGGATAGAGCGCCATATAGGCATCGGCGCGCTCGAAATCTATAAGCGATATGCCATCCGCTCGAAGTAGCTCACTTATAACAGGTGAAATAGCGTTACTGACAACAAATTGGGCGTCGATGTCGGAGGACTTTAGTAGCGCCGCAGCGTGTGCCGGTTCATATTCAGAAATTTCCACCGTCTTCGGATCAACACCGTTTAGAGACAGCAGTGTCCTAGCAGCAGAGTTCGATCTGCTTTTCGGTGGTCCGATTGAAATCCGAAGATCACGTATCTTCTCTACGTTGCCGGCATCAAGTTCCGAGTTATTGCTAAAAACCCACAGGGGCTCGAAAAACATAGCTCCAAGTGAGCGCAGTTCTTCAGCGCCCTCACTTTCGGGAGATCCTAGAGTGGCGAAACCTACATCCGCTTGTCCATTTTTCAATATCTCTAGATTTTCAATGGCACCTCGACTACTTATCAGTTCAACCTTTACGCCATGTTCTGCGAGAGTCTCCTTATACAGCTCTCCCAATTTTTCGTAGGCGCTGCCCGCAGGTCCCGTCGCCATAGTCAGTAGTTTTGGAGGCGTAGGGCTGAGCAACCGAAAACTCCAATAGAGGCTCGTAAGAGTTATGATGACGGCCACGATGATGAATAATGCCCTGATTCTGTAAACCAATAGCAATGCCCTCGAACACTTAGTCTCTTTGGATTATAGCCGCACTCTAGCTTGTTGGGTAAACGCAGCATTTGTGCCATTAGCGCTGTCCATAGCTGCTTGGGTCAAGGGCGCTCGTGCATATGCTGACTTTATCGGTTCGCGCATGCAGAGCCGCGCAGGCTGTGCCAAGCCTATGGGGGATGTCTAGATGACCTATAAGGCTGCCCTAGAGATGGTATCGATGTTGATGCGGAATGAGATTGGGATGCATGAGCGACCCCCTCTTCAGGAGAAGTGAATATATCCAGGAATCATATGCTAGTGCGACCAGAACCTGGTCATTGCCAGCGTGAATATTATTGCATAGGTAACTCAACGAGTACCGGTCGAGAAGGCTGTTACCATAGTCAATAGCTCTAGTAGCAACGGTAGCGACCAGTAAGAGATTCATTGCGCAAGCAGGTCGACGATGGAGAGGCCTGCGCTGATCGTCTCCGTGATCTTTGCTACTCAAAGCTACCGGGCTTATTCTTATCAGTATTTTACAGCTTCGATTACAGGTGACGGGAAACCGTGTGAAGGGACATTTGTGCTTTATCTGCGAAATACCGCGATCCATCGGCCGAGGTTCAGCAGGCTCGCCAGGGAGCCCGCCACGTATGTCAGCGCGGCGGCCTTCAGAAGTCTCTGCGCATGCTCCAGGTCTCCATCATGGAGGTACTCGCCCTCCCGCAGGATCGGCAGGGCCTTGCCGTAACTTGCGTCGAATTCCACGGGCAGGGTGACCAGATGTACCAGGGTGCCCAGTGCCATTGAAAATACGCCGATAAGCAGTGTCAGTGCGCTTGCCTGCGGCACACGGGTGAGCACAAAGATGGCGGGAGCAGCCACCAGCAGTATGCCAGCTATACGTTCGCCCACGTAAGCCGCTTTCGCGAGTTTTTGTCGGGTCAGAAAGAGCGGTTCGCCGCGCTCGTGCTGGATAGCGTGGCCAACCTCGTGTGCGGCTATCGTAATGGCGGTCAGGGAGTGGCCGTCGAAGTTGTCGGGCGTCAGGCGGACGGCCTTGTCGGTCGGGTCGTAGTGGTCGCCGGCGGGCGTCTCTTCCACCTTTACATGCCCGAGTTGGAAGCGGTCGAGTAGATGCCGCGCGAGTTCAGCGCCGCTGCCTTGTTCCCGGTAGCGGTCTGTGGGACTGCTGTATTTGCGCATCACGTGTCTCACCCAGAGGCCGGGAAGGAAGACGCATGCCGCCGCAATGATGAAGATTATGACCCAGAGCATAAGACAACTATGCCACAGATAGCTCAGTGAGCCTGCTTTTCCATGGCCTCGATTTCTTCACGCAGGGCCTCCGCTTCGGCGGTAAGCAATGAATACTGCCGAATATCGCCGTTGCGCTGTGCCTGAAAGGCCTTGGTCAGCAGCATTTCGTGTTGTTTCTTCAGTTGCTTGACGGGGGAGCGCCGAAATATATCGAACACAGTGTGTTACCTCCATGAATCACTATATTTGATACGAAGTGGATCCTTGGAGAGATTAGTAAGCATCCGGAAACGCTCGCTGCCATATGTGGTCCGGGGAAATTATGTTGCCGTGCAAGAAAACTTTACGATTTTTTGTGGGATTCAGTCCCTGTTGCCGGATAACACGCTGCGATCGTGTCGACCGACCTGAACAACGACGAGCTTCCTGACCTGATTCTGTCTGTGTCGCGCACTTATGAAGGCGCCATTTGCAATATCCCAGCCCGGGTCTATCACGGCCTCAAGGGTGTGGTTGACGTCTGGCGTAGATGCATCAATCGATTAGGGGGCTCCATCGAAATATTATAGGCGTCATCCGTGGCGCCATTTCAAGTCCTGGAACATGAGCGCCCGCTCAGAAAGGGCTTCGCCCAAAAAGGCTAGCATTCGATACCCATAAGTTGGTTATGAAAATTTGTGCACAAGGACACCTCATATTCAGTTTTCTATCATAAATCACACAGCCAGATACAAAAACGCCCGGCGATCGCGAGATGGCCGGGCGTAGATGGGGCAGTTTGAGTTAGAACATGTAAGTGAAATCCACTCCGTAGGAGCGCAGGCCAGACTGGTGGTTGAAGCTGCCACCGAACTCGGGCGCGGGAATCACTTCCTGAAGGTACTCTTCGTCGGTGATGTTGCGTCCCCACGCGGTGACGGTCCAGTTCTCGGCTTCCAGACCCACGCGCAGGTTCAGCGTGTCGTAGGCATCGCGTGACGATCTGCTGAAGTCCTGGGCGAAGGCGCCGGGGGCCTGGAACAGGAAGTTCCAGATGGTTGGGGTCTGTTCACCCTGCAGAGTGTGGAACCAGGTCTCGCCCACGTACTGCCAGTCCAGGCGGGTCACCAGATCGACGCCACCAATGGGGAAGACCCACTCAGCGCCCAGGTTGCCGGTGGTGTCCGGTGCCTGGGGTACATCGTTGCCTTCAGACAGGGGGCGGTTCTTGTTTTTCTCGATCTCGGAATCGAGCAGGCCGATGCCGCCGTAGAAGGTCAGGCCTTCAGTGGCTAACCACTGGAAGTCGGCTTCAAAGCCCTGCACATACATCTCATCGATCGTGGTGACCGAGCGCAGCAGACCGAAGGGGCCGGCAAAGAACTCGAAGAACTGGTTGTCTTCCACCTCGTTGCGGAACACCGCTGCGTTCAAACGCAGGCGGTTGTCAAACAGCTCGGACTTGAAGCCCAGCTCGTAGGTGGTCGACACCTCTTTGTCGTAGTCATCGGTGACCGAAATCTGCGCGTCCACGAGTTCACCGGGGCCGCCAAAACCCGAGTTAAACCAGAAGTTCAGCAAGTCTTCGGTACCCACCGAGTTGAAACCACCGCTGCGGAAGCCGATGCCGTAGCTGGCGTACAGATTGATGTTGTCTGTGGTCGCCCAGTTCAATGTGACCTTCGGCTGGAACTGACTGAAGCTGTCGTCGCGGTCGGGGATACCGTTCGCGTTGTTCACGTAAGCCGGGTTGATTGGCACTGGGTTGCCGGAAAACGCGGGGTCATTCAGGTTTCCGTTCAAACCAGAGCCGTTTACATTCGGTACCTTGTTGCTGACCTCGCGATCTTCATAGTCGTAGCGACCGGCGATGGCGAGCTCCAGTGTCTCGGTGAGGTCGAACTCGAGCTGGCCATACACTGCGTAGACCGTGGTGTCGAAGTCATCCCAGAACAGCAGGTCAGTGGGGTTGGGGCCATCAGCAGGCACGTAGGGCTGGCGCAGGAAGCCCTGACCTTGATCGGCACCATAGGCCACCACAACCTCACGTTCAATCTCGGCCATGTATACACCGGCAATCCAGCGAAGGCTGTCCGTACCGGCAGAAACCAGGCGGGCATCGATACTCAGGTCTTCCTGGTTGCGTTCCTGATACTGGTAGCCATCGCAGCTAGTGGCCGTATAGGGGCCGTATACGCCCTGGAAGTCAGTGTCGGGGCCCGGAGGCAGTACACCGTATGGGTCGAAGAAGGGGCCGTAAAGGTCCGGTCGGGAGAAACTGTTGAGTTCCGCCCGGTCTGCCTGACAGCTGGGGTTGACCTCGTAGCCGTAGAACGTGGCACTGGTGCCGTCTGACAGCAGGTATTCCTCAAGGTCGTTGTAAGCGACGTAGGTCACCAAGTCAGCCCAGCCGAGGTCCCAGTCGAGCTTCACAGAGAGATCCATGGTCTCCTGTTCGTTTTCGCCGGGCGTGTTGGAGGTGTAGCGAAAATCCAGATCATTCACATCCTGAAAGTAGGCGGGCGCACCAAATGCTGCCTCGAAGGCGGGGATGGCGAAGGCAGCGTTAAAGTTGATCGCGCCGGCTTCTACCTCACTGTAGCCACCTCGGAAGTCCAGGCTCATGTCCTCGTTGACGTTCCAGACAATGCGACCTCGCATGCTGGTATCCTTTATAAAGTCCACGGCGTCATCTTTGTTGGTGAAGATGTTCTCGTAGTGGCCATCGGTCTCGCGGGTGGATATCGCGAAGCGACCGAGCACGTTTTCACCGGCAATTGGGCCGCTGACCATGGCATTGACTTTGTAGCTGTCGTTGTTGCCAACGCCGCCGCCAATCTTCGCCTCGAACTCGTCGCTGGGCATTTTGGTTGTGACGAGAATCGCGCCCGCGACGGCATTGCGGCCATACAGCGCACCCTGGGGGCCCTTCAATACTTCAATTTGCTGAACGTCGAACAGTTCCTCGTTAAAGCTGTTCGGGTTCGTGCTCAGTACGCCATCAACCACATAGGCGAAGGTGGATTCCGCGTCCCGCGTGGAGACCACACCGCGAATACTGACCTGGGTGTCGCCGACGTTAGCAGTGTCCACCAGAGTCACATTAGGGATTAGCGCAATGTAGTCTGAGGCGCGCTCAACACCGGCGCGGTTAATGGTGGTTTCGCTGATGGCACTGATGGCAATCGGTACATCCTGCAGGTTTTCCGTGCGTTTCCGCGCAGTCACTACCACCTCTTCGATGGTCATGGATTCCGATTGGGCCAATGCAGCCGGCCCCGTTGTAAGAGTGGCCAATACTGCCGCCAGCCCTGCTACCAATGGTTTTTTTCTTACATACATGGTGTTTCTCCTACCGTTTTTAGGATTAATTACCGCTTGAGATCTGGTTGATGGGGTTGTCGTTGTTCTGTTGCATGCGTCGAAGCCTGCGCCAAAGTGTGGTGGTGCTAATGCCCAGTGATTCAGCGACGCGAGCCTTGTCACCGTTAAATGTCTGCATGGCCTGGCGGATCGATGCTTCTTCCTGTTCGCGCAGGGAATTGGTTGGCCTGATAGCGTTATTGCGCTGGAGTTCAGGCAATATGCCGGCGATGAATTCGTCGCTGAGCTCACGGTCTGGACGGGCCGCAAGATTCACCACAATGCGCTCGACAAAATTCTGCAGTTCGCGCACGTTACCGGGCCAGCCATAGGCGCTGAAGCGCTTTTTCACCTGGGGTAAAACGGTCTTTGCACTTTGTTCGACGCCGTACTTCCTGCCGTAGTCGGCAAGGTAATAGCCCGCAATAGCGGCGATATCTTCAATGCGTTCTCTGAGTGGCGGAATGTGTAGCGAGAAAACGTTTAGGCGGTAGTAGAGGTCTTCGCGAAACTGACCGTCATTCACCGCCGTCATCAGGTCCCGATTGGTCGCGGCAATCAGTTTGAAATCTACTGGCACCTCGCGGTTGCTGCCCAGCGGTCGTACCCGCTTCTCCTGGAGTACGCGTAGCAGCTTTACCTGTTGCGAGAAGGGCATTTCGCCGACCTCGTCCAAATATAGCGTGCCGCCATTGGCCTGTTCTATAAGTCCAATACGGCCACCGCGTCGAGCGCTGGTAAATGCCCCCTCGACATGGCCGAACAGTTCGCTCTCAAACAGTTCGTCGGGGATGCTGCCGCAGTTCACCGCCACCATCGGGCCTTCGGAAAAGGGCCCTCGGTGATGGATCTCCTTGGCAATATGCTCTTTACCTGTGCCGCTTTCGCCCTGGATAAGTACCGCGCCGTTGCTTTGTGCATAAGTCTGAGCGAGGCGTGCGATCGCCGTCATGGTGTCGGAGCGGATCACAAATTCAGCAGATGAGCTCAGGCCAGTTGGCAAAAGCTGCCCCTGCTGCTGGCGCGCAATGTCGATGCACTTGCGCAACATGTCCCGGGCTGAATCCTTGCTGTAGACAAGAATAGTGGCTACGCCCTGTTTCTCTGCCTCGTGGCAGGTAAAGCTCGGCCCGACGATGACCTCTGGAGCCTCTTCGGCCATGACCAGCTGCAGCTTTTCGTTCGCCTCGTCAGAGGTGCTGTAGTTGTGGTGAATCAGCTCGGCGTCAATCAGCCCGGGCAGATTTTCCACCAGGCGAGATGGCAAGGAGCGCTCGGGCTGGTAGCTGAACAGGTGGATGCGCGAAGCGATGCGCCTGGCTTTCGCCAGCGCTTCAATAATGTCGGTGTCGGTCACCGCCTGGCTGATGACGGGTTGCGTCAAGGTGTTGGCCAGATAAGCCGCGTTCGATCCAGCGCTGGCCACCACGTCGGGCTCCAGCCGCGCGACCAGGCTATGGTATTCGGTGTTTCCGTGGGCCAGCGATTCGACGATGGTGATATCCGCCTGCTCAGCGAACTCAGGAATCACAGCCGTGATGAGTTCGCTGAACTTGCGGTACCCGACAATCAGAATCTTGACCTGGCTGGACACCGAATCGTTCATCAGCTCGCCTTGATGAAGCTCGGTGACACTGGGGCGAACAGGTGGGTTTCTTCCAGGCAGCGTGCTTTGAGCTCATCGATGCTGCCGCCGCGATTGAACACGGTCACCTCACCTCGCTCGCTACTGAGCCGGCTGCGCAAGGTGTTGGTGGCGGCTTCGTCTACTTCGCCGTCGCCGTCGATGACAACGCCATAGCGTCTCGCGCCTTCAGCAGTGACCAGACGGCGTTCCACATCCTGCTTCACCAGGAGCGGGTCGCGCTGGAATGGGTCGCCCCAACCTCCACCGCCCCAGGTGTTGAAATACAGCAGGTCGCCTTTCTTCACCTTAATGCCTTCGATTTTGGCCGGCAGCCATTCTTCGCTGCCGTCGCCACGTACCAGACGCTTGGTAGAGCGCTGGCCGGTCTCGCCGCCGAGCACGCCCCATGGATAGGTCAGCCAGCGTTCGTCGTGGATGCCGATTTCACCGTCGGCGAGAAAGCGATAGGCCACGCTCAGGCCATTGCCGCCACGGTGTAAACCTGCGCCGCCGGAATCGGGGATTGTCGCGTACTGCTCAATACGCAGCGGGAAATAGGACTCAATGAATTCATTGGGCACGTTAGTGAACCCGGGCCACAAGGAGTGACCGTCGGGTCCGTCGCCTACCGGCCGGCCGGGGATGCCGCCGAAACCGATCTGGAACAATTGGAACCATTCTCCCTGGTCGTCGTAGCCGGAGTAGAACAGGTGCGGTGAATCGGAGAAGCCTGCGGCGTTGAGCATTTGCTCCGGTGCACCCATACCCAGTAGCGCGCCGAGCAGGTCGAAGATGCGTCCCAGTGCATGGGTGCGGCCAGATAGCGCGGCCGGGAAGTTGGGCTTGAGCAGCGTACCCTGGGGAATGCGCACATCGACCAGGTCGTAGAAACCATCGTTGAACACGATTTGCGGGTCGACCACGTTAATCGTGAACGAGCCGAAGAACATCTTGAACATGTCTTCGTTGAGAAAGAAGTTTACCGAGCTTTGTGCCTGCGGATCGGTGCCATCAAAATCGAAGATGGCGGTTGAGCCTTCGCGCCACATCTTGCAGCGAATCCGGTACGGGCCCATGCCCATGCCGTCGTCACACAGATAGTCTTCAAACTCCCGAGGTTCTTCGGGAATAAACATCTCGATTATGTGCTTCATCGCGGCGTGATTGCGTTGCAGCATAGTGTCCATGGTGGACACGAGCACTTCGTCGCCAAAGCGTTCCGCCAGTTCCACGCAGCGCTTTGCCGCGGTATTACAAGCTGCTACCAGTGCGTTGAGGTCAAAGCGGTTCCACTGGGGCGTACGCACATTGTGCAGAATGAGTTCCAGCAGGTCGCTTTGCAGTACGCCTTTTTTGTATAGCTTGGTGGGCGGGATTCTAATCCCTTCCTGGTAAATCGAGGTCGCCCGAATCGGTATGGATCCCGGTACCATGCCGCCGTTGTCCGACATATGGCCAAACATTGCGGACCATGCAATGTGACGGCCATCCTTGAACACCGGCACCAGCACCACCCAGTCGGGCAGGTGGGACACAGCGGCATTACACATGTAGGGGTCGTTGGTGAGGATGATATCGCCTTCCTCGATTTCGTCATCGTAGGCGTCCAGGAAGGGGCCGATGAACGATCCGAACTGACCGACGACCATCTTGCCCTCGCGATTGGCGATCATCGGGAAGCAATCGCCCTGTTCGCGAATGCCTGGTGACATGGCTGTTCTGAATAACACCGCGTCCATTTCTTCGCGCGCGTTGCGCAGGGCATTTTCGATGATGTCGACGGTTACACCTTCAACGTCAACAGTGTTAAGCGGCGCGTTATTGGTTTCGATAATTGAGGCTGTCATGTTGTCCGCTCCTTAGGCCGCCGGGTTAATCAGTAGGTTGCCCACTACATCGACCTGTGCGACGTAGCCGGGAAGAATCACTGTGGTGGAGTCCATTTCGCTGACGATGGCAGGCCCGGGCACCTGGATGCCCTCGTGCAGTTGATTGCGGTCGACGATGGCAGCGTCATGCCAGGCGCCGGCGTAATAGAACTGGCTGTGGTGAATGATGCAGTCGGCGAGAGTGGTATCAGTGGCTGTCCGTGTAACTTCGGCGATGGCTTGGGTGCGGGCCTTGGCCACGGCGCGAATCATCAATATCTCGTGGCCGTCTTCCAGTTTGAACGTGAACAGCTGTTCGTGCTCGGCATCGAACTGATCGGTAATCAGAGCCAGTCCCTGGGCTTTGAGTTCTTCCTCAGTAAAGTCCACGGTAATCTGGAAGGCCTGGCCTGCGTAGCGGAGGTCGGCCTGATAGGTAATGTCGTGATCTTCAGCCGGAATGCCGTCGGCAATCAGGGACTCGCCCGCGCGCAATTGCAGGGCGTGCAAATCGGCAATCAGCTGGTCGTCACTGAGATCCTCGCTCATGGTCAGGTAGGTACGCGCCGCTTCATCCTGGACCTGAGTGGTGGCATCGCCGTAGGCACACAGGACGCCGGGCCCGGGGGCACAATGACCGGCCAGGCGTCTGTGAGAATACCCAGGGCATTGGCGTGCAGTGGGCCTGCACCGCCAAACCCGACGAGGGCGAAGTCACGGGGATCGTAACCCTGCTCAACAGAGACCAGACGCAGGGCGCCGAACATGGATTCATTGACGATTTTGATAATCCCTTCGGCGGCTTCCATTAGCTCAATACCCATGGCGTCGGCGACGCTTTGCACGGATTTCACAGAGGCATCGCGGTTAATCTCCATCTTACCGCCCAGCTGCACGTCTGAAGGCAGGTAGCCAAGCACTACATTGGCATCGCATACGGTTGGCGCCTCGCCGCCTTTCATATAACACGCGGGGCCAGGCACAGCGCCAGCGGATTCAGGGCCGACGCGCAGTGCTTTGGTGAGTTCCGGTACGAAGGCAATAGATCCACCGCCCGCGCCAACGGTTCTGACATCGACCGACGGCGCCCGCACGCGCACATCGCCTACAACGGTTTCGCGGCGAACGCGGGCTCGTGCGTCCTGTATCAGGGCTACATCGGTAGACGTGCCGCCCATATCGAAAGTGAGAATGTTGTCGAAGCCTGCGCGGCTGCAGAAGTAGATGGCGCCTGCGACACCTCCCGCGGGGCCTGACATCAACAGGTTGACCGGTGATTCAGCGGATGCCCTGGCGGAAGCAAGGCCACCATCGGAGCGGAGAATGGACAGCTGCAGGTCATCACCCATGCGCTCAGCCAGTGCTGCCTGCAGGTTGTTAACGTACTTAGCGACCTCGGGCTTGACGTAAGAATTGACCACGGTGGTTTCGGTGCGCTCGTATTCCTGCATCTCCGGTACCACCTCGCTGGAAATGGAGATGGGGACATCACTGAAAATCTCGCGCGCAATCTCTCTCGCGCGCTGCTCGTGGGCGCCGTTGATGTAGGCATTGATAAAGCAGATGGTAAGCGCCTCGACCGAGCCACGAGCGTGGAGTGTCTGCAGGTCGGTTCTGAGTTGCTTTTCGTCGAGATCGGCAATAACAGTGCCATCGGCACCGATACGTTCGCTGGCACCGATCGTCAGCTCCAGAGGCGCAAGCAGCGGTTTTTTGACGTAGCTGACCCAGCCGCCCAGGCCGCCGGGGCAAAAGGAGCGGGCCACCTGTAGCGTGTCTTCATAGCCGGCGGTGGTTACCAGGCCCACGGTGGAGCCCTTGCCGGTGAGAACGGCATTGGTAGCCACGGTGGTGCCGTGCATGACCAGTTTGATGTCCGACGGGGTAACACCGGACTCCTCGCAGATACGGGCAACACCATTGAGGACGCCAATCGAGGAGTCTTCCGGTGTTGAGGGAACCTTGGCTGTGTGAGTCGTGCCGTCTTGCTCGTTCATGAGCAGGAAGTCGGTAAACGTTCCCCCTACATCTACGCCCAATCGGTATGTCATGCTTGTTATCTCCTTGGTGTTTGCCTGAGTGCGTCTCAGGCAGCGTTATTTGTTAACCAGTAGTGGGCCCGCCCACCTTGAGGGTGGCCGGTCAGTTCGCTGGCGAGGCTGACGGCTTGCAGCAGCGCCGGCATTTTGATGCCGGTAATAAATCCCAGCCTTTCGCACAGCATGACCACATCCTCGGTGGCGACGTTGCCCTTTGCACCGGGAGCAAAGGGGCAGCCGCCGAGGCCACCGATGGAACTGTCGAAGCGTCGTACGCCACTTTCGATAGCGGCGTACACATTAGCCAGGCCCAGAGCGCGGGTGTCGTGGAAGTGGCAGGCGAGTCGCTCGGGTCCAATGTTTGCTGCCAGCGAGTCCATGAGGCGGCGCACGGCGCCGGGGTCAGCCGCGCCAATGGTGTCGGCGATGACAATCTCATCGGCACCCCAGGCCGCCAGCGATTCGGCCTGACGCTCTATCGTGGCGGGGGCGACCAGGCCTTCAAACGGACATTCGAAGGCCACCGACAGGTAGGCCTGAACACGAACCCCTTCGTTGTGTCCCCGGCTGATGATGTCGCGGGCCATGGCGAGTGTGTCGTCGAGGCTCTTGCCGATGTTTTTCTGGTTCATGGTTTCCGTTGCCGACACAACCACGGCCACGGTTTGCGCGCCTGCTTTACAGGCCAGTTCATAGCCTTTCATGTTCGGTACCAGCGCACTCAGCAGCGGGCGCACCGCCTCCGGCAATTGTGCAAAGAGCTGTCCGGTACCCGCCATCTGCGGTACGGCTTTCGGCGAGACAAAACTACCGGCTTCGATATGCGCTATTCCACAGTCGACGAGTGCTTCAATGAGCCGCTGGCGTTCTTCAACGCTCAGGTGGCGGTCCTGGCTTTGCAGGCCGTCGCGAGGACCGACTTCGTTAATCACGATGCTGTCCGCGTTCATGCAATCACTCCCTGTTGCTTCAATCGAGTAATGTGCGCCTGGTCGTAGCCCAGCAGCTCGGTGAATACATTGTCGGTGTGCTGGCCCAGCAGTGGTGCAGCGGTGAACACATCGTCGTCTGCGCGCGACAGCTTGATGGGGTTGCCGGGACCGTAGGTGCTGTCACCATCCGGGTGGTGCAGCTCCACCACCATATTGCGGTGCTTCACCTGGGGATCCCGCAGGGCCTGGCTGAGTTGATTGACCGGCGCGCAGGGAATGCGCTGCTGCTTAAGCTTCTCCAGCCAGTAGTCGCAGCTCTGCTCCTGAAGCATCGCGTTCAGGTTTTCTTCAATGACATCCTTGGCGGCCCATCGCCCGGGTTGCTCATCCAGAGCGGGATCGTCGAAAGCGGGGCAGGGCACCACCTGCTTCAGGTTTTGCCAGAAATTATCGGTAATCACGGCAATGACGATGAACCCATCGGCGCAGCGAAAGGTGTTGTAGGGCACGTGCACAAAGTGCGCATTGCCGATGGGGTAGGGGTCCTCACCTGACAGGAAGTGCATGGTGGCCATGTAGTTGAGCAGTGAGATCTGGCAATCGAGCATGGCAATATCCACGTGTTGCCCATGGCCGCTTTGTTCACGTTCATACAAGGCCGCGAGTATGCCCATTACGCCGAACATGCCACCGCCCAGATCGCCGATAGGAATACCGGCCCGCACCGGGTGATCGGTGTCGACGCCGGTAATCGACATACCGCCACCGGTGGCCTGTGCCACCTGGTCAAAGGCAGGATCCTTGCAGCTGGGGCCGTCCGAGCCAAAGCCCGTTACCGTGCAAGTAATTATGCGTGGGTTGATCTCGCTCAGGGTGGCATAGTCGATGCCGAGACGCTCGGGTACCCCTGCGCCGAAGTTGCTGATGACGATGTCGGATTGCTCCACCAGGCGATAGAACTCTGCCTTGCCCGCGGTGCTTTTGAGGTCGATGGCGACACTTTGTTTATTGCGGTTCAGGGTAATGAAGTAGGCGCCCATCCCGTCCAGGGAGTTGGCCGGATCGGTGGCCAGCAGTTTCCGGGTGCCTTCACCCTGTAGCGGCTCCACCTTGATCGTTTCAGCACCGAGATCTGCCAGAATCATGGCGCCATAGGGCCCTGACAGCATATGAGTCAGGTCCAGAACGCGCACCCCAGCGAGTGGTTTTTTCGTCATCATTGATTTCCTTTGCAGTCCTAGCGGCTTTAATATTATTCAAGCTAGAGAGCAGGGACCGTGCCAAAAAGCAGTTCCCAAAGTCCAAAAAGCTGGGAGCAGTGAGAAAAGCAATGAAAATCAGTCTGTTAGAGAATCATTGTTTTTCGTGACAGGCTTGTCACTACGAAAGGAAGTACGGCTATTGGAGGGGATTGGATTCACAGTGAAAAATAAATTTCAAAATGAATACAATCAGTCGTCGTTTTCCTCGGTCAATTGCAATACCGCACCATGGAATGTGGTGGGGGCGAGGTCGAGCACCTGCCAGCCTTCGAGGCCTGTGCGCTGCGGGGTGTCCGCCAGGCCTGAAACGGCGGTGTCAATCTGCGCTGCTGCGCTGTTCAGGTTGTCCACTTCGAAAGACAACATGAACAGGCCTTCGCCGTGTTCGTCAAGATGTCTGCCGGGAACGCCGTCGGGGTTGGTCGGCTCGATGAGCACGATCCAGGTTTCACCGGCTTTGAAGCGGGCGGTCTTGACGCCACGGCCGTCGAGCTCGCCGTACTCGATTGCATCGAGGGCAAAGGCCTGTTGATAAGTAAGGATGGCGCTGGCCAAATCCTTGACCAGCAGATTGATATGGTGAACTTTCTTGAGCATGCGCGGCGCAGGCGCGCTTACTCGACGAGTGTCCAGGTCTGGCCGTCGCAGAGGAACGCCACGCAGCCTTCTACGGTGAGCTTGTTACCTGAGCGGACCATGGTGGATTTGAATTCCTTGTCGCGCTCCGGGTCCCAAATGCGGCCGCCCGCATATTCGCCATCGCCCTTGTCCTTCATGTCCGCAATCATCACGCGGCCGAGGTGCGGGTAATCATCAGCTACGCCGTCTTCGGTGAGGGCGCGGGTGATAACGCCACAGGTTTTACTGTTATCGGATTCACAGGGGCCGACGGTCACTTCGAGGAACGCGTTTTCAGCATTGGCCTCGGTGCGCCAGATGCCATCGGCAGAGGCCGCCATTGCAGTGGGAGCGAGGGTGGACAGAAGCAGGATGGAAACAAGCTTGCGCATAACGTTAAGTCTCTAGTTGTTCAGCCACTTGCTGAGGTGTCGGTGAGGCGGCGCGAAAATCGTCCGCGCCGTCGGTTACCACTTGCCGTCTACATCTCCAATGCGGTCATAGCTGTCGCCAATCAACACGCCCAGATCGCGCTTTTCACCCGGCTTAAGGGCGATGGAAGGGCGACCATGAGCGAAGCGATAGTTGCAGACCAGTGCTACATCGCCCCGGCGCCAGTTGATCGGCATACCGAAGCGATCGTAGATATCGATAAACAGTTTCTTTTCGTCACGGGTCATTTCAGAGCCGTCACCGAAGGTCAGTTTGAGTGGTCGCTCATGCAGTGGTAATTGCATGACCATGGGCCAGGTATCGAACCACACGCCGTCGTCGGCCACGCTGGAGTAGAGCAGATTGCGATCCAGTGGCGCATAGTATTCAAAAGCCGAGATGTAGTAGCGGGTTTTGAGCAGTCGGTTCGGTCCCCATTCCACTTCCAGGCCCTTGGCTTTGGCCATTTCGACAGCCTGATCCGGGTCTTCAGTCATCATTGACTGTTGCCAGTGGTTGTAAACACCAATGGCTTCGCGATCGGCGAAGGCTTCACGGTCGGTGAGGTCGCGGTGATAGCAGAGCCCGAGGCGCTTCAGCTTCTGGCCAAAGTCTGTCGCTAGAATAGCGTCGGTGGCGGCGAGGTTGTCCGATACAAACGTCTGGCCACCTTCTTCCAGAGCGTGCTTGCACAGGAAGGCCAGCATTTCGGTGCTATGGCCGATATACGCCATTTCATGGTGGTAGTGCAGCCACGCACTCAGGGGCGCACCTACTTCATATACGTTGGGTTCCAGGGCATTGCGCGGGTTGGCGCCGCCCTCGTAGTCCACCTGTCCTGGCATGACCAGACGGGCAGCGGCGCGCATGGCCTGCAAATCGGTAAGCCCGGTGTTAACCAGGTGGACCAGGCCGATCTCGTTGTAAACGCGATTCATGCGCTCAGCGAGCTCGCTGCCGGCGGTCAGGTCGTCGGCATCCATGCGGTAATTGGAGCAGTCAATCGTAAACCGCTCAGGATCGATTGGTGGGGTTCCAGTCCACCAGCGCGGCTCAATAGTGTCCGGCAGTGGTGTGTGCAAGGCTTCTGCTACAGTCATCGGTCGTACGTTAGATCAATCCAAAGAGCGCGAAATAGTATCCCACCTCGGGCGCGGCGACAATACATGGATTGCACCTCAAACGGGCGCTTTAAGTGACTGATTTTTAGGGAGAAGCGGGGGCTAGGTAAGTGGATGCCTGATCGCGCATAGCATCGGTAATGGGAATCGCCTTGCGGGCTGTCAGGTCGAAGTAGACGCTGGTGCTCTGCAGTGTGGCCGCCAGATTATTACGACTAATGTTGAACATGGAGTAAGACACGGTAATCGACTTGCCGCCGATCTTTTCCAGTTGGGCACTGATTTCCAGGAGGTCACCCGCGCCAACTTCATCGGCATAGTCAATCACGTGCTTCACGTCAGCCCAGCCCACGCCCTCGGTTTGGGCGTGATCACCGGCCCAGCCAAAGGCCTTGAACAGGAAGTGGTAGGAGGCATCATCAAACATGGCCACGTAGTAGCGAGTGGTCATATGGCCCATGATGTCGCACATGTTTGGGTGCGCGACGCCCTGATGTACCACCATTAGGCAATCTTCACGTTGCGTTGCAGGTCCTGAAGCGTTTTCAGGCCAAAGCTCTCGCGGGCTTCCGCGGGCGACTGCATGCGTGCACCCATGTTTTCCAGTATGGTGACAGCGCGTTCGACCAGTTGGGCGTTGGTGGCCAGGACACCTTTCTCGAGATAAATGTTGTCTTCGAGTCCTACTCGCACATTACCGCCCAGCAGAGCGGCCTGTGCGACCATTGGCATTTCGTCGGCACCGATCGCGAATCCGCTCCAGTTGGCGCCTTCGGGCAGATTGTCTACCATGGACATAAAGTTGCGGCTGGTCGCCTGCGCACCCCAGCGAATACCCAGGCACACCTGATAGAGCGGGGGCGCATCGAGCAGGCCTTCTTCGAGCATCTGGTTGGCAAACCAGATATGGCCCATGTCGAAGACTTCGAGCTCGGGTTTGACGCCCAGGCGCTGCAGGCGCGAGGCTCCTGTGCGCAACATGTCCGGGGTCGACACATAGACATAGTTGCCCACGGGGTAGTTAAAGGAGCCGCAATCGAGTGTGCAGATCTCAGGCAGTAATTCCTCAACGTGTTCCATGCGCTCGACCTGGCCTACACAGTCGGTGGCTTCCATGTCGAAATCGAGAGGATTGTCGTCCGGTCCCAGGTAGAGATCACCCCCCATGCCGGTAGTGAGGTTGATGACCACATCGGTATCGGCACTGCGAATGCGATCTACAACCTCGCGATACAGATCTGGGCGGCGTGCCGGCGCGCCGGTATCGGGGTCGCGCACATGAATGTGGGCAATCGCCGCGCCGGCCTTGGCCGCGTCGATGGCTGCATCGGCAATCTGCTTGGGGGTAATGGGAAGATGGGGGTCTTGCTGGCGGCATCACCGGATCCGGTGACGGCACAGGTAAGAATAACGTTACGGTTAAACTTGCTCACGGGGCTTTAAGACAACGCCCGGTATTTGCAAGCGCCGAATCCTTTTAAAAATCATTGAGTTGCCCAGTCTACGCGGCTTGGGCTCAGATTTCAATTGAGTGCCGAGAGGGCGATAAGCGCGCTCAATGCTTGAACTGGGCCGCGCAACGCAGCTAAGCTCTGGCCACCCAATAACCACAGGAATACCTGATATGAAACGCGCCTTACTTGCTTCGCTTGCCCTGTTGATGACCGGCCAGACGGCCGTTGCCGACGACGCAGCTCTGCAAAGTGCCATCGACGGCAAACACCGTACAGAGGCTTATGCCGCACGCGACAACGCTCGCCATCCACTGCAAACGTTGAAGCTGTTTGATATACAGCCTCAGCACACGGTGGTGGAAATCTGGCCCGGCGGCGGTTGGTATACCGAAATCCTGGCCCCGTACCTCAAGGAAGATGGCAAGCTGATCGCCGCCCACTACGATGAAAGTGATGAGCAGGCGAGCTATCGGCCCGGTGCGCGCAAGAAGTTTGAAGAGAAGATGGCCGCCGACCCTGACGTTTATGGCAAGGTTGAAGTGACCTCACTCATGTTTGACGAAGCCAAGGGTGAGCTGGTGAAAGCACCGGCTGAAGACGGCACCGTGGATCGTATCGTCACTTTCCGCAATGCCCATGGTTGGGTGGCGCGCGGTATTGTCGAACCGATTTTTGAACACTTCTACGCCGCGCTTAAGCCTGGTGGCAAGCTGGGTATCGTGCAGCACATGGCTGACCCAGGGCAGGATTGGATGTCCGAGAATATCGGCTATGTGGGCCGCGACTACCTGATTGGCGAGGCGGCCCGCGCTGGCTTCGTGCTGGAGGCCGAAGGCTACTTCAATCTCAATCCGCTGGACAACAAGCGCTATGAGGTCGGTGTCTGGCAATTGCCGCCGACACTTTACAAGTTAGAAAGCGATGCCGAGAAAGCACCCTATCTGGCTATAGGTGAAAGCGAGCGGATGACGCTGGTCTTCCGCAAGCCATAACACTCCTGGCTCTGGCCGTCAGCGTTTCTCGCGGGCTGCCAGGGCCTCGTACACTACATCGAGCACATGGTGCGCGCCGTGCGGCGTACCGCCAAATGTCGGCACTCGATCACCCAGGGCGGCGGTGGCCGCATCCGTCTGCTGGTCGTAAACAACGGCGTCGGCCTTAATCGTTTTCAGGACGTTGATATCGGCAATGGTCAGAGGATCTACCGCGGTCGGGTCGGCGGACAGCACCACAAAGTCAGCTTTTTTACCCACCGTAATTGAGCCTTTCTCATCTTCCTCAAAGTGCTGCCAGGCTGGCCAGATGGTCATGGCTTTAAGGGCCGTGAGCACATCGACGCGCTGATCCGGCCCGAGAATTTTGCCGGAGCGAGTGCGGCGGGTGACGGTCGCTGAGAGCACCCGCATGCTATCTGGTAGCGCCACGGGGGCGTCGTGATGCGTACCGAAAATCATGTCGCGTTCCACCAGCCAGCCGGTGGGCGAAATATTCTGGGCAGCTACTGGTCCCACTGTATGAGCGGCATGCCAGTCACCCCAGTAAAACGTGTGCATGGGGAACAGTGAGGGGAATACGCCCAGCGCTTTTGCGCGATCGACCTGGTCCTCCCGCAGGAATTGGCCGTGGACCAGCACCGGGCGATTGTCGACGTCGGCGTGCTTGGCCTGGGCTTTCTCGATTGCGTTGAGCAGAATGTCAGACGCGCCTTCGCCATTGGAGTGCACAATGACTTGCAGACCCTGGCTAAAGCACCAGTCGATGGCTTTGTCCGCTTGCTCAGCAGTAATTGCTGAATACCCTTTGTAGCCCGGTGGATAGTTGCCTACCGGAGCGTAATAGGGGCGATCGCGAAGTGCGGTAAAGCCCTGGGGGGAACCGTCGATGGTGAGCTTGCAGCCCCCACGCGGAATCGGTTGACGTACTCTTGTGAGGCGTTGGCAGCGATATAGTCCTGGGCTTCGAGTACGTCAGGAAACGAGACGATATCAATGGGCAGGCCCTCGCTAGCAGCAACGGCTTTCACTGCTTCGCCGGCGGGGCCTGTGGCCCGGCCATCTTGGCCAGTCGTGTAACCAAAGCTGGCCCACATGCGACTGCCGGCACGGGTGAATTCCTGCATGCCATCGGGGCCGAGGCTGGCCAGGCTCTTCATCAACACCGGGAAGAAAGCGTATTCCTCGAGTAC
Source organism: Halioglobus japonicus (assembly GCF_001983995.1). Taxonomy (NCBI): domain Bacteria; kingdom Pseudomonadati; phylum Pseudomonadota; class Gammaproteobacteria; order Cellvibrionales; family Halieaceae; genus Halioglobus; species Halioglobus japonicus. The sequence continues at coordinate 2,845,418 of NZ_CP019450.1, read as the reverse complement.
ACCGTTGGGTGTGCCGTCGTCGTTACGCTGGATAACGCCGCCTGCGGGGTTCTCGGTGTCAGCGTCAATGTCAGCCATGGCCAGGGCGGCGCTATTGGCAACGCCGATATGGCCAGACTGATGGACAATGACGATGGGGATGTCGGCGCTCACGGCGTCCAGGTCGGCCCGAGTGGGGTGGCGGACCTCCTTCAACTGCGCATTGTCATAGCCAAAACCCACAATCAGGTTCAGCTTCTTGACTGAGTCAGCGTTCTGCTTGCGCCAGGTGTCAAGCGCGGCTTGCAGTGAAGCAATGTCAGTTACATTGCCGTCAGGTGGGGCGAGCAGATTGGCGGACAGGGCCTGTAAGCCGCCAAATACGACGTGCCCGTGGCTGTCCACAAAACCGGGCAGCATGGTGCCGCCAGCGAGATCAAAGTCGTTGGTCGCGTCGCCGCGCAAGGCCTTCATATCCTCGAGTGTGCCCACAGCGAGTATTCGGCCATTGCCTACCGCCACAGCTTCGGCGCGGGGCACGGTGTCGTCAATGGTAATGATGGGGCCGCCGCTGTAAATCGTGTCGGCGACTGGCGCTGCTGTTACTGAGGCAGAAAGACCCAGCGTCAGGGTGAGAAACGTGTTGGCAATTAAGGTGGTACGCACAGCATTGTCCTTGCAAGCATAGAGAACTGATTATTAAGGTAGTTTGTTCACGCATTTGTTCAAGACTGTTGGGATTAAATACGGCGCTACCAGTTTTTAGGCAGGCGCGGATCCTTTTCCCGGCGATATCGATAACGCTTGTCTCGTTCGCGGCGTTCGACCTCGGCACGGCGCTTGCGCGTACGCTTTTCCCAGATGTAATCACCCGGCTTGGCCGCCAGCACCGAGAAAATGTGGTGTAAGCCGGTGCGTATCAGTAGTGGACGCAAAAACAGACCGAGGAAAATCAGCATTGGGACATACCACATCAGATGCATGGGATAGAACCGTCCCACCAGTAGCGTGCACCACAGCAGCATAATGAAGATTCCGCGGGCCAGTGGCCCCCAGTAAAAGTCATCGTGCGCCATGGTTACTTACACGGGTAATTGCGCTGCAAGGCGTCAACCATGACCAGTGAGAAGGGCACTTGTATGCCCAGCTCTGAAAACTCCGTGTACTCGGCATTGCGGATTTTTAGTTCGCGCTTGAATAGCTCAAGGGCTAGCTCGAGGGTGATTTCTTCGCTGTCCGGAACGCACCAGCCGCGCTTGTCCTCGGGGAGGTCGCGGGAAATCATAAACAAACCATCGAGCAGGCCGTCGACGTACATGCCGACCTGGATTTCCAATACCTCGTTGTCTTTGCCGTGCTTCTCCTGCATTTGCCGATAGCCGTCTACGGTGAGGGCGGCCTGCGCTGTGCAGGTGGTGAGAACAGTCAATAAACAGACGAATAGTCGCAGCATCGGCAAGTGATCCCCGGCAGGTTTTTGCTAGAGCTTAGCATGCCGGCGTGGGGATTTGCGGCGGGAACTGGTACATTGTTGCTACAACAACAGTAGGGGTATGGCGTGAAAAAAGTCTTAGCGCTAGTGGCGACGCTTGTCTGTCAGGCTCATCTGGCGTGGTCAGCGCCAGAGGAACGACTTGCGCAGGCCGTCCAGTTTACAACCATTAGCCATCAGGACGCGTCCCGGGTGGATCGCGAGGCGTTTGGTGCCTTCAAACAATTTCTGCTCGATACGTATCCAAGGGTATTCTCTGAGTTGGAAGCAGAGTGGGTTAATGATTTTAGTCTGCTACTTGTCTGGCGAGGTAGTGAGGCGAGTGCCGAGGGTATTCTATTCACAGCGCACCATGATGTGGTGCCGATTGAGCCCGGCACCGAGGCTGACTGGACCCACCCGCCCTTTGCCGGTGTGATAGCAGATGGGCGTGTGTATGGGCGCGGTACGCTTGACGATAAGCTGGGTGTTATCGGCCTTCTTGAGGCGGTGGACCGTTTGTTGGAGGAGGGCTATGCGCCGCGCAAAACCATTGCGCTGGCATTTGGTCACGACGAGGAGGTCAGTGGCCGCAATGGCGCGAAAGCCCTGGCAGCGAGAATGCGCGAACGCGGTCTCACATTCGCCTGGATGGTGGATGAGGGCGGCTACCTTCTCACAAGCAATCCGCTGCTACCCGAACATACGATTGCGATGATTAATATCGCCGAAAAGGGCTACACTACGTTGACGCTGACAGCGCGGGGTGAGGGAGGTCATTCCTCTAATCCGCCCGCCGAATCGACTATTGGCCGGCTCTCCCGGGCGCTGGACAAACTGGAACAAAACCCCTTTCCAGCGAGAATATCGCCGCCGGTAGAAGCCATGTTTATCGCCCTGGCGCCGCATATGGGCCAGCCCCAGCAATTTCTGTTCAACAACCTGTGGCTGAGTGAGGGACTACTCGCCTGGCTGATGTCCAAGGATCGTCTCACCGCGCCGATGGTGCGCACGACCACTGCGCTGACCATGTTTAACGCGGGTGTTAAGGAAAATGTTGTGCCGCAGCGCGCTGAGGCCAAGGTGAATTTCCGTCTGCTGCCGGGTGATACGGTGGAGTCGGTCACTGCCTATGTGCGCGACGTGATTGATGACGAACTGGTAGAGATCAGTTCCAGCCCCTGGACGGGCATGCCGGGTACTGCCAGCACCGAGGGGGAGGGTTACGCCGCGATTACCCGTGCGGTGGCTGATGTTTATCCGGACGCATTGCCTGTACCGAGCCTGTTAATGGCCACGACAGATACTCGCCATTACGTGGAACTGGCGCGTGACCAATATCGATTCCACGGTGCGGTCATTGACTATACCCAGGCCTCGGGTATCCACGGTACTGACGAATGGGTATCTATTGAGAGCTTCCTGAAGTCGATTGATGTCGCGCAAGGCATGCTGCGCTACGGTGCAGAATAACCACCTGGGCTGAAGTTCGTGGTTCGCAAGCTACTGTTGGTCTCGCTATGCGCTGTCATCGCATTTCTGGCGTGGGGTTATTATACGGCACCCGTGTTCTGGAAGCGGATGACGGCGACGTTTTCGGCCAGTGGCAAAGGCGCCTATTCAGAGGTATTCGATAACCTCGAGCTAGTGCGCGGAGCACCGGCGCAGCGAGGTTTGCCGGCGGCGGAGGGTGAAGGTCGCACGGTGTCGGAGCGTGCGCTGGCCGATATGGTGGAGTACGCCGCTTATTTTGCTTCCTTCAGCCTGATGGTGCTGCATCGCGGTCAGATACAGCTGGAATGGTATCGCGACGATTACTCCGCAGAGAGCCTCACCCAGTCGTAGTCAATGCATAAGTCGATACAGGCGCCACTGATTGGTCATGCGATATCCGAGGGCCAGATTGAGTCGATCGAAGATCCTGTGGGAAGTATCTGCCGAGTGGCGCGATGAACCTCGCAGCGAAATTCGTATTGTCGATCTGTTGCAAATGAGCTTAGGGCTGGCAGTGTTCCAGTGGGGCTTCAATCCCTGGGTTGAGGCGTTCCGCTGGCTATTTTCCGAAAATCATCGAAGAGTGGGATAATAGTTTTTTGATAAATCGCGCCATCCAAGGTTTGCAGTAGGAACCCCTCTCATGGAAATACACACCACGCTGGTCCAGGATAATCTGGCCCGGGTGCCGGACGAAATTCGCCGTATCGAAAGCGCAGGTTATGACGGTGTCATGACCCAGGAAAACCGCCACGACCCGTTTCTGCCGCTGGCGGTGGCCGCGGTTAGCAGTGAGCGGGTAACGCTGGGCACCGGCGTGGCCATTTCGTTCCCGCGCTCGCCCATGGTGTTGGCAAACACCTGCTGGGATTTGCAATCGGCCAGCGGCGGGCGCTTTGTGCTGGGCATTGGCCCGCAGGTGAAAGGGCACAACGAGCGGCGTTTCTCGGTGCCCTGGACACCGCCGGCACCGCGGATGAAAGAGTATATTCAGGCGCTGCGCGCGATCTGGGCCTGTTGGAAGAGCGGCGGCAAGGAGCTGGACTTTCAGGGCGAGCATTACCAGTTCAGCCTGATGACACCGAACTTTACTCCGGAGCCCATGGCTTATGAGGCGCCCCCATTACCATGGCGGCCGTGGGGCCGGCCATGTTGCGCGTGGCGGGCGAGGTCGCCGATGGCGTGCGCCTGCACGCATTCTGCACGCGGCGCTATATCGAGAACGTTATTCTGCCCCAGTTGGAGACCGGGCTTGTACGCGGTCAGCGCCAACGATCTGATCTGCAGGTGACCGGTGGTGGATTTCTGGTGACCGGTGCCACCGATGAAGAGGTGGCGCAGAACCTGGAGTTTTACCGCTCACGGGTCGCCTTTTATGGCGCAACCCGCGCCTATTGGCCCGTGCTGGAGCAACACGACCTGCTCGATCTGGGCGCAAAGCTCAATCAGATGGCGCGCGATGGGCAGTGGCAAGCGATGCCCGCAGAGGTGTCCGATGACGTCATGCAACTGTTTGCGGCAATCGGCCGGCACGATGAAGTCGTTGCCGAGATCCAGCGGCAGTTTGGCGGTCTGTCTGACGCGATTGCGGACAGCACGTCCTATGACATGCCCGGAACACTGCCCGCCGATCTCATTCAAGAGATCCAGGCGCTGCCAACGCCCTGGGCAGGCTTTCGGTCCTAGTCCAGGAACGTCGCAATCTGCTCCAGGGGCTTTTTCTCCAGTGCGGCCGCTGGAACCTCTGCGTCGTCGGCCGGGTGCCCGGCCACTATCAGCATATAGGGGCGTTCGGTGGCTGGTCGCTTGAGTATCTGGCTCAGGAACTTCATCGGGTTGGGCGTATGGGTCAGCGTTGCCAGCCCGGCGCTGTGCAGGGCGTTCAGCAAAAAGCCGGTCGCGATGCCCACCGATTCAGACATGTAGTAGTTTTTGCGTTTTTTTCCTTCTTCATCAGCGCCGCTGCGCTCCAGGAATACGGCAATCAGCCAGGGAGCGATTTCCAGAAAGGGCTTGTGATGGTCGGTACCCAGTTTGTCCAGATCATCCAGCCATTCCTGGCTGGCTTTGCCGCCATAGAATTCTCCCTCTTCGTGTTCCGCTGCGATGCGGATACTGCGTTTGATGCCGGCATTACTGACACAGACAAAGTGCCACGGCTGGTGGTTGGCGCCTGACGGGGCGGTTCCCGCGGCGCGAATGCACTGTTCGATGATCTCTCTGGGTACGGGCTTGTCACTGAAGCTACGCACTGAGTGGCGGCGGGCAATGTGGGTCAGATAGTCGCCGGCGCGGCGGGCCATGTCGTCGTCTGAGTAGTTGTCGCGGTGGGGCAGGGGGACGGCTTCAAAATCGGCCATGAGTACGCTCTCGGGGGCTAAAAGGGGCCTATTATTACCTCCGTGCAATTGATTGCAAAGCCTGCTGTCAGTCACGCGGGTCAATTTTCCTGGCAGCTAGCGTCTACTTATCAGAGCCGGTCACAGGATATACTCAGGTATCGATGTGGAAGCGAGATAACGATGAAGGCCACTGACTTTTTGAGCAAGGAAGAGATTACTCAGTTTACCGCGCGCAGCGATGCCTGGGGTGCCTGGTTGGTAGTATTCAACTGGGCCATGATCATCGCCGTGTTTGCCATCGTCATCCATTGGACGAATATCGTGACGGTGTTGCTGGCCATTCCGTTGCTGGGCGGGCGCCAACTGGGGCTGGCGGTGCTCATGCACGAAGCCGGTCATAAGGCGTTGTTCAAAACCGCGTCGCTCAATCAATGGGTCGGGCAATGGTTCTGCGCGTATCCCATCATGGGCGATGTGAACGCCTACGGAGAGTCGCACCGCATACACCATCGGTTCGCCGGTACCGAGGACGATCCCGATCTGCCTAATTACAAGAATTATCCGGTGAGTAAGGCCAGCTTTAAACGTAAGATCAAGCGTGATCTCACCGGCCAGACCGGGCTGCTTCTGCTGCATTCATTGGTGGGATCGGCGCAGGGCAGAAATGTCATGTTGCGCGACGGCGAGGAAACCCACTCGGAAATGCGCGGGCTGGCGGTTAACGTCGCGATGTGGCTGGTGATGCTGGCCCTGGGCGTCGGCGCCTATTATCTGTTGTGGCTGGTGGCGTATTTCTTCGCTTACCCGCTGATCGCCAGAATTCGCCAGGTGGCGGAACACGGCAACGTGCCTGACCTGTACGACACTGACCCGCGCAAGAACACCCGCACGACATACGCCAATCCCTTGGAACGATTGTTGTTCTGCCCGAACAACGTCAACTATCACCTGGAGCATCACTTCCTTGCCAGTGTGCCCTGTTATCGGCTGCCAGCACTGCACCGGCTGTTGAGCCAGCGTGGTTTTTATGTGGGCCATGAAGATGCGCTGGCCAACGGTTACCTCGATGTCCTGCGTCGTGCGGTGCCAGAGTTACAGCCAGGTGGCAGTGCCGCTGCCTGAGCTTACTTGCACTGCAAGATCGCTTTCGGGCTAAATAGAGCAGAAATAATAAAGCAACGACAGGTGGATACGTGAGCAAGCGAGCGCTGCGCAAGATTGAAAAGGCCATGGCGGCCGCAGAGAGTTACGATGAGTGGCGTGAGGCGGCCTTGGATTATGACGCCACCTCTGGCGGACAGCGCTGGCGCGATCGCGACCAGTCTCACGACTACGATTTTGTATCCATCCGACGCAGACTCGACCGCCTGCGTGAACTGCGTGCCCGCCACGATTATCCGGGCCTGTTGTTCACCCTCAATGAAGGCATACACGGCAATATGGGTGGTATGGGTCGTGCCTCGCTATACAAGGTAGCGCGGTTGGGCACCAAGCAGGTCATTGAAGACTATGTCGGTGAAATCGCCGATTCACTGCGCTTGCTGGCCACTGTGGAGCATCCGGACATCAGCGACGAGGAGCGGCTCGACTTCTTCCGCCGCGCCAATCACTGCTTCGGTCGCTCTGCGCTGATGATGAGCGGTTCCGGCATGTTGTTGTACTTCCATGTCGGAGTGGTGAGGACTCTTAACGAGCACGGGCTGCTACCCAATATATTGTCGGGTTCCAGCGGCGGCTCCTTTGTCGGCAGTATGCTGGCCACCCGCGCTGAGCAGGAGCGACAGAAGTTTTTCGATCCCAGTTACTTACTGACCCAGATTGAACAGGAGAAAGAGGAGCTCAGTGCGCTGCACAAAATACGGCCGCAGCTCCTCCAGATACACGAGGTGTACGGAATCGTCGAGCGGCTGGTACCGGATCTCACTTTTCAGGAGGCCTTCGAAATCACCGGTATCCACATGAATGTGTCGATTGCACCGGCTGAGACCCACCAGACGTCGCGCTTGCTGAATGCGACCACGACGCCGAATATACTAATCCGCTCGGCCATCATGGCATCCACGGCTGTGCCTGGCGTCTTTCCTGCGGTGACTCTGATGGCCAGAGACAAGTACGGCGACAAGAAAGAATACCTGCCATCACGTAAGTGGGTGGACGGCGCCATGTCAGACGATTTGCCCGCCAAGCGCCTGGCCAGGCTGTACGGTGTGAATCACTACATCGTGAGCCAGACCAATCCACATATCATCCCGTTTGTGCGGGATTCAAACCGCCGCAATACGCGCGGCGATATCATCAAGACGGCGGCCACGCGCACGGCCCGGGAGTGGATTAACGCTTCCGCGGAAATCATGCAGAAGCCGCTCGCCAGGCGGCCGCGCCTGAATCGGCTGACCAATACTATGCTGTCGGTGATCAACCAGGACTACATGGGTGATATCAACATTATGCCGCCGTTTCGTTTCCACAATCCTGCACGAATCCTGGCGCACCTGTCAGAGCCTGAGATTCTCAAGCTGATCAAGGCCGGAGAGCGGGCCACCTGGTCGAAACTGGAAATGATCCGGGTGCAGACCGATATCAGCCGCACACTGGATGGGGTTTGCGACGAGCTGGGCATACTCGACTAAATAGTCCATAGCTTTCGGCCTTACTCGTCATTCTCTTTCGGCGCTTCAGGGCCGATCCTGTCAGCCTCGACCAATAACTGGATCAGGCTGATGCAAACCGATTTCTGCAAACAACTCGGCGTCGACGCGCCGATTTTCGCTTTTACCCACTGTCGCGACGTGGTCGTTGAAGTCTCCAAGGCTGGCGGCATTGGCGTCCTGGGCGCCGTGGGCTTTTCCGCCGAGCAGCTCAAGGAAGAACTGGACTGGATCGACGCCCATATCGGCGATCACATCTACGGTGTGGATACTGCCATTCCCCAGAAGTACGAGGGTATGGACAAGTCGACACCCGAGGAACTGGTGGCGATGATCCAGGCGGCGATTCCAGAGCAGCACCGGGATTTTGCCGCCAAGCTGCTCAATGATGCGGGTGTGCCCGAGTGGCCCGATGCTAATGATGGGATCAGCCTGAGCTTTTCTGCGGTGCAGGCACAGGCTCTCGTGGATGAGGCCCTTACACGCCCCAAGTGCAAGATGATTGTGAATGCACTGGGCACACCTCCACCCGAAATCGTCAAGCAGGTTCACGACGCTGGTCGCCTGATTGGGGCACTGGCCGGGCGCCTTAAGCACGGTATCGCCCACAAAGAAGCCGGGCTCGACTTTGTCGTGTGTCAGGGATCAGAGGGTGGCGGTCACGCGGGTGAAGTTACATCCATGGTGCTGTGGCCACAGATGATTGATGCGGTCGCGCCGCTGCCGGTGCTGGCAGCCGGTGGTATTGGCAATGGTCGTCAAATGTTGGCCGCCATGAGCATGGGCGCCGCAGGCGTCTGGATGGGGTCGCGCTGGCTGATTTCCACTGAAGCCCAGTCCGAGCCTGCACAGCGCGAATCCTACAAGTCTGCCAGCTCTGAAGACACCGTGCGTTCGCGTTCCTTTACTGGCAAGACTGCCCGTATGTTGAAGAACGAATGGACGGAGGCCTGGGAGCAGGAAGACACGCCTGACCCATTGCCCATGCCGCTTCAGGGTTATCTGACCTTCGATGCGGTGCGCCGCACGCATCGTTACGCCGGTGTGGAGGATTGTCAGAAAGTGGCCTTTAACCCGGTAGGCCAGGTGGTTGGCCAGATGAATACCGAGGAATCCTGCCGTGACATCATGTACTCGCTGCTGAACGAGTATGCCGAAGCCCTGGAAAACGTACAGGGGCTGTCTTCCTGATCGCACCACCATGACGCTCCGGTTCCGGAGCGTCAGCCTTGCGGCGGCTTGCTTTCAAGGCCTCCTCATTTCCTTGTCACACTACTCGCTTCACCCCGACTGCAACGCATGCTTGAATGCACGACGACAGGAGAGGGTAGCTATGAATCATTCTATGGGTTTATTGGTGGGAGGCGTTCTTCCCGCGTTTGCGTTCGGCATCGGTGCGCTGCTGCAAAAGCAGAGCAACGACATCGGTATAGGGCAGAGCCCCTATCTTGTCTATTTTGCCGCAGGTATTTTCATTGCGTCGCTGGTGGCGTATTTTGCTTTTCCCGAGAATAGCCATTCGCTTAAGGCTGGCGCCTACGCGACGGGACACGGCCTATTATTTGGAGCGGGTTTTGTCTGCCTGGCAATGGTGCTGACGGTGTATGCCGAGCCCATTTCCAAGCGGGTCCCCCTGGCCAACATGAGTACCCTGGTGTCGGTGGTTCTGGGGCTGATTGTCTTCAGCGAGTATACCCGAATGAATCTCGGTTACCTGCTCGGTGGTGCGGCGCTGATTGTCGTCGGCGGCATTCTGGTGGCGCGCGCCTGACGTTGCCCCGATTTCGCCGCGCTGTAGTCTTGGGACTCACGTTGCGGTTAGACTGGCGCAAAATCCTATAATGAGGCTTAGCATGTCACTACGAACTTTTATTGCCGCAGGAGTTGCTGCGACAATGGCTGTCGCTGTCCACGCCAAACCGGTGTCCCAGGACGCCATTGAGATGGTGGATAACCTCGCCGGCATGAAATTTGACCAGCTTGGTCACCCGCAGATCGCCAGTGACTCCATCCAGCCGGCGTTGGCTCCAGCGGACAAACCGCACAAGTTGTTGATTCTACCGGTGAGCTTTACCGATGTTGGCTACGATCGCTTTGCCGGTGACCCCCGTCAGGACGAAAAGAACCGCGCGTATTTTCAGGAGCTGCTGTTCGCCGCCGGCCCTGCAAACCCGGCTGAAGACACGCTCTCTCACTATTACCGCCACGCGTCCAAGGGGCGATACAACATTACCGGCGATATATTTCCGGTAGTGAAGCTCAAGCGGACCCTCAGCCACTATGGACGACCGGTGCAGACCAGCGACGGTCAGTGGCGCAGCGACGAGCGGGCCAGTGAACTCGTCGTGGACGCGCTCAAAACAGCGTATGCGGAACACCCCGACTTTCCCTGGTCTGACTACGACCAGTGGGACCCTCAGGATTTTGATGGCGACGGCAATCGCGACGAGCCGGATGGCTACATCGACCACTTCGTGATGATTGTGGCGGGTAAGGGGCAGTCATCCTGCCAGGGCTTGTACAAGCTCGGTGAGAAGCTCAACCCCAATGCCAGTGCAGACGCCTTTGATTCACTTACACCTGACGAACAAGCCTGCGCCGATCGAATCTGGCCGCATCGCTTTGCCCTGCAGTACAACCTCGACAGCGGCCCTGAGGTTGATGGCGTGATGAATGTGCGAGGTGGCATCGAGTTGGGCGATGGCCTGTGGGTGCTGGATTACAACATGCAGTCCGAATACACCGAAGTGGCAACCTTTATTCACGAGTTTGGCCACTCCCTGGGGTTGCCGGATATCTATGCGCGGGTTACCAACAACTCCACCGCGGGCTGGGACGTGATGTCTTCTACGGCGAGCCCTTCGCCCCAGGAGATGAGCGCCTGGAGTCGTATGGTGCTGGGCTGGATGGATCCCTGCGTGGTCCGTCCCCAGGGGTTTGGTGGCAAGTCGCAGGGCAGCCTGTACCTGCAGACGATGAACGACTGGTCGGGACAGCCCGGTGCGACGGGCGACGCCTGTGATGCGGCGATGGTAATTCTTCCCCCGAAGTATCGCGAGATCGAGTTGGGGCCGCTCACAGCAGCCAATGGCAAGCAGGCCGCGTATTCCGGTCAGGGCAACGATATGAATCGCAGTTTGTCGCGCGATTTCGATCTCACTTCCGTGTCGGTATCAGCACCGCTGCAACTATCGATGGACCTGTGGTTCGAAATCGAGGCGGAGTGGGATTACCTGTACGTGGAAATCGCGGCGGACGGCGGCGCCTTTGAGCGCATTATGCCAATGGACAAACAGGATGTGGGTGATAAGCAGAGTGTTATGCCGTCCAACAAGGGGCACGAGGGGCAGGGTAGTATTCCCGGCTTTACGGGTCTAAGCGGAGATCTCGATGGCGATAACAAGGTGGAGACCGCCCCCGCCTGTGACCCCGCCGCGGATCGGCGCAATGCCGAAGACAGCATAGGCGATGCCAGCGTTGATCCCTGCAGCGCCGCCCAGTGGGTGACTGCCAGTTTTGATCTCGAAGCCTATCGCGGCAAGAACGTCACTCTGCGCATTACCTATTTCACTGATATGGCCGCCGCGGAAAATGGCGCGTTGGTGGATAACGTGGCATTTGCAGCCGTTGATTTCAGCGATGACTTCGAAGCAGCTGAGTTAAACAGTGGCTGGAAGAGCAAGGGCTTTACCTTGTCCGGAGGTTCTCACAGCCTGACAGTACCGCACTTCTATGTGCTGGAATATCGTGACCCTTACGCCACCTTCGCCAAGGTGAAGAACTACGATCAGGGGTTGTCGCACCCCGGCTTTAGCTTCTTTCCTAATGAGAAAGGCGAGATGGAGGCAGTCTCGGCGAATTATCGCCCCGGTGTCGTCATGTGGTACTACAACGGCGAGTATCTGTGGAGCCAGAACGACCCCGCCGAATTCGGTCCGGGCAAAGGGTTCCTGCTGGTAGTGGATTCCACGCCCCAGGAATTCCGCATTCCGATGATGCCCGACAAATACTTCCAGGAGCAGGATGGCTGGACCTGGTGGGAGTTTGACGATGAGGCCCAGCCGCAGCTGGAAAAGGCGTTTGTCGACGTCATGTGTTTTCAGCGCCAGCCAGCGTTTTACTCCACCGACGTCAGCGAGCAACAGCGCAAGGCCTGCGCTGAGGAGCTCAATGGCAAGTTGCCACCGGTGGAGTCTATTAGCTGGGATGGGCGCAAGCTGATGTACAGCTATACCATCGTTAATTCGCTGCTGCCCGGCGAAGACCGGCGGGCACGCAAGTCGGCATCGTCGCTGTTTGACCTGCGCATTCGTCAGGGTAAGACCCAGTATCGTATTTACGACCGCCTGCTGCGTTCCGAGCATTCAGCGGATGCACCGTTTTCACTACAGCCGTACGAGCGGGGCATCGAGTACTACCATGCTGTTGATGGTGAGATGCAGGTCAAGCGCACCGAAGCTTTTGCGCCGGTGAGTGAGTTCACCGACGCGGCGCCCACTCGCTACCAGAACCCCAAGCTGCCTTTCGGTAGTGCAGCCATTCCTGAGGCAGGTTTCAGTTATCGACTGGTTGCCCCAGACGCCGACGCACCGAGTGGCACCCGGGTTCGTATCGATTATGAGTGGCGCAAGCAGTAAGCGTCAGGCCTGAATCCGTCGCTGCCACATGTGCTGGTAGGGTGCTTGCATTGCCTGCGCCAGATCAGCATGTGCGCCCTGCAGCGCTGGCTGGCTCGGTCGATAAGGCCCGAAGCCGGTTGATTGCTCGACGTTGTGATACCAATGGGGCGCCCAGGCGCCGTCAGAGTCGCGTCGCCCGGCAGGCCACTGCAGCATGTGTCGGGCGGTGAAGGGCAGCCCCAGCTGTTCAGACAGTACGGCTAAAACCCCCTCCGGATTGCGTAACACATCATTGGAATCGATCACTGCAGGGGCTTGCTCGCAGATGTCCGTGATTTCATCAAACAGTTCTGCCTGCCGGGTAATGCCAATGGCGTCTTCATCGACGCCGGGCATCTTTTGCACATAGGAAGCAATGACCTCGGCCGGGTCGCGAATCAGAAAACAGTGACGCAGGGGCTTGCACCACTGCATGTCCATTCCCCGCGGGATATGGTGCGTCATGTGCTTTTGGTACTGCAGCTCACTGGCGACGTTGGCTCCGGTCAACTGTTCGATCACGGTGTTGTAGTCGTTGCTCTGCGCGGCCAGGATGTCAGTACGCATGGGATGATCGAGCCCAGTCGCGGCGAGATATGCAGCGTAAAACGGTTCATCTACGACCTCGCAGTCAGGTCGGTTCTCCCAGGCGCGCATCATCGCAGTGGAAATGTTGCGCGGGCCCGACCACATGGCAATCCTGATTGTCATACGCGGCCCCGACCACATTCGGCAGCGATCATGTCTTTGTAGAGTGCCTGGAGGCGATCGACCATAGGGCCACGCTTGCCGTCACCGATGGTGCGGCCATCGATATCGAAAACCGGGGTAAGCCCGGCGAAGGTGCCAGTGACGAAGGCTTCGTCTGCGCCGTAGGCCTGCATCACCGAGAAGTTTTTCTCGTACACCGGAATGTCGTTGGCCTTACACAAATCGATAACGTTGCGGCGGGTAATGCCGTCGAGGCAGTAGTCGCCGCTACTGGTCCAGACCTCGCCGTCGCGCACGATAAAGAAGTGTGTGGAGTTACAGGTGGCGACATGGCCGTGAGGGTCGAGCATGAGGGCTTCGTCAGCGCCGGCCTTTGCCGCTTGGATGCAGCCGAAAATGCAGTTCAACTTGGAGTGGCTATTGATGCGCGGATCCTGCACATCCGCATAGCCCCGTCGCACATACACGGTGTACAGATTGACGCCGCGATCATTGAGAGTGGGGTCGGGGTTCTTGTACTCCGGGATAATTACGATTGTGGGGCCGCCAATGGTGACAGCGGGGTCCTGGTAGGGTGTTGCCTTAATGCCGCGGCTCACCATCAAGCGGATATGCACGTGGTCTTCCATGCCGTTGGCGTCCAGGGTGGCGTACAGCCGTTGCTTTAGCTCATCCTGCGATATCTGTAAGTCCAGGTCCAGGGCCTTGGCACCTTCCCAGAGGCGCTTCATATGTTTGTTCAGAAATGGAATGACCCCGTGGTGTTGGCGCAGCCCCTCCCAGATGCCATCACCGAGGATAAAGCCTGAGTCGAAAACGGATATAACAGCCTGATCGCGGTGGAAAAGTTCGCCGTTAATATTGATCTGAATGTCAGCGTTGCGAGGATCTTGCTGGAAGGTGTGGGTGCTGCCCATGGAGGTTATTCCTTGTAATGGTGTTTCTTGCGAGGAGGCGTAGTTTGCATCAGAACAAGCGCCTTGCCAAAGCACTTATCTTATCTATTCTTAGAGGCACAATAATACGTAGAGGGATCTCCGTTATGCGCCGCGCCAGCGCAATTTTTGCGGTACTCATGTTGCTTTTCATTCAGCATGCCATGGCTCAACCCAGGGTCGTCAGCAGCCTCGGCCGAATTGAGCCTGCGGGCGGTGTATTGCGCCTCGCGGGACCCTCAGGTCTGGGCTCGGTCATCATGGATTTACGGGTGGAAGAGGGGCAACAGGTCAAGGCCGGCGACGTTATCGCGACCCTCTTTGATTCTGGCGGATGAGCCAACGGCATCGCTGGACAAGGAGTCGGGTCGCAACGTGGTGGATTTGTTGCAGGTGCTGTGTCGCGAGCAGGGGGCCGCTGTGATACTCGTGACCCACGACAATCGCATTCTGGACGTGGCAGATCGTATTCTTCATCTGGAAGATGGTGAGATCAAATCCGTTAGCGAGGCGATGTCCGCCAATACCAGCCAGATGTTGCGCTTGCTTGATCAGCACGACCCGGAATCTTCGCTCTATCTATCGGCCTTCTCACTGGCGCTGACCCGCGTGGCGATGGCAGACAACCGCATGGATGATGCGGAGCGCGAGGCCATTCGCGAGGTATTGAACAATGTCTCAGGCCTTGCAGTGGCGAAGTTGATCTGGTCATGGAGCTGGCCATGTCGCAGGTGCGCTGCCGTACCGCCCTCAATGGCCACGGAACAGAACTCTTTACGACGGAGCAAGCGGCGCATTTTGTCGAGAGCATGCATGCGGTGGCTGCCGCCGACGGCGAGATCAGTGAAGAAGAGGTGGCCGAAATCCGGGTTGTCGCTGAGGAACTCGGGTTCCCGCAGTCTGCCTAAAAGGGTTGTCCCAGGCTGAGGTAGTAGCCCTCGTTGTCGTCCTTGCCTGCCGCATACTCCAGGCGCAGCACAATGCCGGCATCGGGCTTCAGGTCGAAAATAATGCCTGCGCCGAGCATGGGAAACAAATTGTCCGAGTCATCGCAGGCCGATACTTTGGAGTAGAGACAACCCAGCCCTCCAAACAACGACGCACCCCAGCGCCCCTTGATGTTGAAGCGGGCATCCAGGTTGATGTGTGAATAGTGTTCCCCCAGGTAGTTGCCCCGCGTATAGCCACGCATATTGAGGGATGAAAACCCGGAGGTTGGTGCATCGTG
Organism: Halioglobus japonicus; assembly: GCF_001983995.1. NCBI lineage: Bacteria > Pseudomonadati > Pseudomonadota > Gammaproteobacteria > Cellvibrionales > Halieaceae > Halioglobus > Halioglobus japonicus. The sequence goes on along the minus strand of NZ_CP019450.1, from coordinate 2,829,952 downwards.
CGTCCAGCGGCCGCGCGCGTTGGTGGCGAGCACGTGTTCCTTGGCACCGAACTTTAAGTAATGCGAGTAATTCACCTGCAGGGAATCAAATGACTCTTCGCCACCGAGGCCCTCGCGGTAGGCCACATTGTGAGCCACCAGGTGTTGGCCGCTGCTGGGGTTGCGGTTGTGGTCACGGTCATCAAGCTCAGCCACCAGTCCGATGCCGTTGGATTGGAAGCCGGTAAGGCCGATCTGCTCAAGAATGCGGTCGAAGATGCCATCTGCTCCGACGACATAGTCGGACATGATGAGTTGGCCACCGATATACCAGTGGCTGTCGCCAATGCGGTTCAGGTAACGGGCAAACAGGCTTTCGATATTATCCTCGGTCTTTGCCGAGACGCCGGTGCCCAGGAAATCGTCGTATTCGTTGCGGATCTTGCCGTTGACGTAGCCAAACATGAGTTTGTGCTCATCGGCGCCAAAGTAGGTATCGCCATAGACGCCGCCGACGTAGGAATCAGTATCGCTATAGGTGCCAAAACTGGTAATCAGTGATGGCGCCGACTCCGCATCGAACTTGTGAATATAGCCAGCGACCGCGCCTAGCGTAGTACCCAGTTTCGGGTCGGCACTGACGGTAGGCGTGAGCAGCCAGGGTGATTCTTTCTCGCTGTCGCTGGTATCACTGTGGGCAGCGCCTGTGAAGCACAAGGCGATACCTGCAGATGCGATGATACGCATTGGTCGAGCGACAGAAAGCATTCTGTGTCCTTTTAAAGAGATGCTATATTTTGAGTATATCAATGTTACCCGGGAGCGGGACGGCGAATGGATATAATAATCGAAGAACAAGCTGAACAGGGAAGTTTGCAGGCGGGCCTCGAAGGTAACACTGAATTTCGTCTTGGCGCAGTGCTCACGGAGGCCTGGGAGCGGACGTCGGGAAACAAGGGCGCCGTGTGGATGGCGATGATGTTCTATATGGGCCTGGCCTTTCTTATGGGCGTGTTCTTTGGCCTGCTGGACGGCGCGGGCAGTGGCGAGGTGCCCGATCCGGGCAGTCCCGTCAAGTTCATCGGCGACCTGGTGACAACGCTTGTGCTCACGCCCATGGCCATCGGGCTGTGCTTTATCGGTGTGGCGATCGCGCGTGGATACACACCTAATCCCAAGAGCATCTTTGCCTGGTACGACCAAACCTTGAAGGTATTCCTGCTGGCCATACTGATGAATCTGCTGATTGTTCTGGGCTTGCTATTACTTGTGCTTCCGGGGATTTATCTCGCGGTGTCCTACCAGATTGCGCTGCCCCTGATGGTAGACAAAAAAATGGGCTTATGGGAGGCGCTGGAAAGTAGTCGAAAGATTATCGGCCATCACTGGTTTGCCGTATTCGGGTATGACCTGGTATTTCTATTGATTGTGGCTGGGTCGATGATGCTGCTGGGTATTCCCTTTATCTGGACAGTGCCGATGATGCTTATCGCCTACGGGATTCTCTACCGCAATCTGGTCGGCGTTGAGGCGGAGACCCTGCAACGGGCTGTGGCGACAGAGCAGGTGCCCTCATAGGTCGAGCAAGAGTGGTTGCTTATTTGAACCAGCTGAAAGAAGTGAGTGGCGATGCTGCCGTCACGGAAAAATAGATGCTCGCGCTTCATCGAAGCGCGACGAGCTTATCAGCCTGCTACCGGGCCCAGGCCTGTCATTACGAATACTGCAAATACTGCCATGGCAGCCCCAAAAGAGACTATTTGAGTCATTACTACACCCCGACTGTTAGATTTATACATCGAAAAAGTAGTACCACACTCCGAAGAGTGGTTCGAATATAACGCTAAAGGGTGCGCAGTAACAAGCGCTGAATGATTACCGTGACACCTTGAAGGATGAGTTCTTCAAATCCCAGGTGGATGCGCTGTTGCCCTGCTGCCGCAAGGCGAATTTCTGGACCTTCTGGGTGGGCGTATAGGGCAGGCTGGTCGCGAAATCGATGTAGCGCGGGACAAAAAAGTAAGGTGCATTGTCATTGATGAACTGACACAGCGCCTCAGGAGAAAGTTTGCTTTTCGGCTTCAGAATCAGGGCCAGCTTGAGCTCGTCTTCATTGCTGTTTTCCGCCGCGGGAATACCGAATGCAGCCACGTCGGCAATATCGGGATGGCGGCGCACCACACTCTCTACTTCCAGTGTTGAGATATTACGGCCCGCAAAACGCACGGCATCTTTCTTGCGATCGGCAAAAAAGTAAGCGCCGCTCTCGGGATCGAATCTGGCCAGGTCGCCAGTCATAAACCAGTCACCCCGAAAGCTCGCGGCATCCGCTTGTGGGTTGTCGAAGTAGCCATTGAACAGCGCGTTCGGTTGTTTGGCCCGAATACAAATTTCGCCGGGCGTGCCTGGTGCGACCTCGCGACCCTCTTCATCGCACAGTTTGAGGTCCAGATCGTCGGTGGGCAGCCCCAGCGCGTAGGAGGGCACGTCCGAATCGCAGTTATTGTGATTCATGATCAGCAGGCATTCGCTCATGCCCAGCCCCGAGGTTATCAGCTCGACGCCGAAGCGTTGCTCAAAGGCTGTCCACAGCTGCGGCGCCATGGGCACAATCTGGGCTTTGCGCAAGGTATTGCTGGCGTCGTCGGCGCTGGCTGGGGCGTTCATGAGAAAACTGCCCATGGCGCCGATGGCGAACACCTGGGTGGCACCGAAGTGATTAATACGCTCCCAGAATGTGCTGACGGAAAACCTCTGTTCCAGAACGCAGGGGATACCTTCAATCAGCGCGCGATAAACGCAGGTAATCCATGCTCCCGAGTTATAGAGGGGTAGGGGGCAGTAGATAACATCGTCCGGCGCGGAGTCGTAGGGAATGGAGGCTCCCTCCACAATGGCCCGAATCCAGTTGTTGTGACTCTGCATGACGCCTTTGGATTTACCGGTGGTGCCGGAAGTCCACAGAATGGCGCAGGTATCTGAGCAGTTCTGCTGGCTGTAGTCTGGTTGCAGCGGTGCGTGTCCCAGCAGTGATTGGTAGCTGACGGCGCCGGGGAGCAGCGATGCTGACGCATCCCCCAGCAGCGCATACTGAACGTCGCCCAGTGCGTCGCAAATATCCGCCAGTCTTGGCGCCAGGCCGGTGTCAGTAACAACCAGCGCCGGCTTACTGCCGACAATGGCGTCGGCCAGCCATTCGCCTTTGTAGTCCGTGTTAATCGGAACCCATATAGCTCCCAGCTTATTGATGGCCAGTGTCAGCAGTACCAGCTCGGGGCAGTTTGACAGCAGAAGCACTACCCGATCACCCGGGCCTATGCCAAGACTTCGCAGTCCATTCGCAAGGCAATTGGTCTGTGCATCCGCCTCGGCGAAGGTGATGGTGACGTCGTCGGTAACAAGGAAGCGCGTGTCGCCGTTGTGCTCAGCCTGGGTGCCCAGGATTTTGCCTAGCAGGCGATCGTCGCGGTTCTCCAGAGTGAGCTTCATACGATGTCCTCAGTTGCCGAGATAGGCCTCTTTGACCTTGAGTTTGTGCAGTTTCTCGCTGGCATTGCGAGGCAGGGCAGAATCGCTTAGGACAATGGTGCGTGGCACCTTATAGCCCGCGAGACGGCCTTTGAGGAAATCTCTCAATGTCGCCTCTTCCAGGCCGGAATCGGGTTCCGGGAAGGCGACCATGACCATTTCCTCACCCATGGCCTCATCGGGTTCGCCGAATACGACCACTTCTCGGACGGACGATAATTCATACGCGGCCTGCTCGATCTCGCCCGGGAAAATGTTCTCACCGCCGCGGATCACGATTTCTTTGATCCGTCCGGTTATGTACAGAAATCCCTCTTCATCGAGCTTGCCCACATCGCCGGTGCTCATCCAGCCGTCCTTGGAAAAGGTGTCGGCATTGGCGTCGGGTTTTTCCCAGTAGCCCTGGGTGCAGCAAATGCCCCGCATCTGAATTTCACCGGGTTCGCCGCTTGCCGTTTCTTCACCGTTCGCAGCCACGAAGCGCATCTCCATGATCGGGGAGATCACGCCGGCGCTGTCGGGACGAAAATCAAACAGGGCGCCGCTCATGGTCGCACCCACGGCCATGGTCTCGGTCATGCCATAGCCAGCTGAGCGGCTTGGATCTTCGATCCGGGCATCAATCAGCTCGGGCAGGCCTGCGGGTGTTGCTGCGCCCGCAGCGCTAATGCGCATCAGCGAGCTGGTGTCGTATCGTTCAAAGTCTGGGTTGTTCAATAGGTCCTGCAGAATAGCCGGAACGGTTGAAACACCCGTGACGCGCTCCTGCTCAATCAGCGCCAGTGCCTGACTGCTGTCCCACTTGTACATCATGACCACTTTCTGGCCCAGCATCATGGGCAGGTAGAAACCGCCCAGCAAGCCGGTGGCGTGGAACAGGGGCACTGTCAGCATGGGCGTCTCACGCTCGGCGCCACCGCGATACTCCCGTGGGCCTCCTTCGAACTCTGCGACAAGCAGACCGAGAAACATCATGTTCATCAGTGCCTGCCCAATGCTGCGGTGACGGTGGAGTACGCCTTTGGGGAAGCCAGTGCTACCGGAGGTATAGAGAATAATCGCACCATCGTCTGGCGAAATATTCGGCGCTGTATAGCTTTGGTCTTCCCCTGCGCTCACCACATCGTCGAACAGGGCTACCTCGCTGGGGCGCTGAAAGTCAGCGCTGGTCGGCACGACAATCGCAGAAATGTTCAGCGCTGCGTAGTCAGCTTCAATCAAGTGGAAGCGCGCTTCGTCGCACACCAGCAGTGAGGCCTTGCAATCAGAAATCGCGTATTCGAGTTCTTCGCGCTTACCCCAGCTGTTAATCGGCACAACAATGGCGCCAATCAGTGTGGCTGCGCAGTATGTGATCATCCACTCGGCGTTGTTGCGCATGGCGATTGCAACGCGGTCGCCTTTTTCGATTTCGTAGTCGCCCTGTAGCTGGGCGGCCAGCGCATCGGCCTCGGCAAAAAGACGTGTATAGGTGTAGCGGCTATCCTCATAGACCAGAAAGTCCAGGGCACCGTGGTTGCGGGCGTTGTTGAGCACTTCCAGCGCAGTGGCGGGGGCGTGCTTGTAGCCCTGGTATTCCCTACCTTCGACCTCGATAGGGCCTACCTCAAAAAAGGCGCCAGAGGCGGTGAGCTCCGCTTTTTTGGCGGAAACGGCAGCACCATTAACGGACATGATTTTTACTTCCACTTGTTCGACTTATCAAACGGGACTATAGCCTAGAAGTGAGGCACGGAGGGTGAATGCTCAGCGGGTAGTGACCGCCAATTCAAGCTATTAAACCCTGCCATGAGCAAAGTTGGGACAGGGGCGGGAGTCTAGCCGTAATCAGGCGGCTGAACGGCGAACAGCGTGGCGGTGTCGAAGAACTCGCGAACCTCGCTGATCAGGCCATCCTCGAAGCGGTACAGCAGGCAGTAGTCGTTCTCGTAGTCCTGGCCGTTGGCGGTCACTGCCTTGAGGGTGAACTGCATGACAACGAAATCCGCATCGGCGATGACGGCGTGATAGTCGTACTGCATGGAGCCAGGCTGGTAGTAATCGTCCACGGCGCCGCCAAACAAGCCGGCGATGGCTTCCAGTCCCTTGAGTTTGCCGTGCATAGGGCTGCTGCGGGGCAGGCGCCATTCGGCGTTCTCGCTGAAGTATTTGGCCATGGGCAGCGGGGTGTCTCCCTCGCGCTGGGCCACAGTCTGGTAGAAGGCGAATACGTGATTTTTATTATTTTCTGCGCTCATGGAAGTCTTCGTCAGTGAAGTGCGTTGGAGCCGGGCTGGGCATTGCCAGCCTGGGCAAAGAGGTAGTCAAGGCGCAGACACTCGTCGGCGATCTGTCGGGTTGCACCAATGACGATGGAGAGAAAGTTGGCGACCTGCTCGAGGGTGAGTCCCGCGCCAGCGGGCAGCACGCCGGCAACCACCAGCTGTGGTGTTGCATCGTCGACCACGTCCTGAAACAGTTTCAGTGTGGGGTACTCCATATTCAGGCGGCCCAGGTCGGCGGCCAGTGGCAACAGCGCCATCGGGCGTATTTCAAGCTCGCTGGTCAGCAATAAACCCCAGGGTTCCAGAAACAGCCGGCTATCGATCAAGCCCTCAATATCTCGCAGTGCCTCGATGTGCAGCCCTTCGCAGTTGCTGCAGACATGGAAATCAACTCTGGACTGGCGCAGCCAATCCTGGAGTAGATTGCGGTCGATTTTGCTGGTTTCACTCAACGTCATGGTTCCTTAGTCGTGTCCGAGCAGTGTAAGCGATCCGGGGATTTAGGTCAGCTTTTCGTTTGCCTGCCTCGGTGTCGGTGGTACATTCTCGCTCAGCATTCGACAGGGTATTACTATGTTCAGACAGATCTTCCTCAGCCTTCTTTTCGCACTCGTGGTGATTCCCGCCCAGGCAGCGGGCGTGCTCATAGTGGGCTTATCCGCAGACTACCCACCGCTGCATTTCAAACAGGATGGGAAAATCTATGGGGTGGAACCCGACAATGCGCGCGCTGTGGGCAAAATACTCAATATGCGCGTTGAACTGGTTGAGCTGCCCTTTGAGGAGCTGTTGCCAGCTCTCGACGCGGGCGACATTGACGTCATTATGTCTGGCATCAGCATCACCGACGCGCGTCTGGAGAAGATGCGCTTCAGCGAGCCGTACTTGAAGGTAGGGCAGATGCCCATTCTGCACCAGAGTAAGCTTGGGACGCACTCGCAGCCATGGGCGATCTACCGCGAGGGCGTGCGCGTGGGTGTTGAGCCCTATACCACCGGGGCCCGTTTTGCTGAAGCCAATCTCGAAAATGCCAAGCTTAAATACTTCGATAACCCGGACGCGGCGTTCGATGGCCTGCGCGCCGACGAGATTGACCTCTACCTACACGATGCCCCCACCAGTTGGCAGCTGGCCAATGCGCCGGAAAATGGTGACCTCATCAGTCTCTATACGCCATTGACGGAAGAGGTGCTGGCCTGGGTGGTGCAGAAGGATAATGCTGCGCTGGAGCAGGAGTTGAACCGCGCGCTTGAGTTAATGAGGGCCAACGGCAGCCTGCAGTACATTCTCAACCGCTGGATTCCGGTGAGTATTGAGGTTGCCAACTAGGCCGTAGCGCGAAAGCGTAAGCCCGGGGCAGATGCTCCCCGGGCTGGCAGAGAGTTTAGTCGTTCATGCCGGGGAAGTTGTATTCGTGTCCCCACAGATCGCCTTCGGTGCTGACCGTGGCCACGTGGGTCTCAGGATCGATCAGCATGCCTTCGCAGCCGAATTCCACGGCAATGCCACCCGGCGCCAGTAGATACACCGAGCACATGTTGTCATTGATGTGACGGCCCAGTGTAGCCAGGAAGTGCGAGCCCGCAGCTTTGGCGCGATCCATGGCGCGGCCCACTTCATCCATGGTTTCCACCTCTACCATAATGTGTACCACACCCAGTGGGTGAGGGCCGTTGAACAGGGCCAGGGAGTGTTGACGCGGATTGTTCGCGTGCATGAAGTGGATCTTCGCGCCGTCCATGCCGGGAGGGTAGAGGATGTCGGTAATGCCCATGCCGATGATCTCGGTATAGAAATCAGTGGTGGCATCGAATTCCAGTGCGGGTAACACCAGGTGGCCAAAGCCCAGGTCACCGGTTTGCTGATAGGTGGTGACGAAGTTGGCAATGCCCTGTGGTGATACGAGCGGGGTGTAATCCAGTTCGCGGCCCCAGTACAGCTCAAGCACATTGCCAGAGGGGTCCTGGGTGGTAGCGAAGGCGGTGACAGCGCGACGCTTGGCTTCCGCCTCTGAGCCAGGGGCTATATCGTGTCCCGCTGCCGTCAGGGCCGAGCAACAGGCGCGGAACGCATCTTCGTCTGGAAATTCCAGGCCTGTGGCGATCAGGCCATCGGCTTCGGCGGGCTCGATCATCAGCCGGAACGGGTGATCATCCAGGCGCAGGTAACGCGCGCCGCTGGCGTCATCGCGCTGGGCCTCCATCAGGCCCAGTACACCGGTGCCAAAGCCCATCCATGCATCCACCTCGGTGGCGCCGATTCGTAGGTATCCCGAAGCTGCTACAGCCATTTAATCTCTCCTAAAGAATTATGCGTGTCGTGCATTATCGTCGAATATGTGCGGCTGGCCATCCCTCAGGTCGGGTAATGCCCTTCTGGTTCATCATAATGATCTGAAAAGTCACTACAGGTTGATCAGCCGCGTCATTGAGCGCAAATGTCAGCTCGCTGATACTGATCGCTCAACTGAATCAGTCCAGAGGAGGGCTGCGGCGTGTCGCAACCAGAAATCCTGAACCAGGAATTTACTCTTGGTTACACCTATACCCGCTCAACCGGGCCAGTCGTAGGGCGCTTTCTCACCGCGCTCAAACTCAGAAGCATTGTCGGCATCAAGGCCACCGACGGTCGGGTCATTGTTCCGCCCATGGAATACGACCCCGATACAGCCGAGGAACTCAGTGAGTTTGTCGAAGTGGGCCAGGAAGGCGAGATCGTCAGCTTTGCCTGGGTTAAGCAACCACGCGAGGCACACCCCATGGATACGCCTTTTGCCTGGGCCATGATCAGGTTGGACGGCGCAGACGTGCCCATGATTCATCGTGTGGCAGCGCGCGATGAAGCAGATATTGCCACCGGCGCGCGTGTGCGGGCTGTTTGGGCTGAAGAAACACGCGGGTATATCGATGATATACGCCATTTCGAGCTTGTGTAGGAGGTAGCTGACAGTGAGTGAAGAAAACGAAATGATCACCGGCATCGAAGTTCCCATTTACCTGAAGTACAACTTTACCGCGGGAGCGGCGCCCGCTCGCTTTCTGAGTCAGCTGAAGAATGGCGTTCTAACCGGTCAGCGTCGGGCGGCGCCGGATGCGCAGGTCTATGTGCCCCCGCGTGGTTCCTGTCCCGCCACTGGCCTGCCAACTGAAGAGGAAGTGAATGTCGCAGACAAGGCCACTGTGCAGTCGTTCACGATCGTCCATATCCCGATTCCCGGCAATGCGATTGAACCGCCATTTGTAGTGGCAAACCTTGTCGCTGACGGTGCCAATATTTCGTTCATCCACTTGATGAGCGAGTGCGACAACGCAGAAGTACGCATCGGACAGCGTGTACAGGCAGTGTGGAAGCCAGAGGAAGAGTGGGATTATTCCATGGATAACATCAAGTATTTCAAACCTATCGAGGAGCCCGATGTGCCTGTAGATGAGATTGGCAAGCTGCCAGTGACCGGGCTGGAGGTTTGATCATGAAAGAAATTGCAATAGTAGGGTACCAACAGTCTGACGCCGTCTCCGATGCAGGGGCGTGCAACGAAGTAGAACTGATCATGCCAGTGCTGGGCCGCGTGTATGAACAGGTCGGTATCGGCAGTGCCCAGGACGTGGACTTCGTATGCTCGGGCTCCTGCGATTATATGCAGGGCGCAGCTTTCGCCTTTGTGATGGGTGTGGACGCCCTGGGCGCAGTGCCGCCTATCAAGGAATCCCATGTGGAGATGGATGCAGCCTGGGCATTGTATGAGTCCATCTTGAAAATCAAGATGGGGCACGCCGATTCCGCGCTCGTATACGGCTTTGGCAAGTCCTCTCCCGGCGAGCTGCCGATCGTGCTGTCACAGCAACTGGATCCCTATTACCTGGCGCCACAATGGATCGATACGATCTCCCTGGCGGCGATGCAGGCGCGCATGATGTTGGATCAGGGTCTTATCACTGAGCGCGATATGGCTGAGGTTGTGTCAGCCTCTCGTCGTAACGCGATGGAAAATAATCCTCACGCGCAGCTCAAAGGCGAGCTGTCTGTGGATGATGTACTCGCACAGGACACGTTTGTGTCGCCTCTGCGCAAGGCAGACATCTGCCCCATTTCTGACGGTGCAAGTGCGATGGTGATCGCAACGGTAGAGAAGGCCAAGGCCTGGGGTAAGCCCTACGCCGTGATCTCCGGCATCGACCATATTATCGAAACCCACAATATGGGGATGCGCGATCTGACGGACTCCCCATCAACGCGTAAGGCTGCAGAAAGAGCGGGTGTGAGTAACGGCAAGGTGGATGTCGCCGAGTTGTATGCGCCTTTCAGTCACCAGGAAATCATCCTCAGCCGAGCACTTGGCTTGTCGGAGGACACCAGTGTTAATCCGTCGGGTGGTGTGCTGGCAGGTAACCTCATGATGGCCTCTGGACTGTCACGGGTTGGGGAGGTGTTTAATCGAATTATTGCCGGTGAGGCGGAACGCGGTGTGGCTCACGCCACGTCTGGGCCATGCCTGCAGCACAACCTGGTTGCCGTGGTAGAGAAAGGGGAGAAAGCCTAATGACAAATTTGGCAGCAGTGGTCGGGATTGGCCAAACGAGTTATACGACCAAACGCGATGACGTATCGATCGCAGGTCTGGTGCGCGAGGCGGCGGTCAATGCCCTCAAAGACGCAGATCTGACCTGGGATGACATCGACGCGGTAATCATCGGCAAAGCCCCCGATATGTTCGAGGGCGTTATCATGCCGGAGATATATCTCACCGACGCATTGGGATGTAATGGCAAGCCCATGTTGCGCGTCCACACGGCTGGCTCGGTGGGCGGCTCAACGGCACTTGTAGCGGCATCACATGTGCAAAGTGGCGCCTTTAAGCGGGTGCTTACCGTGGCCTTTGAGAAACAGTCAGAGTCGAACGCGATGTGGGCCCTCTCAAATCCACAGCCTTTTTCCACCCACCTGAATGCGGGTGCGGGCGGCTATTTCGCACCAATCATTCGCGAGTACATGCGCCGCTCCGGCGCCCCCTACGACGTGGGTATCAAGGTGGCTGTCAAGGATCGACTGCACGGCGCGCGCAATCCTCTGGCGCACTTGCAACTGCCTGAAATCACGATGAAGGAAGTCGAGGAATCCTTCATGCTGTGGGATCCGATCCGTTTCCTGGAATCTTGCCCGTCGTCCGATGGCGCCTGTGCCATGATCATTGCTAACGAAGAGCTAGCAGAAAAGGCATCCAAGCCTCCCGCGTGGATTCGCGGCGTAGCGATGCGCTCGGAGCCGACAATGTTCGCCGGTCGCGATGAGGTGAACCCACAGGCTGGCCGCGATTGCGCGGCGGATGTTTACAAGCAGGCAGGCATTACCGACCCGCGCAAGGATCTCGACTGTGCTGAGGTGTACGTACCGTTTAGCTGGTACGAACCGATGTGGCTGGAGAACCTCGGCTTCGCCCCGGAGGGCGAGGGCTGGAAGCTGACCATGGAGGGCGCAACGTCGCTGGATGAAAATGGCGATATTCCCTGGAACCCTTCAGGGGGTGTGCTGTCATCGAATCCGATTGGTGCATCGGGCATGATTCGCTTTGCCGAGGCTGCACGTCAGGTGCGTGGTGACGCGGGTGACCACCAGGTTGAAGGCGCTAAACTGGCATTGGGCCATGCCTACGGCGGTGGCGCCCAGTTCTACGCCATGTGGGTTGTGGGCGCAGATAAGGCCTAAGTACAGAAGGAGTAGCAGGCATGAATAAACATTTTAATATCGCCGATATGTACGAGATGGTGGCCGATAAAGTGCCGGGGCGCGATGCCCTGGTGTGCGGTGACCAGCGGGCGACCTTTGCTGAGCTCGACCAACGAGCCAATCAGCTGGCTCACTACCTGGCTGCCAATGGGGTGGGCGCGGGCGACCATGTGGGGCTCTATCTCTACAACTGCAACGAGTATCTCGAGGGTATGCTTGCCTGCTTCAAGATCAGGGCGGTGCCGATCAACGTGAATTATCGCTACGTCAAGGATGAGCTGCTGTACATCTTTGATAACGCGGACATGGTTGCCTGTATTCACAATCAGGAGTTCTCACCTCACATTGCGGAGATTCGCAACGCGGCTCCCGATCTGCAAACGTTTGTGCATGTGGTGGATGACAGCGGTGCCGATGTCGATGCTATCGGCTCGGTGGAATACGAGGCCAGCCTGGCGGGGCAATCTGACAACCGCGACTTCGGTGAGCGTGCCGACGACGACCTGTTCATTCTCTACACCGGCGGCACCACCGGTATGCCCAAGGGCGTCATGTGGCCACACAAAGCCGTGTTCTTTGCCGCCATGGGCGGCGGTGGCTGGTTCCACCCCGATGGCGCGATCAGCCAGCCCGAACAAATCGTCGATCGTATCGGTGATTTTCCGATTGTTGGTATGGCCCTGGCGCCGCTCATGCACGGCGCCTGCTGGTGGTATGCCTGTATCCAGATGCTGGCCGGTAACACCGTCGTGCTCAGCCCGTATCGCTCGCTGGTGGGCGAAGAAGTCTGGGACATCGTGGCTCGCGAGAAGGTCAACGCGATCTCAATTGTCGGCGATGCCATGGCCGTACCGCTGCTCGATGCCCTTGAGGCGAATCCCGAGCGCTGGGACCTGAGCTCGATATTCAGTGTGGGCTCCGGTGGCGCTGTGTTCTCCGAGAGTAAGCAGGAAGCCTTCAAGACGCATTTCCCGAACGTATTCATTACCAACTCGTTCGGTTCCTCAGAGTCCGGCAACATGGGCATGGATGGCGGTGGCAAGAAAGGGCAGGGTCTTGGTAATGTCACCAAGAGCGAGTTCATGTCCGTAATTACCGATGTGGAAGGCGAGCCGCATCGTCATGTGCAGCACGGTGAAATGGGCATCTTTGCGCGCGCCGGGCATATCCCGGTGGGCTACTACAACGACCCGGAGAAAACCGCGCGCACGATTGTTGAGGTAGATGGCAACCCCTGGTTGTTACTCGGTGACGAGGCGCGACTTGAAGAAGACGACACAATCACTGTGTACGGTCGCGGCTCCAACTGCATTAACAGCGGCGGCGAGAAAATCTTCCCCGAAGAGGTGGAGCAGGCGCTGAAGGCCAATCCTGCGATTTTCGACTGCCTGGTGGTGGCCACGCCGGATGAGCGCTTTGGCAGCAAAGTAACCGCTGTGGTGGCGTTGCGCGGCGATGCCGCGGTGTCGCTTGCCGAGGTGCAGGAGGCGGCCCGAGAACACATTGCAGGCTACAAGGTGCCTCGCGAGCTACACGTAGTGGACGAAGTCCCGCGCGCCCCGAGCGGCAAGCCCGCGTACCCCAAAGCTCTGGAAATTGCCCTGTCCGGCGATTTCCACCAAGCCTGACAACATTGAGGAAGTAACATGGCTGAACTGGATATAAGCACTGAGAACTGCATTGTTGAGCAGGAGGGCAACGTCCTGATCGTGACGCTGAATCGCCCGGAGGCGAAAAACGCCTTCAGCCCGCAGATGCTGCTGGGTATGTATAAAGCCTGGCGCCTGCTGGATGAAGACGACAGTCTTCGCTGTGCGATTCTGACCGCCAATGGCGATACCTTCTGTGCGGGCATGGACCTCAAAGCCGGTGCGGATGGCGATCACGGGGCTACCGAAGAGTTTATGACGCTCATGGGTGAAGTGCCCAATGTGCACTGGCAGGCGCTGTTGCGTGACAATCGCCCCAACAAACCGATTATCCTCGCCGTTGAGGGCTACGCGCTCGCCGGCGGCACTGAGATTTTGCAGGGCACGGATATTCGGGTCGGTGCCGAGGATGCGGTGTTCGGTGTTACAGAAGTGGCGCGGGGCCTGTATCCCATGTCCGGCTCCACCGTGCGCCTGCGCCGCCAGATTCCCTACTGCCTGGCCGCCGAGATTCTGCTCTGCGGTGAGCACGTGTCTGCACAGCAGGCATTAGATATCGGCCTGATCAACAAGATTGTTCCGAAGGGCACCACATTGGATGCCGCCAAGGAATACGCAGCCAAGATCTGTGCCAACGGACCGCTGGCGGTCAAGGCCGTGGTGCAGTCATTGCGTGAGCACCAGGAGTGTATGAGCGAAGACGATGCCATGGTGGCCTCGGATGCCCTCGCAGGGCCTGTGTTTGCCTCCAACGATGCCAAGGAAGGTATGCGCGCGTTCAAGGAAAAACGCCCCGCGGAGTTTACCGGCACCTGATCTTGCCGCGATAATGGCGCCCCCAACTCAAGACGGATTCCAGACCCATGTCAGACAGCAGTGATATTTTCCAGGCGGTAGTCGAAGGGCGGCGCTCCCTGCGTGCCTTTGAGCCGGAGCCCATTGAGCCGGCGCTGCTGGAGCGCATTTTTAACGTTGCCCAGCGCGCGCCGAGCAACTGCAATACTCAGCCCTGGAACGTGCATGTGGCCTCGGGTGCGGTGCTGGAAAAACTCCGTACTGAAATTCCGGAGCGCTTTATGGGCGGGGACATCAGCATGGACTTTCCCTATGACGGCGTGTATGACGGTGTCTACAAGGAGCGCCAGCACGGCGCCGCTGTGGCCCTCTATGATGCTGTGGGTGTTACCCGTGAAGACAAGGCCGGGCGCCACACCCAGTTCATGCGCAACTTCACGTTTTTCGATGCCCCCCACGTTGCATTCCTGTTTCTGCCCGAACCCTTCGGTTTGCGCGAAGCGGCGGACCTGGGCATGTACGCGCAGACGTTGATGCTCACGCTGACCTCGCACGGCCTTGGCAGCTGCCCGCAGACTGCTTTGAGCTTCCAGGCCAACTTTGTACGGGAAGTATTGGGCGTGCCTGAAACCGACAAACTCGTGTTCGGTATTTCATTCGGCAGGCCTGTGGCCGATGCGCCGGCAAATGGCTGTCAAACGGATCGGGCCGATCTGGCGACGGCCATCAATTTTCATCAATAAGGAAAACTATGAGCGATAAACTGCTTGTCGAGAATCGTGACGGGGTGCTGGTTGTCACCCTGAATCGTCCAGAGCGTAAGAACGCCATCGACAACGATATGTGGGTGGCGATCGAGTCGACCTTCCGCAACGCCGCCAATGACGACGACGTGGTCTGTGTCCTGTTGTGCGGCGCCGGCGCCAATTTCTGCTCCGGCGTTGACCTCTCCAGCTTCGGTGAGGCGGGTGTCGATGCCCAGGCGCTGTTTGATGCAGCAGCTTTGGCGGTGGCTGAATTCGACAAGCCGCTGGTAGCGGCAGTGCAGGGCGCCGCCGTCGGTGGTGGTGCCACCGTGCTGTTTCACGCTGACATGGTGTACGCAGCCGAGTCCTTCCGTCTGCGCCTACCGTTCGCCAGCCTGGGGCTGGTGCCGGAGTGGGCAAGCAGCTATATGTTGCCGGCCAATATTGGCCCGCAACGGGCAGCGGAACTGTTCTACACGGCGGCCTGGGTGGAAGCTGAGCGAGCTCTGGAACTGGGTGTTGTGGCCCGGGTGCTGCCGGAGTCAGAACTCTTCGATCACGCCCTTGCGCAGGCGCGGGAGATCGCCCAGTGGCCGGTGAATTCCCTGCGCGAGATCAAGCGCAGCCTGCGCATGCACCATATGCCTGCGATCCACACTGCCATTGAAGCAGAGAAAGAGGGCATGGCCCGGCAGGCCGGTTCGCCCGAGAATATCGAAGCCATTACCGCCTTCATGGAAAAGCGGCCGCCCAATTTTCGCGAATTGAAGGGCTGACCACTTTTGACTGGTTGGTGGCCAGAATTCACTGGCCATTATTTTTAGGTGCGGCTGTGCAAGGGACTGGCCGATCGGTAAACTATTACGGTTGTTTCATTAACAATTCTAATAGGTACCTCACTTGAGCACTGAACTACCCCGCAAGTTGCGCCTGCCACTGGCTGCATTGGCCTGCAGCGTTATTGTCGCCTGTAGCGATTCCTCCGACCGCAATAACACGCCCGTTGACCCGCCGGTCGATCCCCCCGAGCCTGAATACACCTACGAGACAGATATTATCTGGACTGAGTACGGCATTCCCCATGTCGTGGCCGACGATTGGGGCAGTGGCGGTTATGGCGTGGGTTACAGCTACGCCAACGAAAATTTCTGTACCCTGATGCGTGAGTATGTGCGCGCCAACGGCGAGTCCGCCCGCTATCTGGGCGACGAGGGAAACCTCAATGACGACTTGGTCTACAAACTGTACAACGACGATGAGACCATCGACCGCATCTTCGGGACTTTGTCTGACGACCTGCAAGCCGCGATGGAGGGCTATGCCGCCGGCGTCAACCGCTACCTTAGCGAGACCGGTGTCGACAACCTGGCGGAAGGCGAAGAAGGCTGTCGCGGCGCCGATTGGGTGCGCGAAGTGGATTATCGCGATGTGGTACGACTCGCTCACAAGGCGATCTTGCGTGGCTCCAGTGGCCCGCTGGCCGATTTTAGTACCGCTGTGACGCCACCCCAGGGTATGGCTGCCGTGGCGCCGATGGCGCCGGCTGAACAGGCCGAACTGTTCGCCGGGCTGGACAAGGCGACGGTAACCGCCGCGCTTGGCGTGCCTGAGGGATGGGAAATTGGCAGTAATGCGTATGGCATCGGCGCCGATGCCTCGCAGACAGAATCCGGCATTCTGTTTGGTAACCCGCACTTTCCCTGGCAGGGCAACCTGCGCTTCTTTATGTTTCACCTGACCATTGCGGACGAATACGACGTGATGGGCGCGGCCCTCGGTGGCCTGCCTGCACCGGTGATTGGTTTTAACGAAAACGTCGCCTGGTCACACACGGTAAGCACCGGCGACCGCTTCACCTTCTTCGAACTGTCGCTCAATCCAGACAACCCCATGGAATACCAGTACGACGGCGAGATGCGCGAAATTACCTCACGCTCGGTTACGGCCATTGATGGCAGCGGCGCCGAGGTGGATTACACGTTCTACTTCTCTCACTACGGCCCGATTGTCGACCTGGGCTCTGTCTCACCGCTTCTGGCTGGCTGGCCCAATGCCGCCGGTACGCTGCTGACCTATCGCGATGCGAATCTGGAAAATCTGCGCGGTTTCGACCAGTGGGTGCAAATGGGTAAGGCCGAGAACATGGGCGAGTTTACCGACGCTCTGCGCAGTATTGGTATTCCCTGGGTGAATACGATTGCGGCTGACCGTGATGGCAACGCGTTCTACGGCGATATTTCTGTGGTGCCCAACGTCTCTGTAGCTCAATACGGCAGCTGTATTCGCGGAACGCTGCAGGCGCTGCTGACCGACTTTGGTTTCACCACACTGGAGGGCTCTGATTCCAGTTGCGAGTGGGGCAACGATCCCGATACGCCCGAAGGCGTGTTTGGTTACGACAGCCTGCCTAAACTCGAAACGCGCGAATACGGCGCCAATGCCAACGACAGCTACTGGCTGTCCAACCCACGCCAATTGCTCACCGGCTTCTCGCCCGTGATTGGCGATGAGAATATTGAGCAAAGCATGCGTACCCGGCACACGTTCTCGCTGGCTGAAGCGCGTCTGGCAGGCGGGGATAACCACGGTGCTGATCCCTTGTTCAATATCGATAATGTCCGGGCGATCTCCTATCAGGCAGACAACTACGTCGCGCAGCTGATGCAGAGTGATCTCGCCGATGTCTGTGACGAAACCGCAGACTGGGCCATGTATAGCGCCAATCCCGCTGCCATGACAGAGGCCTGTACGATACTGCGCAACTGGGACGGTGCACACCGACTCGACAGCGTTGGCGGCCATATCTTCTGGGAATTCTGGCAGCGCGCACGCGACATTGAAAACCTCTGGAGTGTGCCTTTTGATGTGACCATGCCCGTGACCACGCCTGCTGTGCTTAACCTCGATCCGGTAGTGGTTGACGCTGTTCGTGTCGCGCTTGGTGGTGGCGTAGACGCGCTGCTGGACGCAGGCATTGCGCTTGATGCCCCCTGGGGTGAGGTGCAGTTCGACGAGAAGAACGGCGAGCGCATCGGTATTCACGGCGGCTCTTCGCGCATGATGTTCAGCGTGATTACCTCTGACCTGATCGATGGCGAAGGCTACTCCAATATCACCCACGGCAATAGCTACATCCAGGCTATTACCTGGGATGAGACCGAGTGCCCGGATGCCTATGCCATTCTGACTTACTCGCAGTCCACTGACCCCGCGTCCGATCACTACGCCGACGCCACACGCCTGTACAGCGAAGGCGGCTGGATTGATATGCCGTTCTGTGACACTGCCCGCGACGAGCAGGAAATAGGGCGAGAGACGATCGCTGAGTAATCATTAACCGCCTCGCGAGGGGTGGGGAGCATAAACCAACGAGGCCTCCTGGATGTGATTCAGGAGGCCTTTTTGTAGGAACAAAGTGTTGCCAGGGAAAATTCACACCAGGCTATCTCGATAGGGAACTGCTACATTGAGGTTGAGTTGCGATTCAACCAACCGGCGACGCAATCTACACAATCGGAACTGGAACCCAGAATGGCGAGCGACAATCTCGAGGCAATCATCGACCTCATCCCGGAAAATTTCGCAGACCCCAATGCCGATTTTCAGGCAGTTCGAAACACCATGGCGCCTTTTCATAATCACCCAACGGACAGCGACCTGCGGATTGACGTCAAAGAAGTGGGTGGTATCAGAGCAGGCTGGTACGAATATGATCGCCACGCCGACCACGCTTGTGTCGCACTTCACTACCACGGTGGCGCCTACGTATCTTGTCCGTTGGATGTGTACCACTTTTACGGCGGTCTCATCGCAAGGGCATTGGATATGCCGGTGGTTATGCCGGACTACCGCCTGGCACCCGAACATCCGTATCCCGCCGCTCCCATGGATTGCTTTAATGCCTATCGAGGATTGCTGGAGATGGGCGTTTCCCCAGAGAAGATTGTTGTACTGGGTGAGTCTTGCGGCGGGGGCTTGGCGGTGGACGCACTATTACAGGCAAGAGATGAAGGGCTTCCGATGCCGGCATGTTTTGTGTCGCTGACGGGGTGGTTCGATTTGAATGTAACGACCAGGCCTTCGGGAAGGGATCCGTTTCTTACGCCGGAATGGGTAAGAAATCGTGGGCTCGATTTCACCGCGGGCAAAGTAGAGCTCGACGACGGCCGTGCCTCAGTCTGCAACGCGAATCTTGAAGGACTACCCCATCTGTTTCTACAGGTCGGCGAATACGACACCATGGCCAAAGGCGCACTGCGACTGGCTGAGCGTGCAACGCTGGCGGGAGTGAAAGTTACCCTGGAAAGCTGGCCGGAAATGATACACGGCTGGCACGGTCTGTTGGATTCTGGAATACCCGAAGCGGAGGAAGCCTGGGCTCAGATTAAGCACTTTGTCGACTGGAAACTGCAGCGGGAAAAGTATGCAAGCTGATGAGGCCAAGCTAAAGCCCTGTCGGGGCCGGTATCTCCCACACAAGTAACACAGATCCCAGGGTCAGCTAAGCGTCCCCTTCCCGTCATTCCTTTGAAGGCCGGAATCCAGTGTCAGCTTTGGGGCTGTGGGTTCAACCCTTCGATCCCGAACGACCGCTTTCGCCTAGAAACGGACTTTTGCGCTACCATGGTTTGAAGGAGCTTTTTCTGACTAGCGGAGAAAATTGTTCATGTCAGTTTCGTTTACTCATCTTGCTTTGCACGTTCGTGACCTTGAAGCGTGTGTTGCTTTTTATACGTCATATGCGCAAATGCAATTGACTCATAATCGAGTTAACCAGGGGAAGCGGGTCGTCTGGTTGGCTCAGGCTGGTAGGGAAAAAGAATTTATTGTCGTACTTATCCCCGGTGGTCCCGGCCGGGAGCAGGCCCCTGCAGACTACTCTCATCTCGGTTTTGCTGTGGACAGTAAAGAGGCTGTCGATACTATCGCAGATATGGCTCGATCAGATGGTATCTTGGAGTGGGAGCCACGGGAGGAGCCATATCCAGTAGGCTACTACTGCGGAATAAGAGATCCAGATGGCAATTTCGTTGAGTTTAGCTTTGGGCAGCCGTTAGGCCCGGGCGCGGAAGGAAACTAAATTAGTAAACTTAAAGCGATGGCCTCTGAGATCATTCATCTTGACTGATCAAAGTCCGCTTTCGCCTAATTGCGGTCTCTTGATATAGTTTCGCGAGCGTCCGCTTTCGTCCACAAAGCGGACATGAAGCGTTGTATCCGACAAACATCCTCTCCGCTCAAAAATGAACGCCCCGTGCTTCTGAAATCCGTGTGTAACGGTCATAATTCGAAGGGAAGCTTTGATTGCCTCATATTATTGAGCCGAATCGCGGCTCAGTATTGTTGCGTTGTCAGTTAAACTCAAGTAAAACCAAGTATAGCCGCACTACAATATCAAGCGCATGGAAGGCAGCGCGTGCTTTCAAATAACAAAATGGTAACCAGGGGACTAACATGAGCATCAAGCACGCATGGGCGGCGATTTCATCGCTGACACTCTCTTCAGTCGCATTCGCGCAAACAAGCGGTACCCTGACATATGGGCCTGCGTCAGTGACCGCTGCTCCGACTCCCGTTGATTCAGTCGCACCGGCAGTGCCCGTGCCGATGCCTTCGCTGCTGTTAATACCGCTTGGCGTTTTGTTGGCGCTGGTTGGCTATCGCGCATTGCGCGGCCCGCAGGGGCGTAAATTATTGAGTGTGATGTTATTGGGGGCGGGTCTCACCCTGAGCGCATTGGGTAGCCTGAACATTCCCCAGGCACTGGCTAGTATTATTCCGCTTGAGCTGGACAACCCTGAAGGCGGGGAAATTGATCTACCTGTCGAGCCGGCGCAAATCAGTAATACCTCTGGCGTAGCGCTGAAGCTGGGTTCCTTGAGGATAGATGATAGCTGTACTTCCCAACCCCCGCCCACCACGCAATGCGAGAGCGGCCTCATCCTTGAATCGGGTGACAGTTGCGCCGTCGATTACGACTGCAAGAAAGTTGTGTTCGTTACGAGCACCACTCAACCCGGAAATTTGGGAGGTCTTGGCGGTGCAGACGGAATTTGCACAGATCTGGCGGCTTCGGCCGGTTTGCAAAATCATGGCAATTACAAGGCATGGTTATCTGACAGCGTAAAGGACGTAGCGTCCAGATTCGCTCCGAGTGATTACGAATACCGCTTGGTCGATGGCACGGTTATCGCGAGCGGCTTCTCCGACATCACTGATGGTCGACTGAGGGAGCCTATTGATCTTGATGAGGGCGGCACACAGCTGCCTTCGGATTACTTGTATGCTTGGACAGGAACGGACAAGTTTGGAAACCTTAGCGACTATTCCGGTAATCAAGTTTTTGACACTTGCGCTGATTGGGCAACCTCTATTGATGCATTTTCTGGCAACGCGGGCTATAGTCTCAGTATCGATATTGATTGGACCGAATCGTACCTTCCTTCCTGTGACACTTTGTCTCGGTTGTACTGTTTCGAGCAATGAAAGACTGCGCCTCACGGCACGTCACGGTGCGGGTGACAGTCTGCTCGTGGCCCCGGTGAGGGCCTTCTGTTCGACCAGCACCTGCGTTCCGGGTAAACCCGCACACACCCAACGCCACCAGCGTGTTGCGTAAGCCCCAATGCGGGCGTTGCCCGCACCTTGCTCATAAAGCTGGGTGATTCGCTCACGAAAACGCGCGATGGTGTCTTTGGCTGGCCTCACGCCAGCACGGGTGTGGTGGTAGCCCAGAAACGTAAAGCCCCGGTCTATCTTGCCCACCCAGGTTTTGTCTGGATGGGTGCTGAGTTTGAGCTGCTGCAAGGTCTGCTGGATTAGGCGAATACCCCGCCTGAGTTGGTGACGGCGAGGCGTCATGATGACCCAGTCATCCATGTAACGCACATAGGCAATGCCAGCGCGGTCCATCACATCATCCAATGGCTTGAGATAGATGGCCGCTAACAGCGGACTCAGGGGCGAGCCCCCTTCAGGCCTCCCTGGCCTTTTACATGAGTACAGCGCGGCGAGACCGGCAAGGCTGAGCCCAGTACCATCGCCATCGCTTTCTGTACCAGGGCATCTTCGGCACACCACAGGTGGATGGGCTTGCCGTTGGCACTCAGCAGCCGCTGCTGCGGTCTAAATTGATAGTCGCGGCTGCGCAGTTGCGCAATGAGTGCGGGTCGACGGGTCTGCCAATGAAAACGCAGATGCCAAATATCGGCATTAGCGGGGTAGCGACTGCGCTGGTTGCAGAGCCAGGTGTAGGCTTGGTCAATGGTTCTGTCACAGGCGATGGCATCAAGCAGTGCTGACTCGAGCGGTCTATTCATAGGGCGATCCAAGCGCACAGGCGGCTCCGTGTTGACTCTGATAGAAGCATAGACCCGTTTGCCCGCAGTGACAGTGTGCAGGCTTGAGTGCCCGCTGAGTGCAACGACAGATATGCGATTTTATACCTCTGTCCCCGGAGCGATATGATCTATGAGACTATAAAGCCGGCAAGAAAAGAAGATTGATCAACGTCCGCTCTTGGCCCCTTAGCTGCCCTTTGGTACAGCTAGAAGCCCGAAAGCTTTGGCTAACCTGCGTTTCTACTCACGCTAAGTAACATAGGATTTTAAGATGGCATGGAAGCTAGAACTAGAAAGATGCTGAGAGTAATTGCACGAATTCTTTTACTAGTTACGACAGGCGACACCGCCTACGCTACGTGGCTATGGATACAGTCAGATCCAACTGAGGTTGGATCTGGCCCACTAGCGGATGTGTGGCTTGGTTGGGCCCTGGTTTCAATCTGTCTCGCTCCCATTGCATTCACGCTTCGTTTCGAAAAGTGGAGAATTTTCGGTGGTCGCTCATCTTGGAGTGCTGCACACGGTCGTGACGTCGCGGGTTTAGTAAAATTTCATGTCGGAGCACCACCGGAGAACACAAGGCATAACCTAGAAAAGTATATTCGGCTAAAGGAGCCAAGCAAAGATGAGTTCCGTCGAATAATGAAGTACCTTTCGGTGGCAATGACCTTATTCTTTGCAGCTCTTTGGTGGGTGGTTGATCCTCTTATTTTTAGCAATTTGCTTGATACTAGTCCGTTCGTGGTGCTCTTGGTGATTGTCTTTCTTGTACCTATTCATGAGCTGCTTCATGCTGCAATTTATCCGCTAGGTAATCGTCGTGAAATCCTTTTTGGTTATTGGCCGGAGATGTTTGTCTTCTATGCGTCATACCAAGGGCGCCTTAGTAGGAACAGGTGGCTCCTTGTGTATGTTTTTCCGTTTGTTGTACTGTCATTCGTGCCATTGCTAATCGTACTCTTTTTCTCCGTTCCTCCATGGTTAGCGGTTTCATCGATTATCAACGCTGGAGCCTCTGTTGGAGACTTGGTGGCAGTGGCCATGATTCTCAGACAAGTTCCTAGCCAGAGCGTTATTGTCCAAAACGGTTGGGACACATTCTGGCAGCGAATGACATGAAACCGCTGGAATATTTGATTGAGGAGATGTGAAGTTGCTGCTCATGGCCCCTAGGAAGTCGAGAGTGAGCTTTGAAGAGTATCCTTAGAGCACTAGCAGGAGCAGTTTGCTTGCTCACGTTGTGGACATTTTTCGACCGCTTATCGAGCGCCGATAGAGACTGGTTTCAACTGCTGATCGCAACAATTGTAGTATTCTACTCGGGGCTTTATGCCGTAACCGGCCATCAGTCGTTTTATGGCCTGTTACGCCGGCGTAAACCTGTTGTCTAAGTTCTGATAAATGTCCGCTTATGGCCCCTTAGCTGCCGTTCAGATTGAACAAGGATTCCAATGAAATTTAATCATATAGGCATACCAACACTAGAAAAATTTGATGGTGAAATTGATTTGCCTCATTTAAAAATGACGGTATCTGATCATGAAAACAATCCCTTTGGTATTCAGTGGCAAAGGTACTGGAAAGATGCACCTTATCCAGAGCTTGTTAAATCTGTGCCTCATGTTGCTTTTGAAGTAAGTGATTTAGACAATGCATTAAAAGGGCAAAAGATAATCATTCAACCAAATTCACCCAGTGACGGTTTAACAGTTGCGTTCATAGAAGTTAATGGAGCACCAGTAGAATTAATGCAGTATGACAAAAACACATAACAAGCAAAGGCAGCATTGCCCTTCGGGCTTTACGAGCTAACGCGCGCCGCTCTTTGGGCGTTAACAAGTGTCCGCTATTGGCCCCAGAGCGGACACTGGATTCCCGCCTTCGCGGGAATGACAGGAATTGGTCCAGGGCTGCCGCTACTTGATCGAGATGCATGATTCTGTGCCTATTCGGACCTCACAAAAACGGCCCGCTGGCATTCAACAGGCCTTCCGGTATCTGATAGCGGAACTAGAAAAGGCGCCCATAGGGCGCCTTTTTCTGGCGCCGAAAACTATTCCGGTTCAACGAAGTCGGTAACCTCAAGGTTAAAGCCGGAGAGGGCGTTAAAATGCACCGGGGCCGACAGCAGTTTCATTTTGCCGACACCCAGGCGTTTGAGGATTTGTGAGCCGGTACCGATGACGCGATAGTTCTGCTGGCCGCTGGTATCGGCAGGGCCGGTTACGCTGGGCGGCTCCGGGAACTGCACAACCTCAGCCAGTGCCTGCTCGGGGCTCTGTTCCTGGCCAATGAGAACTACAAC
This sequence comes from Halioglobus japonicus, assembly GCF_001983995.1. Taxonomy (NCBI): domain Bacteria; kingdom Pseudomonadati; phylum Pseudomonadota; class Gammaproteobacteria; order Cellvibrionales; family Halieaceae; genus Halioglobus; species Halioglobus japonicus. The sequence continues at coordinate 2,805,619 of NZ_CP019450.1, read as the reverse complement.
ACCGCAGCCGGCTTTAGCCACATGCGCCATAGCTCGACGGTAAGACCACCCGGGCCTGCTGTCGGCGATGGTGGTGCCGAGTACGTCACGCAGGGTGTTCACCGTTTGTACCCGCACCGGCACCTCGGCGTCTTCGCTGATCTCTCCGCAGGTGAGGGCGTAGTGCACGGTGTCGTCGATCAGGTCGAGGAAGGTGTGCAGCTCGAATTCGCCAAACTCTGTCGTGATGGTTTTGGTGTTACGCAGCTCGATAGACTGCTCGTGCAGGGCGCGGTATTCGATGAGGTCGGCAATCGTACCCATTTTCAGGCCGTGTTTCTCGGCGAATACCTCAAGTTCCGGGCGGCGGGCCATGGTGCCGTCTTCGTTCATGATTTCGACAATTAGTGCAGCTGGCTCGAAGCCTGCCATGCGGGCGAGGTCTACACCGGCTTCGGTGTGGCCCGCGCGGCGCAGTACACCGCCTGGCTTGGCGACCAGCGGGAAGATATGCCCGGGTTGGATAATGTCCATGGGCTTGGCACCGGGAGCTACTGCTGTCAGGGCGGTGTGCGCACGTTGCACGGAACTGATGCCGGGGCCTTTTTTCTCGGCCGCGTCGATGGATACCGTGAAGTTGGTTTCGTGCTGGGAGCGATTGTCCCGCACCATGAGTGGCAGTTGCAGCTGACGCGCGCGTTCTTCGGTAATCGGCATGCAGATGAGTCCACAGGCTTCGCTGGAGAAGAACGTAATCATCTCCGGGGTTGCTGCCTCGGCGGCGATAATCAGGTCGCCTTCATTTTCGCGATCTTCGTCATCCATCAGGATGACCATCTTGCCGGCGCGGATGTCGTCCAGAATGTCAGGTACGCTGGAAAGGGCCATGCTTATTCCTCAATCAATTCAATGGCGACAGCGGTAGCTTCGCCGCCGCCAATACACAGAGCGGCAACGCCGCGTTTTTTGCCGAGTTTTTTCAGGGCGTACATCAGGCTCACCAGAATGCGCGAACCGGTTGAGCCAATGGGGTGGCCCTGGGCGCAGGCACCGCCGTGGATGTTGACCTTGGCGTGATCCAGACCGAGGTCTTCCATGGCGAGCATGGTGACCATGGCAAACGCCTCGTTGATCTCAAAGAGATCTACATCTTCGACGGACCAACCCGTTTTTTGCAGCAGCTTCTGGATAGCGCCGATGGGTGCAATGGTAAATTCACCGGGTGCCTGGCTGTGGCGTGCATGGGCGACCATTCGGGCCAGGGGCTGGAGGCCACGCTCCCCGGCGACAGCTGCAGACATCATTACCAGGGCGCTGGCGCCATCGGAAATAGAGCTGGCGTTGGCCGCAGTGATGGTGCCGTCTTTGGCAAAGGCGGGACGCAGGTTGGGGATCTTGTCGACAGCCGCCTTGTGCGGTTGCTCGTCGTCTTCCACCACGGTTTCGCCGCGGCGGGACTTTACCGTCACCGGTGCGATTTCTGCCTTGAGGGAACCGTCGTCAATAGCCGCCTTGGCGCGGCTGAGGGATTCCACGGCGAAAGCATCCATTTGCTCTCGGGTGATGCCGCGTTCATCGGCAGTCTCCTGGGCAAAGCTACCCATGGCACGTCCGGTATAAGCGTCTTCGAGGCCGTCGAGAAACATGTGGTCGAACAGCTGGGTATGGCCGGTGCGCAGGCCGCCGCGGCTGCCGGTGGGCAACATGTGCGGTGCATTCGACATGCTCTCCATGCCGCCAGCAACCACCACGCTGTTGGTGCCAGCCACAATACTGTCGTAGCCGAAGATAGCGGCCTGCATGCCGCTGCCGCAGGCCTTGTTTACGGTCACGGCGCCGGCCGATACTGGAATGTCTGCGCCAATTGCTGTCTGGCGGGCAGGGCACTGCTTGAGCCCAGCGGGCAGTACGCAGCCCATGAACACCTCATCTACCGCGTCGCCGCCAATGCCGCTTTTGGCGAGGGCAGCGCGCACGGCGGTGCTGGCCAGTTCGGGCGCGGGTACGCTGCTGAGGCTGCCCTGTAGGCCGCCCATGGGCGTGCGGGCACCGTCGACGATGACTACTGTTTCTTCAGACATATCTGGATCCATTGGCGCTGGGCCGGGATGGCTGGGAAAAGGGCGCTAATTTAGCCACAAGCGCCCGTTTTACTCAAGGCACACCCGGGGTGAAAAGCTTGCCCCGTACGGCCTCGCGGTACTTTGCCGGGGTCATGCCTACCCTGCGTTTGAACAGTGCTCCAAAGTGGCTGGCGTCGTTGATACCGACTTGCCAAGCCACCTCGTTGGCCGGCAGGTTGCTGTGTCTGAGGAGTTCACGGGCGCGGCTGATACGCAGGTTCTGAACCCACTCCCGGGGGCTGCTGCCGCTGGCCTGATGAAAACGCCGGTTGAGGCTGCGCTCGCTGATGCCCAGTTGCGCGGCGATGTCGGCAAGCCTTGGCGGATTGCTCAGCTGGCTGCGAATCATGTCCTGGGCCTCGGCCACCAGTTCGTCGTGGTGACTGCTGTCTGAGCCGGTCTGATATGCCGCAGCGCGAAACGGACGGCGGATCTCTGGTGAGAACTGGCTTTCCACAGCCCGGGCAATGCCTTCACCGTACCACTCTTCAATCAGGTGGACGGCCAGGTCGGCGATGGAGTTCACGCTGCCCACGCAGAAGATATTGTCGCTTTGCGTGATCAGGTGGCGGCTCTTGAACGCCACCTTGGGATAGCGGCGGGCGAACTCCTGGCGGTAGTTCCAGTGTGTGGTGGCCGGGCGGCCGTCGAGCAAACCCGCTTCGGCCAGCATGCAGGCGCCGGTGCCAACGCCACACAGACGGGTGCCGGCCTTGGCCAGGTCGCGCAACTGCGGTAGCCAGGGGCGGGCGGCAGCCACAATGGGTTGCGGGTTGCGCCAGATCGCCGGAATGATGAGCAGGTCCAGGTCGTTTAGCTCATCATAGCTAATGTCCGGCGCCAGGGTCAGTCCGCCTAGCAGTGACACCGGGCGCAGGTCGGGAGCGGCCAATATCGAAGTCACCGCGAAAGATTGCCTGGATTCCACCCGGGCCAGTTGCGCAGCGGCCTGCAAAATTTCCAGGGGCAGGGTGATACTGGTAGCCAGGGCCTGTGGGTATAGCAGTGCGCCTATACGATACATGAGCGTCTTCTGTGTGCCGAAAGCGCATATTATGTGGCAGATATGCCATATCTGCTAGTCTGTGTGCTCCCTACACTGTCTGATAACAACTCATCGCAGTAGAGAGGAATAACAGGAATGTCGAAACAGCGGTTGCCCGTGATTGTCAGCTTTGGTGGTATCAATGGTGCTGGGAGAGCATCCGGACATCACGGCGTCGCTCGCATGGCTTATGAAGCCCTGCCAGAGCAGACTCAACAGAGCACGCTGGCCTCGCTGGCCAGTATGATGGCCCTTGACGGTGCTGCGGGCAATGAACAGTACATTCTCGATCACACTCTCATCCGCAAGATCGAGGGCCAGCATTTCGACGTTGATGCCGTGTTGTGGAACCAGCGGTTTCCCACCGAGAGCAACGGTCATCCGGTGAACTTCGATATTGAAACCCGCCATCTGCCCGACGCCATTCCGCCCAGCTGGAAAGTAACGCCCACGTCTGTCACTCACGTGAATGTGAATATCCGCGGTCACCAGGAATTCCTATTGCCCACCGCGCGGGATTTTGAGGTAAAGGCGGCCGGCCAGTTGCCCACGGGCTATGAGCCGGGAACGCTGTACCCCTCGCGCAGCCATCCCCGTGGCCTGCAGATGACCGTGTGCGCAGCCTCTGATGCGCTAGGTAACCTCGGCCTCAACTGGGAGGATTTGCAGCGCAAGGTGCCCGCTGACCAGATCAGCGTGTATGCCGGCAGTGCCATGGGGCAGCTCGACAGTGCCGGCGCCGGCGGTATGCTCAAAGCCCGCTACAATGGTAAACGCGTCACCTCCAAATACTGCCCCTTAAGCCTCGCCGAAATGCCCTCGGATTTTATCAATGCCTATATACTCGGCACCATGGGTGCCACCGGGGCGACCCTCGGTGCCTGTGCGTCATTCCTGTACAACATGCGTATGGGGATTGCCGATATTCGCGCCGGTCGCGCGCGAGTGGCATTTATTGGTTCTGCCGAAGCACCGATTAATGCCGAGGTGATGGAAGGCTATGCCGCGATGGGCGCGCTGGCGACGGACAAAGAACTGCGCGCGCTGGATGGTCTGGCTTCGGACTCCGCTCCCGATCATCGCCGCGCGTGTCGGCCGTTTGCTGAAAACTGTGGCTTTACCATTGCCGAATCCGCGCAGATGATTGTGCTGTTCGACGATGAGCTGGCAATGGAGTTGGGTGCCACCGTGTTCGGTGCCGCCACCGATGTCTTCGTCAACGCGGATGGCTACAAGAAGTCGATCTCCGGCCCTGGTGTGGGTAACTACATTACCATGGCAAAAGCGACGGCTGCGGCCCGGGCAATTGTCGGTGAGAACGCACTACGCACCGGCGGCATTGTGCAGGCTCACGGCACCGGCACGCCGCAAAACCGCACCAGTGAGTCTGAAATTCTCTCGCGCGTAGCTGAGGCCTTTGGCATTGAGCAATGGCCTGTTGCGGCTCTTAAGAGTTATCTGGGCCACTCTCTCGGCGCCGCCTCCGGTGACCAGGTCACATCGACACTCGGCATGTGGCATCACGGCATTATCCCGGGCATTAACACCATTGATGGCATTGCCGACGATGTGGCGCAGGACCATCTCGCTTTTAGTCGGGCGCATCGCGAATTCGACGCTTCCGAGGCGGCCTATGCAGTGATCAACTCCAAAGGCTTCGGCGGGAACAACGCCTCGGCGACCATGCTCAGTCCAAGCACCGTTCGCAATATGCTCAAGGCCCGCTATTCCAAGGCGCAATGGCAGGCCTACGAGGCGGCTAACGAGGTGGTGCGTGAAACCCAGCAGGGCTATGATGCGGGTATGACGAACGGCACCATTGATCCCGTATATCGTTTCGATCATGGGGTGTTGCAGGATGGTGATGTTGAACTGGATGGCTCCCGCATCGTGGTGGGTGGATACGAGGTCAGCCTTGATCTCGAATCACCCTATGAGGACATGACCCTATGAAACGTTGGATTTATTCATTAGCCGCCACTGTATGCTTTGCGGCAAATGCGATGGCGCAGGTGGAGTACGACGGTACGCCCGATACTGTGCTCGAGAGTGCGGCGGCCGACTGTAGCGGCTTCCAACAGGGGCAGTTCAGTGTCGGGGAGAAGGCGGTGCAGCGCTTTGCGCTGGGAGATGATGAAGCGACCTTCATCGATGCCTTGCACTTCTCCTGTACCTCCGCCGCGTCTATGTGGGGTGGTACCGGCGGTACCACTTTGTGGGTGGTGGTGGACAACACGGTTTATCGGTTTCTGGCCCGGGGTTGGCAATTGGTGGACACGCAGTCGGTGCCGGTCTTGCTGTTGCGAATTCACCCTTCTGAATGTGGTGCAGGCCTGAAGTCCTGTTATCGCGCCTATGCCTGGGACGAGGGTTTCTCCACCGTTCGCTGAACCTCAGCGCTAGCTTTTGGACATTAATCGCTAGAGCTTGCGCGCGATATACATGCCATAGGTGAAGTCGGCGCTGTGTTCGTTGTACATGGCGATCTCCGCCTGATTGTCAGCGACGATGCTATGCGCATCGTCATTATCCGGGTGGCGGGCTAGAAAGGGTGCAAACTGTTCAGCGAGAGGCGCGTAGTAGTGCTCTGTCCAGGCCGCCTGCGGAAGCAGAAAGTGTGCAATAGGGCTGTAGCCGGCATTTTCCAACACCTGAATTTTACTGCTTGCGGTGCCAACCTCGGGATAGGCCTGTTCCCAGTATTCGCGCAGTGTCGCCGGTGGGTTGGCGTGACACCAGGTAATTTCTGATACAACCAATAAACCGCCGGGTTTGAGGAAGCGTCGCCAGCTGTTCACGCCGCTGGCAAAGCCGATGTTGTAAATTGCGCCCTCTGAAAAGATCAGGTCGAGGCTGTTGTCGACAAAGGGCAGAGCGTCCATGGAGCCGCACACGGTTTGAATGCGCTTATCCAGCCCTGCCTCTTGGGCCTGTAACTCCAGGCGTGCCAGAAACCGCGGCAGGAAGTCTACGGCGGTAATGTCAGCATTCAGTGCCCGCGCTAGCGCCAGAGTGGATGTGCCGGTGCCGCAGCCAATATCGGCTACCTGCAGCGCTTGTTCAGGGTCTAAGTCACACAGTGCAAGTGCACGATTGAGCACTGCCGGGCTGCCGGGTCCCTGGCGTGGGATGGCGGCAAACAGGTCTTCAAGTAGCTGCAGGTAATCCATAATCGTCGCTAGAGCAGGGCGGTGATCACACCATAGAAGAGGATCAGAAAGCCGCCGATCTCAGCGCCAATCAATGTCCACATAAACACGCGTACTGCGCCTGATGCGCGATGCACCTGATTGTCAGTTTCGCCTTTAAAACCCTGCAGAATGTACGTGAGAATGGCGATACCAAAATAGATCACCAGTAACGCCGTCGCCACCAGTTCGAGGGTGGCGCCAAGCTGGCTGATATTGACGAATGCGGCGATCAGGACGCAGGCAAACGCATACATGAGCGAAGCGCGGTGCGCTGTGTCGACATAGAAGTGAGCCTGCCCCGTTTCACTGTCGACCATCTGCACATACTTCCAGACGCCACAGAGCAGGGCAGTGAGAAAAAACGTCCCGGCACTGATCACGGCGAGAGAGTAGGCGTTCATGGCATGTCCTTGGGTTGGTGTGTGTATCCTAGCGGCTTCTGCGCCGCGTGCCACCTAGTTTGTACTTGCGCACCATGCCGCGCAGTTGGTCGTAGCTCAAGCCCAGCGCCTCGGCGGTACGACGCTGGTTGCCCTCGTTATCTGCCAGGGCTTTGGCCAACAGGTCGCGCTCGATCGTGTCCATGCGCGCGCCGAAGTCCTGATCACCTTCACTTGATGTTGCGGGCGCGGTTGCTTCAGGTGTCTCCGAATCCGCGTCCTGATAGGGCGAACGAAAGGGGTCGATCACGACTTGGCCGACGGCTTCGTCGGGATTGCCCCAGCGGTAAAGTGAGCGTTCAACGACGTTCTTGAGTTCGCGCACGTTGCCTGGCCATTGGTGCGCCAGCAGTTGCTGCATGGCCGCTTCGGAAAAACCGGGAAAAAGCTCCCAGCCCAGCTCGGCACTCATACCAAAAGCAAAATGCTCTGCCAGTTCCGCAATGTCCTCGCGGCGATGGCGCAGGGCGGGCAGGTGCACTACGTCAAAGCTCAGTCGGTCCAGCAGGTCTGCCCGAAACTCCCCTCGCTCGGCCATGGCAGGAAGGTCGGCATTGGTAGCCGCGACAACGCGAACGTCGACCCGCAGGGTTTGCTGGCCACCGAGGCGCTCAAACTCACCGTACTCCACCAGGCGCAGGAGCTTTTCCTGCAGGCGCAGTGACATGGTGCCCAGTTCGTCGAGAAACAAGGTGCCCCCGTCGGCACGTTCAAAGCGGCCCTGGTGAGTTTTGGTGGCACCGGTAAAGGCGCCGGGTTCGTGGCCAAACAGTTCGGACTCCAGCAGCGCGTCAGCGATCGCTGCGCAGTTGGTCTTTAGCAGCGGGGCGTCCCAGCGGGCGGAGAGGAAGTGCAAGCGGTCTGCAGCCAGCTCTTTACCGGTGCCGCGCTCGCCGATGACCAGCACCGGCCGATTGATTGGTGCGAGTACCGATACCCGGTCCAAGGCGGCCGCGAGGGCTGCTGAATTGCCAATCATACTTTCCTGAGGTCTTTGCATAGGTTAAATATACCTTATGTGTAGGTAAATAGAACCCTATTAAAAGGTCAAAATAGCCTTATTTAGAGTGTAGGGATGACCATTAAATATAATAAATCCAATAAAAACAGAGAGATACGAATTCTGGCACGGATTCTGTAATACCTGCTCCGCAATACAAAAAATCGCCATTTAACTTAGGGAACAGGCAAATGAACAAATGGGGTGAAAGGTTTGTGATCTATACCGCACTGGCAGTGCTGTGTGGCATGACGGCCGCTTTCGCCGGAACCGCGGCAGCCTTGTGGAGCTTTCTTCAGGTGCTGGCGGTGATTGAACTGATTTATTGGATTGCCCAGCCAGCGACGAAGTCGCAGGCCAAGGGCTGAGAGTTACTTAAGCAGGAGACGTAGCAATGGGCATATTTTCCCGTATGACAGACATTATTAATTCCAACCTGAACTCGCTGTTGGACCAGGCGGAGGATCCGGAAAAGATGATCCGCCTGATTATCCAGGAGATGGAGGATACGCTGGTAGAGGTTCGTTCTTCTTCAGCCCGGGTCCTCGCGGATCGCAAGGCAGCGGCGCGCCGTCTCGAGCAGGTTCAGGCAGAGGCCGCCAGCTGGGAAGAGAAGGCCAAGCTGGCCATCAGCAAGGGGCGTGAAGACCTTGCCCGTGCAGCACTGCAGGAGAAGCACGCTATCGAGGACGAAGTGGCCACTGTTGAGGCCGAGCTGAAAGCCACTGACGAGCACATCGATCAATTGAATCAGGAAGTGGCGCAGCTGCAGCAGAAATTGTCTGATGCCAAGGCCAAGCAGAAAGCCCTGGCCATGCGCACCAAAACTGTGGAGTCTCGCATCAAGGTGAAGCGCCAGATGCATCGCGATGCACTCGACAGCGCTTTCGCCCGCTTCGAAGGCTTCGAGCGTCGCATGGACAACCTCGAGAGCCAGCTCGAGTCGATGGACATTGGCCGCGATGTGCCCCCGGACCTGGCCGCCGAGATTGATGCGCTGGCCGAAGACGACCGCATTAACGACGAGCTGAGCCGTCTGAAGTCCGAAATCGGTGGCGGCAGCAAGGACTAATCGCCACCGCGGATTTGGCTCGACATCCTAACAATGGCAGCATGGGCGTATGAAGCCCGGCCCAAGGAAATGATTAATGGAATTTTGGCAATTCATGTTCGTCCCCACCATCTTATTTATGGTGATCGTGGCGCCCGTCTGGATCAGCATGCACTACCGCAGTGTTAATCGGTCGGCGAAGGGATTGTCCGCAGAGGACAGGGAAACAGTTGAACAGATGCTGGAGACAGTGGACAAGTTAACGGACCGCATCGAGACCCTCGAACGCCTGCTGGACGCCGACCACGGCGGTTGGCGGCAGCCGAGCGGTCAAGAGCAGCACCGGGAGGTAAACTCATGAGTCGTAGATACGATGATCGACGTGGAGGCCGCGGCCATCACGCCAGGAAGTTTTACAGTAACAAGCGCGGCGGCTGGGGCATGGGCCTGTACCGCAATACCCGCGACGGCAAAGTCGCCGGTGTTTGTGCCGGGCTAGCGGATCACTGGGATATCGCCCACTGGGTGATGCGGATGATCTGGATTGGCGGATTCATCTTCACGGGTACGCTGGCGCTGTGGATATATCTGGCCGCCTGGGTGTTGCTTTCACCGCGGCCAACCCGACGCAGCAATGACAGCTATAGCTGGCAAGAGCCTGACTATGACGAGGTCGAGGTGGAGATGGAATACGATGAGCGCTACCACGATTACCGGCCGCGCAAAGTGTTTCGTTACTCTGAATCCAGCAGTGTACGATTGAATCGCGCCAGGGAACGGCTCGACGCCGCCTTGCGCCGCGTCGAAGACATGGAGTCCTATGTGACGTCGCGCAAATTCAAACTCAACCGCGAGTTTTCCAACCTGTAGCGTTTTTAGCTGAACATATCTATCTGGGCGCAATTGCGCCCTTTTTTCTGTGGTGGTGTGAACAAATCTGTTCTGCCGCGGCAGCGTTCTCCGTCCCGTACGCCTGCTTTTTTGCAGGCGATTCTGAAGCGCTGCGACAACAGGTCCGCGTAGGTCCCCTGGCCGCGCATACGGTGGCCGAAGCGGCTGTCGTAATCCTTGCCGCTGCGACATTGCCGCAGGAGTGAAATGATGCGCGCCGCTTTCAGGGGTAGTGTTCATGGAGCCATTCGTAGAACAAATCCCTGACTTCGAACGGGAGTCGCAACAGCATATAGGCTGCGCTGGAAGCACCTGCCTCTGCGCTGGCGGCAACAATGCGTTCCATTTCTGCGTCGTTGAGTCCAGGGATCATCGGGCTGGCCAGCAGCGTCACCGGTATGCCAGCTTCGCTCAGTGATGCGATTGTGCGCAGCCGCGCGTGGTCAGAGGTAGCGCGCGGTTCCAGAGTGCGCTTGAGATCGTCATCGAGTGTGGTAATGCTCACTGCTACTGAGGCAAGACCTTCTGCGGCCATTGGCGCCAGAATGTCGATGTCTCGAGTAACCAGGGCGCCTTTGGTAATAATGCTGACAGGGTGGCGCGTCTCCCACAGTACCTGCAGGATGTCACGGGTGATACTTAGCTGTTTCTCCACCGGTTGGTAGGGATCGGTGTTGGCCCCCAGGGTAATGCCCCGGCATTGATAACCCGGCTTGGCCAGTTCATTGTTCAGAACCTCTGCCGCGTTTTGTTTGTAACTCAGGCGCGTTTCAAAATCGAGCCCCGGCGAGAGATCGTGGTAGGCGTGTGTGGGCCGGGCGTAGCAATAGATGCAGCCATGCTCGCAGCCCTGGTACGGATTGATCGATTGCTCGAACGGAATATCAGGCGAAGTGTTGCGCGAGATAATCGAGCTGGCCTGGACTGCGCGGCATTCGGTGACCGGGCTGGGGCCCTCAATGCCATCCTCCCACAGTGTCGTCAGCCGCTGGAAGCGAGGCGGGTGATTACTGGCAGTGCCGCGACCTGACAGGACGCTCTTCTGGCTGGCGATGATGCGTGGTTTGGGCGACATGGCTCACCTATGCTGTATATAAGTACAGTATAATGCCCCCTTGGGCCCGGGCAAGGTTTCTATTAGTCTGCATAGAGCTCACAGGGGAGGGCGCATGGAACAGGACTCAACATTACAACACTCTGTTTTAGGCAGCATGGTGCTGCCGCTGGCGCAGGCGATGCGGCGCATTGGTATGTCGCCATTGGAGGTGATGGAGCGCGTGGGTCTGGATAGCGCCAAGCTGGCCAACCCTGACTGGCGTATCCCCCAGCGCGAATTCAATGCGCTATTAGCGGCCTGTGTTGAAGAGAGTGAAGATGAGGCCTTTGGCCTGGTGGCTGCCGAGCAGTTGCAGGCGCAGGTACTTCACGGTCTTGGTCTGGCCTGGCTCGCCAGTGATTCGATTCTCGACGGGCTCAAGCGGTTGGTGCGCTTCGGCAAGTTGCTGACGACCGCATCCAATATGAAGCTCTCCGAAGACGGTGACTATATTCGCCTGGAGTTTGGCCCCATTCCGCTCAGCGATAATTATCATCCTGCGGTGCGCGACTTTGGTGTCGGTATCGTAGCGCGCATGTGTCATCTTTCGCTGGGCGATTTTATTCCGCCTGCCTCGGTGCAGTTGGAGCGTCCGCGCCCCGCCAACCCTGAGCGCTGGGAGTCGTTACTGAGCACGCATGTAGAGTTCGATGCGCCGCACACCAGCGTAGCCTGGTACAAGTCAGACATACTCGAGCCCCTGGTGACGGGAGATCCCGCATTGGCCCGGGTGAACGATGAGCAGGCCCAGGCTTATCTCGATGGTTTTCTGGCCCATTCCATATCGCGCGACGTGGTCGACAAAATCGTACAGCACCTTCCCGATGGGCCGCCAAGCCAGCAGCAGATTGCCGATGCTATGCACGTGAGTAATCGAACGCTACAGCGCAAGTTGAAGGAAGAGGGCACCAGCTTCATGGATCTGCTGCAGGACACGCGTCTGCAGCTGGCCCAGAAATATCTCAGCACGCCCAATCGTTCGGTTGTTGAGACGGCTTACCTGTTGGGCTTTTCAGAGCCAAGCACGTTCTCGCGCGCATTCAAGCGCTGGACAGGCACGGCCCCCGCCGACTTCAGAGCCTCAGTACAGCCGCGCGCTTAATGACGCGGCTCGCCATGCTATTGGCGTGGCGGGCCATGCTCTGCGTGCGTTCGGCGACGTATCGTGTTCATGTCAACAAACAGGAGGTTGGCATGAATCCGATTGTTGTAATAACCGACAAAGTCATGCGCATGATGAAAGCCATGGTGTACATGGCGGTGCGCTTTACGTATGCGGCGGGTGCTACCACTAGCGATATTGCCGCTTTCCTCGCCCAGTGGACGCCCAATGGCGCTGAAACCTATCACGCGGGTGTCGTCGAGCGGGTGCTGGTCGATTTGCAGCACGACGGTCTCGTCTATCGGGTCGATGATAGTTGGTATCCCGTGATCTCTTCCTAACCTCGCTAACCTGGTCTGCAGCTGCCTTCATTTTGGTTCTGCAGGCGCCGCGATAATTATCGCTTTATTGATCTGGGCCACTGTTCACCAGGCCCCAAAGCCCCATAATCTCTCAGGCAAAACAACAATGAGATTATTCGATGGCAAAACTTCTGATCGTCGCCGACCTCGAAGGTAAAGGCATTGCTACTTCACGCGGCCTGAATATCGCTGCACGCACGGGTATGGACAGCGAAGTGGTCGCATTTGTATATGCGCCCCTCAAAGCCTTGCAACTGGCAACGGCAGAGCGGGCCAAAATCAAGGCTCAGCTGATTGAAAACCGTCGCGAAGAAGTTCAGACCGAAATCGACAAGCGTGTTGCCAATGGGCAAAAAGTAAAGCTGCGTGTGGTCTGGGAGAAAGATGTCGCGAGCTGGGTCGCTGCACGTTGTGAAGGCAGCCGTTACGACATGATGATTAAAACCGGGCGACGTCCCGAGACCATTGCTCACACTTCCACTGACTGGCAGCTTCTGCGTGAATGTTCGGTGCCGGTGCTGATTCTGGCGGAGAAAAAGTGGTCGCGCACCAAGCCGGTGCTTGCGGCGCTGCACCTGGATACCAAGATCCCGGCCAAGAAAAAGCTCAATGAGGAAATCCTGCGCAGGGCAAAGCAGCTGGCATCGGCCATGGATACCACGGTTGAAATTGTCAGTGCGATTGAGATTCCGGTGCTGCTGGCTGATCTCGACCTGATTGATCCCGGCACCTATGTGGCCGACGCCAAGAAAGCTATGGCGCCTCACATCAAGGCCCTGGCGGCGCAGTTCGATATCCCCCAAAAGCAATTTACGGTGAAGAGGGGCCGGTCGAGAAGGTCATCGCCAGCCAGGCGGCCGCCACACGCGCTCAGCTGGTCATCATGGGTACCGTCGGTCGCCAAGGCGTGAAGGCGCGGCTGTTGGGCAATACCGCAGAGAAAGTTTTGCGCCATCTCAAGACCGATGTCCTGGCTATCAAGCCCTGACTGATGATTTTTTGAGCGAATAATTTGCTATTTGGCCAGAGCGGACTACTTTTTAGTTAGCACGTTGCTCCCTGCACGTGCTAACACGTCCCCTGGCCGATGTTTCTGCCCCGAAACATACGGCTGTTAGCCCGCCCGTCATATGACTCGCGGGCTTTTTTCCTCTAATTCATGCGCTTGCAGCAAGCTCTTCAGATTTGATCTAGCTCTGGTTCCCACAGTGCCGGCCATATGGCGCGCGCGGTCATGCGCTTGTCGCGTGCTGCCATGTGGAAATTGACCCTCACTCCCTAATATACAACCCATACACGGCGCAGCGACAAGATAAGCGCGTTAACGATAGGGAGAAAAGACATGCACGAATTAGTAGAACGCATTAAAGAGCCGGAACTCTGCTACGTATTTGCCAAGAACGCAGCACGTCGAGGTCATCCGGAATTGGCCACCCAGGCTCACCGTCGCGCAGTAGATCTGCGAGCGGAGCGCCACGAGACAAACACCGACGCCGAGTTTGCTGCTGTCCGCGCCATTTACGCCTACGAGGAAGCGCTAAGCTTCAGCAAAGGCAAGCGCACCCGAGCCACCGGTACCTGGCAAATGGTGAATCGCCACGGTTTGCTCAACACCATTCACAAGCGCATCAGTGCCAAGAGTGGTGAGGACGTGGAAGCGGTACTCAAAGAGCTTGGCATGGAAGATTACAGTTTCGACGCGGTAGGCGCTGCCTACCCGGACGACATCCAGCGGGCTGCTGCTTAAGTCGTCCATAGCATTGGAGATCCCTACCTTGGCCCGCCTCAGCGTTAACGAGGAATAAACGGGCCCTTTTTAAATTTCGCGGCTGGCTTTGCACATGGCAACAGCGCGGCTGCACCCAGATATCCCATGTAGGTAGAATCCCTACCTTAGCCCGGCCTCGAGCCGGGCTCTTTTTTTGTACCTATCTGTCTAGTGTCTGTCATCAAACCGCGCTATCGCTCGTAACGAAAATGTACTAGATTCGAAGAGTCGATCTTAGACTGGACCACCATGGCAAACCCGATCAAAACCCGCGCAGCCGATCTGCGCGAGAGTGACCACTTTTACCCCCGCGAATTGAGCTGGTTGTCGTTTAATGAGCGCGTTCTGCAGGAGGCAGCAGACGAAAGTGTGCCCATTATCGAGCGTTTGCGCTATCTGGGTATCTTTTCCAACAACGGCGATGAGTTCTTTCGTGTCCGGGTCGCGGAGGTGCGTCGCCTGATCTCCGTGTCGTCTGGATCCAACCGTCAATACTTCAAGGACTTGCTGGTTGCCATCCTGGACAGGGTGGTGGAGCTGCAGCAAGAATTTGATCGCATCTATAGCGTGATTATGCAGGAGCTGGCGCGGCGCAAGATTTACCTGATTAACGAGCGCCAACTCGATGAGGGGCAGGCGCGGTATGTGCAGGATTATTTCTCCGAGAGGGTGTTGCCGGAGCTGGAACCCATATTGCTGCGCGAAGATCGCGCCATCCCTACCTTGAATGATGAGTCAATCTACCTGGCTGTCGACATACTGTCCGGTGACAGCTACAACTACGCGGTGGTTGAAGTCCCTACTGATCGCCTGGAACGCTTCGTCGAAATTCCCAGGCGCAAGGGCAAGGGCGGCAAAGTGTTTATTGCCCTGGATAATGTGATCCGGGCATGCCTGCCGCAGATGTTTCGCGGTGTTATTCCCGTCGATGAGGCGCAGGCATATTGCTTCAAGTTTTCCCGCGATGCCGAGTTGGAAATCGACACAGGTATTACCCAGAGCCTGATCGATAAGATGGCGAAAAGTCTCAAACAGCGCAAGAAGGCCGACGCGGTGCGCATGGTTTACGACAGCACCATTCCCCAGCGATTGCTCGACCATTTGTGTACCCGCTTTGGGTTTGGCAAATACGACAGCCTCATTGCCGGCGGTCGATATCACAACTCCAAGGATTTCATGAGCTTTCCCAATGTGGGGCCGAAATATCTCGAGCACAAACCCTTGCCGCAGATTCGGGTAGAGCGACTGGAATGTGAGAACAGTATTTTTGACGCAATTCGCGACAAGGATGTTTTTCTCTACTACCCCTATCACCCGTTTGATTATGTGGTCGATTTTCTCAAGACCGCAGCACTTGACCCGGATGTTACCGATATCAAAATTTGCCTGTATCGGGTCGCAAAGAATTCTCGTGTTATCGATGCCCTGGTAAACGCCGTGGACAATGGCAAGCGCGTGCTGGCCGTGGTCGAACTTGCTGCCAGGTTTGACGAAGAGGCGAACATCAGCTGGGCGCAACGGCTTACCGAGAACGGGATTAATGTCATCTTCGGTATTCCCGGCCTCAAAGTGCACAGCAAGCTGATTCTGATAGAGCGCCGTGAGGGCGGCTCACGACGTTATTACTCACATATCGGTACCGGTAACTTCAACGAAAAAACCGCGCGGGTGTATACCGATTTCACGCTGATGACCTACGACCAGAATGTCGGTAAGGATGTGTATAACATCTTCGATTTTCTGCAGTACAACTATCGCAGGCCAGACTATCGTTTGCTTCTGGTCTCGCCGCATAGCAGCCGACCTGGATTGTTGGCACTGATTGATCAGGAAATCGAGAACGCACGCGCCGGCTATCGCGCTGAGATGACGCTAAAGTGCAATAACCTGGTGGATCGTGAGCTGGTAAAAAAACTGTACGAAGCCAGCGCAGCCGGTGTCCAGGTGCATCTTATCGTCCGTGGTATGTGTTCGCTGCTGCCGGGTGTGAAAGGGCTGTCAGATAACATTCAGGCCATTAGTATCGTCGACCGGTATCTGGAGCATCCACGCGTCTATGTGTTCTACAACCGCGGTAATCCGCGCTATATGATTGGCTCTGCGGACCTGATGACGCGCAACCTCGATTTCAGGGTGGAGGCGCTGGTACCCATTTTTGATCAGGACGCACAGGAGATGATCCAGGGCATCCTCGATCAGCAGTGGCACGATAACGTCAAGGCGCGGGTGCTGGACGCAGACCTGTCCAATGCCTTTGCCGACAGCAAGAAGAAGGGCGCGCGAATACGTTCCCAGGAGAGCATTCACCGCTATCTTTCAACGGGCAAATTGCCGCGTTTTCCAAGCTCGAGAATGCGAGTGCCGGCCAAGCGCCGGCGCAAGAAGGCTGGTCTTTAGCGGTATCGCATCAACAGCGCATGGCCGCCGTCTTCGCCAATCCCGTGTCCTTCGGGCAGCGGTATGTGCACAACGTGACCTGAGCCTGGCGCAGCGTCCACGTCTACGCCTCTGCGGTTGGTAATGTTCTCCAGTTTGAACTGGTAATTCCCCGCAGGGCTGATCAGTTCCAGGGTGTCGCCCACCGCAAAGTGGTTTTTTACATCCACGGTCATGGTGTCGCCATCACAGGACAGGGCTTCGCCAACAAATTGCTGGTTCGGATTGCCCGAATGACCTACCGCGTAGTTCTGGTATTCACTCGGTACGTGCCGGCGATAGAAGCCCTCGGTGTAACCGCGATTGGCCAGGTGATCGAGCTCTGACATCAGCCCCATGTCGAAGGGCTTTCCTGCCATGGCATTGTCGATGGCGGTCCGATAGACCTGTGCAGTGCGCGCCACGTAGTAATGGCTCTTGGTGCGCCCCTCGATCTTGAGCGAGTGGATGCCCATGTTTACCAGCCGCTCAACGTGTTGCACCGCACGAAGATCCTTGGAATTCATGATGTAAGTGCCATGCTCATCCTCGTAGGCGGGCATATATTCGCCAGGGCGATTGCGCTCCTGGAGCAGCACCGGCTCATTGGCTTCGGGATGGTGTTGGTTGGCGGCGGCATCGACGGCAATGATATCGCCGGTATCCGTTTCGGTGGCTGCGTGGGTGTTGTACTCCCAGCGGCATGAATTGGTGCAAGCACCCTGGTTGGAGTCGCGGTGGCTCATATAGCCAGAGAGCAGGCAGCGGCCCGAATAGGCGATGCACAGCGCGCCATGAACAAACACCTCCAGCTCCATTTCCGGGCACTGTTGGCGAATGTCCTCGATCTCGTCCAGGCCCAGTTCACGGGACAGAATGACCCGGCTGATACCCTGCTTGTGCCAGAACTTCACCGTCGCCCAGTTGACCGCATTGGCCTGTACGGACAGGTGAATCTCCTGGTCTGGCCAGCGCTCTTTCACCAGCATGATCAGGCCGGGGTCGGACATAATGAGTGCGTCGGGTCCCATGTCGATAACAGGCTCCAGGTCGCGAATGTAAGAGCGGACCTTGTCGTTATGTGGTGAGATGTTCGACGCCAGATAGAACTTCTTGCCCATGCCGTGGGCTTCCTCTACCGCAGCGGCGAGATTCTCCAGTTTATTGAATTCATTGTTGCGCACGCGCAGGCTGTAGCGGGGCTGCCCTGCGTACACCGCGTCGGCGCCATAGGCGAACGCAAAACGCATGGATTTCAGGGTGCCTGCGGGGGAGAGAAGTTCTGGAGCAATCGATGTCATGAGGGCCGAACTGGTCAAAAAATAGGCGCGCATTGTACCCATATCAGATCAGCGCAACTAGTGTTTTGACCCCGAAAAAGGCACACTCAAGAGGCCTCAATTGACCGGGAGAGCCCAATGGCAGGTTCCAGCTTACTGTTGCTGATCGATGACATTGCCGCGGTATTGGACGATGTGTCGCTGATGACAAAAGTGGCGGCCAAGAAGACCGCTGGTGTACTCGGTGACGATCTTGCGGTGAATGCCGAGAAGGTGACCGGTGTCAGGGCCGAGCGGGAACTGCCAGTCGTATGGGCGGTGGCCAAGGGCTCGCTCGTGAACAAGGCGATTCTCGTCCCACTGGCCTTGCTGGTCTCTTTCGTGGCCCCCTGGTTGATTACCCCCGCACTCATGGCCGGTGGGTTATTTCTGTGTTTTGAAGGCTTCGAGAAGATCGCCCACAAGTTCTTACATAGTACCGATGATCACGAACAGGCAAAAGCTGCGAGGCTGGAACAGGTGGCCAAGTCTGACGTCGATCTGGTCGAGCTCGAGCGGAGTAAGATCAAGGGTGCTGTGCGCACTGACTTTATTCTCTCGGCGGAAATAATCGTGCTCACCCTGGGCATTGTGGCGGAGGCGGATCTCGTCACCCGGATTGGTACGCTTATTGGCATTGCTTTCATTATGACGGTGGGCGTTTACGGCCTGGTGGCCGGCATCGTCAAGCTCGATGACGCGGGATTGTATCTGCATGAAAGTGAAGGCGAGGGCCTCTGGGCGCGCTTCAAACGTTGGTTTGGCCTGGGCCTGATCAAGTTCGCACCCTGGTTGATGAAGGCGCTGGGCGTGATCGGTACGGTTGCGATGTTTATGGTGGGTGGTGGAATTCTCGTCCACGGTATTCATCCGCTGGCGGTTGCCGTTGAACAACTTACGGCGGGTTTTGGTCCGGTATTGGCGGCCATTACGCCGACTATGGCAGGCGTGGTGATAGGCATGATTGCCGGTGCGCTGGTGGTTGCGGTTGTTGAGGGAGGGAAAAAGCTGCGCCGCGCACCGGCCAGCTAGCTGCTCTGGCTTTCGCGGCGGCGCTGCTCGGTGCGCTGCAAAATCGCTTTGCGCTCCTCGATGTCGGCATTGTGCCAGCGGTCGCATTCGTCCGGGGTGCGAAAACAACCACTGCAAATACCGTTAACCAGACTGCAGTTATGCACGCAGGGTGACTTGTGAATTTTGTCCTCTTCGCTGCGATGCCAGTCTGCGGCCATGATTGTCCCTACCTCCCGTTTTCAGGAGGTAGAGACTAGCAAAACCGCTGCGATCAGAGCCATGCTCAACCGGCAGGTTTGGCCTCAGGACTGGCTGCAATGGCGCGCTTGCGGGTGATGTAGGCGTCGACCTGCTCTTCAAGCACATTGAGGGGTACGGCACCGTTGCGCAGCACCGCCTCATGGAATTCGCGAATGTCGAAATCGTCCGCCAGGGCCTGCTGGGCCTTACTGCGTTCCTCAAGAATCTTCAGCATGCCGATCTTGTAGGCGGTTGCCTGGCCAGGCATGACGGCGTGTCGCTCAACCATCTTGACCGCATCGCCTTCCGCGTTGGGCGTGTTGCTGACATAGAACTCGATGGACGCTTCGCGGCTCCAGCCTTTGGCATGCATGCCGGTATCTACGACCAAACGCACGGCACGCCACAGTTCCATGGCCAGACGGCCGAAGTCAGAGTAGGGGTCCTGATACAGGCCGATTTCCTTGGGCAGCAGTTCTGAATACAGTCCCCAGCCTTCGCTGTAGGCGGTGACGCCACCAAACCGACGGAACTTGGGTAGGTCGCCCAGTTCCTGCTTGATAGCAATTTGCATGTGGTGGCCGGGCAGACCTTCGTGGTAGGCCAGTGCCTCCAACTGATAAGTGGGCATTTGCGCCATGTCGTACAGGTTGGCGTAGTACTTGCCCGGACGCGAGCCGTCGGCTGAAGGCATCTGGTAGAACGCCTTGCCGGCTGATTTCTCACGGAAGGGCTCGACGCGCTTTACTTCGAGCTCGGCTTTGGGCTTGGTAATAAACAATGCATCGAGGCGATCTTCCATGTCCTCGAGCACGAAGCGGGCGTGTACTAGATATTCCTCGCGGCCCTCATCTGTATTGGGCAGATAGAACTGGTCGTCGCTGCGCATAAACTGCATAAATTCCTGCAGCGTGCCCTCAAAGCCGACCTTGTCCTTGATGACACGCATTTCGGCGTGAATGCGCTCAACTTCCGCGAGCCCCAGGGCGTGGATTTCGTCGGCAGTCAGCTCGGTGGTGGTATTGCGGGCCAGACGGTTTTTGTAGAAGCGTTCGCCGTCAGGCAGCTTGCGCACGCTGGCTTCGTGAGTGCTTTTTTCCTGCAGGTTTTCCAGGTACACAATCAGATCCTGGTAGGCGGGCTGGAAGCTCGCTACCAGGGCCATTTCGGCGTCGCGCAGGAGCTTATTGCGCTCATTGTCGGAGATGTCCAGGGCGCTGACTTTGGCGGTAAAGTCGGCCATCAGAGTGCTGGGCTCGCCACCTTCGAAGGGCGCACCTACCAACAGGTTACGGGAATCCGAGATCACGTGGGGGAGCACAAAGTCGGGTGCGATGACGCCTTTGTGTTCACGAATCTGTAGCTGCTCAATCAGCTGTTGCATGAGCGGTTTCACGCCGTTGATACGAGCGATATAGGCCTGTGCGTCGCTGACCGAAGCAATGCGGTGCTGGTTGATCAGAAAGGCGGGAATCTCGGAGTGCGTACCGAACATCTGGTTCACCGGGTAGGTGTGGTGACGCCAGCGGTAATCGCTAATGCTCTCTTGCAGGTCCTGCTCCATCAGGCGATAGCTGAGCAGGGTCTGGTCATCGAGCAGGTCGGTATTAATCCCTTCCAGTGATGCGAGGTCGGCTTTGTCGTGAGCCAACTCACTGGCGTAGCGCTCCTCGGAAATCGGCGTCCACTTGTCGTAGTCAGTTTTGATACCAAGGTAGGTCTGGTACTTGGGGTCACGGGCAATACGGCGATCGAAGATATCGTCGAACAAGGCATTGGCCCGGGCCGATTCGCTCGCCTGGTCGGCTGAGAGGGATGTTTGAGAAGGTTGTTCGCTGGAGAAAACAGGGGTTACCAGCACAGCCGTGCCTAGCAGGGCGACAAGAGCCGCTCCGAGTACAGTTCGGGACATATTGTTGCTACCATCTTCAGGAAACGCGACCGCGAGTTCGGATAAGAGCCCGGCGATGGCATTTGCGAGAAATTTAGCCGGGATTGCCGGCCGTTCGGGGCGGACTATACACCGCCAATGGTCAAAAAACCAGCAGTCGCGAGGCGTTGAGAATCAATAACAAAAGGGGCTATTTCATGGTGGTTTTACACCAGTATCACATGTCGCCGTTTAATCAGAAATTACAGCGAATGCTGCGCTACAAAGGCATTGCTTTTGAGGAGCGCTATTGGCTGTTGGTAGAACAGGGCAAATTGAAGCGCGAGCACAATCCCATCGGCAAATTACCGGCGATAGAACACAACAGCGAATGGGTGTGCGACTCCACAGACGCGGCGCACTATATCGAACAGCAGTTTGCTGGCCCATCGCTCATTCCTGAAGATCCCGCCCTGGCTGGCATGGTGCATGTGCTGGAGGACTGGGCCGATGAGAGCCTGTATTTTTACGAGATGCACATGCGGTTTACCACAGAGCATAACTGGGAGCGGAACCTGCCGCGGATGTTTGAGCGCGAGGGATGGTTTCTGAAGTCGGTGCTTGCGGGGAAAATGCCGGGGCAGATCCGCAAGGGAATTCGCAAGATCACCGCGACTCAGGGTATTGGTCGCAAGTCAGAGCGACAACTGCTTGTCGACTGTCGCCGTCACATTAACGCCGTCGCTGGCATGTTGGAGCAGAGTGACTTTTTGGTTGGCGGTCAATTGACTCTGGCCGACCTGGCTGTACATGCGATGTTTTCCTGTTTCCTGGACACAGTGGAGCTCGAAGCCATGATGCAGGAATATCCCGGGGTAGTGGCCTGGATGGCGCGTGTTGAAGCGCTTACCGGCCCGCAAGCTACTTGAGTAGCGACCCCAGTACACCGCGAAACAATTCCCTGCCCGCAGTAGATCCGAGGCTGCGGGCAATGCTTTTCAGGAACGCTTCACCGACACTCTGACGGCTGCTGGAGCGGGACTTCGTCTTGCCCTGGGCCTTCTCCGCACGTTTGCGCATTTCTTCTTCCTGCTGGGCGTCGAGGCGGGCCTGGGTTCGCTCCGACAGCACCTCGTGAGCAGAGCGTGGATCGACGGGGGTTCCGTAGCGACGCATGTTCGGGTCGCGATCCAGCAGCGCTTTGCGCTCGGCCATGGTGGCTTTGCCCATGCGTGACGAGGGTGGCCTGATCAGTACCCGCTCTACCGGCGAGGGCACCCCTTTTTTTTGCAGGGTGGATACCAGCGCTTCGCCCACACCTAACTCGGTAATTGCGGTGACGGTATCCAGTTTGGGGTTGGCGCGGAAGGATTCGGCGGCTACACGGACCGCTTTCTGTTCCTTGGGTGTGTAGGCGCGCAGCGCATGCTGAATGCGATTACCCAGTTGGCCAAGCACGCTGTCGGGAATATCGCTGGGGCTCTGGCTGACAAAATAGACGCCGACGCCCTTGGAGCGGATCAGGCGCACCACCTGTTCGATTTTCTCCAGCAGCGGCCGTGGGGCGTCCCGAAACAGGAGATGAGCTTCGTCAAAGAAGAACACCAGCACAGGTTGTTCGGGATCACCCAGTTCCGGCAGGGTCTCGAACAGCTCTGACAATAGCCACAATAGAAACGTCGAGTACACCCGCGGGCTCATAATCAGTTGATCGGCTGCCAGAATGTTAATGATGCCGCGGCCATCGCGTGCCACCTGCATAAAGTCTTCCAGCTCCAGTGCCGGCTCGCCAAAAAACTTCTTGCCGCCTTCGCGTTCCAGCATAAGTAGGCGACGGAGAATGGCATTAATGGATACCTTTGATACGCCATAGCCGGCGCCCAATGACTTGCCGCTCTCGCCGAGGTACTCAAGTGTGGTGCGCAGATCGGTGAGATCCACCAGCAGGATGCCCTCGCGATCAGCGAACTCAAATACCAGGGTCATGATGCTCTCCTGGGTTTCATTGAGGTCGAGCAGTCGCGACAATAACTGTGGTCCCATCTCGGAGACTGTAGAGCGTACTGGCGTACCTTTCTTACCGAACAAGTCCCAGAACGCCACCGGATAGGCGTGCTGGCTAAAGCCCTCGATGCCGATCTTGGCAACGCGCTCGTCAACTTTGGGGTGGGGCTTGCCGGCCTGGCTCATGCCGGAAATATCGCCTTTTACATCGGCCAGGAATACGGGCACGCCCAGATCCGAGAAGCCTTCCGCCAGACATTGCAGCGTCACGGTCTTGCCTGTACCGGTGGCTCCGGCCACCAGGCCATGGCGGTTGGCAAATTTTGGATCCAGGCCAACCTGGCCGCTGTCGTTACCGCCGATGAGAATGCTCATGCTGGATGTCCCTGAGGTATGCAATAACTTTCAGAGTATATTCAAGCGCGGCAGCTTGCCAGTTTTTAAGTCGCTGCTAGATTGAATAATCAGGGAGGGCCGCTATGCGTTGGCAGGATCGTAGAAGAAGCGACAACATTGACGACCGTCGGGGTGATGGCCCCAGCTATGCGGCCGCCGGAGCGGCGCCGCTACTCTTGAGATTTCTGCCCGGGCTACTGCGTAGCAAGACCGGACGGGTGCTGCTTATCGGTGGCCTGTTGGTTATCTTCGGCGGCAGGATGGTGGGTGTCGACGTACTCGGCCTGTTATTCGCCGGCGGGCAAACCGGGTCCGGCCAAGCCAGTTTCAGTGAAGAAGAGGAGCAGTTGGCCGATTTCGTCTCGGTCGTGCTGGCGGAGACCGAAGATACCTGGAATCAGGTGTTCACCGCCTCCGGGCAACAGTATCGCGAGCCGACCCTGGTGTTGTTTAGCGGCAGGGTTAATTCAGCCTGTGGCCTGGCCAGCGCCGCGGTCGGTCCGTTTTACTGCCCGGGTGACCAGAATCTGTACATTGATCTTAGTTTCTTCAACGACCTGGCTCGCCGCCACGGTGCCCCAGGTGATTTCGCCCAGGCCTATGTGGTGGCACACGAGGTCGGGCACCATGTGCAGACGCTGCTGGGAATTAGCCAGCAGGTGCACGCCGCCGGCAGGGGACGGAGTAAGGCCGAGGTGAATGCGTTATCGGTACGCCAGGAGTTGCAGGCTGATTGCTTCGCCGGTATCTGGGGCCACTTCGCCAACCGCAAGGCGCAGATACTCGATGAGGGCGATCTCGAAGAGGCACTTAGGGCGGCCAGCGCGATCGGCGATGACCGTTTGCAGCGCGAGGCCGGCCAGCGCGTCGTTCCTGACAGTTTTACCCATGGTACATCCGAGCAGCGTGTGCACTGGTTCAGGGTCGGGTTTGAACAGGGCTCTGTGGACGCCTGCGATACCTTTTCTGCGCAGCGGCTATAGGCACCTGTCGCCTTTTCGAACGCGTCCGTAAGGCGACAGATGGAGCGCAATGAGTGGGTGATCCATGATGCAGGCTCAGACATTGGAGAGCTGCCATGACTTACGCCAAAGCCATCGAATACCGTATCACACGCAATTTGCTTGCCCGGCGTTCCGGGCCTGCCGCCTCGCCCGAGACCCACCTTGCGGAGCGGCTTATTGCCATTGGCGCAGTGACCACCGCGTTGTTGCTCGGCGGTAGCTATCTCCCGGAACTGGTGACCGCTGCGATCGCGGCCAGCGGCCTCTGGGTGACCGCGGCAGGTTGAGCATGCCTAGCGCAGCAGCCGGTCCATGCCTTGAATAAAGTCCTGCTTGCCGCCGTAAGACGGATGGCGGATTGCGCGAAAGGATTGGTGGGGGAGCGCGCGCTGTATCGCCTGTGCGGCCTTGCCGCCGACGGCGCCGATCCGATCCGGTTGGTAGGCAGTTATCAGCTGCTGCATAAATGTTTCGCCGGACTTGAGTTCTGCCGCGCTCGGCGCACGATTGGAGTAGGGTTGGCCGGGCAGGTGAGGGTGAAACGGCAGGGCGTTCCAACACAAGGGGATGCGCCGTCGCCCGGCTAGATACTCCCAAACGATACTGGCCGTGGCTTCGGCCAGGTCATCATTAATCTGCAACTGCGGGCGCAGTGTTTGCCAGAACGGATGCCGTGACTCCCTGACCAGCCGCGCGCTGCTGAACGGCAGGCCCGTGAAGACGCCGCCGCGATATCCCAATGCCTCTCCCACCAGCAGTACCCTGCGTCCGGGCTGTGCGAAAATCTTGCGCAGGTAGACCCGCAGATTGTCGCGATACGCTGCTGCGTGATAGGGATTTGCCAGCTGTGCGGAGCGCGGAAATGCGGCAAGCTGGTCGATGAAACTGTCTATGTCATCCATATGGTGTATATATACCACGATGGAAGATGCCGTTATAACACTATCGCTGCCGCGCCTGGCGCTGGCTTTTGTTCCCGTATTTATCGCCCTGCTCATCTTGTGGCGGTGGTCATTCGGCATTGGCAACGCACTCTATGCGCTGGGTCGAATGCTTGTGCAGCTGATGGCGATAGGCTATGTGCTGGCGTGGATATTCGGGGCCGATAATGGCTTGCTGATCGCCCTGGTGCTGGCCATTATGATGACCGCATCGGCCTGGATTGCGGTTGGATCGGTGCCTGGCCGGCGCTTGCAATTGCTGGCGGACTCGTGGATTGCCATAGTCACTGGTGGCGGTTTGACGCTGGCGCTGATTACCCAGCTGGTGTTGTCGGTGGACCCCTGGTACGTGCCGCGCTATGTCGTCCCGCTGGCCGGAATGGCCTTTGCCAACAGCATGACCGCGGTGAGTCTAGCAGCGGAGCGCCTGTTCAGTGAACTTGAACACGGTGTCGAACTGGCGCAAGCGCGGATAAAGGCTTACCAGGCGGCCATGATTCCTGTGATTAACGCCATGTTTGCAGTGGGTCTGGTCTCTCTGCCGGGCATGATGACTGGACAGATACTGTCGGGGGTTTCACCACTGGTTGCGGCGCGTTACCAGATCATGGTGATGTGTCTCATTTTCGCAGCGGCGGGTATTTCGACTGCCGTCTTCCTGGCGCTGGTGATGCGCAGGTTGGCAAAAGAACGCTGAATCTAGTCGGGCTTGTCGTCGTCACCAAACCAGCTGTCGAGTTTGGCAGCGGTTTTGGCACGTACGTCGTCATTGATGTACTGCGCTACCGCCGCAATCGCCAGGGCAAGTACACCCAGATCGTCGGCATAGCCAACCGCAGGGGTGAGGTCAGCGATGGCGTCGATAGGCACGATAAAGTAGCCAAGCGCTCCGGCAATAGTGGCCTTCGCCCAGGCCGGTGCGTCTTCTTCCTGCATGGCATAAAACAGCAGCAGGGCGTTCTCGACAACTTCGCGACCGGCGGACTTTGCGTAGCCGGTGAGCTTGCGCCAGAAATTCTGTTCGCTGTAGGCGTCCTGGAATTCGTTCTGATCTTTCATGATGTCAGCCAAATAGCCACGGCTCGAGTTCATCCCGATTCGCCACGATAATCTGTTGGGCGGTGGGGTCACTGAGTTGCTCGCGGGGGTTGATGTGCAGCAGGCGCAGCGCGTAGGGAACCAGCTTGCCGCGGGTGGTGATCCTCAGTTCGCCACCGATCATGCCGTAATCACATTCGACAACTTCGCGCTGGGCCGCGTTGAGTCGCGTATCCGGGGTAATCTGGATGGTCGCTGTGGTATTCCACTCCACGTCGCCAGTAGCGCCGTGCTCGGATTCATCCATGAGTTCCGGCGTGTCGCGAAACCGACTCAGAACGAAATCCCGGTATTCCTGGTTCTTCTCGCACCAGGCGCGCACATGCCAGCGCAGACCGGTGTACACCAGCGTGTGGGGCACGATGATGCGGCCTTCACGGTCGGGGTTGTTCAGCGATACATAATCGCAGTCCAGGCGCCTTTGTTGTCGCGCCGCCTGCATGATCGGGCGCAGCACCTCCGGTTTGACGTCGCGAACGGGGTGCGCCAGTACCTCGACATTACTGACATTAAGCGACAGCGATTCGAACATATTCAGCAGTTCGTTGTTGCGCGCTACAAGGTGCAGGTATTCGTCAGCCAGACCGCGAGTGACCTGAGGCGTAAAGCTCTCGGTAGGTTTGTAACCCTTGAGATACTTGTCGTATTCGAGATTGTCGATGCCGACTTCGCGCAGGTAAGTATTGATGTCCTTGCTCGCCTGCTGTCTGCCGATGCCAAAGGTGTCGCATAAATGGCGCGTGGTGAGCCGACCCTCCCAGAGCGCAATGGTTTCGATGTAGCGATAACGCAGCAGCAGGTCCCAGCGAAAAGGCCATTTTGATTCTGCCTGGGGCATGGAGTTCTCCAACGGTCGAGCCCATCAAATACCCGTATACGGCGGGTACATGTCGTGATTATAGCTAGAGTATAATACCTGAACCCGCTAGCAAATCAGTTGTCTGCACTGTCATGCCTGTTTTTCGTCTCCGGGCGCTATTCTGCCTGCCCATGCTGTCCCTTTGTCTGCTGTTGATCACACCGCAGGCCTCGGCAGTGCGCCTGTCTATGTGTCAGGGCAACTTCGAGGCCATTCGCGGACCGGCGTATCAGTTTGCACTTCAATCGGCACCGGGCAACGTTGATCCTCTCCTGGTGCGCGATATCGAGGTGGGCGCACGTGGCATCTATCAGCACTGGGAGGCGTTGCTCGCAGCCCCGGTACCGTTCGTGGTTGATGTGCGCCTTGAACTATTCGCCGATGCTGGCGCTTTCCGCCAGCGCAAGCAATCGCTGGTGCCCGAGCTTCCTGAGGTGACTGGTTTCTATGCCTGGGAGCCGCGTCTGGCGGTGGCTTTGCTCGACGCGTCCTCTGTGGAGTCCCGTCATCGCGCGTTACACGAAATCTCGCACCTGATTACTGTCTCGCAACTCGGTGGCGCGCCGCACTGGCTGGCAGAGGGGTTGGCGGAGGTGCATGAAACCATCGTAGTGACGCCCCATGGACCGGAATTTCATGTCAATCCAAGGCATCGGCGGTGGCTGGCGGTCGCGGCTGCGCCTTCTCTCACGGAATTGTTCAAGGCGCCCTATACCGCCTGGACCGCCCCCGACAGCCAGCGGCTGTATGCCCTGTCATGGTCTCTGGTGTATTTCCTGCTGCAGTCATCGGAGGGCAGAGGGGCGTTGGGCTTCACCCTGCAGCAGGCGTCGACCCATTCCTGTGGCAGTTACGATGCCGGAGGGTTTCTGGTTCGATCCTACCCGGGCGGCGCCGCAGCCCTGCAGCGCGACTGGGCGGATTGGCTGAGGTCTGTATAATGCGCCGCTCTCCCCACGCCCGGACGCCGCCGCATTGAAGTTTCTGTCCCTGACAACACTGCGTGAACTCGCGCGCCTGTCGCTGCCCATGGTGGTGTCGCAGGGCACGTTTGCGGTGATGATATTCACCGATCGCTTCTTCATGTCAGACCTCAGCGCGGCCCATATTGCAGCGGCGCTAGGGGGCGGCGTGGCGGCGATGTTCTGCCTGTCGTTCTTCACCGGGTTGATCAGCTACGCAAATGCCCTGGTCGCACAATATCAGGGAGCGGGGCGCACGGAGCGCTGTACCGTGGTGGTCACTCAGGGTGTATACCTGATTGCTCTGGCGCTACCCATCATCGCATTGTTGGGAGTACTCGGTGGCACTGCCTTTGACAAGATTGGGCACGATCCAACCCTTGTGCCCCTGGAGCGCGCCTACTTTTATACGCTGCTCGTTGGTGGGCCCTTTATGTTGGGCAAAACCTTGCTGGCTTGTTACTTCGTGGGCATTGGTCGATCCAAGGTGGTCATGTTTGTGGATGTGATTGCCATTGTGGTGAACGTGCCCCTGACCTGGGCGCTGGTGTTCGGCCACGTCGGTCTTCCGCCACTGGGTATTGTTGGTGCCGGTGTGGGCACACTGTGTGCACAGGCGCTGGCTATCGCGCTGTTTCTGTACTTTTACGGCGATCGCAAGCATGTCGCCCAGTACTCTGTGCGGCAAAGCTGGGGCTACCATCAGGGCGTGATGAAGCGTTTTCTGCGGTTGGGGCTACCCTCGGCAACCGAAGCGTTTATGAACACGGCGACCTTCAACGTGTTTCTGCTCATGTTTCAGTCCTACGGCGTTGCCGAAGGCGCTGCCATCGCGATCGTGTTCAACTGGGATATGCTGTCCTTTGTGCCGATGATTGGCTTGAGTATCGGGGTGGCGACGCTGATGGGGCGCTCCGTGGGTGCCGGTGATATCGCCCGTGCAAATCAGCTGATTTCCTCGGGTTTTATCATGGCGCTGGGATACTCGAGCATTCTCGCCATACTGTTTTTCACGTTCCGCATTGAGCTGGTAGACGTATTTGCCACGCCGGACGAAGAGTTCGCGCAAGTCAGGGAAATGGCCCAGGCCATGATGCTGGGCTTGTGTACGTACATGTTAGCGGACGCCACGATACTGATCGCCGGTGGTGCGCTGCGCGGCGCCGGTGATACCCGCTGGGTCATGTTGACATCGACCTCACTGCACTTTGCCATGCTGGCCGCTCAGTACCTGGTGATTGTGCATTGGCAGATGTCGCCGCTGGCATCCTGGTGGGTGCTGGTCGCCATGTTGATCTCAATCGCCCTGTGTTTTGTGGTGAGGCTTAGAAGTAGTCGCTGGCGGCGTCCCGAGCGGTTGGCCCGGGTCATGGCCGAGCACTGAGGCAACGCTGTACCTGATTACAGCGTCAGGAATCTGCGCCAAAGCCCCTCGTTGCCTTGATTGCGCGCCCGCGCAATAAGAAGCTCGCCCAATTGCGTATCGATCTCGTCCGCCACCTGCTGACGAATATTCTGCAATTGCCGTTTACCCGGCGTGCGCCCCTTGAATTCAGACAGATCGACGGGATTGCCAAAGCCGATGTAGCAGCGTTGCGGCCTTGGGAATAGCGTGCCCAGAGCGCCCCTGGGTATGGGCGGCAACATGTCGGCGCGGGTATTGTCGTCCAGCAGGCCTGCGCGGCGCAGGAGTTTGCCCAGGGACGAGTGGGGGATGTCTTCGCCTTCCATGAGATGGGCATAGAACTCGTCCGGTCCTACCACCCCAAAGGGCATGATGGTGTAGCCCTGTTTTGCTGCGAGCTTGACGAAGCCATAGCGTTCTTTCCACTGCAGTTCATACATCTGGCGTGTGGGCTTGACCGCTTCGTGCGCGCCTCCGGGAAACACCATCAGATCTTCACCCGCGTCCATCAGCGCAGCGCAGACGTCAGGGTGTCCCATTACCGGCCCAAAGCGCAGCAACGTGTCGCCGATGGCCGGTACCGTAAACAGGAATTTGTCTCCCAGGCCACGGACAAAGCGGTTGAGCTCCTTAAGAAAGATCGGCCCCAGCACCCAGCCGTCCAGGGCGAACAAAGAGTGGTTGCCGACAAACAGACAGGGTTTGTCCGGCAGGTTGTGCTCACCCAGTACGACGGGATCGAACAGCGTTTTCACGACTTTATAGGACGTTTCAAGGGCTGCGCCCCGGGGTGGACGTGCAGCCAGGGCCGACTCGATGTGATGAGCCAGTGCCTGTTCTGTTCCCAAGGGTTGGTTGTCTTTATCGAAAATGGGCATGCGCGCTAATCATTAGAAATAAACGGACATTATAGTCGCTCACTTGTCCGACAGCAGTGATGTATTCACACCGATTGCCGGAGCCGATGACTGTCGCGCTGTGAATCGCGGCACTGTAAGCCGTTGGTCAGCCCTCCCTGGCACTGGCACTGTGCGGCAATGCCGCTGCGAGCGATTCTCCCAGGATGGCGCTATAGGTTGCCTCGAGCTGATGACAGCAGGGCCGAATCCGTCGCATGTGTTCTGGGGGTATCGGCGGCAGAACCGTGATTCGAATGGTGGCGGGCTTAATCACTCTGGCGCCTTTCGGAAGCGCGTCTTTCACGTTGTGCAGCACAATGGGAATGACGGGTACGCCGGCTTTGCGAGCGAGTACGAAAGCCCCCATTTTGAACGGCTGGAGCTGCCCGAGAGTGCTTCGCGTACCCTCTGGCGCAATAACCAGTGACCTGCCGCTGTCGAGAGTGGCCATGGCACGGGCGATAACGTCACTTTGATCCTGCTGTTCTCGATCGACGAAAATGGTGTCCACCTGTTTGAGTAACGGGCCGATGATCGGCGAGGAGGCCATCTCCTGCTTACACAGTCCAACGACGTCGTCGCGGAGCAGGTGGGCAAGCACCACGGCATCCAGTAGACTCTGGTGGTTGAACACGTAAATAGCCGGCGCTGAGCGCTGCAAGTGTTTGCGCCCCTCTACCTCGTAGTTAAGTCCGGCACAGCCTGATCCCACGTCACCCAGTAGCCGCGTCATGAGGTTTGCATTCTGGCGGGCCGTTGCGCCCATCCACGACGCAGCACGGCCGGTTAATGCAGTGGCCAGTAATGTCTGTGCCAATGCGCCGGTGCGCAGCACCTGGCCGAGATCGGGCCGGCCGCGACTGGAGAACGTGAGCTGCGGCCAGCCCTGTTCGCTGGCATGGTCTGCAAGTCGGGTGGAAGGGTTGACTGCCACCGGGTTACCAACCGCTTTGAGTAGTGGCAGGTCTGCGCTGGAGTCGGTGTAGAAGTAACAGCGAGACAGCCTGGTTTTTCTGCGCCGTGCCGCGCGCCGGGCCGCCAGGGTTTTTCCCTCGCCATAACACAGCGGGGCTACGACTTCGCCAGTGAACTTCCCACCTTCGACCACCAACTGGCTACAGCAGATGTCCTCAATGCCGAGAATGGCCGCCAGTGGTTCAACCTGATAGCGCGACGCCGCTGTGACAATCACCAGATGGTGTCCCGCCGCGCGATGCGTTTCCACCAGCTCAATGGCTTCCCTGTAAAGCGTGCGTTCAAGGTGATTGCTTGCAGCACGCCTGCCCAGGGCATAAAGGGTTTCTTCGGTAACTCCCGTGAGGGCTCGTGCCACCCGTTTTACCAGCCGATGGTAGTTGCCGCCAGAACCATCGGCACGCTGTTGAAGCACCTCGCGTACCAGTCGTGAGGCATTGGCCATTTCTCCGCTTGCGGCCGCGTGACGCGCGGTCTCACGAGCGAGGGCGGTAATCGAGTAGCCGCTGATCAGGGTGCGATCCAGGTCAAAGAAGGCAATACACCCGGTCTGACCAGGACTTTGGGCGGCAATGCCATCGAGGTGCTCAGTAAACGAGGTCATCGGTGTTTCTCCCGTAGAAGCTGTCACTCGTGCGGCTTGGTGGATACGTGCAGCAAGAACCTTGCCATAGCTCCATTATCCGCTGTGCGTATGACAAAGCCGTGACGGAGCCATCTTTTGCACTTTTAGAGTGAACGAGCGCACCAAGTAGGTGCGCGAGTGCGGTAACGTGGTCAGCGGCAGCGGGCTTGGTTAAGATGCCGCTATGAATATCCCCGCAATTGCAGACCTGCCCATTGCCAAAGTGCTCAGCGAGCTGGTGCTGACCCTGGCCGGGCACCATGAGCTGGTGTTACAGGCTCCTCCCGGTGCCGGTAAGACCACGGCAGTTCCTCTGGCGCTGCTGGATGAACGCTGGCTCAAGGGGCGAAAAATTCTCATGTTGGAGCCGCGCCGTATGGCCGCGCGTTCCGCCGCCGCGCGAATGGCCGAGTTGCTCGGTGAAGAGGTAGGCGAGACGGTGGGTTACCGGATTCGCCTGGATGCCTGTGTTTCCGAGGCGACGCGCATCGAGGTGATTACCGAAGGTATTCTGACCAGGCGCTTGCAGAGCGACCCTGGCCTGGAAGACGTTGGGCTGGTGATATTTGACGAATTTCATGAACGCAGCCTCGACTCGGACCTCTGTCTGGCGCTGTGCCTACAAGGCCGTGAACTGTTCCGCGAGGAAGATCCTTTGAAGCTACTGGTGATGTCGGCCACTCTGGACGGCGACGCAGTAGCGACGTTACTCGACGGTGCGCCCGTGGTGACATCAAAAGGGCGGCAGTATCCGGTGACCACCCTCTATCGACGCACCTTGAAGCTCCAGGAGGCGATAGCGCCGCCGGTGACTGACGTGGTTCTCGATGCCCTGGCAAACAGCCAGGGCAGTGCACTCGTCTTCCTGCCGGGGCAGCGCGAAATTCGTGCGGTTGCCAGGGATCTCGGTGCCAGGCTGTCAGCATACCCGGAGGTAGATGTATGTCCCCTCTATGGCAGTCTCAAGCTCGAACAGCAGCAGCGGGCCATAGCGCCAGCACTCGAGGGGAGGCGCAAGGTTGTGCTCGCAACGAACGTGGCAGAGACCAGCCTGACCATAGAAGGCGTCACGATAGTGATTGATTCAGGGTTGGCGCGTGAACCGATGTTTGACCCGGTGACCGGCGTTACCCGACTGGTGACTCGCCGCGTGTCCCAGGCCTCGGCAGAGCAGCGCCGCGGGCGGGCAGGGCGGCTTGCGCCGGGAGCCTGCTACCGGCTCTGGTCCGAGGAACAGCAGGGGCGGCTGGTGAGTCACAGCAGCCCTGAAATTCTGCAGGCGGATCTGGCGCCGCTGGCACTGCAATTATTGGCCTGGGGCGTTAGCGATCCGCAGGAATTGTGCTGGCTGAATACGCCACCGCAGCCAGCCTGGCAGCAGGCGATCAGTGTTCTCGAACAGTGTGGTGCGGTCTTTACGCACCCCCAGAGCGGTTTGCAGCTCACTCCACATGGGGTCCGCCTGGCGCAGGTGCCGTTGCATCCCAGGTTGGCCCACATGCTCCTGGTGGGTTGCGACATCAAGGCCAGGGAGACTGCCTGCCTGCTGGCGGCGGTGCTGTCCGAGCGCAATCCGCTGGGCAACGAAAGTGCCGACATTGCAGACGCTATTGCGCTGCTGTTAGGCGAGGGTAAATGTCCCGAGCGCCTGCAGGGCTGGTTTCGTCGGGTGTGGCAATTGGCCAGGCGTTACGCGCGTATCGCCACTGAAGTACATCAGCCACGGGGTGCAGGTTTTGACGTGGGGGCAGACGATGTGTGCGGTATTTTGCTGGCCAGTGCGTATCCGGACCGGATAGCAAAGCAGCGTAGCGAAGGCCAATACCAGTTGGCTAATGGTCGCAGCGCCAGTGTTGATCGTGGGCAGGCCATTGCCGGCGAAGCCTGGTTGGCGGTGGCGGATATTGGCGGCGAGCGTGGCAGCAGCACTGACCGGATTTACAGCGCTACGCGCTTAAACCCGGTGTGCTTCGACGGCATCCTCGCAGAACTGGTACGTCGCGAGGACCTGGTTGAATGGGACCAGCGCGAGGAACGCTTCAGTGCCCAGCGGCGACGGATGGTAGGCGCAATCCAGCTGAAGTCGTCACCGTTGCGGGAAGTGTCTGACGAGGCCAGGGGCGAGGCGCTATTAGGTGTCGTCCGGCGACGCGGCCTGGATATCCTGCCCTGGGATAGTGACACGCTACAATGGCGCGCCCGGGTGCAACTCTTGCACGATAGCGTAGCCGAGGAGGGCGGTGATAACCCCTGGCCCGATCTTCGCGATGCGGCGTTGCTTGCCACGTTGGAGCAGTGGCTGGGGCCCTGGCTGGAGCCTGTGCGCAAGCTTGACGATTTTGCCCGCCTGGACTTGCAGGCCATTCTGACCGGTATGCTCGCCTGGCCATTACCGCTGGATCTGGAGCGGCTGGTACCTGAGCGCATCAGTGTGCCTTCCGGATCATCAATTCGGGTCGACTACACCCAGCATCCACCCGTGCTGGCTGTAAAACTCCAGGAAATGTTCGGCTGTGAAAGTACGCCCACCGTCGCCCACGGCAAAGTCAGGTTAATGGTTCACTTATTGTCACCTGCACAGCGACCACTGCAGGTGACACAGGATCTCGCCGGGTTCTGGCGCGGTAGCTATCAGGATGTGAAAAAGGAAATGAAGGGGCGCTATCCCAAGCACCCCTGGCCGGATGACCCGCTGCAGGCCCCGGCGACGCGGCATACCAAACGCCGCAGCGACGCTTGAGTCAGCGCCGGCGGCCGGGTTTGCGCTTCGGGGTGCGGGGCAGGCCGTTATGCTGGGTGGCAAAGGTCTTGCTGCCGGGCTCAACCACGGCGTGACGACGCCCGGGTTGGCGCGGCGGCACCAGGTGCATTTTGCCATTGCCGATCAGATCCGTTCGCCCAAGCTTTTTGAGTGCCTTGCGCAATACTGGCCAGTTCTCCGGGTCGTGGTAGCGCAGAAACGCCTTGTGCAGACGCCGCTGGCTCAGGCCGCGCACCGTAGGCATGGTGTCGCTGTCACGGGTAATGCGCTGTAGCGGGTTCTTGCCGCTGTAGTACATGGCCGTGGCGCTGGCCATTGGCGACGGGTAGAAGGTCTGCACCTGGTCGGCGCGATACTTATTGCGCTTCAGCCATAAGGCGAGGTTCATCATATCACGATCCGAAGTGCCGGGGTGAGCGGCAATGAAGTAGGGGATGAGATACTGTTCTTTACCCGCAGCCTTAGAGTATTTCTCAAACATGGCCTTGAACCGGTCATAGGTACCAATGCCAGGCTTCATCATTTTGCCCAGCGGCGCATCTTCGGTGTGTTCAGGCGCAATCTTCAGGTACCCGCCGACGTGGTGGGTGACCAGCTCCTCGACGTATTCAGGGGTTTCCACGGCTATGTCATAGCGTAGTCCCGACGCGATGAGTACTTTCTTCACGCCGGGCAATTCCCGCGCCTTGCGGTAAAGCTCTACCAGTGGTTTCTGGTTGGTGTCGAGGTTTTTGCAAATTCCCGGGAACACGCAGCTGAGCTTCCGACACTTGGCCTCAATCTCCCGGCTCTTGCAGGCTAGTCGCCACATATTGGCGGTGGGGCCGCCGAGATCGGAGATGACGCCGGTAAAAGCCGGCGAGGTATCGCGAATCGCTTCAATCTCGCGCAGTATCGAATCTTCCGAGCGGTTCTGGATAATGCGTCCTTCGTGCTCGGTGATTGAGCAGAAGGTGCAACCGCCAAAGCAGCCTCGCATGATGTTCACCGAGTGCCGGATCATCTCATAGGCGGGAATACGTGCATCGCCGTAGCTGGTGTGGGGGAGCCGGGTATAAGGCAGCTCGAACACCCAGTCCAGCTCGTCGGTCTCCAGGGGGATAGGCGGTGAGTTCAGCCACACTTCGCGGTCGCCGTGCGCTTGCACCAGCGGTCGCGCATTGTGCGGGTTGGTCTCCTTGTGGAGCACGCGCGATGCGTGGGCGTAGAGCACGCTGTCGTCTTTGACCTGTTCATAAGAGGGAATGCGTATTACGCCCGGCCGATCGTCGTCGACGCGGTCGAGGATTCGCACCACATCTTCGCCCTGCTGGACCGCGATTTCATCCGGCTCACACTCAGGGCCCTGCGGGGTGTCGTAGGGGTTTATCTTTGGCTCAACCGCACCGATCGGGTCGATTGAGCTGGAGTCGATGACGCGCCAGCCTTCCGGTACGCGTTTGCGGACAAAGCCCGTACCGCGAATGTCGCGGATATTGTGCACATCCTCGCCATCGGCCAGTCGATGGGCGATGTCGACAATGGCCCGCTCTGCGTTGCCGTACAACAGCAGGTCGGCGCGGCTGTCGAGCAGGATTGAGCGACGGACCTTGTCACTCCAGTAGTCGTAATGGGCTATCCGGCGCAGGCTGGCTTCGATACTGCCAATAATGAGCGGTACATCTTTGTACGCTTCACGCACGCGTTGGCTATAGACAACCACAGCGCGGTCAGGCCGCTTTCCGCCCTCGTTGTTCGGGGTGTAGGCATCGTCATTGCGCCGCTTGCGGTCCGCTGTATAGCGGTTAATCATCGAGTCCATGTTGCCCGCAGCTACGCCGAAGAACAGGTTGGGCTTACCCAGGCGCTTGAACTCATCGGCACTGGTCCAGTCTGGCTGGGCGATAACGCCTACCCGGAAGCCCTGCGCTTCCAGGGTACGACCAATGACGGCCATGCCGAAAGAAGGGTGGTCAACATAGGCGTCGCCCGTGACCAGGATGATGTCGCAGGAATCCCAGCCGAGCGCGTCCATCTCTGCCCGGGTCATGGGCAGCTCGGGGGCTGGGCCGAAACATTCGGCCCAGTACTTGCGATATGAGTGGATGGGTTTGGACATGCGCGCCACCGGGGGTTATGGGGCGCGCATTATAGCAGAACCTGGGGTCAGAAATCCTTGCGTAAGGTGAGACCCCAGGTGCGGGGTTCTTCGTAGTAGGCAATGAAGCGACCGGTCTGGGCGGGGCGTCTGCAATCGTCCCTGTGTATTCCTCATCGGTCAGGTTACGACCCCACAAGGTGACGTAGGCATCCCAGGGCTCGTAGCGCAGTCCAGCCCGTACGTTGATGAGGTTGTAGTCACCATCGTACTTCACCGGGTCATTGTTCACGTCGGTCATGCGATCGTCGACCCAGGAGTATTCGCCGTAGATGAAGCCCGTCATGGTGTCGCTGAGCGTGAAATCTTGGTTGACGGTGAGTACCACTACATTCTCTGCGTTACCGGACAGATCGCCGCCAGAGATATCACAGCTGCCATCTTCGTTCAGCCCGGGAGGGGCCTCTCCGGTATGCCACGGGGTACCCGTCCAGCAGGGGCCATTTTCAAAGTCGCTGTATTCACCGTGATTGTAGGCATAACCCAGGGTCAGCGTAGTGCTGTCTGTCGGCGCCCAGTAGAGGTCAGCCTCGAGGCCGTAGGTTTCGGCGACACCGGCATTTGACAGGAAGAAACCGCCACCCTGGAACGAGCTGGTCTGCAGGTCGTCCGTGTCGGTGCGGTGGATGGCCAGGTTCAGACGCATGGCCTGTTCCGGGAAGTCAGCTTTCATGCCGACTTCGTAGGATTCAGATTCCTCGGCATCGAAGAGCGGGTTGAACTGCTCTTCAATCCGGTCGGCGTTGACCCCGCCCGACTTGTAGCCGGTGCCGTAGGAGGCATACAGCATGACGTCGTCATTCATAAACCAGCTGATTTTGAGGGCGCCGGTTATGCGGTCGTCGTCAAAGCTCTCGCTGAGATCATCCTGAGGTGTCAGCGGGGCGAAGAAGTAAAAACCCCAGTTGTCCTGGGAAAAGTCCAGGGAGGGAGGCGCATCGTCGGTGTAGATGTTCTCCAGGTCCTTGTCTTCGTAGGTCCAGCGAAGGCCGGCGGTCAGGATCAGGTCATCGGTAATGTTGTAGTCGACCTGACCGAAGGCCGCGTAGCTGGTGTGATCCTGGGTGTTTACGTCGAAGGATCCGTCGCCACCAATAAAGGCATTCGGCGACAGGCCGATGATGCCGCTCAGATCGCTACCCACGATTGTCTGGCGGCTGTTGTCCAGCTCCTGTTCATAGTAGTAGAGGCCGGCGACGTAACTGAATCTGTCAGACTCATTGGCAATGCGCAGTTCCTGGGTGAACTGGTTCTGCTCAGCGTCGTTGATGCGATAGGCGCCATCGACAGAAGTAAATGCAATATCGGCATCGTCAAAGGAATCGTGCTCGCGATACGCGGTAATGCTGGTCAGGGTGAAGGAATCTGTTTCCCAGTCAATCTGCACGGATAAGCCGCTGTCTTCGTTCTGTGAGACCGGGGGGCGAGCCACAGCGACTTCGCGATCGTAGAAGTCATCCTGGTCGACAACGGTGCCGCCGATATTGACGATATTGGTGTCGGTACCGAAGACCGGTGCCGAGCCCGGGGGCAGGTCCTGTGCGACAAAGTTATTCTTGAAAGAACCGCTTGCACAGCAGGTTTCGTCGACTTCCGAGTAATCGGCGATTACCCGTACGGTGACAGAATCTGTTGGCAGGTAAAGGGCCTGAAGACGCGCGCCCCAGCGGTCGCGATCGTTAATCACGTCATCGCCGCCGTCGACGATGTCGATGTAACCGTCGCGCTGCATACCAAAGCCGGTCACCCGGAAGGCCAACACATCTTCAATGGCGGTGAAGGACTTGGCGCCACTCAAACCATACAGGTCGTAGTCGCCAACGGTGCCTTCAATGAAGCCGGTGCCCTCGAAATCGGGCATGGCTGTCGACATGGTGATCGCGCCGGCCGGGGTATTACGGCCAAACAGCGTGCCCTGGGGGCCGCGCAGGACCTCGATGCTGGAAATATCCACCAGGTTGTTAATCATGGAACCCTGACGCGCTCGGTAAACACCGTCGACATACAGCCCCACTGAGGGTTCCAGTCCGAAGTTCTGGCTGCTGGTAAATACGCCGCGAATCGCAAAGGTGGTGGTCGTGGATGTCTGGCTGGCACCAACGCGCAGGCTCGGTGCGTTGACCTGCAGGTCGAACATGTCCTTGACGCCGGACTTCTCCAGTTGCTGGGCAGAAAATGCGGTTACGGCAACAGGGACGTCCTGCATGCTCTGCTCACGCTTCTGGGCGGTAACGATCACTTCTTCCAGCTGGCCCTGGGCCTGGGCCAGGCCGGGCAATAACAGCAGCGTAGCTGAAGCCACAGCGGTGGAGAGTACAGCGGGTTTGAACACAGTCATTTTAATACCTCGTTAGATACAGCGGATAATCGTTATTAGCATAATTAATTGTCGGGCTTGTGCCCCGGCGCGGGTAGCTCGCTGCCACAGTTCCTACAGTAGTGCGCATGGGGATCAGTTTCAACACTGGCACATGTGGAACAATTGCGTGAGCGGCGGGTAATGCGTTCGTTCTTCAGGGCCTGGGCCAGGGTGAGTTCAGCGGTGACTATGCCGGTGGGCACCGCGATGACCGCGTAGCCGATCAACATGCCGATGGATGCGATAAACCGTCCGGCAGAGGTGAGCGGTACCACGTCGCCATAGCCAACGGTGGTAATGGTCACAATCGCCCAGTAAATGCTGTGAGGGATGCTGTGAAAACCGTGTTCGCTGCCTTCAATGACATACATTAGGCAGCCGAAGATAGTGGCGAGAATGATCATCAAGGTGAAAAAAACGAACACCTTGCGCGCACTGCGACGCAGGGCGGCAGCGAGTTCATTGGCCTCGCGCAGCAGCGAGAGCAGGCGCAGTACCCGAAAAATTCGCAAAATCCGCAACAGGCGGATAATCAGCAGTGGTGCTGCCTGGGGCAGGATCAGAGACAGATAAGTGGGGGCGACAGCGAGCAGATCGACGATGCCGTAAACACTGCGTGCGTAGGCGCTGCGATTGGGCGAACACCACAGGCGTAAAATGTACTCGATGGTGAAAAACAGCGTAAAACCCCATTCTGCCCTGAGAAACAGGTGGCCATAGTCAGCGTGGTACTCCGGAATAGAGTCGAGCAGCACCACCGCCACGCTGGCCAGTATGAGGGCGATTAATACGATATCGAAGGTTTTACCGGCAGGGGTCTCCGTGCCAAAAATGACATCGTAGACCTGCTTTTGGCGCGCTGTTTGTTCGCGTACTGCCATAGTGTGATTTTTTACTTTTCCCAGGCTCGCGGCTGTCTCTATATTTAACACCCCGAAGATAACAAAGCTATGGACGCAAAACGTGAATATCCCCATCTATCAGGTAGATGCTTTTACCTCGTCGGTATTCGGCGGCAACCCGGCCGCAGTTATGCCGCTGGCGCACTGGCTCGAAGATCGTCAGTTGCAGGCGATTGCGGCCGAGAACAATCTCTCGGAGACCGCTTTTCTGGTCGCTGCGGACAATGCCTGGGAGCTGCGTTGGTTTACGCCGTCTACCGAGGTGGATCTCTGTGGGCACGCAACGCTCGCCAGTGCGCACGCTCTGGTCCAGCATATGGGCGTACAGCAGCCTGAGCTGGTGTTTGCCACGCGCAGCGGCAACCTGAGCGTGACCCATTCGCATGGCAGCTACTTGCTGGATTTCCCTGCCTACACACTGACGCCCGATGCGGTTGATGTGGCGGTATGCGATGCGCTGGGCGGCATGGCGAGTGAGGTCTGGCAGGTAGAGGGCACTTGCAAAAAATTGTATGTGTTTGAGTTTGAAGCGGATGTCGCCAGGCTAGCACCAGACTTTGCTGCGCTGGTAGCCGCCTCTGCGTTCAATGTGATTGCCACGGCACCGGGCGATGAGTGTGATTTCGTATCTCGCTTCTTCGGCCCGCACGTGGGTATCAATGAAGATCCGGTGACAGGGTCGGCACACTGCGCCCTGGTGCCTTATTGGTCGAGCCGACTGGGTCAGGCGCGAATGAGTGCCCGGCAGATTTCCGAACGGGGAGGCAGGCTCGATTGCACCTTGCAGGGAGATCGCGTGTTTATGACCGGCGAGGCGACTACCTATATGGTCGGCGAGGTCTCGCTGCCGCTTTAGAGCCTGGCGACGACCTCGAGCATGCCCGCAGTGACGCTGGCGGTGTCCTCGGAGTTCATAATGAAGGGCGGCATGGTATAGACCAGCTTGCCGAACGGGCGAATCCAGATGCCCTGCTCAACAAACATCGGCTGTACCTCACGCATGTTGACCGCCTCCTTGAGTTCAATTACCCCGATCGCGCCGAGGGTGCGGACATCCGCGACTTGTTCGAAGTCGCGGGCGGGGCCAGGCCCTGTTCCAATTCGGTTTGCAGTCGTGCTACGGTCCGCTGCCAGGGCTGAGAGAGCAGCAGCTCGATACTTGCGATCGCTGACGCACAAGCCAGGGGGTTGCCCATAAAGGTCGGCCCGTGCATAAACGCGCCGGCTTCACCGCCGTCGATACCCTCTGCGATGCGATCATTGGCGATTGTCGCCGCCAGCGTCATATAGCCGCCGGTGAGTGATTTTCCGAGGCACAGCAGATCCGGCTCTACGCCTGCATGCTCCAGTGCAAACAGCTTGCCGGTGCGGCCAAAGCCGGTGGCAATTTCATCGAATATCAGCAATACGTCAAAGGCATCGCACAGAGCGCGCAGTTTGCGCAGATAGTCCGGCGAGTAGAAGCGCATGCCGCCGGCTCCCTGCACTACGGGTTCGACGATAACGGCGGCGATCTCCTCGTGGTGCCGGGCCAGAATGTCGCTGATCTCTTCCATGTCGCTTTCGGGGCAGGGGCCGTCGAAAGCACAGTCCGGAGCCGGCGCAAAGAACTGTTTCAGAACCACATCGCCGAAAAGATGGTGCATTCCCGTGACCGGGTCGCAAACCGACATGGTAGCCAGAGTGTCGCCGTGATAGCCGCTGCGCAGTGCCACCATTTTTTGTTTGCCGGGCTTGCCGATGGCCTGCCAATATTGAATGGCCATTTTCATGGCGACTTCTACCGACACGGAACCTGAGTCACTGAAAAACACGCGATTCAGGCCTTCGGGTGTCAGGTCGACCAGCATGGCAGC
This sequence comes from Halioglobus japonicus, assembly GCF_001983995.1. NCBI lineage: Bacteria > Pseudomonadati > Pseudomonadota > Gammaproteobacteria > Cellvibrionales > Halieaceae > Halioglobus > Halioglobus japonicus. The sequence continues at coordinate 2,763,530 of NZ_CP019450.1, read as the reverse complement.
GAGTTTGATGGCTGGCGGATGGGTGAGGCCACCGAACATTACGTGCGACATTGTCTCCAGTTGCTGCTGCACAGCACGATTCATGACCGGGTGGTTGTAACCGTGAATGGCGCACCACCAGGAGGCCATGCCGTCGATGAGTTCACGGCCGTCGGCGAGTTGCAGGCGCACGCCGTTGGCGCCTACGACGGGTGTAATAAAGCCGGGGTCAGAGGCCTGTGCATAAGGGTGCCAGATGTGGGCGCGGTCATCCGCCAGCATTTGTTCCCAGTGATTGTCGGGCGCGCTCATGGCAGTGCCCCACGGATGTCAGGGTATACGGTTTCGAGCATGGTCTGCTGTGCCTCGGCCTTGGGGTGAATACCGTCTTCCTGCATCAGTTGTGGGTCGATCGCCACCGCTTCGAGAATGAATGCACCGATTGCGCTGCCGCTGGCTTCGGCCACTCTTGCATAGCTGTCGTAGAACCCCTGGGTGTAGCGCGAGCCGTAATTTGGGGGAATCTGCATCGGCAGGAACAACACCTTCGCACCTGCGTCCTGGGAGAGCGTGGCCAGCTGGGTTAGGTTGTCGCGGAAGTCATTGAGCGGAAATCCGCGCAGGCCATCGTTACCCCCGAGCTCGATGACGACCAGATCCGGCTTGTGTTGCTCCAGTAATACGGGAAGGCGACGCAGTGCACCGCCGGTGGTTTCGCCGCTGATACTGGCATTGACGACCTTAGTGCCGGGACGTTCCTCAGCTATCTGTCGTGCCAGCAAGGCAACCCAACCCTCTTGTAAAGACATGCCATAGGCGGCACTGATACTATCGCCGAGCACCAGCACCGTCGTGGCGGAGGACTGGGCAGGTGTCGTCGCGGACACCAGAAGCAATCCAACGACTGTGAATACGCGTAACAGGCGGTAAAGGAAACGCTGCATGATAAAGGCCGAAAATCTCCAGAAATCAGTCCCCGTGGCCGGGGGCGAGCTGGAGATACTGAAAGGGATTACACTGGAAATCAAGTCGGGCGAGAGTGTGGCCATTGTCGGCGCATCCGGCTCGGGTAAATCCACATTGCTGGGGCTGCTAGCCGGGCTGGACGAAGCCACCGGCGGCCGCGTAGAGCTGGCAGGGGCGTCCTTAAGCGATCTGGATGAAGACGGCAGGGCATTGCTGCGCGGCCGGGAAGTGGGGTTTGTCTTCCAGTCGTTTCAATTGTTGCCAGCGCTCACCGCGTTGGAGAACGTCATGCTGCCGCTGGAACTCGCCGGCCATGATCGCCCCCAACAGGAGGCAGAAGAATTCCTCACTCGCGTCGGTCTTGCCGAGCGTATGACCCACTATCCCCGGCAAATGTCTGGGGGCGAGCAGCAGCGAGTGGCCATTGCCAGAGCCTTCGCCAGTCGCCCCGCAGTGCTTTTCGCCGACGAACCTACCGGTAATCTCGACACTACCACCGGCGCCCATGTGGTGGAGCTGTTGTTCGAACTCAATGCCCAGGAGGGCACGACGCTGGTGTTGGTGACCCACGATCTGGGTCTTGCCCAGCGCTGTGAGCGCCGCTTGCTGATCGAAGCCGGTGCCCTGGTGGAGGAAGGCTGATATGTCAGTCACCGCAACCCGCATGTTGGCCAGAGACTGGCGCGGCGGCGAACTGGGTGTATTGGTGTTGGCACTGGTGTTGGCCGTTGGGGTTGTATCCGGGATCAGCGCATTTACCACACGGCTGCAAAACGCACTGGAGACTGAGAGCCATCGCTTTCTCGCTGCCGATCTCGTCGCCCGCAGTGGTCGAGAGTTACCTGCCCCGTGGCTGGATGAGGCGCAACAGCGGGACCTCGAGATAGCAACCGTGCTGACTTTTCCTTCAATGGTGTACGCCGGCGACGATGCGATGCAGCTCGCCTCGGTGAAAGCAGTCAGCGACGCCTATCCACTGCGAGGCGAGCTTGGCTTCAGCGAGACCGCTTTTGCCGAGGTAGTGCCGCGTAGCCAGGGACCGGGGCCGGGGCAGGTCTGGCTGGATTCGCGCCTGTTTCCGCTGCTGGATGTTGCTCTGGGAGACAGTGTGGATGTGGGTGATGCGACGCTGACCGTCAGCGGGGCAGTGCGCAGCGAGCCCGACCAGGCGGTGGGTATGTACGGCTATGGCCCACGCCTGATGATGCACTACAGCGACATCGATGCCACGGGTGTGATTCAGCCCGGCAGTCGGGTCAGTTTTCGGCAGTTGTACGCCGGTGACGCCGACGCATTGTTGCAGTTCAAGGAATGGCTGGAGCCCCAACTGGAGCCTGGCCAGCGCCTGATTGACGTGAGTGAAGGGCAGCCAGGTGTCGGCGAGGCACTGGCCAGAGCCGAGAGCTTCCTGCTGCTGGCGGGAAGCCTGGGTGTGGTGCTGGCAGGGGTGGCGATTGCGCTGGCCGCGAGGCGGTTTAGCGAGCGGCACAATGACTACGTGGCGGTCATGAAAAGCCTGGGTGCCACCTCTAAGGTGGTTAATGGTTTATATGGCAGAAGCTTGCTCTTACTGGGCGGCGTCGCGACGTTGCTGGGCTGTCTACTTGGGTGGTCTATCCAGTCACTGTTTTTCACCCTGTTCGCCGATCAGTTGCCTGTCCAGCCAGCCCCCAGCGGCCCCAGGCCCTATCTGATTGGTGCGGCCACTTCGCTCACCTGCCTGTTGAGCTTTGCCTGGCCACCGCTGCGCCGCCTTGGTCAGGCCAGCCCGCTGCGGGTACTGCGCAAGGACGTGCCCCTGCACAGCGGTCGCACTTTTGGCGACTACCTGCTGGGCCTGACTGCAATCAGTCTGCTCATGTTCTGGTATAGCGGCGACTGGAAATTGACCCTCGCGGTGCTGGCTGGTCTTGCCATCACCGTGGCCCTCGGTATGGTATTGGCATTGACCTTACTGCGCGGCGGTCGCCAATTAGGGATGAGCGCGGGCAGTATCTGGCGACTGGCGCTGGCGGGCCTGCAGCGCCGGGGCACTGCGAATGCATTGCAAGTGGTGATCTTTGCCATGGCGATCATGTTGCTGCTGATACTGGTGCTGGTGCGGACCTCACTGGTAGACGAGTGGCAGATGCAATTGCCCGAGGATGCCCCCAATCACTTCATGATCAATATCGGGCCGGAGGATGTGCAGGCCGTCGACCAGTCGCTGCGTCAGGCTGATATTCACAGCGAAGCCCTTTATGCCATGATTCGCGGCCGCCTGATGGCAGTGAATGACGAAGCGCTGCCCACCTGGGAGGAAGCTGAAGCCGCTGGTCATGAACGTCATCAGCGCGAGGCCAACTTTACCTGGTCGGAGTCGCTGCCGCCTGACAACCAGCTACTGGAAGGCCAGTGGTGGGAGCCGGGCACCGAAGAACCGTTGGTGTCCGTCGAAGCTGAATTTGCCGAGCGCTACGGCCTGAGTATTGGTGACGAGCTGTCACTGTTAGTGGGCTCACAGCCTTTGATGGCCAGGGTGAGTTCTGTTCGCGAGCTTGATTGGCAGTCCATGCGGCCTAACTTCTATTTGATCTTCCCACCCAAGCTGCTGGCCAATTATCCGGCGACCTTCATGACCAGCTTTCATCTGTCGGCGGACGATAAGTTGTTCCTGAACGGTTTCATTCGCGAATTTCCCACGGTCACCGTTATCGAAATGGACATGGTGATCGACCAGATTCGCAGCATCATCAATCAGGTATCTGCAGCTATCGAACTGGTATTGCTGGTGATTCTGGCCACGGGCTCTCTGGTGCTGGTGGCAGGTGTCCAGGCCAGTGTTGATGCGCGCATGCACGAGAGCTCTATTCTTCGTGCGCTGGGTGCCAGCCGACGGCTTATTCTCGGCGGCCTGTGGATCGAGTTTGCCGCGCTGGGGCTGTTTGCCGGACTGCTAGCGGTGATCGCCGCGGAGATGTCCGTCGCGATTCTCCAGTTCTGGGTGATGGATATGCGATACGTGCCGTCGCCCTGGCTGTGGCCGCTGGGCATCGCCGGTGGAATCCTGCTGATTGCCGGGCTGGGCGTATGGAGTTGTCGGCGGGTAGTCTCGCATCCGCCAGTGGCGGTACTGCGAGAGCTCTGATTCAGTCGTTTTCGACGCTGATGCCGCTGAGGAAAATTCGCGTGCCCAGTTCAATCTGACGCGACAGGTCAATGTGCCGCTCGAACAGTTCGGGCGCGTCGATACGCAGGGTTGCCAGCCCGTAGATGCCGGACCAGCCGGCATTAGCCAGGTACGCGAGGTCTTCGTGACTGCGGAAAATCCCCTGATCAATCCCGCGCTGAATGGTCGCCTGCACCAGCAGCAGTGTCTCGCGGCTGGCTTCGCGCAACTCGGGGTAGCGCGCCGCCGGTTGTACCGCCGGGCCAAACATCAGTTTGAACAGTTGCGGGTTGTCCGCCGCGTAATTCACATATGCGTGTGCGACAGCGAGCATTTGTTCGTCCGCTGCTTCGCCGGAGCCGTCGCGGGCCTCGCGTAGACTCTTGATCAGCTCCCGGTACCCCGCGTCGCCATTGCCGCCAGCAGTTCGCTCTTGTCGGCGAAGTGGCGATAGGGTGCAGTCTGGGAAACCCCGATAGCGCGGGCGAGGGCGCGCAAGCTCAAATCCTCTGCGCCGGTGTGCTTCAATTGTTCTACAGCGGTGTCGAGCAGTTCTGCGCGTAAATTGCCGTGGTGATAGGTCTTGCTTGTAGCTACTTCAGTCATGCCTTCATTAAATCAGCATCGTTAACATTCGTGCAAGCCGGATTCGCACTTGCGCTTTAGTGGGGTTTCTGGAGGTAAAAAAAAGGCGCACCAGAATAGTGCGCCTTCTTCTGAATCGAGGACGAATTACGGCAGCAGGTGCTGAACCGCGTCGCGCTCTTCGCTCAGTTCCTGCTCAGTGGCAGACATCTTGGCCTGGCTGAATTCGCCAACCTCAACGCCCTGAACAATGCTCCAGTCGCCATTGGCGCAGCGGCAAGGGAAGGAGTAGATAAGGCCTTCGGCAATGCCGTAGGAACCATCGGAGTAAACGCCCATGGATACCCAGTCGTCGCCTTCAGTGCCCAGCGCCCAGGAGCGCATGTGGTCGATGGCGGCGTTTGCAGCAGACGCTGCAGAGGAAGCACCACGCGCCTTGATGATGGCCGCACCACGCTGCTGAACAACAGGGATGAATTCACCTTCGTACCATTCCTGGTCGACCAGGTTGATCGCAGTATCGCCGTCGACCTTGCAGTTGAACAGGTCGGGATACTGGGTAGCGGAGTGGTTGCCCCAGATGGTCATGTTCTTCACGTCATTGACGGTTTTGCCGGTTTTCTGGGCAATCTGGGTCATGGCGCGGTTGTGGTCCAGGCGAGTCATCGCGGTAAAGTTACGCGGATCGATGTCTGGCGCGTTGCGCTGGGCGATCAGGGCGTTGGTGTTGGCGGGGTTGCCGACAACCAGAACCTTGATGTCCTTGCTGGCGTTGTCATTAATTGCCTTACCCTGGACGGAGAAGATCGCAGCATTGGCTTCCAGCAGGTCCTTGCGCTCCATGCCGGGGCCACGGGGGCGAGCGCCAACCAGCAGAGCGTAGTCGGTGTCTTTAAAGCCTACATTGGGGTCATCGGTGCAGACGATGTCAGTCAGCAGCGGGAACGCGCAATCCTCGAGCTCCATCTTAACGCCCTCGAGCGCTTCCATGGCGGGGGTAATATCCAGCAGCTGCAGGATGACGGGCTGGTCATCGCCGAGCATAGCGCCGGAAGCGATGCGGAAGAGCAGGGCGTAGCCGATCTGGCCTGCGGCACCGGTAACTGTGACACGAACAGGTGTTTTCATCTGAGATGGTCCTCACTATGGATAAGGGTAGGCTGATTTTGCGGCGCACATTGTCCGTTCTCACCGGCCAAAATTCAAGCTACCCAAATACTATGGTGGGTATCATCACTGAAAATGATCTTGGTTGGTGTCGACGTTTTAGTGTCTTGCTAGGCTGAAACGGATAAGCAGCGGCCCTCCAGAAAACGCTACAAGCACATCCATGTGGTCGCTTCGGCGTCCGCCACCCATGGCTCCCGACGATTTCTGGAGGGCCGCTGCTTTCCCCTTTCCTCATTTCAGGTATCTACCCGGGGAGCCTCAAGTGGTTGTTGCCGCTAGATTTGGCCCATTGTTGGGGCGCTTTGGGAGAAGCACCTCCGGTGGGTGATAGGGCTTTCCGACCCTTCAGGTCGCGTTTATATTTTGTGGAAGAGGCGGAGGGCTTTCCATAGGGAGTGTTTGAGGAGTGCTTGAGGATTGCGTCAGCAATCCCACTACGAGTTGCCCCATGGCCGCAGCCTCTGGAGCAAAATATGCGGCCGGGAGGAAAGGGCTCTCACCCATCGGAGGGGCGGCTAGCCAGAAAGATACCTACAGCACCGTCACACCTGCATCCCACAGCAGCCCACACAGCGCAATCAACGGCAACCCCTCCAGTGAGGTAGGATCGTCCCCGATCATTCGCTCAAATAGGGCCACACCCAGGCCCTCACACTTGAAGCTGCCCGCGCAGTCATATGGTTGTTCTTTCTCCAGGTAGCGGGTGATCTCAGCATCCGAGAGCTCCCGGAACTGCACGCTGAAGCGTTCCATATGGACCCGCTCTATGCCCGCATCCCGGCCCACCAGTGCAATACCCGTATAGAAGTCGACCCTTCGCCCCGAACTGGCCCGCAACTGGGTCGCCGCATTCTCGAAGTTGCCCGGCTTGCCGATACAATTGCCGTCGATAGACGCGACCTGGTCTGAGCCGATGACCAGTGCGGTGGGGTTTAATGTGGCCACAGTGCTCGCCTTGGCCAGGGAGAGACGCTGGGCGAGGGCGGCTGGATGCTCGTCGAGGAGGGGTGTTTCGTCCACGTCCGGGGCCTCACACAGAAACGGAATTTGTAGCCGTTCGAGCAGTGTGCGACGGTAAGGTGAGGTGGAGGCGAGAATCAGGTGCATATCTGGGTCATCCAGCGCTGTGAATAAGTGTCAGAACTAACTGTATTCTATAGGAATTTTCTTTGACAAAGGGGGTCCTCATCACTATGATGCGCGCCTATGTTGACTGAGCCCCTCCCCAATGCGCTGGATGTGCGCAAAGCATCCGCGCGCGGTGTGAGTATCAGTGGTACGCTGAAACCCCTGAATTTACCGCGTTTTAAGGCACTTTTAGCCGACGAAAGCGGGGAAATTCGGGCAGATTTGGCGTTTTCTCGTGACGAGGAAAACCGCCCGGTGGTGCAGGTTAAAATAGCGGCCGAAGTGTCCGTTATCTGCCAGCGCTGTCTCAGCCCCATGCAAACCGGGGTTGAGGGTGAGAACCAGTTGGGTATTGTTTGGACCGATGAACAGGCCAAGCACCTCCCGCGTCACCTGGATCCACTGATCGTACCCGAGGACGAGGGGTGTAACTTGTGGGAACTGGTGGAGGATGAGCTGATGCTGGCCCTGCCTCCCTACAGCTACCACGATACTGAAGATTGCAAAGAGATACTGTCCGAGTACACGGGGCAGGGAGATGAAGAGGAGCAAGCGCCTGCGCGCCCCAACCCCTTCGATGTCCTCGCCCAGTTGAAGTCGGACGATTAATGACCAGGAGATTATCATGGCTGTTCAGCAGAACAAGAAAACCCGCTCTCGTCGCGGCATGCGTCGTTCCCACGATGCCCTGTCCGGTTCTACTCTGTCCGTAGACCAGACTTCAGGCGAAACCCACCGTCGCCACCATGTGAGCGCCGACGGTTTCTACCGTGGCAAGAAAGTCGTAGACACCGGTTCCGACGACTAAGTCACCCGGGACCGGCTTCAGGCTTTGTCCCCCGCGGTTCCAGAAACCGTGACCTCATCTCGCGGCGCTTCGCGCTCCGCTACCCAGACAGCGCTCCCGAAAGGCAGCGCTGTCAACATATCTGTCCCCTGTAAAAATGACCGTACCGAACATGCTGTTCAAGTGGCGCTGCGCATGTCTGCAGGACAAATTTAAGTAACCAGGAAAGAGTTAATGTCTGAATCCAATATTGCGTTCTTATTTCCCGGCCAGGGCTCCCAGAAAGTAGGCATGCTCGCTGCAGCCTACGAGCAGTATGAAGCCGTACGTGACACTTTTGCCGAGGCGGCAGAAGCACTGGGCTACGATATGTGGGACCTGATCCAGAATGGCGAGCAGGATGCACTGAATCTTACCGAAACCACGCAGCCGGTCTTGCTGACCTCCAGTATTGCACTCTGGCGGGCATGGCAGGCCGAGGGAGGAGCTCGTCCGGCGCTGATGGCGGGCCACAGTCTGGGAGAATTCTCCGCTCTTGTTGCTGCAGGTTCCCTGGGCTTCGCTGACGCGGTGCGCCTGGTGCGTCAACGTGGTCAGTTCATGCAGACCGCAGTGCCGGTGGGTGAGGGTGCCATGGCAGCCATTATTGGTGTTGATGACGCGGTCATCAATGACGCCTGCGCCGCCGTTGACGGCGTAGTCGCTGCGGTAAACTTCAATTCGCCGGGCCAGGTGGTGATTGCAGGCCATACGGCGGCGGTCGACGCGGCAATCGCGAAACTGAAGGAGGCGGGAGCTAAGCGGGCCATGCCGCTGCCGGTAAGCGCGCCTTTCCACACCGAACTGATGAAGCCGGCCGGCGAGCGACTGGCCGAGGTCCTTGCTGAAATCACGATTGCTGCGCCGGAGGTGCCGGTTGTGCATAACGTGCACGCCCAAACCGAGTCAGATCCCGAGAAGATTCGCGCATTGCTGGTCGAGCAGATCTACAGCCCCGTACAGTGGACACGCTGCGTGCAGACCATGGTCGACGCGGGCGTGGAGCGCGTAGTTGAATGTGGTCCGGGCAAGGTGCTCAGCGGGCTGAATCGGCGTATTGATAAATCATTGACCAGTTTCTCACTCGAGGAACCGGATTCACTGGCCAGCACGCTGGCTGAACTCGCATAAGGAGAATTAGGGATGTCTGAAGAGCGCAAAGTTGCCCTCGTCACTGGCGCCAGCCGTGGCATTGGTCGCGCTATTGCTGAACGCCTGGCCGCGGATGGCTTTACGGTTGTCGGCACCGCCACCACTGACAGTGGTGCCGAGCGGATTAGTGCTTATCTTGGCGAGGCCGGTAACAGCGGTTGCGGCATGGCCTTGAATGTCGCCGATGACGAGAGCGTTGCCGCGGTACTCAAGAGTATTGCCGATCAGTTTGGCGCCCCCACCGTGCTGGTAAACAACGCCGGTATTACGCGTGACAACATCCTCATGCGGATGAAAGCGGACGAGTGGGGCGATGTGATTGATACCAACCTCAACGCACTTTATCGCGTCAGCAAGGCCTGTCTTCGGGGTATGACCAAGGCGCGCTGGGGTCGCATCATCAATATCACGTCCGTGGTAGGTTCTATGGGCAATATCGGACAGAGCAACTATGCCGCTACCAAGGCGGGCGCAGAGGGTTTCTCCCGTGCACTGGCGCGCGAACTCGGATCGCGGTCAGTGACGGTCAATGCGATTGCCCCTGGCTTTATCGACACCGATATGACCCGCGAGTTGAGCGACGATCAGCGCGATCTGATGCTTGGCCAGATTCCCCTGGGGCGACTCGGTGAGCCCGATGAAATTGCCGCTCTCGTCGGCTTCCTGTGCAGCGATGCAGCAGGCTATATTACGGGTGAAACCATCCATATAAATGGCGGCATGTATATGGGCTAAGCCTATGAAAATATTAAATAAATTACCCTTTGGGTTTGAGCGTAAAAAAAAGTTTATAACTCTTGGACAAAACAGAGTAAAATGCGCGCTCAGACCGTTATAGGGTTTGTACAGCACTAATCTCAGGAGTGACAAATAATCATGAGCAGCATTGAAGAACGCGTTAAGAAGATCGTTGCAGAGCAACTTGGCGTGAAAGAAGAAGAAGTTCAAACCGAGGCTTCATTTGTAGAAGATCTGGGCGCGGACTCGCTGGACACCGTCGAACTGGTGATGGCGCTGGAAGAGGAATTCGAAACTGAAATTCCCGACGAGGAAGCCGAAAAAATTACCACTGTAAAGCTGGCGATTGATTACATCAACGAAAACCTCGCCTGATACATTCCACAGTTCCCGAGAAGCCGTTTCTATTGGTATAGAGCGGCTTTTCTTCTTTATGCTTCCCTGAAATTTATTGAAAGGAGAGACGACCTTGAACGGCAGACGCGTGGCGGTAACAGGCCTGGGTATGGTGAGTCCAATCGGGCACACCGTCGCCGAGACATGGGAAAATATACTCGCCGGCAAGAGTGGCGCAGCCCCCATTGAGACTTTTGATGTCTCCGCTTACAGCACCCAGTTCAGCTGCAGTGTTCGCGACTTCGATATTTCGCCTTACCTGGCAGCGAAGGACGCGCGCAAGATGGACACCTTTGTCCAGTACGGTATGGCTGCCGGTATGCAGGCGTTTGAAGATTCCGGCTTTGAGGTCACTGACGAAAACGCGCCGCGGGTTGGCTGTGCCATTGGTTCCGGTATCGGCGGCATAGGCCAGATCGAGAAGAATTCTGAAATCGTCAACAATGCGGGCCCGCGCCGCATATCTCCTTTCTTCGTGCCCGGATCCATTATCAATATGATCTCGGGTAACCTGTCCGTTAAATACAACATGCAGGGCCCCAACCTGGCCGTGGTGACTGCCTGTACCACCGGAACGCATAACATCGGCCTGGGTGCGCGCATGATTGCACAGGGCGACGCGGATGCCATGCTGGTTGGCGGCGCTGAAATGGCAACCACCCCGGTGGGCCTGGGCGGTTTTGCCGCGGCACGTGCGCTGTCCACACGCAACGACGACCCCACTGCGGCGTCTCGCCCCTGGGACCGCGATCGCGATGGTTTTGTGCTCGGCGATGGTGCCGGTGTCATCATGCTCGAGGAGTATGAGTCAGCCAAGGCGCGCGGCGCCCATATCTATGCGGAGCTGACCGGTTTTGGTATGAGTGGCGATGCTTATCACATGACCCTGCCTCCCGAAGACGGCCGCGGCGCCGCAGCGTCCATGGCCAATGCCTTGCGTGACGCGGGTATTGCGGCAGAAAAAATCAACTACGTGAACGCACACGGTACCTCTACACCTGCTGGCGACGTCGCCGAGAGCAAGGCCGTAGAAACGGTACTGGGCAGCGCTGCTGCACAGGTGGCGGTAAGTTCGACCAAGTCGATGATCGGCCACCTGCTTGGCGCCGCCGGAGCGGTAGAAGCTATCTTCTCGGTCCTGGCGATCCGCGACCAGATTTGCCCGCCGACCATTAATCTCGACAACCCCGATGAAGGGGCCAACCTGAACTACGTGCCACACACCCCCCAGGAACGCGAGATTCACAGCGTTCTGTCCAACTCGTTTGGATTCGGCGGTACCAACGGCACGCTGCTGTTCAGTCGTCCTGACTGACCTTCGCTGCGGTGGTGACGACCCCAAGGATCTGGGTAGACGGTGTTGCCGCGAGTGCGCTGCCGCTGCCCGACCGGGGCCTGGATTTCGGCGATGGCCTGTTTGAGACTCTGCTGCTAAAGCAGGGCGAGCCGCTACTGGTGGACTATCACTGGCAGCGGCTTGAAGCGGGCCTTCTCACGCTACAATTTCCCGACAATACACTCGAACACGCTAGGCAGTGCCTGGCGCTGGCCTGCGATGCGCTGCATGAACTGTCCTGGGCGGCATTGCGGCTGACGATAACTCGCGGCACTGCGCCGCGGGGTTATGCACCGCCAGCCCAAGCTGCGCCGCGGGTGATTATCAGTGCTGCGCCGTTGCAGCAGGATCGGCGTGAGCCCGGATCGCCAGCCAAGGTGGGATGGGCGGACATTCGCTGGTCTGCGCAGCCCTTGCTGGCTGGACTCAAACATGCCAATCGGCTCGAGCAGGTGCTCGCCGCCGGCGAGGCGCAGCGCCGCGGGCTTGACGAGGTCGTGGTGCTTGATCAGCAGGGTGATGTCAGCTCGGTGAGTGCCGGCAACCTGTTTATTGTTGAAGGCGACCGGCTGCGCACACCGGCGCTGGAGACCTGCGGCGTCGCCGGTACCCGTCGGCGCTTTGTGATAGAGCGTCTGGCGCCTGCACTGGCTCTGCACTGTGAAGAGACTCACTTGAGCCCGGCAGACCTGGAGCGAGCGGACGAAATTTTCTACTGCAACAGCCTGCGCGGCCTGCAAAGTGTTGGCGAACTGGGCGGCACGGCGTTCACGCGCTTTCCCGTATGTGAGGCGCTGCACCAGCGCTACTGGGAGTTGATCACTTGCTGAAACGTTTGCTGTTGCTGGCGCTTGTGCTGCTGGGGATCGCCGCTGGCGCCGGCTGGCAGATCAAACTTGCCTGGGACACGCCGCTGGCCATTCCCGACGAGGGGCTGCCCCTGACTGTCGCTTCGGGCCAGACCCTCAAATCATTGGCGGTAAATCTCAAGCGCGACGGTGTTTACGCTCACCCCTGGCTGCTGCGTGTGTATGGCCGCTATACCGGTCAGGACCAGCGCATTAAGCGCGGCGAGTATCTTGTGCCTGCGGGTACCACGCCGGAGGCATTGCTCGCGCTGCTGGTCCGCGGCAAGGTCATCAGCTACCAGGTCACCCTGCCTGAGGGCATTACCCTGGCGAAGGCACTGGACATTCTCGCTGCCCAGGACAACCTGCAACATCATCTGGATGGACCTGTCGACGCCAGAATTGCGACGCTGACCGCCGACTATCCCGGTAGTGAAGGGCTGTTCTTCCCGGACAGCTATCGCTACGAGAAGGGAGATAGCGACTGGGATATCCTGCAGCGGGCCTATCGGGCCATGCAGGAGATACTGGCCCAGGAGTGGGCTGGACGTGAGGAAAACCTGCCCTATGCGAGCGCCTACGAGGCACTGATCATGGCCTCCATCGTCGAGCGAGAAACCGGTGTCGCCCATGAGCGCGGCGAAATTGCCGGTGTGTTTGTGCGTCGCCTGAACAAGAGTATGCGCCTGCAAACCGACCCCACCGTGATTTACGGTCTGGGCAGCAGTTACCAGGGCAATTTGCGGCGCGTGCATTTGCGCGACGACAGCAATCCCTACAACACTTATCGTCACAAGGGCTTGCCGCCCACGCCGATCGCATTGCCCGGCCGCGAGGCGATTCATGCTGCGCTGCATCCCAAGCCCGGCAAATCACTTTATTTCGTGGCCCGCGGCGACGGCAGCCACTATTTCAGTGAGACGCTTGCCGAGCACGAGCAGGCCGTGCGTAAATACCAGTTGAATCGTAGATCAGATTACAGGTCGAGCCCGGAGAAACGCTGATATTCATGGAACCCAGAGGTCTATTTATCACGGTGGAAGGCGGCGAGGGGGTCGGCAAATCCACCAACATGCAGTTTCTCCAGGAGCATCTTATTGAGGCGGGCGTCGATCTCGTGGTTACTCGCGAGCCCGGAGGCACAGCGCTCGGCGAAGACATTCGCGAACTACTCCTCAAGCCGCGCGAGGACAGCATGGCCGACAACGCCGAGCTGTTACTGGTCTTTGCCGCGCGGGCACAACACCTGGCCCAGCTTGTCGAGCCGGCACTTGCCAGAGGGCAATGGGTGCTGTGCGACCGTTTCACCGATGCCACCTACGCCTACCAGGGTGGTGGTCGCGGCTTATCGATGGCAACCATTCGGCAGCTCGAGCAATTGGTTCAGGGCGATCTCCGGCCGGACTATACGCTGTTACTGGACTGCCCCGTAGAAGTGGGCATGTCCCGAGCCAGTGCCCGGGGAGAATTGGACCGGTTCGAGCAGGAACAAGCGGAGTTTTTCCAGCGGGTACGCAATACCTATCTACAGCTGGCGCGCGAGAGTAGCGGCCGTTACCACCTGGTGGATGCAGCGCGACCACTGAATGAGGTTGAGCAGCAGCTGGAGCAGGTGTGTGCCGAATTGCTCGCTTGTTGGGGGGCACGACATCGGTGATGGATTTAACCCGATTGCCGGAGATTTCTCCTCCACTGCCCTGGCATGCGGACGCCTGGACAAGGCTCCACCAGCAACTGGGCGACCAGCGCCTGCCGCACGCGCTGATGCTAGCCGGGCTGGACTATTCAGGTGCCGACCGCCTAGCGCTGGCACTGGCCCGTCTGCTCTTGTGTCACTCACCTTCCGGAGGACTCAACTGCGGCACCTGCCACGGTTGTCAGCTGAGCGCGAGTGGCACTCACGGTGACTTTATGTGGTTGGCGCCGGAAGAGGGCAGCCGTGTCATCAAGATTGACCAGGTCCGCCAGGCGGTGGATCTCGCCCAGCAGACCGCGAATTTTGGCGCTCACAAGGTGATTGTCTTCGAGCCCGCTGATGCCATGAATGTGGCGGCGGCCAATGCGCTGCTCAAATCCCTGGAGGAGCCCTCTGCAGGCACCCACTTGATTCTGGTTTGCGGCAGGCCGCATGGGGTGCCCGCGACGATCCGCTCGCGCTGTCAGATGCTCAAGCTCGCCAGCCCGACTGCCGAACAGTCGCTGGTGTGGCTGGATCAGTTAACGGGCGATCGGCAGTCGAGTAGCGATCTGCTCGAGCTCGCCGACGGCAAGCCGCTGCTGGCGGAAGCGATGTATCGCAACCCTGACGACAAGGACCAGCACGTGGCCAGGCTGACCTGCCGCAGCCTGTTCCAGGGTAAGGTGAGCGCCGCTGAAGCCACTGGGCTGTTGGCGGGGGCCAGCGCACCAGAGACGATTGAGCATCTACTGGCCGCGACCCAGAGCTTCATTCGCCGGCTCAATGGGCAGGCGCTGACCAGTCCCGTGAGTCGCGAAGCGTTCCTTTTACTTGATGAGTTGGGCCGATTGCGGATGTCGGTAGAGGGGGGCGCTAATCCGAACCCCCAGTTACTCGCGGAAGTAATGGTCGGAAAAGTAGATCAATTATTGGGGCTGGCCCGGGCCGATGATACTATCGGCGCATAACTACAGGGTTTTCGAGCATGGACGGAAGACAAAACAGTCGCAACGGCATTCTGTCGTTAACGATTAAGGACAAGGCAGTTCTCTATTCAGCCTATATGCCTTTTCTGGAAAACGGCGGTCTGTTTGTGCCCACCAATAAGCCTTACTCCATTGGCGATGAAGTGTTTATGCTGCTGACGCTGATGGATGAGCCCGAGAAGATTCCCATCGCGGGCAAGGTCGTCTGGGTGACACCCCGCGGCGCCCAGGGTAACCGCACGGCCGGTATCGGTGTGCAGTTCAGCGAGCAGGATGCCGGGGCCAATGCCAAAATTGAAAATCACCTCGCCGGCGCTCTGGACTCGGAGCGCCCGACCCACACGATGTGATTTATTAAACAAATCACATCAAGGTGGTCGCATAACCTCTTGTTTTTGTTGATTAATAAATAAAAAATTGGGCTCCAAACTGGAGCCCAACAAGACCATTAGGAGTGAAACATAAAGGAATTGCTTCCCTAAAAGAGCATTGGGTATGCTCCCGCGACCACCCGACTAAACTAGGGGATAGGTAGTCACACCCTTAGTATCGCTCAATTCTGGTAATTTTCCACAGCTTGCGTGGCGGTTTTTTAACATATTTCGTAATAAGTAAAGCTGATTAAATTATATTCAGGTATATAGACTCGCGTTTCGCGGCCAGCCTGCGCGTGCTGCGACGTTCTTAAAGGCCGCGACGGGGCTATACTTCGCGGTTTGAAATGGAGCTGATTTTGGGGCACTCGGTTATCGACAGGCACTTCATCGATTATCGCACCGGCGATCCCGCCAAGGCGCTTGCGGCCTGGCGTGAGGGCGAAACGGGCGGCCGCCTGCTGCTGGTTGATTTTGAGTTTGTCAGCTGGTGGCTTGAGGGCGCTCAGCCTGTGGCGCTAACCGCCATTTATCGCATTGATAACGAGGTGCTGCTGAGTGCGGTCACCGACGCCGATTTGCGCTCGACCGAATCGAGTGCGAAGGCACAACTGACCGCATGGGGTGAGGAGCACGACCTTTATGTAGCAACTGCCGGCGGCGTACTGCCGCTACTGCCGACTTGTATCCCCAAGCCCTGGGGGCAGGAGATCTGGTTTACCGGTGTTGAGGAGCGCGGCGTGTGTGCCTTTGGTGGCGCCGGTCGGCAGGTGCCTATTCCATGGCTGCAGGCGGTGATGCCCGAGGGCTGCGGCGCGCCAGGTGAGCCACTGGTATTGCTGAAGATTCTCGACCCGTCCGCACAAGAGGTGGTAGGGGATCTCTACTTCGAGATGCATGAAGAAAAGCGCGAGGTCTACGTGGTGACACATGTGGACCGCGAGGCCTGGCCGGACGGCGTCGGCGCGATTCGCTACGGCTTCGCTGTAGAGAAAATTGCCGCAGCGGGCAGTGAGGCGGCCTTTCGGCGCGAGTATCTTGACGCGGTTCAGCGCTATGAGGCTGTGCGTCGTCAAATTGATGCGGGAGCTGACAGCCTGGAATTGCACCAGAGTGAGGCGCGACTGCGCGCCGATATGGATGCCTTTACCCACTTGCGGCCGCTGCGCACCGGGGATGTGGTGGTGGTTCCGCTGCGTATGCCTCATTCGCTGCAGCACGGTGTGCGCACCATCGAGTTTCAGACCCCCGTCTATGAGCGCAAGATCCTCTCCTTCGCCCAGCGCGTGTTAACCCAGGATCATTGGGATACCTCGGAGGCATTGGATAACATGTGCCTGCAGCCGCCGGAGCAGGGCATATTCGAGGTTCTGGCGTCTCCAGCAGGTGTTGAGATAGAGCGCATTGTCGACTTCGCTGACTTTGAGGTGCGGCGTGTGCGGGTCGAGACTGGTGCGCAGTGCGATCTTCCGGCACAGGAAAGCTATAGCCTGGTCATGGTTGTCGAGGGCAGGTTGGCGGTCGACGGCATGACCTTCGACCCCGAGGAGGCCTTTCTATTGCCTGCCGGGCGGCGGCTTTCGCCCCAGGTGGGCCCCCTGATTCTCTTGCAGGCACTACCGCGTTGATGAGCGGTTGAACCGGTGCTGTCTTTGTGGCAGAATCTGCGCCCTTGCGAGACCTCCAATTACCGCCCCTGCGGCGTTTTTCTTTCCTAATAATCAATTAGTTAGGTGCAGAAAGCTGCAGCGGATTCTAGGTATTGGCCCCACACCCGGGGCAGAGGGGCTTACGCGCGGAAGTGGTGGAATTGGTAGACACGCTAGA
The DNA here is from genome assembly GCF_001983995.1 of Halioglobus japonicus. NCBI lineage: Bacteria > Pseudomonadati > Pseudomonadota > Gammaproteobacteria > Cellvibrionales > Halieaceae > Halioglobus > Halioglobus japonicus. The sequence continues at coordinate 2,746,393 of NZ_CP019450.1, read as the reverse complement.
TTTAGGTTCTAGTGCAGCAATGTGTGGGGGTTCAAGTCCCCCCTTCCGCACCATATTTTTGGCAGGTGCCGCCTCGGAAAAGAGGCGGGCACCACAGACTTTTCGATTTATGAGGAAATACCATGCAGGTTTCTATTGAGACGACTTCCGGCCTGGAGCGTCGCCTGACAGTTGGCGTACCCGCCGAGCGCGTTGACGCAGAAGTGGTTACCCGCCTGAAAAAGGCAGCAAAAAACGTGCGTTTGCCCGGCTTCCGCCCCGGCAAAGTGCCCATGAAGGTCATGCAGCAGCGCTTTGGTGCGGGTGTGCGCCAGGAAGTATTGGGCGAAGTCATGAGCCAGTCCTTCCAGGAAGCTGTGGTACAGGAACAACTGCGCCCTGCCGGGCAGCCCAGCATCGAGCCCAAGTCGCTCGAAGCCGGTAAAGACCTCGAGTACGTGGCGACGTTTGAAGTATTCCCCGACGTTGAAGTGGCCGAGCTCGGCGGCTTTGATGTAGAGCGCCCGGTCGCTGAAGTCAAAGACGAAGACGTGAACGAGATCATCGAAGTATTCCGCAAGCAGCAGGGCAGCTGGACTGACGTCGAGCGTCCCGCAGCGTTGGAAGACAAGGTCATCATTGATTTCGCCGGCACCAAGGACGGCGAGGCGTTTGAGGGCGGTAGCGCTGAGGGCTCTGAGCTGGAGCTGGGTTCCGGCCGCATGATCCCCGGGTTCGAAGACGGTATCGTGGGTATGTCTGCCGGCGAAGAGAAGACGCTCGAGCTGACCTTCCCCGAGGACTACCACAGCGAAGACCTGAAAGGTGCGGCAGTTGAATTCAAGGTCACTGTGCAGAACGTTCAGGAAATGTCCCCCGCCGAGCTCGATGAAGAGCTGTTCGCCAAGTACGGCGTAGAAGAGGGCGGTGAAGAGCAGTTCCGCAAGGAAGTGGGCGAGAACATGACCCGCGAACTGAAGAACGCCATCGAATCCAAGGTCAAGCAGCAGGTTATGGATGCGGTTATCGATGCTCACGATGCCCTGGAAATCCCCCAGGCGCTGATTGCTCAGGAAGTCGATGCGCTGCGCAACCAGATGTTCCAGCAGTTCGGCGGTGCCGCAGGCCAGGATCTCGACCTGAAATCCCTGCTGCCTGACGATATGTTCACCGAAAATGCCGAGAAGCGCGTCAAGCTGGGTCTGCTGCTGTCTGAGCTGATTAACAAGTTCGAGCTGAAGGCAGACGGTGACAAAGTCCGCGCCACCATTGAGGAAATGGCCTCTACCTACCAGGAGCCTGAAGAGGTGATCAACTGGTACTACTCGAACCAGGAGCAGCTGGCGACGGTTGAATCCAAAGTTCTTGAAGACCAGGTGGTTGAAAAACTCCTCGAGAGTGCCAAGATAGTGGATAAGGAGTGCAGTTATCAGGAAGCAATCGCACCTGCCGAGCAGGGCGAAGAGGAAGCCTGATACCGTATCTCCCGCCGGGCGGTGGGCCATCTGACGCCGCCGCCCGTATACACCACAGAAGAAATACTAGGGACGATGAGCTATGCCATTTCAGCCAGACGGGCGCAATTCTCAAGACATTAACAACCTGGGCCTGGTGCCTATGGTGGTGGAGCAAACCTCTCGCGGGGAGCGCTCATTCGACATCTACTCCCGCCTGCTGAAAGAGCGCGTTATCTTTGCCGTAGGTCCTGTTGAGGACCAGATGGCCAACCTGATCGTGGCCCAACTCTTGTTCCTTGAGTCGGAAAACCCCGACAAAGACATTCACCTCTACATCAACTCTCCCGGCGGCAGTGTGACCGCGGGTTTGTCGATCTACGACACCATGCAGTTCATTAAGCCCGACGTGTCGACCATGTGTATTGGTCAGGCAGCGTCTATGGGGGCTTTTCTGCTCTGCGGTGGTGCCAAGGGCAAGCGTTATTGCCTCCCTAACGCCCGCACCATGATTCACCAGCCCTCCGGCGGTGCTCAGGGGCAGGCCACTGACATCGAGATCCAGGCCAAGGAAATTCTGATCATTCGCCAGAAGCTCAATGAGCTGATGGCAGGGCATACGGGACAGCCGCTTGAGGTCATCGAGCGCGATACTGAGCGCGATCGCTTCATGAACGCCCACGAAAGCATGGAATACGGCCTGATTGACGAGGTTGTGACCAGCCGCGGCGGTGCTTCGGAATAGGCTACAGAACCTGTCCAAAGCACCTAACAGGGCTTGCAATAATCGCTAAAAAACATCATCTTACAGTCTCCGGAGACGGAGACTTTCCATATATTGTGTATAGGGCGTCTTAATGAGCGACGAAACTACCACTTCTGGCGATGACAGCGGCAAACTGCTGTATTGCTCCTTCTGCGGCAAGAGCCAGCACGAAGTACGCAAACTGATCGCTGGTCCGTCGGTATTTATCTGCGACGAGTGCGTCGACCTCTGTAATGACATCATCCGTGAGGAGGTGCAGGAAAGCAGCGGTGACGGCCAGCAGGACCACCTCCCGGTACCCCAGGAAATCAAGGCCATCCTGGATGAATACGTGATCGGCCAGCAGCGCGCCAAAAAAGTGCTGTCGGTGGCGGTCTATAACCACTATAAGCGTCTACGTCACGGCCAGGGCCGCGGCGACGACGTGGAACTTGGCAAGAGTAATATCCTCCTGGTCGGCCCCACTGGATCGGGCAAGACACTTCTGGCGGAAACGCTGGCGCGCTTGCTAGATGTGCCCTTTACCATCGCCGACGCCACCACGCTCACTGAAGCTGGCTATGTCGGTGAGGATGTTGAGAACATCATCCAGAAGCTGCTGCAGAAGTGCGACTATGATGTGGAGAAGGCCCAGGTAGGTATTGTCTACATCGATGAAATCGACAAGATTTCCCGCAAGTCGGACAATCCTTCAATTACCCGTGACGTTTCCGGTGAAGGCGTACAGCAAGCGCTGCTCAAGCTGATCGAAGGTACGGTGGCTTCGGTGCCGCCCCAGGGTGGACGCAAGCATCCCCAACAGGAGTTCCTACAGGTCGACACTTCCAACATCCTGTTCATCTGTGGCGGTGCTTTTGCCGGCCTGGACAAGGTGATCCGCAATCGTTCTGAGAAGGGTGGCATCGGCTTCAGCGCCGAGGTCAAGAGCAAGGACGAGACCAGTAACGTCGGCGAGCTGCTGTTTGAGCTCGAGCCGGAAGATCTCGTCCAGTACGGCCTTATCCCTGAATTTGTGGGCCGTCTGCCCGTGATTGCAACGCTTGAGGAACTCGATTCCGATGCGCTGGTCCAAATCCTCACGGAACCCAAAAACTCCCTCACAAAGCAGTACAGCAAGCTGTTTGAAATGGAAGGGGTTGAAGTGGACTTCCGCGAAGACGGTCTGCGGGCTGTGGCTGAAAAAGCCATGGAGCGCAAAACCGGCGCGCGGGGCCTGCGATCCATCCTCGAAGGCGTTTTGCTGGATTCCATGTACAACATTCCCTCACGGGATGATGTCAGCAAAGTTGTCATCGACGAATCTGTGATTCGCGGCGACTCCGAGCCTCTGCTGGTCTACCAGAACAGCGAACCTGCGGCTCGAGCCGCATCCACAGAAGAATAAACAAGCTGGTAGCCCGGCGCAGCCGGGCTACACTTGCTAGCGGGTGCTTGTATTTTCGGACCGTGCCCCCATATCCGGAAGACAAGGCCTTAAACCCCGCCCAACCCGGAGATAGTTATGGGTTTTCCCTCAGCAATTGAACTCCCCCTGTTACCCCTGCGCGATGTGGTCGTATATCCGCACATGGTATTACCGCTATTCGTCGGCCGGGAGAAGTCTATCGAGGCGTTGGAAGACGCCATGGCCAACGACAAGCAGGTGCTTTTGGTCGCCCAGCGCAATGCCGCAGACGACAACCCTGGCGCCGAGGATATTTACCAGATTGGTACCGTATCCAACATTCTGCAGCTGCTGAAGCTTCCCGACGGCACCATTAAGGTGCTGGTGGAAGGTGGCTATCGCGCCTCCGTTGAAGCGGTGGAAGAGGGCGACAACTTCGCCGTAGCCCAGGTCCAGGAAATCGTCAGCGATGACATCCCCGACGCCGAAGTCGAGGGCCTGCTGCGTTCCACCAACACCCAGTTTGAGAAATACGTCAACCTCAGCAAGAAAGTTCCCTCCGAGGTGCTGACGTCCCTGACCGGCATCGATGAGCCCGGTCGCCTGGCTGACACCATTGCGGCCCACATGAGCGTCGATCTGGAAGAGAAGCAACGCATTCTTGAGATCGCAGATATCAAGACGCGCCTCGAGCACCTGATGGGCCTGATGGAAGCGGAAATCGACCTGTTCCAGGTGGAGAAACGCATTCGCGGCCGCGTTAAGAAGCAGATGGAGAAGAGCCAGCGCGAGTACTACCTGAATGAGCAGATGAAAGCGATTCAGAAAGAACTCGGCGAGATGGACGAAGCGCCAAACGAGCTCGACGAACTCCAGACCCGTATTGACGAAGCCAAGATGCCTGCCGAGGCCAAAGAAAAAGCCGAAGCGGAACTGGGCAAGCTGAAAATGATGTCGCCCATGTCTGCCGAGGCATCGGTGGTGCGCAGCTACATCGACTGGATGGTAAGCGTGCCCTGGGCCAAGCGCAGCAAGGTCAAGCACGACTTGAAGCGCGCCACCAAGATTCTCGATGAGGATCACTATGGGCTCGACGAGGTAAAAGACCGGATTATCGAGTACCTGGCGGTCCAAAAGCGAGTGCGCAAGGTCAAAGGCCCCGTGCTGTGCCTGGTAGGACCTCCCGGTGTGGGTAAGACATCGCTGGGCGAGTCCATTGCCCGGGCGACGAATCGCAAGTTTGTGCGCATGGCCCTGGGCGGTGTGCGCGACGAAGCGGAAATCCGCGGCCATCGCCGGACGTATATCGGTTCCATGCCGGGTAAATTACTCCAGAAAATGGCCAAGTCCGGCGTCAAGAACCCGCTGTTCCTGCTCGACGAGATCGACAAAATGGGCATGGATCACCGCGGCGACCCCGCTTCAGCTATGCTTGAGGTGCTCGATCCAGAGCAGAACCACGCGTTCAACGACCACTACCTGGAGGTCGATTACGATCTCTCGGATGTGATGTTCGTCTGCACATCGAACACCATGAACATCCCCGGTCCATTGCTCGACCGTATGGAAGTGATCAGGATTCCCGGTTATACCGAGGATGAAAAGCTCAATATTGCCGAGCGCTACCTGATTCCCAAACAGCTGAAGCTGAACGGACTGAAGAAAAGCGAGATCACCCTGGATGATGGCGCGGTCATTGACATCATTCGCTACTACACCCGCGAGGCCGGCGTGCGTTCCCTGGAGCGTGAGATCGCCAAGGTCTGCCGTAAGATGGTCAAGGCCATTACCCTCGAGGAGATGGAGAGCGGCAGTCAGGTGACCGCTGAAATGCTGCCGGATCTGCTGGGCGTACGGAAGTACAACTACGGGATCGCCGAGGAAGAGAACAAGATTGGTCAGGTGACAGGTCTGGCCTGGACATCGGTCGGCGGCGAGCTGTTGACCATCGAAGCGGTAGCGGTCACCGGTAAGGGCCGTCACGTGAAGACCGGTTCCCTGGGTGATGTGATGCAGGAGTCGATTCAGGCGGCCAACACTGTGGTGCGCAGTCGCTCCCAGTTTGTTGGTATTCCTGCGGACTACCACGAAAAGCACGATGTACATATCCACGTGCCCGAAGGCGCTACGCCCAAGGATGGCCCCAGTGCGGGTATCGCCATGTGCACCGCCCTGGTCTCCGTGTTGACGGATATTCCGGTGCGCGCCGATGTGGCCATGACCGGTGAAATCACGCTTCGCGGAGAAGTCCTGCCGATCGGTGGCCTGAAAGAGAAACTGTTGGCAGCCCGCCGCGGTGGTATCAAGACGGTTATTATCCCGAAAGAGAATGAGCGCGACCTCAAAGAGGTGCCGGATAACATCAAAGCGCATCTGAATATCAAGGCGGTGAAATGGATTGATGAAGTGCTTTCCATGGCCCTGGAGACAATGCCCGAGCCGCTGAGTGATGAGGACTACCTTGCCAGTACCGCTGCCGCGACCAAGGAAGCGACCGACGAGGAAAAAAATCGCATAAATACGCACTAGCAGCGGGCTTTTTCGTTGACCGGGATTCCCGCTCTGTTATAAAGTCGTGCGTCTGATCACCACCCCCGAAACCTAAGCGCAGCAAGGGTTTCGGGCAAATGACAGCAAACCGAATTCGAACGCCCCCCCGGGCTAAAAGACTAAAATTTCACCTGACTAAAATTCCAAGGGGATAAGTGTGAACAAGACTGAACTGATTGATGCAATTGCCGCTGCAGCGGACCTGCCCAAAGCTTCTGCCGGCCGCGCGCTGGACGCTGTTGTAGACAGCATCACTGAAGCACTCGCCAAAGGCGACCAGGTCTCTCTGGTAGGCTTCGGCACCTTCGCCGTTAAGCATCGCGCAGCCCGCACAGGCCGCAACCCGCAGACCGGCGCCACCATCGAAATCAAAGCTTCCAACGTCCCCGGCTTCAAAGCTGGCAAGGCGCTCAAGGATGCCGTTAACTCGTAAGTCCTGTTAGTCGGCCCGCGCTAACGCATCGGGCTACTGGCGAGACAAAAAGGCGCACTCAACGGTGCGCTTTTTTTTTAGTCCCCCGAGAGAGAAACCATGCTTCAAGATATTCGGGCAAACGCCCAGGGCACCGTCTCCAAGATTATCGTCGGCGTTATTGTCGCTGCCTTCGCCCTGTTTGGGGTGGAGTCGATTTTGCTCAGCGGCGGCAGTGGTGGCGTTGCTGAGGTCAACGGCGAAGAGATCAGTCCGCAGGAAGTACAGCAGGCTGTCACCAACCAAAAGCGGCGCCTGATTGCCATGATGGGCGACAACCTCGATCCTACATTGCTCGACGATCAATTGATCCAGGGCCAGGTGATGGAAGGGCTAATCCAGCGCAAGCTGATGGTGCAGGCGGCAGAGGGCCTGGGTCTGACGATTTCCGATCGCCAGCTGGGCACCATTATTGGTGAGATGGAGCAATTCCAGGTGGGCGGTCAGTTCTCGCCTGAGTTGTATCGCGGCACCTTGTCGGACGCCGGATACACGCCACTGTCTTTCAAGGCCACACTGTCGGATGACCTCATTGTTGGTCAGGCTCGTGCCGGACTCGCAGGCAGTGAGTTTGCGACACCTGCTGAACTGGCGCTCAATGCGCGCCTGGCGGGTGAGCAGCGTGATATTCGCTTCATGACCATCCCCCTGGCGGAGTTCAAGGCTGAAGTGACTGTCGCCGAGGCCGATATTGCGGCCTACTACGAGGCAAACAGCCAGCAATTCCTGTCTGAGGAGTCCGTGGATATCGATTTCATTGAACTGCGCGCCGAAGATTTCCGCGAGCCGGTGGATGACACCGCGCTGCAGGATGCCTACCAGGAAGAGCTGCAGGCCAGCCAGTATCAGACCGAGAGTGGCGTAGCACACATTCTGTTCGAACAGCGCGATGACGAGAGCGCTGAAGACTGGGCGGCCCGGGTCGCCGAGGCGCAGAGCAAGCTGGCAGAAGGCACCGATTTCGGCGAAGTCGCCCAGACATACTCGGACGATATTGGCTCGGCCAACTTTGGTGGCGATCTCGGTTACACCGCTGGCGAAGCGTTCCCCGCGGAAATGGAGCAGGCCATTGCTGCACTTGAAGTCGGCCAGGTATCCGAGCCGGTACAGACTGAGGCAGGTATTCATATCATCAAGGTCACCGATCGCCGTGAAGGTGAACCACCGAGTTTCGAACAGTTGCGCCCGGACCTCGAAGAGCGCGTTGCCATGGCCGATGCGCGGATCGAGCTGATGCGTACCGTAGAGACCCTCAAGGATCTGGCGTTTAACGCCGAGGACCTGGGTTCCCCTGCCGGGGAGCTTGAGCTGGAAGTCGAGCAGGCTGCGGGCGTCACCCGAACCTCGCAGGACGAATTGTTCAGCAATGCCCAGCTGATCTCGGCAGCCTTTTCTGACGACGTACTGAATGCCGGCTACAACAGTGAAGTTATCGAACTCAGCCCGGAACACTGGGTCGTGCTGCGTGTGAACACGTACAACGAGGCAGCAGTCATGCCAATGGAAGCTGTCAGTGAGCAAATTGTTGCCCTGATTTCCGCCGAGCGGGCCCGTGAGGCAGTCAGCGCCGCCGCGGAAGCAGCGGTTGCCGGCCTGCGAGATGGCGCATCGGTGGAAGAGCTGGCCAATGCAGAAGGTTATGAGTGGCAGGTAGAGCTGGGTGCCCATCGGCGCAACCTTGTCGTCCCCCAGGAAGTGCTGGGTAGCGCGTTCGGCCTTGCCGCGCCCGCTGAAGGCCAAAGCAGCATTGACTACGTATTAAGTGTGACCGGTGATGCGCTGGTCTATGAACTTGACCGTGTTAATGAAGGTGATCTCGGCCGCATGCCGCAGGCCGAACAAACGGCGTTGCGCCAGCAGATGAATGGCGAAGCAGGGCAGCTGCTGGACGCTGAATACCAACAGGGTAAGCGCGCCAGCGCTGACATAACCGTAATCTAAGGATAACCATGGCCAAGCAAATTCTTACCCTTAACGCGATCTCGGTTAAGGGTCTGGAAAGACTGCCGCGGGAAGACTACGAAGTCGCCAGCGAGTTCGCGCATCCCGATGCGATTCTGCTGCGCTCCCACAAGTTGAAGTCCGAGGATATCCCGGATTCAGTGCTCGCCATCGGCCGCGCCGGTGCCGGCACCAACAACGTGCCTGTGGCTGACTGCAGCAAGCGCGGCATCCCCGTGTTCAATGCACCGGGCGCCAATGCCAATGCCGTGAAAGAATTGGTCGCGGTAGGCCTGTTGCTGGGCTCGCGTGGCATCGTCGAAGGTATCGACTATGTCGCAACCCTGGCCAACACGACAGACAAGGCGGAACTGAACAAGACACTCGAGGCCCATAAGAAGGAATTCAAGGGCAGTGAGCTGGTCGGCAAGACCCTGGGCGTTGTGGGCCTCGGTGCTATTGGCTCCATGGTGGCCGAGATGGCGCTCACTATGGGCATGGACGTGATCGGCTACGACCCTGCGCTGTCGGTAGAGGCCGCCTGGCGCCTGTCCAGCCAGGTACAGCGCGCAGATACACTGTCGGCGCTGTTTGCCAAGTGTGATTACATTTCTCTGCATTTGCCGGTACTCGATTCCACACGCGGTCTGATAAACGCAGAGCTCTTGGCGGCCATGCGTGAAGGCGCCTGCCTGTTGAATTTTGCTCGCCAGGAAATTGTCGACGAAGACGCCTTGCTCGCGGCGCTGGAGAGCGGCCCGCTGCGCAAGTATATCGCCGATTTCCCGTCACCGGGCCTGATCGGTCGCGACGATGTCATTCTTATGCCGCACATTGGTGCCAGCACCGAAGAGGCAGAAGACAATTGCGCGATTATGGCGGCCAACCAGCTGCGGGATTTCCTCGAGAACGGCAATATCCGCAACTCGGTGAATTTCCCCAACCTGATCCTGGAGCGTGTCACCGGTTGCCGTCTGTCGGTAACCAACGAAAATGTCCCGAGAATCCTCGGCAGCGTGCTGTCCATTCTTGCTGATGAGAATATCAACGTCATCGACATGCTCAACAAGAGCCGCGAAGACATTGCCTACAACCTCATCGACATTGAGTGCCATGCCTCAGATGAGGTGTTGGAAAAAATGCGCGCGCTGGAAGGCGTGATCAACGTTCGCCTGATTGGCGACTGCGACTGACTCGCTGGGGCTGTTGCCATGTCTGACCCGCCTGACAAGATAGAGCAGCAGCTCGCCTCCAAGCGCAACTTCGATGCGCCGCCTCTGCACCTGTGGCACCCGCCGCTGTCTGGCGATATCGACATTACCATACTCGCCGACGGGACCTGGCTGCACGAGGGCGACCCGATCCGGCGTGAATCTCTTCTCAAGCTGTTTGCCAGCATTCTGCGTCGCGAAGAAGACGGCGACTACTACCTGGTTACGCCGGCCGAGAAGTGGCGGCTACAGGTGGAATTGCATCCTCTTATCGTTACCGACATCACTTCTTCGAACAACACACTCGAGCTCACCTTGAATACCGGGCGGAGTCTCACCGTTGGTGAGGCGCATACGTTGTTCCTGGAGCCGCTGAGAGACAATGTGGCGGGTGTTACGCTGTGGCATGGGCTCACGGCGTTGTTCTCCAGAAATGCCTGGTATCGGCTTGTGGAACTTGCTGACGCTAATGGCATGGTGGTTAGCGGCGATTATTCCTTTTCCTTGCTCGAATGATTCTGGTTTCAGCTGGCTATGCGGCCAGTGATTGGGAGTGAGGCTTCCGAAAGCACTGCAAGCCGTCCGTGGGCGTTTCGGGCTGCGCCATCCATGGCTTCGCACGATTTCGGAAGCCTCACTCCCAGCCACAGGCCTCTGTTCAGCTCTTTCAACGGGCTGCTAGAACGCAAGAAATTCTAGTCATGGCCAGATCAGAGCACCGCCGCCGGCTTTGGTTGTTCGGAACAATCAGGCCACACCGTCTGCGCAGCGGGAGGCGGCGAAGGGCTTTCCGTGGGGAGTTTTTGAGGAGTGCTTGAGGATTGCGCAGCAATCCCACTCCGAGTTGCCACACGGCCGTAGCCGCCGAAGCGGGGCAGGTGGCCGTGACGAACAATAAAACGCCGCGGTGGGGCGGCTAGCGATAACGAACCAATCTGAGGCACCGGCCTAGAGAGAGGTGCGGCCAGCTAAAGAAACCAACCGCACAGCGGGCTTACTCTTCAGCAGGCGGAGAATGCGCCGCATAGCGCTGCTGCTTCAGCACGAGGGCATCCACAAGCACGTTGCCCGCTTCGGTGAGAAGGACGTCGTTATCGTCCTCCTCGTCAGTTGCTTCATCGCTTTCAGCATCGGCAACTTCAGACTCAGCCGTTTCATCGCTCGCGTCCTCATCCGTTTCCTCTTCCTCGTCGAGTGACGTCAGAGGCTCTTCACCCAGGGCAACCCGGCGCTTGTTCTCGATAGCCAGGGCTTTCTCTTCCTGGCTTTCGCGCAGTGCGATACGGGCCGCTTCGTTCAGGGGCAGCTCCTTGAGCTCCCGGGTCTGGGCGGCGAGGGCGATCTGGTCTTCCAGGAACACAAAGTCAGGGTTGGTCACTGAGCGTTCTTTGAACAACGTGGTAATCCGTGGCAATACCGAAGTGAGGTCGTCGTAGCGGCGGTGGCGCACGCCGTTGATCTGGTCCCAGTTCAGGGCGTGATCCAGGGAGCTTTCGCCGATCTGCTCAGGGTCGTATACGGACGGAAAGGTAATGTCCGGTACGACGCCGCGGTGCTGGGTAGAGTCGCCTGAAATACGGTAGAACTTGCTCTCGGTGATTTTCAGCTGCCCCTCGGTCAGTGGGGTGAGCGTTTGCACAGTGCCTTTGCCGAAGGAACGGTCGCCCACAATAATGCCGCGCTCGTAATCCTGAATGGCGCCGGCAAAAATTTCCGATGCGGAAGCACTCAGGCGGTTAATCAGTACCACCAGGGGGCCATCGTAGTATTCGCTGCGCAGGCGCTTGCCGTCGCGCCATACACGGCGGGAAGAGTGGCGAATCTGCACCGTGGGGCCGTATTCAATGAACAGGCCGGTCAGTTCATTGGCCTCTTGAAGTGAGCCGCCGCCGTTGTTGCGCAAATCCATGACTAGGCCGTCGATGCCTTCTTCCTGCAGTTCCTGCAGCAATTTCTTAACGTCGCGGGTGGTGCTCTTGTAGTCCTTGTCACCGCGGCGCATGGCTTCAAAGTCGATGTAGAAAGCAGGGATGTCGATAACGCCGACTTTCAGGACCTCATCGCCATTGGGCACTTCGAGAATCTTCTTCTGGGCCGACTGTTCCTCCAGCTTCACCTTGTTGCGCACAATGGTAATGGTCTTGCGCTCATCGGTGGACTTGGACTTGGCCGGAATCACCTGCAGGCGCACGGTGGTATCCTTGGGACCGCGAATCAGTTCGACTACTTCATCAAGACGCCAGCCAATTACATCCTCGATGTCACCGTCGTCGCCCTGGCCGACACCGACAATACGGTCGGAGGCCTGGAGTTCGCCCTGCTTGTCAGCGGGGCCCTTGGGCACCAGGCGGGAGACTTTGGTGTACTCGTCTTCCACCTGCAATACGGCACCGATACCTTCCAGAGAAAGGCTCATGTTGATGTTGAAGTTCTCGGACCGGCGCGGCGAGAAGTAATTGGTGTGTGGGTCGTAAAGCTCGGTCAGGGCGTTGGCGTAAATCTGGAACACGTCCTGGCTGTTGTACTGCTGGACGCGCTTGAGTTGGTTGCGGTAGCGGCTATCCAGGGTTTCGGGGATTTCCTCGGTGGGTTTGTCCGCCAGACGCAGGCCGAGCACCTGGTTCTTAATGTGCTTGCGCCAGCGATCGTCGAGGACGTCCTGGCTGTCGGCCCAGGGGCGGTCATCGGTATCGAGCATGTAGGTCTCGTCGATATCGAAGTCCATGGCGGCCACCGTGGCGGGCAAATCACTCAGAACTGCCTCAAGGCGGGTTTCGAGGCGCTCGTGGAAGCGATTGAAAATGGCGTAGCCGGCACTCAGGTTGCCCTCGGGCAACTGGTCGTCCATGACGCTGCGGTACTGCTCAAATTCAGCGATGTCGGCAGCGGTGAAGAACATTTTGCTGCCATCGAGGCTGTTGATGTAGGCGTCCAGATGCTGGGATGACAGCTCGTCATCATACTTCAGCTTGGCGTAGTGTCGGTCTTCCAGCTGCTCGACCAGTTCGACGATGGTTTCCCGCTGGGCGTCGCTGTATTCGATCAGGGCAAGCGAGGGTGTGGCCGGTGCAATCAGTGCCAGGCCGAGAAGCGTGTTACGGCCCAGGGCCGCGATGGTGCGCATTGTACTCAAAATGTTTGTACCAACTCGTGTTATTGAGGTCCAGTGTACCCGCCCCGTGGGCAGGTGCCTACCTCGATTGAAGCTTTAACTATGATAGACCCTGCGGCAAAAAGTTCAGCTTTTACGGTGCGATAGAATCAGTTCACGGAGCCGACAAATACCGGCAATACGCTGTCGCTCATCAGTGTTGGCAAAACCCAGGGCCAGGCCTGTTGGGCGGTCCTGGCCAACGTAGTAGCTGCTCAGGGCTGTGCCGCCGAAGCCTGCGTCAGTAAGGTCGCGAACGAGGGCGTCGTCATTCACGCCGGGAATGCGCAGCACCAGATGCATGCCGGCACTTTCGGCAACTGGCGTCGCCAGACCGTCAAGCTCGCTGGCTATCAACGCCGCCAGGTGTTCCCATTTTTCCCGGTAGCGAACGCGCATGCGACGCAGGTGGCGTTGGAAATGCCCCTCCTGCACAAACTGGGCGACAGTGGCTTGCTGTAATAGCGGCGATTCACCATCCATGTGGCGCTTGGCATGCAGGAAGGGCCCTACGAGCGGTTCCGGCAGTATCAGATACCCGAGACGCAGGGCAGGGAACAGCGTTTTACTGAAGCTGCCCAGGTACAGTACAGGTGTTTGCGCAGCCATACCCTGGAGCGCCGCTATCGGGTGGCCGTGGAAATGGAATTCGGAATCGTAGTCGTCTTCGATCAGCCATGTACCGGTGCGTGCCGCCCAGTCGAGCAGCTCCAGTCGGTCCGGGGCACTCATAATGCCGCCCAGTGGATAGTGGTGAGTTGGGGTGATGTACATGATTTTCGCCGCGCTGGCCGCAGGCAGCTGTGCGGGCTGTAACCCTCGATGATCCACGTCCACCGGTGTCAGTGCCGTTGCGTGGGCCTGCAGGGCTCTGCGCGCGCCGACATAGCCCGGATTTTCAACCAGCACCGGGTCGCCTGGGTCGAGCAGTACCTGGGCGCACAGACTGATCGCCTGCTGAGCCCCCTGGGTAATGACAATCTGGTCCGCGTGACACTGAACCTGCCTGGATACCCTGAGATAGTCCGCCAATGCTTCGCGCAGTGGTGCATAGCCCTGATACCCGTCATAGCCCAACAGGTGCAATCGATCCTGTTGCTGTCGCTGAACACGGTTCCAGACAGACAGAGGAAAAGCGCGCAGGTCAGGGATTCCCAGGGTAAAGGGCAGCTGGGCATGCACTTCGGGCATAGCTTTTGCGGCCAGGGCGGTGCCGTAGTGGGAAAGCCCTGGTAGTTGTGGCTGTTGTTGCCAATTGACGGCTTCGGGTTGATGCCGTTCGAAGCCAGCAGCCACAAACGTGCCACTGCCGGGACGTGCCACCAGAAAACCCTCGGCGATAAGTTGGGACAGTGCGCCGGTTACGGTATTGCGACTGACGCCCAGGTCGCTGGCGATTTGGCGAGAAGCTGGCAGCCGCTGGCCCTCGCGCCACAATCCATCCCTGATACGGAGGCTGAAGGCCTGGTAGAGCTGGCGCTGCAGAGGTTGGTCTGCGATTAGCGCGAGATCACTCAGTGCTGGGATTTGCATATTGGTCCCATCAATATATACGAATTGGGTCTTTTTGAGGTGCCAATATTCTATAGCATGGCGGTTCAACTCTCCACGTCAGAGGCGACGCATGGAACAACAATTGGCGCACGGTCAACGAGCCACGGTTAAACGGGCCAGGCAGCGGGCGACCTATGAAAAGGCGGCGATCTACCGGTTGATTGATGATCTCAAACTAGGCCACATCGGCTTCACCTGGGAAGACCAGTTGCACGTGATTCCCATGACGGTGTGGCGCGTGGACGATGCACTGTACTTCCACACACTCAATAAGAGCCGACTGCAGCGCCTGCTGGAGGCCGGCGGGGAGGTGTGCATTTCCTTTGCCGAGTGCCAGGAGTGGGTGTTGGCCAAATCCGCCTATCACCACAGCGCCAACTATCGCTCTGCGGTTGTTTATTGTCGCGGCAGACGTGTCATCGATCCACAGGACTTTGACCGCGCTTTTTCTGTGTGCATTAACCAGCTTGAGGCGGGGCGCTGGGACAAGGTCAGACCGCCCAGCGACCAGGAACGCAGGGCCACGGCGTTAATAGAGTTGGAGATTGTCGAGGGTGCGGGTAAGTCGCGCAGCGGTGGACCGAACGAGGAGCCTGAGGACATGTCACTGCCGGTGTGGCACGGCACAGTGCCGGTGTGTCCGTATCACAGCGAAACGTAACTGCAGTTAGCTGGACTTCAGTTCAATCCAGATGGACCGGCTTTGCGCGACAACAGTGCCGTCCTGCAATGCAATCGCGGTTCCCGCGTAGTGCTTGCGGCCCTCGTGACCCAGTGGCCAGGCGTAGACGACCAGCGTTTCAGAACCGCAGACAGGCTGACGGATTTCGCCGTCGAGCTGGCCGAGAACGGCGTGGCGCAGTTCGCCGCCCATGGCCGCAAAGTAGCCCGGGCAGTCCAGCGCGCTCCACAGAATTTCCTCGAGGACATGACCGCTCGCATCGCATAAATCGTCGCGCACCTGCCAGGGGCAGGCGATTAACTGCCAGTTGTGGACGGGGCCGGGAAACAGTTCCAGCCCATCGTGAGCAGCGCGATGGGGCCCACACACAAAGCAGGTACCGAACACATGCTCGTGATAACAGGGATAGCCCTTGCTTGCTTCCTCAGCCTCGGACAGTGATGGCGCGGGCGGAATGTTCGAATCCATGGTGCACGGGCTGCCAGCGCCCACCAGCGTATCGCCGGCGAGGAGTTGCACGCCGCCGTCATCGCCGGTGACAACCTGCAGCGGCGTATCCAGGGGTGGGGGACCATAAGGCGAACCCTGGCCGGTCCTTCGACATGCGCGGCAATGACACCGCAGCTATAGCCGCCATTGCCGGAGGCCGGCGGTCCATTAAAGCGCGAGCTGATCGTGAATTCCTGATTCATTGCGTCGAGTCTCTATCGATAGGTCGGGGGAATATAGTCGAACCTGGCCATCATGGCCCGGTGGTCATCGACCAACTGCTGCACTTGGTGCGGTGTGAGCAGGTCCCGCCACTGATTCTGGCGGCCGCTGCGGAAAAAGCGTTGCGAGTTGGGGCTGCGCTCAACAAAACCTTCGCGCTCCTCAAGACGTTTGAGCGTCGCGAAGTTGGAGTGGTCTATGGCGCGTTGTAGACGCCCGCGGTCCTGGGGCAAGCCCAGAAAGCGGGTGAGGGCACCAAAGTGCTTAAGCGGTTTTTGCAGCAAATCCTCGTAACGCAGCACGCAGGTCGCGCCACTTGTATCGCGGGTCCAACTGTCGACGTGGGTAGACCAGGAGGCGAGTACGCTGGCGACATTGTTCTCATCTGTCGGTGTGCCGGTAGTATCGGAGCCCATGAATCCAACGGCTTCATCAAGGTTGAGACCGAAGTGATCTGCCAGTGAAGAGACCACATCCAGTGGGTTTCGCACAATGGCGATGGCGCCGCTGGTCAGGCTCATGTCGTGCAAGGGCAGGCCTTCATAAGCGCCGAGAAAGTTATGGGTCTTCACCATGCTGGTACCGGCGCGTCGGCTGGCTATGCGTTTCTGCACGAGAGGGCGCATGCGGCAAATGGCCTGCCGATCGAGGTTTTCCAGGGGCTCCTTGCTCAGGGGCTGATACCAGCTCACATTGGATTCATTGGCAAAGAAATCGTTTAGCTGGTTGATATCCGACGGGACGTCCCCATCGTGAATATAGTTGTGCAGGAAGGCGCGCACCCAGGTATTTCCCGATTTGGGATAGGAGGCCATCCAGACAATGTTTCCCATGTAAGGCTCGGTTCTTTCGTAAAATTGATTGGGCGCGAGTATAGCATCGCAAAACCTAGCCGGGACGCTGCCGCGTGGGCTGTGCTGTATTTCATTAGCCGGCGCTTGCGTGTATAACTGTGGGCCTCGCCTGTTTCAGCAAGGATAGTCATGCAAAAGCTCATCGCAGTGGTCGGTGCGCTCGTGGTTTTCACCACCAGTGCTTGTTCCGGTTCCCGTCACACGGATGAAATCAAGCCTGCCCCCTGGGCCTACGGTGCCATGGCGACGACCGCCAACCCGCATGCAACGGCCGCCGCCATGCAGATGCTCGAAGAGGGTGGTCATGCGGTCGATGCGGCGATAGCCGCGCACGCTGTACTCGGACTGGTCGAACCGCAAAGCTCGGGTATTGGCGGTGGGGCGTTCATGGTGGTTTATGAGCGCGATAGCGGTGAAACGCTGTTTCATGACGGCCGGGAAACCGCGCCTGCCGGCGTGAGTGTCGACATGTTTATGCGCGATGGCAAAGCCCTCGGATTTCTCGATGCCTGGCAAAGCGGGCAGGCCGTAGGCGTACCGGGAGCGATCAAGCTTTACGAAGATACGCATCGCAAGCATGGCAACCTGCCCTGGGAAACGCTGTTCGAGCCGGCTATCAGTCTGGCAGAGAAGGGCTTTGAGGTTTCGCCGCGCCTGGCTGGCTTTCTGCCGAGGATAGCACCTGTATCGGGTCTGGATGAGAATCCCGGCGCCGCCGAATACTTCTTCCCGGAAGGTAAGCCACTGCAGGCCGGTGAGGTGCGTGACAACCCTGCGTATGCTGCAACCCTCAAAGCGATAGCGCGTAATGGCAGCAAGGCGTTTTATCACGGCGCTATTGCCGAGGCCATGGTCGCGGGGGCGCGGCTGGAGCCTAACCCGGGCACGCTGAGTCTCGAAGATATTGCCGCTTACAGTACGCGAGAGCGCCCTGTCACCTGTATTCCGTTTCGTACATTAACGCTGTGCGGTGCCACGCCGCCGTCCTCTGCGGTGGCGCCCATGATGATGATGGCGCTTTACAACCACTTGGTGGCGGCCGACGCCAGTACAGATGACAAGCTCGCGGCGTTTGTCGATGCCCAGCGCCTGGCCTACGCCGATCGCGATCATTTTTTTGGCGACCCTGATTTTGTCGACGTGCCGATTCAAGGCCTGCTGAGCGCAGGCTATTTGCAGGCCCGAGCCGGGCAGCGCTTTGCACCGGATGCCCCTGTAAGCCATGGTGATCCGCAAGCCTATGATGACGATGGTCTGGCGCTGACCTGGAGCGCCGACACCACCGATGAAGTGGCAGGAACCACGCACTTGTCGATCGTTGATGGAGAAGGCAATGCGGTGTCCATGACGGCGACGGTTGAAGCGCCTTTCGGCTCCTCCCGATGGGCTGCGGGCTTTCTGCTCAATAACCAGCTGACCGACTTCGCGCGCGCCTACGAGCCGGATGCGCTACCCCAGGCCAACGCGATAGCCCCCGGTAAACGGCCTCGTTCATCGATGTCGCCGATTATGGTGTTTGACGCCGCGGGCCAGTTGAAAATGGTTACCGGCTCACCGGGCGGGAATTCCATCCCGGCCTATGTGTTCAAGTCCATGGTGGCGATTCTTGACTGGGGCCTCTCGCCGGAAGAGGCGGTGGCCTATCCCAATATCATTGCCCGGGGCAATCGGGTGCGGGTAGAAGTTGCGCTCGAGCAGGGTAAGAAACTGGCCGGCGTGCTCAAGCAACGCGGTTATACGGTGGAAGAACGCCAGGGTGAAAACTCCGGTGTTCACCTGATCCTGCTGGAGCAGGGCGCGTTGATCGGCGCGGCGGATCCGCGCCGTGAGGGAACGGTGGGTTCGATCGCGCCCTAGCTGAGCTGTGCTATCAGTGCGTCGAAGTCCCAGTGGGCCTTCATACTGGTAATCAGCCCCTCGTCATTGACCACGTAGACGGCCAGCATATCGCAGTCGGAAAATTTGCCATTGCCCAGATCGTTGCGTGCGACCTGGGCCACGCAGACGCAGTTTGGCCCGCTCAACCAGCGTTTGTTGACTGTGATTTCGATATTCGATGGTCCGATAACATTGTCCCAGAATGCCTCAATGGCAGCTTTGCCCTGATGCCCTTCACCGGACGGGTCCATCGGGGATACGCCTACGGGATCCTGGACCAGGGCGTCGTCTGCATAGAGCGCCAACCAGCCCTCTTTATTGCCCTCAGAGGCGTACTTGATCGATTTCATGTTGGCCTGGACAGCCAGGTGATTTTCTTCGGCCATGGTGTTTTCTCGCGGTTCAAGGGATGCCATTGTTGTTGGTGTCAGCATAACAGCGACACCCATTTCTCCCCGATCAGATTCTTATACCAATCGACTCTAGCGTTAGTTCCTGCCGCGCGCCAGCATCAGGAATTAGCTAACATGCCCCAAGACTAATAATTACACACATAGGAGCGAGTTATGTCAGATGCCGAACAGAAGATCCTCGATGGATCCGCCTGGGACGAGTTTTGTGACTCCCTGAAAGAAGCGGGCAGAATTATTCGTAGCGAGAAAGCCCCGGGGACGCTTTCAACCAGGCAGAGGGGTATCGCTATCTGACACGCCTGTTGCGCGGTGGCCTGGAGAGTTATCTTGAGTTCTCCGATCCCATGTTCCCGGTGCTGCGCTGTGGCGCCCACGAAACGATTAAGCTGGGAGCGGATAATCCTGACAATCGCTATGAAAGCGCCGCTATTCGCTCCGAGTTTGACTACCGCATCACCGGCAAGCGCAATACAGTCAACTACCTCGGTATCAGCTCCATCATCAACAAGTACGGTTCTGGTGGCACCATGGAAGTCACCGGGCATATCGATCATCGCGAGCTTGAAATAGCTGACGATGGAAGCTTTGAAATCATTATCAGTCGCACCGAAAAGCCAGGTAACTGGCTGCCCATGGGCGAGGATTCAAATTCCATTACCGTGCGTCAGACGTTCCAGGACCGCGTCAACGAAGTCGCTGCTGATCTCAAGATTGAGCGCATTGGCGCTGAGGAAGACCGTCCCCGGCCGCTTTCGCCCGAAAAACTCGTGCGCGGTTTGCAGGGGGCCAGCCTGTGGGTACACGGTGCAGCCACCATGTTCGAAAACTGGGCGGAGAGTTTCCTGCCAACAATGAACGATCTGCCTCCTGCGGATCAGGACTACTGCCAGTCGATTGGCGGAGATCCCAATATTTTCTATTTTCACAGCGCCTGGGAACTGGCGGATGATGAGGTCATGGTGATTACCGCGCCTGAGATTCCCGAGTGCCAGACCTGGAATTTCCAGTTGGACAACTGGTGGATGGAGTCGCTGGATTACCGCTATCACCAGATTCATTTCAATAAGCACACTGCCCACTACGAGCCCGATGGCAGCGTGCGGGTGGTGATTGCGCATCGCGACCCCGGTTTGCCCAACTGGGTGGAAACAGCTGGACATAATATCGGCACCATGTGTTGGCGCTGGATTGGTGCCCAGCACCATCCGCTGCTGGACGTAAAAGTGATGAAGCAGGCAGATCTGGTATGACTAACGGCCCGTTGTTTGAGGCACAAGTCGCCATAGCGGCGGCACATGAACAAACTGGCTTCAGCGATCTTGGTGATGGCTTCAGCCGCGAGGGGCTCGATGCGCTGCTGGCTACTTACGATGAGCACGTGCGCGATCCGGAGGGGCGTCAACGCTGTTACGAGCGCGTGGTTTACCAGATAGCCACCCGACTGAAACTCGAGCATGCGCTGAACACGGTGGAAGGTTGGCAAGATCAGGAGATCAATGCGCCGATTTTTGTCACCGGATTGCCGCGATCAGGTACTTCAGCGCTGCTCAATCTGCTGGAAGTGGCACCGGAAAATCGCTCGCCCCTGCAGTGGGAAGTGCAGTTTCCGGATCCCTGGCCCGGCAGTGCGCCAGGCGATAAAGACCCTCGCTATGATTACCTGGCCAAGGCTCTGGAAGAGTCACGCAACTCAGAGTTTGCCAAAATCCACTATGTGGATGCCGATACGCCAGAAGAGTGCGTGCTCCTGCACGCCTATGCGTTTCACGGTGTGCAGCTGGGCTTTGAAATTATGCTCGAGCCCTACCGCAGCTGGTTGCTGGCACAGGACCTGACACCCCTGTACGCGTTCCAGAAGAAAGTGATGCAACTGCTGAACTGGCGCAACCCGGGGCAGCAGTGGCTGTTAAAGGCGCCAGCCCATATGTTTGGCATTGAACAGATACTTGAGGTGTTCCCTGACGCGCGCTTCATCTGGTGTCACCGCGATCCGCAGAAAGTCATCCCCTCCATTAACAGCCTCAACAAAGTCGTGCTGGACATGTACCTGGGCGATTACAGTCATATCGATATGGCCGAGATGGGTCGCAGCGTTATGGAGTGGTACGCGATGTCGCTGGAACGCGGCCTCGCCAGCCGTGCCAAACTGCCCAGCGAGTGTTTTATCGATTGTTCCCAGCAAGAATTTGTCGATGACAATATGGCCGTGGTGCAGAAGGTATACGACAGCTTCAGCTTGCACATGTCCGACGCTGGCCACAATGCCATGCAAGCCCATGTCGACAATAACCCCAAGGGCAAGCACGGTAAACACGAGTACCGCTTACAGGACTACGGACTTAGCGCCCAGATGATTGCGGAGCGGTTTGCTTTCTACGCCGACGACCCACGCTGGCCGATCAGCGGCTGAAGGAGCTCACCTTGAAAGCAGCCATACTCAGTGCGGCACGCCAGCCCATCGAGATCGTCGATGATCTCGAGGTGATTCCTCCCCGTGCAGGCGAGGTTCAGGTCAACATCAAATACTGCGGCTTGTGCAGCTCGGATCTCGGGTTTGTCACTGGCAAGGCACCGTTGATGGGGCCTATGGTTCCCGGGCACGAGGCGTCGGGCATTGTGTCAGCCGTGGGCGCTGGCGTCACCCACCTGGCGCCGGGCGACCACGTGGTACTAACACCCTGTGCGCCCTGTGGCCACTGCTATTACTGCCAGCGCGACCAGCAACACCTGTGCACCAATGCCATGAGCATCATGTCCGGTTTGCTGCCCGACGGCGAGAGCGGATTGAGTCGCCAAGGGCAGGCGGTGCTGCGCGGCTGCGGCATTGGTGCGTTGGCAGAGTACGTGACGCTGCCGGCCACTGGCGCGGTTAGGATTGACGACGACATTCCCCTGGATGTCGCCTGTGTGATTGGCTGTGCACTGCAAACCGGTGTGGGAGCTGTTCTCAACACCGCGGAGGTGGAGGCGGGCGCCACCTGTCTCGTGACCGGGCTCGGCGGTGTCGGTATGGCGGCGCTTCAAGGGGCGAGAATTGCCGGAGCATCGGTGATTATCGCCTCGGATCCCGTGGCGGAGCGACGGGCACTGGCTGCGGATTTTGGGGCCACCCACGTCATAGATCCGCAAACGGAAGATCTGGCTGCCCTGGTGCAGGCGCTGACGGGCGGCATTGGTGTTGATTATGTGTTTGAGGCCGCGGGAAGTGCGGCGCTGGTGGAGCAGGGCGTGTTACTCACGCGCATGGGCGGCACCACTGTAATTGTCGGTTCACCCGCTCTGGAAGAAAATCTCACACTGCCCAATGTGGTGTTGTTTCAGGCGCTGGAAAAAAAGTTGTGTGGCTGTCTGCTGGGCTCGGCCAACTCGCTGTTTGAAATTCCACGCCTGCTGCGCCTGTGGCGCAAAGGCGACTTGGATATGGCGAGCATGATTACCGCGCGACGGCCTCTGTCCGAGGTCAATGAAGGCTTTGCAGATCTGGAATCGGGCCGGGGCATTCGTACCGTCATCGAGATATAAATTTCCCGCCGGTGGCGGGTAGCGATCAGCCCCTTCCGCCGCCGTGCTATTGCACCTGCACCGCGTCGTTTTCCACACAGCGAATACCGCCGGGGCCTCGATCAGTGAGGCGCACTTGTTGCAGTGGCTGCAGTTATTGCGGTAATTCGGGTTGCTCATGGCGTTGTTTACATAGGCAGGGTCCTTCACCAGTGGTCTTCCCATCTGGATAAAATCAAAGCCCTCACGCATGATCGTCGCCACACTGTCGAGTTCAGTGCAGCCACCAATGTAAACCATCTGGCAGTTGACCCGGTCTCGGATCTGCTTTGCCTTATCAAGGAAAAAGTTTTCTTCG